>JAXQGB010000012.1:0-420521 GCA_034331105.1 Synergistota bacterium | reverse complement strand
GCAGAGGCTGCCGCGACATAATCCTTCGCGAGCTTTCCAAGGCGACAGGCAAACCGATATCAGAACTTGACCCCGGAACCATCAGGCCTCCGGTAAAACCAATAAAGCTCGGCCTTCTTGCCGAGGACGAGTAGGAGGTGCGTATGATGGATTTTCCGAAAACAGCTGATGTAGTAATAATTGGCGGAGGAGTCGTCGGAACAGCTACTGCATATTACCTTGCAAAATCAGGAAGAAAGAACGTTGTCCTGATAGAGAAAAACACCGTATGCTCAGGTTCAACGGGCCGCTGCGGAGCCGGTATACGTGCACAGTGGGGACTCGAACTCAACTGCCGTATGGCTCTCTCATGCCTTGACACATTCGAGCAGCTTGATGAAGAGCTGGGCCTTCCCACAGGACTCAACCAGGGCGGATACCTTCTTGTTGCATACAAAGACAAGGAATGGGCTCAGTTCAAAAAGAACGTAGAACTTCAGCACAGCCTCGGCATCAAAACTGAAATATTCACTGACGTAAAAAGAGCTCAGGAAATATGCCCCGGCGTGGCAGTAGATGACGCACTCGGATTCACCTTCTATCAGAGAGACGGACATGCGGACCCCTTCCTGACCACATTCGCCTTCCAGGAAGCGGCAAAGCGCCACGGAGCAAAATTTTACAAATTTACTGAAGTTAAGGGACTTAAAGTCGAATCCGGAGATATCAAAGCAGTAGAGACAAGCCGCGGCACCATCGAATGCGGACAGGTCATCAACTGTGCAGGCGCATGGGCGCAGGACATCGCCAAGATGGCGGGCATCAAACTCCCCAACTGGGCAGAGCGTCACGAGATACTCATCACTGAGCCTGTAGATCCGGGCGTCTGCCCTCCGATGCTTATGAGCTTCAGCGGCAACTATTACATCCAGCAGCGCCCCCACGGATCTATCATTGCAGGAGAAAGCCCTGCACATGAACCCCTGTTGGGATATACGGCAACTGCTCACTCAGTTGCAAGCATCGCAAAGACTCTGATCAAGATGCTTCCAAGGGCGAAGGACATCCGTGTAGTGCGCCAGTGGGCGGGATATTACGACATGACCCCAGACGCGGCTCCTATCCTTGGAGAGACTGATGTCAAGGGCTTCTGGCATGCGACAGGCTTCTCAGGACACGGATTCATGCTTGGCCCTGTTGCCGGCCAGATAATGACGGCACTTCTGAACGGCGACAAACCGCCGATCGACCCGACGATCATGGATTACCGCCGGTTCGAGCGCGGAGAACGCATAGTCGAGCCGAACGTAGTCTAAGAAGATCAAAAAAAGTCTTATCAGGGCGGGTCGTTTGACCCGCCTTTTTTTATTTCTTCTGTCCTCTTATTTATAAATCATTCTTCTTGATGTTCTATAATTAAAGCTGAGGTGAGCGATCATGGAATTTAGCAATATAAAAGGGAACACATGGGCTGCCTGCGGCCCCGTCAACATCGGAGCATACGTGCTCAACGGAGAGGCCGTGCTCATAGACAGCGGGAACGACTCTTCGTCGGGCAGGAAGATCCTCAGGCTTGCAGAAGAAAAAAACTGGAAGATAAAACTTATAATAAACACCCATTTTCACGCTGACCATGTTGGAGGCAACGCTTTTATACAAAAGAGGACGGAATGCGGGATCGCAGCTTCTGCCAAGGAAGCTCCCTTCATCGATATGCCGGAAATGGAACCGGAGATCCTGTGGTCAGGGAGAGCCCCAAAGGCAATATCCAATAAATTTCTTCAGGCGGAACCCTCAAATGTGACTCTTCTGCTGAGTCCCGATTCCGTCATAGATGGATGGGGGCTTGGGATAGTAGCTCTTCCGGGACATGCACACGGACAGATCGGCGTTTTGACGCCTGACGGTGTCCTCTTTACTGCAGATTCCGTAATATCCGAGCGAATACTGAACAAATACGGGATACCCTTCACTGCAGACCACTGCAGAGCCATGGAGACATTTGACATGCTCGACAGCTTCAAAGCGGACTTTTTTGTCCCTTCACACGGAGACATATGTGAAGACATCGTTCCTGTCACAGACGCCAACAGAAGGTGCCTGAACGCCCTGAAGGATGAGATACTTGAAATATGTTCAGAGCCTTCTACAAGAGATGGGATAGTCGGAAAGCTCGCTAAAAGGCATGGACTTGACATGAATCTGTCCCAGTATGTCCTTATACAGAGCACTGTTGCAGCACTGCTCTCACCTCTTATCGATTCAGGTGAGATCCTATGTTCTTTCAACGAAGGGACACTCTCATTAAAAAGCAGGTCTTAAACTCACCGGATCGGACTTTTATCCTTTGGCTTTTTTCCAATATAGGTTTAAAATAGGGCCCGTGTGTATCTGTTAGGAGGCATTTCGTGGACAGGAACCGGCTTTATATGTTGCTTGGCGATATGGGAATACTATTCGTCGCCTTAATTTGGGGAACAACAAATGTTGTAATAAGGGACGCTCTTGACGGGATAACCCCTCTTTGGTTCTGCGGTCTCCGTTTCGCAATTGCCTGGGCAACTGTGATGGTCTTTTTCGGGAAAAAGGCATTCCTCCTTCCCAAAGATGCGCGCCTTAAGAGTACTCTCGTAGGCATGGTTTTCATATGCGCCTACCTGTGCGGAGCAATTGGTCTCCTTTATACAACGGCAGGCAACCAGTCCTTCATAATTTCAATGTCCGTGGTACTCGTCCCCCTCTCCGTCTGGATCATCACAAAAAAATTCCCCGGCTGGCACGTAGTGCTGTCGGTAATCTTATGTACGGCCGGTATGGTCGGCCTTATGCTTGACGTGAATCTTTCGGTCAATCTCGGAGATCTGCTCAGCTTTGCTTCATGCGTTTTTGTTACAATATATATACTGCTTGTCCAGAAGTACGTGAGGGGAGTCGACCCATATGCGCTGACCTGCTGGCAGGCTTTCGGGGGGATGCTTCTCGCTGTGGCTGCCGCAGCGATATTCGAGCCCTTTCCCGCAAACATCCCTCCCAAGGCATGGCTCGCGCTGGTACACACCGGCACAATAGGCTTCGCGCTGACTCTTGTCATACAAACTGTTGCTCAAAAGTACACGAATGCCACACATGTGGCTATACTTCTCTCCACTTCCGGAGTTTTCGGCTCTGTCGCCGGGGTGATATTCATCGGCGAACCCATGACCTTCAGGATATTTATGGCCTCAGCCATGATACTCGCCGGTGTGATCACAGTGGAGGCTGTCCCGGCAATAAGAAAAAGATACAACGACATTGAAGCCAAGGGCAAGCAGCTCACCTGATAAATTGATGCCAGGCTGAGCCGAGTGCCTTGATCGCCGGTCTGATCTTTTCCAGAGGTATCCCGGCAAAAGAGAGATTAACCGTGTAGCGCCCTTCGGACGAACAAAAGAGCTGATCTATCATTATCCCTTCTGATAAGGCTGATCCGAAAAGGGCCCCTTCGTCTGCATCCGTTTTGATCGTAACAGCTGCGCAGAGTGACGTTTCCAGAAGCCTGCACTCAGCCTTATCCTTAAAAATCTCCTGAAGTGCCCTCAGCATCTCCTTACTTTTTACCTGATATGTCTTTCTGCTTCTCCTGATATGGCGTTCCAGATGACCGTCCCTGATGTACTCGGCTAGGGCAAGCTGCTCTATCTTGCTGGATGTCTGGTCATAAAGCGAGCTTTTTATCCTGGCAGTCTCCGCCAGGTGATGGGGAATGACCATGTAGGCAATTCGAACGGAAGGAAGAAGAAGCCTGGAGAAGCTGCCTATGTATATGACTCTCTCAGGGCAGGCACCCTGAAGTGAAGGAACTGACCGTGAAAGATAACGAAGCTCGCCGTTATAGTCATCCTCAAGTATGTATGAATCATTCTCCTCAGCCCAATCGATCAGTCCCTTTCGTCTTTTTGATATTTTTGAGAGGGACATCTGCGGCCTGTTGGATGTAATGTCCGCAAAGAGACCGTACTTTTGTCCACTTAGTTCTTTGCCGGGCAATTCACCTGCATTGCCAATGTACTCGACCTTCCAGCCAAAATCACGAAAAATACGCTCCCCCTGAGCATATCCCGGGCGCTCTATAGACACAGTCCCGACCTTTCCCATCATCCTGCACAGTTCTGTAAGCAGCTGCTGCGTTCCTGAAGATATGACGATACGGTCTGCGGATGCCTTTACTTTGCGTGCCTCAAAGCAATATCTGACCAGGGCATCCCTCAGCTCGACCTCACCCTGGGGGTCTCCTCCGGAGATTATCTTGTCCTGCATGTTCAGGGCAGCACGCAGGTGTTTTCTCCAAACCGGTATGTCAGCTGTCTTTGAATCTATTCCGGTGCTGGTCAGGTCGTAAAGAACTGAATAATTAAGTCCATCCGGCTTAAGGGGCGGACCATCTTTTGACTCTTTTGGCCTTTTTAGTACGAAATATCCGCTTTTAGGCCTGCTTTCTATGAAACCATCCAGCTGGAGGTGAACATATGCGTTTTCCACAGGGGAACGGCTTATTCCCAGACCTTTAGACAAGTCGCGGATCGAAGGAAGCCTGTCTGAAGGCCCCATCATCTGCCTCTCAAGCGCTTCCGCAATTCCCTGATAGATCTGCATCCATAGGGGCGCTTCAGAATCAGGGTCAACTACGATGAAATCATATATCACTGTATGCACTCCTATCTGTCATGTTCAAAATGCTAAAATCTGTCCATTGTGGAAATGACAATTGACATTTATAAATATAATACGCTTTTTAATAAACTACAAGGAGGAATGATCATAATGATCATCAGCGAACAGGTGAAACTTAATAGAGATCTCGCAAAAATGCTCAAAGGCGGAGTGATAATGGACGTGACAACGCCAGATCAGGCGCGCATAGCAGAGGATGCCGGCGCCTGCGCTGTTATGGCCCTTGAAAGGATACCTGCCGATATCAGACAGGCGGGCGGAATATCGAGGATGAGCGACCCCAAGATGATAAAGAATATCCAGGCCGCCGTATCGATACCTGTCATGGCCAAGTGCCGCATAGGCCACTTCGTTGAAGCCCAGATCCTTGAAGCGATCGAGATCGACTACATTGACGAGAGCGAGGTCCTCAGCCCTGCAGATGATATTTACCACATCGACAAGACGATGTTCAAAGTTCCGTTCGTCTGCGGAGCCAGAAACCTGGGAGAGGCTCTGCGCCGCGTTGCCGAGGGAGCGACCATGATTAGGACCAAGGGCGAACCCGGCACCGGTGATGTTATCCAGGCAGTACGCCATCTGAGAGCTATGAATGCAGAGATATCAAGAGTCCGGTCAATGAGGAAAGATGAGATATTTGAGGCCGCCAAAGAACTGCAGGTCCCCTATGAACTCCTCCTATCAGTACATGAGGAGGGCAGGCTCCCTGTTGTCAACTTCGCGGCGGGTGGTGTAGCGACTCCTGCGGATGCATCGCTTATGATGCAGCTTGGCGCTGAGGGTGTGTTTGTCGGCAGCGGGATATTCAAATCAGGTGATCCGAAAAGGCGCGCAGCTGCTATAGTCAAGGCAGTCACAAACTACATGGACCCTAAAATCCTTGCAGAGGTCTCAGAGGATCTTGGCGAGGCGATGGTCGGCATCAACGAAAGCGAGATCTCCGTACTGATGGCGGAACGCGGAAAATAAGAATGGACAGAGTCTTCACGGTAGGGGTCGTGGCTGTCCAGGGAGCTTTTGAGGAGCACTGTTCAGCACTTGATAAACTTGGTGCATCCGTTAAGGAGATACGGTCTGTCTCAGATCTTTCCCAAAATATCGACGGGCTGATCTTTCCCGGAGGCGAGAGCACCGCTCAGGGAAAACTACTTCGGGAATCGGGGCTTTTCGATATGATCCTGCCAATGATAAAGGCAGGGCTTCCTGTTTATGGTACATGCGCCGGGATGGTACTCCTGGCTAAAAGGATAGAAAATGAAGAGAGAAAGCATTTTGCGGTAATGGACATCACCGTAAAACGGAATGCCTACGGAAGGCAGTTGGGGAGTTTCATGACAACGGGCGATTTTGGGGGCATGGGGAAGATCCCGATGTATTTCATCAGGGCCCCCTACATTTCATCAGTGGGAAAGGATGTTGTGGTACTTTCGTCTGAGAATGGGGCAATAACGGCGGCAAGGGAGGAAAACATGCTAGTAACATCTTTCCATCCTGAGATCACCGAGGATCTTACAGTCCATTCCTACTTCCTTTCAATGATTTCTTAGAATTATATAAAAGACAGGGCCGGGCTGATGATGCCCGGCCTGTTCATTTACTGCCTTAACGCCTGAGATCAGGAAAGAAGCTTCCTTATGTTTTCGAGGGCAGGCGTCCTCGCGTATAACGGAGTATCGTCCCCTGCTTCATAGGGAGCCTGATTTTCTTCGAAGGTCTTTTCGGTTTCGCTCCTGTAAATAATGCCCAGCGGATATGGGTCTGTTTCCATTGAAAGTCTCATCGCCTCAAGCTTGTCTGACGCATCCCTCTCTTCGTCAAGCCACTTTGTACTCTTAGAGAGCCACTGCCAGGTGTTGACCTTGTTGAACGAGACACATGGCTGGAATATGTCTACCAGAGCATAGCCCTTGTGCTGTATCGCCTTTACAATGATATCCTTTGTCTTCTCTGCATCAGCGGCCGAAGCACGGGCCACGAATGTCGCCCCGCACGAGAGAGCGAGAAGCAACGGATTCAGCGGCTTGCTAGTAACCCCGAAGGGCTGGGTCGAGGTCTTCATTCCTATCGCGGTCGTCGGCGATCCCTGTCCCTTTGTAAGCCCGTATATCATGTTGTTGCACACGATATTGGTGATGTCAGGGTTTCTCCTTATGGCATGCATGAAGTGGTTCCCGCCCTCTCCATACATGTCGCCGTCCCCGCCAACAGCTATAACAGTAAGGCTCCTGTTAGAGGCCTTTATGCCCGCAGCAAGGGGGAGAGACCTGCCGTGGAGACCGTTGACGCAGTGGCATTTCAAATAATGAGGCATCTTGGCAGCCTGCCCTATGCCGGACGCTATCACTACCTCTGCGGGGTCCAGCCCCAGCTCGCTGAGCGCCATCTTCAGGGACTCAAGAATCTTATAATCCCCGCATCCCGGGCACCAGGATATCTCGCCTGTGTAATCGAATGCTGTCTTGATCATTGTCAGCAGTCCCCTTTCCCTATGATCTTACGCTCAGGAGCTTGTCAAGTTCCTCGGCCAGCTCTTCAACGGTGAACTGGAAACCGTTGTATTTAAGTATCGTTTCATCCGCGCCTGTTCCCGTAAGGGAGCGCACCACCCTTGAGAACTGTCCTGTGGCGTTTCCCTCAACAAATATCTTCCTGCAGGGCGATGAAATGATCTTCCGGAATTCCTCCGAAAGCGGATAGACCTGCTCACAAGCTATAAGCGCCGCGTTTTTGCAGCCAAGCATCTCCATGGCTTCTTTCAGAGGCTCGAATACAGATCCCCAGCAGATGACCGCGGTGTCATACTTTTCGGGACCTATAACGATTGGCGGAATAGCTTCTTCGGTCAATGCTTCAAGTTTTTTCAGTCTCTTTTCCACCATTGCTTTCCTGAGAGACCTGTCCTCTGTTATATGGGCATCTTCGGTATGCTCATGGCTGTCGAAGGAAACAAATCCTTCTCCGTATCCCGGAACCCCGAAGGGGGAGACATATTCACCCTTCGTCGGGAAAGCGTACCTTTTATAGTCTTTCTCTGTCCTGATGGGATGTACGGGGGCAGGCACGGATGAAGGGTCAGGCCTTTTGATGTCATACCCGCTGTCAAGAAAATATTGATCCGTGAGTATTATCGACTGCACCTGGTATTTGTGAGCAGTATGGAAGGCCATGCCTGCAAGCCTGAAGGCACTTTCAACATTGACCGGAGCATAAAGCGCGCGCGGGAATTCTCCGTGTCCGGCATAAAGGGCAAGTTCGAGGTCAGCCTGCTCCGTCCTGGTAGCAAGTCCCGTGGCAGGCCCCGGTCTCTGGGCAAGGTGGATCACTACCGGCGTCTCGGTTATTCCGGCCAGACTGATCCCCTCGCACATAAGCACAAATCCGCCGCCTGAAGTTGTGGTCATTGACCTAGCTCCCGCATACGCAGCTCCTACGACCATATTTATTGCGGATATCTCATCTTCGACCTGCTCGACCACGCTGCCCAGCAGTTTTGCGTTTTTCGCAAAATATGAAAAGACACCGGTACCCGGAGACATCGGATAGGCAGTTATATAGTTACAGCCGGCAGAAGCGGCACCAAGGGCGACAGAGCTGTTTCCGTCGAGAAATATTTCATCTTCGGCCGGTTTGTCCGGTGCCGGCAGGACTGACTTGCCTTCTACGCAGTCTTTTCCCAGCTTATGTCCGGTCCTGAATGCTATTTTGTTTTTGTCCGCCAGAGCAGCATCTGAGAAACGCTTTTCGATCAGTTCATCTCCGGCATTCTCTTCCAGCATGAAGATACCTGCTATGAACCCGGCAACGATCATCGAGGAAAATTTTGGGCTTCCAAGATCGGCAGCCCTTTTTGCAAGGTCAAGATCTATCATTTTTTTTCCAAGTGAAGATATCTCATCTTCCATTGCGGAGGCGTCACCAAGTATTTTTGTATTCTCAGTAATTTTTTCTGTTATGTTTGACCTTAACTCCGGAGAAAGTGCAAAAAGCCAGTCAATACGGTCTACATAAGCCCTTACCTGTTTGGTGGAAACTCTGATCTGTGTAGAATTGTTGCCTCCTCTTACTCTCGACATATACTCTCTGGTAGAGAATACGTAATATCCGGCTTTTGAGAGCATCTGCCTCGCAAGGTCTTCAGCTGTCTGAAGGCCCAACCCTGCCGCAGCGCAAAAAGAAATCGTCACCTCCGACTGAGGCGAATGGATCTTGTCCATATTGTTCCCTCCTTGGCTTATACTGAAAATAAAACAAAAAAACCAACAGTTTTCGAAAAAAGTACTGCGTTTTTGTTTTTAAATTGGATAATTTTTTGAACGGTTTTAAGAGTATACATTCATAACTTTCGCCCTTCAAGAGACTCTGCGGCAAAAGAGCTTACATATTTTGACATTAAATATAATAGTTATAAAATATCTATGGCAATAAAAATTATAAGGCATGGAGGCGTCATAAATGAAACTTAGGGGAAGCAAAACGGAAAAAAACCTATGGGAAGCTTTTGCAGGAGAGTCGATGGCACGCAACAAATACACCTATTTTGCATCAGTTGCCAAAAAGGAAGGATATGAGCAGATATCCGCGATATTCCTGGAAACTGCCGATAACGAGAAAGAACACGCTAAGCTCCACTTCAAGGCACTTTCAGGAATAGGATCGACCGCAGATAACCTCAAAGCGGCAGCTGAAGGTGAAAATTACGAGTGGAACGACATGTATCCCAGGATGGCAAAAGAAGCGGAAGAAGAGGGCTTCAAAGAGCTTGCCGAGATGTTCAGGAATATAGCAAAAGTCGAAGCAGAACATGAAAAACGTTATAAGGATTTTGCGAAGAACATTGAAGAAGGGCACGTATTCCTGAAGGACGGTAAAGTCTTCTGGAAGTGCCGCAACTGCGGAGCGATATTCGAATGCAAAGAAGCTCCCCAAAAATGCCCTGTCTGCGATCATCCGCAGGCACATTTTGAGATACAGGCCAAAAACTGGTAGTTTGGAAAAAGACAGACAGTCTCTTTTAGAAAATATAAGCAAAAAAAGGGAAGGAATGCGAGGGCATCTCCTTCCCTTTATCTTAATAAGAATTTCGAAATGTACAATGCAAAAAAACGAGGATCGTTCTCAGCTAAGATTGCATTACCCCTGAAATTTTAATATAATCCATCAAGTAGCTGCTCAGGGTTGATGAGCAGCTCGACAACAAAATTACGACCTATAAATTCGGAGGTGCCTTAAAGTGCGTTCAAACGATGAGGATCTGATCAACATGATGGTCCTTGAAATTGCTGAGGTATCAAATATTCCTGTTGGAGCCGGTTCCGTCTCCGTGATCCTGAAGAAAAAGGGAGTAAGCATCAGCGAGGCAGGGGCAGGAAGAATATTAAGATCCCTAAGGGAGGGAGGCTTACTGACAAAAGTTGGTTTTCAGGGCCACGCCACAACCAAAGAGGGAACAAAAAAACTCTCGGCATTGAGGAATGCCAGGCAGACTGCGGAGACCCTGGATAGTCTTCTGAAAAACTCCGGGAACTTAAAAGGACATTCGGTCACGGATATACTTACTGTCAGAAAGGCTATCGAACGTGAGGCAGCAATGCATGCAGCCCTGAAAGCCACCACCGGGGATATTATGAAGCTGGAAAAGATCATTGAGCAGCAATACAGGGAGATGGAGAGGAAAAGCTATTACGCTGACATATCGACTGAATTCCATCGGGAGATCATAAAGATAGCCAGGGTCCCCCTGCTAAAAATTATGTATGAGTTTATCGGGCTTTCGGTCGAGTGGCAGAATTTCTTCATAGAGACATTCAGGATGTGCGATGCCCCACTCAATGTGCCTCACGAAAATATCCTGACAGCCATTAAGGATAGAGATCCAAGACAGGCCGCTGAACTTATGGAGGCACACCTTAACGATGTGATCGAAAGTGCCGGAAACTTTTCGGCCTTATATGGAAAATAAAGAAGTAAGTGATCACCATTAAAAAGACAGAAACCCGATACTTCTTTAAATGCTGAAACTCCACTATATGAGTCACTTATGGGTCTTCCAGGGGAGACAACACACGGTTTTAACAAAGAATGGATCAAGTCTCCGGATATTACTCACATCCTGACTCATGATGAAAAGTCAGCGGCATTCATGTCTGAGATCCGACATATCGCTCCCTGTTATGATGCATCAATCCTTTAAAAGGCTGATGCATAAAGCTCACTAAACGCTTAACATTTGCCCATCATGAAAGGAAGGTGCTTTTTTTGAAAATCAAAAAGACCGTTGCGGCGATACTTATCGTTTGCTCAATGTTTTTGGCTGCCCCCCTCGCTTATGCGAGCATTGGAGACATACTGAAGGAAGGGGCTCTCATATTTGGCGGTGGAGCTCTGGTAAAAGCTTTAGGCCCTCAGCTGAATGACTTCATAAACACGCTGACCTTCAACAAGGGCGTAAAGTTTGACGGGTACACAAAAGTGGTGCCGATAGTATCCATAGGAAACGGGACAAGGATCGGGGCGGCACAGGTAGGCGGAGTTACAAAGGCTGCAGTTGACAGGGTAAAAGCTGTTGGTCAGCTGGAAGGCGAATTTAACAGGATCAGGGCCCAGGCGCTGATACCGATCGACTCCGAAAATCCCCTCAAGCAGTTCAAACGGGTCCAGGGAGTGGGAGTCACAGCTATTATTGACGTGAAGCTCTAACAAAAGGTACCTTGTGAAAATTTGATGCTTGGGCGGATGCGAAGGGACGCAGCTGAAATATTCAGGGAGGCATTGTTTGAGATGCTTCCCGGCAGGGCAGTGAAAAGATCCCTCGCCAACGCCCGCCTCAGGGATAATATTATCCTGATAGGGATAGGCAAGGCTTCCTGGACAATGGCAAAAGCAGCCTCTGAAGAGCTGAAAGAAAGGATAGTCTGCGGAGCCATCGTTACAAAATACAGACATTCAGGAGGCCCCCTTTCCGGGATAGAGATATTTGAAGCAGGACACCCGCTCCCTGACAGCAACACATTGAAAGCGACCGAGAGGATACTTGAGATCACACGAAAAGCAGGAAGGTACCAAACCATTCTTTTTCTTGTTTCGGGAGGAGGCTCGGCTCTTTTTGAAAAACCCGCACCGGGACTCTCACTAAGATCCCTCTCAGATGTAACATCCAGGCTCCTCCTCGGTGGAGCTGATATCTGTGAACTTAATACGGTCAGGAAACATCTTTCTTCAATAAAGGGCGGAAGGTTCGCGAACCACTGCATGCCGGCTGAAATATTCCAGATCACACTCTCTGACGTTCCGGGGGACAGACTTGACATGATAGCATCCGGACCTGCCGCGCCCGACCCTTCTTCGTCACATGATGCGCTGGCGATCCTGAAGCAATACAAGATCCCTCTTTATCCGGACCTTGAGTCTGCACTGAGGTCAGAAACTCCCAAATCTCTGGATAATGTCTCATTCGAGATCGCCGGTAACGTTGCGGGGTTATGCCGGGCAGCGAAAATCGCGGCTGAAAAAAGAGGTTATATCTCCGAGATAGTTACAGACATGATGGAAGGAGAGGCAAAGCTTGCGGGAGCTATTGCGGCAGAACGTGCACTGGATGCGTCAGACAGCCCCGTCGGGGCTAAAAGATGCCTCCTCTGGGGAGGAGAGACGACTGTAAAAGTCAAGGGAAGCGGTAAGGGCGGCAGGAGCCAGGAGCTTTCGCTCGCCGCGGCAGCAAAAATATCCGGATCCGGAAACATAGTCATCCTCTCAGCAGGGTCTGACGGTACAGACGGACCTACTGATGCCGCCGGGGGGATCGTTGATGGCCACACCTGGGAAAAGATAGCACAAAGCGGTACGGATCCCTCAAAATTGCTCGATAACAACGACTCATACAACGCATTGCTCCTTTCAGGGGATCTCTTCAAGACGGGACCAACCGGGACAAATGTAAATGACCTGGTGATAGTCCTTTCAGCAAGCCATTAGTTTTTAACTTCACTTACCTTTTTTATATATAAAAACTGACCTGATTATTATAATTACTAATTGAAAATTCATATGGTCTGGAATATGCTATTATGGATTATTTCAATGTAAAGCCAAGCATCAGAAGCTTTAACTGAGCAATGTATTTTCATTCGGATGTGGAGGTGTAGACATGCCCAGAAGCTTTGGGACCTATCTTCGTTTTATATTCCTGACAGTCCTTGGGGCCATTGCCTTCCAGGTCATGTTTTTTTCATCTGTTCCCCTGCCTGCAAAAGCTGAATTGCCTGAACCCGAAATTATAAGGGTCGGTTACCTATCTCAGGATAGATCCTCTCATGTCTCTCAGCTAAGAGCCGAATACGGTTACAGCTACGATCACCTTCAGGAGATCGCACAGTATTACAACTGGGAGCTGGAATTCATTCCTCTCACTGCTAAAGATTCGATCAAATCGCTGCTGGATGGCCGGATCGATATTCTGAGCCATGTCCATTACGACGAAGACCTTACAAGCAAAATCGACTACTCGGCAAAGGAATCAGGGACTTGCAGAGTAGGCCTCTATGTTCTTAAAAAAAATGAAAGCATTAAACAAAACGACCTTAGATTCTTAAACATGAAGCGGATAGGCCGGTTTGCCCCCAAAAAACATATCCAGATGCTGGAAAGATCAATTACTGATGCCGGCATAAAGGTTATATATGTCGACTTTGATGAGAATACATCGCTCCTGGATGCATTGACTGAAGGGTCTGTTGACGGGGCACTTATTTCTGGGAACAATGTCCCCCCAGATTTTGAAATAATCAGGGTATTTCCGGAAGAACCTTTCTATATCGCAGTAGCTGAGGGAAACACAGAACTCCTTTCAAAGGTCGACAACGCAATGCATGACATAATCTTGATGAACCCCTCCTTTAAGAATGACCTTTTTAAAAAACACTATAGTAAGAACCTTACATGGGAATCCATGCTGACTTCAAAGGAGAGGGAATTCATCAAAGGGTCCCCTGTGCTGATAGTCTCCTACGACCCCCAGTGGCAGCCATTTGAATATTACGACAGAGAAAAGAAGAGTATGGCCGGAATAGACTACGAGGTCCTGAAACTTGTAAAGGACTATACTGGACTGAAAATGGAGATCAGTCATTCTACAACATGGGAAGAAGCGCTCCGGAGGATGCGCGAGGGCGAAATTGATATTCTCACAGGAGTCAACAGGAGCTTCGTTTGGGGCTCAAAAAACAATTTCAGGATAACCAGACCCTTCCTCAACGCTCCGATCGTAATGGTGATGAACAGGAAGAGCGGATATAAGGGGGAAAGGATAGCACTCCCCAAAAACTATTTCCTTTCGGAAGTGGTGGAATCATTTCATAAATTTGACGATACAGTCTACCTGAATTCTCAGGAAGACTGCTTTGACGCTCTCACAGAGAACAAAGTTTCCGCAACCTTTGCCAATTCATATGTCGCAAATTATCTGATCAGTCTGCCGCGGTACAGCGACTTGTACACTATCAATTACAGCGACCTGAACGAACAGGTGGCTTTCGGAATTTCAAAAAAATGCGACACTATACTCATTTCAATAATAAACAAGGCTCTGAACTCGATCCCCGAAGAGACGATAAACGGGATAATTATCAAACACAGCTACAGCAAAGAAAAGGTATCCTTCATAGACATTATATACGAGCACGATGTGGAACTTGCGAAGGGACTGACCTCGGTCCTCGTTGTCGCCGTCATCGCGCTGACATTGATAAACATAACAAAGTCACAAGACAAGAGAAACCTCAAAAAACTCCTCTATCATGACAGAGTAACAGGCTTCAGCAACTACAACCGTTTCCTTGAAGAGGCCCCAGAAATCATCAGGAAAAATCCAGAAACTAATTTCGCCGTACTTTTCATTGATATTGTGGAGTTCAAGTTCATAAACGGGTCTTTCGGATATGATGAGGGGGACGCGGTCCTTAAAAACGTTGCACTGGTACTGGAAAGAATCATCGACACGTCAAAAGAGACATTCGCAAGGATAGCTGCAGACCATTTTGCTGTTCTCCTCAGTTATGAGAAATTTAAATCAATTGACATCAGGATAAAGATAATTTTTGGTGAACTTGAGAAACTGGCTTCCAAGGGAGACAAAACATATAACATCTTATTCAACGGCGGAGTATATCTGATAGAGGACCGCAGCATATCACTGAACATTGCCGTTGACAACGCCGGATTTGCAAAGAGCGGCATAACCCAGAAGCACAAGACAGCATATGCATACTATGACAGGAAAATACTGGTAAGGATCAACAAGGAAAAAGAGATCGAGACTTCGATGCGGGAAGCACTTCGAAAGGGGGAGTTCGTACCTTTCCTTCAGGCTAAAATTGACCTTGAGACAGGCAGGCCTGTCGGAGCAGAGTCCCTCGTAAGGTGGATAAAGAAGGACGGAGAAGTCATTCCTCCAAGTCATTTCATCCCTTATTTTGAAAAGAGCGGATTCATAACAAAGATCGACATGTACATGTTCGGAGAGACCTGCAGGATACTCAGGAAATGGATTGATGAGGACAGAGAGATTCTCCCTCTTTCATGCAACTTTTCCTACCTTGACATAGCTGGAAACAGCTTCACCAAGTATCTGAAGATAATGTCAGAGAGGCATAGAGTTCCGCCGCACCTCCTTGAGCTTGAACTGACTGAATCAGTGGCGGCACAGCATATAGACCTGGTCAACTCCAGGGGAAGAGAGTTGTCTGATTATGGATTCAGGCTTTCCATAGACGATTTCGGTTCAGGGTACTCATCCCTTTCCCTCCTGCAGATACTTAAGATAGACGTCCTTAAGCTCGACAGGGATTTTGTACAGCGGGGACTGTCTGGAAAACTATCACACGACCTTGTGGAAGGTCTCGTCAGCGCATTTAAAAATAACTCTGTCCAGATGGTATTTGAGGGGATAGAGACTGAGGAACAGGTCAATTTCGTCAGGAGTCTCGGGTGCAGGGTAGTTCAGGGCTATTATTACTCAAAACCGCTGCCGCTGAACGAATTCGAAGAAAAATATCTTAACTGATGAAGGGTCCCGATAAGAAAGAGCGGGGGATAAACATATCCCCCGCTCTTTCTTATCGCTTATTTTTATTGATCTGAAGCTTTTGTAATGATATCTTTTATTATTTCCGTACCTTTTGGTGTCATATTCACAATTTCTTCAAGATCAGAATCTGTAAAGTTGGAGAAATCGAATTTAGCCTTTTTAAGTATCGCTGTTCCTATGTGGTGTACTGCTTCTTTGTTCTTTTTGTATATCCTGCTTTCAAGCTTCTTCATTTTTTCATCGAGTTCCTTCATAAGGACCTCGGGACTTCTTCTTACTCTCTTTGCAGAGCTTTCCTTTTTTGGTTTTGCCATAAAAAAATCAATCCTTTCATATTTAGGTAATATTATCAACTGTTTGAGCCTGACAAATATAGTCTTTTGAGTATAACTAAAATTATCTTGCTTGTAAAGAGAAAATATATTACATAAAGATAAAGTGACTCTTAATTAAAAAGGTTGTTATTCCCACAACATGTTATTAATGTCCGGGATTGATTTAATAATATTTTCATTTTTTAAATATTCTGCAGTCTTTTTAAGTTCTTGAATATCACTTTCTGTGATCCTTGCATCATAATTAAATTTTGACAAAGTAATCTTTATTTCTTTCTCTGACAATCCTGTCTCTTTTTTAAGCAAAGGGACAAATTTCTGCGGGGAATTGATCGCTTCAAGACGGATGCTCTCTCTTATTTTCAGATATTTTTCAATAGATGTCCGATTTTTCTCAGCAAATTCCCGTCTTACCGCTATAAGGCTGAGGCCTTCAACTATGCCCTTGCCATTCTTGATGACCCTGCATCCTCCCTTTTCAGCTCTTAGTATCTCTGTGCCGGCAAGCAGCGCCGCATCCACCCTTTCCGCTATAAGGGCCGATGCCGCCGCATTGAGAGTCATAGGAAAGAATTCAACATCTTTTTCTGCTAACCCCTCTTTATGCAGGAGTTCGACAAAAAGCTGATGGACAACAGATCCCCTCAATCCGGCTACCTTTTTGCCTTTCAGATCGGAGATCCCTTTTATTTTTAAATTTTTTACTGCCACAGCAAATGCTTCGGGAGACCTGCTGTTAGCACCGATCACCGTTATGTCGACCCCGTTCGCAATTGCCACTATCACAGAGGCCGCTCCAAGGCCCTCAGCAATGTCAAGCTCACCGGCAGCCATTGCCTGTACCTGTTTCGGGCCTGACGGCAAGTTGATATATTCAACTTTATATTCACCCGCAAACGCCTTTTCGTACGTCCTGTCTGTGATGGCTGCCATCGCAGGAAGGTTGAACGGCAGTTTCCAGAGTGCGATCTTCATCTCCTTGTCCCTGGCTTCCGTATGCGCAGAAAGGGCTGCTAAAAACATCAGAGTCAAAATAATTATTTTCATCAAAGACATCATCTCCTGAAAGTTATCGGGGAACGGCATATACCGCCGGCCCCCGATAACATGCTCTGCCAAATATGCAGATAATTTTTACTTCGAGATAGATTCTTCTATAGCTACCGCAACGGCTACAGTCGCACCGACCATGGGATTGTTGCCCATTCCTATCAAACCCATCATCTCAACGTGCGCCGGGACCGATGATGAGCCGGCAAACTGCGCGTCACTGTGCATGCGTCCCATTGTATCCGTCATACCGTAGCTCGCGGGCCCCGCTGCCATGTTGTCGGGGTGGAGTGTTCTTCCCGTACCTCCTCCGGAAGCCACAGAGAAGTATCTCTTTCCATTCTCTACGGTCCATTTTTTGTATGTTCCTGCTACCGGATGCTGGAACCTGGTCGGGTTGGTCGAGTTGCCCGTGATCGAAACGTCCACTCCTTCATGGATCATTATGGCTACACCTTCACTGACATCGTCCGCTCCGAAGCAGCGTACTTTAGACTTTTCTCCGGTTGAGAACGGACGCTCCTCTACGATCTTAAGCTCGCCCGTGTAATAGTCATATTTTGTCTCTACCAGAGTGAATCCGTTGATGCGGGAAATTATATGCGCGGCATCTTTTCCAAGTCCGTTGAGAATTACCCTGAGCGGTTCTTTCCTAACTTTGTTGGCGGTTTTGGCTATGCCTATCGCGCCCTCTGCCGCGGCAAATGATTCGTGTCCGGCCAGGAAACAGAAACATTTCGTCTCTTCACGAAGGAGCATTGCCCCAAGGTTACCGTGCCCAAGACCAACTTTCCTCTGGTCGGCTACTGATCCGGGAATACAGAACGCCTGGAGTCCCTCCCCGATCTTTTCCGCAGCCTCTGCAGCTGTTCTGACTCCTGCCTTCAGTGCGGAGGCAGCACCAAGAGTGTAGGCCCAAACAGCATTTTCAAAAGCAATGGCCTGAACTCCCTTTACTATATGCTCAACATCTATTCCTTTGGAAAGGCAGAGATCTCTTGCTTCCTCAAGATCATTGAGTCCTATTTTCTCAAGAAAGGGTTCGATCTGCCCCATTCTTCTTGCGCAGCCTTCAAATGTGACCATAATTTTCTCCCCCTCTTTACTCTTTACGCGGATCGATCACTTTTACCGCTTCAGCAAAACGTCCGTATGTACCGATGTTCTTTTCCAAAGCTTCTTTTGGATCGACACCCTTGCGTATGGCATCCATCATCTTTCCAAGCTGGACGTATTTATATCCTATTACCTCGTTGTTTTCATCAAGGGCGAGTTCCATAATGTAACCCTCCGCCATTTCAAGATATCTGACGCCTTTGGGAAGGGTGCCGTACATTGTGGCGACTTGAGAGCGAAGCCCCTTGCCAAGGTCTTCAAGACCTGCACCCAGAGTAAGACCGCCCTCAGAAAACGCGCTCTGGCTCCTGCCGTATGCTATCTGGAGGAATAGCTCTCTCATGGCAACGTTTATCGCATCGCATACGAGGTCGGTGTTAAGGGCTTCAAGCAGGGTCTTGCCGGGAAGTATTTCAGCTGCCATTGCGGCAGAATGAGTCATTCCTGAGCAGCCAAGGGTCTCAACAAGGGCTTCCTGGATTATCCCCTCTTTAACATTCAGCGTAAGCTTGCATGCTCCCTGCTGGGGAGCGCACCAGCCAACACCGTGGGTAAAACCGGAAATGTCCGATATCTGTTTCGACTCGACCCATTTCCCTTCCTGGGGAATAGGCGCCGGACCATGTTTCGGACCCTTTGCAACGCATATCATCTCTTCGATCTCTCTTGAACATTGCATATGATTCATCCTCCATTTTAATTTTCTTGATCTCAATTTTTATCCGGCATATTAATGAACTCAGTACTCCCAGTCAAAAGCCGGACTTCCCGCCTCGATCAGCCTTGTCTTCATATCCGCGCAGATCATTTTCAAAGCCTCTTCTGTTCGTCCTTCGCATCTTGCAACAAGCACCGGCTGTGTGTTCGAGACCCTCACCAGCCCCCAGCCTTCCTCGTATACGATCCTCACCCCATCGACTGTAATGGTATCCAGACCCTCTGAAAGAGCCTTTTGCTTCACCCTGTCGACCACTTCAAATTTCAGGTCATCCGGGCAATCATATCTTGTTTCTATAGTTGATGGATATATCGGGATCACAGACATAAGTCCGGACAGTTTTTTATCACTGTTTGAAAGGATCCTGCAAAGACGGCCTGCAGCATAGAAGCCATCGTCATATCCGTAGTATTCGTCCGCAAAGAACATATGCCCCGAAACTTCTCCTGAAAAGAGAGCCTTTTCCTCACGCATCTTCGCCTTCACAAGTGAGTGCCCTGAATTCCACCAGATCGGCCTTCCTCCGAGCCTGAGCACTTCTTCGGGGAGCGCCATAGAGCTTTTGACCTCACAAATGGCCAAAGCACCCGGGTTTTTCGGGAGTATTTCCTGCCAGTACAACGCCATGAGCCTGTCTCCCCATATTATCTCGCCTTTGTCGTCAACTACACCTATTCGGTCAGAGTCTCCGTCAAAACCGACCCCTAGGTCGGCGCCTTCAGACAGAACAGTCTCTATCAGCTTTGGGAGGTTCTCTCTCTTCGTTGGGTCAGGGTGGTGGTTGGGAAATGTTCCGTCCGGCTCGCTGTAGAGTTCGGTAACTTCACAGCCAATCCTTCTTAGGAATTCCGGGGCGTATATCCCCGCTGTCCCGTTGCCTGAGTCACATACTATCTTAGGTTTGCGGGGACCAAGATCTATCTTTGAGACAAGCATGTCCAGATACTCTTCGTTTATATCTGCAAAGCTAAGTGTTCCCGGAACTTGGGCAGTGACCATCCGGTCTTCCTTAATTATCCTGAGGATCTCCTGGATGTCGTCTCCCCACAGGGTAGCCTTGTCATAGGCCACCTTAAGGCCGTTGAACTCCTTGGGGTTGTGGCTTCCTGTGACCATTATTCCACCGTCTGTTTCTAAGCGATACATGCTCCAGTAAAATGTCGGAGTAGAGACAAATCCTATGTCTGTGACATTGATCCCGGCCTTCATCATTCCTTCTGCAGCTGCTGCCTTGATCCTCTTTGTTGAAAGACGGGCGTCTCCGCCCAGGGTGGCTTTTCTTACTCCTTTGGACAAGAGCCAGGTGCCGTAGGCGTGGCCTATATGCCGCACAAATTCATTTGTAAGTTCGCTTTCTGCAATTCCTCTTATGTCATACTCCCTAAAAATGTGTTCGGGCATAAACGCCATATGAACACCTCCATCATAGTGACCTGTCGACAATTATAGACTAATGATATCTTTTACTCCAGCGCCCGCCTTAATGGACTTGGTGACAAACATCTTATATAATATTTACATGAGGGGATTTTTACCTTTGGCTTTTTAAAAAGTTTTAAAAAATCTTCCGACAAAGAGATGATGATATGGATAAGATAAGGATCGAAAAAACAACAGCCCCCAAACCAAAATGTGACGTGAGCAAGGTAGGATTCGGAACTGTTTTCTCGGACCATATGTTTATCATGGACTACGAAAAGGGAAAAGGGTGGTTTGACCCCAGGATCGTTCCATTTGCTCCCTTCCAGATTTCCCCTGCTGCGACAGTTCTCCATTATGCTCCGGAGATCTTTGAGGGAATGAAGGCCTACCGTAATCCTGAGGGAAAGGTACAACTCTTCAGGCCTATCGAAAACGTGAAACGGATGAACATTTCCGCAGAACGCATGTGTCTGCCACAGATCGACGAAGATACTATGATGGAAGCTCTCAAAGAAATTGTGAAGACAGATCAGGACTGGGTCCCGAACGAACCTGACACTTCACTCTACATCAGGCCCTTTATGTTCGGAACTGACGAGCAGCTGGGCATTCACACACCGCAACACTGCATCTTCTCAATAATAACATGTCCCGTCGGCTCATACTTCCGTGAGGGCATCAACCCTGTCCGGATAGCGATAGAAAAGGATGACGTAAGGGCCGTAAAGGGCGGAACAGGATATGCGAAATGCGGCGGAAACTACGCTGCCTCCCTGCGCGCCGGAGAAAGGGCCGCGGCTCAGGGATATTCCCAGGTCCTGTGGCTTGACGGAGTGGAGAGAAAATATATAGAGGAAGCCGGCGGAATGAACGTAATGTTCAAGATCGACGGAAAAGTCGTCACACCCGCCCTTCTGGGATCCGTGCTTGCAGGTATAACAAGGAAGTCTCTGATAGAGATACTCAAGTCCTGGAACATTCCCGTCGAAGAGCGCCTGATCAGCCTGGAAGAGCTTCTCGACGCGATAAATACCGGACGCCTTGAGGAGTGCTGGTGCTGCGGTACTGCGGCAGTCATCTCACCGATCGGAGAACTTGCCTACGACAACAAAAAATACACTATCAACGACTTCAAGACCGGAACTCTGACAAAGAAACTCTTCGATGAGCTTACCGGCATCCAGTGGGGCAAAAGGTCCGATCCTTTCGGCTGGACAGTGCCTGTAGTATAGTCCTGCAGTTACCAAAAAGATAACGAGGCCGCCGGTGATCCGGCGGCCTCGTATTATTTCTTTTGATCAGTACCCCTCAGGGATCCTCTCCCTGAACTCTTTTGCTTCTTTATTAAACATCATGAGCCGGAGCGAGATATTTTCTATCTGAGACCTTACCTGTGACGGGGATGTCCCCCCGAGGGTGTTCCTCCGTTCCATCGATCTTTTCGGTGAAAGCAGTGGAATGAGATCGCCCTTTACTTCGGGGATATTATCCTGCCACTCCTGAAGGGTCAGGGAAGTTAGCGGTTTGTCATTATCAATGCAGTATCTGACTATTCGGCCCACTTTCTCATGGGCGTTCCGGAAGGGCACACCCTGAAGGACAAGATATTCAGCAACATCCGTAGCCAGGATCAGTCCGTCCCTGAATCCTCTGTTTGCAGCATCTTCATCCACCTTGACCTCCCTGATCAGAGCCGGGAGAACAGAGAATATTCCGTGCAGGCAATCTATAGTCCTGAGCAGGGAACGCTTGTCGTCCTGCAGGTCACGGTTGTATGTGAGCGGTATGCCCTTTGTCATTGTAAGGAGATCCATTAGGGCGCCGTTAAGCTGTCCTGACTTTCCCCTCAAAATTTCAAGGACATCCGGGTTCTTTTTCTGGGGCATTATGCTTGATCCGGTACAGAAGGAATCCGGCAGTTTGACCCATCCGAATTCGGTCGAAAAATAAATAATGAGATCTTCTGAAAGTCTGCTTACATGTCCGCCGAAGACCGCGGCGAAATAGAGCACATCCATAAAGTGGTCGCGATGGGCGACGGTATCCATGCTGTTTCCTGTTACGGAAGAAAATCCAAGATCATTGCATGTGAACTCCCTGTCAAGCGGAAGGGTAGACCCGGCCAGAGCTCCGCATCCCAGGGGCGATTCATCGACAGCATCGTAAGCATCAAACAGACGCTTGGCGTCGCGCAGGAAGGAATGTGCGTGGGCCATCCAGAACTGGCCCATGGAGATGGGTTGTGCCTGCTGCAGGTGTGTATAACCCGGAACGACTGTTTCTGCATGCTCCTCTGCCTTTTTAATAAGGGAGGAGATAAGATCGTTCAGGCCATCCCAAATATCCAGAAGCTCCTTGCGCAGCCAGAGCCGTACTGTAGTGTTGGCCTGGTCGTTGCGGCTGCGGCCCATGTGCAGCTTAGCGCCTGTCGGTCCGCAAAGCTCTATCAGCCTGGATTCTATGTTCATGTGGACATCCTCGAGAGAAACCTTGGGGACCAGTATCCCATTTCTGACCTCATCGGCGATCAGACAAAGGTTTTTCTCTATCACAGAGGCCTCTTCTTCTGAAAGAAGTCCGGTATGTCCAAGCATCCGTACGTGCGCGATGCTGCCTCTTATATCCGCAAGCGCCATCCTCCAGTCCATATCGAGTGACTGGGTAAATTTTTGAACTGCTTCATCGGTATCCTGAGAAAAACGGCCTTTCCACATAATTTATCCCCCCTTTTGTCATCGGTGGCATCATTTTTAAAATAAGTTGACCTGTAAGTGCGAACCATTATAACAGCACATGAAGGAACATTCAGGCTTGATGCTCATTTCAGCGATCTGCCTCAAACATCTTCCCCGCATTTCTTTCTGAGCCTCGAGATCCTGTTGTTCAGTTCATACCTTTGCTGTCCATGGCTGAGATCATCTGCATGATCCATGGATCCCAGAATTTCAAGGGCTTTTTCAGCGTAGTTGAGAGCTGATCTGAGATCTTTTCCCTCTTTCTCTTCAAGTTTTGAAAGGTTTTCGAATATCCTGAGTGAAGAAGAGTCGTTTTTCAGCGCCTCAAGATAAAATTCTCTGGCCTTCCTAAAATTACCTTCGGCCCTTGCATATTCAGCCAGTTTTGCATTGGCCTCACTTTCGGCTCCTCTGAAGTCACGCGCTCTTGACCATGCCGCCCTTGCCTTTTCACTCATTTTCGCCTGCTCCCAAAGATCACCGCATCTGAGTATATCTTTTCCTGTTGTCCCTTTCATCTCAGCAAGGCCGCCAATATGCGTCTGCAGGGCCGCCATAGAAATAACGTCAAGTGTGTTATGGTAAAAAACGCCCCGCAACGGAGAGGCATCGGAGGTTGAAAGGTAACGTGTATAAATCCCTGGTATCTCCCTCCCCGGCACATCCTCTCCGCTTCTGTGGACACCGAGGATACTTTGCTCTATGGATGAAAGGGAGCATGAGGGAAGCCTGCCCCTGTAGAAATGCCTTGCAAGCATCAGCAGATCCATGTGCGGGCACCCGTCCCAGCCGGGAGCGGACCTTGCAAGCCTGTATCTTATCCTGAGCAGCGGCAGGTCAAAAGCTCTGCCGTTATATGTAACCAGTCCGTAATCCTCCTCAGGGAGTTCGGATTCCAGAGACCAGAGCCAGTTCTTCTCCCAGGCTGGCCCCGCCATAAATAGCTGCACGACTTTGAATGAGCTCTCTGTATTGAAGCCCAGCCCGATAAGAAAGGCGTATGCTCCTCTTGCTCCAGAAAGGCCTGTAGTTTCCAGATCGAGGTATACGGATCTGCGCATCCCGCCCCAGAAAGACAGGAGTTCGCCCGATGAAGATGGATCGTGGAGAGCCCTGTGCCCGTACTGTCTGCCGTATGGGATATCACGCTCCATCCTGTATACCCCCCTGGCCACCCATTCTCCTTCGGGAAGTCCGGAAACATCTATTTCATTGGTTAAGTGCGACCCAAGAGGAGAGACAGGACCAGAATAGTTGTCAGGCAGAAAATCGTTCAGCCTGCCGAATAATTCCTCATCACGACCTTTATTGTCTTTCATTTTCTCTCACCAGATCTATCACTGCTATTTCGGGAGGCGCAAGCAGCCTCACAGGAGGACCAACAAATCCCGCGCCGTTGCTCACGTAAAGGAATCCTCCGCATTTAAGTTTTTTCAGCCCCCTGGCATATCCGGGGATCCTGTGCCTTGATGATAAGAGTGGGAACAACTGGCCGCCGTGTGTATGCCCTGAGAGCTGAAGGTCAAAGTGTCCCTCCGTTCCCTTTTCAACTATTGGGCGGTGCCTCAGCAGCAGAAGGAATTTCTCTCTCTGCTCTCTTTCATGTGAAAGCACCATCGTCTCAGAACGAGATAGGTTCCATTGCTGTTTTATAAGATGATCCTTGTCGTCGGCACCGGCTATGATTATCCCGCCTGCTTCTACAGCCTCTGTCCTCAGGACTTTCATCCCTCCTGACTCCATGAAGAAGACTGCCTCATCGATATCGTCGTAATAGTCATGGTTTCCGGGCACCGCGTACATGCCGTAACGAGGCCTGATCCGCCTCAGCATCCCTATTTCACGCTTACGCCCTGTCAGCCTGCCGTCAGCCAGGTCTCCCGTGACCACAACTATGTCGGGATCAACATCCCTCACTTTGCGGAGTATCTGAGCAAGGAGGGGCAGTCCGACAAAAGGCCCGAGGTGAAGGTCCGTAAGCTGTACTATCCTCAATCTTTCGCAGCCTTGGGGTAGCTTGGGGGTGGGAACTTTTATCAAGGTCGTTTGGACCGTATTGGCCTGCTTTATTCCCATTCCGAGCAAAAGAAGGCTGAGAAAAAAGGAGACGGAAAGTACAGCCCCGGATGAAAGCGCCAGACCGGTCATTTTTTTTACAAGGCCGATGAGAAGAAGGAAGAAAAATGTGAATAGGACAAAAAGCATCCAAACCCCGCCTGCCCTGTCCGTCCATTTTCTTCCGGCAGCTGAACTGATCCTTTTTGTTCTTCTGGATACGAAGAGTAGGAACATCATAAATGTGCTCAGCGCTAGCCAGGCAAAACTGAGCAGTCCCTCACCTGTGGTTTCGGCTATTTTAAAAAATATGAAAATGTGCATGAAGAGGACACCCGCACCGAAAATGACCCAAATTGCCGGATGTTCTGAGAATCTTTTCTCGTATGCTTTGTCGTTCATCTAGATCTGCGCCGAGTACAATCTGCCAAATGACTCAAGGATCTTCTGCCAGATAGGCCTTTTTCCCCATTCATAAAGAGTCAGTTCGACAGAGTCTCCTGTGTCCAAAATGTACTGTTCGGCAAATTTAGAATTGAGCTCTTTGTCATATATAAAGAGCTGGACCTCAAAATTGATCTCAAGGCTCCTTACATCCATGTTGCATGTGCCAACCGAGGAGATATCATCATCAGCAAGGATAGTCTTGGCGTGTATGAATCCTTTTTTATACTGATAAACTCTGACACCGGCCCTCAGCAGCTGCTCAATGTTCCCCCGGCCTCCCCAGAAAACAAGGAAATGGTCTTTTTGGGCAGGCATCATCACCCTGACGTCCACACCCGAAAGGGCGGCGGTCATCATGGCATTCATCAGGATGGGACCGGGTACAATATAAGGACTTGCTATCCATACCCTTTCCCTTGCCCTGGAGATCATGCTGAAGTATCCCATCGCTATCGAATGCCATGCGTTGTCTATTCCGCTAGCGACTACCTGAAGCGGAAGGACATGGAGTTCTGAAAGATCCCGGACTGGAGCAGCACCGCAGTCATCGCATGAAACATTTTCACATATTTTTTCAGGATCTTCCCCCGACCTCATACACCAGTCGTAAAGGAATATCTTGTGGAGCTCGCCTACGGATTCTCCTTCCAGGCGTACATGTGTGTCACGCCAATGTCCGAGGTGACCCTTTCCGAGATATTCGTCACCTATATTCAGGCCTCCTGTGAAGGCCACTGACCCATCGATAACGATTATTTTTCTGTGGTTGCGAAAATTCATCTTTCTTCGGAACATCGGGAAAGAGACAGGCATAAATGAATGGCATTCCACACCGGCTTTTTTGAGGACCTCTATGTATTCGCGCCTTAGTTTCCAGCTTCCCACGGCATCATAGAGAACTCTCACCTTTATTCCCATTGATGATGCCTCTGTCAGTATGTCGCGTATCTCCCCGCCTATCTCATCATCTTTGATTATGTAGTACTGCAGGTGAATGAATTTCTTAGCCTTCCGGAGCTCGCTTTTGATGGAGTCGAAGGTCTCATCACCATTGATCAGGATATCGACCCTGTTCCTGATCATCAGGTCTGCTCCGCTTGTGGTGTGTATAGCTCTGCCTGTGAGAAACCTCCTGTCCTCTGTAAAGGGAGTCTTGTCTGTCGGGAGGCCTTTAGACGGTTTGAAAAGCTTTCTGTTTTTAATATTTTTGAGGTCGGGGCCAATGATCATATAGACAATGACTCCCATCACGGGGACAAGCAGCAGTGTCAGCAGCCAAAGTATCGTCCTGTCAGGATTCTGTCCCTCCATGAATATAACAATTCCAATGATAAAGGCATAAGCGACAACGATGTGCCATGTGTAATTTTTCGCTGTATGGAGGAAAGATGACAAATAGGCAGTAAACTGAGGGTGGAGGGAAAGTCCTTCCTTGACGGAATAAATTACGGTCCTGTCTGCGAAATCTAATATTGTCGGCATGAGTCCTGCAATAAAGGCCACAAATACCATAAGCAAAACAATTTTAGTTGTCTTCCACATTAGTCTCTCACGCCCTTCAGCAATCTA
The DNA here is from genome assembly GCA_034331105.1 of Synergistota bacterium. Classification (GTDB taxonomy): domain Bacteria; phylum Synergistota; class Synergistia; order Synergistales; family Synergistaceae; genus Caenicola. The sequence goes on along the minus strand of JAXQGB010000012.1, from coordinate 393,305 downwards.
TTATATCTGATATAATTTATAGTCGTAACTGCAACTTTGCATGGACTGGAGAGCTCGCTATGATCCGTTTAAAATTTGAACCGCGTCTTGACAACCCTTCATGGGTCAATGTCCTTATTCCTGTGGCGGCTGTAGTATTCGGCCTCTTTGCCGGAGGCATTTTATTTTACATACTGGGTGTAAATCCTTTTGAAGCTTACTGGGCGGTTCTTAACGGCGCGTTTGGCAGTATCTACGGACTGAGCGAGATCGTGACAAAAGCTATACCGATAATGCTTACTGCTCTTGCCGGACTTATCTGCTACAAGATGCTGATATGGAACATAGGAGCTGAGGGACAGCTCTGCATGGGTGCGATCGCGACAGTCGCTGCTGTTAGATATTTTTTTGTGGACAATTGGGCCGCTATGTTCGTGATAATGTTTATCGCTGCAGGCCTCGCAGGAGGATTTTGGGGCGCGATCGCCGGCTTCCTCAAGGCAAAGTGGAACGTCAACGAAACTATAACGACACTGATGCTCAACTATGTGGCAATAAACATCTCTGAATATTTTATCTATGGCCCATGGAAAGACCCTATGAGCTGGGGTTTTCCTTTCACCGCCAATTTCCCCGAGGCAGCAAGGCTTTGGGTCTGGGGCAGCACGAGGATACATGCCGGAATTTTTATTGCGCTTGCAGTAGCAGTGATCCTCCAGGTAGTCCTCAAAAGGAGCAAATGGGGATATGAAATTAGGGTAATAGGCGAAAATCCGCGCGCCGCACGCTACGGGGGTATGGATATCGCAAAGAATATCCTTCTCGTCACATTCATCGGAGGTGCGATCGCGGGATTGGCAGGAATGGGAGAGATAGCAGGATTGCATGGAAGGATGAGCCGCGGGTTCACAATGGGATACGGCTACACTGGCATAACCGTGGCATGGCTTTCCAGGCTTTCCCCGATATATGTACCGCTTGTCTCATTTCTCCTGGGGATCCTCCTTGTAGGAGGGGACACACTTCAGGTGGTAATGGGCCTTCCAATGGCTAGCCTCCAGATCCTTCAGGGGCTCATCCTTTTTTCTGTCCTTGCGGCTGAGACGCTTTCAAGATTCAGGATAAAGATAGTAAGAGTTTCTGCAGGTACTGCAGAGGAGGCAAAATAGATGGATTTCCTGATAGCTATCCTGGCTTCCGCGATCAGAAGCGGGACACCGGTGCTTTACGCCACACTCGGTGAAGTGGTCTCAGAGAGAGCAGGAGTCATGAACCTTGGTCTTGAGGGAGTAATGCTCGTCGGTGCTTATACCGGATTCGCGGTCACAAAGTCAACAGGCGATCCCTGGCTGGGTATCCTTGCCTCATTTTTCGCAGGTGCCGCGATAACACTGATCCATGCATTTTTGTGCATAACCCTCATGTGCAATCAGGTAGTAAGCGGACTTGCTATGGTGCTCACAGGCTATGGCCTCAGTGCACTTCTCGGCAGAAGCGTCATCGGCGAGACCATAGCAGGTATGACAGCGTATAAAATGCCCTTTCTTGCTGATATTCCCTTCATAGGACCGATCTTCTTCCAGCACAACGCGATGGTCTATGTCTCATACGCTCTCATTGCCGCGCTATGCTGGTTTCTCTTCCGGACACGCGCAGGGCTGAATCTGAGAGCGGTCGGTGAGAACCCCAGGGCGGCAGACGCAATGGGACTTCCTGTGACAGCCATACGCTACTTCTACTGCATGTTCGGCGGCGGTCTTGCCGGCATCGGAGGAGGCTATCTTTCTGTGGTCTACGCCCAGATGTGGATCGAAGGAATGACAGCCGGAAGGGGATGGATAGCTGTAGCACTTGTGATATTCGGCCTTTGGAACCCTGCACGTGCGGCCTTGGGCGCTTATCTTTTCGGAGGAGTTGAAGCACTGCAGCTGAGGATGCAGGCAATGGGAACAAGCATTTCAGCTTCCCTCCTGCTAACTCTCCCATACCTAATGACTATAATTGTCCTGACCATTGTTTCCATACGAGCCGGAAAGGGGATACTGCTCGGCGCACCTGCAGCTCTAAGCATCCCGTTCCGACGGGAAGACCGGGATTGACATTACAAATTATATAGTTTGATGAGAGGGCTGATCACTGAAAAAGGTTTTCAGTCTTTTCATTTTTATGAACCCGGATTCGAGTACGGCCAGAGGAGGTACCGGTAATGCTGGAAAAATATGCCCAGGAAATTTCTGAATATCTCAGCGGATTAATGGGCAGGAGCATCATAATTACAGATATCAACGGAATAATAATCGGTGCTCCGGCAAAGGAAAGGCTGGGTGAATTTCATCCGCCCTCTTTGCCATGCATAAAATATAAAAAAATGAGTTTTGACGACGAAGACGCAGCACGAAAGCTTGGGGTTTGGTACCCGGGATCTACATTTCCTATTTTCTTCAATAGCCAGGTAATAGGAACAGCAGCGATCGCCGGTGAACCTGAAATAGTCCTTCAGTTTTCCACACTGCTGAAAAACCAGATCGAAAGCATGCTCCGGGAAAAGATATATTCTCCGTCGCTTCGATCATCCCAGAGTAAGATCGACGAGCTGGTCAATGACATAAGCTCCTTCGATCCTAGAAGGGATGATCTTTCCAAACTCCCGGAAAGGGCGGAGAGGCTTAGTATCCAGCTGGATGTCCCAAGGGGTGCGATCGCAATTTTCTTCTCAAATTTCAGGGGGCTTGGCTTGGAAAAAAACCCTGTCCGATTATCATACAAAAGCAACTCCGATCCTATTGCTGATGAAATAGATTACGGAGCTACACATTCCAGGGTAATAGAGATACTGAGGGAGATATTCCCCGATCCTCAAAATATAATCGCTTCAGTTTCGAGAGACAGGTTCGTAATATTCTGGAAACTGGAAAGCATTGAGGGAGAGCCGCTTACTGCTGAACTTGACCGCGCCAAAGAACTTTCGAAGGAGATATGGGAAAAACTTAAGGATGCTTCCATAGAGACTATCATCGGGATAGGCCATCCTGCTCAAAATCTATATGAAATGCCCTTTGCTTACAGCAACGCGTGGGAAGTCGTCTCAGTAGCAGAAAAATTATCGATGCTCCCGGGAGTCTACTCTTTTAATGAAATGCTGCTTGAGCACCTTCTGCTTTCAGTAAATCCCCATTACTCCTTAAAATATCTTGAAAAAAAACTGGCAGAATACCAAGAAGAGAACGACACAACAGATCTTCTCGAAACATTCTCTACATACTGCGAATGTTTCTTCAGCAAACAGAGGGCCGCGGAAAAACTCCACCTCCATAGGAACACCCTTGCCTACAGGCTTGCCAAAGTGGAAGAAAGGTTCAACATATCTATCGAAAACTTTGAAGAAGTCATTTCATTTTACCTTGTACTTCTTATGAAAAAGCTTGGTGTTTCCGGAGGGAAAAAACAGGAACAATGATCTTGCGTTAAATGAGCTCTTAAGGCGCAATAGAGAAAGAGCCTCCGCATTAGTTAGCCACGGAGGCTCTTCCTGTCCCGGATATGTGGTGTAAAAAAGCCGTTGGGAGGCTGTTTACTTGGTTATCTCGTCCGAGATCTTCTTCATTTCCCTCTTGAACTCATCCATGAGGTCCTTGCCCTTGCTCTGGTCAAGCTGGCCCCAGGTCGCGGCAAAAGCATCCATCGTTGGTTTCAGTTCTTTAGGAGTATACATGTGCACCTGTACCCCTTTCTTTTTCATGAGATCAAGGTACTTCTGGTCGTTAGCTTTTGCGTTCGTGATGCTCTGGGCAGCCTGTTTGTTCACAGCCTGCTGAAGGACTTTACGGTCTTCGGGGGAGAGCTTCTTCCATACTTTGTCGCTGACCATTACGCCAAGGCATTCAGTATTTTTGTTGAAGTTGTACCAATGTTTGATAACATCACCGAATGTCGTGTAAGCCGCAACGATAGAATATCCGGTATCGCCGTCGCAGACTCCCGTCTGCATTGCCTGATAAACATCCGCAAAGGGGATAGAGATCGTGCGGAACTTGGCACCTTCCAGCGCTGTCTTAAATACGTCCATGTTCGGGATACGAAGAAGCACTCCTTTGTCTACCTTTGGATTCAAAGGATCCCTCATTGGCTTGACAGTCCCTATGCCCACCATGCCCTCAAGATACATTCCCAAAAGCTTTACTCCCAGGTTGGAATTGAATTCATCCATTTTTTTGAAGAACCATCCATTGGGATCGTAGACTTTTGCGACCTGCTCATAACTGCTTGTGTATCCCTGAACATAAATCAGGTCCATTCTGCTGTCGAACTGGCTCGGGAAAGATATCATAGCCATTTCGACCGTCCCTCTTATAAGCTCTTCATAAACCAGTGAGTAATCACCAAGCTGGTTGGCAGGAAAAACCTTGATCTGTACTCTGTTGTTGGTCTTCTGGGCGACTTCCTTCGCTATTTCGTTCATAGAAATAGTCGCAAAATGTTCCGGGGGGTTCTGTCCCGCAAACTTAAGGACTAAGGGGGCAGCTGCCGCTGACTGTACAGTACCGGTCAACGAGACCGCACAAAAAAGAAAAACTAAAGACAAAATAACTAAACGCTTTGTAATTGTCATCCCTATCACTCCTAATTTCTTTGATATCATCTTCTTGCAAACACCTTACTTCTGCCGGGAGGCCAGAAGAGAAGCTGCACATTCAGGCAAAAACCTGAGATCAGTAACTACCCCTATGCCTAGTCTCTCAAGATCCGAAGAGACCTCAACGGGGACGGTTCCTTCTTCTGTGTTCTGGTTGAGGACTCCCCCCATGCAAACCGGGATGGAAACATTCTGCTCTTCCATCTCATCCAGCACGTTCCTTGCATATTCAAGCGCCATACCGTTGTGGGTACTGATAAAAATAATTTCCGCACCGGACCGGACTCCTTCAAGGATGACATCATCCGGGTTTTTTTCCGCACCGATGTTTATGACCATGCATCCTGCCTGCTGCAGCAGATTATCGATCAACAAAAGGCCATGTTCGTGTACATCGGTCGATGCCAGAAGCACCCTGCGTCCAGAGAGCTTCTCAGTTACTTCGCTGCTTCTAAAATATGGAGCCCATATGTCTGCCTGCTTGAGAGTATTGGTAAAAATATCATTTGGTATCGTCAATGATTCTCCTGCAGGCGCAGTGCCGTTTTTAGCAGATGGATTGAAGGTGTCTTCAAAAACTCTCGGTCCGATTGATTTGAGCACATAAAGCATCTGGACCGCGTCCCTTGTATCGACTCCGCATTCTTCAAGATAGGAAAGTGCGTCGTTGAATATCCTTCTGCCTTTCTTGCATATTGCAGCAGCAAACTTCTTAGGTTCGCTGAAATCAAAGTGCGGGTGCATTTTTACAGCTATCTTTTCTATCTCTCTTCCCCACAGCTGTGCCTCACAGATCTCTTCAAGTGAGGGTGCCCTATGGGCTTCCGTGAAAGGAACAGGCAAAACTGCGTGGCCTGTCGGACATTCTATCTGGGTCATAATGTCCCAAAGAAGATATTCTGCGGTCAGGGCACGATTTTTTTCCGGATCGCTGTGTGAGGATATGGTGTCTCCGTAGAACATCGAACCGATGCAGTCGTGATCATGGATCTCATCCAGCGCGAATATCCATCCGGATCTTTTTACCGGATCAGAGACAAGTCCCCCGACACAATGGGCAAGCTTTGCTCCGAGCAGGTCTTCGACAATGTATTTGTCAAGGTAGGCCCATGCCGCGCTTGTACTGCAGTCAAGGAAAAGGGCCCCGAAACCGTCGTCAAGATACGAATGCATGAGTGTCCCTTTGTCGCGCAGGAAGCCCATCACTCCTATGGCCTTGACCGTCTCAACTGTAGTTACATCCCTGCGCTTCCACATGGGTGCCTCATGGGCAAAAAACTGGGCTAAATTTCCAATCGTGGTCACACCTGCCCGCAGTGCCGACACCATGTTTTCCGTTGAGGCGGGAAAACCAATTATGAAATCCCCCATGTGCGGCTGGATGGGGGCAGCCTGTCCTACCTGCATCCATTCTTCCTCGGTCTCAAGATATGGACCGCTTTCCTGCGGAGCAGATTTTCTCAGGTCCTTTGGAAGGGACATCCTTCTGTCAAGGCAGATCCCTGCCCTGTCAATGATGAAGCCGTTGCTTTCAGCGAAATCATAGGCAGCTTTTAGGCTGTAAGCTGTCTCATGCCACGTATTCATGCCTATGTGCGCATGGAACATGATATGTCCGTCTTTAATGCTTCTGCGTTTATATTCAAGCTCGGAAGAGACTCCATATTTTTCCATGAACGAAGAGCGGCCGATCTTGACAGAGGAAGCGATCTCTTTCGATTCACAAAGTACTGTCTCCATCTTTGGAAGTTTAGCCGAAATCAAAAGCTCTTTTATCTTTTTTCTCTGTTCAGTCATTATGATTATCTCCATCCATCAAACTTAAATTAATATCGTTATAAGTATTTACAATAATCTATAATATTCATATCTTAAAGAGATATTAGCTCAATGATTAAATATAGTCATTGTACCCTCTACATGAAAGATAAACTTAAACAAGCTGTTTTTTTATGCATTAAGCACAAAAAAAATGTGTTTATTACAAAGAAACTACCTGAAGTCAAACTGTTGCGCAGTATCCACAACGGCCCTGAACTCGATCGACAGAAAGAGCAGTGCGTCAATATTTTCAGTTGGCCCGACATAGCTGAAGTTCTTTTCTGTTATGATCCTGGCTTCAGAATATCCCATCTCTTTTGCGAGTTTGCGGAGATATCTCTTTCCGGCCTCCTCTGCCTCATACAGAAGCTCCTGAAAATTATCAGAGACTGCTGTGGACTCCGGGAGAAACGCCGTGAAGCTGTCGTCACTGAAGCTGTGCATGATGAACACACTGCACCTGAGTTCCATAGAGCTTACAGCAGCTCCTGCAGCTCCTGCGACGTCGTAATTTTCAGGAACAACAATGTTGTGTCCTTGGTTTATTCCCAGTTTTCCAAATACTGCAGCTGGCGTTCCTACGTACACCCTTGGCAGCAATCCGCACATTGATGAGTATTCTTTTATTGAATATTCAAGCATCGAATTTGCTTTTAAAGATACCAGTTCTGCAAGATCAAATCCTGCTGTCCTGCACAATTTTCCCAACACATAGGAAGAAGCTTTAGATATCTCCGGATCTCCGACCTCTGATGCCCCAATGGTGTTGAATGCATCTGTCGGGGTGTATGAAAATTCTTTTGCAAGGGATTTTCCTGATCCGGATCTGAATAGGTCTTCGGCAATAATGGGCAATTTCATTGAATGATCCGGCAAGTCACCGGTTTCTCCTGATAAATCAGGACATTTGCCATTTATCAAACATCCGGCCGTATCATTTTCATTAACGGAACTTTTCATTAGAAGATCAATGACATCACCGGCAGAAATACCGGTATCTTCTGAAGCCCTGCAAAGCGGAACAGACCTTTCCGGTCCCATCGTGATCCCATTTGCCGCGGATATTTCTATTTTACTGTCCCCACCGAGAGCTATGCTCATAATGTCAAGAGAGGGGATCATTGTCCTGTAAGACCCTATCTTTGCTCCTTCTTCACTGAATACCGCTTTGCCATTTTCGATCCTCCCGATATCAGTGGAGGTCCCTCCGATATCAGCAACGATAAAACTGCTCTGTCTATCTTCTCCGGCAATGAAATAGGCTCCTCTAAGGCTGGCAGCCGGACCGGAGTAGATCATTTCTATAGGAAATTTCCTGCACCACTCTGATGGGACCAATGTGCTGTCGCTCCTTAAAAACATTACGGGGCAGGAAATTTTATATTTTTTTACTGCCGTAATTATGTCGTCCAGCAGTCTGTTCGCCACAGGCACAAGTGACGTATTGAGATATGCGGTCACTGTCCTTTTTACTGAATTCAGTTTTGAGTATGAGAGTTCATGGCTGCAGGTCACATGGCCTGAACCATTTGAGAGCAGTATCCTGCGCGCAGCAGTTTCGTGCTCCGGGTTCCTCGGAGAGTAAAGGGAGGATACCGTAAAAAGTTCTCCTGTCCTATTTTTTACAAAAGCATTAACAGCTTCACTGTCAAAAGATTTCCTTTCTTTGCCCCATCCGGTGTGCCCGCCCCTTATTTTCAATAATGATAAGGGCTTTATCGTCATTTCAATATCTGATACTATGTGCGGGTACCTATCAAAACCGATCAGAATAAGATTAGAAGGCTCACCTCTGTTTTCGAGCAAAGCATTTGTAGATACCGTAGTTGAAATGTTTAAAGAAGCCACTTCACTGCTTTTATTCAGGCAGTCTCCGATAAGCGCTTTAAGAGAGATCTCTATCGCTTTGGCATACGAAGAGTGAACTGTAGGTATTTTCACTGAAGCCGCTATCCTTTTTTCGATGCAGTCATACAGGACACCGTCTGTATTAGTACCTCCGACATCTATTCCGATGTTGTATCTTCGGCCGCCGTTATCACTCATATTTTGCCTCCCTGATCACAAAAAGAGAGCTCATAATTAAATTTGTTGTTTAATATGGCAAATCAACATTATAATATCTTTGTTAAGACTGCCGTCTAAACGGTCTCTTCTTATCCTATATAATGTAACGTAAGATGTCATCATTGCGTGAGCACAAACAAGACCGGTATGAAGACGTTATTGTTGTGCAAGATGCATATCCTGTTTGAGAAGAAGTAGATTTTCTTAAGCAGAGATGGGGGAGAATACATGAGGAAATACCTCAGATCGCTTGCTTTCATATTATCTTTATTTTTTATTGTACACCCTATGTCTGCTCTTGCTTTGGCTTCACCCTCCGATGCCATTCAGGAAGCACAAAAGCACTTTGATGAGTGGGGGTTCACTCACAAGGAGGGAATAGTACTGGTGCTTTCAGGAGGCGGGACCAAAGGTCTGGCGCATATTGGCGTTCTCGAGGTCCTTGAACGGGAGAACGTCCCCATTGCCGCCATCGTAGGCACCAGCATGGGAGCGGTCATAGGCGGCCTTTACGCATCAGGATATAACGCTGAAGAGATGAAAGAGATCATTTACGAGCTTGATCTAATGGAAATAATTTCCAACAGATCCTCAGCAGAAGTGAGAGACATTAACTACAACAAACCTCCTTCCAGCGGTTCTTCGATCTTCAACATATATATGGACGGAAAAAAGAGACCCCGAGGCAGCAGAGGCATGCTCCGAGCAAAGGCGCTATATTCTTTCCTGAATGAAATGACGACAAGGGTCACAGTTACTGACTTCGACCTGCTGCCTATTCCGTTCGCGGCGATAGCAACAGACCTTGAAACAGGTGAAACGGTAGTCCTCAGGGACGGCAACCTGGCATCCGCACTGCGCGCTTCAATTTCTATCCCCGGCATATTCGAACCGTGGGAGATGAACGGCAGGCTTCTGGTTGACGGTGGACTGAGGGCCAATCTGCCTGTACTTGAAGCTAAAAAAATGTTTCCCGGCCATCCCGTCGTAGCAGTCAACCTTTCACCTGAAAATATCATGAAAAAAAGGGAAGACCTGCGTTCATTACTTGAAGTAATGGCTCAAACCATTGAGATACTTATGGTCAACCAGATCAGGACAAACGCAGCGGCTGCAGACCTTGTTATATCTCCCGAGGTAAAAGATTTCGGAGTGCTTCAGTCAGACGGCTACGATGAGATAATAGCACGAGGGATCTCAGCTGCAGAGCCCATGGCCGCACAGCTTCAAAACATATCATGCGAACCCGATAAAACATACTGTGAGTTCAGCCATGTAGACCCGCCCTCCACAGTTAAGCCGACTGTCACTGAAATAAGATTTGAGGGGATCCCGGAAAGGATGTCCGGGATCCTTCACAAAAAATATGATGAATGGATAGGCAAGCCCCTTGATATGGAGAAGGTAGCCGACGCCGTTAAAATTCTTTCAACTGGCGATGATTTCGTTTCAGTTGAAGGACGTGCCCAGACCCTAACAGAGGGTACTGTCGCCATAGTCTTTTCGATAGAGCGGCCGTCGAAATACGAATTCGGACTCAGCGGATATGCGAGCAACATATACCCTGACAACTGGCTCTCGCTGAGCGCTCATATGCGTGACATCTTCTTCGAGGGAGACGTAGGGTCAGCAGAATACAGATTTGGGTCAAAGTGGGGAGCAATGTTAAGGTACTTCACTCCAAAGACAGAGCATGACACACAGTTCGGGCTGGCACTTTCAGGCCGTGAAGAAGGCCTTGAGCCGGCAAATGCTGCAGCATTCGAACTTGAACGTTACACCGCAAAGATCGCATGGTACAAGGATATAAACAGGAACTTCAGGATGGGCCTGGGCTACGCCGCAGAGAGGGTTGAATATCTTGACGACGGAACGATTCACGGGCCTTACATCAACTTCACATTCAACAACCTAGACGACCCGGTGCTTCCTACTAAAGGCTTTTTCGTCAATTCCGACATGTGGTTCCCGAACGGGGAAACCACCATAACTAACACACGCTTTCATATGTATCTACCCGTCTGGCCGACATGGAACGTTATCCTTTCCGGAGGACTAAAGACCGGAGATGTTGATGACCCTGCTTATGCGGCCACTCTGGGAACTAACGAGGAACTCTTCAGCCTTGCTGCCCACCCGCTGATGGGAGACCAGGCTTACTGGCTGCACTTAGGCGCAGCAAAGACAATAACAAAATCATGGTGGGGGGGGATAAATCTCGAAATTTTCGGCAATTTCGGACAAGTAATGAAGGAATGGACCAACGACAAGAGCTGGTGGGAGGCCGGCATCGCACTATCGGCTCCTATGACGAACTTCAGCTCAAGGGTCATGATAATTTATGACCAGAGCGGAGAGTTTACATTCGGTTATTCCATAGGTATACCCATGTGGTGGAACGGACCTCTACATTAATTGGTCACTGATTGGATCAAGGGGGCTCTATAGATCAGGATATGATTTCAGGGAAGCGGTCAAATGTGATTCCAGTGCTTGAAGCCCTTACCAAGCACCTCAGACGCTTCTGATACGACCATAAATGATCTCGGATGATTTTTGGCCAGATAACGCTTGAGGACCATGGTCTGTCTGGGAGTCAAAAGGCACATTATGGTAGGACGTTCTTCTCCTGAGAAGCCTCCTTCTCCGTAGAGAACTGTCGACCCTCTGTGGAGTTCGTCAGATATGTACTTTATTACAGGTTTGGTATCCTTTGCCATGATCAGCACAAGGCGGCGTTTATCGAATGACGAAAGAACGCTGTCCATTGTCTGTCCGGAGACATAGCTCGCTACAAACCCATAAAGCATTTTTTCAAGTCCCACTATCCCCATCGAGACCCCAAGTATGACCATATTTATATAGAAACTGTAACGGCCGACCTCAATGCCATACCTTTTTCTAAGCACAGCTATGACTATGTCCATGCCGCCCCCGCTGACTCCCGTTCTGAAAATAAGACCTCCTCCTACACCTTTGATTATTCCTCCGGCTATAGCCACAAGGAACATGTCATTTACAATAGGGAACTGGACAAAACTGAGCGCTTCAAGCAAAAATGAAATCAGGAGGACATTATATATCGTCCAGGCCACAAACCGCTTTGAGAGTTCCCTGCCACCCCATGCAAGCAGTATAACGTTAGCTACCAGTGATGATATGGAGGGCGCAAGCCCGATCGTGTATTTGAGTATTACGGCAATACCCATAACGCCTGCATCAGGAAATCGGTAAGGCAGTGTGAAGCCTATCACTCCAATGGTATACAACAGAGAACCAATGGTCGATATTACAAATGTCGACCATTCGCTAAGGACAAATAATTCCATTTTTACAGTAAGATGTTTCAGCCTGTGTTTTAGCCTCACGTTTTTTACCTCTCTCCGGAGAATCGCAGATTACAATAGTCCCAAGGACAGATTAAATCAAGGCGAATTTTACTCATTAGCTTATATGTGATATTCTATGTATTTGCAAATTTGCTGCTGTGATAAAATATGCAGCAGAATTATCTTATAGGAGGAATATATAAATGGCCGCACCAATGCAGATAAGTCTTGAAGAAATCATTACCATGCTTCTATCAAGGGTCGAATCGCTTTCAGCGAATGATGAGAACAGTAAAACGAAATCTAATATAATCTACCGCGCCCTCTATAAAAAAGGGCTGATCACAGAAGAAGATATCATGGATTCCGTAAAAGAGGAATACAAGATGCTCAAAGAACTCGGAGTCATCCAGACCGAGCCGAAAGAAGAAATGTACACGACAATTACCGACGGCATCCTTCAGTGGATAAAGGGCGATGTCGAAGGGATCAAAAGGTCTATGGCAGAATATGAGAAAAAACTTCAGGAATATGCCCGCGAAGAGGCTGCAAAAAAACCCAAGATCGAAGTTGCAGGCGCAAATGTGCTCAACCAGCTCGACAACATGGCAGGCGCCAAAGGCAAACTGATAGTCTAGTCTCGCTTATAACACAAGCTAAACTTCATCCACAGAAAAAATAATGCCCGCGCATAGCGGGCATTATCGTTATGAGCATGACCAAAGCATGGGTGCGATCAGATATCTATATGTTCCGCCCTGTCGGGCCTGTAGATAAGCACAGAACACGTCGCATAGCGGATCACCTTGTCGGCGGTGCTTCCTACGAGTATCTGCTCTATCAGGTTGAAGCTTTTGTAACCCAGGAAGATCAGATCGAATTTATTCTCCTCGGCATGGCGAAGTATCTCGTCGGCAGGCTCCCCGGAGACCACCATCTCTTCTATCGCCAGGCCCTCTGTCATTCCATTTTCTGCGATAACGTCCGCCATCACTTTGTGGAGTTTCATCTTTGCCGCATCTTCGATATTTTTCTGGTCTTCCTTGCCTGTCGAGGATACAAAGGCTTTGATATCGTATCCCTGCAGGAAGCGTGAAGTCTGAGGTGCACAGTGAAAGAAGGTTATCTCAGAAGCTATCTTCTTGGCCAACCTGTAACCTGCACCTGTAGTGCGCCGCCCCACCGGACTGAAATCGACTGCCAAAAGCATTTTCATGATCATGCAGACCTCCTGTGATTTTTATGCAATATTTATATTGTTGTAGATATTCTAACATTCATTTTCTAAATAACACAAAAGACCTGTCAGGGTAAATGCCTATTTTATTATTTTTAGGCGTAAATTCATACAAAAAAACACAGGGTGCTCCAGAATAAATCATTCGAAGCCCCATACATGTTTTTGCTATGTTTTATTGCTTAAATGATCAGTCTTTGTCCGGCCTGTAGATCATCACCGAACAGGGGGCATATCTCGCTACCTTTGACGCCGTGCTGCCCACCAAGAGATGTTCGATCATGCTGTAGCTTTTATAACCAACTATTATAAGGTCCGTCTTCTTTTCTTTGGCAAACTTTAATAGCTCGTCTCCGGGTTCTCCAAAGACAACCTCTTCTTCTATTTCCAAAGACTCAGCAACCCCGTTTTCTGCAAAGACATCCTCCATTATTTTATGGAGCTTCTGCTTTGCCATTTCCCCGATTTTTTTCTGTTCATCTTTTCCGGTTGAAGAGACAAAGGCCTTTATGTCATATCCCTGGAGAAAACGTGAAGTCTGTGGGGCACAGTGGAAAAAGGTGATCTCGCTTCCAATCTTCTTTGCCAGCCGATACCCTGCGTGCGCAACTTCTCTTCCTACCGGGCTAAAGTCAACAGCTACAAGAATTTTCATCGTTATCATTACCTCCTGTTGGTCGTTGTGATAATTATGGAACTATAATTATACCTGTTACAGCGTCTATGGGTAAATCAATTCAGGAGGATATTATAGTGAAGTATTTATTTGATGCAGTATTGATCCCCTCAGAAATAATGATCCGACATGACTGCAGGCTTGTGGTGGATCTGCTCAGAGCCTCTACACAGATAACGACTTTTTTCGACTGCGGCGGAAGCTCGCTGATACCATGCACCGGAAAACAAGAGGCACTCGAAATAAAAGAGAAGATGGGGCCTGATTGGATGCTGATGGGTGAGATCGGGGGCATCATGATACCCGGTTTCGATTTTGGGAATTCTCCCGTTGAGATAACAAGGCGCGGCGCTCCGGAAAAAGCGGTCATAACCACTTCAAACGGGACTAAAGCCCTTCTGGCTGCGGCAGAAGACTGTCAAGAGGTAAGGGTGGCATGCGCAAGGAATGCCGAAGCTGTTGCATGGGATGCGATCTGCAGCGGCAGACACATCTGTGTGGTTGCCTCCGGCCGGAACGGCAGATTTTCGCTGGAAGACACAGTATGCGCAGGAATGATAATAGAAAAAATGCTTACTCTGGCACCCTCAAACGGCGGCACGGAGATGGAACTTACTGACGGGGCAATAACAGCCATGGCTCTATGGCATCATTTCGGCCCTGACCTTGTCTCCGTGTGCATGGAGTCTGAGCATGGGAAAATACTGCAGGAACTCGGCTTTGCCGAAGATATATTTTTCTGCGGGGAGAATGATTCTTCAGCGGCGGTACCCTGTTACAGGAAAGATGGAAAGTACGGATCTATTTCAGTCAGATAAAAACTGAGAGCTTCGGAAATATCCGAAACTCTCAGTTTTTTAAAAATACGTAATTTATGAGATACTCTTTTCCATCTCTTCGATAATTTCTGAAAATACATCAAGAGCCTCTTTGAAATCCCTGCGCCCAAGACCAAGACGGAAGTTATTTGTATCGAGGCCAAAAGCGCGTTCTCCAATTATGAGAAGCTCTTTTTCATTCATTGCCTTTTCGCACATCTCTGTCACGTCAAAGGGCCTCTTCAACTGTGGGAAAGCGGTGCTCCCGCCGTTTGGCTGTATCCAGTGCAGGACCTTCTTATGTATTTTGAAGAACTTCTCTGCCAGATCAAGATTGTCGAGTACGATCGTATGATTGCGCTGGAGCAGGTCTGTTGCGTTGCGCATCGCTATTGTGGCAAGGATCTCCCCGGGAGCGTTATTGCACAAAGTTGTATAGTCCTTGTATGCGGCACAGTTTTCCAGGATGTTTTTGTTCTTTGTGACCAGCCATCCGATCCTGGTCCCGGGAAGCCCGAATTTGTTGAGGCCTCCGATCGTAGTAGCCCTTGGATACATGTCCGAAAGAGAGGGCAGTGCAGCTGCCGGGTCATGCTCCATCCCGCGGTATGTCTCTTCGCAGAATACCCAGGTACCCATCCTGTCAGCTATGTTCAGGATCCTGTCCATCTCTGTCTTTACAGGTATAAAGCCGGTGGGATTGTTTGGTATGTTCAGGACAAGGAGCTTTGTGTTAGGGGAAATATTTTCTGCAAGGAAGTTGAAATCAAGATTCCATCCCCACGTTGTCTCCTGAAGCGGCCACCTGATTATCTTGCATCCAAGTGCCCTTGGTATCTCATAAAGCGATGGCAGACAGGGCTGCATTACTATAACTTCGTCTCCGGGATCCAGAAGGGTGTTCATAAAGATAAAGATACCCTCTTCGGGTGCCAGTTCCAGAATATCAGAAGGACGGATCGTGGTGAATCTTTGGGCTACCGCTTCTCTTAAAGGCTCAAATCCGTTCTGGTCGGTATAACCCAGGACGAGATCATCCCACATTTTTTTGCATTCTTCGTCTGCCATGTCAAGTATTTCCTGCATAGTGCAGTACTCGCACGCTGACTGGCTCAATCTGTATTTAGCTTTTGAAGAGTACCTGGCAAAAAGTCTCTCCAGTTTAAATTCTTTAATTTTCATAAAGATCCCCCTCTTATATTTTTTATCATGAATAAGCTTCATCATATCACCGATAAAGTATAACCTTTTTCAGAAAAGTTGTAATCACCCCTGGAATAGTGCTCAAATAAATTTAATGACAAAAATAAAATAACTAATCTTTACTTTCGGTCAATCAATTAAAGCTATATAATAAAATACGCGTGATCATTTAATGCCTGATGATTTTAACATAGATGAAACTCAAACAAATATATCACGTTAGCAACGAGAAACTAAATCAATACATTGTCTGTCAGACAGGTTTTTATAAAAATATACGACAGACGGGATAATGCATTTTTTCTTTCAAGTATTGCAATCTGATATATCTGTGGTACAATTATAGAAAGGGGTAATGTCATGAGCAGCAGCAGCGATTCTTTTTTTACGATCAAATCTCTCAGGGAACAGGTTTACGACTACCTTCGCTTTCAGATGAACGACGGAAAGATCCGTCCGGGATCCTTCCTTAACCTGAACGAGATAAGCATGGAACTGGGAATGAGCAGGACTCCGCTAAGAGATGCCCTCTTCCAGCTGGAAACAGAAGGATTTGTAACTATCTACCCAAGGCGTGGAGTTATAGTTAATACGCTGACTCTGGAAAAGATCCGAAACATATATGAGATCCTCGGGGGGCTAGAATCTTCGGTCATGGTACACATAGCGCTCCGTTTCCGTGAAAGTGACGTTGAGATAATGGAAAAATGTAACTCTCAGATGAGGAAGGCTCTCGACCAGAACAACTATTCAATGTTTTACGAAGAAAATCTGAAGTTCCACAATGTCTATCTGAACATGTCTGACAATTTAGAGATACTGCAATACATAAAGATTCACAAGGAAAGGCTTT
The DNA here is from genome assembly GCA_034331105.1 of Synergistota bacterium. GTDB lineage: Bacteria > Synergistota > Synergistia > Synergistales > Synergistaceae > Caenicola. Next base: position 376,689 of record JAXQGB010000012.1, on the reverse strand, counting down.
ACGATTTTCCAAGAAACAAGACCTACGTCAAGGAGTGGGAGCTGCACTCCCTGGAGGAACACAAGGCTCTCATAGAACTGCTTCGCAAAGGTGACTTCAACGGAGCGGCAGAATATATCAGGGACGTACACTGGTCGTTCCAGGTCCAGGAAAGATTTATCAGAAAATATTATTTCGCGAAATATTCTGAACTGGACGTATCTGAGGAGGCATAACCGGATTGAGCACAACTGGGATCATTTTTGACATAAAGAAATACTCCATACACGACGGCCCGGGAACACGCACAACGGTACACATGAAAGGATGCCCACTCTCCTGCTGGTGGTGCCACAATCCTGAAAGCCAGTCTATGACGCCCATGATCCTCTTCCGCAGTGAAAAGTGCATAGGGTGCGGAGCATGTGTCAGATCATGTCCCAATAAAGCTATATCAGCAACAGAAGGCACTTTGACAACAGACCTCGGACTCTGCGAGGGATGCGGGATATGCGAAGATGTATGCCCTTCCGGGGCACGGGAGCTTTGCGGCAGGAAATACACCGTCGATCAGCTAATGGAACATCTCAGGAAAGACGAGATCTTTTTCAGGGACGGCGGAGGGGTGACCTTCTCGGGAGGAGAGCCCCTTATGCAGCCTTTATTTGTGATAGAAGCCCTCAAAGCCTGCGGGCGTGAGGGTTTTCACAGAGCGATAGATACCTGTGGTTTCGTAGACAAAAAGGTTATCCTTGAAGCGGCAAAGGAGACAGACCTATTTTTATACGACCTGAAACATATGGATCCGAAAAAACACAGAGAATACACCGGCGTTGACAACTCGGTAATACTTGAAAATCTTGTGGCCCTTTCTGAGTTCGGATCAAAGATCAACATCAGGTTCCCCTTTATGCCGGGGCTCAACTCAGATGACGAGAATGTAGGGGCAACAGGCGAGTTTGTCTCAAAGCTCAAAGGGATAACCGGAGTGAATATCCTTCCCTACCACACCGTGGCCAGGGGGAAGCATCAGAGGTGGGACATGGATTACAAGCTCCCTGATCTTCTGCCTCCCACCGAAAACCAGACGCGGAGGGCAGCCGGAATATTGGAAAGTTTTGGTCTGAACACACACATAGGCGGCTAAAAACACCTCATTTTTGGAATATATTGCGCATGAGGCGCATTATTATAAAAGCGGCAGACCTGAGCATACTGATGCAAGGTCGGGGAAAACTTAAAAAACAACATAAATATCAGAGCACATCACTTAGGGAGGTAAGAAACATGAACGAACGCATCAAACGTCTCCGCGACGAAAGCTTTGAAGCACATCCCTCAATCTGCATTGAAAGGGCCGTTCTTGAGACTGAGTTCTACAAGGAGAACGACAACAAGTATCCTATGCCTGTTATGCGCGCCATGAACTTCAGGCATATCTGCCAGAATAAAAAGATCTACATCGGGAAAGACGAGCTTATCGTCGGTGAAAGAGGCTCGAAGCCAAAGTCTGTATCGACATTCCCTGAACTGACCTGCCATTCCAGAGAAGATCTTGAGATACTAAACATCAGGAAACAGCAGAACTACACCGTGGACCCTGAAGATATCAAGACCTACGAAGAAAAGGTCATCCCCTTCTGGCGCGGCCGCTGCATGAGAGACAAGCTTTTTGAGCGTATGCCTGAGGACTGGACCAAGCTCTACGAAGCCGGAACTTTCACTGAATTCGGCGAACAGAGAGCTCTTGGACACACTGCCCTTGACGGACTTATCTACACGAACGGCATGCTTGACCTTAAAAAACAGATAGCCAAAGCACGTGCAAAGCTGGACTACCTGAAAGATCCCGAAGCCACAGCAAAAGACGAGCAGCTCCAGGGCATGGATATCTCCTGCGACGCAGTGATCATCTTCGCTGAAAGACACGCCGAACTTGCCGAAAAGATGGCGGCCGGTGAGGGCGATCCCAAACGCAAGGCAGAACTTCTCAAGATAGCCGATGCCTGCAGATGGGTACCCGCCAATGCGCCAAGAGACTTCTGGGAAGCTGTACAGATGTACTGGTTCGTACACCTTGGCACAATAACGGAACTCAACGGCTGGGACGCTATGAGCCCCGGTCATCTTGACCAGCACCTCGCCCCATTCTATGAGAAGGACGTAAAAGACGGAACACTTGACAGAGATGCGGCGAAGGAACTCCTCTCCTGCCTCTGGATCAAGGTCAACAACACCCCCGCACCTCCCAAGGTCGGTGTAACTGCAGCCGAAAGCGGGACCTACAACGACTTTACGAACATTAACCTGGCCGGACTTAAGGCTGACGGCACTGACGGATCGAGCGAAGTGACATACATCTGCCTCGAGATCTTTGACGAACTTCGTCTCCTGCAGCCCCAGGGCAACATCCAGGTAAGCGAGCGCACGCCTGACAACGTTATCCGTGCTGCGGCAAGGGTCTTCCGCAATGGCATGGGTTATCCTTCAGTCTTCAACGCCGACATGGTCATCCAGGAACAGATGCGTGTAGGCAAGACACTTGAAGATGCACGCGAAGGCGGCACAAGCGGATGCATCGAGACAGGAGCGGCGGGCAAAGAGGCATATCTGCTCCATGGATACCTCAATATTCCCAAGCTCCTTGAGTACGCACTTACAAACGGTGTCGATATGCTGACAGGCAAGCAGGTCAGCATCCAGACAGGCGACATCAGTGAGTTCAGGACCTTTGAAGATCTCTATGCTGCATTTGAAAAACAGCTCAACTACACAGTAGAGACAAAGATCAAAGTTGACAACTATCTGCGCTATCAGTACGCAACGAAGATGGCAGCCACGTTCCTCTCTGTCGTGATCAGGGACTGCATTCAGAACGGCAAAGACTATTACAACGGCGGACCGCGGTACAATTCAGACTACATCCAGTGCACAGGGATCGGAACGATAACGGACAGCCTTTCAGCGATCAAAAAGCATGTTTTCGACGATAAGAAGTACACCCTCAAACAGCTTGTTGCTGCTATGGAAAAGAACTGGGAAGGCGAAGAGGAGATGCGTCTAACCCTACGCAACAAGACCCCCTTCTTCGGCAACGACGACGACTATGCTGATGACATTATGAAGAGAGTCTATGACAGCCTCTTCAGGACGATAGACGGCAAACACAGCATTCTTGGGCCGACATATCACCTTAACATGCTCAGTACCACATGCCACAACTACTTCGGCCAGAAGCTTGCCGCTTCGCCGAACGGACGTTTCTCAGGCATGCCTGAATCAGACGGTACATCTCCGAGCCACGGCGCTGACATCAACGGACCTACGGCAGTCGTCAAGTCACTGGCAAAAATGGATCAGGTAAAATCAGGCGGAACACTGCTCAACCAGCGCTTCCTCCCCTCGGTCCTCGCCGGTGAGGAAGGCATCGAAGGAGTAAAGAACCTTATCCGCTCCTACTTCAAACTCGGCGGACACCATATCCAGTTCAACGTTGTGGACGAAGATACTCTCCGTGACGCTCAGGAACATCCCGACAGCTACCGCGGACTTCTTGTCAGGGTCGCAGGCTACAGCGATTACTTCGTGGACCTTGACTCTTATCAGCAGGAAGAGATAATCGCAAGGAACGCCCAGGAAGGGTTCTAAGCGAGCGCGGATCAACAGGTAAGTTATAAGCATCAGGGGCCTTTCTTCGAAAGGCCCCTTTTTCTTTGGTAACACATATTAAAAGTACGTTGAATGCCTGTTTTATCAGATGATCTGCCTGCTTACTGTCAATGCTTCTTCCCTGTACACGCAAAGGGCAAGACTGCAAGAGTCATAAGGATGATCACTCCCGGTCCTGTTGTACAGCCGCCGCTGCTTCCACCGTTTGCAGGGTCATCCTCTGATGTGCCAAAAGCTTTTATGCATACGTTGGCGTTTTTATAGGTTGAGAATCCCGTCAGGTCTTCCCATTCCGTTCCGTCACACGAGATGAAGCTCTGGCCTGCCGATGCCTTAGCCTTGTCTGTATAATCTGTTATCGGATATTCAACAGGTATTACAATATCCGAGCGATCAGACTTCGAAATACTTACGACAACAGAAAATTTTCTGTATTTTGATATCTTTACAACAGGGTCAAGATCTACTGTATTATATCCGGGAGCTGTAATAGTAAGGCTCTTTGTGGCAACAAGGATCCCTCCGATGGGATCATCCCCGCAATCCTTATATATCTCTACTGTACACCGGCTATCGGGCAGACTGGTGTAAAATGAGACAGAGTTTATCTTTTCGTCTCTTGAAGCCCTAAAGATATTGGCAAAATATGCAGTATCGACCGAAAGATAATCAATGAAGTTGCAGAGCCCGAGAGGGTCATACTGGTAGATCTTTTCTTTGTCGGGTGCAGCCACTGTTTCGTAAACGACGCCAAAGCACAAAGATTCTTCCTCGTAGGAAACGTAGCAATATCCATTTTTACCCCAATCAGCTCCCCAACTGTTCCTCATTATCCAGGCCCCGTCAGAAGATGGCTTGTATTTGCCAAAATTATCCTTTGAATAATTATCATCCCAGCCTACTAAACCCACAGCGTGGTTGGGATCCTTACCTCCTGTATAGTAGGCTCCGGTCTCCTTGTTAAGATAACCTGCTGAATCATAACCTGCCATTATTCCGATACTGACAGTTCCGTACTTTCTTATTGCATCCTTTACTAAATCTCTGCGGCCCTCGTCAAGCGGGACTTCCAAAGACCCCGCATTCCCTAAGTAGAGGGAATTCTTTAGTTTATATTTTCTTGTAATCACATCAGGCTTGTAAGCATCATCAGGGCTGCTGGGGTATGCGGCAGACGATTCCTCAAGAGATCCGGTCCCTCTTGTAAGAAGGGCGACAGACTGCCAGTCGTTTCCACCTACATCGTGATACGGGTATTCAGTCCCATTTGTGAAGGAAGGCAACTCGTCTGACTCGTCGTTAAAACCATAATAAGCGAGGTACCACTCTGAAAGGTCTGCATTATCCTTGGTCAATATCTTTTTTTCATGGATAAGATTTGACTCTGACGCTGCCATTGCAGAAAAGGTCCAGCAGGTCCCAAAATACCCCTGATTCCTTACAGGCGGCATCTCAGGCCTCAGGTCATAGCTCACCGGGTTTGTTCCCATCCTGCCGGCAGAGTTAACTACGCTGTATATCTCATTTTCAAGGTGTGACCAATTGATCGGGGAGGGGGCATAGCCATATGACGCATCTGAGTTCAGAGGATCGGTGCTTCCTTTTTTCTTGGTTGATGTCCTTGTTTCGTCCATTTTTTTCTGCCATTCGACAAAAAGCGGGTTGAGGGGGGCCGCAACGATCTCAGATGCCGATGAGTATGAGACAGAGCCTCCTGCCAGGGTCAGGATGGAGAAGATGACCAGGATGCAGGTTTTTTTAAATGTGGCAGAAAATGATGACAAGTAAAACACCTCTTTTTTTAAAGTTGAGAGCAAATATTACAGGCTGTATTTGGGCAGCCGATAAACTACTTTTCATTTGACGGCTTGAGCTCTTCATCAAGCTTGTGCATTTTTAAGAGCGAATACTTGTCAAGTTTTTCCAGCATTCTCTTCCTTGCTGCCATTCCAAGTTCAGTCTTTGAAAGCCCTCCCTCCTTCCCTCTATCCTTCCAGCTGATCTTTTTGCCTTTGAAGTAGAGGTCCAGGTCAGCCACACGTTCACCTGAGTCATCATATTCCAGTCCGGAGAGGAATCCTTTTACCGATTCCTCGTCAAGAGGGGTAAAAAGTTTAAGGACATATACGTTGACCACTTTCCCCATCAGCGTGTATTCCCTTTTCCAACCCTCTTCCAGTATCGTTCCTATCTGAAGCCCCTGGACCGCGTTCCATATCCTCTTTCTGTGGACGCTGAAACGAGCTTCCTTGTCACCGATCTGAATATCCATGCTGTTCCAGTCGGGAGTCCCCATGGAGTCACCGAGGTATTCGTTCTGCCTCATTCTCAGCGTTGCGATCAGTTTTTCCTTTGAATGTTCAGCAACGTAAAGGGCCTCACTGTGCATGCGTGAGTGCGGTATCTGGTGGTTGAGCGGTTCAGCCGTGAAGTAGATGACTGAGGAATCTTCCGGAAGGGGTTCACTGAAGTATGGATCGTTCGATATGAGCTTTCCGCCAAAGTCCTCCCTTATCTTTTCTATTCCCTTATCAATGTCGCCCAATAATCTCATAAGTATATAGCCGGGCTGCATCCTGCTTTCGGTGATCCCATCGCCGAGCCTCGCGTTGAGCATCATACAGAGGAGACGCTGTATGGAGGTCTCTGAGATGTAGACCCTGAGCTCCTCTTTCTCACCTGATTCGTTTTTGATGCGGGCCACTACTATCCGGCTGAACTCGCCTGAAATGGAAAAAGCCTCTTCAATGTTGCTGCCGGCATACTCACCCCAGCTGAGCAGTATCTGCTCTGCTTTGTCGAAATTCTTGGTGAAAGTGAAGACTATGGTTTCGGGACCGCTTCTAACAAAAAATATCATCAATCCGAGATCCTTTCCTTAGTATCATTTGAGAAAAGAGGGCCTGTCATGCAGACACAGCCCTCTTTAAATATTATATATTAAAACGTATGATGAATATTTGTCTTTATAGCCCGCCTGGCAATTTAATGTCTGTACTTCTTACCTTCAAACATAAACGGCAGGACTGCGAGCGTAAGGATCATTATCATCCCCGGTCCCGTCGAACAGCCGCCGCTGCTTTCACCGCTTGGGTCAGTATCATCGGATGTTCCGAATGCCTTAATGCAGACATTTGCCTGCGCATAGCCCGACTTTTCCGTGAGGTCTTCCCAGTTGATCCCGTCAGAAGATATGAAACTCTGTCCCGCAGAAGCAGTCGCCTTATTTGAATATCCGGATATCGGATATTCAACCGGTACTGCAGGGTACATCATTACGGACCCCCTTGAAGAGGTCGAAGGTGCCGGCAGTGCAATGCTCACTACCACGGAAAACTTGCTGTTACGCTCGATCACTGTCTCTGAACCCAGATCCACAGTGTTGTAACCGGGAGCCGCGACAGTGACGCTCCTTTGAACTGCAAGGGTCCTACCCACGGGATCGTCCCCGCAGTTTTTGTAAACTTTCACTGTGCATGTGCTGTCGGGATAACTCGTATAGAACGATACCGAGTCTATCTTCTCATTCCGCGATGCAGTGAATATATTGGCGAAATAGACAGGGTTAGCGGACTCAAAATCAATAAAGTTGCAGAGGCCAAGCGGGTCGTACTGGTAAATCTTTTCCTTCTCCGGGGCAGCCACTGTGTCATATACAACGCCGTCGTATAGAGAACCTTCTTCATACGAAACATAGTAATGCCCCCCGTCTCCCCATGCATTTCCCCAACTGTTCCTTACTATCCATGCTCCGTTATTCGTCGGCCTGTATGATTCATTGAAATTTAACCTGTCATAATTATCATCCCAGCCAACTACTGTTACCGCGTGATTGGGACTTATTTCTCCGGTACTAATGAAGTATGCCTTGGTCGTTTCGTTAAGATATAAACTGTCACTTCCCTGATATATGCCGATACTGACAGCCCCGTAAGTTCTTATAGCTTCCTTGATCGTCTCTTTGCGGCTGTCATTCAGCCTTACTTCTTTATCTCCGAGGTTACCAAGGTAAAGAACGTTTTTGAGTTTGTACTTTCTTGCCTTCACATCAGGTTTGTAAGCAGCAGCAGTACTCTGTGGATACGCGGCAGATGATTCGTCGAGAAAGCCGGTCCCCCTTGTCAGGATGGCCGCAGACCTCCAGTCATCCCCACCTAAATTGTAGTATTCCATGTCCCAGGGATATGTGAAGGAGGGCAACTCAAAAGATTCATCATTGTAACCGTAATAAGCAAGATACCATTCTGAAAGGTCTGCGTTGTCCTTTGTCAGTATGGCTTTTTCGTGGATAAGGTTGGATTCTGCTGCTGCCATTGCAGAAAAGGTCCAGCAGGTCCCAAATGGATCCTGGTTCCTCACAGCAGGCATCTCCGGCCTTAAGTCATAGTTCGCGGGGTTTGTCCCGGACCTTTTGGTCGTGTTGATCACGCTGTATGTCTCGTTTTCAAGATGCGACCAGTTCACAGGGGAAGGTGCATAACCATGGGCGACATCTTCGCCCAAAAGATCAGTGCTTGCTTTTTCCTTGGTTGATGTCCTTGCAGCATCCATTTTTTTCTGCCATTCCACAAAAAGTGGATTCAGCGGTGCAGCCTTGATCTCATATGCCGATGCACATGAGACAAAGCCTCCTGTCGATATAAGGATGGAGATGATGATCATGGTGTTAACTTTTTTAATTAAGGCGGAAAATGGCAACAAGTGAAGCACCTCTTTATTTATTAAATTGACATTGGACATTATATACTATTTTAAACGACTGATACATAAAAATCAGTCCCGACCACATCCAGAAATTATGAACTATCTTCAGGAATGGATTGAAAAGTACTTACAAAGTATAATATATATATATAGACAAAGCATCTCTCAAGGGGTGGGGAATATGGCCAGGCCTGAAATTCTTAAATGCGTACTTTGCGGGAGGGAACATGAACCTTCTGTGGACAGGTATGTCTGTGATACCTGCGGACTCGACGGTACACTTGATGTTCTCTACGATGTCAATAACGCAAAGAAACGGATCACGAAAGATTCCCTTTCTGTCAGCAGGGATATGTCGATGTGGAGATACAGGGATACATTGCCGATCCTGAATGACGCGAACATCCCCGACCTCTCTGTCGGATGGACCCCTCTTTATGAGAACAAAAGAATGGCCTCGAAATACGGAGTCAAAAAACTTTACATAAAGGACGACGGAAGGAACCCGACTGCCTCGCTAAAGGACAGGGCCAGCGCGGTGGGCGTTGCAAAAGCCCTGGACTTTGGGCAGAAAGTCGTCGCATGCGCATCAACGGGAAACGCCGCCAGCTCGCTTTCGGGTTTTGCCGCCGTGGCAGGCCTGGGCTCATATATATTTGTCCCTGAGAAAGCCCCTGCGGCAAAGGTGACGCAGCTTCTTGTCTACGGGGCGAACGTTGTCCTTGTCAAAGGCGATTATGCCGACGCATTCGACCTTGCAACGGCAGCGATAGAAAAATTCGGCTGGTACAACAGGAACTGCGCGATCAACCCTTACCTTGTAGAGGGCAAAAAGACCTGCGCTATGGAGATCGCCGAACAGCTGAACTGGGAGGTCCCGGACAGGGTATTTATTTCGGTCGGGGACGGATGCTGCATAGGGGGACTCTACAAAGGATTCAGGGACCTGCTCGATCTGGGGCTCATCGACAGAATGCCTAAGATCACAGGAGTTCAGGCAGAGGGTTCCAGCCCTATATACAAAGCGATAATGGAGAATTCCAAAAGGGTGGACTTCGGTCCTGCAGATACGATAGCAGACAGCATCTCGGTAGGTGCTCCGAGAAACTGGGCAAAGGCACTCAGGGCAATAAGGAAGTCCGGAGGTTCGGCAGTGACAGTTTCAGATGATGAAATACTCTCCGCCATCCCGGAACTTGCACGCTCCTCCGGGGTTTTCGGAGAACCAGCGGGAGTAACGGGCTTCGCGGGATTCCGCAAGATGTCCATGGCAGGAGAGACCGGCCCGGAAGAAACGATCGCGGTAGTGGTTACCGGAAACGGACTGAAGGATATCGATAGCGCGAAGAGATCCGTAGGACAGGCGCTCTTATGCGCTCCGGACATAGGGGAATTTTCAAGGCTCATCGCCTTACGATGAACTGACAAAAAAGCAAAATATCCTGAAGGGGGAAATATTCAGTGATCGATCTTACAGTCCACGAAGAGAAGCTTAAAAACGCAGTAGAAATGGCAAAAAAGAGGAATATCCTGATACCGACATTCAAGCAGATGAGGGACCCTGAAAAATACACGCCTGCCGGGATCAGGGGAAAGCTGAAAAAGACAGGCCTCTGGGACGTTGACCCCGCAAACCTTTTCCGCATCACATGGAAGAATGAGCCTAAAAAAACCGGGGGACTGTTCGGTGAGGTCAACACACTGGAATTCCCAAGCGAGTTCACCGGAGTCAAGGCACGCATCATAGCGCTATGCGGCAAGTGGTTCCCTACAGGAGCACACAAGGTCGGGGCAAGCTTCGGATGCCTTGTCCCCCGTCTCGTGACAGGACAGTTCGACCCTACATGCCAGAAGGCAGTTTGGCCGTCAACCGGCAACTACTGCAGGGGCGGAGCCTACAACGCACAGCTGCTCGGCTGCGAATCCATCGCGATACTCCCTGAAGGCATGAGCAAGGAACGCTTCGAATGGCTGCGGACAGTGGCAGGCGAGATAATCGCCACCCCCGGCACAGAGAGCAACGTCAAGGAAATATACGATGAGGTCGCAAGGATACGCGCCTCCCGTCCCGAAGCAGTCATATTCAACCAGTTCGACGAGATGGGCAATCACCTCTGGCACTACTATGTAACTGGAAGCGCTATGGAAGAGGCCCTTAAAAAGTCAATGGGTCCGAAGGACAGGTACGCCGGAGTTGTAGTCACATCCGGATCCGCAGGCACGACGGCATGCGGAGATTACCTCAAAGAGATATTCCCCGATAGCAAAGTCGGAGTGGGCGAGGCTCTTCAGTGTCCGACCCTTTACCTCAACGGATTTGGTGAACACCGTATCGAGGGCATCGGCGACAAGCACATACCATGGGTCCACAACGTCAAAAACACAGACCTTGTCTTTGCGATAGACGACAACAACTGCATGGCGATGATACGTCTCTGCAACGAACCTGAAGGACAGGAATACCTGAGAAGCATGGGACTTTCAGATGAGTTCATATCACAGCTGCCTCTGATGGGCATCTCCGGCGCGGCAAACGTAGCAATGGCGATAAAGATGGCAAAGTACTACGAACTCACGGAAAACGACGTAATTCTCACAGTCCTGACCGACTCCATGGAGATGTACACTTCCAGGCTCGAAGAGATGCGCGCTGAGCTTGGAGCATACTCGCCGCTCAGAGCTGCTGTCGACCATCAGAGATTCGTCCTGGGTATGGGCATCGACGGTATGATGGAGCTGAACTACTACGACCGCAAAAGGATACACAACCTGAAGTACTACACATGGGTGGAGCAACAGGGCAAGACGAGCGAAGAACTCAACGCCCAGTGGTACGACCCGGACTACTGGAAGAGCGTCCACCGTATGGCTGACCTTATCGATAAAAAGATCGATGAGTTCAACAAAATGACCGGACTGGGAGAATAGCGGGTGAGAGTTATCGACCTCAGCTGGCCTCTCACAGACAGAATGATGGTCTTTCCGGGCGACATCCCACCGTCTGTAAAGAAGGGCGCCACAATGGAGGATAACGGATGGCGGACAACTCTCATCTCTTTGAGTTCTCACACCGGGACTCACATGGACGCGCCTTCGCATATGATTGCCGATGGAAAGGGTCTCGATCAACTGCCTAATGAGACATTCTTCGGTTTTGGCTTGGTCGTGGACGTGAGAGGATGTGCCGGAAGAAGGATAGAGCTGGCAGATATTAAGGTGACCTCGTCTCAGATATCAGGTGCGGACTTCCTCCTTTTTAGAACAGGATGGTCAGAAAAATGGAATACCGAGGAGTACCTGACTGATTTTCCTGTCCTTTCTCCCCTCTCCGCTGAATGGCTTTCAGAGAAAAAACTTAAAGGGGTCGGATTTGATGCCGTCTCAGTTGACCCGGTAAATGCGCCTTCAAATGATATCCACAGGATATTGCTCTCTAAGGGTCTCGTTATCCTTGAGAACCTGAGGAATCTGGACAAGGTGGGATACAGTCCATTCTGTATGGCGGCGCTCCCCCTGTCTCTGGAAGACCAGGACGGAGGCCCAGCAAGAGTAATGGCTGTATTGGAAAAATAGTTTGCTCTCTGAATAAACATGAAAAAATCAGGTGCAGTGTAATTAATAATTACACTGCACCTGATTTTTATTTGTTTTCTCTTATTGCCTTGGGGCCTTTCTTCTTTGGCCAGTCCGGCAATGTACGATCGATTCTAAAGTACTGTCAGTATCAGCTCCCTGATCACCTTGCATGCGACCGCAGTCGAAACTCCGCTTTGGTCGTAGTGCGGAGCAAGTTCGTTGACATCGCATCCGACTATATCAAGTCCTTTCATGCGGTGGACCGCTGATATCAAGTCCGTGAAAGATACCCCGCCGGGCTCAGGAGTCCCTGTTCCAGGGAATATGGATGGATCCAGCACATCAAGGTCGATGGTAAGGTATACGGGCTTTCCCATAAGCTCATCCAGAACTTCATCCAGGGTCCCGAAGTCATACTTCCTCTGGACAGCGTTCTCTCTTGCCCAGAGGTCCTCTTCCCTTGTCATCGAACGAATGCCGAACTGATACACCTTTCCCTTTATAAGTTCATGGCAGCGTCTGATCACAGTCGCATGGGAAAGTTTTTCTCCCATGTAGTCGTCACGGAGATCCGCGTGCGCATCAAAATGTACTATATTGAGGTCCGGGTACTTTTTTGCAAGAGCCCTTACAGAACCTAAGGTAACAAGATGCTCCCCCCCGATCATGAGGGGGATCTTGCCGTCGGAAGCTATCTCTGAAGCTGCTTGCTCTATCCTTTCAAGGACCTCGCAGGTATTGCCAAAAGGAAGATCCAGTTCACCTGCATCAAAGACAGAGAGATCCTCAAGATCTTTCTCCAGATAGGGGGAGTAGGTCTCAATGCCGTATGATTCGTTGCGGATGGCAGACCCTGCAAACCTCGAACCCGGCCTGTAACTGCATGTCCCGTCAAAGGGGGCTCCGAATATGACAAGCTCAGATTCGCCATAATTGCTTTCGCAGCCGATAAAGACTGCCGGTCCATTATTCTTTATCCGCGTCATCAAGGAGTTCCTTTACATATGTCGGTATGGCAAAGCAGCCCCTGTGCAGATCAGTGTTGTAATACTTCGTCTTTATGCCGAGGCTGTTCCATCTGTCTGCATCAAGATCCTTTATCGGGTCCTTTTTCTTGGATGCAAAGCCAAAAAGCCAATGACCTGACGGATATGTAGGAATGTGGGCCTGATAGACCCTTGTGACAGGAAAGAATTCCCTGATCCTTTTGTGGGCCCTCTTCATCGACATTGCGTAACTCTCATAGTAAGGGCACTCGTGCTGGTTGACCAGGATACCCTCTTCTGTCAGCGCCTTGTAGCAATTGCCGTAAAACTCTTTTGTGAAGAGCCCTTCTCCCGGGCCGAACGGGTCTGTGCTGTCGACTATTATCAAGTCATACATGTTGACTTTGTCGCGAACGAATTTCAGCCCGTCTTCATAGTATATGGTGACCCTTGGGTCAGCAAGCTTGGATGAGGTCTGGGGCATGTACTCAAGGCATGCCTCGACGACCATCTTATCTATCTCGACCATGTCTATTTTCTCGATCGTACTGTATCTGGTCAGTTCGCGGACAGTTCCACCGTCACCGGCTCCTATAACAAGGACCTTCTTTATGTCGGGGTTCGACGCCATCGGAACATGGACGATCATGTCGTGGTATATGAACTCGTCCTTCTCCGTAAGCATCATGAGCCCGTCAAGTGTCAGGAACCGGCCAAACTCTTCGGCTTCAAAGACGTCAATTCTCTGGAATATGCTCTTCGCTGAATAGAGCTGTTTATCTACCCTGATGGAAAACCTTACGTTTTCACTATGTTCTTCCGTATACCAGTATTCCATTTTTTTATTCCTCCACTGTCTCAATATTGTTCATTTCCATGTCCTTGGTACCGGTCATGACACATCCCTTTTCCTTGGCGTAGCTGATATAGTCGATTATCTCGGCTGTCAGTCTCTCGCCGGGCGCAAGTATCGGGATGCCCGGCGGGTATGCCATTACAAGTTCCGCACTGATCATTCCAAGACTTTCCTTTATGGTAACACTTTTTTTCTTTGCTTGGAAAGCCTGCTGTGGAGTCATCGCCACCTGCGGATCAATATACTCGTGGTCAAGCATGTTCATCGGGTCGCGGCTGAAGCGGCGCTGAATCTCTGCCAAAGCTCCAAGGAGCCTCTCAATTTCAAGTTCCCTGTCACCCACTGAAATAATGGCCAGGACGTTGCCGATGTCCCCAAACTCTATCTGTATACCGAATTCATCCCTTAGGATGTCATAAACTTCTATTCCTGCAAGACCCATTGCACGGGTATGTATGCTTAGTTTGGTCCTGTCAAAATCAAAGACTGTCTCTCCGTTGATTATCTCTTTTCCGAAGGCCCTGAGGCCGGGGATCTTGTTTACCTCTCTCCTCGCATATTCGCTGAGCGAACATACCCTTTCGAATATCTCTTTGCCGTGGAGGAAGAGGTTTTTTCTGGCAATGTCAAGGGATGCCATGAGCAGATAGCTTCCGCTCGTTGTCTGTGTCAGGTTTATTATCTGCCTTACAGCTTCGGCATCGACGCCCGGACCCAGGAGCAGCATTGAGCTCTGGGTTAGGGAGCCGCCTGTTTTATGTATGCTGACTGCTGACATATCCGCTCCCGCATCCATCGCTGAAAGAGGAAGGTCCTCGCCAAAGTAGAGGTGTGTTCCGTGGGCCTCGTCGATAAGGGCCAGCATGCCCGCATCATGGGCAATTCTGACTATCTCCCTCAGGTCGCTGCAGACCCCGTAATAGGTTGGATTGTTAACGAGTATAGCCTTTGCATCCGGATGTTCCGATACTGCCATTTTCACATCGCTGACTGACATGCCCAGGCTTATCCCAAGTTCCGGTTCGATCCCGGGGTTGACATAGACAGGGGCAGCACCGCAGATAACCATTGCGTTTATCACGCTCTTATGGACGTTTCTCGGCATGATGATCTTGTCGTTCTGCCTGCAGCATGAAAAGATCATATTCTGAACTGCTGCAGTTGTGCCGTTTGTTATAAGGAATGCCTGGCTCGCTCTGAAAGCCTCTGCTGTCAGGATCTCTGCCTCCCTGATGACTCCGGTAGGGTGGGTCAGGTTGTCAAGAGGTTTGCTTGAGTTGAGATCCATCGAGATACACTTCTGGCCAAAAGCATCAACAAGAGCCTTATGTCCCTTGCCCTGTTTGTGACCGGGGACATCAAAGGAGACTATCCTGTTTTGTATATATTCCTGCAAAGCATCATAGATCGGAGTCTCATTCTGCCTATTCATAGATATTCATTCCCGTATAGATCTCTATCATTTCCCTGCGAAGCCTGTTGGTTATCTCAAGCCTCTCTTTGGGGGTAAATTCAAGCACATCATTGTTAAAGAGGTAATTCTGAAGGTGCAGTTCCTTTATCAGCATCTTCGTGTGAAAAATATTGGCCTGGTAAACGTTAATGTCCTGTGCGTCATATTCCTGCAGCGTCCCGGAGTCTATGAAATCCTGTATCGAGGCTATTTTGTGGTCGATATAGCATTTACGTCCGTCCATCTCACGGGTGAAACCCCGGACACGGTAGTCTATCGCAATGATATCAGAGTCAAAGCTGCCGATCAGATAATCGAGGGCATTGAGCGGGGATATCTTTCCGCATGTAGATACGTCTATGTCCACACGGAAGGTCGATATAGACTGGTTTGGGTGGAACTCAGGGTAGGTATGGACCGTGAGGTGGCTCTTGTCCAGGTGGCCGCATACAGTTTCGCGTTTAGAAAGAATTTCAAACCCGCTATTGCACGAGGAATCAAGGGTCTCCGGAGGAATGGGCATCTCGGAGATCAGGATGGTGACGCTTGCTCCCTGCGGGTCGTAGTTCTGTTTGGAAATGTTCAGGACATGGGCACCGATCATATCAGTTACATCGCAAAGTATGTTGGTGAGACGCTCTGCGTTGTACTGTTCATCGATGTATGCCAGATACTCGTTCTTTTCTCTTTCTGTCTTTGCGTAGCACACATCATAAATATTGAAGCTAAGTGTTTTTGTAAGGTTGTTGAAGCCATACAGTTTAATTTTCTCGGCCATCTCAGGCTCCTTTCTGAAAATGGCCTCCGCATGAGTGTTCATCCACTCGGGGTATTTGCTTTCACCCCTTGAAATAAAAAACAACCACCCGCCTTCCTCAGGGGAAAAGACAGGATAGTTGTACTTGATAGATGATCCCTACTTTATTTGATTGATGTATTATACAAATATTGGTAGTTTATTTGAGCCTATACAGTAATATATACTTTTACTGCTCATGTCGACCATTCACAAGTACTCTAAACTTATGAACACAATTTCGCGGAGGTCTCCGCAACAAAATTTGAGCTCTGGCTCATCAACACGATATCACAATCGCTAGTTCGGCATTTGACCCGGCTGTCCGTATGGCCATTTGTATAACTGTAATCCAGTTAGGTCAGATTTTAAAAATGCTTGACTTGGTTTGTGATGATAGACTTAAATAACCTACCCTCCTCATTACCGCTATCACTAGTCGCTTTTTACCATATAAACCAAAAAGTTGCAAGCAATTTTACGTCGATTTGATACAATTGCATAAATGTGAGATATTCTCCTCCGGATGGAAAGCCGGCAAAAAATACTTACAAAAGGAAAGGGGTCCCTCCAATGAGCCCTAAAACAGATCACGAATCTCGATATCAGCAGCTAGCTTCCGATATCGCATCAAGGATCGCCGAAGGCAGCTATCAGGTCGGCGATAAGATCTTCGCGCGTTCCTCCCTCGCATCTCAGTACCAGGTTTCATCAGAGACTGCCAGAAAGGCAGTATGCGTCCTTGCTGAATTGGGAATAGTAGAGGCTGAGAAGGGAAGCGGGGTCACTGTGAAGTCCAGGGAGAACGCACTGCTCTTCATTTCAAGGAGGCGGGACGCCAGGACAATTTCTTTTCTAAAGAACAGCATCATCGAGAAGGCAGAAAAGCAGATGCGTGAGATCGAGGAGCTGAAGGAAGAGGTAGAAATGCTTGTCGACCTTACAGAACGGTTTCGATCAACAAACCCTTTCATTCCCTTTGAGGTCACGCTGGAAGGGAACCTGCCCTCCCTTGGTAAAAAAATATCGGAACTATGCTTCTGGCAATCTACCTCTGCAACAGTTGTAGCCATAAAGAAAAAGGGAACTCTCATTCTCTCCCCCGGAGGCTCAACCTTTCTTGAAGAGGGCGACGTACTCTATTTTGTGGGCGACGAGGGCAGCTACTCAAAGGTCAAATATTTCCTGCAAACTCTCCGGATAAAAGAGACCTTCGATTATTAACTAAGCGAAGAAAACAACGCCTTTTTACCTATAAATGTTATTGATTGTTGAATTTTAGGTTGAAAAAGTAACAACCTTATGTAAGAATAGGAGTGTTGAAATCAAATAAGTGGGGGGATACTGATGAATAAATCACTGAAAAGAGTTTTTTTACTTTGCCTGATGGTCATTGTCTGCGCAATGCCTGTACAGGCATTCGCTAAAACTGAGATAGTCGTTACAGATAACGGATGGGACAGCCAGAAGCTTCACAACGAGATAGCAAGGATAGTCGTTGAAAACGCATATGACGGATATATACTCAAAACATCGACAGCGTCTTCAACTATGAACTGGCAGGCAATAATAGCGGGAGACGTCGACCTGGATATCGAAAGCTGGACAGACAACGTCGCTACATATCCTAATGACATTGCGAACGGAGACATTGTAGACGTCGGGATCCTGGCTCCGGACAGCAAGCAGGGACTCTACGTTCCAAGGTACGTCATCGAAGGTGACGCAAAACGAGGCATCAAGCCTTTAGCTCCTGACCTTAAGACAGTAAAGGATCTGGCAAAATACCACAGCGTATTTCCGGACGACGAGGATAAGGGCAAAGGAAGGATCTACGGCTCGATCCCCGGATGGATGGCTGACGAGGTGCTCCATAAAAAATATGAGCTATACGGGCTGGACAAAAATTACAACTACGCGCGTCTTGGAAGCGAAGCAACGCTTTTTGCCTCCCTCGTATCAGCATATAACCTCGGTGAACCTTGGGTGGGATATTGTTATGAGCCTACCTGGGTCAGCGGAAAACTGGATATCGTACTGCTTGAGGACGAACCATACAGCAAAGAGCTTTTCGAAAAGGGAGCCTGTGCCTTCCCGTCTCAGCAGCTTAAGATCGTGAGCAGCAAATATTTCGCAAAGAAAGCTCCTGATCTGCTTGGGTTCTTTAAAAAATACAAAACAGGCAGCAAACTGATATCCGAAGCACTTGCATATCTTGATGAGAAAAAAGCAAGCCACACAGAAGCAGCGAAATGGCTGCTCAGGAAAAATCCTGAACTGCTCGACCAGTGGCTGCCTAAGGAGAGGGCGGAGAGGGTAAGAGCTGTTCTCTAAAAAACTTCCCTGTGAGATAAACGAAATGTAGATCAGGGAGGTCTTTGAATGGAATTTCTATATAAATTCCCCGAAAGCCTTCAAATAGGAAGCGGGGAAGCTATCGACGTAGCGGTAAAAGCTTTCAGCAGGAATAACAGAGAGACGCTGGGGCTGATAAAATCAGCGATAATAGCTTCCATCAACTCAATAAACTCTTTGCTGGAAGCTATCCCCTGGCCTGTTATGATCCTTGTAGTGGCATATCTGGGCTGGAGAGTCAGCAAAAAGCTTTATGTGGGACCAATGTACGCAGCCATGCTCTTTTTTGTGGGCATGTGCGGCCTTTGGGACAATATGCTGGAGACGATAAGCATGGTAATAGTGGCTGTCTTCCTATCCGTCATAATGGGCTTCCCGTTGGGGATCATAGTGGCAATGAGCAAAAGGACTTCCACCATCGTGAGGCCGATACTGGACCTGATGCAGACCATGCCTGCCTTCGTCTACCTTGTTCCTGCGGTCATACTCTTCAGCCCCGGGAAGACCCCGGCTCTGATAGCAACTACTATATACGCAGTGGTTCCCATGGTCAGGATGACGAACCTGGGGATAGTCCACGTGGACAAAGAGATGGTGGAGGCTGCTTCATCATTTGGATCGACCAAAATACAGCTTCTCGCCAAAGTACAGATCCCGCAGGCAATGCCTTCTATCATGGCCGGCATCAACCAGACGATCATGATGGCGATGTCTATGGTGGTCACTTGTGCCCTGATCGGAGCTAACGGCCTGGGCATGGAAATATTGCTTGCAACAAACAGGACCGAGATGGGCAAAGCTCTGATGCCCGGCATAGCAATAGTGATCATTGCGATCATACTTGACCGGCTGACCCAGGGAATGGTAAAGAAAGAGGCTGTTTCTGAATGATAAATGAAGATTATATTGCGGAAGCAAGAAACGTTGTAAAAATATACGGCAAAAACAAGGCAGAAGCCTCCAAAATGATGGCAGAGGGCCTCGACAAGGATGAGGTATACCGAAAAACAGGGGCAGCGGTCGCGCTCTGGGACGTCTCCTTCAAGGTCAGGAGAAAAGAGATATTCGTAATAATCGGACTCTCCGGCTCGGGTAAATCGACCATAATAAGATGTTTCAACCAGCTTTTGAAACCGACTTCGGGAACGATCCTCTTTGAGGGGCAGAATGTCGAAAAACTCAACGGCAAAGAACTTTTGAGTCTCAGGCGGGACAAAGTATCGATGGTATTTCAGAACTTCGGCCTGCTGACACACAGAAGCGTGATAGACAATGTTGCTTACGGACTTGAGGTCAGGGGCATACCAAAAAATGAACGCTTTGAAAAGGCTCAGGATTTCATCAAAATGGTAGGTCTTGAAGGATGGGAAGACAAACCGATATCCACTCTTTCCGGCGGGATGAAGCAGAGGGTCGGGATCGCGAGGGCCCTTGTAAATTCCCCTGACATGCTGTTGATGGATGAACCTTTCTCAGCCCTGGACCCCCTTGTCAGGAGAGAGATGCAGTTTGAGCTCCTTTCGATCCAGAGAAAACTTGAAAAGACTATCATCTTCATAACACATGACATAAACGAGGCTTTTAAGCTGGGAGACAGGGTGGCAATAATGCACAACGGCCGTATAATTCAGTCCGGGACGCCTGAAGAGATGTCAACGAATCCCGCCGATGACTATGTCCGAAACTTTATCGAGGGCGCTGATATGAGCATGGTGCTGAGGGTAAAACATGTCATGTTCAGGCCTCAGTGTATAGTCAGGGAGAATGTTTCTCCGGCAAGCGCGGTGATGGAGATGAGAGAAAATCAGATCTCAAGCGCATACGCAGTGGGTGACGACATGAAGTTTATGGGAGTGGTAACTCTGGACGACGCGATAAGGGCAAGACAGGAAAAGCTTCCGCTCTTCTCCGTTCTGACAAAGAATATACCCGTGACCGGCGAGGAGGTCCTGCTTAAAGACATAATACAAAAAGCAGCAGAGGCAAGGTTCCCTATCGCAGTGGTCGGAGACAGGGGAAAACTCAAAGGCATCGTTAGCAGGGCTTCGGTGCTCTCTTCATTGGCCTGACCTTTTCCAGAAATGGCAGAAAGCTGAGGGCGTCAAAAATACCGTCCGGGTATTTTTGATGCCCTCAGTATTTTCATTATCCATTTTCAGAGAGATGCCAGATGTAGAGAGAGGCGACAGTTCCGTATGGGGAATAGCGCCTCCTGTATTTTTCAAAAGTTTCCCTCTCAAGGCCCTTGAGGCCGTAAAGCAGCAGCATCCCTTTTCTGATGGCAAAATCCTTGTAGCTTAATACGTTCATCCTTCCAAGCGAGAAGATAAGGAACATCTCTGCTGTCCAGTCCCCGATCCCCCTGATCGAAGTAAGCTGCGAAGAGACATCTTCGTCCGGCAGTTCGGCAAGCCCCCGGATATCAAGCCTGCCGGAAAGCACCGCCTCGGACAAACCTTTGATGTACTGTGCCTTTTTCATCGAGATCCCAACCGACTTGATCTCTTCATCGGGAAGCAATGCGATCTTTTCGGGCGTAACGGTGCCGAATTTTTGGGTTATCCTCATACTGACAGTCTCGGCTGCCCTGTTGGATATCTGCTGTGTCGCGATATAACTTACCAGAGAATCAAAGAGGTCTTCGCTCACCTTACACTCAAGAAAGCCAGTGTTCTCTATAAGCTTTCCCATCTTTTTGTCTTTTTTGGAGAGGTATGATATCTCCCGTTCGCCGTACTCAAGATTTCGCATATTTTCTTTCCAGATCAAGAAGGAATGCTTTGATGTCAATGCCTCCGCCATATCCGACGAGTTTGCCGTCCGATCCTATTATCCGGTGACAGGGAATGATTATGGCGACCGGATTTCTGTTATTTGCCATCCCCACAGCTCTGAAGCCTTTTGGGCTTCCTGCCGCCCGGGCAATATCGCCGTAACTTCGGGTCTCTCCGTAGGGTACCTGCAGCAGAGCCTCCCAGCATCTCCTCTGAAAATCTGTCCCTTTTGGCGCAAGAGGAAGGTCAAATACCTTACGTGTACCCTCGAAATATCCCCTCAGCTGCTCCGCCGCTTTTTTGTGAAGAGGAGTTTCCTTCCGGCTGTACTCTGACGGAGGGACGAAAGACTTCGCAAAATGGACATCGGTTATGCTCTCTGATTCCGTCCCGATCTCAATCTTTCCTACACCGCCGTAAGTGTAGCTGTAAAATATTTTCATATGCTTCGGGCCCCCTTTGCCGTGCCGTTTTTAGCTACTTAAACTATACTTGCTTATAGGCTAAAATTATAGTTGCTCTGTATCATCTCATAAAGAGACTGGAGGAATGTTTATGAAGATATTTGTTTCAGGCGCATCCGGCAACGTAGGCAAGACCCTTGTGAGGACTATCCAGCATATCGAGTGGGCAGAACTCGTCGGAGGATGGTGTAAAGAGACCGGAGAGGACCTCGGGGAAATTGCCGGAATAGGACCGATAGGAATAATTGCCACCAACGATCTGAGGGCCGGGGTTGAGACCACAAAGCCTGACATTGTCATAGATTTTTCTGCAACTCCTGTGCTGCCGGGAAACCTGAAGCTCTACGCAGAGAAGGGGCTCAATGCCGTTATCGGAACGACCGGGCTGACGGACGAAGACCTTGCACCGTTCATAAAAGAAGTGAAGGAAAAGGGGCTTCGCTGGTCTGTGATACCAAATTACGGCCTGGGGATAAGCCTTGTAAGGGATTTCATCAAAAAAGTACGCACCTACTACCCCTACGTGAGCATAATCGACCGCCATTTCCCGGGAATGGCCAACGCTCCTAGCGGAACTGCTGCAAGCCTTGCAAAGGCCGCTTCCGGAGCGCCGGCACCTGTTGAAAGCAAAGAGGTATATCCCGGAGTACTGGGCGCCACCATATCCGACGTCCCCGTCCTTTCACAGCGACTTCCGTGGCCGGGTCCATACTCTGAACATGAAGTGCTTCTCGGGAGAAATGACGAGATCATCAGGATCTCTGTTCAGGACCACACAAGTGATATTTACATGGACGGAGTCTTTCTGACGGTGGAAAAGCTTCCGAAAATGGCTCCGGGAACGTTTATACGCGAACTGTCAGAGATCATCGAAGCCAGCTGAGGTGTTTAGGGCCATCAGATCGTAACGAGGACAGAGCCTCCGACAGCAAGGATTATACCGAACCATTGAAGAGTGCTTACCTTTTCATGGAAGATCAGGAGTGCAAGGATCGTCGCCAGGATCGGATTTGACGCTCCTATCGGAGTAGCTACCGAAGCAGGTATGAACTGGAGGGCGCTTGAATATGTCCAGGCGCCCACACCCAGTGAGAGTACACCTGCAAGCACTGCCCATCCGGCCTCAGGTGCTGTGATCCTCTTCCATGCGTCTTTACTTTTGTCGAAAACGAAGGACTTGACAGCCCATGCAATGGAGGCAGCTATAAGGAAAGTCATGCCGCGCCATGCTACTATGAGGTCCGGCATGACACCGTGCCTCAGCAGATATTTGTTGCAGAGGAGACCGATGCCCCAAAAGAAAGAGGCCAGGAGAGCTAATATCAGTCCTGGCATATCCATCCGGCCATTCGATCCCTTCCTGCGGCAAAGACAGAACACGCCGGCCACGACCATTATTGTGCCTGCAGAAACCGTAAAAGTAAGTTTTTCTCCAAACCAGATAGATGAGAATATCGCGACTACTACGGGATAAGTGCTTGAGATCGATGCTCCTCTTGCGACACCAAGCCTGTGAAGCGAGAGAAAAAGAAAGACATCTCCTATGATGTTATTGAAAAGAACAAGAGCTATAAGCACCCCAATGTCTCCCGCTGAGATGGAAAAAAAACGGGAGCCTGAGGAAAAGAACAGAGCCAGAGGGACTGATGCTGCGAAACCGCCGATAGAACGGAGGAAAGACATCTCCACAGGGTCAAGACCTTTCAGTCCTCTCAGGCAGACAGAGGTGCTGCCCCAGCAGAAACATGTCAGCAGACTTAGCAAAATACCATGAAGAAGCAATAACAACACTCTCCCCTGATCGTTCAACGCCAATAATAAGCAAAGAGCACGATACGGTCAATGATCATGCCTGTATAATTGACCCCAAATCCATACTGAAAAGGTGATTTAATGCGTCGTCTGCTTATACTTGCACTGGTGCTTTTTACCATGATGATCCCCGAAAGTTCCTGGTCATCTGATGTCGTTGAATTCAGCGCTCTTATTATTGAGAAGGACAACGGAGTGGAACAGAGGGGAAAGATCTTTGTAGCTGAAAACATGTCGCGATACGAACTCGAGGGAAGTAAAGAGGTCGTAGTCACCAGGCACGATAAAAAAGTCATATGGCTGATATTCCCAAAACTCAGAAAGTACGTTGAACAGCCATATTTTGGCGAGCCTAAACAAAATTACGCCGGAGCCCATGAAATGGATACAGGCGATCTCTCGAAGGAATTTATTGAGAATGAGATGGTAGACAGCTACCGGCTCAAAAAATACCTTGTCACAGTGAAATACAACAACGGAGAGAGCAAGGACCAGTATCATGAATGGTACAGGGACAACTTTCCTGTACCTGTAAAGACACAGTCCCTCGACGGAATGACATCTTACGAATACGTAAACATCAAACTGGGCAGGCCGCCGGCAGAGTTTTTTTCTCAACCGAAGGGCTACAAAAAGATAACGGCAGAGGAGCTTGCAGAGATAGAAGAAATCAACAACACTCAGCCCTGATAAAATAATAGAAAGAGGGAGCGGGCAGATGCCTGCTCCCTCTTTCTATACTTCTTAAAGTTATTATGACCGGACAGCCTTTCGCAGGTCATCAAGATCCGCGCCTCTTCTTACCGCTATGATCTCGGCAAGGATAGAGACCGCGATCTCTTCGGGAGTCTCGGCTTTTATCGGAAGCCCTATCGGCTGGTGTATCCGATCCAGATGTTCCTGCGAGACACCTCTTGCAACTAGCATCTTCCTGAGCGCGGCGATCTTGGAGCGCGAACCTATCATTCCATAATATGCCCCGGGCTTGTTGTCAGTTATAGCCACAGCCTCTGCGTCCAGGGAATGTCCCCTGGTCACTATGACCACATAGCTCCTCTCGTGGAGAGTTATACCTTTGTCGAATATGTCTTCGATAGGACAGACGACAGTACGTGCGCAGGGGATATTCTCGCTGTTGGCGAACTCTTCCCTCTCGTCCCACACCGTGACCCTGAATCCTGCAAAAGCTCCGACTTCAGCAACAGCTTTGCCAACATGCCCGCCACCCAAAATTACAAGCTCGTCCTCACGCCCTATAACTTCCATATAAACTGATGCTGTCCCACCACAAAGCATCCCGTCTTTTTCAGTTAGATCCTTTTTCCATACCAAAACGGTATCGCCTGAAAAAATAAGCTCTTTGGCCTTTTTTATGGCCTCAAATTCTATGAGACCCCCGCCTATCGTACCGCTTATGCTTCCGTCTGAGCGAACCCACATAGAAGCGCCTCTGCTTCTGGGAGTAGATCCTGATTCATCCGTTACTGTGCAGAGCACACCACACTTTCCGACCTCTGTTTCATTATGCATGATCTCTAAAAGTTCTCTGTTCATATTTCTGCTCCTTCACTAAAAATCAATAAACAGATCTTAACCCCGGAAGATAAAATATCTCTTCTGGCAAACAATAAATCAACTTCCCGCTGCAAAAGAGCATGACGGGTAATGACAGACAGAACAGTGCTCGCAAAGCCCACCCACTCCCCATCTTCGCACAAGATCACCGGGTTCGATTCCTGCAAAGACAAAGGGCAACAGCTTGTCCAAAGCCGTCCTATTATCAAAAGCAACACAGGCGGGGGCCCCTATGACCGCTACATCCTCTCCGTCGACAGGTGACTTTGCGTATCCAAGCATCAGCATGGCACCCGGCAGGGCAGGGGATCCCTGAAAGGATATCTTCCTGCATACTGAACGGATAGCTCCGGGTGTCCTGTCGTCCACATCCACGCTCATCCCTCCGGTGCAGATGATCACCTTAGCACCATCATCAAGGAATTTATTGATCGCAGCAGCTATCTGTTCAAGCGAATCAGTGCAGAACGTCTGCCCTATAACGCTGCCGCTGAGCCTGCTGAGCTTCTCGTCAAGCTTCGGCCTGAATGAATCCTGTACCCTTTTGTCCACGATCTCTTTGCCCGTTGTAACGACAGCTACTTTGAGATCCCTGAAGGGAAGCACAGCAAAAGGCCTGCTTCCTCTCACTGCCGCCACGGCGCGCTCGACCCTGTAGTCTTCCATTACAAGAGGCCTTATGCGAAAGCCCGCGACCGTCTGTCCTTTGAGTACGGGGCGGTGAGGCGCCAGCGCAGAAAGCACCCAGTCAGGATCCTGATTGACCCTGTTGACTGTCTCAGCAAGGTACCAAAGTATGCCTGAACTTGTCGCGATCAGGTTACAGCGGCCCTCTTCAGGAGACGTGATCCTTAAATTTTCTCCGCAGAGCACCTCCGCAAGCTGCATTGCAGCATCATCTTCATGGACTTCCCCGGGAGACATCTCCATTACGGAGAGGTTTTCCCTTCCCATGTCCTTCAGTGTCGGGATATCTTCCTCTGTAATGACCTGGCCTTTTTTGAAGCGGGCAGATTTTTTGTGGTTCACAGCATCTATCTGTGTAAGATCGTGTGCCAGAGGCCTGCCAATGGCTTCTTCAAGCGGGATCACTGTTATCTTCATATTTATATATCCTCCGTTTCAGGGCTGCATTCACTGCAGCATCCATATACAACAAGCTGTTTTCCTTCAACTGTCATGCCCTTTGGGACCTCGACCCTGGGAAGCCTCTGATCTGTAAGACAAAACATTTTTCCGCAGTGGAGACAAAGAAAATGGGGGTGATCCCCGGGACATCCCTTTGATTCAGGGTCATGGGCGCAGAAACGCCATACTCCGTCCAGTCCCTGGACCTGGTGTACTATCCCAGCTCCTTTAAGGGTCTGCAGGGTCCTGTAAAGTGTGACCTTATCAAGCGATTCGACAAGGGCAGAGGATATCTCGCTATGAGAGAGAGGGGAACCTTTTTCCACCAAAAGCCTCAGTACGACCTTTCTCTGATGTGTGGCTCTCAGTTTTGCATCGCTAAGTATTTTATCAACGTTCAAAAAAACCACCCCTTGGACAGTAAACGCAACCAACTTGCATTTTAAGGCATTCCGTACGCGCCTGCAAGGTTTTTTGCAACCACATCTGACCTAAAAGATCGATCTATCATATTTTTTCTTAAATAGACAAAATTTATTTTAATTTGTATTCGGCAGATCTATCGTTGATCATCCTTGGATTTACAATAAACATAATTTTAATATTAACCATTTATACCCATATGCATTGGTTTTAAAAATTTTACCAATGGATGTGACATGCAAATAGTCATTTTTTTAACAAATGAATGGTTGACATTTATCTGATATGGTCGTATTATGTCGCCCATTACGTCAGGGCATCGCGCCCGGCGGGCAGGCCAAAACCTTGAAAGGTGGGACATAAAATGCGAATAGACAGTTTGATCCGTGACATATTTAGTCTGGTTCTCGTACTAGTACTTCTTATTAGCAGTGGGTCCCCCGAGGTGGCCGACGCTTAAACGTCGTGTTACTTTCGGACCGGGACCCCTCAGGGGCCCCGGTTTTTTTTGTCTCTATCATCAGCATACAGGAGGACATGATATGAAAAACACTTTTACCATCCTATCTGAAGACAACCCCGGAGTTCTTATGAGGATAGCCGGACTTATCTATCGGAGGGGTTACAACATTGAGAGCCTCAGCGTCGGACAGACAGATACTCCAGGAGTATCAAGATTTACGGTCGTTATCGAGGGTGAAGAGGGTGTTTACGATCAGATCAGAAAACAGCTTCTTAAGCTCATCGAGGTCATAGAGGTCACAAATCTTACAAAGGAAGGGCCTTTTGTAGAGCGCTGGCTCGCCCTCGTGAAGGTCAGGGCTCCCCTTGACAGACGTCCTCACGTCCTTCAGACAGCAGAGGTATTCCGCTGCAGGGTCGTAGACCTGGGGACAGAGGCTGTGACACTGGAAATTACAGGGGACAAGGGAAAGATGAACGCATGCATGGAGGCTTTCAGGCCTTACGGAATAATTGAGACGGCGGGTTCGGGGCAGGTGGCTCTTTCAAGGTCCGGTTTTGTCCCTGAAGAGTTGATTGAAGCAGGTTTTGCAGTGAGCAAGTAATTACCATGATCGTTATGACGAGGCCTCAAAGAGACCCAAGCATAAATAGATAAAATAATTTTAAATGTCCAGCAGGACAGAAGGAGTGTTTTTGTTATGGCAAAAGTATATTACGACCGCGACGCAGATCTTAGTTTTCTCGATGGAAAGACTATAACGATAATCGGTTACGGAAGCCAGGGGCACGCACACGCACAGAATCTCCGCGACAGCGGAGCAAATGTTATCGTAGCCCTCCACGAGGGAAGCAAATCAAAGGCGACTGCGGAGAAAGACGGCTTTGAAGTCTGCACTGTTTCAGAGGCTGCAAAGAGATCCGACGTAATGATGTTCCTCATGCCTGACCATCTTCAGGCATCGATATACAAAAACGAAGTGCTCCCCAACCTTAAGAAGGGCGCAAAACTTGCTTTCGCACACGGATTTGCAGTCCACTTCGGACAGATCGTTCCTGAGCCCGACCGCGATGTATTCATGGTAGCGCCCAAAGGACCCGGACACATGGTGCGTCACATGTATAAAGAAGGAAAGGGAGTACCCTGTCTCATCGCCATCTATCAGGACGCATCCGGCAAAGCAAAGGACTTCGCACTCGCTTACGCGTCAGGAGTAGGCGGAGGAAGAGCGGGGATCATCGAGACCTCCTTCCGTGAAGAGACGGAGACTGACCTCTTCGGAGAACAGGCGGTCCTCTGCGGCGGAGTCAGCGAACTCATGCAGGCAGGTTTTCAGACCCTTGTAGAAGCAGGTTACCAGCCTGAGATGGCTTACTTCGAATGCATAAACGAACTCAAACTGATCGTTGACATGGTTTTCGAGGGCGGTCTCAGCTGGATGCGCTATTCAGTAAGCGACACTGCGAAATACGGCGACATGATAGCCGGACCGCGAGTGATCGGCGATGAGTCAAAGAAGGCTATGAAGCAGCTCCTTACAGAGATCCAGGACGGTACTTTCGCACGCGACTGGATACTTGAGAACCAGACAGGCCGCCCACGCATGAAGAAATGGGCAAAGGCCGCCCAGGAAGCTGAATGTGAAGGGGTAGGAAAAGAGCTCCGCAAAATGATGCCCTGGATGGATCAGAAAGAAATACCCAAATTTTAACAACAAACTGAAGCGGCGGGCGGAATGACGGCAATAGAAAGAGAAAAACATCATCCGCCCGCTCCTCGCTTCTCACGGCGATATCAGCCGATCCCACTACCTTAATAAAGGAGAGAACGACATGATAGATCAGGTACGAATTTTTGACACAACGCTGAGAGACGGAGAACAGGCAGCAAGGATCAACCTTAACAAGGGCGAAAAGCTGCAGATCGCCCGCCAGCTTGCCCGGCTTGGCGTTGATGTCATAGAGGCGGGATTCCCCGCTTCGTCACCCGGCGACTTTGAATCCGTACAGGCAATCGCCCGTGAGATAAAGGGCCCGATAATAGCAGGCCTTGCGAGGACCAGGGCAGAAGATATAAGGAGTGCAGCGGAAGCTGTAAAGGACGCAGAGCGGCCGCGTATCCACACATTTATTGCAACAAGCCCCATACACATGGAGTATAAACTTAAACTCGATAAAGAGGGTGTGCTTGCAGAGGTACGCAACGGCGTCAGCCTTGCAAAATCCCTGATCGACGATGTGGAATTTTCCGCGGAGGATGCAAGCCGTTCTGAGGTGCCGTTCCTCATCGAAGTCTTTAAAACAGCGATAGAGTGCGGGGCTACAACGCTCAATATACCCGATACAGTGGGATACGCCCAGCCTGATGAATTTTACTCTTTTGTTAAAGAGATCATCAGCGGAGTCAATCCTCCGGAAAATATTGTCTGGTCCGTACACTGCCATAACGATCTCGGGCTCGGGGTCGCAAACTCGCTTGCCGCTGTAAGGGCAGGGGCCAGACAGATCGAATGCACTATCAACGGCCTCGGGGAACGTGCCGGAAATGCTTCAATGGAAGAGATAGTTATGGCCCTCAACACAAGAGAGGACCAGTATCCCGCCAAAACTGCAATAGACACTACGAAACTGTACAGTACCAGCAAGCTTGTTGCCCACCTTACCGGTGTTATGGTACAGCCGAACAAGGCGATCGTAGGCCTGAATGCTTTCTCTCATGAGGCCGGCATACACCAGCACGGGATGCTCTGCAACAGGGCGACATATGAGATCATGACCCCAGAAACTGTAGGGGCTCCTGCTTCTGATCTCTTCCTCGGGAAACACTCGGGGCGCCACGCGTTCAGGGACAGGTTGGAAAGCATGGGATACCAGCTTTCAAAAGAAGACATCGAGATAGGGTTTACATACTTCAAGGAACTCTGCGATAAGAAAAAGGATGTAAGCGACGGCGACATCGAAGCCCTGATACTTGACAGGGTGCTCTCTTTTATCCCAGAGAGAAGGTATATCCTAAAGGACTTCGCGGTACACGTGGGCACGGGAAGCAAACCGACCGCCAGCATCACCCTCACATCGGGCAATGAAGACTACACAGAAGCGGCTGTCGGAAACGGGCCAGTAGACGCGTCGTACAACGCAGTCAAAAAGATCCTCGGCTTCTCCCCTCAGCTGAAGGGATTCAGGATCGGGGCGACGAGTGAACGTTCTGACGCACAGGGTGAGACCAGGATAGTTCTCCACCATAAGGAAATCCAGGCCCAGGGACGCGGCACAAGCACCGACGTTATAGAATCGTCCATCCGCGCATACGTTGACGCGATAAACAGACTTTACGCTGCAGCTGCCGCAAAGGAGATAAAACTTAATGGCCATGACTCTCGCTGAGGCGATAATCGCAAAGCATACCAAAGACCCTGTTGATGCAGGCTCCATCTGCCGTGTCAGCGTAGATTTCGCTTTCACGAATGACATAACCGGTCCTCCGGCAATAAAAGAATTCAGGAAAATGGGTGCGAAAAAGGTTTTCGACCCTGCGCGCTGCGCAATTTTGCCCGACCATTTTTCGCCGGCAAAGGACATCGCTTCTGCCGAACAGATCAAGGAGTGCCGTGAATTTGCTAACGAACAGAACATGCTTTTCTGGGAAGTGGGCAGGGTCGGGGTCGAACACGCCTTCCTTCCGGAAAACGGACTCGTCCTCCCTGGTGAGATAGTGCTGGGCGCTGACAGCCACACCTGTACGCACGGAGCTATGGGTGCTCTCGCTACAGGAGTGGGTTCGACCGACCTGGCAGCCGCCTGGGCTTTGGGTGAGACCTGGCTCAGGGTACCGGAGACCATGAAGGTCTCTTATGAAGGCACTCCTTCGGAATGGATCTGCGGCAAGGACATGATACTCGCTCTGATAGGGAAGATCGGGGTCGAAGGAGCCCGCTACATGGCCCTCGAATTCCACGGAGAAGCTCTTGGGAAGCTTGGACTTGATGACAGGTTCACCCTGTCAAACATGGCCATTGAAGCAGGGGGAAAGACAGGTCTGATAAACCCCGATGAGAAGCTCCTCCAATACGCCCGCGAACGTGCGGCAAGGCATTTTGAACCGGTCTTTGCTGATAAGTACGCAATCTATGCCAGCTCCCTCACGATAGATGTGACAGATATGGAACCTCAGGTGGCAATGCCGCACCTTCCTGAAAATGTAAAACCTGTATCTGAGGCGGCAGGAACACCTGTCGACCAGGTCTTCATCGGCTCCTGCACCAATGGCAGGATCAGCGACTTAAGAAGCGCTGCCAGGATCCTCAAGGGAAAGAAAGTACACAAGAAAACAAGGCTTATGGTAATACCCGCATCTTACGAGGTCTACCGCCAGGCGATGAAGGAAGGGCTTTTTGACATATTCCTCGACGCAGGAGCAGCGATCTCGACCCCAAGCTGCGGTCCATGCCTCGGAGGCCACCTTGGTATCCTTGCCGCAGGCGAACGCTGCATATCGACAAGCAACAGGAACTTCGTAGGCAGGATGGGATCGCCAAAAAGCGAGGTAATCCTGGCCGGTCCTATGGTAGCGGCAGCATCCGCAGTTGCAGGCCACATCTGCCATCCAAAAGAAATAATGGCATAGGAGGCAAAGAGATGGAGACTACATTAAAAGGAAAATCCTGGGTTTATGGCGACAACGTTGACACTGACGTAATAATCCCCGCAAGATACCTTGTTACAAGCGACGAAAGATCTCTGGCTGCCCACTGCATGGAAGATATCGATGAGACTTATGCAAAAGGAGTATCGAAGGGCGACGTTATAACCGCAGGCAACAATTTTGGCTGCGGCTCAAGCAGGGAACACGCCCCTATCGCAATAAAAGGGTCAGGTGCATCCTGTGTTATAGCAAAATCATTCGCACGGATATTCTACCGGAACGCAATAAATATCGGCCTCCCGATCCTTGAATGCACTGAGACAGACCGAATTACAAAGGGAGATCTCATTGAGATAGACCTTATGGAAGGTACCATTACAAACCTCACAAAGGGCGAGACATACCATGCCAAGCCTTTCCCTGAATTCCTGCAAAGCCTCATTGGTCTTGGGGGACTGGTCCCCTACGTCAGGGCAAGACTTTCTGAATAAGGACGGTAATAAAAATGAAAAAATATAAGATAGCGGTCATACCCGGCGACGGGATAGGCCCTGAAGTGATCGGGGAAACTATAAAAATTCTTGAAAGATCAGGCGAAAAATTCGGCTTTTCTTTCGAGTGGCAAAAATATCCTTACGGAGCAGGTCACTACCTCGTTACAGGAGAGGTCATGCCTGAAGATGCAATGGAAGAGATGTCGAAATGCGATGCCATGCTTCTCGGCGCTATCGGCGACCCAAGGGTAAAGCCCGGCATCCTGGAACAGGGTATCCTGCTTGCTTTCCGCTTCCGCTTTGATCAGTATGTCAACCTGCGCCCCGCCTTTTCGCTGCCGAAAGTCCACACCCCCGTCGACCTCAAGGGGGCAAAAATGGATTCTGTTGTAGTCCGTGAAAACACTGAAGACCTTTACATGTGCATAGGTGGAACTACAGAAACAGGTGTGCTTGAACTCCCGGTAGATGTCAGCAGGGGCAAATATGAACTCAAAGGCATGGTAAGCCTTAAAACAGATCCCGGATTTCCTTTCGCGGCCCAGGCTGCCATCAACAGCAGACCGGGCGTGGAAAGGATCACGAGATACGCATGCGAGCTTGCAAAAAAGCGCGGGGAAGATACTGTGACTGTCGTATCTAAATCCAACGCAGTTTCTGCCCTTTACGGATTCTTCGAAGAAACAGCAAAAAGGGTAATGGCAGAGGAATACCCCGGACTCAAATACGCAATGGTGAACGTAGACGCCCTCTGCTACCATCTGGTGAGAAACCCGGCGGCTTACGGAGTGCTGCTCTGTCCCAACCTATTCGGTGATATAATCAGCGACCTGCAAGCCGGACTTGCAGGAGGACTCGGTACCGCCGCGGGAGGAAACATCGGGGACGGCCTCTCGATGTTTGAGCCGGTACACGGCTCTGCTCCTGACATCGCAGGCACAGGCAGGTCAAATCCTGTTGCGGCGATACTTTCAGGAGCCCTGATGCTGGAACATCTTGGGGAGCAGGAAGCTTCTAAAGCTATAAACTGCGCCGTCTCGGATTTCCTTGAAAACGCAGCTGAAAACGAACTCCCATTTGAATTCGGCGGAACAGCAGCCTTTGACCGGGTCGGAGAGAGTATAAGAAAGTATATTTAGTAAAGAGACACGCCTGCCTCTTATCTGAGGAGCAGGTGGCGTCGCTTTTACAATAGGAGGTAAATCCAATGGCTAAAATGAACGGAGCCCAAATGGTGGTCAAGTCCCTTGAAGCAGAAGGTGTGGACACTATATTCGGACTGCCCGGCGGAACTGTGATCCATCTTTATGACGCAATATATGACTCAAAGATCAACCACGTGCTGATGCGCCATGAACAGGCAGCTTCGCATGCCGCTGACGGATACGCGAGAGTGAGCGGAAAGCCCGGGGTGTGCATAGCGACATCCGGTCCCGGAGCAACAAATCTGGTGACCGGGATCGCCACTGCAAACCTGGACTCCGTTCCTCTGGTAGCTATCACCGGACAGGTCGCGACCACGGTGATAGGGACAGACGCCTTTCAGGAAGCAGATATCATGGGAGCAACTATCCCAATTGTAAAGCACAGCATGCAGGTGAGGACCCCTGAACAGATACCCGCTGCAATAAAAAAGGCTTTTTACATCGCCTCCACGGGAAGGCCGGGGCCTGTCCTGATCGATGTCCCAGCAGACGTACAGAAAGGTTTCGGAGAATTCGAGTACCCGGATAAGATAAGCTTCCTGGGGTATGACCCCGGGAGAGGGGCAGACCTTTCTCAGCTTGACGATGCTGTCTCTCTCCTTGAACATGCGGAAAGACCTGTCATCTTTGCAGGTGGCGGCGTTATAAGGTCAGGAGCAGCGGGAAAACTTACTGAACTCGCTGAGAAACTGGAGATACCGGTAGTCACATCCCTTCTTGGAAAGGGAGCTTTCCCCGAGTCACATCCGCTGGGGCTCTCGCTCGGGATGGCGGGGATGCACGGCCATCCTGTTGCAAACAGGGCGCTCATGACAGCTGATGTCATCCTGGCGATCGGATCCCGTTTCAGCGACAGGACTACGGGAAAGAGATCAAGCTTTGCTTCTGAAGCAAAAATTATCCATATCGACCTCGACCCCGCAGAGATAGACAAGGCTATAGGTTCGGAAGTCTGGCTTGTCGGAGATGCAGGAAAGATCATTGACGCGATCACAGGCTCAATGAAGAAAAAATATTTCGACCGTTCACACTGGCTTGAAGAGCTTGAGATGATACGGCAGAAGGAGCCCCTGCCAAGGAACGAATACGCTGGGGAAATAGCTCCCTGGCAGGTCATCGAAACACTTAGAGAGATCACCGGAGGCAAATCGGTGCTTACGACCGAAGTAGGCCAGCACCAGATGTGGGCAGCTCTCCACTACAGAGTCGAGGAACCGCGTCGCTTCGTCACGTCGGGAGGTCTCGGGACCATGGGATTCGGCTTTCCGGCGGCGATAGGAGCTGCGCTTGCATGTCCCGACCAGCATGTCTGCTGCATCGCGGGCGACGGGAGTTTTATGATGAATATCCAGGAGCTCGACACCTGTGCGCGGTACAATATACCTGTCAAGGTCTTCATCCTCAACAATTCATGCCTTGGCATGGTCCGTCAGTGGCAGCAGCTCTTTTATGAACACCGTTACTCAAATACTATCTACAACCGTAATCCTGACTTCGTGAAAATTGCAGAGGGTATGGGCGTAAGCGGTTTCTCAGCGACCAAGCCCGAAGAGGTAAGGAAGACGATCGAGGCGGCTTTGAATGTTCCGGGCCCCGCCCTCGTAGATTTCAGGATCCCGCAGGGGGCACTAGTACTTCCGATGGTCCCTCCGGGCGGATCGATAGACAAAATGATACTGAACTGAGGGGAAGGATCTAAGAATGAACAGCGACAAGGCAAAAAAGGGTTACCAGAGAAGCCCTCACCGCTCCCTGCTCAAGGCGGCAGGATATACGGACTGGGAGATAGAGCGCCCCTGGATAGGCGTTGCGAACTCTTACAACGCCATAATACCGGGACACGTTCATCTGAAGACCATAACAGAGGCTGTAAAGGCGGGAATATACGCTGCAGGCGGACTCCCTATAGAATTCCCTGTTATTGGAGTCTGCGACGGGATAGCAATGAACCACGAGGGCATGAAGTTTTCTCTCCCAAGCCGCGAGCTGATCATGGACTCCATTGAAGTCATGGCCCGTGGACATGCCTTTGACGGTCTTGTCCTCGTCACCAACTGCGACAAGATAGTCCCCGGAATGGCAATGGCTGCAGGCAAACTCAACCTCCCTTCCGTCGTGATCTCCGGCGGCCCTATGATGGCTGGCACCATGAAGGGAAGGGTCCTTGACCTAAACAGTGTTTTTGAAGGAGTCGGGATGAAAGCTGCAGGCAAAATTTCAGATGAAGAATTAAGGGATGTCGAAGACAATGCCTGCCCCGGATGCGGATCATGCTCGGGAATGTTCACGGCAAACACCATGAACTGCATGATGGAGGCACTCGGACTCGGGCTTACCGGAAACGGTACGATCCCGGCCGTCCATGCCGGTCGTGTCAGGCTAGCCAAAGATGCGGGACGGGCAATAATGACACTCGTTGAAAAGAACATAAGGCCAAGGGATATCCTTACGATGGAAGCTTTTGAAAACGCTCTTGCCGTCGATCTCGCCCTTGGAGGATCTACGAACACCTCGCTCCACCTTCCTGCTATCGCATGGGCGGCAGGACTTAAACTCCCTCTTGAACTCTTCAACGAGATCGGAGCAAGGGTCCCCCATCTCTGTTCCATGAGCCCAGCGGGTCATCACCATATCGAGGACCTCTGGCAGGCGGGGGGGGTCGAGGGACTTATGGCAAGACTCCTTGAAAAAGGCCTGATACACGGAGAACTGATAACTGTCACAGCAAACACCGTAAAAGAAAACCTCAAAAAGGCAAAGGTCGTAAACGACAACGTTATCCGCCCGGTCGAAGACCCCTATCACAAAGAGGGCGGACTGGCCTTTATGAAGGGAACTCTGGCTCCGCTCGGAGCTATCGTAAAACAATCTGCCGTGCTTCCGGAAATGCTCGTACATGAAGGACCTGCAAGGGTCTTTGACTGTGAAGAGGAAGCAAGCAAAGCCATCCTGAACAATGAGATAAAGGACGGAGATGTCGTAGTCATCCGTTTTGAAGGACCAAAGGGAGGCCCCGGGATGCGTGAGATGCTCACACCGACCTCTGCCATAATGGGTCAGGGCAAGGGAGGCACAGTCGCGCTCATAACAGACGGCCGTTTTTCCGGAGCCACGAGAGGCGCTTCGATCGGGCATGTCTCGCCTGAAGCAGCTGTAGGCGGTCCTATTGGGCTCGTTGAAGAAGGAGATATCATATCGATCAACATTCCCTCAAAAAGACTCGATCTTAAGGTAAGCGAAGAAGTGCTTGCAAAGAGAAGGGAAAAATTCGTTCCCCGGGTACAGCCGACAGACAGTCCTTTCCTCACAAGATACAGGGCCTTTGCAAGTTCCGGTGTGGAGGGAGCGGTGCTGAGGGATAAGCCGCAATAAGCAGCACGGAAAATAAACCGGTCTGTTGTCCCTATAAAAGACAATATTTGAAATTCAAGGGGGTGCCTGATGTACGGCACCCTTTTCTTTATGCCTGAAAGCAATTTTTATGTGCCGGATAGGAGCCGATAAAAACTTTATTGCCCAATAATCGCAACAGTGTTGCAAAAACAAAAAATCACTTCTATAATCTCCTTGTTGATACTTAGTTGCAACAGGGGGCCATTAATATGATCGTTTCAAAAGCTTTTAAGTTTTCTATCCTCTTACCGCTCTTATTGATCCTTTCCCTCTTCCCGGCGCCTCGGCCTGTAAACGC
Organism: Synergistota bacterium; assembly: GCA_034331105.1. Lineage (GTDB taxonomy): Bacteria > Synergistota > Synergistia > Synergistales > Synergistaceae > Caenicola. The sequence goes on along the minus strand of JAXQGB010000012.1, from coordinate 339,642 downwards.
CGAGACAGAGCTTACGGTTTTCGCAGCGGCATCCATGAGAGAGTCTATGGATATGATCGCTGATGTGTACAAAAGATCGGCACCGGATGTAAAGATCCTTTTCAACTTTGACTCCAGCGGTACACTGAAAACACAGATCGAACAGGGTGCGGACTGCGACATCTTTATATCTGCAGGACAGAAACAGATGGACCAGATAGATATCAGCGCAGCCCCGTCGGTCAATACAAAAAAGCTTGATTTTATAATGACCGGAACGCGTTTTAACTTAGTGTCCAACAAGGTGGTCCTGATCACCCCCAAAAATAGCAGATCAAAAGGCATAAGTGGTTTTCAGGATCTGGTCACAAAAAAGGTCTCTCTGGTATCGATAGGCAATTCTGATGTCCCGGCAGGACAATACGCCGCAGAGCTGCTTAAGTCTCTTAATGTCTGGGATAAATTGACAGCAATGAACAAGATCAGCTACGCAAGCAACGTAAAAGAAGTCCTTTCACAGATAAGCACAGGCGCTGTGGACTGCGGGATCGTTTACAGCACCGATGCGGCGACTTCTGAAGCAATTAAGGTCGTAGCCGAGGCGCCTAAGGGAAGCCATCTTCCCATAACCTATCCAGCCGCTCTCCTCAAAGGGACAAGGAATAGAAAAGCTGCGAGTGAATTTGCAAAATTTCTTAAGGGCCCCGAGAGCACCGCGATATTTGAAAAGGTCGGGTTCAGCATACCCCGGCAGGATAAGTAATGGATCTCTTCCCCCTTTATAATTCTCTCAGGGTGGCTGCGCTATCAACTTTCTTCACCTTTTTCCTCGGAATTTTTGCAGCCTACTATATTGCAAAAACCCCGCGCATGATCAAGGGCGTCCTTGATTGTCTGCTGACTCTTCCGATGGTCCTTCCGCCCACCGTTGTGGGTTTTTTTCTTTTAAAGACGATCGGCCCGATGGGTCCGGTTGGATCAAGAGTCCTTGACCTCTTTGGGTTCAAGATGACGATGACGTGGTATTCCGCAATATTTGCGACAGCCATAGTCTCCTTTCCACTCATGTACAGGACTGCCAGGGGTGCATTTGAAGCCTTTGATCAGACACTGATCTACTCAGGGCAGACACTGGGGCTCTCAAACACATTCCTCTTCTGGCGGGTACTCATGCCCAACTGCAAACAGGGCATACTTGCGGGGACTGTTCTTGCCTTTGCACGGGCACTGGGAGAGTTCGGTGCAACTGCCATGGTGACAGGCTATATTCCCGGAAAGACAGCGACCATAGCAACAACGGTCTACCAGCTTTGGCGTGAGGGCAACGACACTCTTGCTTATCAATGGGTCTTCATAAATCTTGCAATTTCATTTGTTGTGCTGGTTTCTGTAAATATGCTTGAAACAAGATACAAAGAACCCAAAGGATCATCTGTCGGGCTCCCTCTATCTGACAACAGGGAGATATAAAGATGGCTGCTTACGCAAAGATCAAAAAAAGACTGGGCAATTTTAAGCTCGATGTAGAATTTGAGTCTGATAACGGTACTCTTGGACTGCTTGGAGCTTCAGGCTGCGGCAAGAGCATGACCCTGAAGTGCATAGCTGGAATAATAAGGCCTGATGAAGGTCTTATAAAAGTAAACGGGAAGGTCCTTTTTGATTCCAAAAGGGGGATCGACCTCAAGCCTCAGGAGAGGCACGTTGGCATGATGTTCCAAAACTACGCCCTCTTCCCCAACATGACCCTGAGGGAGAATATCTGTTCTGTGCTGAGACATTCTTCAAGATCCTCAGAAACAGGCAGGAAATTCGAGGAGCTTACTGACAGCCTCTATCTGAAAGGACTTGAGGAACACTATCCCTGCCAGCTTTCAGGAGGGCAGCAGCAGCGGGCTGCGCTTGCAAGGATCCTTGCGAGTGAGCCTCAGCTGATCATGCTTGATGAACCGCTCTCAGCCCTTGACAGCTACCTCAGGTGGCAGGTGGAGCAGGAACTCTCAGATGCGCTTGCCTCCTTCGGCGGCACAACACTTTACGTATCACACAACAGGGATGAAGTCTTCAGGATGTGCAGAAAAATATGCGTGATCAACGAAGGACGTTCTGAAAAGATATGCACAGCCGAAGAGCTTTTCAGCGCCCCCTCTTCTTTCTCCGCAGCCATGTTATCGGGGTGCAGGAACTATTCCAGGATCGTTAGGATAGGCGAAAAAAGAGTAAATGCCCTTGACTGGAAGGCCGAACTGACTTGCAAAGAGGTAAATGAGGATATCCGTTATGTGGGTGTCAGGTCTCATCACGTTGTGCCCGGCCCCGGAAACGGAAACAATACACTGCAGTGCCGTATAACGAAAATCAGCCGGGATGTGTTTTTTACTTCCGTGATCCTGCTTCCCGTAAACTGCGATAAGAAGGAGGATCTTTCATATATCAGGATGGACCTTCCAAATTCGGACACCAGCACCATCTCAGAGGGTCAGGTCATAACTGTGAGTATTGGCGAGAAAGATATCCTCCCTTTGACCGCATGAAAAACGGACCGGAGGATCTCATTTCCCCGGCCCGCTGAATGGGATATAAGCTTCTTTATCTGATGATCCTATTTCCTGCAATATACAGTATCTATAAGGGTCCCGTCGCGATATTCAACTACTGCGGCAATTTTATCGTGATCAAATTCAGCAGGACGCGGGACGCCTGTGAGTTTTTCGACTTCCTTCTTCAATTCCGTGATATCAACGACCGGGAGCCCTGATTTTAAAGCAGAGCCAAGAAGATCTTCCCTGCGGGGGTTAATGCAGATCCCCCTCTCAGTTACGATGGCGTCTACTGTCTCACCGGGTGTCGTTACTGTTGTGACTTTGTTCTTTATTGAAGGAACGCCCCCCCTGAAAGAAGGAGCGACCACTATAGAGAGTTTTGCCCCCGCGGCAGTATCCTGATGTCCGCCGGATGCGCCTCTGAGTACTCCATCATGTCCTGTGAGTACGTTTACATTAAAATCCGTATCGACCTCAAGAGCTGCCAGGATGACGCAGTCCAGGTTGTTTACTATACACCCTGCATTAAAGGGACTAGCATACCAGGAGGCATCTATTTCGATGTGTTTCGGATTTTCCTGCATCGAATTCGTAACAGCAGAATCAAAACTCTGGACATCAAAGACTGCGTCAAAGAGCCCCTCCTCAAGCATGCCCGCCATATACCCGCCCACTCCGCCAAGTCCGAAGCTGCCGCGGAGACCTTTTTCCTTCATATATTCCACGAGATATTTTGCCACAGCCAGGCTTGCTCCGCCCACTCCCATCTGAAAAGAGAAACCGGGCTCTAATATTCCTGAAGCTTTCATCAGCCGGAAAGAATCTTTGGCGATCTTCAGGTCAACAGGGTTCCTTGTTATCCTTGCAGCTCCTGTCGCGATCTTTTTCGGATCTCCCAGACTGTCGACACATACTATGCTGTCTACCAGGTACTGCGGTATCGATATCCTGGGATTAAGCGGATATTCCACAAGGTTGTCCGTTATAGCGACGACATGCCGCGCATATCTGGCATCCGTTATTGCATAACCAAGGGAACCGCATGCGGAAGGCCCTGTACTGCCTGTGATATTGCCAAGTGGATCGCAGGCAGGAGCTGCAAGGAATGCGACATCTATAGATATCGATCCTTCCTCTATAGCCCTGGCCCGTCCACCATGGCTGCGGATCACAACGGGTATTTCCAGCTCGCCGCCGGATAGAAGCTTCCCGAGTTCGCCGCGGACTCCAGAAGTATAAAGGCGGTTTATCAGGCCGCTGCGGATATAGTCAGCAATGCAGTCGTGGGCATCCGGTATCGAGCTTGGAGCAAGGGTAAGACCTTTAAAACCCATTTTTCGCAGGATATCAAGGACCATGGGTATCACAGCATCACCGTTTCTCAGATGGTGGTGGAACGAGATCGTCATACCGTCTTTCAGCCCTGAGAGCTCCACAGCCTTTTCAATATTTTCAACCACCTTGCTCCTTGCAGGCGCCGGACGGCGCAGCTGCATCTGAGTCCCCGCAAATGCGCCGGGCTGACCGAGCATGGCAAATGGAGACTGATATGGAGCGAAAGATCCGACTCCGGGAAGCTCAAGTGGAACTTTTCTGCCCATGGAATTCAGAGTCATATCCATTACGATCCGCTCCTTCCAAAACCATAGAGATCAGCAAGCTCCAAAAGATGACGGGCTCTTGCCACAACGGGGGCGTCTACCATTTTGCCGTCAACAGAAATCACACCTTTGCCCTCTTTTTTCGCATTTTCCGCAGCTTCCGTTATACGAATCGCTTTTCTGAATTCTTTTTCGTCTGGCATGAAAGCCTGATGGATCGTTTCTATCTGATCGGGATGTATGGCCGCCTTGCCGGTAAATCCAAGACCCACTATTGATCTGCATTCCTTGAGCAGTCCCTCTTTATCACTGATGTCTGCCCACACCGTGTCATATACATCCACACCGGCAGCACGTGCTGCGACTACAACTCTGCTTCTCGCATAAAAAAGTTCCCAGCCCTCTTTAGTTTTCTGGACACCCATATCTGCCGTAAGGTCCTGTCCTCCAAGTGTAAGGGCCTGGACACGAGGGCATGCGGATGCTGTGAAGAATGCGCTCTCGACACCCACGGCTGTTTCGATCATTGCATGTATTCTCACTTTTCCGACAGGAATGGAATTCGCTTTTTCTATCTCTTCAATTTTTTTGTCCGCGGCCAGAACATCTGCGGGACCATTGCATTTTGGGATCCTGATGGCAGCGGGGGAACATGGGATGATCTCCTTCAGGTCGTCATCAAAAAATTCCGTATCCGCGCCGTTTACCCTGACAGTTACAATGAGATCCTTAAAATCATAATCCTGTAAGTAGCAGGCGACCATTTTTCTTGCTGCATCCTTCTCCGTGAGAGCCACTGCATCTTCAAGGTCAAGCAGTATGCTGTCAGCTCCAAAGACTGGCGCATGCTGGATCATGCCGGGGGAGTCACCTGGAATATAAAGCATTGAACGGCAGGGCTTCATTCTTTCGCCACTCCCTTTGCGGCACGGATGAGAGCTGTTTCGAGCCGCGCCTTTATCGTTATCTCAAGGGCACCCTGATCCTGGATCGATATCTCAGCTCCGCTGAGGCCGTATCTTTTTGACACGTTCTCAACAAGCGCCATCGTCCTTTCAGCAAAAACTTCGCTGTTGGCCCCTTTATATTCCAGTTTAAGCTTTTCAGCCGGTGAAACCGTCACCAGGCAGTCGGATGATTCCAACGTCCCGGCGCTGGCGGTCTTAAGCAATATCAATCTGCCCATCACCTTTCATTCTTAGTTGAAGGAGGAGGGGAAATTGCCCCTCCTCCATTGATTATATTACCTTATTGAAGTCTTTCGGCTACCGCTCGGAGGAATTCTTCCGTTGTAACGACCTTTATGTCGTATCCATCGGTTATAGATGCAATGTCTTTGGTCATTATTCCCGATTCTATCGTCTCTGTTGAAGCTCTTTCAAGCCTGTCGGCAAAGGACTGGAGCTCCTTGATACCGTCAAGCTCCCCGCGCTTCCTGAGAGCACCCGACCATGCGAAAATAGTCGCCATGGGATTTGTAGAGGTCGCTTCACCCTTGAGATATTTGTAATAGTGGCGGGTAACTGTACCATGGGCAGCTTCGTATTCAAAGACGCCATCAGGGGAGACAAGGACCGATGTCATCATTGCAAGACTTCCGAATGCAGTCGCTACCATATCTGACATAACATCTCCGTCGTAGTTTTTGCAGGCCCAGATGAATCCTCCCTCAGAACGTATCACTCTTGCTACTGCATCATCTATAAGGGTGTAAAAATATTCTATCCCGCATTTTTCAAAATCCGCCTTGAATTCTGAATCGAATATTTCCTGGAAAATATCCTTAAAGCGGTGGTCATACTTTTTTGAGATGGTGTCCTTGGTTGAAAACCAGAGAGGCTGTTTAGTCGCCAGGGCATATTTGAAGCATGAACGCGCAAAGCTCCTTATTGACCTGTCAAGGTTATGCATACCCATAACTACACCGCCGCCCGTAAAGTCATGGACCAGCTCTTTTTGTGCTTTCCCCGCATCGCCGTCTGCAGGCTCAAATGTCATATAGACCCGCCCCGGAGTATCGATGACCATCTCAACGTCCTTGTAAATATCGCCGTAAGCATGACGTGCGATCGTGATCGGCTTCTTCCATGTTCTTACAGTGGGGCTGATACAGTCCAGAAAGATCGGAGACCTGAAGACGGTCCCGTCAAGTATGGCCCTTATCGTTCCGTTTGGGCTTTTCCACATCTGTTTGAGTCCATATTCTTCGACTCTTTGCTGGTTCGGCGTGATCGTGGCGCATTTGACCGCCACACCGTATACTTTTGTCGCTTCAGCGGCCTCTACGGTTATCATGTCGTCGGTTTCATCACGTTTCTTAAGTCCCAGGTCGTAGTATTCTGTTTTCAGGTCTATATAAGGTTCAAGCAGGATCTCTTTTATCTTCCCCCAGATGACCCTGGTCATCTCATCCCCGTCCATCTCGACCAACGGTGTCTTCATTCCAATTTTCATACCATTCCCACCCTTCTCTTTCTATTTCTAAATGTATTTGATAACTGCTTTTTTTCTGTTTATTTCACTCTGAAGGCAGTTCTGCAGCGAGTAATGATTCATGAGACATCCTGCAAGTATGATCTCCCTGTCCTCCCTGGTGAGGCCCGGCATTTTAAGCGTGATATCCGTCCTTGAAGCTCCGTGTATCACAACAGCATCGATCTGATCGTGGCCTTCCATGACTGCGCTGCGGATCCCGGGTATGAATATCCAGTCTCCTACGGAAAGTTTTTCCCTGTCTTCCCGGGCGATGATAAAGGGTATCATTCCCCAGTTGATGAGATTGCTTCTGTATCTTTTGGTTGCATACTCTTCTGCAATGTTTGCCTGGCCCACGAGTACTTTCTGGGAAGATGCCGCCTGTTCACGGGCAGAACCGTCCCCCGGTTTTACAGCGAATATTGTGCTGCCTATCCCTGTATTTTTTAGGGGATCGTTTGTTTTAGTCAGCGCAAGCACGGATTTAAGGTCAAACGGTACCTCCCTGGATCCCGCATCAGCCGTCTTCCTGCGCGCGTTTTCAAGAGCCTGTACAGCCTTTGCCCTGCCTACATATCCCGGATCCTTGCGTGAAAGGGCGTATTCAGCCAGTTTCAGCGGATTGGAGCGAAGAGATGACGTCTCACCGGACGGAATAAGTTCATCCGTGGTCGTAACAGGATCGGTAATTACCGAGGCCACGCTGAGCATCAGATTTTCTGCCAGAGGGTAGACCCTTGGCCAAGGACGGATGTTGGGGCCGTAGACGAGCTCCCTTTCGGACTGAGGCTTTCCAAATCCGAGATAGACCTTTTTGTCGTATATCTCTTTTCGGAATGTATATTCGACATCATGGAGGAATTCCCCATATTGCTCCGCTGAGGTAAGTATCCCGCCATTCGCGGCAGTAGCTGCTATCGATCTGGCATCCATCAGAGCTACAGAAGCAAGCTGTCCGCAGTCCGGTTTTGAACCCTCCCGGTTTGGGAAATTTCTGGTAGTATGCCTGATGCTGAGGCCGTTGTTGGCAGGCGTATCACATGCTCCGAAACATGGACCGCAGAAGGCTGTCCTCACTGTTGCTCCCACAGACATCAAGTCGTAAAGTGTGCCATTTTCCACAAGCTCCATCTTTATCGGCTGGCTGCCAGGATATACGCTCAGCGAAAACTCACCGATACCTGATCTGCTTGCCTTGAGTATCTGCGCCGCGGCTACGATGTTGTCCGGTGTACCTCCAGCGCATCCGGCAATGACGCCATGATCGACACAGAGACGTCCGCTGCGGATCTTATCCTTAAGGGAAAGCGTAAGATTGGGATTCTCTATCTGCCCGGACGCTTCTTTCTCTACCTTTTCCAGTATATCCCCGGCGTTTTCGTTCAGGTCATCTATCGTATAAACGTTGCTGGGGTGGAAGGGCAGGGCGATCATTGGCTTGACTTTATCAAGATCGATCACTACGGCTCCGTCATACCAGGCTGCCTCATCAGGATCAAGCTGCGTGTAATCCGCAGGCCTTCCGTGTATCTCATAATATTTTTTCACACGGCCGTCAGTTCTCCATACAGAAGAAAGGCAGGCTGTTTCAGTTGTCATTACGTCTATCCCGTTCCGGAATTCAACAGGCAGGCTGCTGACGCCCGGGCCAACGAATTCCAGGACTTTGTTTTTTACAAAACCATCTTTGAAAACCGCCCCTATGAGAGCAAGGGCAACATCCTGCGGGCCTACTCCGGGACGCGGTGAACCTTTAAGATAAACCGCTACGACCTCTGCACGCGGGAAGTCATAAGTATGGCTCAAAAGCTGTTTTACCAGCTCCGGACCTCCTTCGCCTATTCCCATGGTTCCAAGCGCACCATACCGTGTATGACTGTCAGAACCAAGGATCATCCTGCCGCAGCCCGTCATCATCTCCCGAACATACGAGTGGATAACAGCCATATGCGGAGGAACAAAATCCCCCCCGAACTTTTTTGCTGCGGAGAGTCCATAGACATGGTCATCCTCGTTTATGGTCCCGCCAACGGCACAAAGGCTGTTATGGCAGTTTGTCAGCACATAGGGTATCGGGAATTTTTTCATCCCGCTGGCTATCGCAGTTTCAATTATTCCCACATAGGTAATGTCATGTGATGCCAGCGCATCAAAATGTATTTTTAATTTTTCACCGGTCTGATCTGCATTGTGCGCCTGCAGGATACGGCAGGCTATTGTTCCGTTTGACGCTTTCCTTTTGTCAGGCAGGACACTTCCCATTGGATCAAGGCCTGCGTTTGTCAAGCGGTCGTTTATCTCATCCATAGTGATATTTTCCGCCTCTTCTACCAAGAGGTTTCCGCGGAGCAAATATACTCCTTTTCTGACCAACTTCAGCACTTCCATCCACTCCTTTTTGACTCTTCAGTTCTGTTCCTGCCATCTCACAAAATCTTACAGATATCCTTTTACCGGGATCAATAAGCCCATCTCACCTCCTCACAATTACTTATAAAAAACTAATGATGCCTTTAAATGTAAGCAATTAAAATTTGGTAAATATAATTTTTAAGAATGAAGCATATTGTTTTGTACTCGTTTTGAATTCTACGGACAGGGTAAGGCTAATAAAAGTGTTAAAAATAAGCATTTTTTGTTAAATTATCTGAAAACACAAATTTTTATATCTATTATCGACAACGCTTTTAAGCTTGAAAGTCTGGAGACATATCAGGTGGATCAAATGCTCTCTGTTATCCATTCCCCTGCTGCAGAGAGACTTTTCCTTGCAAATGCAGACACCTTGTTGTTTGCTAGTCTTTACTATTAAGGCCAGGCGTGGATCTTTTATGATATTTACAAGCTATGCCGCTTTCTGATTTCGTTGTCTGTTACACATATATATACACATTTTACTAAAACGTCAATATAATTTTCACAATTTGAGCCATATTTTGAATAGTACGTTAATTGCAAGCAATTCTAACATGAAAGATATCGGTATATTTGGTAATGTCTGACTATTTTTTCTGTGAACATCTGACCTGTCATGCTACGGAACAACAAAAAAGACCGAAGGATCGTCCCTTCGGTCTTCCATCTCTATTTTTGGGTCAAATCGGGTAAATGTCCCTGTCAGTCCTGCCTTCTCTTGAGAAGGAGCTTTATCGGCCTTGCCGCAGGTACAGCAACAGGGGCTTTGTAAAAAGACTCTTCGGCCTTAATGTCCTCGCCTTCCGGCTGGAGTTTTTTGTCTTCCTCTTTCCTGTAAAGGACCTGCATTGACTTTGAGCCGTCGCGATATATCGTTATTCCCTTGCATCCCAGTTTCCACGCGAGGACATAAGAATCAAGCACGTCCTTCTTTGTGCTCTCGTGTGGGAGATTGACCGTTTTTGAGACCGCAAGGTCTGTGTATTTCTGGAACACCCCCTGGGTGCGGACATGGGAGAGCGGGGCCACATCATGGGACGTGATGAAAACAGATTTTATTACATTTTCCGGCAGTTCCTCTTTGAAGGCCTCGGCATAATGCCTGTTCACCTGTTTCATGATCACCTTTGTACCGTCTATCTGGGTGCGTACCCGGGTGTGCTCAAGCGCAAAGAGGGGTTCGATCCCCGAAGAACAGTCCGCAAGAAGAGCTATCGTCCCGGTGGGAGCGATGCACGTAAGGGTCGCGTTGCGGCGCCCAAGATGTTCAAGCGCTCCGGGTATGCCCTTTTCCTTGCCGAGTTCGACTGATGTTTCGTGTGCCGTCTCTTTGATCAGGGACATGATCTTTTCTGCAAGTTCTATTGCCCGGTCGCTGTCATAAGGTATCCTCAGCTGGAAAAGAAGGTCGGCCCAGCCCATCACTCCAAGCCCTATTTTGCGCGTATGCCTGACAGCTTCCGATATCTCCGGAAGGGGGTAGTGGTTTACGTCTATAACGCTGTCAAGGAACCTTGTTGCAACAGCAGCAGTCTTCTTCAAAAGCTCATAATCGAACTCGCCCTTGGTGACCATTTTGGCCAGATTTATCGATCCCAGGTTGCAGGCCTCGTTGGGGTAAAGGGGTGATTCGCCGCAGGGGTTGGTACTGGTAAGAGGGCCAAGATCAGGCGTCGTATTTCCCCTGTTGATGGCATCCAGGAATATTATTCCGGGGTCCCCTGTTCTCCAGGCCGTCTCCGCAATTTCGTCAAGAAGTACGGCTTCAGCTCCTTCAGGGTCAGCCTCCGCTTTCTCCATAAAACTGTCGAAAACGCCCACTGAAATGTTGAAATTCGCTATCGTCCCGTCTATGTCCTTGCAGTGTATGAAGTCGCGTATATCCGGGTGGTCAACGTTGAGGATGCCCATGTTGGCACCCCTGCGCATCCCGCCCTGCTGGACCGTTTCCGTTGCCTTGTCAAAAAGGCTCATAAAGGAGATCGGACCCGATGCCCGTCCGTTCGTGCTGTTCACTTTCGCCCCGCTGCTGCGCAGGTTTGAAAAATTGAATCCGGTCCCTCCGCCGCTCTTGTGTATCAGCATCTGTTTCCTTATAGCCTCGCATATGCTTTCCATAGAATCCTCGATCCCTATGACAAAACAGGCGGCAAGCTGGCCATGGGGGGCGGGGCGCCCTGCATTCATGATAGTGGGGCTGTTGGGCAGGAATAGAAGTTTTGCCATTAAATCATAGTATTCATCAGCCCATACATATTGGAGCGGGGTCGTTTTCTCGGCAGACGCAACATGCATTGCGACACGCAAAAGCATCTGCTCGGGCGTTTCAGATGAATTTCCGAAATCGTCCTTCCAAAGGTAGCGGTCGTTGAGTATCTCTCTTGCTGGCTTATTGAATTCCGGTTTCTGCAACATAATAATATAAAACCTCCCTTTAATTTTAAGGGCAAAAAATTCCGTCAAATTATCTGACGACAATAATTATAATAACATAAAAATATATATATGTAAGTGGCAAAACACTATATGCAATAGAATCTTATCCACCAAACACTACATATTGTGTGGTTATCTATGTGGATATCAGTGGACGGAGTGGGGAGCAGAAGGGAGGGCAAATAATTATCTGTGCCAGGTGTCCCTTGAAAAGAGTACGAGGATCGTGTACAGCTCAAGCCTTCCGCAAAGCATGCAAAATGAATATATCCACTTCGCTGCGTCATTCTGGGAAGCAAAGTTATTAACAGGGCCTACAGCCCCAAATCCGGGACCTACATTTCCGAGTGTTGTGGCGACGGCACTGAAAGATGTTATCAGATCCTCTCCTGTGGCAGATACCGCAATTGAGGAAAAGACAAAGATGAGGACATATAAAACAATAAAGGTCGCCGAGGAAGCCACCATCCTGCTTTCTATCGTTTGATTCCCGACCCTTACTGTGATCGCTGCATGGGGGTGTATAAATCTTTTTACTTCAGCAGCGATCTGCCGGAAAACGACCTGGATACGGATACATTTGATGGATCCTGCAGTTGAACCCGCGCAGCCTCCGACGAACATCAGAGATAAGAGCAGTACCTGCGTAAATGGAGGCCAGAGGGAATAATCCGCTGTTACATATCCTGTAGTGGTCATTATGCTGACTACCTGGAAGGCTCCGTAGCGCAGAGCGTGCATTACTGTTTGAGAAAAGCCCTGTGTATAAAGGTAAAATGATATGGCAAGACTCGCGGCAAAAACAGTTTTCACGTAAAAGCTAAATTCAGGGTCCTTATAAGGGGAGAGGGTCCTGTTTTTTATTGCCAGGAGATGCAGATTAAAGTTGGCTCCGGACAAAAACATTATAATGGTGAGCGCCCAGTCGAAATATGCAGAATTATAAGCAGCTATGCTCGCATTTCTTGGAGAAAAGCCTCCTGTCGATACAGCTGTAAAAATATGGCATATGGACTCATAAAAACTCATCCCGCCAGAAACCAGCACAATGATCCCAAGGACGGTCAGTCCCATGTAGACTTTCCAAAGCATTGTCGCAGCATCCTGTATCCTCGGGCTGATCTTCTCCAGCACAGGGCCGGGTACTTCTGCCTTGAAAAGCTGCGTTACGCTCATTCCAAGCATCGGCAGCAGGGCCAGCGTTAAAACAACTATACCCATGCCCCCCAGCCACTGTGTCTGTGCTCTCCACATAAGGATACCTCTGGGATTCATCTCGATATTGGTGAGTACTGTTGCTCCTGTCGTGGTAAACCCGGACATCGCTTCAAAATAAGCATCTGTGAATGATGGGATGTAGCCACCAGCAATGTAGGGCAGACAGCCCTGAAGGGAGGCAAATATCCAGGCCAGTGCGACAGCGGCAAATGCCTCTCTTGTTCCCATATCCTTAGCCCTGGCCTTGTAGCCGAATAAGAAGAGAGTCAGCGAAAAAAGACAACCTGCCGCGATCGAAACGGCAAAGGCCCTGATGTCGCGGCTGCCGTCTTTAACTGCCCACCCGAGCGGCATCAGCATACAGAGTGATATCAGAAATACTATAACGGCAAGAAATCTTGCCACTATCCTGAACTTCACCTTACTGATTCTCCAAGAACTTCCATTACCTGCGGCATCGTATCAGCAGATGCAAATACAACTATTTTGTCTCCCTTTTTAAGTTCTGTCCTTCCCGTAGGAATGAGGAGTTCCTGATCCCTCTCTAAAAGTCCTATTATCGATCCGGCAGGCATGTGAATATCCATAAGGACCTTTCCCACAGAGGGCGACTCTCCTGACAGCACCAGTTCAAGGGCTTCGGAACTTATCTCTTCAAAGACTGTTAAGACCCTTGATGATCCCGGGTAGCGTACGTGGCGTATTATGACCTGTGCCAAAGTTTGGTTTCTGTTAACTATGGAATCGACAGGGATATGCTCTGTCATTCCCAGATAATTTGATCTTTTGACTACTGCGATGCTCTTTGAGACGCCAAGGGTCTTACCAAGTACGGCAAGCATGAGGTTTGTCTCATCCTGATCCGTAGCGGCAACAAAGCCATCTGCCTTGTCGACACCCTCGGAAAGCAGGAGCTCTGAATCCGCGCCGTCACCGCATATAACAAGAGCTTCCGGGATCTCCGCTGCAATACGCTCGCTCTTGGCTTTGTCCTCTTCGACTATACATATCTTGATACCGGGAGTCCTCACGATGAGACGTTTTGCTGTCTGGAAACCTATCTTTCCGGCTCCAATTATAAAGACCCTTCTCAGTTTTTTCGAAAGAGAGGGCTGAAAAAGCGATTCAAGCTCGTGGACCTGATCCCGGTAGCACATCGAATAGCATATGTCTCCGGGCAACAGAGCATCTTTAGCTTTAGGGACAAAACTTTTCCCATCCCTCTGGATCGAGACTATAAGAGTAATAAGGTTTGGATTTTTCTTCCTTACCTCGCATAATGGCATGTGTTTGATCACGGAGTCTTCAGCTATCCTGAAAACGTATATACCAGCCTTACCACCTGCGATCTCAACAGCATGGAGAGCCCCTCTTACCTCAAGAAGTTCCTCCAGTTCTCTTGCAACTGATCTTTCCGGAGAGATAAGCATATCTATTCCGAGATCCTTTGCCCATCCTTCGTTATCAGTGAATTCAAGGCCGACAGCTCTAGAAATGACGTGAGGAACTCCCATTTTTTTCGCGATCCAGCACGCCATGATGTTGACTTCATCTTTGTTGGTACAGGCAATAAGAAGTGAAATGTCCTCGTTTCCCGCCGTGACTCCCGCTTTTTCAAGGACACTTGGCCTGGCTCCGTTTCCCCTTACTACCATAACATCTAAATCGTTCTCGACCCGAATGGCCCTCTCTTCGTTATCTTCTACTACAACAATGTCGTGTCCGTCAGCAGAAAGATCCTTGGCAACGTTGTAACCTACTTCTCCGGCTCCGACAAGAACGATTTTCAAAACTATTCCGCCTTTCAAATAAATCAAATAGATGTTTATACCCGCTATTGTAGATATCTTATAGCACCATACGAGATAAAAGCAAGCTGACAACATTGATAAGATCACTATAACCAAACTTTAACAAAAATAAGGGGCGGCTGTATAACGCCGCCCCTTATTTTTTACGATCTGTTAGGGTCTTCGGAAAGACTTACAGCCTAGCCCTTTTTCTTCATTTTTTCGGCATCCATTGTCCTTTTAAGTGCCCATCCAAAAGCTCCGAAACCAACTGCTATACATACTGCCATATTAAGCTGCCACATATATATTTCCTCCTTTTTCCATTCAGGCCGGAGCTAATCCAGCTTGTTGGCATGGACGAGGTTCTTTGCCATGGCTCCGTTGAGGATGAAGAGGATCACAGCAAGAATCGTCCATTCCACTACCATGGATCCCGGAGTGTAAGCGTACTTCTGCAGCGGCCAGAATTTGAACCATTCTCCCGGATACCATGTAATGGACTGATATACCCACCAGCCCCAGACCAGTGCAAATTCGATGGGGAAGAACTTAATGATCGTCCACATCCATTTGACATGCATGTCTGAGCAGGGTTCGATGTCTTCCTTCCAAAGCTTTTCAACACCAAACTTCATAGCAGCGATAGAGTAGAAGAGCCCGACCATCAGAAGCGCAACTCCCCAGACCATGTCCTGGTTTTCGAAGATACCGTTGTCAAGAGCTGACCAGCTTCCGACTATAAGGAAGAATGCGTTACAAATACTGTTGCTTTCGGACGGCTGAAGCCCATGTCCATGAGGTTGCGGCATCCAAGCTCGACCATCGCGATTACGGAGCTCAGTGCTGCTGAGAACAGAGCAATGAAGAAGAGGACTGCCATCAGGAATCCTCCGGTGGTGTGGGCAAAGAGGTTTGTCAGGTTGACGAAGGTCAGTCCGTTCGCGCCTGATTTCATTACTGCCATAGGATCGGGAGCAAGCGCGAAGACTGCGGGAAGTACGACCATACCTGCAAGCATTGCTGCGACCATATCTCCGAATGTTGCGGTGAAGGCATTAAGCATGATGTCCTCATCCTTTGCCGCATAAACGAAGTAAACGTGGAACATTCCCCAGCCAGCTCCTGATGACCACGCTGCCTGTGTAAATGCAGCCAGCCATACATTTGGCCTTGCAAAGTCGACCAATTCTACGTGGTACATGTATTCAAGGCCCTTCCAAGCGCCCGGGAGCATAAGGACGCGGACGAGAAGGATCGCCAGAAGTATGAAGACTGACGGGATCATTATCTTGTTTGCCTTCTCAATACCACCCTGGACACCGCGAGAGATAATAGCGGCGGCAATAAGAACAGCGGCAACGAACCACATCCATGCCTCTACTGCAGGAGGAGTTGTCGCAAAATTCTTCCAGACTTCGGAAGTAAGCTCTGTGCCGCCCGCCTGCACCTGTGTGAGGAAGCCGGTGAATATAAGGGAAAGGTATTTCATGACCCAGCCGAGAACTACGACATAGTAGCAGCCGAGCATGACACAGACCATAGCGCACCATGCGCCTACCCAGGTCCAATTGTCTCCCAGAAGCACTTTGAAGGCTCCGGCGTTGGCCATACGTGTTTTTTTACCGAAAACGGATTCAGCACAGATAAGAGGTACTGCCCAGATAAATAATGCAAGGAAACAGATAAGAATGAACGCGCCACCATTGTTGCTTGCTACTTCACGCGGGAAACGCCATATGTTTCCCGTACCGACTGCCATGCCAAGAACTGTTGCGATGAGTCCCCAGCGGCTTGCGAACTGATCGCCGCCCTGTTTGATTTCAGCCATACGTTAGACCTCGCTTTCTTATCGATATTTCTGATTTTGGATTAATTAATAAAAAGCAAAACTGACGGTTGCTCTCATTCGAGCCTGAATATTGACAGAAATACTTTACAAAACCCCCTTTCTCAGTCCGAGCCAATGAATTCGAATATATATACAAAATAGATATTCAGGACCCAAATCTTTTACAGCTTAGCATATATGAACTTTAATATCAATAATATAAATTTAGAGAACCTTTGTCTTTTTTAGAAAAAAATATTCGTGAAATATCTGAACAATTTAAAAGTACCAACTTTATCAACGTCATAATAAGCAGTTTATTTCAAACTTTTGTAAAACTTAGCTTTAAAACTTTCTAAAATGCATTATCAGAAATTCAGTTTAAAAACATCAAGAAATATCTTTTTTGTTACAAATTTTTATGAAGTACGACTTATATGTCAGAATATTTAGAAATAACCGGCATTCTGTTTGCATGTTTATTATCGGAAGATCTGAGATCGTGAGGAGGATAAAGCTGTCGAACTTCCACAAAAACAGCGTTTTTGAGAAAAATTATGCTCGATCGGGGAGAAAAGATGTCCTTGCTGCATACATAATATTAAAAACAATACTTTTTGTATTCTTCTTTGCGTAAAATTATCACAAATATATTAAATTATTCAAACCATGAATATATATAATTCAATTCTTTGATTTTATCTCTGGCTTTTCCTTTAACTTTTTCTCCAGCCTTAACAGTTCGTTTCTGGTATCAGAATCCATGTTTTTCATGATCTCGTTTCGATAGAGCATTCCTATGTCGTTCCTGGAAAGGCCGGGATGTGACTCCAGTTCTGCGTATGCACTTACCTTCTTGTCCTTGAAGAAGACATCAAAATCGGCAAAACGCTGTCCCATATCGTTGTATTCGAGCCCCATTGCTATTCTTTTTATCTCCTGCACATCCATAGGAGTAAATATCTTTACAAGGTAAATGGGAACGCTCATCATGACCATAGCCTGGTCCTTGCCCCACCTTTCCGCAAGGACGACCCCTATCTGAAGGCCCTGGGTGGCCATCCATAGCCTCTGCCTGTGTATATCAAAATGTCCGTTTGCATCATAAATTTTGATCTCGATGTCATTCCAGTCAGGAGTGCCCATAGCATCTCCAAGATACTCGATCCCCCTGATCCCCAGGTACTGGATAATGGCACCCTTTGACCTGTCATGGACCAGCAGCGCTTTTTCGTACATGTCATGAACGGAGACAGCCCTGTTTATCGCCTTCTGGGTAAAGTATATGACGGACGATGTTCCTGGTATGTAATTTCTGAACATGGGATCTCTGTTGATGATCTCACCGCCGAGGTCTTCATGTATCGACTTAATGCCGTTCTCTATGTTGCCCATCAGGCGCATCATTATAAATCCCGGCATCATTTTGACCTCTTCAACACCGCTTATAAGCCTCATGTTGATCAGGGTGCAGAGAAGGAGTTCTATGGAGTTTTCTGATACGAATGTTTCCTCTTCCTCTTCTTCGGTCAAAAGATCCGAGGAAGAAATGAAAAAAATCAGCCTCCTGTTGTTGCCATAGATGCCCAATGCTTTTTCAGGGTCCAGGGATACCAGAGACCCCCATTCATTTAGATATTTTTTTATTTCTGCAACTTTATCTGTAGCATGAATGACAAGACTTTCAGGACCGCTTCTGACAAGAGAGAGCATTAAGAAGGCCTCCTATTATAGGGATATGCGTTTCCGTTCGAGCCTGGCATCGTTGGTCCCCGGCGGATATTTGAAAGGGATCACGTCACCTGTCTCCATATGTATCAAATACATTTTTTCAA
The DNA here is from genome assembly GCA_034331105.1 of Synergistota bacterium. GTDB lineage: Bacteria > Synergistota > Synergistia > Synergistales > Synergistaceae > Caenicola. The sequence goes on along the minus strand of JAXQGB010000012.1, from coordinate 321,519 downwards.
GTCCGTTCAGGAAAAACCTTCCGCATTCATCGATCTCGGTCGGGTGTTCCATGCTGTGGCCGTAAAGGTTGTATTCCCCTGAATCGCTCGCCACATCCTCATATGTATGGCCGGCCCTGAAACGGAAACTCCCGATATAAAAACGGCCGGGTCTGCTCCAGACCTGCACTGAAGAGTTTTCTGTCATCTCAAGCAGGGTCGGGAGATGATCGTGGTTCCCCGTAAGAAGTATGGCTCCGCATGTTTCTTCAGTGAGCAGATTCAAAAGTATGCGGAGCTTTTTTCTGTAAAGGTCTATCAGTCCCGGTCTGGTCTCAAGTTTTATGTCGTCTACGAGATCTCCTGTGTGTACGATCCATGCAGGACGAAGGCGATGTATAGCTCTGCGCAGATAGGGGAACATGGTCGAAGGGGTGTCAGAAATGTGAAGGATCATGTCCCTGCCGTCCACAGGAGGGGGATTGAGGCCTGCCCGCACTGCAATATTATCTATCCTGCTCCTGACAGGACAGTTTCTTATCTCTTCAAGCGAAGGCTTGGGCAGGTTGCTCGGTAGATGCAGCGTCGTAATGTTCCTCACCCCTTTTATTAAGAACTCAATTTTATAAGGCCTTTTACTCAAAAGAATACTTTCTCCGATGATATTATAGCAGGAGCATGCATAAAAACCATTTTAAACTGTGTGAGCACTTATGAACAAAATGCTTGTTTTTTTATCAAACACCATGTAGGATAACGGAAGTTATCGATTGTTCTCCGAGCCTGTCCGCCTAAAGATATTATCTACGGGGGCCGGGCCGTTAGGGTTTCGCTGGAAACGGCGGAGCCTCCCTTTGGAAAGGAGAACGGCTGTCTGTACTTTATTCGGCCGTCTTCTCCAGTGAGGACGGCCGATTTCTATTTTTAAGGGATATTGCACGAAATCCCAACTCTCCCTTGCGAGATCGCCCCCAACGATCTCGCATCTTTATTGTTTATAATTGCAATCAAGTTGCAAATATCAGTAAGATTTCTTTTTTTCTCTTAAATTAACGACAAAACCAATAAAATAGTGTAGAATAACGTCTATACCATAAAATTCACTTTTATGGTGTCTCCCTGATCAAATCAGGGAGGCGACCCTGAATCTGTTTTTCCTGCGGCGCCTGCTATGGAAAACAGACGTTAGGGCGGATCTGGAAACGGATCCGTCTCCCATTGTGGAAAGGGGGCAATATATTTCGCCATGAGCGATATCAATGTCTATGCCCTCCTATTCTTCAAAGTTCCAAAAAGGTTTTTGGCACCAATATATCTTTTAAGGAGGGGTATCCCCATGAAAAGCAACAAGCGTATCTTACTTTTCTTCACCATCATCGCAGTATGCATGCTCACTCTGGGCTCATTTGCATACGCCAAACCGCCCGTTCTCCGAATGGCAACAACGACAAGCACCGACAACACAGGCCTTCTCGATTATATGGCTCCTATCCTGCTGAAGGATACGGGGATCGAGATCCAGTGGGTATCCGTTGGAACAGGAAAGGCACTTGAGTACGGCCGCAACGGCGATGTCGACATAGTCCTGACCCATGATCCGGCAGCCGAAGACAAGTTTATGGCAGACGGAGCGGGAGTCAACCGCCGTAAGGTCATGTACAACGATTTTGTGCTCATCGGCCCCGCAAACGATCCTGCCGGCATAAAGGGAAAACCGATAACCCAGGCAATGGCAGCGATAGCAGCAAAGGGGCAGCCTCTTGTAAGCCGCGCGGACAAATCCGGCACTCATTCAGCAGAACTGAAGCTTCTCAAGGAGGCCGGTGTCAAAGACTTCGACAAGGCGACCTGGTATGTACAGACAGGACAGGGAATGCTCAATACTATCAACATCGCTGATGAGCGTAAGGGCTACGCGCTTGCAGACAGAGGCACATTCATTAAATATGACGCAAATCTCAAAGGCAAACCGGGGCTGGTTATAGTAGTAGAGGGAGACAAACAGCTCCTGAACATGTACAGTGTTATGGCTGTCAATCCTATCAAACACCCGCATGCAAAGTACGACCTGGCCATCAAGTACATAGACTGGATCACCTCTTCAAAGGTCCAGAAGGATATCGCAAACTTTAAGTTGGAGGGCAAACAGCTCTTCTTCCCCAACGCCGAGATCAGAGCCGGACACTAAGCAGTCTAAAAGCAAGATTTGACCGGATCGGGCTTTGCTTTGCTTTAACGGCCCGGGCCGCCCTTAAGGAGGGTATCGGGTGGATTTCATTATTCAAGGCTTTTTCCAGTCCATAAGTCTTATTGCATCAATGGACGAGGAAACTGTGAATATTGTGCTTACGACCCTGAGACTGACAGGCCTTTCCATGCTTTTTATCCTTGGGCTGGGCCTGCCTCTGGGATTTACCCTGGGTTATTACGATTTCGCTGGCAAACATCTCATCAGGACCATAGCCGACACCCTTCTTTCACTTCCTACAGTCGTAGTGGGGCTTCTTGTTTATGCTTTCATATCGAGAAGAGGGCCCCTAGGTGATTTTCAGCTTCTTTTTACCATTCGCGGAATGGCTATCGGTCAGATCATATTAGGGCTGCCGATCGTTATTTCTTATACCGCTACTGCGATCGAAGGCCTTGACAACAGGCTTAAGCTGACCCTGCAGACACTCGGGGCTTCAGGCGGCAAGCTTGCCGTTACAAGCCTCTGGGAGGGCCGTTTTCAGATCCTCGTAGCCGCGCTTACCTCATACGGAAGGATAATAGGAGAGGTAGGCTCTGCAATGATGCTGGGCGGAAACATCAAGTGGCACACCAGAACGATAACTACTGCGATAACGCTTGAGACAGGCAAGGGAGATTTCGCCCTTGGCATAGCACTGGGCATCGTCCTGCTCTCAATTTCATTGGTATTGAACATCGCCCTTTCTTTTCTGAGGAGAAGAGTGGGAAACAGCTAGGCAGAAAAATTTTTGCATATTTCGGAGGTTCTTCTTTCATGAGAAAGATCAGATCAGCAATTGCATTGACACTTATATTGCTATTTTCCGTCCCCGCATTTGCCGGAACAATTAAACTCTCGAGCACCATCGGTCCCGTAGATGCCGGGATAATCCCCCTTCTCGCGGAAACATACAAGGCTGAAACCGGAACTGACTTTGTTATTGAAAAGGCAGGTACTGGCGCAACGCTTAACAAGGCTACGACAGGAAACTTTGACATGGTGGTCGTCCACGCGAGAGCCCTTGAGGACCAGTTTATCAAAGATGGTTTCGGACAGAACCGTAAAGACATAATGTACAATGACTTTGTAATCCTTGGCCCAAGGAAGATCCTGCAGGGATCAAGGGGATGAGGTCGGCCGCCGAGGCGTTCAGAACGATAGCAGCCAAGGGGGCTCCCTTCATCAGCCGCGGCGATATGTCCGGGACTCACGTTTCGGAGATGAACGTATGGAAGGCCGCAGGCATTGCCCCTGACGGAGAGAAGGACGAGTGGTACACAGTCTTCTCTCTTGGCAAGCTCGGCAACGGCGCAACAACTGACTTTACCAACAAGCGCAATGCATACACGATAATGGACAGGGCGACATACCTGACCAAGAAGAAGGGGCTGAAGATCGTTCCTCTTGTAGAAGGCGATCCGATACTTCTCAACCTCATCGCTGCGATAGAAGTCAGTCCCAAGAGATTCCCGAACGTCAACAATGCAGATGTTGTCAAATTCGTGAACTGGCTTTGCGAGGACAAAGCTCAGATGATAATTAAGGATTTCAAGGTCAAGCAGTACGGGGAACCGCTCTTCTTCCCCAACTCTGACCAGTGGAACAAAAAGCATCCCAAGTAATATAATCAGACAATCGGCGGGTCCGGCCACATTATCAATTTATGGCCGGACTTTCTGCCCCGGGCATTCATCATTACCAGGGGCCCGTGCAAACAGCAAGACCGGAGGACAAACAATGGATCCCAGGATCATTTATGAGATCAAAGACCTGACTCACAGCTATGAAAAAGGGCCTCAGACCATCAATATCGACTATCTGAGGATCTGTGAGGGCAGCGTAACAGGAATAGTAGGCCCCAACGGAAGCGGTAAATCAACACTTCTGAGGGTTCTCGCTTTCCTTGAACCATACACAGGCGGTTCTCTTTTTTTCGACGGGCTCGATCCTGCGGGCAAAGAGGTCGACATAAGAAAAAACGTCACATATCTCCTTCAAAACTCCTATCTTCTGAAAAGGTCTGTTTTTGAAAACATAGCATATGGACTGAGGCTGAGAAATGAGACCGCGGACCTTGAGAAAAGGGTCCATGATTCTCTTGAACGTGTAGGGCTCTCCCCATCAAAATTTGCCCAGCGGCCATGGTACAGGCTCTCCGGCGGTGAAGTCCAGCGCGTGGCTCTGGCAGCAAGGCTGGCGCTCCATCCCAAAGTGCTTATCCTTGACGAACCTACCGCAAACGTGGACGAATCGAGTGCCCTGCTTGTCAAAGAGGCTGCTGTATCGGCATGGAAAGAGTGGGGGACCACGGTAATAGTAGCCACTCACGACCTTCCGTGGCTTACTGAGGTATCTACGGACATAATAAGCCTTTTCCGAGGGAAGATAGTCGGACACGGGACCGAAAACCTGATACACGGACCATGGATCAGGGAGAACGGAAGCGTGGTCAGAACATTGACCGACGGACAGAAGATCCATGCCCTCATAAAGGAAGAGGCGGAACTTCACGCTGCAGTGGTAAACCCTTCGGATATCGAACTGATCACGGACAGCGAGATCGTTTCTTCATGTTCGAACAGGATCAGGGGGACGGTCACAAGCATGTCGCTTGAGAGAGCGACCGGATCAGCCCTTATCTCAGTTCAGGCAGGCGATATTATCCTTAAATCAAGGATGCCGGTCGAAAAAATAAAAGAGGTGCAGATCTCCCCAGCATCAGAAGTCACTCTCTCCTTTTCACCGAAAGATGTCCGCTGGATTTAGACCGCCACTCCTCGTGTTTACCAAACAGATTCCTGTTTAAGTGAAAATAATGTAGAATGATGTGGTGTTGCAGCAAACGTGCGCTTTTGTCTGCTGCAAATGATCAGCGTGAGAGGATGATATATATGTGCGGCATCATGGGATATATTGGAGAGAGAGACACAACTAAGGTTATCCTGGAAGGGCTGGCAAAGCATGAATACAGGGGCTATGACTCTGCAGGAATAGCCGTCATAAAAGATGGCGTTATCCATGAACTCCGTACCACGGGAAGGGTCCACCAGCTTGCAGAAAAAGTTGCAAAAGAACATTTCAACGGAGATTTCGGTATTGGCCACACCAGATGGGCAACACACGGCGGAGTGACCGAGAACAACGCCCATCCTCATATGAGCAGCGACAACAAGGTGGTACTGGTCCACAACGGCATCATAGAAAATGCCAGAGAGATCAGAGCCGACCTTGAAGCTGAGGGGATAAAATTCCACACTGAGACAGACACTGAATCAGCGGTCCAGTACCTTGCCTCGGTCTACAGCGGAGACCCGAAGGAAGCCATAGTCAAACTTACAAAGAGAATAAGAGGCGCTTTCGCCCTTGTGATAATGTTCCACGATAAACCAAACGAGATATGGGTGGCGAGAAAAGGTTCGCCGCTGGTGGTCGGGCATGCTGGAGAAGAGGGTTTCTGCGCTTCCGACCCGACTGCATTGCTGGAATTCACCAGAGATGTCTGGTTTATGGACGATGACGAGATCGCCATGATATCAAAAGGCGGCTGCATTTTCTACGATTTCGACGGAAACCCGCACGAAAAGGAATCCATGCATCTGGACTGGGAAGCTGCCATGACCAGCAGAGGAAATTACCCACACTTTATGCTGAAGGAGATACATGAGCAGCCTGAAGTAGTTACTCATACCCTTCTTGGAAGGGTCGCATCCAACAGGGTGGACCTGAGCCATGAGCTGGATTGGACACCGGAACAGATATCAGGATGGAAAAAGATCCATTTTGTTGCCTGCGGCACTTCGCATTATGCGACGATGGTCGCAGCTCGCATAATGGAGGAGATCGGAAACTTCGAGATAAGGACTGAGGTCGCCTCGGAATACCGTTACAGGAATATCCCCATCGGACCCGACACTCTCGCCGTATTCGTATCACAGTCAGGAGAAACGGCCGACACTCTCCATGCGGCAAGGCTTGCAAAAACAAAGGGAGCAAAATGCATCGTCGTGACAAATGTGCGGGGATCGACTATCCACCGTGAGGTTGGAGAAGCGCTGATAACGCCTGCCGGACCCGAAATAGGCGTGGCCGCGACAAAGACGTTCATGGCCCAGATAACCGTACTCACCCTTCTGGGTCTCTACCTTTCAAAGCTGAAAAACGAACTCTGCCCGGAAACTGAGCAAAGGATCGTTTCTGCTCTGATGGACATACCTGCCAAGCTCGCTTCGATCCTGGAAAAAGAAAAGGAGATAGAGGCTGTGGCCAGGAATTTTGCTGATGCAAGGGGCTTCTTCTTTATTGGAAGAGGTCTGGCCTATCCGCCAGCACTGGAGGGCGCGCTGAAGCTTAAGGAGATCTCCTATCTGCATGCTGAGGCATACCCTGCAGGAGAGATGAAGCACGGACCAATAGCGCTTCTCGACAAGGAGCTCCCGGTGGTCGCACTTGTACCCAAAAATGACCTTTGGGAAAAGACCATTTCAAACATTGAAGAATCAATGGCAAGGAACTCGCCGATAATAGCTCTTGCAACAGAAGGAGACACTGAAATCGAACACTATTCAAAAAATGTTATTTTTACGCCCGAAACCGAGCCGGAGCTGTTCCCCTTTATTGCAGTCGTGCCGCTGCAGCTTTTTGCTTACTACATCGCAAGGCAGCGCGGCTGTGACATAGACATGCCAAGAAACCTTGCCAAGTCTGTGACGGTGGAATAAAGACCCTAACAAAGAGATATCAGGGGAGGCTCTTTGCAGGCCGGCTTGATGCCGCCGGAGGGAGCCTCTTTGTTTTTTGATGATTTCGTTATTAAAAGGAGAGAGATCTTGAAAAAGAATAAGATCGTAGCGGTATTTATGCTCACATTGCTTTGCCTGACCTGCGTGCTGCCCTCTTTTGCATGCGCATCAGACAGCGAGGATACGAGCTTTGAGACATTTTTGTCCGTTCTTAAGGCATGGGGCACTTTTCTTGCCAAAATCACCGGATCCTACGACGCACTGGACAATATTTCCATCTTTTCAAATTTCGCAAGGATGTGGCACGATTTTGTAGGATCTGATGGTTTCAGCGTTGAAAGGCTTTTTGAAGCCATAATGAGGTGGCTTGGCATTTCCATCATGATGCAGCAAGAGGAAGGGCCGCAGGAAAGTTATTCTATATGAAAGCATGGGTGTACATCCTGCGGTGCTCAGATGGTTCTCTATACACAGGATGGACCAACGACATAGAGAAACGGCTTGCTTCGCATAACCGGGGTACAGCCTCAAAGTACACGAGGGGCAGGAGACCTGTGGAGCTTATCTTCAAAGAAGGGTTCAAGACAAAAGAAGAGGCCATGTCGCGCGAGGCAAAGATAAAGTCCCTGAAAAAAACAGAGAAGCTCCTGATCGTTGACCAAAACAACAAATAAATTTTTTATTGATAAACGTTTACTATATATAGTACAATATATCGTAACTCAAATTTAATGTAAGGATATTTGTATTTTATTTCGTTGAATATCCGCAAAGAGGGGTCAGGCATGAAAGGTCGTACAGATGTAATTGTTGGCGTTCAGTGGGGAGACGAGGGCAAGGGACGCGTAGTAGACGCACTTGCAGGCAAGTCAGGCGTAGTTGTCCGTTATCAGGGCGGAGCAAACGCAGGACATACCGTGGTAGTTGAGGAAGAAAAATTTGTCTTTCACTTACTCCCTTCGGGCATCCTCTATCCCGGCAAAGTCTGTGTGATCGGAAACGGGGTAGTGATCGACCCTGAAACGCTCTTTGCAGAACTCGATGACCTTAAGGGCAGGGGCAAGGCTCTGGCAAGGCTGATCGTCAGCCATGGCGCCCACATTGTCATGCCATATCACAAACAGCTGGACAAACTGGCTGAGGGAGCAAGGTCAGAGGGCACGAAGATAGGAACTACGGGACGTGGGATCGGTCCATGCTACTCCGATAAGTTCGAGAGAGTCGGAATAAGGGCGGAAGATCTTGTAAACCCTGAAATTCTGAAAGAAAAACTTCTGATAAACATAGAACTTAAAAATAAGATCCTCACTAGGATCTATGGCTCCGAGCCTCTGGATCTCGAGAGCACGTACGAGACAGCCCTTGAGTGGGGCAAAAGGATAAAGCCGCTTCTCGGAGACGCTTTTCTTGAGATACACAAAGCGCTTGATTCAGGAAAGAACGTCCTCTTCGAAGGTGCACAGGGGACACTCCTTGATGTAGACCACGGAACATATCCTTTTGTCACAAGCTCGAGCCCCTGCTCCGGAGGAGCTTGTACCGGAGCCGGTATCGGGCCCGGAAGGATCGATCGCGTAATAGGAGTCACCAAGGCTTACTGCACAAGAGTAGGAGAGGGCCCCTTCCCTACCGAGGACAAGGGCTCACTGGGGGAACAGCTGAGGACCAGGGGCGGGGAGTTCGGCGCTACGACCGGCCGTCCAAGGCGCTGCGGCTGGAACGATCTTGTTGCAGTTGACTACGCGGTTAAGATAAATGGAATAGACGGGCTTGCGCTGACTAAGCTTGATGTCCTTTCAGGATTTGAAAAGATCCAGGTATGCACTGCTTATGATATCGAAGGGACCATACATAAGGATTTTCCAAGCAGCTGTGCGAAACTGGCAAAGGCAGTCCCGGTTTTTGAGGAACTGCCGGGTTGGAAAGAGGACATCAGCAAATGCAGAAGATTTGAGGATCTCCCCTCTGCTGCACAGGACTATGTCCGCTTCATCGAGGAAAGGGTCCTGACCCCCGTCATACTTATCGGAGTCGGACAGGGAAGAGAAGATACTATCCTGAGAGGTATATGAGGCTAAAAATTGATCACTGCACCGCTTCTGCCAAATCTGAAAATAGAAAAATCATGAAAACCGAAAAAAATAGAAAAACAGTAATCGTAAGAGGCGGCGGAGATCTTGCGACAGGCATAATATACAGGCTCTGGAGATCCTGTTTTGATGTTATATGCCTTGAGATCCCCAGCCCCACCGTTGTAAGGCGGTCCGTTGCTGTCGCCCGGGTCGTTTACGATGGAGACTCCCTCATAGAAGATATGGATGTATGCCTCGCAGAGAACCCTGATCAAATGGACTTCATAAAGGGTATAAACGTATTGATAGACCCGGAGGGAGATTCCATCGCTTTACTCAGACCCTTCGCTGTCATCGATGCGATGATGTCGAAAAGAAAGACAGCGACCAACAAAAATATGGCAGATCTTGTGCTGGCGATAGGGCCGGGCTTCAGTGCGCCTGAAGATGTTCATGGGATCATTGAGACAAAGAGGGGGCATTCCCTGGGAAGGCTCATCACCAAAGGAAGTGCAGAGGCCAACACCGGGATTCCCGGAGAGGTCCTGGGATATACATGTGAACGTCTCTTAAGGTCTCCCTCGGATGGATACCTCTCCCCGGTCTTATCGATCGGAGAGAGGGTAAAAGAAGGGGATGTCATCGGATCGGTAAACGGCATCCCGGTAAAGGCTCAGATAGGAGGTGTAGTTCGCGGTCTTATACACCCCTCGGTATTAGTAAGGGAAGGCTCCAAAATAGGAGATATCGATCCCCGGAATGAACTGGGCAACTGCTTCATTATAAGTGACAAAGCCCTTGCTGTCGGAGGAGGAGTCCTTGAAGCGATACTCCGTTTCGAAGCAAGGGGCAGGTTGGATTAATCTTCTTTCCTAAGAGCGGTAGCAGGCAGCTCTACTATCTCGCCTTCCTGTTCCTCGTCAGGATCAGCAGGCTCGCTTCCAGCAAAATTTGAGTGTTCGTCCCAACTTTCGTCCGTTGTGTCTATCACTTCGGAATTGCTCTTTCTATAGGTTCCGCCGCTGAAAGGATCATTGCTCTTAGATGTATAGACCCTGACTCCGTTGCCTCTCAGTAGCCCTGCAATGATCAATGCAAAGAGAACAATTCCCACCAGTCCCGCGATCAGTATTATGGCAGGGAAGGCAAATCCGAATATCAGCGTTCCGATAAGTAAAAAGACCAGCAGCTTCATTAAGTCTCTCTCCTTCAGGACCTTTTCTGCCTGTTATCCTTTGCGGCAGTACGTGGTTTCTTTTTCCTGCTTTCGACCGCAGGCTTTCCTCTTCCGGAACTGCCTGCCGAGACAGGTTTTTTGGCAGATTTATTTATGCTTCTTTTTTTCTTTTCATCCGCCCTTGAAGGGCGGTCCGCACTTTGTCCTTCGGACTCATCCCTGTAAGAAGGCCTTTTTACTGCTCTTGTTGTGCTACTTTTTTTCTCACCCGTCCCAGAAGCACGGTCTGCACCGCGGCTCTCGGATCCAGACCCGTAGGAAAGCTTTTTGAAGGTTCTTGTTGTGCTGCTTTTTTTCTCACCCGTCCCAGAAGCACGGTCTGCATCGCGACCCTCGGATCCGGCTCCGTAGGAAAGCTTTTTGGGGGCTCTTGATGTGCCGCTTTTTTTCTTCTCATCGGTCCTCGAGGCACGGTCTGCACCGCGGCCCTCGGATCCGGCTCCGTAGGAAAGCTTTTTGGGGGCTCTTGATGTGCCGCTTTTTTTCTTCTCATCGGATTCCGAAGCACGTTCTTCATCGTAGGCCTCAGGCTTAACCCTGTAAACAGGCCGTTCTTCTTTCATTTTGCCGCTTCTGTATCTCTCTTTCGGCGGGGCGTCAGTCTTCCTTCGTTTATCTTCTGAGGCGGGTCTCTTTGCTCCGCGCTCTTCAACAAATCCACCGGAAGCCTTTGTTCCCGATCTCTCTGTTTTCTCTCTCTTCTGTCCTGCCGCATCGGATCCACTTTTGGACCTGGATGGTCCTGGCGATCTTCTGGGAGCTGAAGCCTCCCTTTGGGGTGTGCGAACCTCTTTCTTTTTTGCCTCATAAGCAGGTTTTACCTTTGGTCCCGGTTCAAGTATGCATGGATCACCGGCCATCGTTTTTCTTCTCAGCTGGCCACATGCAGCGTCAATATCGGAACCCAGTTCCTCCCTTATCTCTGCTTCGAATCCGGCGGTGACAAGTACCGAACGGAATTTAAGGATGTTTTCGGAAGTGGGTTTCTCATAACGGTCATCGACCTGGTTGAACGGGATCAGGTTGATGAATACGTGTATGCCCTTCAAATAGCGCAAAAGCAGTCTGGCATGTTCCACACTGTCGTTTATTCCTCCGAAGAGCGCGTATTCTATGGTGATCCTGTTCCCTGTTGTTTTCTGATATTCCTGCATGGCCTTCCTCAGCTCATCAAGCGGGAATGTCTCGTTGACCGGCATAAGGCTGCTTCTCAAATCATCATCAGCCGCATGCAGGGATACTGCAAGGCGAACTCCCAGGCCGGATGCTGCGAGATCCCGTATGCCGGGCACTATCCCCGAAGTAGAGATCGCAATGTGCCTGATACCGAGATTTCTCATATCCGGATCGTTAAGCATCCTGACTGATTTGAGTACCGCCTCGGTATTGAGGAAGGGTTCACCCATCCCCATGTAGACTACGTTGTTGATATCACGTCCGACAGATCTCTCCATGGCAAGGAACTGGCCGGCTATCTCTCCGGCAGAAAGATTCCTTACATAGCCGGAAAGCCCTGTGGCACAGAATGTACACCCGAGAGGACATCCCACCTGTGTCGAAATACAAGCTGTCAGCCTCTCTCCCTGTTTCATAAGGACAGATTCTACGCTTTGGCCGTCACGAAGCTGCCAGAGATATTTTCTTGTTCCGTCGATCGATGAACGCTGTTCTTTTATCAGCAGAGGAGCCCCGAAATCTATCTTTGACTCGAGCATATCCCTGAGCGTTTTTGAGAGATTAGTCATCTCAGCGACATCAAAGGCTCTTTTCTGCCAGATCCACTGGCAGATCTGATCCGCACGGAATCTGGGCTCACCAAATTCCTTGTCAAGGATCTGTGACCATTCGCTGTTATTAAGATCCAGAGCATAAATTTTGTCTGTCATTAATTTGCCCAGGGCTCAGTAAGATCGGGATATAGCGGAAATTCTTCCGTAAGAGCTGCCATGCGAGCCTCAACTTCTTTCTTTATCTGATCGTTTTTGGGATTTGAAAGAACCTTTTCTATAGCGTCAGCTATTATCTCCATCTCAGGTTCCTTCATGCCCCTCGTGGTAATGGCGGCTGTTCCAAGCCTTACTCCGCTGGTGACCATAGGCTTGGCAGGATCAAAGGGGATCATGTTTTTGTTTGAAGTGATCCCGACCTCTCCCAGAAGGACCTCTCCTTCTTTGCCCGTGACGTTCCTGGAACGCACGTCGAGCAGTATGAGGTGATTGTCGGTGCCTCCGGAGACAAGGCGGAAACCTCTGTCAGTAAGCGCTTTGGCAAGGGCAGAGGCATTGCTTACTACCTGGGAGGCATACTTTTTGAACTCTTCTGTCCCGGCAAGCATGAAAGTTACTGCTTTTCCTGCTATGGCATGGACCAGCGGCCCGCCCTGTATGCCGGGGAACACTGTTCTGTCAAGGGTCTGGGCATACTCTTTTTTGCATAGGACAAAAGCTCCGCGTGTACCCCTGAGCGTTTTGTGGGAGGTCGAGCTGACATAATCAGAATATGGCACCGGGTTGGGATGCGCGCCTCCTGCTACAAGCCCCGCGATGTGGGCCATGTCGACAAGAAGTACTGCCCCCACCTCATCTGCTATCGCGCGGAAGCGGGCAAAATCTATAAACCGGGGATATGCGCTTGCCCCTGCAACAATGAGCTTGGGCCTTGTCTCCTTAGCAAGTCTCTCTACCTCGTCATAGTCGATAGTCTCTGTTTCCCTGTTTACTCCATAGCCTACGATGTTGTAGAAACGGCCTGAAAAATTGACCGGGTGACCGTGTGAAAGATGTCCGCCGTGGTCAAGCTTCATTGAGAGGACAGTATCCCCCGGATCGACTGTGGCGAAGAAGACTGCCTGGTTCGCGCTGGCTCCGGCATGAGGCTGGACATTTGCGTGGTCAGCCCCGAAAAGTTCACATGCCCTCTTTATGGCAATCTCCTCTATCACCTCAACAAACTCACAGCCGCCGTAGTACTTTTTATAGGGGTATCCCTCCGCGTATTTATTGGTAAGGATCGAACCTTGTATCTCAAGCAGGGAACGGGGAACGAAGTTTTCTGATGCGATGAGCTCTATGTGGACCCTCTGCCTTTTCAGTTCGCTTTCTGCAAGACCGTATATCTGGGGGTCCAGACTTTTCAGCGTCTCTGTCATTATTTTATTCATCTATTGCACTCCTTTTTTATTTTTCTTTCTCTTATCCTTGTGATTATACCAGTTTAAGAACGGAATGAAGAAGAACATTGCAGCCGTTCTCCAGGTCTTTTATATCGGTCCATTCTTCGGGGCAGTGGCTTCTTCCTCCGACAGAAGGAACGAATATCATGACAGAAGGACAGAAAGAAGACAAAAACTGAGCGTCATGGGAGGCCCCGCTGATCATCTTCATTTGATCAAACCCCAGGGAAAAAGCACTGGAAGCAGCTAGTTCGACCATACCCCTGTCAAAAACGATCGGAGCTGCCTCGGCTGCCTTTTTGAAGCTGTGTATCAGTCCGCGCCTGGCCGCACATGATTCTATAAGTTTTTCGATTTCCCTTTTTCCCTCTTCAAAGAGCTCCCCGTCAAACTGTCTGAAATCCAGGGTAAATGATGTCTTTCCCGGGACAATGTTTATAATGTCCGGTCTGGGAGCGATCCTTCCCATTGTTGCCACGCATCCCCTGCCAAGACGGAGTGCCAGTTTTTCAGCCTCGAGCGCAAGTTCCGCGGCAGCAAGAAGTGTGTCCTTTCTCATATCCATCGGAGTTGAACCGGCATGGTTCGATTCGCCGTAATACTCTCCCGACCACCAGGCCAGCCCCTGTATGCCCTCAACGATCCCAATGGAAACACCTTCTGCGTGCAGCCTTGGCCCCTGCTCTACGTGCAGCTCCAGATAGCAGCCGACGGGCGTAGAATCTGTCCCTCTGTAACCTATGCGGTCGAGTTCTTCTGCTACTGTCACACCGCTGTCATCCCTTGAGGAGAGCAGTTGTCCAAGTTCGACCTTCCGGGTGTAGTAAAGGCTTCCCATCATGTCCGGCTGGAAACGCGCCCCCTCTTCATTCGTGAAGGCGACAACGACAAGAGGGCTTTTAGCAGAGACTTCATTCTCATTCAGGGTCCTTATCACTTCCAGGCCGCCAAGGACACCGTAAACTCCGTCGAACATTCCTGCGTCCCTCACTGTATCTATGTGGGAGCCCATCATCACGGGAAGCTCAGAAGGATCCGATCCCTCTCTTATCCCGAATATATTTCCTATCTCGTCAATTTTTACTTCAAGACCCTCGTCCCTCATCCATCTGCAGAGAAGATCGCGTCCGGCTTTGTCTTGATCAGTAAGCGCAAGTCTGGTCCGGCCGCCGGTTTCGGGGTCGAAGCCGACCGATCCCATTTCCCTTATTGAGCTGATAAGCCTTTCTCCGTTTATCCTCAAATGTGGCCTGCTTTTATCGTTCATTTTTCCTCATTGTCCTCCCGGAACTTTATTTATGTATAATTATGACTGACCGGTAAAAAAATGCAAATATAACTATGCTTATATTAAAGGAGGGCTTCTCCTGAATATGATTGATGCCCATGTGCACATTTATCCGCCGGAAATAGAACGGGAAAGAAAAAAAATATCGGAAAAAGAACCATGGTTCGCAGTAATGATAAATTCAAAAGTGCACAAATGGGGCACTGCCGAATCCCTTATAAGCCATATGGACCTGTATGGAATAAAATCATCCCTCGTTACGGGGTTCGCTTTTCGCGACCAGGGTCTTTGCAGGATCATGAACGATTACGTCCTTGATTCAGCAAGAAAATACCGGGACAGGATAATTCCCCTCGCTGTTGTCTCTCCCTGTGCGAAAGGGGCCATGGAAGAGATCCTTCGCTGCGCGGAACTTGGAGCAGTAGGACTTGGGGAACTCTTCCCCGATGGACAGGACATGGATATATCCGATCCCGGTCAGACATGGCGCATGGTCGGGACATGCATGGAAGCCAGGATGTTTATACTCTTCCACACAGCTGAACAGGTCGGCCACCAATATACAGGCAAGGGTCACACCGGGCCCGAGGATGCCGCAGCTTTCTGCATGAACCACCCGCAGATCAAGGTAGTATTCGCCCATTTCGGCGGAGGGCTATGGGCATATGAGTCTATGCCTGAAATGAAGCTTGCCCTCTCTAACGTCTATTACGATACTGCCGCATGGCCCTGGCTCTACGGCCACAAAGTGATCGAAGGGATATTCGCTGCCGGAGCAGGAGAGAAGATCCTTTTTGGATCAGACTGGCCGATACTTGAATATCCACGATACGAAAAGCTTCTCTCCCTCACACGCCTCTCTCCGGAACAAAAAGAAATGCTGCTCTACCACAACGTCCGTGATATTCTTTCATCAGAAGATCATGACCAGGACATATAAAAGGAAACCCCGGGCAGATGGATCGCCGGGAGTTTCCTCATTATATATGTTTTGTAAATATAGGGGTTTTTCCCGGCTTCCTTTATGCAGAGAGGGAAAGCAGGGAACGATAGTTTGGATATGCCATATTATCCGATGATATGTAAATCTCGACAGAATCAGAGATCTTCCTGATGTCCGCCATGAGCGGGACTGCCTCTTGCACCAGCGCGTCCGCATGCTTCCTGAGGCTGAGTTTTGCCATTCTTTCCTTCATCTCGACAAGTTCTTTTGTCTTTTCCATAAGGTCCAGTTTCGCCTGTGCAAGTTTGGCAATATGTTCCTTCCATGCGTCAAGCCCTTCCAGATCACAGCCCTCGGCGGAAGAGAAAGATGCCTTCTCAAGGATGATCTGTTTTGAGAGGGCAGGCAGTATGCCTTCCCATATCATGTCACGAAGCACTGACATTTCGATCTCTACGTTCTTTACGAAGGATTCCATCCTTATTACATAGAAGGATTCCATCTCTTTTTTCTTGAAGATACCCATTTCTTCAAGCATATCAAGGGTCTTGGGCTCCAGAAAAAGGTCTATTCCTTCGGGGATAGTACGGGCTTTGACTATGCCCCTTTGCTCTGCTTCTGCGTGCCATTCAGCCGAATAGGCATCTCCTTCGAACCGGATCTTCCTGTTCATCTGCGAGATCTCGCGAATGGTGCATAGGGCTGCATCGATCGCATCTTCGCCCTTGTTTATCCGTTCTTCGAATATATTGATGAATTTTTCAAGACCTGCTGCCCACACAGATAGTATTGCCGTGACCGGGACAGCCATTGCCTGTGAGGCACCCGGAGCACGGAATTCAAACTTGTTTCCGGTGAAGGCGATCGGGCTTGTCCTGTTCCTGTCGCTGTCAAAAGCTATTATTTCAGGAAGCTTTGAAAGTCCGATGTCAATTGTGTTCTTTGCAGGCATATCTCCATCACAATTGCCATCTTCTATCTCCCTTATTATCCTGTCTATCGCCTGCCCCAGATAAACGCTGATGATGCTCGGCGGCGCTTCGTGACCACCGAGCCTGTACATGTTGCCTGGGGTCGACACAGATGCGTGGAGGAGTCCGGAGTATTCGGCCACACCCATAACGAATGAAGAGAGAAAGGAGAGGAATATCACGTTCTTCCTGTGGTTTGAAGATGGCTTCAGGAGGTTCCTGCCCTCACTGTCCTGAAGCGAAAAGTTTATGTGCTTGCCGCTTCCGTTCATGTCCATAAAAGGTTTTTCATGGAACAAAAGGCGGAGTTCATGTTGATGTGCCATTTTTCTCATCGTTTCCATTATCAGCTGGTTCTGGTCGCAGGAAAGGTTTGCCTCTGTAAAGTTCGGCGCAAATTCAAACTGGCAGCGGGCAACTTCATTGTGCCTCGTGGCAAGATCGACACCCAGCCTTGCAAGGTCTCTCTGGACATCTTCCATGTAGGCAAGCACCCTGGTCGGGATAGATCCGAAGTAATGGTCTTCCATCTTCTGATCACGTGGCGGCGGTGAACCAAGGAGGGTCCTGCCGCAGAAGCGGATGTCCGTCCTCTTCTGAGCGCGGGGCCTGTCAAGAAGGAAAAATTCCTGTTCTCCTCCCACCGTTGCCCTGACATACCTGACGCCCCTGTTGCCAAAAAGTTTGAGCATCTTTAGTGCGCGGCTTTCCACAGCTTCCATCGACTTCAAAAGGTATGTCTTAAGATCCAGAGGTGAACCGTCATATGCGAGAAAAACCGAAGGGATGCAGAGTGTCCCGCCCTTAGGGCTTTTTATGATAAACGCGGGGCTCGTAGGATCCCATGCGCTGTATCCCCTTGCTTCAAAGGTGCTCCTTGTGCCCCCGGAAGGGAAGGAGGAGGCATCCGGCTCGCTCTGCATCAGATCTTCCCCTCTGAAGGTCTCAAGAGGGAATCCGTTATCATCTGCGGTAACAAAGGCGGTGTGCTTTTCAGCTGTCAGCTCGGTCAGCGGATGGAACCAGTGTGCCCAGTGGCTTGCCCCTTTGCTTACTGCCCAGTCCTTCATCGCAAGGGCAACAGTATCTGCTATTCCTGAATCCATCTTCTGACGTCCTTCGATCGCGCCGACAAGGTTTTCATATACATCCCTCGGAAGGCGCTGCTTCATTGCTTTTGGATCAAAGACAAGCGACCCGTATATTTCCCTCATTTTTGGAAATTCTTTAATTTCCTGCATCTGACATCCCTCCAAGAGTAAAATACAAATATTACTGTTGGGTTATATCACTTTATAAGCACCATTACAAGCGTATTTTAGTGCTTAGTTTAATAATTTTTTAAACAAAACACAGAATTTTTGCGCTTCATGCAAGAATTAATATTTTTCTGCAAAAATATCTGCGCTTTTCGTCAAAAAAAGAAATGGCCTTTTTTGTGGAAAAAGTGTATAAAAGACAAGTGTTTAAATAAAAATACAAACTGATCAAAATGCAAAATTTCCAGACCTCACCGCATAATTTTTTGTATAAGAAGTAACCGATTTTTCTAGAGGGAGTGTGGTTCATGAAAAGATCAGGCTGTGTTTTTCTCTTCTTTTTGTTAATTTTTTCTCTTCTTTGCAACTTATGTCCTGTGCATGCGGCTGAAAACGCTGATGCTTCTGAATGGACTTTTTCCGCAACACCCTACGTCTGGTTTTCCGGCCTTAACGGAACGGTGGGAGTAAGGGGACACAGGGGGCACATAAGCCTGAGCTTCTCCGAGATCCTTTCGGACATGAAAACCACCGGGATGGTGGCCTTCCAAGGGCGCAATGGAAGCCAGTATTTCTTTTTCGACGGCATGTATCTTGATCTCTCTGACACCGAACAGATTTCTGCCGCTATGTTTACTGACATCGGCGTTAAGATGACCCGCCTTCAGGCCGCATGGGGTTTGCGCATGAAGGAATGGGAGTCCTCCTCCCTCGACATTTTTGCAGGTTTGAGATATTGGAACATCAACAGCGATCTGACATTCAGAACGGCGTCGGTCCCCCTGCGGCACTACAGCGAAACCGAATCCTGGCTGGACCCGATCTTTGGCTTTCGCTTCACGAAAGATCTCTCTCCAAATCTGGCATTTGTTGCAATGGTCAACGGGGGCGGTTTCGGTCTCGGGTCTGATTTCACCTGGGAAGGGATGGTGGATCTGTCGTGGAGGCTTTCTGACAGGACATCCTTAGAAATCGGGTACCGATATCTTTATGTCGATTATGAGAATGACGGTTTTGTGATGGACACCTATAATGACGGATTTTTCGTCGGCTTCACGTGGAAATTCTGAAGCGATGCTGCATCCGTTTTTCCTCTTCACGGCCGCATTTTTTCTGACAAAGAGTCTTTTGAGTATTTGTTTTAATTAGTAAAAGGACATTATTACAGGAAGATCCAAAATAATCGGAGGTGTTTTGCGAATGAAATTGATAACGGCACTTGCATGCGGACTTCTTACCTTTTCATGTGTCATAGCTCCCAAAACCGAAGCATGCTCCCGTGTGGTCTACCACGGTCCCGAGAATACGATCCTTACGGGGAGGACCATGGACTGGAGTGACATGGATATGAAGACAAAGCTGTGGATCTTCCCTAAGGGTATGGAGCGGGACGGAAGATTCGACGATGCCCCTTTCAGGTGGACATCTAAGTACGGCAGCGTGATCGTTTCGGTATACGATGCCGCCACTTCGGAGGGGATGAACGAGAAGGGGCTGGTCGCCAATATCCTCTGGCTCGCCGAATCCGAATATCCCGATCCGTCATCCGGAAAACCCCTCATGAGCCTTGCCGCATGGCCCCAGTATGTACTCGACAGCTTCGCAACAGTTGAAGAGGCGGTCAGGGTACTGACCAGGGAAGAATTCAGCGTCATCACCGGGACAATGCCAGGACGCGGAGGACTGGCTTCCTGCCATATGGCACTTTCGGACCCGACAGGCGACAGCTCCATCTTAGAATACGTCGGGGGCAAACTTCTTATACATCACGGCAGAGAATATATCGTTATGACAAACTCTCCCCTCTATGATCAGCAGCTCGCACTGAACTCCTATTGGAGAGAGATCGGCGGACTGTCTATGCTGCCGGGGACCAACCGCTCAGCCGACCGTTTCGTCCGCGCCTCTTTCTACCTGGACGCAATTCCTAAGACGGCGGACATACAAATGGCCGTGGCAGGCACTTTCAGCGTGATAAGAAATACATCTGTCCCCCTGGGCATCACCACACCTGGTCATCCAAACATCTCTTCCACCCTGTGGCGCACCGTCTCTGACCAGAAGAACCGTGTATTCTACTTCGAGTCGGCCTTGGAGCCCAGCTTATTCTGGGTGGACATGAAGAAGGTGAACTTCTCCAAAGAAACGCAGGTCAAGGTGCTTGTTACACAAAATGGACGTTTTTTTGCCGGCGATGCGTCAGCGTACTTCGAGCCTGCAAAGCCGTTCGAATTCCTCGGACAGGATCAGCTCTAAGACAAGAACGAGATTAAACAGACTCTGCCGGAAGGACCACTTTTGTGTTTTTGTAACTCTCAGTTACAATTTTACAAAAGAGGGCCTTCCTTTTTTTGTAATCTCATTACAACTATTTTCACCTGCAAGACAGCTGAAATAGCTGATATTATAGAAGAAAGAAAGGGGAGGACAAAATGAAAGAAATACGATCAAAGATCACCGTAATAAAGGACGACATAACAAAGGAAGAGACCGATGCCATAGTTAATGCGGCAAACAGCACCCTCCTCGGAGGAGGGGGGGTGGACGGCGCGATCCACAGGGCTGCCGGTCCCAAACTTCTCGCTGAATGCGCGGGACTTGGAGGCTGCCCGCCGGGAGAGGCCAAGACCACCGCTGCATACAGGCTTCCTGCAAAATTTGTCATACACACAGTCGGACCCGTCTGGAGGGGCGGGAACTCAGATGAAGAAAAAATTTTAGCCAACGCTTACAGGAACAGCCTTAAAGAGGCTCTCCGCGTCGGAGCAAAAACAGTTGCATTCCCCGCGATCTCCACCGGCGTATATCGTTTTCCCCCGGATCTCGCCGCTGATATTGCTGTCATGACCATCATTTCGTTCCTCAGGGAGCATGATGCGATAGAAGATGTCAGGCTGATCTGCTTTTCAGACGAATCGGCTGAACACCACAGGAAGGCCCTGGATAAACATTTATCCTGATAATTTCTGCCGAAACCAATATTTACTATATAATATCCGGTGTTCGCTGATAATTCGGGAGGTAACAAAAACTGATCGAGATAAAAGATCTCCAGGTAAATTTTAAAGAGAATATGGTCCTTGACAGGATAAGCTGGTTTATAACCCCCAAGAGCAGGATAGGGCTTGTCGGTGACAACGGAGCAGGAAAGACTACCTTGCTCCGAGTCATTGCCGGCGAGACGGAATATGACGGGGGCAGCCTGGTCATACCCAGGGACCATAGGGTCGGCTATCTTCCGCAGGACCTGGTTGAGATAGACGAGATGCCGCTCCTTGACTACCTCAAAAAGCGCGCAGGGCTTGAGGATCTCGCTGCAAGGCTCTCCGAAACAGAGCATATCATGGCCTCCCTTGATGAAAATTCTCAGGAACTTCGGTCGATGCTTGCCGTTCATGAACGCCTGCAGAGAGAGTTCGAGGCAAATGGAGGATTCGGCTTTGATGTTGAGGCAAAACAGGTCCTCAAGGGGCTGGGATTCCGCCCCGAAGAGGATGCGGGGCGCATGACCTCAGAGTTTTCCGGAGGTTGGAAGATGCGCGTGGCTCTTGCCGCTCTGCTTCTCTCCCGGCCTGATATCCTCCTGCTCGACGAACCGACCAACCACCTTGACACAGAGAGCATGGAGTGGCTGGAAAACTGGCTGAAAGATTTCAGGGGTACGATCATCGCTGTCTCTCACGACCGCAGATTTCTGGATAAGATGGTCACCTCCGTCGCGGAGCTTACCGGGGGCAGGATCAACCTTTATTCCTGCGGCTACGAAAAGTTCCTTAAGGAACGTGAAGAACGCCGGGAGAGGCTTGAAGCAGAGTGGGAACAGCAGAAGGAAAAGATCGAAAACATACAGCGTTTCGTTGAGAGGTTCAGGTATAAGGCGACCAAGGCCACCCAGGTACAGAGCAGGATCAGGCAGCTTGAAAAGATGGAAATAACAGAACTGGAAGGACCCTCAAAAAGTGTCCACTTCAAGTTCCCGGATTCTCCAAGAAGCGGCTACGAGGTCCTGTCATGCAAAAACCTTACAAAAAAATACGGCAGGAAGACTGTTTTCGAAGATCTTGATCTGACTGTCCACAGGGGAGAAAGATTGGCCCTGGTGGGCATAAACGGAGCAGGGAAGTCCACCCTCCTCAGGCTGCTGAACTTGTCGGAAGGACCAACAGGCGGGACAGTCGCATACGGACTGAACGTAAAAAAAGCGTATTTTTCACAGGAAAGCGCTCAGAACCTTGATTACAGCAATACCATATGGCAGGAGATCAATAATACAGGTTCAAAAATGCTGGAGGGTGCAAAGCGCAATCTTCTGGGAGCATTCCTTTTTTCAGGAGACGACATACACAAGCCCATATCTGTCCTGTCTGGAGGAGAAAAATCGAGGGTCGGGCTGCTCAAGATGCTCCTCTCGGAATCGAACCTTCTGATCCTTGACGAGCCTACCAACCACCTTGACTATGCCACAAAAGAACTGTTCCAGAGAGCGCTCCTTGAGTACGGCGGAACGATAATCATCGTCTCCCACGACCGCGCATTCCTTGATGACCTCGTGGAAAGAGTTATAGAGATCCGGGACGGCACTCTGTACGACTATCCGGGCAACTACTCCTGGTTTATTGAAAAAAGGTCAATGCAGTCAGCGGCGGAGAGTGTCAGCAGGGAAAATGAAAAAACCGATCAGTCTCAGGCGGATAGGTCAAAAGAACAAAAAAGGATCGAAGCAGAGGAACGCAACAGGATCTACCGTGAGAGGAAAGCTGTAGAGGACAGGCTTTCGCCAATTGAGAAAATGATAGAAAAAGATGAAACGCGCAAAGAGGAGATATCCGGGCTTTTGTGCGATCCGGAAGTACTTGGTGATTCGAATAAAGTCCAGGAACTGATGATAGAGCTGAAAGATACCGAGAAGCGCCTTGAGGAGAACTATCCGCTCTGGGAGGAACTGGCGGCAAAAATTGAATCAATAAAATAGCTGATACGAGTCAGGAGGCTGCTCCATATGATTTATGACAGTATAGATAATTTCGTCAGGTATGCCCCGAAAATAATGCCGGGTTCAGAAATACTCTTCCCCTTTCTTGAGGCTGTCAGATCAGGGTCGTTCGAAAATATTAAGAATATGGATCCCGGTCTTCTCGACCTTCGGTTCGGTGAGTATGAGACCCGAAACGCAGAGGAAGTCCCCTTTGAATCACACAGAAAATTCTGGGATCTGCAGATAGTGATGGAGGGCGAAGAGCTGGTGGGGTATTCTCCGCTGGAGGCTCTCAGGGAAACATCCGAATACGACCCGGTATGTGATATTACCTTCTACTCAGGCAGTGGCCAGATGTTCAGGCTGGAAAAAGGCATGATGATGCTTCTCTCTCCCTTTGACGGACACCAACCGGGAGTGAGTTCAGGCAAAACTCCCTCACGGATACGCAAGATCGTTGTTAAACTTCCTTGGTAAATAAATAACGGGAACCCTGCTGCGGCTCCCGTTACCTCTCTTCTTGTTTAAGTTATCGGTGTTAATACTTTTCCTCAGTTCAGAGGCAGACGTACCAGTAAGTATCGCCCTGGCTATTTCCCTGCCAGTCCAAGCTGCATTACGGCAAGGGCAGCACCCGGCTTCACATCAAGACCGCATGAAATTGCGGCTCTTTCTATCGCGGCAATTCCCGATACGAGCATATGCTTGTCAAGATTTCCCATATGTCCCATCCTGAACCCTTTTCCTGCATATTCTCCGAGACATCCTGCCAGGAGTGCTCCCTCATCAGCACAGGCAGCTCGGAAAGAAGCATCGTCCACCGGCATGTTTTCGGGATAGAGGAAGATCGAAAGGGTCGCAGAGCGGTATTCCTTTTCAGCAAGAGTCCTGAATCCTATCGCAGCCATGGCTTCAACTACAAGGCCGGCATGATCCCTGTGACGGCGATATCTCTCTGAGAGGCCTTCTTCCAGCATTATCCTTACGGATTCACTGAGTGCTGAGATGTTGTTGACCGCAGGAGTGCCCCAATATTTTTTGGTATCTGTCATAACCGGTATCCAGCGTGCGTAATCTATGTATGATTCCCTGATGGATCCCATATCCTCGCGCTTTTTCAATGCCCTCTGTCCGGCCCAGACTATCGCCATTCCGGGAACAGAGCAAAATGCTTTTTGGGTGCAGGTAAAGTAAACATCTATGCCCCAGGCCATGTCAGCTTCAACACCGCCGCCGGCAGCGACTCCGTCAACAACAAATAGAACCTCGGGATGCTTTTCTTTCATCATTTTCGCCATTTCCTCAAGATGAAGCTCGACGCCCGTTGATGTTTCAACGTGGGTAACAACTGCAACAGTATAGCCTCCTTTTAAGAGTTCCCTGTCAACTTCCTCCGTTGTTACCGATCTTCCCCATTTCGCCTCCATGGAAGTGATGTCCAGGCCTCTGTTTTTGCAGATGGAGATGTAACGGTCTCCGAAATGTCCATTTGAACAGACCAATACTTTGTCTTTTTCTCCGGCAATGTTTGCTATCGCCATTTCCATTCCCATGGTCCCTGAACCTGCCACAAGGAAGGCTATCCCGTCACAGTTCATGATCGATCTCAGTTCAGCGAGAAGGCACTGGAATTCGGCAACAAAATCCGGATCTGTGTGTGCCTTGACTTCGCTTCCAAGTTTCTGGAGCACGCTTGGCGAGACAGGTACGGGGCCCGGTATCATAACAAGTTTTTTTGTGGGAATCATCATTTGACCTCCAGTCATATTTCAGCTTTCTGTGAAAATCATTAAATATCAAACATATTATATGATATGGATCCATTTTCTGCCTTCAAATACTGCTCCGCAGATAAAAAAGATACACACTCTTTTCTTTCTGCTAGAATACTTCTGCGGTGAGAAAAGCAGGGGAGACATCAGTAAAATGAAATCCAAAAGTGAAGAATTTAAGGGCGGGCTTTATGTCGTAGCGGCAGGAATGTGCTGGGGCATGACAGGGACTGTACAGGCACTTGCGCCTGAAAATGCCACATCACTTACGATCGGTTCTGCCAGAGTCTTTGGGGCCGGGTTTTTATTATTTATATGGACTCTTTTTCGCCGGAAAAGGATCTTCGGCGGGGAAAAATGGAACCGGACAGGGATCTTTATTGCGGCCTTAGGCCTAACAGCATACCAGTTTGCCTTCTTCTCTGCAGTACGGCTCACCGGAGTTGCGATCGGGACTATGGTCGCTATCGGATCTGCCCCTGTGCTTGCAGGGATACTGGGCAGGCTCTTTTTCAAAGAATGTCTCTCTCCAAGATGGTTCATCTCAACGCTGCTTGCCCTGACAGGATGTTTTCTGCTCGTTGCAGCCGGCAACAGTGATTTCACCTCCGTCAGCATTCCCGGGGCAATTCTTGCCTTCGGAGCCGCTCTCTCTTATGCGATGGAGGGAGCAGGACTGAGGATGATCGGAAATAGGGATCCTGTTGAAACAGTCTCGCTGATATCGATGCTAAGCGCGGTCATGGCGCTGCCCTGGCTGATAACGGGCGATATTTCATGGGTCCTTGAGCTCAGGGGCATGATCTGCGTTATCATCCTCTCGGTCTTTACAACGATACTTCCATTTTCTCTTTTCACAAAAGGCATAGAGAAGATAACCCTTGGAAAAGCATACACCCTTTCCCTGTCCGAACCTATGACCGCCTGGCTTCTCTCTGCGCTTTTTCTTGGAGAACGCCTCTCCCTGATTGGATCTGTAGGGGTATTGATCCTTTTCAGCGGAATAATAACCCTCGCATGCGACAACAGTAAATAAATTAATGTTTTTTCTTAAGGTTTTTACTCAAATTACATTTTATTATAATATATATTATAAGTATTACATTCTTTTAGTTTAAATATTACTGATATATATGAAAATAGCTTGACTTATACTGACTCTCGGTTATTATAATTCGTGCGCAAAAGAGTACCTGTTTGGATGAATATTCAGAATTTTTTCACCCTTACAGTCCCCTAAACGCAAGGAGGTAATCATGCGAAAGATATGGAAAATGCGGAAGATCTTTATTCCGCAGGCAGCCGCGTTACTGTTTGTATTAACAACAGTGGTCCTTTCTCCCAACATGGGAGTCTGCAGCGTGCCGGCCAAAAAGACCCTAAGCAACACCTCTGCTGAAGGAGCTATCATCACGACTACATATGAAACAAAAAACGATGATGGCAAGCTGGTAGTAAAAACTACATCTTCAGTAAAAAAGAAAGAAATCGCACTTCCCCGCGCCGCCTCAGGCGAAGATACCATTACTGGCAGAGTGCTTAATGGACTTGACGTTTCAGTTGTGGACGCGTTGGGAAGGATGGATCTTGATCCGGAGCATATTGACAAATGGATTGGCAACCATCCTGATTCTACCCTGAAAGAACTGAGCAAAATGCCTGCCAGCAAGCAGCGGAAGGTTGCAAATATTGCGACTTTCATCAGGTCCATCAACAAAAAGATCTCTCCTCAGATAGCCTGGAGAGAGGCTTCTGCTTTGGTTTTCTACAGCGCGAAATACAACGTTCCTACAGACCTGTCCGTGGGAATTGCTAAGACAGAAAGCTTATTCAACCCTAGCGCCAAGAGCAACAAAGGTGCTCTTGGGGTAATGCAGGTCATGTGGAAAATCCACCACGGAATGCTCAGTGCAAAAGGCATTGCAACGACTAAGGATCACATGTTCGATCCTGAGCGCGGTGTAGAGGCTGGAGTTCTATTGCTTTCCCGCTACATAAGCGCATACGGCACAGTCCAAAAAGCTCTCAACAGGTATTACGGGGGCATTTCCGTCTCTTACCTGAAAAAGGTCAACAACAATATGGCGATGCTGAAACGCCATTCGGAAAAAACGGGGTTCTGATCTTTAACAATAACTACTTTAAGCGCAGAAAAAAGCCCGTATCCAATTGGATGCGGGCTTTTTTCTGCCTATACTTCAAAAGAACCGATGACAGCCGTGTGGTCTGACGGGCGTTCCATTGCCCTGAGAGATCTTTCGACCCATACCTTCCTACTTGCTTCTGCCATAACTTCAGTACCGACTATATGGTCTATCCTCCAGCCGATATTTCTTGAAAGCGCATCCTTAATCCTGTAATCCCAGAAGGAATACTCTCCATCGCCCGGCAGGTGTTTTCTGAAAATATCAACGAACCCCCATGACATGACCCCGGCAAATGCATCTTTTACATCACTGTGGTAGCATACATGGTTCGTCTTATTTTTCGGATTGGCGACATCGAGTTCTGTGGGTGCAACATTAAGGTCACCAAGCCATAATAGTTTATCTTTGGGAGTAAAGTTCCTTTCAAACAGGTCCCGCACCCTCTGAAAGAACTTCAGTTTATACAGGTAATCGGGATTGTCTATTTCTTTGCCCTGAGGAATGTAGGTGTTCAGGATGTTCAGGTCTCCAAATCTGGCCAGTATAACGCGGGCATTCTCCGATTCCTCCCTTTCCGGGTCAGCGGCTCCGTCGTTAAGTCCGAATGAAACCTCGTCAGGTTCTATTTTCGAGATGACAGCGACACCGTTATAAGATTTCATTCCTTTATAGAGGCAATGGTAGCCAAGTCCCTTAAAAAAATCCCGGGGAAATTCCTCATCACGGCATTTTGTCTCCTGGAAACAGAGGATATCAGGGGCTCCTCCTGAAGTGAGAAAGTGTTCAAGTACCGGGATCCGGCTTTTGACAGAATTTACGTTGAAAGTGCCAATATTGATCAGAGACATTCTATCCCTCCTCGTAAATGCTTATTACATAATAATGTCTTAAGTATACACGTAACTAATAAACGAGAAAGATCAAAATATATCAAAAACATTGCATTTATCGGATATGCCTGTTAAAATATTTGACATGATAAAAATTACGGCTTCACACGATATGTTTGCTTACTGCTGTTGTTTGGAGGGCTTCGGAGGATAATCCGCGCAGCCTTTATGTCTGTTGCGGTCATAGACTTAACAGCAGGCACACATAATTTGATCAAGCAATTGAAGACCTGCTCCGGCAGGTCTTTTTTTATTAGAAAAAATAAATCGAAATGTAAAGGGTGATATTAATGTCTGCTTGGGAATATATTAAAAGTGACTTTGAGGCTGCGATGCGCAACGACCCTGCGATACCCAAAGGAGTAAGAGGGGTGCTTGAGGTCGTCCTCTGTACACCGGGGTTCCTTGCGATCACATTCCACCGCGCCTTCCACTTCATGCACTCCACACTGCACATCCCGGTACTTCCCCGTTTCCTCTCGCTGATAGTTAGATGGTGGACAGGGATCGAGATCCACCCGGGGGCAAAGATAGGCAGAGGGTTCTTTATTGACCACGGGGCAGGAGTAGTCATCGGGGAGACAGCAGAGGTCGGTGACAACGTGACCCTCTATCAGGGAGTGACTCTGGGCGGAACAGGCAACGAAAAAGGCGCAAAGAGGCATCCGACTCTCGAATCAAACGTTTTCGTCGGCAGCGGGGCAAAAATTCTGGGGCCGATTACTGTCGGAGCAAATTCCAGGATCGGAGCCAACAGTGCCGTGCTTAAAGATGTCCCTAAAAACGCCACCGTTACCGGAATGAGGGCAAGAATAATAAAGATCGACGGCAAAAGGGTCAGCGAATGCTCCGCCTGCATGAATCCGGAGGAACTCTGGGCGAAGCTTTTAAGGGTGGAGGAAGAGATGGCCATGCTTAAAAAAGAGATAAAGATACTGAAGGGAGAAAAAGATGGTCCGGTGACCCCTTCTCACGTCGAGGTCGAGGTCCTTCATAAGGGAAAAGAATGACCTTCCCGGTCGGCTGAAACTTCTCTGTTATTCAGTTTCTTCGGAGGTCCCGGATCCTTTCTCAGATCCCGGGACCCTTTTTTGGGAAAGATAGACCCCAAGGAGTATGAGCAATCCGCCCGCTGCGGCAAAGATGGTGATCCTCTCGTGAAGGACAACAGAGGCCGAGAGCATGGCGATCGGTGGAGTAAGGTATATGAGGTTGTTTGCCCGCACAGCACCAAGTTCCCATATGACTTTGTTCCAGAGAAGAAAGCAAAGGGCAGAAGCAAATACCCCTAGAAAGATAAGGTTTCCAAAAACTTGCTTTTCCATAAGAACTCCGGGATCCCATTTAAAGAGAGGGGTAAAAAGCAGCGGAACAAGAGACAGAAGAGAATAAAAAAAGGTTTTTCTTGTTATCACGACTGCTGAATAGACAGCCCTGTTCAAGTCCCTGATAATTATCGAGTAGAATGCAAAAGAGAGCGCAGCCATTATCGCCAGTATGTCACCTACAGGGTTAAGCTTAAGTACAAAATGACCGTTGAATACTATAAGGAAGACTCCTGCCAACCCGAAGACACACCCGTATATAAAGTTGACCGTGATTTTTTCATTTTTAGTCATAAAATGTGAGACCAGGCCGGTCAGCATCGGAGCGGTCGCGACAAGCAGAGAAACGTTCGATGCGGTGCTGAACGAGAGGGCAAAATTTTCACAGAGAAAATATAGTGTAACGCCCAAAAATCCGGCAAGGGCAAATTTTGCCTCATCGCGTAAGCTCAGAGGCCAGATGATCTTAGGGCTTGCCGCAAAGAAAAGGATATATGCTATCACATATCTATAGAAAAGGATCTCCGTAGGTGACAGATGATCAAGCAGTATTTTAGTTGAGACAAACGTTACGCTCCATATAAAAATAACAAGCAATGCCAGAGAGTAACTGACCATAATATTTTTGCGCATAAGCCGACAGTCTCTTTTCTCATAAAATTCCAGTCCGGGCAATGTTTTTCAGGGCAGCCGGACCGACAGGTGATATTGTATACCGTTTTTTATCCCGCGTCTTGATATTTTGCATTTTTGGAGTCAAATTGTTAGAATCAACAGGGCATGTGATACATATAAATCGGGGGCAGAGAGATGGACGATAAAAATTTCCCGCTGGTAAGAATGAAGAATATCGATAAGATCTTCTATGGCTCATACGCAAACAGGGATGTAGATTTTGAGCTGTTCAGAGGTGAAGTCCACAGTATCCTGGGCGAAAACGGCGCAGGCAAAACTACTCTTATGAACTGCCTCGCAGGAATATACCTGCCTGACGCAGGGACCATAGAAATTGACGGAAAGCCGGTCATACTTTCCAACCCCCGCCTGGCTATAGAAAATGGGATAGGCATGGTCCACCAGCACTTTATGCTTGTTCCCGTATTCACTGTCTGGGAAAACATGGTCCTTGGACTCAGAGATGAGCCTCTCAACCTGAATAAAAACAAGATCATCGAAAAAATCCGCGGCCTCTCAGAGAAGTACGGACTCAAAGTCGATCCGGAAGCAAAGATATGGCAGCTCTCCATAGGCGAACAGCAGAGGGTAGAAATTCTTAAGATGCTATACAGGGGAACGAAAGTCCTCATCCTCGACGAACCAACCTCAGTCCTGACCCCTCAGGAGACGAGGGAGCTTTTCCGTACAGTTAAAAACATGGTCAGCAACGGACATGGCATTGTCCTTATCTCACATAAGATAGAAGAGATAATGGAGGTCTCCGACAGGCTAACGATCCTCAGAAAAGGGGTAAAGGTCGGGACCGTTCCTGCAAAAGGGATCTCCAAAGAGGAGATCGCTGAAATGATGGTCGGACATCAGCTTGAAGGGATAGTCATTTCAGAAGACAGGCCCGAACCGGGAGAGACCTTTCTTGAATGCAGGGGGATCTGCGTAAAAAATGACCGAAATATACAGGCCCTGACAGATCTGACACTTTCTCTGCGTTCCGGAGAAATACTGGGGATAGCCGGAGTTGACGGCAACGGTCAGGAAGAACTATGTGAAGTACTTGCAGGACTTCGTGAGCCGGAGAACGGAGTTATCGTGATAGGCGGCAAGGATATTACAGGATCCTGCACAAGGGACTTCATAAATTCCGGCGTGAGTTACATCCCTGCGGACAGGAAGGGAGTAGGCCTGATCCCCAACATGAACCTCGAAGAGAACATGCCTCTTAAAAATTACTGGGAACCTCCGGTCGAGATAAAGAAATACTTTATGGACTGGAAATACATTGCAAAATTTGCCACAGAGAGAGTAAAAAAATATGACGTGCTTGCTCCTTCGATGCATGCACCTGTAAGGATCCTGTCAGGAGGCAACCTGCAGAAACTGATGCTGTCAAGGGAAATTTCCGACGGCACAAAGGTGATCATCGCAATGCAGCCGACATGGGGGCTTGATGTAGGTGCAGCTGAATTTGTCCATCAGCGGCTCATGGAGGCCAGGGACAACGGAGTGGCCATACTGCTCATATCCAAAGACCTGCAGGAACTTATGTCTATCTCAGACAGGCTGGCTGTGATCTACAGCGGCTCAATAGTAGGGGTCATCGACGATCCCCGCAGTACCGACGCGGAGACCCTCGGGCTTATGATGGCAGGGGTGAAGCCACAGGGAATAGAGAAATGACAGGTGCATACCTTTAAATAAAAGAAAATCAAAAAATCTTTTTGCTGTTATGCTGCAATAAAGAGAATATTCGGCTTTGTTACCTGTATTTTTATGAACCGGTCTTTTTTAAGCTACACCTTTTATTTTTTCATTTAAATGATAGAATCTAACCTGCGCTGATCATCGGCGCTTTTTATGCTTTGAATCCAAGTTTTCGCTTTACAGGACAAGAGGAGGAAAGCAATATGAAACTTCCGTCATTCTGGGGAGGCATACACCCGCCTCAGAAGAAAGATGCGACTGTCAACAAAAAGATCGAGAAGTATCTGCCCAAAGGAGATCTTGTTTTTCCAATGGCACAGAGTCTGGGGGCACCGTGTCAACCGGTGGTGAAAAAGGGAGACCGGGTACTTATGGGACAGAAACTGGGCGACAGCGAAGGGTTCGTTTCTGCCCCCGTCCTCTCAAGCGTTTCTGGAACGGTCAAGGATATCGCGCTGCGACTCACATCAGCCGGTATCTATGAAAACTGTGTCATAGTCGAAAACGACAACTGCTATGAGAAAGACCCATTCTGGACACCTCTCGAAAATTACGCCGACGCAGACCCGAAGGAGTATCTTAAAAGGATAAGAGAAGCCGGCATAGTCGGTTTCGGAGGTGCTACTTTTCCAACAGCGGTAAAACTATCCCCTCCGCCGGACAAGAATATTAAATGGCTGATAATAAACGGCGTCGAATGCGAACCATACATAAACTGTGACAACCGACTCATGCTGGAAGAACCGGAAAAGATGGTTGAAGGCCTTAAGCTTCTATTGAGGCTCTTCCCCGAGGCAGAGGGGATCATAGGTATAGAGAACAACAAGCCGGAAGCGATAAAGACAATGGAGTCCGAAATCGCTAAACAGGGACCCGGAAATATCTCCGTTGCAGCTTTGGCGGTAAAGTATCCCCAGGGAGCAGAAAAAATGCTCATCGAAGCCGTGACAAAACAGGAGTACATCATGACCGCCCTTCCTGCTGACGTAGGATGCATAATCCTTAACGTACGCACAGTGCATCAGATAAGGGAGGCAATCGTTGCCGGAGATCCTGCCCTGACAAGGATAATCACCGTGACAGGCGAAGCCGTGGCAGAACCTAAAAATATCCATGTCCCTCTTGGCACTTCTATGAGAGAACTTATCGACCTCTGCGGAGGCTTCAGGGAACAGCCTGTCAAGGTCATTTCAGGCGGCCCCATGATGGGTGTCTCCCTCCGCTCAATAGATATCCCTGTAGTAAAAAGCACTTCGGGGATCCTTGCCCTGACAGCCTCAAACTCTCATCTTGCCCCTGAATCAGCCTGCATAAGATGCGGACGATGCTTTGAGGGATGCCCCATGGGCCTTATGCCCAGCGTCCTGAATCCCCTTGTCCTGATGAGAGACTACAAGGCATTCGAGGAGACCGGCGGGATGAACTGCATCGAATGCGGGGCATGTTCCTATAGCTGCCCGGCAAACAGGCATCTCACCCAGTCGTTCAGGGACGGCAAATCAACTATCATGGCAATGCGCAGAAAGGCGGCGGTCAAGTAATGGAACGACTGCTTGCAGTATCAAGTTCACCTCACATACATGCGCCACAGGACACCAGGGTGATAATGGCGTGGGTAATTGCCGCCCTTGCTCCTGCGGGTCTGGCCGGCATATATTTCTTCGGCTTCAGGGCAGCTGCCGTCATGGCTGTCTGTGTCGCAAGCTGCAAAATATCCGAGTATGTCTGGCAGAAACTGGCAAAACAGACCGTCACGGTAGGAGATCTTTCCGCCGCTGTCACAGGACTTCTTCTGGCGTATAACCTCCCGCCCTCTATCCCTTTCTGGATGGCGGCAGTTGGAAGCGTCTTCGCAATAGTCGTCGTAAAACAGTTCTTCGGAGGCATCGGCTGCAATATCGTCAACCCTGCCCTCGCAGGAAGGGCCTTCATGGTATCAAGCTGGCCTGTATCAATGACATCGTGGACCCTTGACGGTGTTTCCGGCGCCACACCTCTTGCAATGATAAAAGAAGGCTCTATAGCTGACCTGCCGGGGATATACGATGTATTTATCGGCAACATAGGAGGCTGCATCGGAGAAACTTCTGCCGCAGCCCTTCTGATAGGTTTCGCCATACTGCTTTATAAAGGCATCATCAGCTGGCATATACCGGTGGTCTATATCGGTACAGTGGCTGCTCTGACCGCAGCTCTCGGAAGACCGGCAGGACCGATGTATGAAGTAATTACAGGGGGTCTTTTCCTGGGCGCCATCTTCATGGCTACGGACTACACGACTTCCCCGATGACGAAAAAAGGACAGGTGATCTTCGCCCTGGGGTGCGGACTTCTTACCTCGCTCATAAGGATCTTCGGAGGTTACCCTGAAGGTGTTTCTTACTCAATACTTATAATGAACCTGACTGTTCCGCTTATAGACAAATTTGCACGACCCCGCATATTTGGTGAGGTGAAGAAGCATGGCTAAGATATTGAAGCTCGCCGCTGTGCTCTTCGTCATAACCGCGGTGACAGGACTTATTCTTGGCGGAATTTACACAATGACACTCGAACCTATCAGCTCTGCAAAGGAAAAGGAAAAAATGGCGGCATTAGCAGAAACACTTCCGGAAGCTTCTGATTTTGAGGAAGTGGATTGCCCGCAGGATCACGGCATCATCAAGGAAGTAAACAAAGGCTCCGTCAATGGAGAGACTGTGGGATACAACTTGACAGTTACTCCAAAAGGATACGGCGGCCTGATAGAGATGGTGGTCGGGATCGACGACGAAGGCAAACTGATCGACATAAAAATCCTCAGCCATACGGAGACACCCGGACTGGGCGCAAAAGCTGCCGACCCTGCCTTCTCCGATCAGTTTGAACAAAAGAACGTAGACAGGGTCGTAATAACAAAGACCGCACCAACTGCGGAAAACGAGGTCCAGGCAATATCCGGAGCCACAATAACATCAAGCGCGGTGGCAGATGGTGTAAATACAGCTCTTGAATACTGGGCAAAAAACCTTAAAGGGGAGGGGAATAAGTGATGATGAGTCCTCTCAGATTGCTTAAAAACGGAATACTGACAGAGAACCCGACCTTTGTACTTGTGCTCGGTCTATGTCCGACCCTGGCGGTCACCACGAGCGCTTCAAACGGTTTCGGGATGGGACTTGCTGCTATGGCAGTGCTTATGGGCTCCAATGTCATGATATCCATGATACGGAAATTTATACCAGACGAGATCCGTATCCCGGCTTTCATCGTTGTCATAGCCGGATTCGTGACCATAACCCAGCTCCTGATATCAGCATACGCTCCGGCTCTGGACAAATCGCTGGGCATCTTCATTCCCCTGATCGTCGTAAACTGCATAATACTTGCCAGGGCGGAGGCCTTCGCATTCAAAAACGGCGTGATAGACTCTCTCTTTGACGGGATCGGCATGGGGCTTGGATTTACATTAGCCCTCACATTCATCGGAGGAATACGGGAACTTCTGGGAAACGGCACGGTCTTCAATTTCTCGATCGTACCCTCCTTTTACCAGCCTGCCCTGCTTGTAATACTCGCTCCAGGCGGATTCATTACGCTGGGGATCCTGATAGCGCTTTTCAGGAACATGCAGCTCAGGAAAGAGGAAGAATCCACCGGCTTCAAGCCTGATTTTGACGGCTGGGAAAAACTGGATGCCTGCGAAGGCTGCGGGCTAAAGAAGTACTGCGGGGGCGGCGGGTCAAGTCTGCCCTGTGCGAAAGAAGAAAAGGAGGGTGACGCATAATGTCTCTGCTTGCGCTCTTCTTCGGAGCAATTTTTGTAAACAACATACTTCTGGCCAGGTTCTTAGGCTGCTGTCCCTTCCTTGGAGTCTCAAGCAAGCTTGAAACAGCCAAAGGCATGGGCATCGCTGTAATTTTTGTCACTGTCATGGCTGCAACGATGACATGGCTCGCCTATACATTTATCCTTGTACCGCTTGGACTGCAGTATCTTTACACACTGTCGTTCATCCTGATAATCGCAGCTCTTGTTCAGTTTGTTGAGATCGTTCTCAAAAAAGTTCAGCCCGCCCTATATAAGTCTCTGGGAATATTCCTTCCGCTGATCACGACAAACTGTGCAGTTCTCGGCGTAGCGGTCATCAACATGAACGAAAAATATACCTTTATTGAATCGATCGTTCATGCGGCAGGGGCATCTGCCGGGTTCCTTCTCGCGATAGTCCTTATGGCGGGAATAAGGGAAAGAATAGAGATAAGCCAGAACATGCCGAGATGCCTCAGAGGGCTTCCTATCGCGCTTGTAACCGCGGGACTCATGTCCATTGCTTTCATGGGCTTCAGCGGGCTTATCAAATAGGGGGAAATGATATGACTGGAATGATATACCCGGCAATAATAATGGGAGGCCTTGGGCTGATCTTCGGCGCCCTTCTGGCGTTTGCCTCAAAAAAATTCCATGTTGAAACGGACCCCCGACAGGCAAATATCCGCGCGATCCTTCCCGGTGCAAACTGCGGGGGCTGCGGTTATCCCGGATGCGACGGCTTTGCCGAAGCTCTTGCAAACGGGACAGGAAAGATAACCGGCTGCGCTGCGGGAGGATCCGCCCTTGCAGACAGCATTGCTGCAATACTCGGAGTCCAGGCTGAAAAGGATGACCCGAAGATAGCATTTCTTAAATGCAAGGGATCAAACGACAAAACAGTGAAGAACTGCGTCTACTTCGGCGAATATGACTGCAGGGCTGCAGCTGTTGTCCCCGGAAAGGGACCCACTTCATGCGCATACGGATGCATGGGCCTCGGCACATGTGTAAGTGTCTGCGCTTTCCACGCCATGACCATTAAGAACGGCCTTGCTGTCGTGGATGCTGAAAAGTGCGTTGGATGCGGAGCCTGTGTCGAAAACTGTCCTAGAGACGTATTGGTGCTGGTGCCAAGGAAATCAAAGGTCAATGTGTCCTGCAACTCGCCCCTTAAAGGACCTGACGTCAAAAGGGTCTGTTCAGTCGGATGCATTGGATGCACCCTTTGTGTGAAAAGCTGCCCCGTAGAGGCAATAGAGATGAAGGGCGCCCTCGCTGTGATCGATCCTGCAAAATGCATCAACTGCGGCATCTGCGCAACAAAATGCCCGACTAAAAATATTACCGACAGAAGGTCCAATGAGGAAAAGGCCGCTTCGGCTGCTAAGGAAACGACCTCTGTCTAGCTAAAAATTGACAGGAGGGGGTCCCGACCTTAGTCGGGACCCCCTCTTTTTCTTTTGTTGCAAAGCGCTGCTATTTTTTGTACTCAGCTGCAAGCTTTTCGAATGCGGGCAGAGAGTCTTCTATCTGGTCGGTCCTCACGCAGTATGAGATGCGGGCATATCCCGGACAACCGAAACCATCGCCGGGGACAAGCAGAAGCTCATATTTCTTTGCCTTCTCGCAGAATGCCACGGCATCCGGTTCGAGTGCCTTGACAAAGAGATAGAAGGCTCCGTCAGGCTTTGCACATTCATAACCCATACTTACAAGACCGCTGTACAGGATATCCCTGTTTCTTTTATATATCGAAATATCCGCAGTACGGCCAAGACACCTTGCAATCAGATGCTGGAAAAGGCTCGGGGCACATACATAACCAAGAGCTCTGCCCGCCCCGCAGACCGCGGCATACACATCGTCCGCATCCTGCATCCTGTTGGAGACGAGCACGTAACCGATCCTCTCCCCCGGGAGAGAGAGTGATTTGCTGTAGGAATAGCAGACGAAGGTGTTGTCGTAATAGTTGAGAAGGAAGGGGACCTCGACATCTCCGTATACCAGTTCCCTGTATGGCTCATCTGATATAAGGTAGATCACATGACCGAATTCTTCTGATTTTTTTTCCATTATCGAGCATATCTTTTTGATCATGTCGAGCGAATAAACGACGCCTGACGGGTTGTTTGGCGAATTGATTATCACTGCTTTGGTATTTTTGTTTACAGCCTTTTCGAATTTTTCAAGATCCACCTGGAAATTTTCTGTATTGGCCGGAATGACTGACAATGCAGCCCCTGCCGATTCAACATAGACTTTGTACTCGGGGAAATAGGGTGCAAACGTCAGAAATTCATCTCCGGGAAGAGCCAATGCCCTGCAGCACATAGAAAGGGAAGCTGCCGCTCCGGCGGTCAGATAGAAAAGATCTGCTGTGATGTCGGTCCCGTATTTGCTGTTTATGTGATCAGCCAGCGCTTTCCTTACGCTAAAATCACCCTGTGCCGACGTGTAGCCGTGGATCTTAGTGGGATCCTCATTTTTGAGAAGGTCGATAATGTTATCCCTTATGAATTCGGGGGCAGGAACGTTCGGGTTCCCGATGCTGAAGTCGAAAACTTTATCAGCGCCTATTTCGCTTCCCCTTTTTTTGCCATATTCGAATATTTCGCGGATCTCCGATCGTTTTTTTCCCAGTTCAAGCATTTTTCCAGAAATCATTTGGATATCACTTTCCTCTCAGCAGACAAATGTTATTGCTATATTAATTTTTGAACTTCCCTTAAATCTTCCCTGAAACAATTTTTATTGGCAGTCCAATAAAATTATATTCCATAAGACTGCAAAAACAAAATATCACTTACATCCGACAACAATCTCCGCCCAATTTGTGAAATATATCAATTCAAACATATCTGTAAAATAGATGATTTATGTAAAGGAATTACATGGCAAAAAATTTATTGTTATGATATTCTTACACTGCAGTTAAGAGGTCAGCAAACAAGCGATCATCAATCAGGTCTCCGCAGTCGGAGATCAAATCAAGGGGAGGATCTTTTAAAATGAAAAAACGCGGAATTATTGCATTTTTACTTGTTCTTTGCTTTGCTGCAGCAGCGTTCGCAGCTTTGGGCCCGATCAAGATGAGCGACCAGAAACCGACATTCGTATATGTCGGTCCTGTAGGTGACGGCGGCTACAACTTCATGCACGACCAGGGCCGCAAAATGATGGAGAAGCTCAACCCGGGCATCAAGGGCTCGATAGTTGAATCTGTCCCTGAAGGCCCCGATGCAGAGAGAGTAATGGAGACGGCTGTACGCAACGGATCTAAGGTTATTTTCGCAAACTCGTTCGGTTACATGGATCACGTCATCAACGTAGCCAAGAAATATCCCGACGTATATTTCATGCACTGCTCAGGCTACAAAGTTGCTCCGAACGTAAGCACCTACTTCGGCCGCATGTACCAGCCCCGTTACCTTTCCGGACTCGTCGCGGGCAAAGCAACGAAATCCAACCTTATCGGTTATGTAGCAGCCTATCCGATCCCCGAAGTCATCCGCGGGATCAATGCCTTTACCCTCGGAGTCCGCAAAGCCAATCCAAAAGCAAAGGTAAAGGTCGTTTGGATATTCTCATGGCATGACCCTGCAAAGGAAAAAGAAGCTACAAAGGCACTCTACGATGCTAAATGTGACACAATAGCAATGCACGCTGATACAGGCGGAGCCCCCCAGGCCGCAGAAGAGCTCGGCATGTGGGTCATCGGGTACAACAACCCGATGGACAAGTATGCTCCTACACGCCACCTCGTAACTCCTATATGGAACTGGGGCAAGTACTATGACTACGCAGTCAAGAACATTGAGAAGGGCACCTGGAAATCTGAGCAGATCTGGTGGAGCATGAAGGACGGCATGGTCGACCTCTCTGCTTACGGAAAGGCTGTTTCTGAAGATACAAAGAAACTTGTAGCTGCCGAAAAGAAAAAGATCCTTGACGGAAAATGGGACGTCTTCTACGGACCCATCAAGGGACAGGACGGTAAGGTGGCAGTCCAGCAGGGCAAAAGCCTCAACGACGGGGAGATGCTCAGCATGAGCTGGTTTGTCGAGGGCGTAGAGGGAACCATTCCCAAATAAGCAGACCTGAGAAATTTCAGGACTGGCGTGTCTTTTCGAAGGCATGCCGGTCCTTTCTTTTTTTAGGAGAACGAATTGCGTAACTCTTTTGAGAGAAACATCAATTCACCGAAGAAAACCCAGCTTCTGATACGTTTTTAATATAAAAACTTATAAAAATAATATACAATACTACGATAAAATTCCGGTTTTTTGCGGGGGTCATGGTTTTGCAAAAAAATATTTCTTTGATCGCTTCTTTAATATTTATCCTTATTTCGATATCCACCGGCAGCGCATACGCACTCGAGGAGAGGCTATATGATGTTGCGGTAATAGGCGCCGGCTCCGGCGGATGCTCGGCAGCCATACAGGCGGCAAGGATGGGAATGTCCGTTGCCCTTATCGAGGAATCCGACTGGATAGGCGGGCAGATGACAGGGGCTGCCGTCTCGACGATGGACGACAAGACAAAGACCCGTACAGGTATATATCTTGAGTTCATAACCAAGGTCAGGGAATACTATTCGGCGAGGAACACAAGCGTTAACATTTGCTACTGGGGAAGCGACACCATCGCCTTCGAACCATGGGTCGGCCAGATGATATTAAAAGATATGCTGAGCAAGGCGGGGCTTGTCGAAATAATTCTTAAAGCAAGTCCGCTCTCTGTCAACATCGATGAAAACAGAGTCAGATCTGCCGTTTTTAAGGTAAATGGAAAAGATGTAGCGTTTTCTGCAAAAGTATTTATTGACGCAACTGAATACGGAGACTTCATTGCTCTCTCCGGAGCGCGATATCGTTCCGGCAATACGATCGCTCCTGCAAAGGACAAAAACGCCATAATCCAGGATATAACCTATCCTGCAGTCATAAAACAATACAAAGAAGGACTTCCTCCTGAACTAAAACTCTATAGCCCGCCCCCCAGGTATACGGATTATCTTTTCAAATTCAGAATGACGATAAGAAAAAAGGGCAATACGTGGCCTGGAGAATCTCCTTTTAATCCTGTGGTGCACAATGCTTACCGCGCCATACCAGATCCTTCCAACAATGCGGTCATAGACGGCGGAAGGCCTGAAACATGGTCCAGAATAACAAAGACTGTCATAAACTGGGCAAACGATTATCCGGGATCAAATGGCGACTCTCCCGGCCTTTCCGCTGAATTTCTTGAAAGCCCGAATTTTCGCGCCCTGACAACAAAGGAAGCCATGATCAAAACTCTTGCTTTTCTATATTACCTGCAGACCGAGCTCGGGATGTCTGATTGGTCTGTGGATGACAGACAGGGCTATGGTCAGTGGTTCAGCGTGGACTGGACCGATATACCGGAAGAATACCACTTGATCCTTGCTCACTTTCCGCCTTTCCCCTATGTACGGGAAAGCAGGAGACTTGTGGGTCTCTATACAATGACAGTGCAGGATATCCTTAGGGATGAGAGTCTCGGGAGGACTCTGACATCAAAGCCTGACAGCCTTGCCCTAGGCGAATACCCCATAGATATACATGGTAAGAATGATACTATCTACCTTGAGGCAGACCTGGGCGAGACAATTGAAAAGATACCGAATGACTGGAACGGGGACGGTGGGCTCTTTCAGATACCCTTTGGGGTATTCGTACCTGAAAAACTTGATGGGCTGCTCGCAGCAGAAAAAAATATCTCTGTCTCAAGAGTGGTCAACGGATCTACAAGACTGCAGCCCGTAACGATGCTCACAGGTCAGGCTGCAGGAGCTATCGCGGCTGTCTCTGTCATAAAGAAACTTCAGCCAAGGAAACTGCGCCCCATAGATGTCCAGACAGAGCTCTGGAGGTCAAAAAGCAGGCTTTCACTCTTCGAATTTGAAGATGTTCCAGCTTACGCCGCCTCATGGGCAGGAGTCGAAGCATCAATGCTATATGGGTACATGGACCCTCTCTCTGAAAAAATATTTGGTGTATATGACGAAATGCATTGGGTAGAAGTCAGGGACGTTTTCAGAAGGGCTCTTGGGATAAAGAAATTCCCAAATAGAGATCTTGAGGGACCTGTTAGTATAAACGAATTTTCTGAGTGGCTTCAGGAGCTTTTCAAAAAAGATCTGAAGCTGTACAGCAGTGTCATAGATGGCCTGGCCGGCGAAAAACCCCTTTCAAAGGGAAAGCTGGCAAGCACTGTTCTGGCTATCTTAAAGGCAGCACCTGAAACCGAAGTTAAAAAATAACTGAGGACATCTCAGAAGTTTTATGCAGGCGGTCTTCTTCCTTGAGGAAGGCCGCCTTTTTTCATTCTCATCCCCCCGTTATATTATTATATTGAACAGGGTTTTCTCTTTGATGTATGATTGCAAGGAACATATTATCTTTACGTGAATGAGATCTGACCGGGCATTTGATCAGAGAGGAGGGGGCGACTGGATGAAAAAATTTTTTAATATAATCACTGTATCAGCATGCCTCCTTGTATACGCTTCTGTTATGAACGCAGAGGCTGTGGTCATCTCGATCCTTGCTCCTTCTGCAGATGAGCAGGTGCTTGAATCAGGAAGGGACTTTTACGTTATCGGCAGAATAGAACGTGAAGGTCTAAGACCTGAGGATATGCCTTTCGATATAAGGGTTGATGTTGCAGAGACAGGCCTTGCCAGAGACGGATATATTTCTCCCCTCCGGAACGTCAGCAGCCGCGTTGACCCTCTTACAGGCCTGACACCTGAAAGAGACATTTATTACAGATACGAAGGAAAAGCCCCATGGGTGGATATAAGCCGTGAGGAACTCTACCGATCCCCTCCCCCTGACCTCGTATACAGACACGGGGACCCGGAGAGTTTTTTTGACCCCTCACTGAAAGCCGTAGTGACGGAAGACAGTTTTGCAGTACTGATCCAGGGCGGCGTGACCAAAGATTTTGATACCGCATACACATACCCCGAGGAACTTGGATGGAAGCTCTACAGGATAATAGTTACTGCTCAGGCCGGAGGGCAAGTCCTCGCCCGAG
The DNA here is from genome assembly GCA_034331105.1 of Synergistota bacterium. GTDB lineage: Bacteria > Synergistota > Synergistia > Synergistales > Synergistaceae > Caenicola. The sequence goes on along the minus strand of JAXQGB010000012.1, from coordinate 279,284 downwards.
CGGAGGCAGATGTTATGTTCGGAACGGTTCAGGAGAAGGTCCTCGCAAGGTTTTCGCCTGATGAACACATGAAGGCTGTCGTCTCTTTCGCTGAAGAAAACGGGTTTCGCATATACAGGGATCTTTTTCCCGGATACTGGCGATGCGCAGACGGCTCAGTATACGAGATCCCGCGCAGATGGAGGGCAAACGATGCCCTTGAGTACGTCGGGGGGAGAGTGCATGCGGTAATTTACAACATAAAGGACAAAAGGTGCGCGACCCAGGAGGTCGAGATCGGACGTATGGCTTTCGAGGGTTGGCTTGATTCCGAGGATGTCATCTACTATCACTACGACATAGGAGAACCCTCCCTGCGGTTCGGAACATGGTACGGATCAGACATAAAGAAAGGGAAGATCGTCGCGTTCGAAAACGGCGACAGGCTTGAGCTTTTACGTGCCGAAACAGGTGATATAAAGGACCGCTATTACCCGGAAGATACGATCGGAACAGTTGACTGGAACGTTCATGATTCCGTATCAGTAGACCCGGATACGCCGCTTGCGATCTGCGGGGCGGTATCTCCCATCCAGCCGATGCTCTCTGAGGTCATACCGAACGATGACGGTACTTTTGAGGTTGGAAACCGAATAAGCCACATACGGTACAGGTTCACAGACATGATCGACGGTGTTATTCACGAGGAGTCAAAAGAGGTATTCCTTGAAAGGAATTACAGGAGCTCTGATGGAGAATGGTCTCTTGATTCAATATATGAATTCCGCCATTTTTTCGATCTGCCCAAGCTCCTCAACGATAGGATCATGACCGTTTACGTTGATGCTTATGATGAAAAGGGCATTGAGATCGAAGGGGGCTCGGAAGCCTTTTACCTGCGGATCCGATGATCAGGGCCTGGCAGCTAACATCACCCGGCAAAAGCGGGGGTTTTCACGAAAACAGCAGTGAAGGGCGATCCCTAAGCAAATTCAAAAAATGATCTCAAGTATCTATGTTTTATTGCTGATCCTCTCCATCCTGCCTTACCTTGATCTCTCCACTGTCAATAAGGCCGATCATAATTTCTGCGATCAATGGATCAAATTGTGTCCCCTCGTTCGTCTTCAGCTCCGAAATTATATATTCCAAGGATCTTTGTTCTCTGTAAGGTCTTGTTGTTGCCATTGCATCAAAAGAGTCTGCCACACAGATGATCCTGGCAGTAACGGGGATATGTTCACCCTTAAGGCCGGTATTGTAGCCTGTGCCGTCATATTTTTCGTGGTGAAAGGCCGCACCCTCTTTTATGTCATTGATTATGGAAATGCTCTCCAGAATGTCCCCACCGATCGCGGGGTGCTGTTTCATTAGCTCATATTCCTCATCAGTAAGTTTGCCCTCTTTTTTCAGTATCTTGTCAGAGATACCAATTTTACCTATGTCATGGAGTAGGGCCGTATAGTAGAGATTGTCGATCTTGTCCGCATCAAGACCGATCTTCTTGGCGATACTGACGGCATATTCGGCAACACGTGCAGAATGTCCCTTCGTATAAGGGTCCTTCGCATCTATAGTATTGGCTATGGCCGTGATCGACTGTACGGTTATGGCGCGCAGCTCCGCCTGACGTTTTTCAAGTTCTGCATTCCTGCGCCGATAGTATGCCCGGGTCATGAGTATTATTACAGCCGCAGCTAAAGTGATCAATGCAAGTATGAACAGCGGCTGTTCAAGCAGAAGTTTTTCCTTAGTTATCACAAGGTTCACAGGCGTTGCTGCCGGGATACCGTCACTGTTGGCCGCGTTGAATTCGAAGGTGTATTCTCCACCGGAAAGATTTGTATAGGTTATTGGAGTCAGATCTTTGATCATACTGACTGTTTTTTCATTATCGAAACCTTTCAGTGAAAATTCGGCCCTGTTGTACTCCGGATTTACGTAACTCAACACTGCGAGATGAAGCGTCAGCCTTTTGACATCACTGGACAGGGTGAGTTTCTTAGGGTTTTCATAGACCATCCCGTCCACTTCTGCTTTTCTTATTGCTATTTTGGGACTTTCATTATTTATGAGAACGTTTATCAGATCAATTTCATAGGCGCCGTTTGCACAGCAGAGATAGAGCTTCCCATCATGGTCCGTGTAACTCCAGGAATTTGCCGTTACCGATGAACGAAGTCCGTCTTTCTTCGAGTAAGATGTGAATGAAGGCGTTTTGCCCGAAAGTAGATCCCGGGCATCTGCAATATGGACCCCGGTGTCGGTAAGGAGCATCAGTCTGCCATCGGGAGTTTTCTTTATGTCATATAAACCTGCGCCTACAAGGTCAGGCTGAACCGGTATGGGATGGAACTCAGAGTTTTTGAAAAAATCAAGAGAGGTGGATGTGCTTATCCAGATACCGCCGTTTTCCCCGTCATGCAGCATTCTGAGTATTACTCCGGACCTAAGTCCCTCTTTTTTGCCGTAATTTTTCAAAACGCCCTCTTCCGCGCAGAATATACCTCCTCCGTCGCTTCCAAGATATAACCTTCCCTTGTCGTCTTCGCACATATTGAGGATAGTTGAGTTGAATAAGCCGTCTTGCTGAGTGTATGTCTTTATAATTTTTCCGTTCCTGATGATCCCTGCTCCGTCATTAGTGGCGACCGCAATGTCTCCGTTGCTCAGTTCAAGTGACATCCGGATGTTTTCATTTGGCAGCCCATCTTTTTTAGAATAGACTTTCATTTTTCCTGCAGGATCCACGCTTACCAGACCGCCTGCATTGTATGTGCTTACCCAAAGCCTGCCCCCTGAGTCTTTCATCAGGTTTCTGATCCTCACACCTTTAAATCTTTCCGTTAACCGGTCCTCTACTCTTTGATAACCGCTGTCAACAGCATTAAGCCCCTCGTCAGTCGCTATGTATATCAGTCCGCCGAATGGCTGTACAGAGTTTACAACACCCCTGGGAAGTGATGCTGCAAAATTTATGTTCATAAATTTATTCCTGACTATGTGGAGAAGTCCCTCTCTTGAAGATGCCAGCCAGAAGTTACCCTCATAATCCTGATATATTTTTTCCAGGGAATTGTTTATGAGGCCTCCCTTAACTGAGACGAAATCATACTTCTCGTTATAGTATCCAAAACCATTGTCGCCGCAGGCCCAAAGACGATTTTTCCTGTCCTCGTAAAGGCCGTTTATGCCGATGATCCCGGCGGAAGGGAAAAGTTCACCGAAAACATAGCTCCCGTTTTTCATTTCTGCCCTAGCGATGCCGCCGTCAGTCAATCCTGCAATAACTGTCCCGTCTGAACGCACCAGGAGGCTTATGGAGCCATGTCCGGGAATATCCTTTTCATCGAACGCCTGCCTGATCCGGCCATCTTTGAAAACGATGGCCCTTCCGCTTCGCGAGACTCCCCAGATATTGTCCTCCCTGTCGCATACAAGTCCGAAAATAAACTCTGAATCGAAGTCCCCAAGCTCTACGCGTCTGATGCCTTCCTCAGTCAGCACCCCGATCCCGCCGCTTGATCCAACAAAGATATTGCCCCTGCTGTCTGAGGTCACGGCTCTGATAAGGTCAAAGGCGCTGTCAGCCAGATTCGGGATCCGTCTGAACTTTCCTTCCTCCAGACAGTAAAGCCCCTCCAGGTTTGTCCCTATCCATAGCCTTCCTGCCTTATCTTCATGTAGGCATGTTGCACTTGACGCTGCGAATTCTTTTGATGAATCCTTGCTGTACCTCGTGAATGTCTTTCCGTCATATCTGAGAAGGCCGCGGTAACTTGCGGCCCATATATACCCGTCACGGGTCTGGATCACGTCGTTTGCGTCATTTGATTCCATTTCGCTGTCGGAGTTGAAGAGAGTCTGAGTATATCCGGCAATGGACATCGTCTCCGCAGATGCTTGAGAAACTGCCAGAAGCATAAGTATTGCAGCGAAAAAGCGGTAAATATTCTTCACAGAGCAGCACCAGATCTTTTCTTAAATTTTTAGTAAAGGTGTCAACAAAAAAGTAAAGAAACTATTTATTGTCATCCTTCGATTGAACCAGTATCTAATTTAACATGGTTTTAATTTAAATAATTATTGTGTTTTTAAATGTTATTACGTCATATGTCACGGTGAAAACAAAAGAGAACTTATATTGATAATTAATGCAATAGCGCCAGTCCTTTAGCTGTTTAAATTATATTACCAAACTTCAAAAATATGAATAAATGCTGAAAAGGGGAGGCAGAGGATCTCCTTATCTTGTTTTACTGCAGGGCATCATTGACCGATGCCCGCACGTATGCCCTTGTTGTATAATGTCCCGGTCCCTCTTTGATGCGCGAAAGGATCGATGCTCAATTACCCAACCGGCTGATCTGGAAAAAAGGCAAATGCTGATCGATGAGGAGAAGATACCAAAGCTCCTGATCCATTTTGCGATGCCTGCAATGGTCGGGATGGTAGCCGGAGCTATATACAACATCGTTGACCGTATTTTCGTTGGAAGATACGTGGGAACAAGCGGACTGGCGGCTATCACACTCTCTTTTCCGGTAATGCTGCTGATGTTTTCCTTCTCTCTCCTCATCGGAGTTGGCGGATCCTCAAGAGTCGCAATATTGAGAGGTGCAAAAAAACATCGCCCTGCCGAACAGGCCTTGGGACACACACTGATGCTTCTTGCCGCAGTTGGCTTTGCAGGAATGGGGCTCAGCGTATACGGCGTTGATATGCTTCTGAGACTGTCCGGCGCAAGCGAGGAAATTTTGCCCCTTGCAAGAAATTACCTGCGGATAATCCTGATCGGGGGGCCCCTGGCACTTATGGGACATGGTATCAATTCCCTGATAAGGGCATGCGGAAGTCCTCGCTACGCAATGGGAACACAGATTCTTGGAGCTTTTTCTAACATCCTGCTTGACGCCCTCTTTATTGTAAAAATGGGTATGGGGGTAGAAGGAGCAGCCCTGGGGACCGTTATGGCACAGGGAGCAGCGACGGTCTGCGGGCTCATGTTCTTTTATTCCGGATCAAGCCCTTTACGGATAAGGCTTCATTTCCTCATCAGGCTCAAGATGAAAGTGATCAAAAAAATATTCGCTGTAGGGAGCTCTCCTTTTATAACAGAACTCTCCTTCGTATTCTATATGACATTGATGAACAACATGGTAAGAAAATATGGTGGGGATATCGGCCTCTCAGCAATGGGAGTTTTCCTGAGCCTCGATTCTATCCTCTTCCTTCCCGCGCTGGCGATAGGCGAGGCCGTACAGCCGGTGATAGGGTACAATTACGGTGCCGGAAAGCCGGACAGGGTAATAATGGCGATAAAATACGCTATCAAGATGGTCACATGTTTTTACGTTTTGAGCTTCGTGATCGCGGAGATCTTCGCCGAAAAGATGATACTGCTATTCAATGATGATCCTGAGCTTCTGGCAATAGGCGTTCCGGGCATGAGGATAGCGTACATTGGCATAATCTTCATGGGAGTGACCATAATAACAAACTCCGCCCTTCTGGGGCTTGGAAGGGCAAGGGAAGCAATCACGCTCTCCGTATTCCGTCACGCAGTTTTCCTTTTTCTCCCGCTTATCATCCTGCCGCGATTTTATGGCCTGTGGGGCATCTGGATGTCTTTCCCTGTGGGAGATATTTCCGGATGCCTCATCGCAGCTTTCTTTTTAAAGAGGCTCTTCAATTGGCTTAAGGGCAATTCAGCTGTCTTTAGCGACTGAGTTTATTTTTTCCTGCGCCCTTTTCAGCGTAAGCGGCGATATCCCGGTAGCGATGAAAGAGACCCTTTCTGCAAGGTTAAGCACGTGGTCAGAGACACGCGAGAGATGCCTCAGAGTAAGGATCACTATACAGAAAAGCTTCAGCTTATCGCTTTCACACGCCTTTTCGGATCCTAACAGCACATCGATCTTTGATACCGCGTTTTTCCTTATACCCTTGATCGCCTTTCTGCGGTCCCTTGCAGTACAGATGACCGTTTCATCGTCCCCGGCAAAGGCGTCCGTCACTTCCCTGATCATCCTGATGTTTTCCTCGGCCATTCTCTCCACGAATGGAATGATCTCTTCAGGAAAGTGAAGGCCATTTGGAAGATCAAGCACATTCATTGCTATATTCACTGACTGGTCTCCTATCCTTTCAAGATCCACGATTATCTTCATCACTGAATAGACAAAGCGAAGATCCTCCCTGACAGGCTGCCTCATCGCGATCGAATAGAGACATTCCTGATCTATCTGCTCTTCTTTTTCATCTATCAGGTCGTCTTCTTCTATCACTTTTTTTGCCAGTTCAGGATCTCCCGTTTTGAGTGCAAGAACTGCATTTTCAATAGAAGCTGCCGCATTTTCCGACATCTCCTGCACGAGAAGCCTCAGTCTCTCTTTATCAGATGCGTAAAGATAACTTTGAACGCTGCTTTGATTTTTGTCTTCGACCGTCTTTTCATTCATCCTGATCTTCCCTTTCAAAAAGGTATTCTTAACAGGGGTTTTCGCGTTCAGGCATTATATAAAGTTCTTCATCCTCAGCCAGTATTTTCGACATGCCAAAGAAACCCTGCATCAGCGATATCACTCTTATTGCCTTGGAAATATCCCTTCCGTAAGAATAACTGCCGGTGATCTCATCCCTTATTTTCCTGCAGATCTCACCATATTCTATTTCCAGTTCCCTGGTTTTCTTTATCAGTCCCTTTTCGCCGATAACAAATGCCCTCAGGCTCGTACGCATTATTTTTCCTGAATGCTCAGACCACTCGCTCCAGAGCTTTTTGCCTGCTCTTTCCCTGATCGCGGCATGCGCAGCTTCATCTGAAAGTATCTCGCTGATCTCTCCGCAAAGAGTTTTTGACATTGAGCGGAGGATAGACATCGTTCTGCTCACTGACGCGAATTTTTCCTGCAGTTTCGGATCTTCAGCGGTCACACGTATCCTGTAGGAATAATCCTGGCATGACTTACTCAGTTCTTCTATCGCTTCGGGCAATTTTTCAAAAACAGTCATTTCTCTCTCAGAAGGTATCATCAGCATCTGCAGGTAGGCTTCGATATAGTTCGAAAGCCGGGTCATCTCCCTTGAAAGGAGCAGTACCGCTACGGAAGGAACAGAAAGGAGTTCCTCCTCTATATACATCGGCTGGTCCAATTCTCCGGAGGCACTGACCAGGCGCACAGAAAGGCGGCTGAGTAAAGAAGAAAAGGGCAGAAAGATCATTATGTTAAACAGGGCGATCATTATCTGTCCATAGACAAGCTCCTGGACTACACCAAGGCCTGCGCCATTCAAAAGCCTGTGGGCAGAAGGGATCATAAAGGCAAAAGCAAGAGAGCCGATAAGGTAATAAACGGAGGAGCAAAACCCCAGCCTCCTGGCGCTCAGCCCTCCTCCAAAGCTAGCCGTGACCGCAATAAGGGACGATCCCAGATGGGCTCCAAGAGCGATAGGCAGGGCAGAAACAGCCGGAAGAGCATCAGAAAGAGCAAGCGCTATTCCAAGCCCTATTATCGCAGACCTGCTTTGAAAGATAGCGGCAAAAACAAACGCTGACACACCCATCAGAAGAGGGGACGATGACCAGGCGAGCGCTATCTCTCTTGCTTTACCATCTTCAAAGAGCGATCCTGCGCCGATCCGTAAAAACATCATACCCAGGAAAATGATGGTGATGCATCTCAAAACTCCGGCAACCATACGTATCTTCCTGTTTTTCAACTTGCTAAGCAAAAAAGCTCCTGCAAAAAGGAGCGGCGCATAATCAAAAATATTGAAACTAAGAAGGACTGAGACAAGAGTCCCTCCCAGGCTTGCTCCCATGACCATCATCAGGGAATCTGCAAGCAAGAGTATCCCGGCATCCACAAAACCTATCCCAAATGAGATAGCGATCGCGCTGCTTTGCGCAACAGCGGCAAGCAAAGCTCCAAGGAGGAAAGACCTGCTCTTGTTCCCTGTGAGCCTTCCTATTCCCTCTTTTAAGCCTCCGCTGATATCCTGTCTAAAAAAACGGGCGCTTTCCTGAGCGCCGTAAAGGAACAGTGCAAGACCGCCTGTTATGCTGACAAAACTGTTTATCGCTTCCGTCTCACGCACCTCCTTTTAAAAAGACCTTCCAGATTTTTATCCTATCCTCCGGTCATGCTGTACAAAATGCCGTGCCTCAGGCCCCTGTCGCTGACAACTATTTCCGCGCACCCCGCAAATCGCATTGCGTATCTGATAATGCATGCGCCTGCAAGGATGATATCCGCCCTTTCCGGATCAAGACCCGGAATTTTACGTCTTTCCTCAGGGCTTTTAACTGAATATTCTCCTATCTGTCTCTCTACTTCTTCTTCAGGGAGGACCGTTCCGTGTGCTTCTTCCGGATCGTATTCCTCCATCCTTTTGTAAACAGAGGCCATGCTTGTGACATTTCCTCCGATGCCAACGGCCATATCAACCTTGAAAGGGGGCTTTACACTGTCAAAGACCTGTTTTAGTTCATAACCCGCTTTTTCAAGATCTTCCTCCAAAATCGTATCATTTGAAAAGAATTTTTCCGTGAGGAGCAGTGCGCCGGTTTTTAGGCTGGCTTTGCAGACAATCTCTCCCTTTTCGGCAAATACCAGTTCTGTGCTTCCTCCGCCCGTATCGATCGTGCAGTACCTGTTAACATTACTCAGGTCAAAGCCTGATACAGCCCCAGAAAAAGAAAGCAGCGCCTCATCCTCTCCGGAAAGGACCTCTGTCTCAATTCCGGTCAACTCCCTTAGCTTATCTGAAAGTTCACACGCGTTGGATGCTGTACGTAGAGCCATCGTCCCAACTATTCGGATAACATCTGCGCCGTTTTTTTTGGCATCAGTAACAAATTCATCGACTGCATCTGCCGTCCTTTGAAGTGCCGGCAGGCTTATACGTCCTGATTTCCTCAAGCCTTCCCCCAGTTTTGTTATCTTCACTGCATCTTTCAAGACGGTAGCACCTTTTACACCGTCAGCCTGCGCAAGCAGGTACTTTACAGAGTTTGTTCCGATGTCAACTGCTGCTAATATCATTCTCTTTGCTCCCTCTGAAATTTCATCCTGACAACGCTTTAAATTGATTATAACCTGAGCCCGAATGTGCTGCAATAAAGCTGTCCTAATGTAATTTTAGCCAATGATGCTGTAAAATTAGGTGCAAATGCACTTTTGCAGGGAGGAACCATAATTGCAGACCGAAAACGTGCTTCATATAATTAGCCACACCGACCTCGACGGGGTCGTCTCCGCGGCTCTTGCCTGGCATGCAAACAGGTCGTCCGGGCTGCCGATAAAAGTCTCGCTCATGGGTTACGGTGAAATCGACAATGCCATACTGGAATCGCTTGATTCAGGTCAAAAGCTCACCGTTCTCGATCTTTTTTGCCAACGGGAACAGACCGTTGACCAAATTGACCGGACTTTCACTGAAGGCAGTCCTCCTTTTGTATTTGACCATCACAAAAGCACCTATGACAGGTACGGCAACAGGAAATGGGCTGTAGTCGATACCGGGTACTGCGCGGCGATGGTATATTGGAGATGGCTGAGGGAACAAAAGCTGGATGACAGTACGAGAAAGATCGTTGAAGAAATTGAGCCTCTTATAAAAATAACGAACGACAGGGATCTATGGCTTGGAGAGATCCCTGAAAGCCGTCTCTGGCAGGGTCTCGTGACAATATGCGGACCATGGGGAGTGCTGATGAGGCTGGTCTCAGATCCCTCTGCCGGACTGACCAAAGGAGAGAGGGATTCAGCACAGAATTTTGTCGACCTCCAGGAAGAGAGGTTCGAGCATGCAAAGGCCGGGATATTGAGGACCGGAGATGATCTCTCATTTGTTGGAGACGGGTTGCTCGAATTCGGGGACGTTTCGGACTTCTGCGGACTGATACTTGACAGGGATCCTAATCCTCCGCTGCTGGCCGCAGTTTCTGCAAAGAGGATGGGGGGCGACTGGGCTCTTTCGCTTCGCAGCCGCGACGGACTTGCCGGAAAAATAATAACCCTGCTAAAAGACGGCAAAAAGATCCGGGGCGGCGGTCATGGAGATGCTGCCGCACTCTATTTTCCCTACAGCTATAATGAGGATCAGATACGTGAGTCCGTACTGGCTGCCATAAAACAGGAGAAAGAAAGGACCGAAACCCCTAATGTAACACTTAGGGACCTGTTTAAAGGACTTGATAAAATTTGAGATCGATAGCCTTTCTTTACGCCTCCGAGGGAACTGGGCATAAAGCCGCTGCTGAGAATTTGAAAGAGTGGTTTTTAGAAAGCAGCTCCGAAAATACTGCGATGTGCCTTGACGTGCTCGAAGTCTTGCCTTCATGGCTGCGCGGAACTGTTTCAAAGGGCTATCTGCTTGTAGCTCGCCACGCTCCCTGGGTTTGGGGCAGGTTTTACTGGGGGTCAGATAAACCCTCCGTTCAGGCATCCGTCTTCGATCATATCCATTCACTTCTGTGCAGCATTTACCTTCCGAGGATCGAAGACCTGGTCTACTCTTCCGGGGCAGAGGCAGTTGTCTTCACCCATTACTTCGGAGCCTCGCTCTTTGCTTCAAGAAATCGCCTGAAAATACCTGTATACTACGTAAACACTGATTTTGTAACTCACCGTTTTCAGAGAAGCCCCGTTTTTTCTGCATCATTTACGGCAAGCGAGGCTGCACTTGAACAATACAGGATGGATGGCATCGGCAACGTTTTCAATACGGGGATCCCGGTTTCTAGAAAATACAGTTGTCTAATTTCAAAAAAAACAGCGAGGGAGCGGCTTGGACTCAATATGGGACGGAAGACCATACTCGTGACAGGAGGGGGAATCGGCGCCGGCCCTGTTATCGATGTAACAGACTCCCTTGCGGAAGAAAAAGATCTTCAGACCTTAGTCATCTGCGGGAACAATTCACAGCTTTACAAAAAACTCTCCTCAAAATACAGCAGTAATGAAAACATCAGGATCATGTCATTCGTGGACAACATGCCTGATTATTACAGCGCTTCGGACCTCGCCGTCATGAAACCCGGAGGGCTCTCTCTCTCTGAGGCTCTTTCTGCAAAACTCCCACTTCTTCTCATGGAGCCCATTCCGGGACAGGAACAGCTCAATATGGATATCCTATGCGGCAGTAATGCAGCGAGGCGCTTAAAAAACAGCAGCAAGACATCAGAAGAAGCTATGGAAATACTGGAAAACCCTCTGGTTCTGGAGAGTATGACCGAAGGAATTGAAAGATTTTCAAAACCAAGTGCAGCCGGAGATATCCTTGAAATAATAACAACGCAGAAATAACAGCAGAGATTACAGAAAGAGGCGGGACAATAAATATGCCCCGCCCCTAATTATATTGAACTGTTGTGGCCTTTTAACTATTTGCTCTTGGGGGCAAACTGCTTACGGAACTCATTCATAAGATCCTTGCCCATGTTGGCTTCAAGCTTGACCCAGCTCTTTGAGATCGCATCCTGGATAGGAGCAAGTTCTTTGTCTGTGTATGTGTAGACCTTGATCCCTTTTTTCCTCATTAGGTCCATGTAGTATGCGTCATCTTTCTTAGCCTGATCGATGGACTTCGCGGCAACCTTGGTCACGGCGTCAAAAATGATCTTCTGATCTGCCGGCTTGAGTTTGCCCCATGTCTTCTGGCTCATGAGATATGATTCGTTTTCAAGCGAGTAGTTTGTCTGGTACCAATACTTCATGGCATCCTTAAGGACAGTGTATGCCAGTGCCGGAGGGATGGAAGATACTGCATCGCATACACCTGTCTGCATTGCCTGGAAGATATCTGCATAGGGAAGAGAGATGGTTTTGTAGCCCATTGCCTCTACACCTGTCTTGTAAACGTCCATAAAGGGAACTCTTGTCAGCACGCCCTTATTAACTTTTGGGTTAAGGGGATCCCTTACTGGTTTTGTGCTTCCAAGCCCGATCATTCCTTCAACGTTGAAACCAAGGAACTTTACTCCGAGCCTTGTGTGGAACTCATCCATCTTCGTGGCGATCCATCCTTTAGGCTGGAAGGCTTTCTTTATCCCATCGTAACCTGTAACAAAACCGTTGATGTAAACGAGTTCCATTCTTGGGTCGAACTGACTGGGAACAGAGATAAGAGCCATATCTATGGTCCCTCGGATAAGCTCTTCATAAACAAGCGTATAGTCTCCAAGCTGGTTAGCGGGGAAGATTTTGACGTCGATGCGTCCGTTGCTCTTCGCAATTACTTCTTTGGCAACTTCTTTCATGAATCCGGTTGCGGTATGGTCAGGCGGGAACTGTCCTGCAAAACGAAGTGTCGTCTCAGCTGCTGATGCGGCGGATACCATTGCGATAAGGATCATGATCGCAGCAAGAACAAGAGCTAGCTTTTTGGTGCTTTTCATGGTTTATATTCTCCTCTCAAATTTTGGTTCGTGATTCGACAGTTACAAGATCTAGCTGATATTTATTATTGCTTGTTTACAAATTCACATTATTTGAATAATAGGCATAATTGCGTAACATGCCATATCTTTTTCTGTGAATTTCATTTTTTCTTTTTAACTTTCGTTTTATGTGCTTAACAAGATATATCAGTTAGAACTTGTTGTCAAGGAAAGACTATTTAACTATCATTTTCCATGAGAGTTTATTATATTTATAATTTTGAATATGTGATTCAACACCAGATACTGAGAGCGTTTTCTGCTCTCTGTTGCAGTACCGGTGACATCAGCTGCTTATAATTACAGATTATGGGGAAAGGAAAATAAGCATTTTTTGCAAAAAAATATCACGCACAAAAATGAATGGCGTGATATATCAATTTCGATATTCTGTTGTTATTGACCTTGAAATTATTCTTCCAACGGAGGCAGGGGACCTATATCATCCTCTTTTGAAAATTCTTTTTTAGGGAAATGGCGTCTTTTCAATGACTCAAATCTGGCACTTATATCTTCCATCATCAAAGTCGCCCATAGCGGATCGGGCCATTTTTTTCTGTGAGCTGTAGTTGAAATGCATGCACACATCATCGCACCGAAATAAAAGTAGGCGTCATTAAAGGCAAGAGCCAAACCAAAAAATATGAAACATAGAGATGCAAATAGGTCCTTGTAAAAAAACACATCATCGCTTCCTGTCTTAAATACTTCATATGTTTGAGTGAATATTATATCAGATTCTGTCTTCTCCTCTTCAAAATAGGACGTATTTGCGCATATATGCCTATTAGGCAGGGGAGTATTAATATTTATAAAAATTGAAGCCCCAGCCTTAGGCGGGAGCTTCAATGATTATTACCGATCGTCTCTTCTATTCTTACCAGGGGTGTCCCAGTATTATGTGGGGCAGGAAGAGCGAAACCCTGGGAATATAAGCAGTTACAGCAAGTACAGGGATCCAGCAGAGGAACATGAACGTCAGGGCCGGTTTCATTATCTCATTGATAGAGGCCCCGCCCACCCTTCCGCTAAGGTAAAGCACAGGAGCGCAGGGTGGTGTAATGCAACCCAGTGCCGTGTTTACTCCCACTATTGCAGCATAGTGTACAGGATCTACTCCCAGTTTCACTATTATCGGAAGCAGGATCGGCGTTGTAAGAACAACTACGCTTATGTCATCCATGAGCATCCCCATAAGGACCAGGAATATGTTTATCATGAACATGATAATATAGGGGTTGGTCGATATCGAATAGAAGAGATCGAGCACCTTGCCGGGAAGGTCTTCAAGGATGTAGAGCCTTGAGAGCATGGAAACGGAATAGAGCATTACCATGATGACTCCCGTCGTGATAGAGCCTTCGACCACTATGTTGAAAAGCGATTTCCAGTTCAGTCCCTTATAGACGAAGAGTCCTATGGGGATACAGTATACGACAGCGAGGGCGGATGCTTCCGTTGTAGTCATTACTCCTCCGTAAATGCCTCCCAGTACCATGAACGGCATGAAAAGAGCAGGGATAGCAAGACGACCGCGTTTCATGAACATTTCATAGCGTTCTTTAGGGGAACGCTTCTGTTTAACAAGAACATCTTTGTTATTGCGAAGCATCCAGAGGTTTACCACGCTCAGAAGGATTATAGTCACGATCCCTGGGCCTATGGTCGAAAGGAAGCATGCAAGAACAGAAATGCCGCTTATCCATGCAAAGATGATCAGGGTCGCGTTCGGGGGTATCAGAAGGCCCAGAAGGGATGCGTTCGCCATGAGGGCACAGGCATGACCCATCGGGTAACCTCCGGCTTTGAAACGTGGAAACATGATCGCACCTATGCATGAAAGGGTAGCGCAGGCAGCTCCGCAGATGGATCCGAATATCGCACAGGAAATGATCCCGACTACACCAAGACCACCTCTGATATGCCCGACGAATACATCGACCATATCTATCATCTTTTCAGCTATTCGGCCTCTCTCCATAATGCCGCCGGCAAGAATGAACATTGCTATGGCGATGAGGGAGACGGAATTCATCTGTGTGAAACCATAGGGCAGAAGCTGTGTGGCCTGGTAACCTACCTGATCAACTCCTCCGAAGAAGATAAGCCAGGCGCATGAAGCCATAAAGCTGACAGGGACCGGAACACCGATCACCAGACATGCCATGAGTATTACAAGTGCAACATAGATCATTCTGTCTTACCTCCCGTAAAAAGCACTTTTGCGGCTCTTATCATATCCCATAAAAAATAGTAGGACATGAAAAGCAGGCCTATGAAGATCGGAAGGTAGCCTGTCCACAGAGGGATCCTCCATGCAACGGTCTTTGGGATGGCAACTCCGGTACCGAGAGGACCAGCGAAACCAAAATAGAAGAAGTCCCATCCATACCATGTGAAAAGAAGGGTGACACCCAAAGTCACTATTGTTTTTGTGAAGATCAGCAGCCGCTTGATAAATCCTTCTTTAACGTAAGACTGAACAAGGTCGGCGGAGACATGCGATCCTGCAAAAGCTCCGTAACCCGCTCCCATGAAGTATAGCCAGAAAGCGAATATCTTTATCCATTCCTCGTAGCCGTAAAGGTCCATTTCAAGTACATAACGCATAACGGTTGCCGCGCTGATAATTACGGCAAGCACTATGGCCATGACAAAACAAATTATTGCGAAAGTTCTGGTTACGATCTTGTCAAAAGGATTTGTTGCTAATCTTACAGTTGAAACTGGAGCTTCGTATTCTGTTTCTTCGATGAACTTACACTGCGCCTGTGTCATAAATGGGGCTCCTTTCAAAAAAAGGAAGGTCCGGGGAGGAATATCCCCCCCGAGGACTTCCCGGATGCTGCTTTAGTTTTCGGTAATTATTATTTACCGAGGTTAATTACAAATTACCGAGGTTCTTTACAAATTCCTTCATAAGTTCTTCAGTCATGCCGCGCTTGCCAAGCTCTGTCCATGTTGTGATGCATGCTTCTTTGATCGGCTTGAGTTCAGCTTCGGTATACTTGAAGACTTTGATACCCTTTTTCTCCATGAGGCCCATGTACTTGTTGTCTTCGGCCTTCGCATTGTCTATAGAAAGAAGGGTGTATTTCTTTGCGACATCCTGAAAGACTTTCTGGTCTGCAGGGGTTAGCTTCTTCCAGGATTTTTCGCTGACCATGATCGCAAGGTATTCCATTGAGTAGTTGGTGTGGTACCAGTACTTGAGTACGTCTCCGAGGATCGTGTATGCTGCTGCTACAGGGTAGCCGTCAACTGCGTCGCATACGCCGGTCTGCATTGACTGGTAAACATCTGAGTAAGGAATGGTGATCGCGCGGAAGCCCATTGCCTTCGCTCCGAGCGAATAGACATCCATGTTTGGGACTCTCGTGAGAACGCCCTTGTCGACCTTCGGGTTGAGGGGTTCTTTGAGGGGCTTTGTTGATCCGATACCGATCATTCCTTCAATGTAAGATCCGATCAGCCTTACTCCGAGGGCGGAGCTGAGTTCATTCAGCTTGTTGGGCAGCCATGCACCGGGGACAAAGACCTTTTTCGCATCTTCGTAGCCGCTGATAAATCCGTTAACGTATACGAGCTCGAGGCGGGGGTCAAATTCGCTTGCGATCGACATAAGGGACATGTCGACTGTTCCGCGGATCATCTCTTCCATAACAAGTGAGTAGTTTCCGAGCTGGTTGGCGGGATAGACTTTGACCTCAACGCGGCCGCTGGTCTTCTGAGCGATTTCCTTGGCCATGTCGTTCATGGTCTTGGTCGCCATGTGATCGGGCGGTGACTGACCTGCGAAACGGAAAACGATAGGAGCTGCTGTTGCCGGACTTACTGCTGCTACGAACAGAAACATTACTGCAAGGATAACTGCAAATTTCTTCATCAAAAAAACTCTCCCTTCAAGTCTCTATTTCTTGTTATTGGATAATGACTTTAAATACTATCTGCAGATGCATGAGCTAAATAAAAAAGCTGCTACAAATCGCTCTTCCTTACAGCCCTCCTTTCCTGCATGACAGAGTATAACTGTAATTTTATGAATTATTCCCAATATTGCAAAACCTAATATTTCAAATTCGCCCTTCAGTAACATTTGAACAATTAACTGAAAAACGAGAGAACCACGGGAACAAATTACATCAAAGAAGCATTTTAGTCAATCTCGTATCCGTGTTCTTAAGTTGCCTGATATTTCTGTGTCCATATTATAATCATAAGATTTTAATGAAAAAAGTCCTTCTAAATAATTTATCTTTGTTTTTTATATTTAATATTAATTTCCTCTATTTTTAGCCTTGTGTCATGCAGTAATAATATTTCAGGAAAAAATGACCGCACCAATTATACCGTAAATAACAAGCAGTACGGGAGGATAATTTTTAAAAAATTTGAATGAACGGATGAGCAAAATGCCTACGATCAGCATTGCCATCGCCAAAACACCATTTTTTGCAGTTACTGTAAGTGGAGGTACTAGGGAAAGCGTAAGCAGACCGGCAACAATAGGGCGCAGCATTTCTTTGAATTTTCTGCTTTTTTCTGCATCTAATTTTTTTAAAATACAAGATATGGCACATAAAATCAAAACAGGTACTATAACGATCGATAAAGTAGAAACAATTGACCCGGGGATGCCGGCCTGCTGAAAACCAACGAAAGTAGCCGCGTTTATAGCAATAGGTCCCGGAGTTACCTGGGAAAGGGCCAGGACCTGGCCGAACTGGGATGTTGTCAACCAGCCGGTAGCCTTGACAAGCTGATACTCAATGAGAGGAAGTGTCGAAAGTCCACCTCCAAAAGCCCCCGCAGCTATCTGTGCAAAAGAAAAGGCAAGTTCCAGAAGTACCTTCATCGTACTGCCAGCCTTTCCCTTATCAGCTGGACTAAAAATGCCGCGAGCATGGAAAGCAGAGGGTTTATCCCAAATACTCCTATCAATGCGATGACAATGACAAAGGGGACGATATTCCACCATCCGCATGAGAGCGTTGATCTGACATTGTCAAATACGACCATTGTAATGATGGCTCCCGTACCGGCCAGGACACCTTTAAAAAAACCCTGTACCTCCGGGGTCCCTGAATATTTAAGAATAATAGGAGAGAGGGCCAGAATTATCAGAAAAGGAGGAAGGACTGCTCCCGCAACAGCAGCCATGCTGCCTTTAAGCCCCCGGTAATGTCTTCCGAGGAGCCATGCGATAGAAACAGCAAGCGGTCCCGGGACTGATGCGGCGAGACTTAGCATATCAGAAAATTCTCCTTCTGAGATATCCTGTCTGTCGGCTATGCCAAGTTTTACCATTCCCAGGATCACTATTCCGCCACCGAATGTGACAGCGCTTATCCTAAAGAAGAAAAAAAAGAGCTGAACTATCGTCATTGAAGGCCTCTCGATCGACAATTGGCTTGTCGGTTCATTTTGCTGAAATTATCGCTTCCATTAATGATAGTTGAAAGAAATGAAAATGAAAACATCATTGATATCGCGTAGTAAATTTTGAAAAGAGGGCTAAAATTAAAAAAAATGATTCATTGGAGGATCTTTGATGAAAAAATATTTGTTTTTAATCCTTCTTTTCCTGTTTACTTCCTGTACCGTGAGCCTGTCTGCTGATGCAGCGCTGCAGAATTCCCTTCCGGAAACCATAGGAAAAAACATCGCAGCTGAATTCCGTCCTGAATCAGCAGCAGTGACAGTTAAAGGCCGGACAGCGTGGATAGAGATCAACGGAGGAACAATAGACGGTATAAGGATAGAGAAAATGAAGCTGCTTGCGATCCTGCAGGACGTCTCCGCTCCGGATGGATCAACGGACAGCGAATCGTACCTCGCTCAAATGATAAAAAGCTCAAAGGGCGAGGTTGTTCTTGCTGAAAAGGATGTCAATGATTATTTCAACAAAAACGAAAATCCTGAAGGCTTCTCTGATCTGCAGTTCGACTTTAAAAAGGAGGGCTTTACCGCATCAGGAAAATTCAGGACTCGGATCATCATAGACATTGAACTTCCCATATCCGCAAAAGGGGTCCTGGGTCTTCGTAATGACGGGGTCTATCTGGAGAACACGGTCATAAAAGTTGAGGGAATGAGCCAACCTGAGGTACTTACCAATATGATACTGTCAAAATTAAATCCTTTGCTTGAATTTAAAGATATCCCTTTCCCTGTTACATTTGAAAAGATCACCATGACAGAAAAAGCGGCCATCATGACAGGGGAGCCGAAAGAATTTAAAGGCGGAGATACCTGGAAGTGGAAAACGCTTCAGTAATTTAACCAAAATGCTCTTAATATATGATACCCAAAACAATGCTCTGCCGGCAGTGAGGCAGGGCATATATTTTTTATATTGATAGTCAGAAAAAGTCTAATGTCAGACACACAATTAACAGTATTTTATCCGTTAGGATCGGCACCCTAACTCTGACAGATAATTCATCGGGCCCATCTTCAACACCCATTAGACACACGAACCGCGGCTGTTCTTTAATAGAGCATGCCAAAAGAATGAAAACAGAACTTGTTTCTCTTTAATATAATGAATTCTCTTTTTCTTGATGCAAGTTATTATTTTCTGAATTTTAGGTTACATACACACATTTTCCATCCACATGCTGTGGATAAGCATAGAAATTCCTTAGCTTTTTCGCTCACTCTGCGGTTATTCAAAAAAATCACAATCTTGAAATCACCAAGATCCTGTTCTCTAAAAGTGCGTTTGTTTACTCATTAGTATCATCATATCCACAAAAAGCGAACCTTGGGTAAAGGTTATCCACTGCTGTAAAAACAGCATGGTCATCAATGGTCTAATTTCCTTGACTTTGTTATATTTTACGCTTGCGCTTTTGTTCTGTACTTTCACATCATCCACACAAACACGGAACAAGTTTGTGGACATGTGGATACATGCTGTGGATTTAATTTGTATTTTTTGTTTTTTCTCACAAAGAGTTCTTCATGATACAATTGTTCGGACAGACTTTCTTCGTTACTATCTGTCCCCTGGGGTGAAAAATGATGGCCAAAGATTTAGATATATTATGGAATGAATTCAAAACTCACTGTGTTGAAGTAATTTCCAACTCTGACAGCGCTATTAGGACCTATCTGGATACCTGCCTTCCTGTTTCTATGAAAGATGGCGTTTTTGTTCTTGATGTGCCTACACCTTTTGCCAAGGAGCAGATAAAATCCCGTTTTCTTAATAAAATGAATGACCTTTTGGTCGAGACAGGGTTCGGTACAAGCATCGAGATAGAGGTCAGCCAGGAGATAAAAGAGGATGTAGGGGCTGCAGGAAGGGCGGTAGCCGCTGCTTCCCCGGCAAAACTTTCTTTAAGCAGGAACGGACTCAATCCCAATTATGTTTTTTCTTCTTTCGTAGTCGGAAAATCAAACAGGCTTCCTCACGCAGCATGTCTGGCCGTAGCAGAATCTCCGGGTGTTGCATATAATCCTCTTTTCATTTGGGGAAAAGTAGGGCTCGGAAAGACACATTTAATGCACGCTATAGGACACCACATTGAAAAGACACAGTCAAACACAAAGGTCCTTTATGTAAGCGCAGAAAAATTTACGAACGATCTGATAACCTCTATAAGAAATAATACAAATAATGAATTCAGGTCCCGTTACAGAGAGCTGGACGTTCTCATGATAGACGATATCCAGTTTATTGCAGGGAAAGAACAGACCCAGGAAGAGGTATTCCACACCTTTAACGCGCTCCACAATTCAAAGAAACAGGTAATTATCAGTTCAGACCGGCCTCCCAGAGATATTCAGGGGGTCGAGGACAGACTTGTTTCCCGTTTTGAATGGGGACTCGTGACTGACATTCAGCCGCCTGATCTTGAGACACGCGTTGCTATCCTGCAAAAAAAAGCTGAGATAAAGAATTATGAAATTCCTGACGACATCATTCTTTTTATAGCGCAAAACATCCCCAGCAACATCAGAGAACTTGAAGGGGCCCTTAACAGGATCGTTGCATGTTCTGAATTCAACTCAGATCCAATGACAATGGAAAATGTTTCTGTATGGCTCAAAGACCTGCTTCACGATACGCGTTCTGGTCCAGTAAATATCGGGCTTATCCAGCAGCTTGTTGCGGAGACATTCGGTATCTCAACAGAGGATCTGATATCTCCAAAAAGAACTGCAGACCTTGCTCTTGCAAGACAAGTAGCTATGTACCTTGCAAGAAACCGGACAGGCGAAAGCCTGCAGCAGATAGGATATGCGTTCAACAAAAAAGACCACACTACAGTCATCCATGCCTGTAAAAAAGTTGAAGAGCTTCTTAAAAATGATCTGCGGGTCCGTTCTTTTGTGGATAATATTGTAAGCAAGCTGTAGATTCTCTGGTTTTTTTCGTGTATATTTTTGTGTGTAAAAATATTTTTCAATTTTTTTCTTGAATTTTGTGATTTCTGTGGATTAATAATGTTTCTGTTTCTGTTTTTATTCACATGGTAATCCCAGTATCCATAAGTGTTTTTACGTGTTTTCAACAAATCCACAGCCCCTACTACGCCTATTACTTATTTTTGATTATATACAGATAAGAGCAGGAGGTCATCCTTATGAAACTTTCGATAAACAAAAAATTATTCCTCCAGAGCTGGGGGCTTGCTGAAAGAAGCACTTCAAGTTCCAGCTCAATGAGCATCCTTTCCTCTGTCCTTGTTAAAGCTTCGCAGGACCAGGTAACTTTGCAGGCAACAGATATAAGAACATCAATAATATGTACAGCTTCAGGCATTAACGTCCTGGAACCGGGAGAGGCAGTATTTCCGGTAAAAATTGTCAGTGAACTCTTTAAAAAGGCACCCGGAGAGGAATTCAATCTTACAGTTTCTGACGGAAAGGTAATTCTGAAAGCAGGAAAGAGCAAATATAATTTCAGCACATATCCCGTAAGAGAATTTCCTTCACTTCCTACTTCGGCAGATGCAAAGCTTTTTTGCAGACTCACGGTAGGAGAACTTGCAGAGGTAATTGAAGAGGGAACGCTTGCCGCATCTTCAGGAGAGGAATTTCCACTTTATCTTTCTTCAGCAAATTTTCAAATATCTAACGGTATATTGAACATAGTTTCAACGGATACAAGAAGGCTTGCTCTATCCGGAGCTGCTGTAAGCGAAAGTGTTGATTCAGAAAGTGCACTCCTGCCAATGAAGGGAATAAAAGAGATACAGAGAATATTGGCTTCGCTTAATCCGGAGTACCCCGTGGAGATATTGTATGACGACGCACAATTCTATTTTAAGGCAGATAATGTTGAATTTACAGTAAGGAGAGTAGAGTCTCATTTTCCAGCCTATGAAAAGATACTTCCCAAAACACATTCGACAACGGTTGTTCTCGACAGAGGAACTTTGATATCCGCCCTAGAAAGGGTAGATGTAATCGTAAAGGATTACAACAGAATGGTCATCCTTGATATAGCCAAGGAAAACAGGTTTGTAATGAGAGGAAGGGCCCCTGATTTTGGGAATGCAAAAGAAGAGATATTTGCAGAGGTCTCCGGCGATGACCTTAAAATAGCAGTAAATTCAAAGTTCTTCATGGAATCACTTAAAGTCCTGCGAGAGCCCCACGTAAGGCTTTCTTTCAACGGATCGTCAGGACATATGGTAGTCAGAAGGTCAGACGGAGAAAAATTCATCTGTCTTATAGCACCCATCAACCTTACAGAAGAAGAACTCAACTTAGGTGAAACTGAACCGGATTCCGGAGATGGGATATAGCAGGGTACGTTTCAACAATTTCAGAAATATTGAACCCCGGGAGATAAAATGGTCCCCGGGGTTAAATTTACTTACCGGTCCAAACGGTTCAGGCAAGACAAACATCCTTGAGGGAATAAACATAGTTTCCGGATGGGGGCCACTTGAGCGAGGAACAAGATCTTCATCACTCCCGACCTGGAACAGCGGAACTTCAGAGATACAGCTTACAGGTCAGCTTGACGATGAAAACGGAGAGATAATAAAGGTTAAAATTTCATCAAGATATACTATCAAAACAGAGGAAGAAACGATAACAGCAACAGACTTAAGGTGGAAAATACCAGTCCTTTCATTCCTTCCCAACGACATGTCGATAATAGAAGGATCAGCCGCCTTCAGAAGGAGGTTGATGGACATGGTGCTTACGCTGATCGTGCCGGTATATGCCACGAGGCTCCAAGATTACAGGCGGGGCATAAAGCAGAAAACTGCGATCCTCCGAAACGGAGGCAGGACAGATCTTATTGACAGAGCCCTTCTTCCGCTTGCATCGTGGATCTGGAAGATGAGAGAAGAGGCTCTTGTAATGATATCGGGATCGATGAAAGATATGTGCGGTCTCCTTCCCCATCCGACCGAGATAAGCCTTTTAAGGGGAGGGGCAGGTTCTCTGCCGCTTCCTGAAGATGATTTCAGATATTCGCTTAAAATAAATAAGACCAGGGAAGAGGTCCTGAAAGTCCCGGTGGTAGGACCGCACAGAGACGACATGCTTATTACTACAAACGGGAGTCCCGCAGCCCTTTCGCTTAGCAGGGGATTCAGGCGCCGTGTTGCTGTAGCATTGATACTTGCCGCTGCAGAAGGAGTAAAGAGAAAACTTGGTAAAAACCCTGTCCTTCTTCTTGACGAGATAACCGCTGAACTGGACTCAGAGGGTAGAAACATCCTCTTCTGCGCTCTCTTGGAGAGAAAAACACAGGTTTTTGCCTCTACAGCCGAGCCCTTTACCGAAAGTTTTCCAGGCAGGATTTATGGCGTGGATTCAGGGAGAGTTGAAATAGTCGATGAAAATTGAAGAAAAATACGATGTGATAGTGGTTGGAGGAGGGCACGCAGGCTGCGAGGCGGCGCTTTCATCCGCACGTATGGGATCAAGGGTCCTGATGCTCAACCTCTATCTGGACAACACTGCTCTGATGCCATGCAACCCCTCGATCGGAGGTCCTGCAAAAGGACATCTTGTCCGTGAGATAGACGCACTGGGAGGAGAGATGGCGAAAGCTGCTGATCACGCCACACATCATCTCAGATGGCTGAACACATCAAAGGGCCCTGCTGTCAGGACCCTAAGGGCACAGTGTGACCCTGTAAAATATGGGAATCATTACAGAACTTCAATACTGACATGCCCGGGTCTGGAAGTTCATCAGGCCATGGTAACGGATCTGCTGACAGAGAAAGGCAAAGTTGTGGGTGTAAAGATACGCACAGGCCAGACTTTCCTTTCTAAGACAGTGATAATAGCTACAGGCACCTACCTTGCCGCTAAGATACACATTGGCCTTACTTCCCACAAATCAGGTCCTCTTGGGATGGTATCTTCGTCTGGTCTTGCAAGGAGCTTAAGGAAAACAGGTCTGACTCTAGGCAGGCTCAGGACCGACACTACCCCCAGAGTGCTTGCGGATTCGATAGATTGGGAAATACTTGACCGTCAGGAGAGCATAAAAGAGCCTGACTCATTTTCTCATTTTGGAGAAAAAAAGGTGCATGAAGGCATCATTTGCGGTCTTACCAGGACAAATATACATACACATGAGGTAATGAGAAAATATTTTGACAGATCTCCCCTCATACAGGGTACCCTTGACTCAGAAGGTCCCAGATATTGCCCCTCCATAGATGACAAGGTGATCAAGTTTCCGGAAAAGGATACCCATCCCATATTTCTTGAACCCATTAATCCTGAGGGACGGGAGGTCTATCTTCAGAATTTTTCAACTTCGATGTGCCTTGAAGCGCAGTTTGAGTCCGTAAGGACCCTGAAGGGATGCGAATCTGCCCATATACTGAGGCCAGGCTATGCGATCGAGTATGATTTTGTTGACCCGACACAGCTTTATCCCTGGCTAGAGACAAAAACGACAGCCAACCTCTTTCTTGCGGGGCAGATAAACGGAACTTCAGGATATGAGGAAGCCGGTTCTCAGGGACTCATGGCGGGGATAAACGCTGCGCTGAGAGTCAAGGGCCTTGATCCGCTGGTATTGAGACGCGACCAGGCATATATCGGTGTCCTTATCGACGATCTGGTAACAAAGGGGACAAATGAACCCTACAGGATGCTGACCAGCAGGTGTGAGTACAGGCTGCTCCTGCGCCATGACAACGCCGACGCCAGACTCTCACCGACGGGAAAAGAGATAGGCCTCTTACAGGACAATGAGTGGAATATCCTCCAAAAGAGGTGGCGGGAGATGGAAGAAGAAACTCAAAGGATAAAAAACCTTAAGATCCCTCCAACCGAAAAGATAAATCAAATACTGCGAGGTGCTGCATCTTCTCCACTTTCTGAGGGGATACCCGCCGCAGAGCTTCTCAAAAGGCCTGAGATAAGCTGGGAAGTTTGCTCAGAAATCACTTCGAGCACGATAGAAAAGGAGCTTGGAGAAAGGATCTCTGTTTCAACAAAGTACGAAGGATACATCGACAGGCAAATGCGTCAGGTCAATAAATTCCGCAGGATGGAGATACTCAAATTTCCTGAGGACTTTGATTTTTCTGCTGTCAGCGGGCTTTCAGCGGAAGGAAGGCAGAAGCTTATAAAATTTTTGCCACGCACCCTGGGACAGGCTTCAAGGATATCAGGTATACCTCCGACTGACATACAGCTTTTATGGGTCGCCGTAGAAAACAAAAGGCGTTCAAAGGACGAAGCTGCAGATGACTGAGATAATAAAAACAGCCGATGCGCTCAAGGGCAGCGTTCCTTACAGCCTGAAACTCTGCCTTAAGCTTGCAGAACTCGAAAAGCAATGGCACGAGGTAGTCGGTACTGCGGCAGCAGAAAGGAGTTCTCCTGTTTCCTGTGAGTTCTCTGAGGAAGGGCTGCTCATAGTTATCCACGTAGATTCTCCCGGTGTGCTTCCGGCACTGAAATCAAGAAAACCGATCATTTCACGCTCCATCAGCAGCTATCTGGGAGTAAAAAATGTCAAATTGGAGATAAAGGTCGGAAAGGTGAAGAAGCCATCTTCTGTCAAAGACCCGCTTCCGGATCATCTCAGGCGTGCCCCGGTGCTGATATCAGAGAGCAATCTCCAAAAAAACAAAAAAGAGATATGTTCTGATGTAAACGACCAGGAACTTGCAGAAAGCCTGGCGAAATTGAAAACGGTCATAGAAAAAAGAAACAGAAGAAAAAAATGAGATTCCTTCGTTGTAATTTGTAAGATGACCTGAAGCGTTATATGCAATGCAGTAAAAATGCGGATTGTGGCCGATAATGAACTAAGTTAAAAATATAGGGACATCGTCAAGATAAATAAAATATGAAACGGAGGACGTTTTAATGAAACTGGGAGATCTGATACAAAGCGGAGATTTTAAAGGTGAGAAGCATGTGCCTGTAATTGAGGCACCTGTAAAAGTAAAGGCAGGGGAAGCATTCAAAGTCTGTCTTTCCGTAGGGAAAGAGATCCCTCATCCCAATAAGCCAGAGCACCATATCTGCTGGATGCAGCTTTTTTACAAGCCGACTGACGGCAAATTTGTGATAGAGCTGGCAAAATTTGATTACACTGCACATGCGGCAGCAATGGATCCTGCATCACCCGGTCCTGCAATGACCGAACCAAGCAGTTCTGCTCTCGTAAAACTTGCAAAGTCAGGCACACTTATCGTACAAAGCTACTGCAATATTCACGGCCTGTGGGAATCTGCACTGGAGATAGAAGTCGAGTAGTATTTTTTGATCCGAGGATAAAAAACAGCATAAAAACGGGGAGGGTCTTAAGCCTTCCCCATTTTTATATATTTGGAATAGAATATACACGGATAAAGGCAGCACATAATATATAATACTAACATTTAGATAAACTTGATATTAATGTTAGCCCAATTTTCTCTGTTGTCCACTTGTTTAACGGAGCAAAAGACAAAAATAGAGGAATCTCTGGCGAAGAAAACAGAGTTGGTCACAAAAATATCCACAAAAAGTGGATAACGTTGTAAATAAGGAGGTGAAAATATGGCACAAAATCATTTTTTCCTGACCACCAAGTATAAAACAGGCATAATTATATTTCTTATGACCTTTATCTTTATATTTATGATCCAAGGAACAGCTCTGGCATCCAAACCTCTTGCGATAATAGATGATCTGCAGAGAAATGTTGAATTGCCGCGCCCTGCAGTAAGGATAGTATCACTGAGCGACTCACACACAGAAAACCTCGTGGCTATCAGAGCGGTAAGACAGCTTGTAGGCGTTAATTTCTCCGCCGACACCAAATGGGTCCTAAAAAACATCCCGAGGCTCTCCAGACTTCCCTCTGCAGAACAGATAGCAGGGCTGAAGCCCGACATCGTGATCATGGATGCTGATTGGGCTAAAATGAACAAGGACCTCCTGAAAGACCTTGACAAAGCCAAGATCAAATATGCAGCCCTAAACAGGCCTAAATGGGCCGTCCTTGAACGATATCTTGAAAAACTGGGGACACTCTCAGGCAGGTCGAAAGAGGCTGCGCAAACACTCCTGCTGTCAGAAAAGTCACTCTCAAAGAGCGAGATCAGGTCTGCAAAGATGAAAAAATTAAGTGTATTTGTAGTTGCTGGCGCAGATTATTCAACTTGTGCTCCGGATTCATGGGGAGCGAAGCTTATTGATGCTACAGGAGCAAAGATCCTTACCGAAGCAAAGGGAACAAGCGTTAAGGATTTTTCCTGGTACATTTTTTATGGCCCGCAGAAATTGGCTAAAAATGCAAAGAACGTAGATGTCATAATAACGCTCAAAAACATTGGAAGGGGAGTTCCCCCTGTCTCAAGGGAATCAATAGTAAAAGACCCAAGATTCAAAGAGACGCCGGCTGTAAAATACGGCAGGGTCTGGGAGATGGATGAATCGGACCTTATGCTGCCCTCACTTGTAAGACTTGACTCTTCTCTTCTGAAATGTTGGCAGCTGATAGGCTACAAGACTAAATAATAAGCCGGGACGCCGGGCATTTATCCGCCTTGAAAAGTCCCGGCTCTTTTCTTTATCTGACTGCACTTTTTGCGATAGCCGCACCAAGGATAAGTTTTACTTCACCTGTATTCAGTATGCCGTGAGACCGCCCCTCCCTGCAAAGGAAGACATCTCCCGGCAGTGCCGGGCATTCTTTTCCCTCTTCAGTATAAAGGCCTTTTCCTGTCATAATGAAATATACCTCTTCCGTACCTGCGTGCTTGTGATAGCCCACAGAAGCTCCGGGAGCCAGTTCCAGTCTTGTTGACATAATAAAAGCTCCGTTTTCATCGGGAATCGTCACAGGAAAAGTATCTGCTGCACCGATGCCGCATCCGCCCAGTTTTTCCCTTCGTATGGCTTCAGAAGAATTTTTTAATACCATGGACTTTTGCCTCCTCGTTGTTGTGAGTATCTGACTAATTTTATATCATACTTTCTTCCTGGATGCAGTCATTAAAGATCGCAGTGCTTTTCCTGGCAGAGTGTTGTGAACTCGGATCATCTAATACACAAAAATTTTCGTAAACAGTTAATAATCATCAATAAAATGTGTAAGTGTCAATAGACTAATATTGATCAATTGAAGATAATACTAAGATCTGATTCTTTTTAAACCCCATTTGATAATTGCGTTTTTAAAAAAAAGGGATTATAACTGTAAGTAATTGATGCACCATGCTAAAGAAATGCCAAATAATTATATTTTTAAGGGGAGGAATGATCACAGACTGGGGCAAAGATTTTTAAAAGTAATTATCTTCGGCATATCAAAACAATATGAAATGGAGGTTTTTGAAAATGGCAGAACAGGCAGTAAAGAAATCATTTAAAGTTCCTCACACCTTTGTTATTCTCTTTTTTCTTATCGTAGTAGCAACTCTCGGAACATACATTATCCCAGCGGGTGTATATGACCGAGTTACAGATCCTATTACAAACCGTTCGGTAGTCGATCCCCTCTCATACCATCTTGTTGAAGCAACTCCGGTCGGATTCTTCCAGATGTTCATAAACCTTTACAAGGGACTGATCGATGCCGGGGATATAATCTTCTTTATAATGATCTCTTACGGCACCTTCTACCTGATACTTGAAAGCGGGGCACTGCATGCGGCTATAGGATCCCTGCTGAGAAACACAAAAGGCAAGGACGCCTTTGTCCTTCCGCTATTCACTTATCTTTTTGCAACAGCCTCGACATTTTTCGGCATGTACGAAGAGGCATTTGGTTTTATCCCGATTTTCGTCGGTCTCGCGATAGCAATGGGTTATGATGCTATAGTCGGGATGTCGGTCGTAGCTTTAGGATGCGGGCTTGGTTTTGCAGCCGCTTTTATGAACCCCTTTACAGTGGGTCTGGCGCAAAAGCTTTCTGAACTGCCGCTATTTTCGGGTCTGGGCTTCCGCGTAGTTGCGTGGTTCGTATTCGTTACGATGGGTGTAATGTGGATGATGCGCTATGCCGCAAAGATCAAGAATGATCCCAGCAAAAGCCTCATGGCCGGAATAGATATGGGAGCAATGGCGCTCGACCATGACGAACTCGTAAATACAAAGTTCACCGGCCGCAACAGAGCAGTACTTCTTGTTCTGTTTATAGGAATGAGCATCCTTATCTGGGGCGTTCTGAAAAAGGGATGGTACTTTGACGAACTCTGCGGAATACTGCTCATAACGGGTATTGCCGCAGGAGTAGTGAATGGTTATGGCCCCAGCCGGATAGCTGCGATATTTATTGATGCATGGAAGGACATAGTCTTCGGAGCATGTGTCGTTGGTATTTCACGTGGTGTTCTGATCGTAATGAGGCAGGGACAGATCATCGACTCCGTCATTCACGGCCTGGCTCAGCCCCTTTCATCACTTCCTAAGTGGGTAGCGGCAGAAGGGATGCTTTTCGTGCAGACCCTGATCAACTTCCTGATCCCCTCCGG
The DNA here is from genome assembly GCA_034331105.1 of Synergistota bacterium. Classification (GTDB taxonomy): domain Bacteria; phylum Synergistota; class Synergistia; order Synergistales; family Synergistaceae; genus Caenicola. The sequence continues at coordinate 249,944 of JAXQGB010000012.1, read as the reverse complement.
ATCAGGGCAGGCTGCAACCACTATCCCGATCATGGCTCCTCTCTCTGACATACTGGGTATCCCCCGTCAGATAGCAGTACTTGCGTACCAGTTCGGCGATGGGTTCTCCAACATACTTTGGCCGACGACCCTTCTTCCCGTCATGTGCGGTATTGCCAAAGTCCCGATCGATCGCTGGTGGAAGTACTTCGTTCCCTTCTTCCTCATCCTTTTCTCAGTGCAGATGGTGTTTATATTCGTTGCAGTAATGATCAACTACAGCTAAAAGGACAGACATGCCTGTATATGATCTGGTGATTCAGGGAGGAGTCGTTCTCCTCCCTGAACTCAATAAAGAAGAAAAACTTAATATTGGCATCTCACAGGGGGCCATAGCTTGCCTTTCTTCTGATGAGATGGAGGCAAAAGAGAAGATCGATGCTTCCGGGTCATACGTCTCGCCCGGATTTATCGACTCTCACATGCATGATGAAGAGAAAGAAGACGGGGGCATAATAGAAAAAGCGCTCCTGAGGCAGGGCGTTACGACTGCTATAGCAGGAAACTGCGGCTCAGGCCCCTTGGGTGCTGAAATACTGCCCTTCCGAAAGGAACCCTGGATCAACCTTGGCTTCCTTACCGGACACAAAAAACTGCGTGAGGCCGCGGGGGCAACAGACAGATATTTGCCTGCGGAAAAGCATCAGGTCGAAATGATGAAAGACCTTCTCAGGAAGGAACTTGAAAATGGCTCTTTTGGCCTATCTGTAGGTCTTGAGTATCTGCCAAATACTCCGGTCAGCGAACTTGAGGCTCTTTTTGAAGTTGCGGCCGATTTTAAAAAGATCTGGGTGCCTGTACATATAAGAGAAGATGGCCCTGCTTCGATAAGGGCCACTCAGGAAATACTGGATCTTGCCGCAAAATGGCCGCTTCGTTTCCAGATATCGCATACAGGCAGCATGACGGGGTTCGGACAGCTCAAAGAGGTCCTTGCGCTTATCGATAAAGCAAGAGCGTCAGGATCGGATGTTACTTTTGACTGTTATCCCTATGATGCTTTCTGTACAGACCTAGGTTCAGCTGTTTTTGACCCCGGTTTTGAAAAAAGATGGGGCAAAGGAAAAGAGGCCCTTGAAGTTGCAAGCGGTCAAAACCGCGGCAGGTGGCTTGACGAGGAAGGCCTTTTTGAAAGGTTGAGGAAAGAAGAGCCGGAATGCCTGATCATAGCCCATGTAATAAAGGAGGAAGAGGTGCGGCTCTGTCTTTCTCATCCGGACTGCGCAATAGCTTCAGACGGCCTGTTAAAGGGCGGACGCGGCCATCCAAGGGCTGCCGGAACTTTCCCGAGAGCCCTCAGGATGCTGAGAAAAATGGGGCTGTCCTGGCCGGAGGCTGTGCGAAAATGTACATCGCTCCCTGCGGAGATGAACTGGCTTGATAAAGGGATCATTAAAGAGGGTTCTGATGCGGACCTTGTCGTTTTTGACGGGGAAAAGCTATGTGATAAAGCTACATTCTCTGACGAACTGCTCCCTCCGGAAGGAATAAAATGGGTGATCATAGGGGGGCAGAAAGCTGTTAAAGACGGCGAGGTGCTGGGTGGACCTAAAGGAGAACTAATTAAGAGAAGGTAGCATTAAATAGAAAAGATCGATAAATATCCTAAAACACGCTGCAGCATAGGCGGTAATAAACTGTCTGATGTGAAAAGGAGGGCAGAATATTGGATAAAAATAAATATATCGAAAATCTTTATTCTGAGATCGACAAACATTGGCCTGAAATGGTCGAAATGAGCGATGGCTTTGCTGCTGAGCCGGAAATTTCCGGCGCAGAGTTCAAGACGAGCAAAAAGATCGTTGACGTTTTAGAAAAGGCAGGATTCGATGTCGAATATCCTTTTATGGAGCTTCCGACAGCATTCTTCGCTAAAAAAGGAAAACCCGGAAGCGGCGGAAGGGTGGCCCTTCTTGTTGAATATGACGCTTTGCCTGAGATAGGACATGCCTGTGGGCACAATCTCCACGGAGCAATGTCTGTGCTTGCAGGATTGGGTCTCCTGCCTCTGATGAAAGAGGTTCCGGGAGAATTGCTTGTAATTGGGACCCCTGCAGAGGAGACAAACGGAGCCAAAGTGGAAATGGCAGAAAAAGGAGTCTTCGATGGCTGTGATTTCGCCATCATGATACACTCACACTGCGGTAAAACAATTGTAAAGTATCGCTCGCTGGCAATGGACGCGGTAGAATTCACATTTAAAGGAAGGACTTCGCACGCCGCAGCAGCGCCCTGGGAGGGGATAAACGCCTTAAACGGACTGCAGCTGTTTTTCCATGCCATAGATATGCTTCGCCAGCATGTCAAGCAGGAAGTCAGGATGCATGGCATATACCACGAGGGGGGCACTGCTCCCAATATAGTTCCGGAAAGAGCAAAGGGACGTTTTTATTTCAGGGCGCCCAAAAAAGCCTACCTTGATGAGATAATGGAGAAGGTTTACAACTGTGCAAGGGGATCAGCCCTGGCAACGGGTACCGAAGTGACATGGAGCAACTTTGAAGCCAGCTTCAAGGATATGCTTCCAAATGAGACAGCCGAAGAACTTCTGGAAGGCCTTTTTACAGAATATGGCATTCCTGTTACCAAGATCGAAGGATTTATGGGATCGTCAGATGTTGGGGATGTAACGTATAAATGTCCTGCCGTGCAGCCTGAAATGGACATCTGCGGTAAAAATATCGAAGCCCATACAAGAGCCTTTGCTGAAGCCACCACTACGGAGAGAGCACATGAAGCTATGAGGACAGGAGCAAAGATAATAGCAAGATCGGCGCTTGAAATTTTGCTTGACGAGAAGCTTCGCGAAAAAATGTGGGAAGACTACAGGAAAGAAATGGAAAAGGGAAAGGAACACTGATAAGAATGGAAAGATCGAAGGTCTATTTTACAAATCTCAGGACCACACCGGAGAGTAATATCCTTCAGAAACTGGAGAGGCTTGTAAGGAAAGCCGGGATCGAAGAGATAGACTTCAAGAAGCAGTATGCTGCTATCAAGCTCCATCTAGGAGAACCGGGAAACCTTGCATATCTCAGGCCAAATTATTCAAAGGTAATAGCCGACATCGTAAAAAGACTCGGAGGAAAGCCCTTTCTGACAGACTGCAACACTCTGTACGTAGGAAGGAGAAAGGACGCTCTTGAACACCTTGATGCCGCATATGAAAACGGCTACAACCCATTCTGTACGGGGTGCCAGGTAATAATTGCTGACGGACTCAAGGGCTCTGACGAAGCGTTCGTTCCGGTGCCGGGCGGAGAATATGTAAAAGAGGCCAAAATAGGAAGGGCGGTCATGGATGCGGACATCTTTATTTCCATGACACACTTTAAGGGGCACGAACAGAGCGGCTTCGGCGGAACGGTGAAGAATATCGGTATGGGTTCAGGTTCACGGGCCGGAAAGATGGAGATGCACAGCACCGGCAAGCTAAAGGTAAGATCGTCCAGATGCAGGTCCTGCAGGAAGTGCATAAGCGGATGTGCACATGATGCGATCACCTTCAACGTTGAGGGCAAAGCGGTGATCGATAAAATTAAGTGCGTAGGCTGTGGACGATGCCTTTCACTCTGTCCTTTTGACGCTATAAGCCCGGCTGATTACGAATCAAACGAGATAATGTGCAAAAAAATGGCAGAATATACGAAAGCAGTGCTGAACGGAAGGCCTAATTTCCATGTAAGCTTTGTCATAGATGTATCGCCATACTGTGACTGTCACGTGGAAAACGACCTTCCTGTGATACCCGATGTCGGTATATTTGCATCAAAAGATCCGATAGCTCTCGATCAGGCATGCGCTGAGGCCGTGATGAAAGCCCCGGCGATATCAGGAAGCCTCTTGGACGAAAAGATAAGAGGATGCAAAAAAGAGGACCATTTCCACACGATACACCCGGACACTCACTGGCAGACGACCCTTGAGCACTGTGAGAAACTTGGGATAGGGACCAGAGATCACGAGCTTATCGAGGTGTAAGTGAAAGCCTGATTCAGGCTTTGGTAAGTATGTTAAGAGCTACAAGGATGAGAACGACCCCGCCTGAATACTCGGCGTAGGTACCGATCTTTTCTCCAAGTTTTTTCCCTCCCAGCGCTCCTGAGAAAGAAAGCAAAAATGTTATGACTCCGGCGGATAAGGCTAGAAGCAGAGCCGATCCTCCGGAGCTTTTTATTGAGAATCCGACTATGAGGGCGTCAAGAGAAGTGGCAAAGGCCAGTATCAGGACGTTCATCAACGTTATGTTCATGCAGGAGTTGGTCTTGTCCTTTCCGGTGTATGCTTCCCTTATCATGTTCAATGCCACCCATGTTATGAGGGCCGCACCTATCCATGGTGCCCAGCTGTTCAGAAATCCTGTTATGTTGGCAGCGATCATAGCTCCAAGAAGGGGCATCCCAAACTGCGATATCCCAAAAGCCCCTCCCAGAGTAAGAGCGTCGCGCCTGCCAAGGCCTTCGTGGCATATGCCCATACATACAGAGACAGAGAAAGCGTCCATGGCGATAGAAACCGCTGTTGCAAAAGTGCTGAGATCGAAGCTCATTGAACAGGATCCTCATTTTTATTCACACAGCAGTGAGAGCGGTAGAGATCAAATATCAGGAGGAAAAGCACCAAAATAAGCGGTCCGAGAAAAACACCCAGGAAACCCCACTTTATTACCCCACCGAAGAGTCCCAGTATCACAAGCAATGTAGGTATCTCTTCGCCTGTCCCTTTGCCCGAGCCCCCGCTTATCAGGAAGGGGCGCAGAATATTGTCGATAGTTCCCACTATGATAGAACCCCATGCGAGAAGCAATATGCCTCCTTTAAGGTCTCCGGATAGGATCAGGTATAACCCTCCCGGTATCCACACAACGGAGGTACCGGCCGGGAACATCCCAAAAAAGAACATCAGCATTCCGAAGAACGCAGGGGTGCTCAATCCGACGAGCCACCATCCCAAACCTCCAAGTATGGCCTGAATGGCGACGGTAAGCAATATCCCGAAAATAACGGAATTGAGCAGTTTTTTTGTGCGGGAGAAGAACATGGTCTTCTCTTCCTCTGAAAGAGGCGTGACGCTTTTAACATATTCGACTATCTTTACTCCGTCCCTTATGAAGAAGAAGGATACCATCATCACAACTATCATCTCTACCAGGATCGAAGAGGCACCCTGGATCAGCCATTTTGAAATATTGGTAAGATTTCCCCCTGCCCACTGTGCTGCCTTCTGAACGAAAACCTTTACAGATGCGGAATCCAGAAGAAAATATTTGAGGTAGGACTTAAGCCAGGCCGGTAACCATTCCGGAAGGAAATATACAAAATCCCTTGTCTGGTCTATATCTTTTATAGCAATAAAATCTGTAATAACTCCGATAATTTTTGAGAGCTCGCTTCCAAGGGAAGCTATGATGTATATGAGCGGTATTATGAACAGGACAGCAATAAGGCATAGTGCGGCAGCTGCTGAAAGGTTCCTGAATCTTCCTCCGGAGAGATCTGTTAAATAACGATAGACAGGCTGAACGATAAAAGACAGCATCCCTGCCCATATCAGGGCCATCATCAGTGGATGGGTGACCTGCCATGCCAGGAAGGCAAAAACTGCCATAAAAAAAATAAAGGCTGTTCGATCGCCCCGAATGTTATCCTTTCTTTTATATTTTTCTTCGTTTAAATCCAACCGCGTCTCTCTCCTCTGTTGTATAATGGTCTTGGAAATGTTTTGATTATACATCAACAACAAACGGGAGTGGTGGACAATTGAGTATACCGGCAACAGAGCTTTGCTATCCGTATCCCGATGAACCCGAAGGGACATCAAAGGCGAAAACTCCTTCCGCACAAAATAGATCTGAATCTATACGCAGGGAATCCATAAAGGTCATTGCTGTAGGAGGAGGCGGCGGGAACGCCCTCAATCACATCATCACCAAGGGAATTGAAGGTGTTGATATCCTCGCAGTAAATACAGATATAAGAAGCCTGGACATGTCTCTCAGCCACAACAAGATCGTACTTGGCGAGAAGGTCACGAAAGGTCTGGGAGCAGGAGCTTTGCCGCACATAGGGGAACAGGCCGCCAAAGAATCACTCTCGGAAATACGAGAATATCTTAAGGGCTCAGACATGGTTTACCTGACAGCAGGTATGGGCGGCGGCACAGGCACAGGAGCTCTTCCGATAATAGCCCAGACCGCAAAAGAAATGGGAATACTGACAGTCGCAGTCGTTACCAAGCCATTTATGTTCGAGGGAGCAAGAAGGATGCGTTACGCTGAAGAGGGTATAGCTAAACTTCGTCAGTGCGTAGATGCTCTGATAGTAGTTCCGAACGACAGGCTTCTTCAGATATGCCGCAAAGAGACTCCTTTAAGCGAATCTTTCTCAATGGTCGATGAAGTCCTGAGGCAGGCAGTACAGGGCGTTACTGACCTTGTTATGCGCCCCGGAATGGTCAATGTTGATTTTGCTGACCTTAAGGCAGTCATGAAGCATGCGGGCATAGCCGTTATGGGCGTAGGCTGCGCGAAGGGTGAAAACAGGATCGATACTGCACTCAGGGAAGCACTGGAAAGCCCGCTGATGGAGTGTTCGATGCATGGGGCCAAGGGAGTCCTTATGAACATAACGTGCGGAGAGGGTCTTGGTATCTTCGAAGTACAGCAGGCCGCCTCATATATTGAAGAGATCATCTCAGAAGATGCGACCTTTGTTTGGGGCTGTGCCGAAGACAGCGATATGGAAGAAAGCGTTGAGATAGTGATCGTTGCTACAGGCTTTGAAGAGGGCAATTCAGAAGATCACAGATCGCGCCAGGAATCACCTGTCAGCGCACAAAGGCCTACTTTTAGACAGGAGATGCAAAGGCCGGTCTGGCATGAACCCCTTTCAACTTCCGCAGAAGAAATAATAGAAAAGCAAACTGCCCCTGTCGCCGAAGTCAGAAGAGGCCCCTCATGGCTTGAAGAAAAAGAGGAACCACTGCCTGAAGAAGCGACTCAGAGGGAGTTGTCGGATGAATTGGACGAACCTACTTTCCTCAGGAAAAACAAGACCTCCGGTAAACCCCAGATAGCCTGAACCTCAGATTTAAATTAAATATAACGTAAAGCAGGACGCCTCCCGTATTTTTTAGGGGCGTCCTGCCTATTATGTTGAACGCGGATCATCATGGGGGAAAAAGCAAAGAGTTATAACGGGATCTTCGTGATGTAAAAAGAACTAAAGAAGGAGACAAGGTCAAATTTAGTCAATGCTTTAACGCTCATTTTTGCTCTTAATATAGTCCAGACCAAGGTCATTTTCCCGGAAACGATGACTTCCAGTGATATAATTTGACGAGTTTAATTGAGCGGTCATAAGGCAGTCGAATAACAGGAGGAATAGAGATGGCAGTAAAAGCCAGTTCAGAGTTTGATTATGAGATATGCAACAACAGGATCAGACCAATAGCGGAGGCTCTCATAGCGAAATATGAAGAGCTGCGGCACATAGATCCTGATAAGATACTTTTCCTTGTCAACCACAAAAGCTCTGGAAGCAAAAAACAGATGGTACTTGCCAAGACCAACAGGATCTCCCCCAAATGGACAGAGATACTATATCAGCTGGGAGCCTGCTCATATTTTTATACGGTCGAATTCTATGCAAAAACAACTGCTGCCATGGACGAGAGCCAGATGGTAGCGCTGGTCTACCGTGAACTGAGAAGGATAGGTCCGGAAGGTGAGATACTGATACCCGATGTACATGACTGGTGGCAGATACTTATGGGTCTCGGAAGGAAATGGTTCTACCCTGACAGCACGTGCCCTAACCTTCTGGATGACAACGTTGACTGGAAAAAACTGATGGGACAATACTACGAGGATATTCATTCTGCCGAGTAGGGACAGGATCATTTCTTCAGCTGATACCTTCAGATGGTAAAAGTTAAAGCCCCGCGCCGCGGGGCTTTTTTGTTATCAGGCCCCAAGCTTGATACGTTCGTAACCCGGTTCTCTGCCCTTTTTGTCTGTGATCTCAAATATTTCGAGTATCGGAAGTTTTTTCCATATCTTCTCTTTGCCGGAGGAGTATATTATCTTAATGTCCGTGAGACCGAGGATACTTTTTCTTCTGATGTCAAGGCTCGCATCCTCTCCATCATTGAGAGCAGTATCCTTTAGGAGATTTTCGGACCAGATATTCCTTCCGGTTTCAGATATAAAGATCGCATTTATCACTGACCCCGAGCTGTTTATAAACTCAAGGGGAATGCCCTTCTCCTCCTGCTGTTCTTCTGCCGGAGGCGTGGTACTGCAGACCTCTGCTAAAGCTGGCAGGGTGAAAAATAGAAATATGATCGCAGCAAGGACCGGCATCTTTTTCATAAGATCACCCCTTTCATTATTATTCTGTAATGTAATATCATTATGTTCAATAGGTAAAATAGCCTGTCTGAGTTATTATTTTCTCGGGTATTATCGATAATGATACAGGTCATATTCTCTTTTCAATTGAGGACGGTGTGATGGGCATGCTTTGTAAAACATCAGAGAGGTGCCTCCTTGGGATACTCTCGGTCATTGCTTTGATTTTATTATCTTTCGGAGCGCTCCCTGCTCCCGGAGTCGGTGAAAAAGAATTCCTGATAAAAAATTTTACCCCCCAGGGAGAGCTGAAGGGAAGAATTGAGGTCAAAGCAGTCTTTAACCGTGAGGCCGCACCTGAAAACAGTATTGGAAGGACCCTTTCTTCTGACGAGCTGCCATTTAAATTTACTCCGGCAATTCAGGGTACCGGGAAATGGGTGAATGCTACGACCTTTGTCTACTACCCCAAAGCCGGCCTGCTGGAAATAGCGACCTTGTACACAGCAACTGCCAAAGCCGGCCTGAGGGATAAAGAGGGTCTTCAGCTCTCCGGAAAGCAGTCATTCCTTTTCAACACAGCTCCGCCTATATTTATTGGCGCAAAACAGACAGATTTTGATACAGAACGCGAAACAGTCAGTTATGAACTGGAATTTTCACTTCCGGTCTCACCGGCAAGGCTCCGAGGCTACACTGATGTGAAAGAGACGTCGGGAAAGCCGGTAGAGTTTCAGATAGCACAGGGACCTGCGTCAAGAAAAGTAAGGATAAACGTACTGACCCCCGGCAGTCCCAAAAACATGAGACTATCCATATCTGCAGGAATGCCTGCAGCGGCGGGTAATCTGGGTCTGTCAAAGGGGATTTCTGTCAGCCTTGATATTGCCCGAAATATGGAGATAAGGGACTCAAATGCCTTTTCACGTATAAACAACGGGGAAATATACGTTGAGACGACTGCTCCCGTTGATTTTTCCAAAGCCGGCGCGTTTATTGAATTGACCCCGAAAAGCAGTTACACGATCGAACCAAGGGACAGGGGATTCGCAATTGTAGGCGTTTTCGAACCCCAGGACAGGGTAAGACTGACCGTCAGAAAGGGTTTCCCGGCGCTGGGCGGCAAACCTCTTGGTGTTGAGTGGCAGAGGACTTTCATATTTCCTGAGAAAGAACCGGAGATACGCTTCACAGCACCGGGAAGGATCCTCTCCCCCGCGGGAAGCATGATGATCCCCATAGAAACAGTAAACATAGACACCGTACAGATACTTGTCTGGAAGCTCTTCGAAAATAACATACCGATCGGCATGAGGAGCCCGTGGTCGGAATATCCCATCGATCTTTCTTCGATGCTGTCGAACAAAGAATATAAGGTGCAGGGCGGCCTCAACAAAAAAGTACGCAGCGCTCTGGACCTTAAGCCGCTGATAGGCAACGAAAAAGGGGTGTTCCTTCTGCTTGCGCAGAACAACATCGGAGAGTGGACCGAAAGCAGGCAGGTAGTGAATGTTACAGATATCGGAGTGACCGTCAAGGCTGGTCCGGATTCAGCGCTTTTCTGGATAAATTCAGTGAGTACCGGTGATCCCATGAACGGAGCGGAAGTCACGCTCTGGTCATGGTCGAACCAGCCTGTCGCAAAAGGCAGGACAGACAGAAAGGGTCTTTTACAGGTGAAATACAACTCCGACGGAGATCTCTATCCTGTTATGGCAACTATAAACAAAGGTTCTGATACTGCCTTTATAAGATTTGACAACGGGCTTTACGGAGGGAAAGATGTATTCGATACTAACGGAGATCCCTGGGTCTACAAAGGCTACAGCGCGTACTGTTTTACACCGAGGGATATTTTCAGGCCGGGTGAAAACATTCCCCTGGCAGCTGTTGTGAGGGATTCAGGGAATGCATTTTCAAAACCTTTCCCGGTAAACATAAAAGTCTTCAATTCCAAAGGCAGTCTCACCTTCTCACATACAGAGACGCTTACAAAAGAGGGAACGATCTCAAAAGAATTTCACATACCTGCAGATGCCCCGACCGGAACTTGGTCCGCGAGCGTCCATATCCCCGGGGAAGAGGAACCGATCGGAAGGAAAGAATTCTATGTTGAGGAATTCGCTGCCCCAAGGCTTTTTGTAGAAGCCCAAGCCTCTCCGGAGATCCTGATCGGTAAGGGTGGCGCCGAGATCTCGATCTCATCAAGATATGTATTTGGGAGCCCTGCTTCAGGCCTGCCGTGGGAGTCTGAAATGAGGACAGAAGAAAGAGAATTCAGCCACGCGGATTGGAAGGGGTTTACCTTCAGTGACTCTGAGAAAAAGTTCCAGCCTGAATCTGAATACATAGGTTCAGGAAAGCTGGATCAGGAGGGCAGGGCTAAATTTACTTTGCCCGGCAGGGACCGCACGGCTCCCTCGGTGCTTGATATTCTAGTGGGGGCTTCCGTCTTTGAGGAGGGAGGCCGCAGGGTCAGCAAGACCGCGGTCCTCAGGTGGTATCCGTCAGAAGTATTGATCGGGATAAGCCTGCCGGAGGGAGTTTTTTCTCCCGGAAAACCGATTAATTTTACTGTAGGAGCCGTAAAACCGGACGGGGCCCCCGCATCTTCAGAGGCGATAAAATACTCCCTTTTCAGGGTCGTGGAACAGAGGGTGACCTATCAAAAGGACGGAAGGACGGACACTCGTCTGCAGGAGGAACTGCTGCCCAGGGGAGAAGGAACGATCAAGCTTGCTTCGGGCAAGGCATCGGGAAGTCTTATGCCTTCAGAAGCGGGCAGGTATCTGCTCAGAGCAGAAGATATCTCCGGTGGATCGCGTGCCTCGCAGTATATTTATGTATACGGAGACGAAACCGCCGATTCTGACGTCGGCCCGGACATGGTCGAGATCATGACTGACAGGGAGAGATACAGGCCCGGAGAAAAGGCTGTTGTAAAGATAAGGTCTCCCCACAGCGGAAAACTTCTGATAGGGGTAGAGACCTTCCGCGTTGTTCATAGTTCTGTATATGACATCAAAGAGGGAGATACGGAAATATCATTCAAAGTAACAGGCGAAATGGCACCCAATGCCTGGATAACAGCTCAGATAATAGAAAAAGAAAAGGGCGGGGAACGTTCAAGGGCATACGGAGTTGCACCGCTTTACCTTGATAACAGGGATAAGAAATTAGAAGTGACAATCGAAGACCCGGGAAGGATCAAGCCGGGGGCAAATGATTTCAGACTGAAAGTAACGGACAGCAGCGGCAGGGCAAAGGAAGCCGATATTACTGTAATGCTGGTCGACGAGGCGATACTCGCGCTTACCGATTACAAGACACCCGACCCCTGGAAGCACTTTACTTCGAAGAGGATGCTCGGAGTAGAGACCTATGACATTTACGATTCGATTATCAAACCGGAGGATCCATCTTCGCCTCTTCTGAAGCCGGGGGGAGGAGGTCCATCCGAGATGGCTCTGAAAAATTCGAACCTGAGCCCGGTCCAGGCCAAAAGGTTCAAAATGCTCTCGCTTGTAAAAAAGGTGCGTTCAAATTCAAAAGGGGAATGCGTTTTTTCATTCACTGTACCGGAATTTGCAGGAAAGGCCAGACTGATGGCGGTCGCAGTCACGCCTGCCGAGTCGGGGGCAGCTTCTGCGGAAGTGGACATAAACAGGGAGGTCGTAGTCGAGCCTTCGCTTCCGAGATTCCTGGCGCCGGGAGACAGCATCACCGTCCCATGTCAGGTCTTCAACAGGGGCCCAAAAAGCATAAAAGTCAGCCTCGATGCTGAGACAAGCGGACCCCTTCAGATAAAGGGGACAAAAAACTTCAGCACTACGCTGAAACCGGACTCAGATCACACCTTTAGGATAAGTTTTGAAGGTACCGGAACAGGAACCGCAAGCGCTTCCTTTACAGCGAGGTGGGGAAGTGAGGTCCTTATGACCAAACTGGAGATCCCGGTAAGGCCGGCGTCGCCTAAAATAACAGAAAGTCTCTCAGAGATCATAGAGCCCGGGAAGACAAAAAATATTAAAATACCCGGCGGTTGGATGGAAGGTACGTTGAGCGGTACTCTCGTGCTGTCGGCAATGCCCTCAGCGAACCTTCAGGATATTGCACGCTTTTTGATAACATATCCGCACGGATGCATGGAACAGACGGTCTCTTCGGCGTGGCCGCTTCTTTTGCAGCGTGACCTTGCCGCCTCGATCGACAGCTCCCTCGGAGATCCCGATCCCATGAAAAATTCTCTTGAACTAAGGGTACAGAAGATATTTGGTCTCCAGAATTACGACGGAGGTTTCACCAGATGGCAGGGTGGATCCTGGTCTCAGCCATGGGACAGCATCTACGGGACACATTTCCTTGTAGAAGCCGGGAAAAACGGCATTAAGATCCCTGAGGAAAGACTGAGCGAAGCGCTTAAATATGTGAAAAGGCAGCTTTCCGTGGAAGCATACGACGCAAATGATGAAAACGTATGGCGCCAGGCGCTCTCAAGAAGGGCATACGCCTGTTATGTACTTGCCCTTGCCGGAGAGCCTCCGCTTGGGTGGATGGAGAGCCTGAGGGACAAAAATGACTCACTGGATGCCTCCGGCAGACTCTTCCTTGCGGCGTCTTACGCTGTTTCGGGACAGAAGGGCGAGGCGGAAAAAATGCTTGGAAGGAAGACAGGTGCAGCAAAGGAAGTGCCTGGTGGAAATGAAAATTATGATTCAGACCTGAGAAATGAGGCCCTGGAACTTCTTGTCAGGGTACACGTGGATCCTGCCAGCGCCGGGTCAGCGACCTCGGCATCCGGTCTGCTGGGATCGGTCAGAAAAGCGAGGTACCTGAATACTCAGGAAGGGGCATTTGCAATGCTCGCCCTGTCAAAATTCTTCAGAGCACAGCAGGCTCCGGGAGAACCGTCAGGAGAGCTTTTCTCAGGCCGGGATACTCTAGGGAAAATCAACTCACAACAAAGGACGATATCAGTCTCTCTTGATGGCAGGACCTCTTTCAGTGCGGCCAACAAAGGCTCTTCCAGGCTTTTTGTCTCCTGGAGCGCTGAAGGTATCCCCCTTGGAAAAGTTAAAAACAGGGATAACGGCATCGAAGTGAGACTCGCTATGGCAAATCGAAAAGGAAAGCCGGCGGGACAGAAAATCGAGCGGGGCACGGCACTCATATCAACTGTTACAGTTATGCCCGCAGCAAAGGATCTCAGAAATGTCGTGGTCATTATCCCGCTTCCGGCAGGCCTTGAAATCGAAAATCCCAGATACAGCGCGGACGGCGAGCCCCTGCCTCCCTTTGTGAGGGCGGAAGCAAGGGACGACAGGCTTCTCCTGTACATAGAAAAACTCGAAAAGAGGCTGGACTGGAAATTCATACTGAGGGCTGTAACATCAGGAGCTTTTGATGTGCCGCAGATATCTGCAGAGTGTATGTATGACCCTGCTGTTTCCAGTGTGAGCGGCGGCGGCAGGATAGAGATCAGGTAGGGTCTCAGCTCATTCCCGATCCTTTGATATGAAGCTCAGACAACTCTTATCTGATACTTCTAAAAAAGTCTCCGGCAAGGTCCGCAAAATGTGGGCCTTGCCGGTTATCCTTATTTTAGTTTTTCTTACAGCGGCTTTGTCGGTCCCCGGTCAAAAAATATCACAGTGGGACCGGTCTACAGTAGTTACAGACGTGCGTGGAGTCCCTCTTCATGGGTATCTTTCAATAAGTGAAGAATGGTCTCTGCCTGTTCCTTTGGACGAAATGGGGATGTGGATGCCCAGAGTCGCAGTTACCCTTGAAGACAGGCGGTTTTTTTCTCATCCAGGGGTAGACGTTATATCCCTTTCAAGAGCGATAGTCCAGAATATCAGGGCAGGCGAGGTAATATCAGGGGGCTCAACGATAACCACACAGCTGATAAGGCTTTCTGTACCAAGAAAAAGGACGCTCGGAAGCAAGGCAACAGAGTTTTGGCAGGCCATACAGCTGGAAAGGCTGATGACAAAAAGTGAGATACTTGAGCTTTACCTCAACAAGGCTCCTTTCGGATCCAACATCAGGGGCATCGAAGCAGCCGCCAGGGCCTGGTTCAGCAAACCTGCAAAAGAATTATCACTTTCGGAAGCGGCCATTCTTGCCGGATTACTTAGGGGTCCGGCATTTTACCGCCCAGACAGGCATCCTGAACGGGTCCTGGCATTAAGGAACCGTCTCCTAGACAGGCTTGGGGAACTGGGGATCGCTTCCCCTGATGAGATCCGAAGGGCAAAGCTTGAATCTGTCCCGTCAAAACGTTTTGCTATACCCTCTTCATGCAGGGAAGCTTCGGCGCATGCCGCAGCTCAGGGTGCTTCCCCGGGACTTCGTGACAGATACGGACGCATAAGATCTTCCATAGACAGAAGGATGCAGGATATTGCCGAGCAGGAACTCAGGCTTGCACTTTCGGGACTTCCCCGTGAGATCACGGCTGCAGCGGTGATAGTTGAGAACGAGACCGGCCTGGTCAGAGCCTATGTGGGTAATATGAGGGGGGAGGGAGACGGGCCGGCGTCCTGGGTCGATTGCGGCAGTTCGCCCCGTTCTCCCGGTTCCCTGCTAAAGCCATTCGCATATGCGCTTGCATTTGAATCAGGAAAACTTACCCCATCATCTATGCTTGCGGATACACCCATGTCGATGGGTCAAACAGCGCCCCGCAACTTTGACAGGCTTTTCAGAGGGCCAGTTTCCGCAAGGACAGCCCTTGCCGATTCCCTGAATGTTCCCGCAGTGAGAGTCCTCAGGAGTGTTGGTCCAAACAGGCTGCTGGACCTTTACCGGAGGCTCGGTCTCAGCCTCATCACAAAGGATGCCGGATGGTATGGAGACAGTCTGGTGCTTGGCGGATGCGAAATAAGCCTTTTAGAGACCGCAGGAGCATACAGGACTCTGGCAACCGGAGGAAACTCCGGTCATATCAGCTGGATCGAAGAAGCCCCTTCAGTTGAAAAAAGAAAAGTCATATCAAGCGGAGCCGTGGCTTTAACGATCGACATACTAAAGGACGAGAGGAGGCTAATGCCTCTTTACAGGGAGCTTTTCGGCGAAGAAGGGACTGTTATAGCCTTCAAGACCGGCACCTCGTATGGTTTACGCGATGCATGGACAGCCGCAGTTACAAAACCCTATACGCTCGTCGTCTGGTTCGGAGATCCGACCGGGAAGCCCAACGAGGCACTGGTCGGTATCAGGACCGCTGCTCCGCCGGCTGTACGAATTATGAGAAAGATCACTCCTCCCGGCACAAACTGGTTTGAATATCCTTCTGAAGTAAAAAATGGAGAGGTATGCCCCCTCTCGGGTTCACCGCGCAATCCGTTCTGCCCGACAGGGGTAACAGACATTTATATAGAGGGCCTCTCTTCAAGGGAGCCATGCAGGCTGCATGTAATGGGTAATAACGGGCCGGAGGTCAGTTGGTCTCCGGAGATAGAACTTTTCTTCTCAGACAGTGAAAGCAAGAGCGCCGTTTCCATGATAGAAATAACGTCGCCAAGGAATAATGCATCCTACACAATGGGAACCCGTGGAGGAAAGATACTCCTGAACTCAAAAGGCGGCGCAGGAGAAATTTACTGGTTCGTTGACGGAGAGCTCTGTCCTCCCGCAGAAGGTTCAGGGGAGGTCTGGTGGCAAATGAGCGAAGGCATGCATAAGGTCTCTGCTGCTGACGCATTTGGCAACTCTGCTCATGTATGGATAACCGTGAGATCAGGAAGTGTAAAAGAGACGGCTGAAGAATTGCCTGTCCTTGAAGAAGTTGAATAAAAGCAGCGGGGCAGCCGATTTTTACTGTTTATCCCTTGGCATTGGGACAGCACTGTTTCCCCATTCAAGTTTTTGAAGCATGCCCCTTGAAAACATCTCTTCAAGCGAAGGGGCTATATCTGGTTTTAAAGAACATGGAACATATAGGCTCATCTCAACATTTTCCCCGTACAGCGCTGAGACCCTCTCCTCTCCAAAGCCCCATTTTTTCAGCGAAGAGGAGATAGTTTTTGAGTGTTCGTAGCTGCAGGAGAGATCAAGCTGAAGGTTAAGCTCCATTTCTACAGAACCTGCCTCTGTTAGGGCAAGTTCGGCTGTCTCGCCGTAAGCCTCTATGAGTCCCCTTACCCCTAGTTTGATCCCGCCGAAATAACGAGTGACCACGAGAAGGGTGTTTTGGAGGGAATGCCTCTTGAGCATCCCCAAAATCGGCCGCCCCGCTGTACCGGCAGGCTCTCCGGCATCAGAACAGTGTTCCAGTATGTTTTCTGTTCCTATCCGGTAAGCCCAGCAATGGTGATTCGCCTTGGGAAATATTTCGGGAAAGCCCGTTATCTTTTCTGAGGCTTCGTCCGGGTCTAAAGAGATACGCACAGATCCAATAAAACGTGATCTTTTGACAGTCAGTTCAACGTCGATCTCACTTGCCGGAGCTATAAAAGAATAGTTGTTTTCTAGTTCGGCCACTTTTCCCTGAGCCTTTTCCAGGTTGAATTAAGGGCCTCTGATACTACGCGGACCTCCCCCAGCACCGGCATGAAGTTTGTGTCACCGTTCCAGCGGGGCACCACGTGCATGTGAAGATGCTGATCGATCCCTGCCCCTGCAACTTTTCCCAGGTTCATGCCCATGTTGAACCCGTGGGGTTTCATTACTTCGGTGATGACCCTGTGGGCAGTCTGGCACAGTGACATCATCTCTGAAAGCTCTGAAGGTGTGAGGCCCGGCAAATCGGCTGTATGGCGGTATGGGACTACCATCAGGTGTCCCGGATTGTAGGGGAACGCGTTGAGTATGACGAAGCATTCTTTGCCCCGGTGGAGTATCAGGTTCTTTTCGTCATCGTTCATCTTTGGGAATTCACAAAATATGCATCCGGGCTCCTTTTGTTCATTGTCGTCTGAATTTGAGAGGATGTAGGCCATCCTCCAGGGAGCGAAGATCTTGTTCTCCATAAATGAGCCACCGCCTTGTCTCTGCTGATCTGATGATTATTATAGAGCTTTTTACATAGCAAATGCCAATATTTGTGGTATAAAATTAAGTGCATATTTGAAAAACCAAGAGAGCAGGGGGAATATACATGATCAAAATTTTAAAATCCCGAACGCTGATTTTTATTTTAGCCGCAGCCGTTGTCGCTGCAACAGGCCTTACTGCTTTTGCAGAGGAAAAAGCCCACGAAAGAAGGATCAGACTTTCTGCGGAACTTGTCCGGGATATGGCAGCCCAGGGTGACGCAGAAAGCATGGCCGATGTCATCAAATCGGGAAAGGGAGTTGCGATCTTCCCTTCAGTGACTAAGGCCGGACTAATGATAGGGGGTCAGGTCGGAGAAGGCCTGGTCCTCCTGAGGAATCCCAACGGGACATGGAACGGTCCCTCCTTTATGGGACTTTCAGGTGCATCGATAGGGATCCAGATAGGAGCACAGTCTGTCGGCCTTGTACTGGTAATAACGAATGAAGAAGGCCTCAGGGCATTCACGGGGGGAAACAGCTTCAAGCTTGGCGCTGATGTCGCGATAGCTGCCGGTCCCGTAGGTAGGGATACCTCAGCTGCCACTGACAGCAGAGCCAAAGCCTCTATCTACAGCTACTCGATGTCCAAGGGACTGTTCGCAGGAATGACGTTTGAGGGCTCGGTGCTGAACCAGAACAGGGACGCCAACAGGGCTTACTGGGGCAGGGACATGTCCGCAGAAGCGGCACTTAAAAAACCCGCCAATGACAAAAGGATAAAAGAACTAGTAAACAGTCTCAATGCATTAGTCAAGAAGGCTCCCAAATAAACCGTTGTAAAACGCGACGAACACCGTGTCGCGTGAAACTGCCGGAAGACAACCGGCGTGAAGCCGTGGTGAAGCGATTGTAAAGGCGTTCAAACAGTCGACAGGCCAGAGTTGGCAAATAATTGTTAGGGGCTGCCCTGAAAATAGTTAAAAGAACCTGTGGATCCCGGTATGCCTTTGAGCTGGGATCCACAGATTTTTGTTTTATGTCCGCCAAGATATCGGAATCAAAGTCAAAACAATGGACCTCGGCTCAGGTGCATACCGGGGCGACGAGAAGGGGCTTAGATTCTTGGTTTTGATTTAATACAACCGTTTCACCATTGCTTCACAACGGCTTCACGCGACAGTATTTGTTGCAGCTTCACCATCGTTATGCTAAGCTAACGCTCCTAGATGCCCCAATTGCAAGCAAATAAAGAGGGGGACTCTCTTACGAGAGCCCCCTCTTGTTATCTTAAATCGCCCCGCTCCGGCTGCTTTAGCAAATCCGGACTTACGCCGCCTTGTAACTGAAACTGCGATACGGGAATCTGGAACTCGTTGCCGTGAACCTTGATTTCTGTTGATCGGAATAATCAATTGCTAAAAGCGGACGGGGCGATTTCTAGTTATCAGAATACACAGTAAATTAAAATCTGTCATCAGTAATGAGACTCATATTACTGAATGCATACGTCATCTCATGTTACATTTATGTTTACACTAAAGTGTCATCTAGATGCCATGATATATTAAAATAGGATGGACTAAAAAACTTTTCCTTGACGTAATCCGGTCATAGGAATATATTTCTCAAGTGTGCATATGCACGCAAAAGGAGAATGGACTTGGCGAGAGAGGTCAAAAGCAGAAGAGTATGCAGTATACCTGAAAACCTGCGCTTCATTCCCGAAGGCAGCGCAGAGGATGTGACTGTCCTCACCATCGAGGAGGTCGAGTCGCTCCGGCTTTGCGACCTTGAATCTATGGACCAGGACATGGCTGCAGATTTGATGAATATATCAAGAGGAACGCTGCAGAGGATACTTTACTCCGCGCATAAAAAAGTTGCGGAGGCTCTCTGCAGAGGCAGGGAGATCCATATAGACGGAGGACATTTCGAATTGTCGGAGGCACGCTGCAAAGGCAAAAAAGAATGCAGCTACTGTCGTTTCCGGCGGGGAGAGATCAATTCAATACGAGGAGATGCAGAAGATGACCGAACATGAGAATTGCTCACATGAATGTGGAAGCTGCGGAGAGGAGTGCGCTTCCAGGACACAGCCCTTGAGTTTCAAAGCCGAGCCCAATCCGCTAAGCAGCGTAAGGAAGGTCATAGGGATCGTAAGCGGAAAGGGAGGAGTCGGAAAATCCTTAGTAACATCCCTTCTCGCTGTGCAGATGCAAAAAATGGGACATCAGTCGGCCATTTTGGACGCAGACATTACAGGTCCTTCGATCCCTAAAATGTTTGGGCTCTCGGGTCAGGCGAAGGCAAACGAATCAGGCATTATCCCGGTAACGACTAAAACAGGCATAGACATAATTTCGATAAACCTTCTTGTTGAAGACCAGACGACCCCCGTCATCTGGCGGGGCCCGGCTGTTGCAGAGGTGGTAAAACAGTTCTGGAGCGATGTTATCTGGTCCGGTGTCGATTACATGTTTGTTGACATGCCTCCGGGAACAGGAGATGTTCCCCTTACGGTCTTCCAGTCGCTTCCCGTCGACGGGATAGTCATTGTATCTTCTCCGCAGGAACTTGTCTCAATGATAGTGGAGAAGGCCGTCCGTATGGCAGAACAGATGAATGTGCCTATACTTGGGATAGTAGAGAACATGAGTTCGGTCATCTGTCCCGACTGCGGGAAGGAGATCAAGATCTTTGGGGAAAGCCGGGTAAGGGAGACAGCTGAGAAGCACGGCATAGAGTTCCTTGCAAGCATACCTGTTAGTTCGGAGATCGCTGCCCTCTGCGATGCCGGAGAGATAGAAAATGAAAATTCAGGGTGGCTGAAAGAAGCCGCATTAAAAATAGAAAAGCTATAATAAAAAAACAGGGGGCTGCATATTCAGCTCCCTGTTTTTTTGATGTTTTTAATTATTATTGGCACAGCTTACAGCTTCCGCAGCTTGCGGAAGGCTTATTTCCGCATCCCTTATCATGCTCATGATCGTGGGAATGCCCTTCCTTCATGAACTCATATACAGGAGCGTATATTGATAGGAGGACTCGGGCGTTTTCAGAACATCCCTCCCCTGAAGGGTTATTTGATGCGCATGTATCATCGGAGCAGAGGGGGATCGCTGCTTTTAGCATTTCAAGATCCTTCGCACCGTCAATTATCGCGTTCAGCACCATGTTTTTTGTTACCCGGGTCTCTGAGCAGACGGTAAATCCACCCGGAGCGTCTCTCCAGAATTTCTCAAGTTTGTCCATTATATGATCCCCTTTCAAGATTTCGTCCATTTTTAAGATCAGATATCGTCGGATCCGGATAAGACAGAAACTCTCATCAGTTCTGTAAATCCGTAGTTTTTGTACATCTTGGCGCCCATTTCAGTGGCCAGCAGGACCATATTCTCAGAAAAATGAGAAGCATGGTCAGCCAGGGAGTCCATGAGCCTTGCTGCCAGCCCCTGCCTTCTTGCCTCCGGCCTTGTTGCAAAGTAATATAGGCCGCAGGTCCTGTCAGCCGAATGCAGCAGTGCGGAACAGAGAGGTATCCCCTCTTTTTCAAGGTAGTATAGGCGGTTATCCGAACAGCTGCTCAGATAGGCCGCAAAATTATTGTAGCTGTCCGGGACCGGAAGTTCACCGCCAAATCCAGTCCAGGCTGCTTCCGCCCATTCTATTTCACCGGATCTGTCTGTAACTCTCTTAACATGCTGATCCTGCTCTCTTCCTGAAAAAGAGATCCTTATTGACATCGCAATATATTCTGCCCGGATGGAAAGGCCTCTGTTTTCAAGTGCTCCTGAAACCTCGTTTTTCAGTTCCGGAAGCTGCATGGAAATAAAAGGCAAATTTCTGTCCTCAAAAAAGCCAAGTACACGAGCAGCCTCTTCCTCCGATGAGCAGTTGTCAAACAGAGCATAATTCTCTCCGGCAAAAGGCATCCCGGTCGCAAAAGCACCTGCCCCATTCCGCAGTTCGAGGATTCCCCCACCCGGAGTCTTCCCGAGCATCTTGAGTGCTGAAGTAAAATTTACTGCAAAGTACCGGGTCTCTGACATTCAACAGGCCCCCAAAGTATATAATCATTAAAGGCGAAGCAAAGTATCTTTTCCTATTTTAAGCCAAAAAAGAGGGACTGGAAAATGTCGACAGTGAAAAAGAAAAGAAAACTTACATCAGGGGAAGGCTTTACACTTGGGGCTGATGAAAGCCTGGGCCTGTCGATAGGAGCGATCTTTGGCGGAGACGGGAACAAAGACGGACCGCTTCCCCCGGTCTCAGAGGAAAAAACAGGCAAAGTCAAAAGTATTAGTTCAGAAAAAGAAAACGAGAACGGCATATCACGTCTATCCAGGGTCTCTCTCCAGAGACAGACAGCCGGCCGCAAAGGAAAGACTGTGACTGCCGTGATCGTTCCGAAGGACTCAAACATAGACAGGGACCAGCTTGCCAAAGATATGAGGAAAGGTCTCGGCTGCGGATCTTTTGTCGAGAACGGAAATGTTATCCTACAGGGAGATATATGCGACAGGGCCAGGGACTGGCTTCTGAAAAAAGGTGTAAAAGAGGTAATATCAGGGAACTGATCGAAAGTCATCTTTTTTCAAAGCAACAGTAAAAGTGTGAATAAAATTTATATGAGGGTAGGAGAATGTTATTCTTTTCCCTTTTTTATTACCAAAGACCAAGTTCTACATCAAAAAAAAGAGTATAAAGATGGTGACTTTATCTGACTTTAGCTATAAAAAACCCCGGTCCCGGTCCGCGGTCATTAAGTGCAGCTACCACTGCTTATTTATCAGGATCTAAGCTATAAACGGTGGATTACCTCTTATTGACCAGCCAGACCCCGCATAGTATCATCGCCCCTCCGGCAAACAGCCAGGGGGTGAATCTTTCCCCTACCAGGAAATAAGATATTACGACCCCGGCTATCGGCTGAAGGAACTGGAAGACTGCGACCCTGGCAACTGTGAAGACAGAAAGGGCTTTGAACCAGAAGATATAGGCCAGGGCAGATGAAAATGCTCCCAGAAAGATCAGGGCCGCCCAGGTTCCCGAGGAGAAAGATGGGATGACCGAAAAATCGCTGCCTATGAATATTACGAAAGGCGTTGCCACAATAAGGGCAAAGAGCATTTCCCAAAATATTACGAATGCCGGAGAGAGGTCCTTTTTGAGCACTCTCCTTGAAACGATCAGGAAGATCGCCCAGTTAAGAACGGAAAGGAGCATGATAAGATCTCCTATGCTTCCGAAACCTCCGGAATTTGCGGTAATGACCGTTCCGCGTCCGATAACGAGAGTGACCCCTGCTGCAGCGAGTATCATCCCGCAGATTCCTCTTCCGGAGATCTTCTCTTTTAAAAATATCCGGCCTAATATCGCGACAAGAGCCGGAGTTGCTATCATCATCCAGTTTGCGTTTGCAGCTCCTGCCGTCTTCATTGCATAACCTTGTATAGCCTGATGGAAAAAGATGCCCTGGAAGCCCATGAGAAAAAGCGCGACGGCTTCATTTTTAGAGGGCAGGCGGATCGATCTCTCACATAATATCCCAGCTAAGAGGACCGGCATTGCAATGGCAAGGCGGAGCCACAGGATCACCATAGGCTCAGCCTGTGCGAGGGCATATTTTGTTGAAGCAAAGCTGCCTCCCCAAATGGTCACTGTTGCGAGTATCATCGCGTAAGCATAATTAGAGGCATCACGGGTCCGGAGGTTCTTTCTTATTATTTCAGTTATTTCAGGCATTGCTATATTTCATCCTCCTGTTTTAAGCAGGGATATCCAGATCAACTTTTTTGGGCCGGTCCATGTGCTTCAGTCAGCCGGTCTATTTTCTGTTAACGAGATAGACCCCGTACATTATCGTTATGCCTCCAACAAAGAGCCATATCGTGAAACGCTCGCCAAGCAGAAGGTATGCGATTATCGCTCCGGCGAATGGCTGTAAAAACTGGAAGGCTATTATCCTGGATACGGGAAGTACAGAAAGCCCGTGGAACCAGCAAAAATATGCCCCTGCCGAAGCGCCTGCGCCGAGAAATGCCACGGCGGTCCAGGTCTTTGGGCTGAACGAACCAATGACAGAGATATCGTATCCCATAAGCAGTACTGCCAAAGTTGCATAAATAAAGGAGAAAAACATCTCCCAGAAAAGGACGAAGCTGTATGGAAGGTCGCCCTTCAGGACTTTTTTGGAAAAGACAAGGAATATTGACCAGTTGAGCGAAGAAAAAAGTATCAGCAGATCTCCGATAGTCCCGAATGATCCTGATGTCCGGACTGCACCGGCTGAACCCAGGCGAAGCACAACCATTACTCCGGCTGCTGAGATCAATAGTCCGATAAATCCCACGTGGAATATTTTTTCTTTTAGGAAGAGCCATCCCAAAAGAGCCACAAAGGCCGGAGAGCAGATTATGATCCAGTTTGCAGTAGAGGCGCTGGCAGTTTTCATTGCGTAATTCTGGAGACCCAAAACCAGGAATATGCCCTGGAAGCTCATGATCAGGAGGGGCCATAGTTCATTTTTCGAAGGGAGACGGAATGATTTCTGAAGGTACGACCCAACAAAGAGGAAAGGTATGGAAAGACCAAGCCGCATCCATAACACTACCATGGGGTGAGCCTGTTCGAGGGCGACCTTCATCCCGGCAAAACTGGCACTCCATATGGCAATGGCAGTAAGGATGATAAGGTAATCGCTGAACCTCGCAGCTTTGACACAGGATGTACTGTTCTCAGACATAAAAGGATCTCTTCTTTCAGTTATCGTTCCGGCCAGAAAAGTTTATTGTCAGACCGCTGTGCCGGGGAATAAAGACAAATAGTAGTATAGTCCAAATCATCTCCGATGTGTGTAGAAATTAAAGAGTCAAGGTGTAGTAAAATGTAAGCGACAATTGATCAGACCAAAAGCAGAAAGCGGGGCATAGGGGATGGATGGCCGTACTGTAAAAAAAGACATTACAAGAATGTTCAGTGACGGGACCGTTAAAAAGATCGATGATGATATGATCGTTGAAAAAAGGATGATCCTTGAAGTTGACGGTTCCCGGGAAGCTGTCGTGATATTCACGCCGGGAGAGGAAGAGCTGTGGGCTCTTGGAAACCTCTACTGCAGGCGGATGATAGAGAGCATGAAAGATATAAGGTCCATTAAAGAAGAGGGCAGCAGGATAATAGTTGAAAGAACAAACAAAACAGAGGGCTGGAAACTTGAATCCAGGTTCCTTCACACTGCGTCGGGGGCTTTTTTGCAGGAACAAAGGGAAAATAACGATCCTTCGTTCCTTCCTGTAGAATGGCAGATCTCCTTTGAGGCTATCATGTCCGGCATTGACTGGATCGCGGAAGCACCGCTGTTCAGACAGGCGGGAAGCGTACACGTCGCTGCCCTGGTCTCTCCTGAGGGCAAAAGGCTTTTCAGAACTGAGGACGTGGGCAGGCACAACGCGGTCGACAAGGCCATCGGCTGGCTATTGAAAAACAGCATAAAAACCAATGAAGCTGCTCTTATCACCTCAGGACGTTTGCCGGAGGACATGGTTCTTAAAGGGGCAGGGGCCAGAATACCAGTCATGGCGAGCATATCAGCAGCAACAGCAGATGGTGTGGATGCTGCGAGGCGCTGTAATATGACATTAATTGGATTTGCCAGGAACGGAAGATTCAACGTATACAGCGCTCCGGAACGGATCAAATTTAATAAGGAAGAAAAAATAACGGAGGGCGAAAAAATTGCTTGAAGATCTTTCCGCACATGTGTTGGACAT
The DNA here is from genome assembly GCA_034331105.1 of Synergistota bacterium. Taxonomy (GTDB): domain Bacteria; phylum Synergistota; class Synergistia; order Synergistales; family Synergistaceae; genus Caenicola. Next base: position 224,802 of record JAXQGB010000012.1, on the reverse strand, counting down.
AGCAGAAAACAGCGTCATGGCAAACGGAACAGAGGTCAGGGTCGAGATCATCGAAGAGAGATCCGCCGACAGACTTATTTTTTCTGTAGAGGACAATGGAAAAGGCATGACCGAAGATTTTATTGCAAAGGTGACAGATCCCTTCACTACAACAAGGACGACAAGAAGGGTCGGCATGGGACTGCCTTTTCTCAAGCAGTCAGCAGAACTCTGCGGCGGAGGGCTTGACATAAATTCAAAACCCGGAAAGGGCACAAAAACGACCGCGACCTTCAAAATGAGCAGCATAGACAGACCTCCCCTGGGTGACATCCCTGCAACGTTGATGGCCCTCATTATGGGTTCCCCGGAGATACACTGGACATACAGGCACAAAACAGATTCAGGGGAATTCGTACTGGACACGGATGAGATAATAGAAGCCCTAGATGGAGACAGGGAGATGCTCCGTTCTGCGGAAGTCGGCCTCTGGCTCAGGGAACATATCAGAGAAAATCTGGACGATATAAAATGGGAGGGATCATCCATTTCAATCTCGCAAATGACCAAAGAGAAGAATCGGTAAAAGTTTATTTTTAGATAAGAATAAACTGCATTACTTAATGTTTTGAGTGAAAAAATGTTAAAAAAGAGCACAAACAGTCTTATTTTGTAAAGCTTGTTATTTTTTGCGCAAAGCTGTAAAATTATTATCAGATGCTATAACAATAAAAATATAGATTAATTCTATAGGAGGATGTTTATTATGAATTTAAAAGAATTGGCTGAACTGATCAATGCTGAGATCATAACTTCCGACAGGGATCTGAGCGAAATCACAGTACCATTTGCATATGCCTGCGACCTGATGAGCGATGTGCTTGCCTTCTGCTCACCCGGCTCCCTTCTCCTTACGGGCCTTACCAACATTCAGATAGTCAGGACAGCTCAGATGCTTGATCTTCCTGCTGTAGTATTCGTCAGGGGTAAGATCCCGCTCGAAGAGACAGTGAATCTTGCGAAGGAAAGCGGAATACCTGTACTTCTGTCCAAATACAGCCTCTATGAAGTCTGCGGAAAATTATATGCAGCAGGTGTAAAACCAAGTTACGTTCCACAGCCGCGGGAGGCATAACAGTATGGCTGCTCCTGTATGTATGGAATACAGGATAGAGGGCAACAACTTCATGGTGGCAGGTACTGCCTCTAACAATATAAAAAACACCCTCAAAATGCTTGGCATACAGTCAGATGTATGCAGAAGAGCTGCTGTAATTGCATACGAAGCAGAAATAAATCTTGTGATCCACGCAAACGGCGGGATCCTGAAAGCCGTCATATCAGAAGACAAGCTTGAAATATCGACTGAGGACGAAGGACCGGGAATTCCTGATATCGATCGTGCCATGACAGAGGGATATACCACTGCTTCGAACCAGGCCAGGGAAATGGGATTTGGTGCCGGGATGGGTCTTCCGAACATAAAAAGAAATTCGGATCTTTTTGAAATGGAATCTACACCCGGTGTAGGGACCAAATTGAGATCAACTGTATTTTTCAACAAATAGCGACTGGACAAGAGTCCTTCAATAAGCTCGATCATACCAAACATGATATTTTTTACTTTAGGCTCCGGCTGTTATACTGTTCAAATCAGACAGATCTCAGTTACGGAATCTCGATATGCAGTTATTGAATCCAGCCGTTACCAGATTTCCAGCTATATGCCGGCTGTTACGGAGGAGCGAACCGTATGGAACATAGTATAAAAATCTCAAAAGAAGCATGCCAGGGATGTGTAAACTGTATCAGGGTCTGTCCTACAGAGGCGATCCGCGTAGTTGACGGAGAGATCAGCATCATAGAGGAGCTTTGCATAGACTGCGGAGAGTGTCTTCGTTCTTGCTCCCGTTCTGCTCTTGGCATATATGAAGACGACTGGAACAGGATAAAAGAATCATCAAGGACGACATTGGTTCCCGATCCGGTCTTTTTTTCGCAGTTCAGCCATTACGGCAGGCCTGACAACCTCGAAGATGTTCTCATGTCACTTGATTTCAAGACCCTCATTGATGAAGCTGAGGATGCTTTTGACCTGTCGGCATACGCTGTCGCGCAGCTCATCAGCAGATCATCCAGGACCGCTCTGCCTCTTATCTCAGTATACTGTCCCGCAGTTCTCAGGCTCATCCAGACCAAGTTTCCCGAACTGCTTTCAAGGGTAGTCCCTGTACTTTCTCCGCTTGAGATAGCTGCAACATTATGGAGGATGAGGACCAACAGTGATGCGCCTCTTACTCTTCTTGCCCCATGTCCGGCCAAGATAACCATGGTAAGGGAACCGCACGGCAAAGGAGTTTCTCCGCTTACTAACGCAGTAACGGTCAGGAAGGTAGCCAGAAGCATAATGGCTGAGGGCGATATAAATGTCGAAAATGAATCTGCGCCAAGGAAAAGGAACAACAGATGGATACAATGGGCAAGGCGCGGCGGGGAATCAAGGCATGTCCAGGCCTTCTCAGATAAAAAGCTGACTATTCTTGCAGTATCAGGCATGAGGAATACACTTGACACACTTCAGGAACTGGAACTGGGAAGACTGCGAGGTGTTGACTTTATCGAATGCCGTGTCTGTGACACAGGATGCGTCGGCGGAGTAGGGACAGCGGACTCACGATTTCTTGCAAACCTGCGCCTTGGCAGCATGGAGACAGAATGGAACATCACTCCCAAAGAACTTTCAAGGGCGGAGGAACTTTTCACAATGGACATATGGCCTGTCACTAACGAATATCAGCCGCGTCCCCGCCTTCCTCTCTCTGATAACGTAGCGGACGCAATGGTCAAGCTGCAGCAGATGAAAGAGATCTATAACGGTCTTCCCCATATCGACTGCGGATCCTGCGGCAGGCCATCGTGCCAGGCCATGGCAGAGGAAATTGTCAGGGGTCATGGCTCGGTGACGGACTGCATCTTTAAACTCAGGGAAGGCATCTCGGCACTTGCATGTCAGATCGTTAAACTCTCAGAATCTCAGCCCCACACGCTTAAAAGAAAGGGAGGAAAAAGTTGAAGATAAAGGATCTATGCGAAAAACTGAACGCTGATGTGCTGGCGGCAGGCGACCCTGAAAGAGATGTTACTAAGGCTGCTGCCGGAGATCTGCTCAGTTTCATAATGGGTACAGTCTCAGAGGGCTCTGCATGGGTAACTATCCAAGCCCACCTGAATGTCGCTGCTGTAGCGGTATTGAAGGATATCCCGGTCATAATACTGGCCTCGGGCAGAAAGGCTCCTGCAGACCTCATTGATCGCTGCATAGCAGAAAACGTTTGCATCGCATCGGTAAGCGGATCAATTTTTGAGACATGCAAGAGACTCTCGGAGCTTGGCATAGAAGGATAACATATAATGCTTAAGCCTTTCTGGGTCGATCTCCACATACATACGGCCCTTTCTCCCTGCGGAAGCCTGGATATGGGAGCCCCTGAGATAGTTTCAGCTGCCAGAAAGGCCGGAATCGATGTGATCGGCATAGCTGACCACAATACCTGTGACAATTTCCCCGCAGTACACGAAGCCTCGGAGGGGGACCCTCTTGTTCTACCCTGCATTGAGACCCAGAGTGCAGAAGATATTCATATTCTTACTGTTTTCCCTGATTTCAAAACCGCAACTGAGTACAAATCCTGGCTTTGGGAAAAGATGCTGCCGATAAAAAACGATGTTGATTATTTCGGGGATCAGGTAGTTCTGGATCATTGCAACAACATATTGAGGCAGGAGGAAATACTTCTCATTCAGGGATCGGGATATGAGGTAGACCAGATAGTATCAAAGGTAAAGGAGCTCGGCGGGCTCGCCATACTTGCACATGTTGACAGAGCTTCTTTTTCCTACCCTGTCGCGCTGGGGCCGATGCCGGCCGATTATCCTGCTGACGCCTTTGAGCTCTCCTGGAGGATAGATTCGGACCAGGCTGCCATGTGGAGGGGAAAATATCCGGGCAGGACATTCATAAGATCCTCTGACTCACATACGTTAGAGACGATATCCAGAGCTAACTGCACTAAAATGATGCTTGCAGCACCGACCTTTGAGGAGGTCAGAAAGGCCATAAAAGAAGAAGACGGAAGAAGGATCTCCTGGCCCTGGGGCTGATAATTCCAAAAGGAAGTACTGTGTATATTGAAAAAAGGCAACACGACACCGCCATTTGACTAATACGCCATCATTGATCACTGCCCCATACTAAGCAAGACCTATCTTAAAGACTTCTATCCACCCTCGACAACATATCTTGTTTGCAAAGAGGGTGTTTATCATAATGGACTTGTAATCGACAGCAAAATTTTATCCCTAACTAGTGATATAATAAATTTAATATGTGATTAAAATCACCTAGGAGGGCAAGTTATGGCTGTACAATACAACCGGCTTTGGAAATTACTGATTGACATGAAAATTAAAAAGACTGCATTGAAAAGTGCAGCGGGTGTAAGTGCCAATGTCATGGCTCGCCTTGGCAAGGATGAGTACATATCGCTTGAGAGCATTGAAAAAATATGCGGAGCTTTGAATTGTGGCGTCGACGATATTTTAGAGTTCATCTCTGATGACAAGAAAAAAGCCTTAGTTGAAAAGTTTGTTCATGGGAGGTGAAAAATTGCAGCCCATCAATGATATTGATGTTCTAGAGCAGGATATTGCTAACTACAGCTATCCAATTTTGAAGATCCTCCTGCTCGACAGAACGACCGGAAGAAATATTATCTGGGCATCCGATGACTACTCTTATTTGGGCGAATTATATCAAGCTCGAAAACAGATAATGCCGGACTTGATAATAGGCAACAACACGCGATTGATTCAGCCGCGCACAGCAAAGACACAAACCAGTCAAATAAGCAGGACTCGGGATAAGGCCGAAGTATTCACTCCATCCTGGGTCTGCAATGCACAGAACAACTTAATAGACGAAGCCTGGTTTGGGAGAAAGAACGTGTTCAATGTTCCGGAGGGTGTCATATGGAGAACGACAGCCGATCCAATTGTGTTCCCGGAGCAAAAGGACCGGACTTGGCAGAAATATGTTGACTCGAACCGCATGGAAATATCTTGTGGTGAAGCTCCATACTTGGTGAGTCGTTATGATGCCGCCACCGGAAGTATGATCCCTCTGCAAAACAGAATTGGCCTTTTAGACCGCAAGCTACGTATTGTTAATGAAAATGCCGCTGATGAAACTGAATGGCTTAAATGGACAAAGAGAGCCTTTCAAAGCACGTATGCCTTCGAGTTTCAGGGGGACAATCTGTTGTTGGCGCGTGAAAACATGCTTTATGCATTTATTGACAACATTAGTTTTAAGCTACAAAGGGAGCCTACCTTGCATGAATTAAAAACAATTGCTACGATCATTTCGTGGAATCTGTGGCAAATGGACGGAATGACCTATACGATCCCCTATAGCAAAGTAAGAGAAAAGCTAGACCAGACTAGCCTATTTGAAGGCATTGATGATTTTGATGATCGACCTGAATCACAGGACAAAGCGTTTTCAAAGCTATGCCGTATAAAAGACTGGCGCTCTAAAGTAATCCTAGAATACAAATCTTTGGTTAGGGAGGCAAAGCGATGAAGGGAAAATTTGGCGCGTCTTTCTGTTATAAGGTAATCTATGTCCTTGAAATCAACGCAGAAACGCACAAAGGGCTTTTAAAAGTGGGTGATGCCTCACTTTACACTGAAAGTCCCATAGACAGGCTTTCCCCTAACAGCAAAGAATTAAATCAGGTCGCTCTGCAAAGGATCAAGCAATATACAAATACAGTTGGACTGACTCCGAAGTTACTGCACACTGAGCTTGCCATTCGTACCATAGAGAATCCCGACAATTTATTTGAAGTTAAGCCGTTCCGCGATCATGATGTTCACCGGGTGCTTGTAAATTCAGGTATACCAAAGAAACAGATGAAAAACTCAACGGGCAAAGAGTGGTTTGATGTTGATTTAAATACCGTAAAGAAAGCTATAGAAGCTGTGAAAAAGGGGCAACATAATTTCATAAACGCCCCGGGTGAGCGGTTTATCCCTATAGTATTCAGACCGGAACAGGAAGACGCGATCACCAAAACTCTCAAAAAGTTCAAGACCGGTGACCGTATGCTTTGGAATGCAAAAATGCGTTTTGGAAAAACATTGTCGGCCTTGCAAATAGTCAAAGAGGCCGGATATTCGAAGACGGTCATCATCACGCATCGCCCTGTTGTTGACAAGGGTTGGTATGAAGATTTCGGGAAAATCTTTCATGGTGATAACGAATATATTTATGGTTCCAAAAGCACTGGTACAGACATTGAATATCTGATTTCCAGCGGCAAGAAATTTGTCTATTTCGCATCCATACAGGACTTACGAGGCTCCGCAACTATAGGGGGCAAATTTGAAAAGAACGATACCGTATTCTCGCTAGATTGGGATCTGGTGATCGTGGATGAGGCTCACGAGGGTACGACGACGATATTGGGCGACGATGTCATTAAGACGATCGTAAAGGGCGGAAGTAAACGCGATGCGAGGTTACTCGCCCTGTCCGGCACACCGTTCAATATTCTCAAGGACTATGAGGACAATGTTTACACCTGGGATTACGTGATGGAACAGCGCAGCAAACGCAATTGGGACGCTGAACATTTCGGTGATTCAAACCCTTATGACGAGCTGCCGGAGCTTAGAATTTATACTTATGACTTAGGAGAGATCATCTCCGAACCCAGTTATGTAGAGCTTGAGGACAAAGCCTTCAACTTCCGCGAGTTTTTCCGCACATGGACCGGCAGCCTGCACGTTGACCGAGCTGGAATTCCCGAGGGGCATTGCGTTGGTGACTTTTATCATGAAGCCGATGTATGGAGCTTTCTTAGTCTGATTACTAAAGACGATGACGTCAACAGTTACCCATATTCCAACGATGATTACCGCAGTTTGTTCCGTCATTCTCTCTGGATGGTCCCCGGCGTCCATGAAGCTCGGGCGCTAAGCAAGCTTTTGAAAAGGCATCCTGTTTTCGGCAACGGGGCTTTTAAAATCGTCAATGTTGCCGGAGACGGCGATGAGGAAGAAAAATCCGAGGACGCATTGAAAACGGTTAAGGACGCCATAGCAGCAGCCGGTGATGCCGGGTATACAATAACGCTCTCCTGCGGCAAACTGACAACAGGTGTGACAGTGCCGGAATGGACTGCTGTTTTTATGCTTGCCGGCTCGTTCTCGACTTCCGCTTCAAGTTATCTGCAAACGATCTTCCGTGTCCAGTCTCCATGCAAAAAGAACGGGCAGGTCAAGCAAAGCTGTTTTGTGTTCGATTTTGCGCCCGACCGCACGCTCAAAATGATTGCGGAGGCAGCTGCACTTTCCACAAAAGCCGGAAAAGCTACGGAATCCGACAAGGTGATAATGGGCGAATTTCTCAATTATTGCCCTGTTATTTCTGTCAGCGGTACAGAGATGAAGAAGTACGATACCAACAAGCTTTTACAGCAGCTTAAACGTGCTTATGCCGAAAGAGTTGTCCAAAACGGTTTTGATGATGTCAACCTTTACAATGACGAACTTCTCAAACTTGATAAGCTCGACCTTGAAAGTTTCAAGGAGCTGAAAGCAATTGTGGGAGCTTCCAAGGCGGCTAAGAAAACCAATGAGATCGATATCAACCGGCAGGGCTTCACAGATGAGGAATATGAAGAAATAGAGCGCATCGAGAAGAAAAAAAGAACGGAACGTTCACCGGAAGAAGAAGCTCGGCTGCAAGAGCTGAAAAAAAGGAACAAAGAAAAAAACGATGCGATCTCAATTCTGCGAGGTATCTCCATACGTATGCCTCTGCTCATCTATGGCGCTGACGTAAACATCACGGAGGATATTACAATTCGTCAGTTGCCCGCACTTGTTGATAATAAATCATGGGTCGAGTTCATGCCGAAAGACGTGACAAAGGCTGTTTTCGGAAAATTTATCAAGTATTATGATCCGGAGGTTTTCATCGCCGCCGGGCGAAGAATTCGAGCTGAAACGTTCAGCGCCGACTCGCTTTCCCCGCTTGAGCGTGTGCGGAAAATCACGGCATTGTTCTCATGTTTTAAAAATCCGGATAAGGAAACAGTCCTCACCCCTTGGCGTGTCGTTAATATGCACATGAGCGACTGTCTGGGCGGTTACGATTTTTTTAACGAAACCCACAGCGAGCTCATTGAAGCGCCTCGGTTCGTTGACCGTGGAGATGTCACAGCAGAGACCTTTGGAAATCCGAACGCCGCGGTCTTAGAGATAAATTCAAAGACTGGATTATATCCCCTGTATGTGACCTACAGCATTTTCCGAGCTAAGTGCGCAGCATACTACGAGGACGAGCTTGACGCAGAGCTTCAAGAAAAGCTTTGGGATGAAACTGTGCGTGATAATGTTTTTGTAATATGCAAAACGCCTATGGCTAAGTCAATAACGAAACGGACCTTGGTGGGCTACAGAGATGCGGCGGTCAAAGCCCATTACTTTGACGACCTGATCAATATGCTTAAAAACAAACCGGAGAACTTTAAAAAGAGTGTTCTAAAACGCTCATACTGGAATAAGAACGGTGGTGGAAATATGAAGTTTGACGCAGTAGTGGGAAACCCGCCCTATCAATTGACAGATGGTTCCGGCGGAACAAATGACGCGCCCATATATCAGCATTTTGTAGAATCCTCACAAAAGGTAACGTCAAAATATGCCTCTCTCATTATCCCGTCCCGCTGGTTTACAACAGGACGCGAGAATCTGCTCGGCGATTTCAGAACAAAAATGTTGAACAATCCCGGCATAAGGATGCTGTTTACTTTTACGAACTCCAGGGACGTTTTCCCATCAGTCGAGATCAAGGGTGGGCTTTGTTACTATCTCTATGACACAACTTACTCAGGCGATTGTCTCTACACGCTTGTTCAGAATGGACAGAGGAACGCATTAAAGCGGCGTTTAGGGGATTTGGATATTTTGATAAGAGAGCCAAAACTTGCTGCAATAGTCAAAAAGATATCAGAGCAAATCGGACCGAATGAAGAAACTGTCTCATCCCTTATTTCTACCGATACCCCATTTGGCATTCCCACCAATCCTCAATCAAGTAAAAAGAACCCGATTAAGGTCTTTCCATCAGAAGGAAAGGGACACGACACAAAACTGCTCTACCTTGAAAAAATGGAACGAAAAATCGCTTACATTGACGGAAGCAGGATTACGAAAAATGCAGCTGATATTTATAAAGACAAAGTGTTCGTGCCAAAAGCTGGCGGCTCCGGAACTGACCCGTATGTGATTGGCAAGCCGGAGTACAGCTCCCCCAAATCAGTCTGTTCGCAGACATTCCTTTATGCCGCTTTTGACAGCCAAAGCGAGGCAAAAAACTTTATCACCTACATGAAGACTAAGTTTTTCCGTGTACTTGTCTCCGCTTGCAAAATATCACAAGACGCGCCAAGCAAAGCGTATCGTTTTGTTCCAAAGCAGGATTTTTCGAAACGGTGGACAGACACGGAACTATATGCCAAGTATGGCTTGACAGATGATGAGATCAGCTTTGTTGAGTTGACGATAAAGCCGATGGAATAATCAAGAAATAAATCTTGAACACCGTAATCATCGGGGCGATCCGTATCATATCAAAGTTCAAAGTCAAGCATAAGCGCTCTGCCCGGATATCAGGCAGAGCGCTTACTAGTTCTGTAAGGGTTTTGTTTAAATGTATATCTTACCAGACTTCAATAAACGCAATGTCGGTGTAGATGCTTTCGAGGCGTACCTTGTGTCCCTTTTCCATCTTTGCGAGTTCAAGGAAGGTCTCCTTCTGCTTGGCGTCTTCGCTGGCATCAGCGAACTGCTGGTACATCTCCATTGCTTCCTGTTCCTTTTTCATTGCAAGCGCAATGGCATCCTTGAACGCCATATCGGTGGAAAGGGTCTGGGGGGCTTCGACAGTCTCAGTGACTTTGTAATCCTTCTCATCGATGAACTTCATATCCTTCATTTCGTTGCTGAGATAACCCTCAAGAAGCACCTTGTGTCCTGATTCTTCGTCAGCAAGCTCCTGAAAAGTCTTTTTCATTGCGGGGTCCTTCATCTTGGCTGCCGCGTCCCTGTAAAACTCGAATGCCTCGACTTCGTTTCCAACTGCCATTTTCAATATTTCCTTATAATTTTTCATTTTGATCTCCTCTCTTTTTCCCTGTTTCTATACATAGGACTGGGAAAATATGAAAATTAATATATATATATGCTCTAAGGGTAAACTGAGGGGGCCGGGCTTTTGAGATCAAAGAGAGCGCCACTCTCCATCTTCATAAGTTTCCATAGAGATGGGGTCCAGGTGGAAGTAGAGTGCGCAAAGTTCAAGTCGGCCAGCCTCAAGTGCCTCTTTAACAGTCTGGTATTCCTTCAATTTTGCGAGCTGACGTACTGCCTGGGCCTTTTCGGCTCCTTCAAGATCTGGCCCCGCATATTCTTCCTGTTCCAGCCACTTTTTCAGTCCTTCTGTATCCAGGTGCTCCTTATTTTCTGTTGCCTTTACTGCTCCGCACTGGTTGTGGGCCAACACTGCGATCCGTTTTACTTTCAGGTGTTTTAACGCATAATCTATGCACGCCCTCACGGAAGATTCCTCTGTCCGGGCGAGGTTTCCTACATTCCTGAGGATGAAGATCTCACCTGGTTTTGCATCGAATATATGTTCCGGAATTATCCTGCTGTCGCTGCAAGAGATCATCATAGTATGCGGACGCTGTCCGGCGACCAGACCGGAATAAAGATCCCTGTCAGCCTTTGCTGTAAAACGCTTGAAACCATCTGCAAGTTCCTTCATAGTTATCTCACTTCCTGGCTGAGTTTCATTTTTTCCACATCGTGGGGTGTGTTCAGGTTAAAAAACGAGCTCGCATCATCACCAAACTCTTTAAGCTTTTTTTCATTGATCACCTTAAGCCTGATGTCAGGGTAGAACTGCTTGATCTTTCTGTCTCCGCGCTGCATGGCATCAGAAACAGCTCCAATACAGCTTTTACGATAAAACGCATGGAGAGGTTCCAAAAATCCTTTCCTTTCTGCTACAACGGCATCGTTCTTAGTGCTGCAAAAAATGTTCATCCCTTTAATTACATCCGGGTCAGGGGAGGGCATATCACATCCGAGAAGGAATCCCCATTCTTCGTTCATGTGGCAAAGTCCGTTGTAAAGGCCTTCAAGGGGTCCTCTTGCCGGTAGCCTGTCCTCTGTTACTGTTATCTCCCATTTACTGATAAGCGGAGAGAGGGTCTCTTTTACTTTTGAAGTTTCCCCAGGAGCGACCAGCATTATGACCTCTTTAAAAAGGGGTGCAACAAGTTCGAGGGTGCCCTCAATAAGAAGGGAACCCTCGAGCTCAAGATAAAGTTTATTCCTGCCACCCATTCTCGAGCCCTGACCGCCGGCCAGCAGGAGCAGCGAAGCGTGGAGGCGCTCCTTGTGTGCTGTACCGCCGACCGGGGTAAATTCCAGGGTCTTGTTATGAAGGAGTGGTTTCATGATCAGCTGATTTATGCTTTGGGTTCGTCAAGAGCTCCTGAGAACACCATGTAGTAAAGAACAGCGACGAACAGGATGCCGCCGACCATATTCCCGATGGTTACAGGAATTATGTTTCCCCAGTATCCGCCCATTGTGAGGGCAGCCAGTTTATCAGGCGCCACTGCTGCAAGTTCGACTGTTGCAGCATCTCCGCCCTTGATGAACAATCCCAGCGCGATGAAGTACATGTTTGCGATGCTATGTTCAAACCCCATCGTTACGAATCCTGAGATCGGGATGAGGCAGCAGATGTATTTGCTCATTACATCCATTGCTGAGAATGACATCCATACTGCCATAACGACCAGCCAGTTACAAAGGACGGCGCGGAATACCATCTGGCTTACCGGGAGGTTGACCTTTGCAACGGCTATCTTGAGTGCATTGGCACCAGTAGCGCCGGTCGCGAGGCCTGTGTTGTAGATCATCCAGGCGAGAAATACGGATCCGATGAGGTTTGCAATATAGACTACAGTCCAGTTTTTAAGCACTCCCTGGAAGGTGGCGCATCCGTTGAGCATACCAAGCGGCATAAGGCAATTGCCCGTGAAGAGCTCTGCTCCACCGACGATAACGAGCATGAGTCCAAGGGCAAATACCATTCCCCCGAGCATCTTGGAGATACCGACGCCGGCATACTGGGCAACATCCTGAGTAACGGTCGTCATCAAAAAGCCGCCGAAAGCAATATAAGCGCCTGCCAGGAAGCCCATTACCAGCATCGCTTTGATCGACATGCTTGTTTTAGCTTTAGCTACTGTGCAGGCTGTCTTTGCAATTTCTACAGGTGGTTTGAAGTTCATTTCTTAAAACGCCTCCGTTATTATTGTAATGGGGCGGAATGTATTATCCGCCCCTCAGTTTTATTGCTAAGGCTGTTTAAGCCTTTGATACTTTTACTGCACTGACCTTAAAGGCAGGGGTCTCAGAAGTGGGATCCCACACTGAAGCGGTGAGCAGGTTGGCAGAAGCCTCTCCAAAATGGAACGGGAGGAATACCATTTTCTCCGGTACGCTGTCGGTTATCCTTGCACCGCCTGTTACTTCGCCGCGGCGGGATCTGACTGTTACTTTTTCACCTTCGCTTACGCCCATGGCCGCTGCATCAACGGGGTTGACCTCGATGTAAAGTTCCTTGACATATTTGCCGGATGCGCCTCTGCGGCTCATTGAGCCTGAATGGTAGTGGAAGAGGTTGCGTCCGGTGGTTGCAATGAACGGATACTCCTCATCAGGCCATTCATGCGGTGCAGCCCAATCGCAGGGTGAGAACGTTGCCATTCCGTTGGGTCTTGCGAATTTCGCTGTGTGAAGGTTTGGCGTTCCGGGGTGTTCCGGTGTCGGACATGGCCACTGGAGGTATCCTTTGTCAAGACGCTCATGGCTCATGCCTGCATATGCAGGAACGAACTTAGCGATGTCGTCAAAGACATCGGACGCTGTTTTGAAGTTCCAGTCGTGTCCGAAACGTTTTGCAAGTTCGACAAATACAGTCCAGTCTTCCCTTGCTTCTCCGGGAGCGTCGACAGCTTTGCGGAGCAGCTGTACTGCGCGGGTCGTATTGGTACATGTCCCCGGCTTTTCCGGCCAGCATGCGGCAGGAAGAACTATGTCTGCTTTCTGTGCTGTTTCAGTAAGGAAAATATCCTGTACGACAAGGAGATCGAGCTTGTCAAGGGCGTGGGAAACGTGGTTCGTATCCGCGTCAGTTACCATTGGGTTTTCACCCATGATGTAGAGTGCCTTGAGTTCGCCTTTTCCCGCTGCTTCCATCATGGTCGCAACAGAGAGTCCTACCTTGCCTTCTTGAGGCATTTTGCATCCCCAGAGAGCTTCGATCTTTTCCGCTGCTGCAGGCAGACCGACCTTCAGGTAGCCTGGGAGGGTCGCAGGGAGGCATCCCATGTCGCATGCACCCTGGACGTTGTTCTGCCCGCGGAGCGGGTTGACGCCGGTTCCAGGGCGGCCCAGCATTCCGCAGAGAAGCGCCAGGTTGCAGCAGCTGCGGACGTTGTTGGTGCCTGTAGTATGCTGTGTTATGCCCATAGTGTAGTAGAGTGCTGAGTTTGGTCCTGATGCATAGAGGCGCGCAGCTTCACGGATCGTATCCGCAGGAATGCCTGTTATGCCTTCAACGTACTCGGGTGTGTACTTCTGGACCATGGCCTTAAGTTCCTCAAACTTCTCCACTCTCTCTTCGATAAACTTGGGGTCGTGGAGGTTTTCGGCAAGGATCACGTTCATCATGCCGTTGAGGAGAGCCACGTCAGATCCGCTTCTCTGCTGGATCTTGACTGTAGCCAGATCGTGAAGTTCGATCCTGCGCGGGTCACAGACGATAAGCTTGGCGCCTTTGCGGACCTGCTCTTTTATCATCATGCCAACGACAGGGTGTGCTTCAGTCGTGTTGGAACCTATCACCATGATAGTATCGGCATGTTTGATGGAATCAAAATCGTTTGTCATTGCTCCGCTTCCGAAGGTCTCACCGAGACCTGCAACTGTTGCGGAGTGTCAGAGATGGGCACAGTGGTCTACGTTATTAGTGCCCATCACCTCCCTTGCGAACCTCTGCATGAGGTAGTTGTCTTCGTTGGTGCAGCGTGCAGAGGAGAAGAATCCGGCTTTGCCCTTGTTTGCCTTGAGACCGTCGGCTATCTTGTCGAGAGCCTCATCCCAGGTGGCCTTGCGAAATTCTCCGTTTTCCTTGATGAGAGGTGTTTTTAACCTGTCAGGATGGTTAACGAACTCCCATGAGAAGCGGCCCTTTACGCAGGTACGGCCCTTGTTCAGGGAATCCATATTAGTATGGTCTGACGTTACGTTCGCGATCTTGCCTGTCCTTTCATTGACCTGGACAAGAAGTTCGCATCCGACGCCGCAGTATGTGCAGACGGTCTTGGTAGTTTTGAGTTCCCATGGACGTCCCTTGCCTACAGCCGGTTTTTCATAAAGGGCTCCGACAGGGCATACGGCAACACACTGGCCGCAGAAGGTGCAGTCAGATTCTTCGAGGCCTCTGCCTACGGGAGGCTGAACAGCTGTAACGATACCACGGTTCTGGAAGTCTATTGCGTGGTACTGGGAGTGCTTGTCGCATACCCTGATGCAGCGTCCGCATAGGATGCATTTGTTGAGGTCGCGGATGTAGAAGGGGTTGCTGTCATCGAGTTTGTGGTCTTTGCAGGTGTCTCCCTCTTCCCAGAAAGGAGATCTCTCTATACCGAGATCATATGCGATCGCCTGGAGTTCACATTTTCCGTTGCTGCTGCAGCTGAAGCAGTCCAGAGGATGGCGGATGAGAAGAAGTTCAATGACTGCCTTGCGGGCTGTACGAACTTTTTCGGTATTGGAATCTATTACCATTCCGTCCATTATAGGTGTGGAACATGCCGTCTGGAGCTTCGGGTTGTTTTCGACTTCCACGAGGCATACCCTGCAGGCACCAGCTATTTCCAGCGCGGGGTGTTCACAGAGTACCGGTATGTAAATGTTAGCGGCTCTGGCGGCCTGGAGGATAGTCATCCCGGGCTGGAACTCTACGCTTTTTCCATTTATTATTGCGTTAGCCATATTTTCTCACCTCATTCCTATTTCTTGTCAATAGCCTTGAAGGGGCAGACTTCGACGCATGCTCCGCACTTGGTGCAAAGAGCCTGGTCGATGACGTGCGGCTGTTTTACTGTTCCGGAAATTGCGGTTACCGGGCATGCCTTTGTGCACTTTGTGCAGCCGACGCACTTGGCGGGATCGATCTTGATCGTAATAAGCGCCTTGCATGCTCCGGCAGGACATCTCTTTTCCCTTATGTGGGCTTCGTACTCATCCCTGAAATAGCGGATAGTTGTAAGCACGGGATTCGGAGCTGTCTGGCCAAGACCGCATAGGGATGCCGTCTTTATCTGCGTTCCAAGGTAAATGAGGTTGTCGATGTCTTCCTCGCGTCCCTTGCCTTCGGTGATGCGGATAAGGATGTCGAGCATTTTTTTGGTGCCTTCGCGGCAGGGAATGCATTTTCCGCAGGACTCACGCTGTGTAAATTCAAGGAAGAACCTGGCCATGTCGACCATGCATGTCTCTTCATCAACTACGACCAGACCGCCCGAGCCCATGATGGCGCCTGCAGCAGTGAGAGATTCATAGCTGATCGGAAGGTCGAGATGTTCCTCTGTGAGGCATCCGCCTGAGGGTCCGCCTATCTGAACGGCCTTAAATTTCTTGCCGCCCATGATACCTCCGCCAATGTCGAATACGACTTCGCGGATGGTGGTCCCCATCGGGACTTCGACAAGGCCGGTGTTGTTTACCTTGCCTGTAAGGGCGAAGACTTTTGTGCCGCGTGATTTCTCATAACCGTAGCTTGCGTACCATTCCGGACCGTGGAACATTATCTGTGCAACGTTTGCCCAGGTCTCAACATTGTTGATGTTGGAGGGCTTTTCCCAGAGCCCCTTTATTGCCGGGAACGGAGGACGTGGGCGCGGCATACCGCGTTTGCCCTCGATGGAGTTCATCAGGGCGGTCTCTTCTCCGCATACGAAGGCTCCTGCGCCTTCCTTTACATGGAGAGTGAAGTTAAAGCCTGTGCCGAGTATATTCTCACCAAGGAGCCCGGCCTCTTCTGCATCTCCTATTGATTTGAGAAGCCTCTTTATCGCGAGTGGGTATTCAGCACGGCAGTAGATATAGCCTTCGTCTGCGCCCATTGCATAGGCGCCTATGGCCATTCCTTCAATTATCGCGTGGGGGTCGCCCTCAAGAAGGGAACGGTCCATGAATGCACCGGGGTCTCCTTCGTCTGCATTGCATATGACATACTTTTTAGGGCCGGGTGATTTTGCGCAGAACATCCACTTCATACCTGTAGAGAATCCGCCGCCGCCGCGTCCGCGAAGGCCGGAAGCCTTCATGTCTTCGACTACCTGCTCAGGTGTTTTTTCGGTGAGCACCTTTGCAAGGGCCTGGTATCCGTCGCGTGCCACATATTCTTCAAGTGAATCCGGATCGATGTAGCCGCAGTTGCGCAGGGTGAGCCTTACCTGCTTGCTGTAAAAGGGCAGTTCGTTGTAATGCGGTACTGCTTCGGAGTGCATAGCTTCCTTGTAGAGGAGGCGCTCAACGACCCTTCCCTTGAGAAGGTGTTCAGCTACTATTTCTTTTGCATCCTGCGGTTTCACGTGAGTGTAGAAAGTTCCTTCGGGGTATACGATTACGATTGGGCCGGCCTCGCACATCCCATGACAGCCCGTCTGTACGACAGTGATCTCCTTATCGAGTCCGTTGGCCTTGATCCCTTCGCGAAGGGTCTCAAGGACCTTGTCGGATCCTCCTGAGGTGCATCCTGTTCCTCCGCAGACGAGTACGTGGCTTCTGAAAGTTGCCATATCCTTACGCCTCCTATTCAGGTCTTCCGATGACTTTTTCCTCGACGACGTTGCCGTTTACGAGGTGGTCAGCGATTATGCGGGGAACATCTTCGGGCTTCAGGTTGCCGTATGTTACTCTTGGTTCGCCCGGACGTACTATATCCATAAGCGGCTCATTCTGGCACATGCCGATGCAGCCGGTCGTCTCAACTGAAACATCCTTGAGTCCGCGCTTGGCTATCTCCTCCATGGCGACTTCCATTATCTTTCTTCCGCCTGCAGCGATCCCGCACGTTCCAAGTCCGATTATGACTCTGAATTTGCCTTCCTTACGGGCGGCAGTTACAGCTATAGACTTTTCTCTAAGTTTTTTTAGTTCTTCCAGATTGTTGATCTTAGGCATATTCTGTCACCTCCCGCCCTATTCGTATTTTGAAAGCATATCGGGGACCTTGTCCTTGGTAAGACGACCGTGAGTTTCGTCGTCTACCATGACACACGGCGCAAGGCCGCATGCTCCGATACATGCAACAGGTTCTATTGTGAACCTGAGATCGGGAGTTGTTACCTCGCCGGACTGAAGTTTGAGCTCGGAAATTACCCTTTCGAGGATACCAAGGCTTCCTCTAACGTGGCATGCTGTTCCGCGACAGACCCTGATAATGTGGCGTCCGCGTGGTTTGAGGTGGAACTGCGCGTAGAAAGTTGCTACTCCGTATAGCTCTGCCAGAGCGACTTTGGTCTCTGAGGATATTGTGACCATGGCCTCATCAGGCAGGTAGCCGAATTCATGCTGCACTTTCTGAAGGATGGGAATGATACCGCCCCTTTTCCCTTTCCATGGAGCGACGATATCTTTCGTCACCTGTGCAACATCTTTTGTTGCTGTGGACATCTCGTTTCCCCCTTTAAACGTTTAAACTGTAAGCGCATGTCGGAAAAATCTCTTATAATAAAAGAAAGAACTCTATGCGCGCACAAACATCCCTGCGGATAGCTCCACAGGGAGAAAACCCAAAAAAAATGAATTTAAGTTTCGGGACCAGCTTGCTTGTCCATGTTCCCCAAACACAATCATCGGACAAGTTTGCGAAATGAAACACAATCTATGCGGAGAAGTTTATCAGTAATTAATGCAAATTACAAGCCGAAGCGCCTTGTACAAAGTGTCGAAAAAGCAAGAAATAATCAAGTTGTTGCCTTGTGTCTTAACAAACGAAAGATTTCAAAAAAAATAATAAATAGAAGAAGGCGAAAATAATCATTTAAGGTTAAAATCAATGATTAATAAAGTGAACTATAATAACGGATAAATATCAGAAAACATTTCTGAAAAGTTTACTCTTGGGATATTGTTCAGTTTTGTTCTGTTCACATTGTAATTTTATGCAGGTAAAAATACTTAAATTTAAGCAAAAATTACCTTACGTATTGATTGTACTTGCCATAATTTCCTCGAGGAGTATATAATTATCATAGTTTGTGTATTTTTTCTCAAACTTGCCATCCCCAACTGCCCTTTGTATCGTGCTAAGGATCACGATTCTATATGGGAAAAATAATAATACTGATACAAACTTCCCGAACTGGAGGGTTTGGGAAGAACATAAGGAGGGTGCGTTTTATGTTAGAGAATATGTCAGAAAAATCCTGGGAAGAGCTGGATCAGCTTTTGAACAGGTACCGGGGCACCAAGGGGAGTGTTATACCTGTGCTTCAGCAGGCTCAGGAGATATTCGGATATCTTCCGAAGGATGTCCTGATCAAGATCAGCAAGGAGATCGACGTCCCGATCAGCCAGGTGTTCGGTGTTGTAACATTTTATTCACAGTTCCATCTTGAACCGCGTGGGAAGAACATAATAAGGTCATGCCAGGGAACTGCGTGCCATGTCCGCGGGGCGAAGGCAGTCCTCAATGCTATCAGGGAGGATCTTGGTCTCAAAGATGGTCAGGTGACGACCTCGGATCTTGAGTTCACGCTTGAGACAGTGGCCTGTATCGGTGCGTGCGGCCTGGCTCCATGCCTGATGATCAATGATGACACACATGGAAGGCTGACCGCCGAGGCGGTAGGCCCAATGCTTGCAAAGTATCATATAAAGTAAGAAAGGCAGGGGATATCAATGACTATAAAAAGCCTTGAAGATCTCAGGAAAATAAAAATGGAATCACAGATGCAGACAAAAGCCCGCAAGAATAATGATACACAGGTCATAATCGGAATGGGGACCTGCGGGATCGCGGCGGGTGCCCGTGAAGTTTTGGCCGCTGTCCTTGAAGAGCTTGCAAAGCGCAACCTGAATAATGTTTCAGTCCTTCAGACAGGGTGCATAGGCATGTGTCAGAAGGAACCCCTTATGGATATAGTGCGCCCCGGCGAAGACAGAGTCACCTACGGACCGGTATATCCAGCGGATGTTCCCCGCATAATCGCCGACCACCTTGTAAACGGAAACATTGTAGAGGATCTTGTTGTGGCTAAGATCCCCAACAAAGAATAGGACTGGGGGAGGAATTTACGATGGCTCTTGTGAGAGCTCACATACTTATCTGTACCGGTACCGGCTGCACCGCATCCGGAGCTAAGGATGTACTTGCTGAATTTGATGCAGAACTTAAAGCAAAAAAACTGCGGGAAGAAGTAAGCCTTGTTGAAACCGGATGCCACGGATTCTGCGAGGGAGGTCCTCTTGTTATCGTTTATCCGGAGGGAACTTTCTACACCCGCGTAAAGCCGGAAGATGTTGCTGAAATAGTCGAAGAACATTTACTCAAGGGGAGAGTCGTATCACGTCTGCTCTTTAAGGAACCGCTCACGGCTGAGCAGGTCCCTAACTACGATGAGATCGCGTTCTATAAAAAACAGCATCGTCTTGCACTAAAGAACTGCGGACACATAAATCCGGATTCTATCGAAGAATACATCGGAGCGGACGGATATGAAGGCCTTGCGAAGGTCCTTCTAGAGATGACACCCGAGCAGGTCGTGGAAGAGATGAAGAAGACCGGGCTCCGCGGACGAGGCGGCGGCGGATTCCCCACAGGAATGAAGTGGATGTTCTGCTCAAAATCGCCCGGCCCTAAAAAGTATGTCATATGCAACGCCGACGAAGGAGATCCGGGCGCATTCATGGACCGCTCCCTTCTTGAGGGCGACCCCCACAGGATACTTGAAGGAATGGCTATCTGTGCCTATGCTATTGGATCTGACGAGGGCTACATCTACTGCCGCGCTGAATATCCGCTTGCGATCAAAAGACTTAAACAGGCAATTGCCCAGGCTGAAGAAGAAGGGCTTCTCGGTGAAAAGATCCTTGGAACCGATTTCAATTTCACGCTGCATATCAAAGAAGGTGCAGGCGCGTTTGTCTGCGGAGAAGAGACGGCCCTGATGGCCTCTATCGAAGGCAAACGCGGCATGCCGCGCCCGCGTCCGCCGTTCCCCGCAGTAAAGGGACTCTGGGATAAGCCAACAAACATCAACAACGTTGAGACCTTTGCCAACGTTCCCTATATATTCAGGGTCGGAGCTGAGGAGTATGCGAAGCTCGGTACCGAGAAATCAAAGGGGACAAAGGTCTTCGCGCTTACAGGAAAGATCAACAACACAGGGCTTGCCGAAGTCCCGATGGGGATCACCATGCGCGAGATCATCTTTGATATCGGCGGAGGCATCATGGGCGGCAAAAAATTCAAGGCAGTCCAGATAGGCGGGCCGTCGGGCGGATGTATCCCTGAAGAGCTGCTCGACACTCCGGTCGACTATGATTCGCTTATCGCTGCAGGAGCAATGATGGGATCCGGCGGTCTGGTGGTAATGGACGAAGAGACCTGCATGGTGGACGTTGCCAAGTTCTTCCTCAACTTCACCCAGTCTGAATCCTGCGGTAAATGCACACCATGCCGCGAAGGAACGAAACGCATGCTCGAAATGCTCACGGCCATTACAGAAGGAAACGGAAAAGAGGGTGACATAGAGAAGCTGGAGAAACTTGCCAAGTCTATTAAGGCAGGAGCTCTATGCGCACTCGGACAGACTGCTCCCAACCCGATCCTTTCCACACTGCGTTATTTCAGGGATGAATACGAGGCCCACATATTTGAAAAGAGATGCCCTGCGGGAGTCTGCACAGCGCTGATCGGATACAAGATCATCGAAAAGTGCGTTGGCTGCGGTCTCTGCAAAAAAGTATGCCCTGTAGACGCAATATCCGGAGAACCCAAAGGAAAGCACACCATCGATCCTGAGAAGTGCATTAAGTGCGGAGCCTGTATGGAAAAATGCCCGTTCAAGGCAATCATCCGCGGTTGATTCTGGTTGAGAGGAGAGACATTAGATGGAACTGGTAAAGGTAACTATAGATAAGAAAACAGTATCAGTACCGAGCAGCTATACGGTAATCGAAGCTGCCCAGGTCGCCGGCATACACATCCCACAGCTCTGCTACCACTCAGAGCTCAGCAAAGAGGGAGCATGCAGGGTATGTGTAGTCGATATAGAAGGTGGACGCGGACTTGGTGCCGCTTGTGTATATCCTGTTTCTGACGGAATGGTCGTCCATACGAACACCCCCCTTGTCAGAGAAACGAGAAAGACGGTCGTGGAGCTGCTGCTCGCGAACCATCCCCAGGAATGCCTCACATGCCAGAAGAACAATAACTGCGAACTTCAGACTATCGCGGCAGACCTTGGGATTCGTGAAATACCATACACAGGTGAAAAACGCGTCGCAGAAAAAGACGAATCCAATCCGAGTATCGTACGAGACCCGGAGAAGTGCATACTGTGCGGCAGATGCATCAGAGCTTGCCACGAACATCAGGGACTCGATGTTTACGCGTTCGTTAACCGCGGATTCAAGACCCTTGTTGAACCGGCTTTCAGTTATGGCCTGGATCAGGTCAGATGTACATATTGCGGCCAGTGTGTCGCGGTATGCCCGACAGCGGCTATTTGCGAAAAAGATGACACGGAAAAGGTCTTTGATGCGCTCGGAGATCCCAACAAGTATGTAATAGTCCAGACGGCGCCAGCAACACGCGTTGCGCTCGGAGAAGCACTTGGGCTGCCTGCCGGCGAGATCGTCACCGGCAAGATGGTCGCCGCGCTCCGCAGATTGGGCTTCAACAAGATATTTGACACGGACTTCAGTGCTGACCTTACCATAATGGAAGAGGGACATGAGTTCCTTGACAGAGTGGTAAATGGCGGCACCCTGCCTATGATCACATCCTGCTCTCCGGGATGGATCAACTTCATCGAAATGAAGTATCCTGATCTTCTTCCCCACCTTTCAACAGCTAAGTCGCCCCAGGGAATGTTCGGTGCCCTTACAAAGACCTACTGGCCCGAAACACAGGGTATCCCGGTAGAGAATATCTTCAGCGTATCTGTGATGCCCTGTACCGCTAAAAAGGCAGAACGCGTAAGGCCGCAGCTCCAGAGCAACCCCGGGATCCCGGATGTTGATGCGGTCATTACGACAAGGGAACTTGCAAGGATGATAAAGAGCGCCGGCATCGATTTCAAGAACCTTCCGGAAGAAGATTATGACAGTCCACTCGGTCTTTCGACCGGAGCAGCTGTCATCTTCGGCGTAACGGGCGGGGTCATGGAAGCTGCCCTGCGTACCGTCTACGCTGTTCTGAACGAAGGCAAGGACCTTCCGGGAGTCAGCTTCATGCCGGTCCGCGGGATGGAAGGCATTAAGGAAGCGACTGTTGATGTCCCGGTCGCAGGAAAGAATGTGACTGTGAAGCTTGCAGTCGCCCATACCCTCAAAAACGCAAAGATACTGATGGACAAGGTCCGTGCAGGAGAGGCCGATTACCACTTTATCGAAGTCATGGCATGCCCCGGAGGCTGCATAGGCGGCGGTGGACAGCCCCAGCCTGTTAATGCCGAAGTCAGGGCAGCCAGAACAGCGGCCGTCTACAGGGTCGATGAGTCAAAGACGATCCGCCAGTCTCACAATAACCCCGACATCGTTGCACTTTACGACAATTGGCTTGGCAAGCCCCTCGGCGAAAAGTCTCACCATTTGCTCCATACCCACTACAAGTCTCAGCCAAGGGAAGTCTAGGTCTATTTTCTAAATATGGACGAGAGGGGAGGCCGGAAGGCCTCCCCTCTCGTTTCTGCCCCTGGATTTAAATAGATTCGATCTTTTGTGACAAATTTTTTTATTTATGGGCGATATTGTGATAAATTAATGATGCTTGAATGAAGAGATCTTTAACATGTAAGACAGCACGCAAAAAAAATGATCAGGGGGAATCATTATGGAAAAGAGATATGCCTTTTTTAAGACCCTTGTCCTTATCATAGCAGCTGCAGTGGTCTGCATGCTGAGCGCTGCAGCTGGTGATGCAGCTTTCAAACCCGGAGAAAGAGCCATGAAAATATGGCAAGAAAAACTGAATACTTCGAAGAATGCAGTCTTCCTGAAATTTAAAAGCACCGAGGCGACCGATAGCCAGGATGAAGAGAACGTGACAACTATGGCTTTTAAAGGGAAATATATTTACACTGACGTTTTCAGTGATTCAACACACATGAGCACGATTACCGATACTTCGGCAAGATCCACAGTGATCCTGATGCATGAGGACAAAATGTACATGAAAATGCCGAACGATTCCTACCAAGGCCCGAATCTCAATAAGGGGAACGAGCAATCAGAAGCTGAAAAAACAAAAATGATCAAATCTTCAGGAAAAGAGAAGATAGCAGGCAAAACATATGACTATGATAAGATCACAGTCAACGGAGACATTTCCCAGACGTATTATTTCGAGGAAGGTACGGACAAATGGAAATATTGGAAGACCGGCGAAGATCTGATGGAGATAATCGAATATGGAAACAAAGTTGATGATAACCTCTTTAAGATCCCCAAAGGCTACAGTAAAATGGATATGTAATTAAGAACACCGAAGCCAGGGCTACAGGTAATCGCATAAGGCAGGGATCCCTTTTGTTTGGATCCCGCTTTTTGTTTTTTCATGACGAGGCACGAAGGAGTCGAAAAAGAATCAGATAAAATTCCTCAACTCTCTGTATAATGGTACTTACAAAATTGGGGGGCTGAAAATGGAGCAGGATATCGTGGTAAAAAATGCCGCTGATCTTGAACATTTTACTGCAGGGGATCTCTGTTCCCTTGCTGAAGTACTCCACCCCAAAGATGAAAGACTTCCTTTTTCCGGTTTCTCGCTGTCACATGCCGAGATCCTTCCCCATGGCAGCACCATACCTCACAGACTTGTGAAGTCCTCGGAAGTTTACTGGATAATAGAGGGACGCGGCACGCTTTTTATAAACGGAAGACCGGTAGACCTAAAGAAAGGAATATCGGTCATGGTCCCTCCTTCAGCAGAACAGTATGTGGTAAACGACAGCGATCAAAAACTGGAGTTCCTCTGTATCGTATCACCGCCATGGGATAAGTCAGATGAAGAGATGATCTGAGTATTCGGGTTTGTGCTAAAATGCCCTCAAAACTATAGGGTTAGAATATAGTTGTATATATAAGGAAGTCTATTATGAGGATCGTCCTATGACGGCCTCAGTATGTCAGGAGCTGCAACTTATTGAATAGTACGGAAAAACAGAAAATATATCTTATACGCCACGCTAAGCCGGATCTTCCCCACAACGGTAAGCTGTATTACGGATCGACTGACTACCCACTTTCTGAAGAGGGGATCAAGATGGCCGGTAATTTGTCCGGCGCCTTGAAAGACCTTGACATCGGGGTTGTTTTTTCAAGCGATCTCAGGAGGGCAAGGGATACCGCTGAGATAGCCCTGGCCGGTAGATGCTGCGAGGTGAGACAGGTAAGAGGACTTCGCGAGATTCACCTCGGAGAGTGGGAAGGCAGAAGTTTCGACGAGGTAAGGTCTACATGGAACGAACTATATGAAAAGAGGGGTACATCCTTTGATTCTGTCGGACCGCCGGGAGGAGAGAGCTTCAAAGATCTTCAGAAAAGAACGGTGCCGGCCTTTGAGGATATACTTGACAACAACCCTTCAGGCAGCATTATGGTATTTGCACACGGCGGAGTTATCTGGACGCTCATGTGCAATTATTTCGGATTTAAGCTGAATGACATTTTTTTCTACCCGATGGATTTCTGCGGGATACATTTAATAGAACGTACCGGCGAATTCATGAAACTGATAAAATACAACTGGAGTTCGAGCCTTTCCTGAGAAAGACCTAAAATACTATTCAGTGATCATGTAATAAACAGATCCATGGCAGCCGATCTTTGAATCGATTGGAGGAACAAGTTATGAATAGGCAAAGAGGAAGTTTTTTTTCCGGTATTGTCGTAATGCTGGTGATATTACTTCTTTCAGCGACGGCGCTTCTTGCTGTTGCGACTATCCGGGAGAGAAACATAGTGAAAGCAGAGTCTCTTCTCCGTTCAGGAGACTTTTATGGGGCGGCGGCACTATTTGGAAAAGCTGAAAAGTTCAGTCTCAGACCGGAATCCAGAGTCTTAAGAGGACTTGCTGAGGCCAATCTTGGTATGGAAGACTACGAGGCCGCGACGCAGTATTATGAAAAGCTTGTCACTCTCGAGTCCGATAACGTAGACGCGAGATATAAGCTTGGCCTTCTCTACATAAGGGCAAAAGACTACGGCGCCGCAGAAAAAGAAGTGGAGGCCCTGAGAGGAATAGGGACCGAAAGTGCCATACAAAGCGCTGATGCACTTACGGAAAATTTATCTTCCGGCAAAGTAAAGGGATTTTTCAGGGATCTGCTGAAAAAGGTCGCACCTGGCCTGCCTGAGATACCGGGCATCACACAGGACGAACCGATCAGGCCTGAAACTGAAGAGATCGCAGAGGATCCTCTTTCAGAGGATGAACATGAAGCAGAGACCTTTGAGAACGGACCTGACTCAGGGGATGCTGTAATTGAGTGATGAAGTTGTTTCTTAAAAGAGCTAAGTTTCTGCCCGTTCTTTTGTTCTTCTTTTTGATCGCGGGCAATGCTTCTGCTGAAGGACTTAAAGAAATTAATACAGAAAAGAGCCCCCTGCACAGGTCAGTCTTAGCCATGCCGGTATATTTTGTTTTGCCTGAGGACTGCACTTTTGTAAAGTCACAGACAGGATGTGTTGACAAAACAAAAAAAGTCTCGTTGGAATCCTCAGTCATACGCCTGCCATACTCTGCACTTTTGGAAGAATTTACTGAGGAAAACCTGAAAAAGGCAAGTATGGAACTGAAGATGAAAAATGAATTTACCTGGAACGGTTCATCGGCGATGATGATGAAGATATTCCAGAAAAAGGGCTCCAGTCAGGTAGGTAAATGGACCCTCATCGTTGACAGGGGCGAAGAATGCTGGATGATAAACGGCCTTTACCCTGCCAAAGACCAGAAGCGTGGAGAAGATGTATTGAAAACGATAAAAAGCGCATACTGGGAAAACGAAAGAAGTTCATCTTCGTTAGAAATTCCGCAGGGAAATGTGGATGTACACGGAACTCCCTTCAAACTGGCCAGCCTGCTTGATGGTGCGGTGGTATATACAAAGGATGGTTTTCTCCCAACAAAAAAAGATGACGGTTCTCTCTTTGTTGTATCACGCCTGTCGAACACCTTTGTAACCCCTGATAAACAGCCTGGTTTTGCAAAGGAAAAACTCCAGATGATAGAAAAAGGAGAAAAGATAGACATCATTTCTGAAAAAGAAATAATGATCGACGGGCTCACCGGCATTGAGATAGTTGGTTATACTTCCGGGGAACAAATGAAGCTGATATACCAGACGATGCTTTTTGACGGCAAGAACAGCCACGTTATGGTTGGCATAGCAAGATCCGACATCCCTGAAAACCTTAATCTGTTCCACAGTACAGCTGAAACATTTAAAACTGCGAGATAAAACGAGAGAGATCAGGAGGAAAAGATGCAGATGAAAAAATACTCAAGGGTCACAGCACTTTTTCTGATTTTATTGATCGCCCCTATTCAGTCAGCATATGCGTATTCCGAACATCACAGTTACAGTTCGAGCCATACTGAGGTCTGGGTCGATGCCACGGGCCTTGCCGTTCTTCTGTCAACTCTCGCTGCCGGAAACAGCAACAATGATGCAGAGACTGCAAAACAGCAGGCAGCATACGAACAAAAAGTCAGGGAGATAAGGGAACACGCGAAGGAAAGTTCCAGAAAAGAGATGGAACACGCTGTTGACCTTATTTTTGAGAGAGGTGTTCCGGGGGCCGTAGAATTGCTGGTGAGATCCTGGGAAGGCGAAGGAAAAAAAACTTTCCTTGATGACAGAAATGGAGTAGCTGTTCTCAAGGTCAGCGGATTTGAAGAGAACATCAGACTGGAATACACGATCCGTCAGGAGAGCAAAAAAATTTCAGTAAGGGTAACTGCTCCCGATTATTCGGTCTCAGAAGAGTCGAGCGCATACTATAAAGAGCCTGTGCCACTTCCTCCATCTAAAAGTTATCTTGGTTTTGATCTTGAAGAATTCTTGAGGGATCCCCATGGGAGACTCCTTATCAAAGATGTGGTGAAAGGAACAGCGGTCTTCTACGCGGGAGTATTGCCGGGAGACACGCTTGTCATGATAGACACCTATGACACCAAAAATTTTGATATCGCGCGTGTTGATTCATATCTTCAAAACAGGGCTGAAGTAAAAGCAAAAGTTAAGATCACTGTTTCCCAAAAAGGGGAGCAAAAAACCATAGAGATCCAGCTTTAAAGTGAGAGCACCCTAAGGCAGTTCCCGGCGCTGCATGAGGCATATTTCCCCGGCTGAGGCACTGATGATCACCTTGGACAGCAAAAGGAGGAAACTGTTTTGCCAATCAAAGATTTTAAAGTTGAAAAATGGCTGAACCCCCGCGATGCACACTGTAAATACAACCTTGGAGCAAGCTGCGTGAAGGCTATTTCACTGGACGAACTGGCAGCGTTGGGCGGAGAAAACAAAGATGAGCTGACTAAGTATTTCTTTGAGACCCACCTTCACTACGGTGCATTTTTTGGACTGCCCCGGCTTCTGGATGCGATCGCATCAACATACGAATGTGCAAAACCAGAAATGGTCCTTACATTCCACGGAGGTACAGGGGCAAACTCAGCGGTGCTTACGGGAATGCTTGAAAAGGGAGACAATGTTGTGGCAGTAATGCCCAACTATCAGCAGCACTATTCGATCCCTGAAGCCCTGGGTATCGAAGTGCGCCCACTTCGCCTGGAAAAGGAAGATGGCTACAAGATCGATCCGGAGAGACTCGACTCTCTGACGGACAGCAAAACAAAGCTGATAACTCTTACCAACCCCAATAACCCTACAGGAGCCTATATGAGTGCCGAAGAGCTGCGTAAAATTATTGCCATCGCTGAAAAGAACGGCTCATATATTCTTTGTGACGAGATATACAGGGGACTTGCCGACGAATATATGCCGTCAATAGTCGATCTCTATGAAAAGGGCATAGCCACAAGCAGCATGTCCAAGATCTACTCAATGGCAGGCACAAGGGTAGGCTGGGCTGTTACACGCGACAAAAACGCCTATGACATACTTGAGAACAGGCGTTCCTACGACTCGATCTGCAATGGGGTCTTCGATGAGCTGATCTCCGCCATAGCTCTTGAGAACAGCGACAAGATGCTTGCAAGGGGGCGCGCTGTGGTAAGGCCAAACAAAAAAATTGTTGATGAATGGATAAAAATGCAGCCCCGTCTCTCTGTTTATGGAGAAAGCTTCACAACAACGATGCTGGTACACTATGACTACGACATCGACGAGGTGGAACTATGCACGGACATATACGAAAAGACCGGAGTCCTTCTCTGTCACGGTGACTGTTTTGAGGAGAAAAAATGCTTCAGGCTCGGTTTTGGTTTTGGCGACAGTGAGCTGCTTCAAAATGGACTCGATACGCTCGGAGGATATCTCGCGTCTTTAAAGTGATAAGATTTGGATAATGACCCTTGTCCGGTGCAGTAAGAGCTCATAAATTTCAGCGAAGAGGGTCAAGGTTGTCAGAGATGAGCAAAATAGTGTAAATATCTAATATTTGGGTCATAAAAATAGTTGCATTAACCTGATGTTACATGATAGACTACCTTTTGCGGTGCGGACTCGTAGCTCAGTAGGATAGAGCGACGGCCTCCTAAGCCGTAGGTCGCCGGTTCGACTCCGGCCGAGCCCGCCATAAAATTGGTGATACCACGGTTTACAGGCCCCCGAGATTACTCGGGGGCCTGTCTCGTTATTTGCCAGCCCTTCAGGAAGGGCAATTTATTGGTAACGTTCTTCTTTTGTGGGCCGAAATCCTTTACACAGGTGTGGATGAGTTGCATTTCAGATATTTGGATCTTTGGCAGTTAAAATAAGCGGCATCTTGATAAAAAAGATTGTTAAAAATATTAAGGAAGTCTTTTTATAGTTTTATTGCAGTATTTATATGCTATTATTGTAAAGTAAAATGCTTATCTGAATAATTAAGGTATTTAAAACTCCTTAATTACGACAAAATCAAAGGAGAAATATATCCTGGCTTTTATTCAAAGCGGTCCTGCAGAAAGAAAGGGTGATAAGTCAGAAAGACAAGACCTTCGGATAAAACTATCCAGATCAAAAAATCAGAAAACTATAAAGTGGACTAAACAATATTTGATCCATATGCGGTTTGTACGGATGCGCCCCCTCTGATGATTTGATATTTTTTAATGTGAAGGGTGTCGGTATACCCTGTATGATGGATTTTTATAACTTCCGGAAAGGTGTGAGAGCGGTTGAAGAAATTGATAAAAAACAACGTTTCATGGGTAGGGAAGGTCGATTGGGAATTACTTAAGTTCCATGGGGACGATTACTCGACGCACAAGGGATCGACTTACAACTCATATCTTATAGAGGAGGAGAAGACGGTCCTGATTGATACCGTTTGGATGCCCTTCGCAGATGAGTTTGTAGAAAACCTGAAAAAGGAGATCGACCTCAACAAGATCGACTATATCATTATCAACCACGGTGAGGTCGACCACAGCGGATCGCTTCCCGCACTTATGAAGCTGATCCCGGACAAACCGATCTACTGCACGGCAAATGCCGTCAAGTCACTTAAGGGACAATATCATCAGGACTGGGACTTTCACGTGGTAAAGACCGGAGATAAACTGGATGTTGGAAACGGCAAGGAACTCATCTTTGTAGAGATGTCAATGCTGCATTGGCCTGACAGCATGGCGGCATACCTTACGCAGGACAATATACTTTTCAGCAACGATGCATTTGGCCAGCACTACGCGACAGAGAAGCTCTTCAATGATTTGGTCGATCAGTGCGAACTTTTCAACGAATGCATCAAATACTATGCCAACATAATTACCCCGTTCAGCGCGATACTCAGAAAGAAACTCGCAGAGGTCCTTTCTCTGAACCTTCAGATCGATATTATTGCGACTAGCCATGGAGTTATCTGGCGGGATAATCCAGTGCAGATAGTTGAAAAATATTTAAAATGGGCCGAAGACTATAAGGAGAACCAGATCTCGGTCATCTATGACACTATGTGGAACGGGACCAGAGAGCTTGCGGAGAGGATCGCAGAGGGGATCGGCCTGGCAGACAAAGACGTTACCGTCAAGCTGTTCAACCTTGCAAAGAACGATGATAATGACGTCATCACAGAAGTCTTCAAGTCCAAAACAGTAGTGGTTGGCTCACCCACTGTCGGAAACAGCGTACTTCATTCAGTGGCGGGGTTCATGCATCTGATGAAGGGACTTAAATTCAAAAATAAAAAAGCTGCGGCCTTTGGGTGTTACGGCTGGAGCGGAGAAGGACCTAAGGTAATATCAGACTCCATGAAGAGCGCAGGGTTTGAACTTATAGACGAAGAGGGGCTTCGGAACGCCTGGAATCCGACCGAAAAAGCTAAGGAAGATGCAGTCAATTACGGGATGAAAATAGCAAAAGCATAGAAAATACAACAAAAATCAGCAATATAAAGGAGGAGTGTCATATGAGCATGTTCTGTTTTCAGTGTCAGGAAACTGCAATGAACAAAGGATGCACTGTAAAGGGTGTATGCGGAAAAGAAGAGCAAGTGGCAAAGCTCCAGGATCTTCTTATTTACACAGTTAAAGGCATCTCGGATGTTGTAGTAAAGGGTAAAATTGAAGCCTCCGGGATCCCCGAGGTGAACCATGAAGTACTGAGAAGCCTCTTCATGACGATAACAAATGCAAACTTTGATGCCGACGCTATCCAGAAGCAGATCACAAAGATGATCTCAGTCAGGGAAGGCCTAAAAGCCAAAGCTCACGCGGCGGGACTTCATGATGCCGCCCTCTTTAAGGCCGAAGGCAGGGATTTGATGCTTGAGAAGGCAGCGTCAGTCGGAGTTCTTGCAACAGAGAACGAAGATGTCCGCTCCCTGAGGGAAATGATAACTTATGGCCTGAAGGGCATGGCTGCCTATGCAGAACATGCGCTCAACCTTGGGAAGGAAGATGTTGACCTTTACAAGTTCATGTATGAGGCTATGGCGTCTTTGCTGGACAACAGCCTCGGAGCGGATGACCTCGTCGCCCTCACACTCAGAACAGGTGAGAACGGAGTAAAGGCGATGGCTCTTCTTGATGCAGGCAACACATCGAAGTACGGGAACCCTGAGATCACCAAGGTCAACATTGGTGTCAGGAAAAACCCGGCCATCCTTATTTCCGGACATGACCTTACCGATCTTGAGCAGCTCCTTGAGCAGACTAAGGGAACGGGAGTGGATGTCTACACCCACGGAGAGATGCTCCCTGCCCACTATTACCCTGCATTCAAAAAGTATGACAACTTTGCAGGCAACTATGGCGGTTCATGGTGGAAACAGGTCGGAGAGTTTGAGACTTTCAAAGGCCCGATCCTCTTTACTACGAACTGTATAGTCCCGCCTAAGAGCGAAGAGGTCCGGCAGCGCATATTCACGACCGGTTCAGCCGGATTCCCCGGATGTGCCCACATAGTACCTGATCCAGCGGGAAAGAAGGATTTCTCTGCAGTCATTGAAATGGCGAAGAAACTCCCGGCACCGGAAGAGATAGAAACAGGAACGATAGTGGGAGGCTTTGCCCATAATCAGGTCCTTGCTCTTGCCGATAAGGTTGTCGATGCGGTCAAGTCGGGAGCTGTCAAAAAATTCTTTGTAATGGCAGGCTGCGACGGACGCATGAAGTCCAGGGAATACTACACGGAATTTGCGAAGAAACTTCCCAAGGATACGATCATACTTACAGCGGGATGTGCGAAGTATCGCTACAACAAGCTGGATCTAGGAGACATCGGAGGCATACCCAGAGTCCTTGATGCAGGACAGTGCAATGACTCCTACTCGCTTGCGGTGATAGCCCTTAAGCTCAAGGAAGTTTTCGGCCTTGACGATGTAAACAAGCTGCCAATTGCCTACAACATAGCATGGTATGAGCAAAAGGCTGTCATCGTACTACTGGCCCTTCTCTATCTCGGTGTCAAGAATATCCACCTTGGTCCGACTCTCCCCGGCTTCCTCTCACCCAATGTGGCGAAAGTGCTGGTTGAAAAGTTCGGAATTGCGGGAGTAGGTACTGTAGATGATGACATCGCCATGTTCATGGCATAAGCAATAAAGAAAATATATATAATAATGACGTGTGGTACGTTGTTCGTACCACACGTTCTTTATTTTTAAGAGATGTTCAGACATTGGAAATTATTTTAAAAACCATTTATATTCGCAAAATTCTGCAATTAGCCTGCAGTTGTACGCCGCTCGGATATGCATGTATAATAATTCACGTGCTTTTGTAAAATGCAGGCGGTAAGCCTGTGACAATACATCCCAGGGAGGTCATTTCTGACATGGAACAGATTCGTACACTAGGTGCACTGCTTGAGTATGCAAAGGAAGTAGGCCCCAAGAAGATAAGCGTTGCATGTGCCGAAGATGCAGAGGTAATGGAAGCGGTAGAGAACGCACGCAAAGCCGGTGTTGCTGAAGCATTTCTCGTTGGCAATGCTGACAAGATCAAAGAAGTCACAGACAAACTTGGAATCGATCTCGCCAACTACGAAGTAGTCGATGAAAAGGGCGGGGAAGCAGCTGCAGCGCTTAAGGCTGTTGAACTGGTATCGAGCGGACAGGCACAGATAGTCATGAAGGGAATGGTCGCGACAGCCAACTTCCTAAGAGGGATACTAAATAAGGAAAAA
Source organism: Synergistota bacterium (assembly GCA_034331105.1). Lineage (GTDB taxonomy): Bacteria > Synergistota > Synergistia > Synergistales > Synergistaceae > Caenicola. The sequence goes on along the minus strand of JAXQGB010000012.1, from coordinate 191,572 downwards.
GGGCTCCGCACAGGCAAAACCCTTTCACACGTGTACATCCATGAGGTCAAGGGATACGACAGGATCTTCTTCATTTCCGACCCCGCATTCAACATGTACCCCGACCTCAAGATTAAGATCGACATAATCAAGAACGTAGTAGAGCTTGCGCACGCATTCGGAGTAAGCTGCCCCAAGGTAGCCGCACTTGCCGCCGTTGAAGTCGTGAACCCCGATATGCCGCCGACGATGGATGCGGCGCTGCTTACACAGATGAGCCGCCGCGGGCAGATCAAGGGATGCATAATCGATGGACCCCTCGCCCTGGACAATGCGATATCCCCTGAATCAGCACACCACAAGGGCATCAAGAGCGACGTCGCCGGATATGCAGATATCCTGCACGTTCCCAATATAGATTCAGGAAATATGCTTGCAAAAGCGATCGTCTATTTCTCAGAGAATAAGACAGCAGGCATCGTCCTCGGAGCGGCCGCACCGGTAGTTCTTACCAGCCGCGCAGACTCAGCCGAAACGAAGCTCCTCTCGATCGCATCAGCTGTCGCCCTTGCAGCCCACCAGGGAAAGTAAAAGATCCAAACTTTCTCAGATAACAGAAAGCGCAAAGAGGGCGGTATCCCGCCCTCTTTTAGTTTAGGGTCAGGAAGAATAGAATGAAAAAGAGACAGGAATATTCAAATATACAAGAATATGTGACTTCCGGGACCTTTGGTGACAAGGAGGTCAGGATCGCTTCCTGCCTTCCGAAAATTCCGAACGGGATCCAGATCGTTCTGCTCCACGGAGTGCACAGCAGTGCCAATATGGGAGAACACAATAAATTCCGGCTCCTTTCCGAGCTTCTTTCAGAGAAGGGATACACTCCATGGCTGGTGGAAACGAGCCGAAAGATCAGAAACCGACAGGACTTTTCAAATGACGTTTCCCAGTGGATCAAAAAAGCTTTTTCAGGAAAGACTTTTGCACAGGAGCAGCAGGACGTTTTTAACGCAATATGTGACATCCGGGCAGCAACGTCGGGAAATCCGCTCTGGATATGGGGTTTTTCACTTGGCGGCATCATTGCCCTTTCTGCTGCGGCAGATAATATCAACTGCCTGATCAAGGACGGTTCTCAGGTCCCTGAGAGGGTGATACTCAGCGGAACTGGAATAGTAGCCTTCAAAGAGGTTGAGGAAAGAATGATGTCCCTTCCTGTTCTTTCAACTTTACGCTCAGAAATAAAGGAGGACATGCTCTCCCATGTTAAGGTAAAAGGGCTGATATCCTTCAGAGGCAGCTGCGATGAGATTTTTTCCGAGGAAAGCTGCATGGGGGTGCTAACGGAAGTAAGCCTGCCGGATAGAGAGAAATATTTTTTCATTATTGAAGGGGCGGACCATTCTTTCCGCAGCAGATACGGCAAGGCCGACCCGAAGATAATGAAAGAGATGGTCGACCGGATAGCCAAGACCTGGACTTAGCTCTGTGATAAAATGATCTGACCGTTCCTGTAATGACGGGGAGGTCTTTGATGGATCGCATTACTGAGGCTAACGATCGTCTTTCAAATAGCAAACAACAGAAATACTGCGCATTTAAAAACTTGTTCGGTCTTAGGGTCGGAGGAGTTTATGTTTTATGTTTCATACTTCTTTCCATCCTTCTCACTCCCTATAACTTGTATGCAGAAGAGATAGATTATCAGGCCCTTCAGGAAGATCCCCTCGAAACGGCATACAGAAAACTGGGCTCGCCCGGCGACATTGAATGGGACGAGGAAGAGATGGTCAGCGGCGGCGCACCTCTTCTCATCAGCGACATGAAGTGGCCCCTGAAGTCAGGGGAACTTTCCAGCCTCTTTAGCAGGACAAGGTCAAAAAGCAGGCGGAAACACCTTGGCATAGACATCGTTGCTCCAAAAAGCACCCCGATCCATGCCGTCCTTGACGGAATTGTTGAGGTAGTCTCAAATGGGGGAAAGGGTTTCAGAGGCTATGGAAGAGTCATAATAATAAATCACTCGGACCAGCTCTGGACGCTTTACTCACACTGCTCCACAATGAACGTAAAGGTAGGACAAAGGGTAAAACAGGGAGATGTTATAGCAACTGTCGGCAGAACTGGCAGGGCAACGACTGACCATCTTCATTTCGAAGTCCGCAACGCAAAAGGCACTGCACTTGACCCAATGAAGTACCTTCCCGAATATGGGGCTCTTCCGATGAAACTTTTCAGAAGATAGTACGTTCTTCGAGATTCCCGGATTATTATTTGTCATCGGTACAGCACAAAATCGTCGATCATATTCTTTCTGTCCCATGTTGATATAATATACCGGCACGTATGCAGAGATCCTTAAATTTATTGATCCGGGGGAGACAAAGGAAGATATGAGCATCAAAGCAGTCCGATCAAGGCCCATAGCTTATCTTGCAGCAGCCGCAGTGACAGTTATGCTCTTTATATCCCTGTATTTGGTCATTGCCGGTTGGCGAACCCCAATAAAAGCCCAGAGGGAATCATACCGCCTGGGTACGATCGTGAGGATAACTCTGTATGGGGACGACAGCGAAAAGCTGAACAACGCCCTTGATCTCTCGATGAAAGAGATAGAAAGGCTGGAAGATCTCCTTTCAGTAAATATACCTTCGTCGGATGTATCGCTTGTTAACAGGGCATCCGGAGAATATCCCGTAAAAGTATCAGAAGAGACAGGTTTTCTTATTGAAAGGGCACTTGAATGGTCAGAACGTACAGGGGGAGCATTTGACCCGACTGTCGGAAAGATCGTCAAACTCTGGGGCATAGGAACTGAGAGTGCAGCCGTTCCTGATGCTGAACAGCTGAAGCAGGCTGTGGACATGACAGATTTTAGAAAGATTTCCGTTTTGCATAAAGCAGAAGGGACTTTCGTACAGACAGCAAAAGGACAGAGGATAGATCTCGGGGGAATAGCAAAGGGATATATAACAGACAAAGTAAAAGCTCTGCTTATAAACGAGACCGTTTCGTCAGCTCTTATCGATCTCGGAGGGAACATTGCAGTTTTTGGGAGCTCTCCCAAGCCGGGAAAGTGGAAGCTTGGGCTACAGCATCCATTCATGCCCAGAGGAAAATATTTTGGCATCGCTGAAGTATCGGATGTTTCTGTTGTGACATCGGGAGCTTATGAGAGATATTTTGAATCAGGCGGAGCCAGTTACCACCATATTTTTGACCCCGCGACCGGCTATCCTGCCCTGTCAGACCTGTCCTCTGTGACGATAGTAAGCGAAGAATCAACAGATGCGGATGCGCTTAGTACCGCACTATTTGTTATGGGTCTTGATAGAGGTATTTCTCTTTTAAGGGAATTGAAAAATATTGAGGCTGTCCTCGTGGCAAAAAAAACTGAAGGAACTATAGTATTTGTGACGAAGGGTCTCAGTGAAGGCTTTCTGCTGAAAGACCCGGATATGAAAAGGGCACCGGCGGTGCAGTGATGGGAATGAAGCGCGGAGACAGGGCAATGCTGGGGATCCTCATGGTGATACTTGCGGCTTCAAGTGCTGTGTGGGGCATCAGATCAATGACCGCAGCTCCTGATGTAATGAGCGCAGAAATAATACAGGATGGTAAGCTTTTACAGAGGGTAATGCTGAAAAAGGGAGACCCGGCCAGGGAGTTTGTTATCGAATACAAAGGCGGCCTGAACAGGCTGAAAGCAGAGGACGGCAAAATTGCCGTTATTGCGGCAGACTGTCCGGACAAGGACTGTGTAAAGCGGGGATGGCTCAAAAAACCGGGGGATTCTGCCATATGCCTGCCGCACAGGCTGGTGATCAGACTTACAGGAGAATCTGAAGTCGATGGGGTGACCTGGTGATGAAGCTTAAAAACCTCATTATTACCGGCTCGCTTGCGGCATTTGCCCTTGTATTTAATATGTTCGAGGGAAGTCTTCCCATGCCGCTTCCGGGGATAAAACTTGGCGCTGCCAATGTCTTCTCCCTTTTGGCCCTGGTCCTTTTAGGCGTAAAAGAGGCTTTTGCCGTTACCCTGATCAGGGTATTCCTTGCCTGGGTAATGACAGGAAATTGGTTCGCACTTCTTTGCAGCTTGGCCGGAGGCCTGATGTCGGCATCGGTCATGTCCTTTATATATTTAAAATTCAAGGATGACTTCAGCCTTCCATGGATAAGCGTTGCGGGTGCCTGGGCCTTCAACGTGGCACAGGTTTCAGTTGCTGCTTTTGTAGTGAATGATATCAGGGTGCTGCTCTACATAGTACCGCTTTTGGCTGCGGGTACAGCGGCAGGATGGGCGGTAGGATGGCTTGCCCTTCTTCTGTGCAAAAGAGTCGGATCACTGACAGATATAAATTCCTGACAACAAAAGGAGGGTCACTGTACTGTGAAACTAGAGATCGAAAAGAGGATATTCGAAGTTTTTCCGGATGCCAAGATCGGCTGGCTGCTCGCTGAAGTCAAAGTCAAGCCTTCAAATGAATATGTCGAAAACATGAAGAAGGGCCTCATAGGAAGGCTAAAAGACATCGGGATATCTCAGGACACTATGATGCTCCATCCTGACGTGGCAGGCTGGCGCGAGGTATACTCGAAGATGGGTGTAAAACCGAGTAAGTACAGGTCATCGCTCGAAGCCTTGCTTCGCAGAACGTTCAAGGGAGACATATGGAGTGTGTCGAACGTGGTAGACTGCTACGACTGTGTCTCGGCGGTCAACCTCCTTCCGATGGGAGCTCATGATACCGCGAAACTCAAGGGTGATCTGGTGCTTCGTTACGGCCGGGAGGGTGAAAAGTTCTATCCGCTTGGTGCGGGAGACAGCGTTATCGATGTCTCCCCTAAAAACATTCTTTATGCTGACGAAGAAAAAGTGTGCTGCTGGCTCTGGAACCATCGCGACACAAGGGATGCTTCCCTCTCCGAAAATACAAAAAAGGCTCTATTTCTTGTAGACCAGGCGTTCGATACCGAGTGGAAAACGGTACAAGAGGGACTGGAACTGCTTTCTTCCGAACTGGAAAAGATCGGCTGTAAAACTGTAAACAGCGGCATCGTTAACGCAGGATCGCCCTCTTCTGAAATATTCTGATGGAGATGACAGGCTGCTGCGGCATGGACTGCAGCTCGTGCGAAGCGCGAAGGGCAACTGAGAGAAACGACATAGAGACGCTTTCGAAACTGGCTGCCGCTGAAGAAAGCCGGGGCGGAAACTCATTCATACTGCCTTCAAAGATGAAGTGTACAGGATGCACCGGACCCGGAGCAAAGAGCATAGTATGCAGCGATTGCAGGGTCAGGATGTGCGCTCTTGACAGAGGGATCCCCCACTGCGGCTTCTGCGAAGAGTTCCCCTGCGATCTTGGTGACATAATATGGGAGGCTGTCCCTGAATATAAAAATAACCTGGAAAGGATAAGAAGCAGGTAAGACTATAAAGTTTCTGGGGTTATTTGGTCTGAAAAACAATAAGGAGAGGGCTCTCACCAATGGTGAGAGCCCTCTCCTATTAATGACAATATCCAGCTATTCCGATATTTGTGGTTTTAGTGCGAGGAATCGCAACCTGACATAGTCAGCCACCCATCCGTTTTCTTCTGTGTAGAGCAGAGGCCGGCAGTAATCCTCTACCTCCTTGTAAAAGAGTTCCTTTTCTTCCTGAGAAAAACCCTCAGTGTGACGGTTGGCGAATACCTCAAGCCAGCACCTGAGGCCGTTTTTGAGAGGTGTGGGCCTGTCTATCCTGGCAATATAGGCGACCTTGAAGCCCTGGTTGTCCAAGATTTTCGAAAACTCTCCCAGTTCGGGAAACTTCCAGGGATTCCGGGCCCTGTAGTCGATCCCGTGCTTGATCAGGGCGATCTTCATTCCTTCCCTCAGCACCCTGATGCAGCCTTCCCCTCCGCATTCTGCAGCGAAGCGTCCGCCGGGTTTAAGAGCTCTCCATACGCCCCTCACTACAGCATACTGGTCATTCATCCAATGAAGGACTGCGTTGCTCATCACAGCGTCGAACTCTTCCCTGAAATGCAGATGTTCTCCGTCCATAACTTCGGCTTTGATGCCCAGGGATCTTGCCGCGTCGACCATTTCCTTGCTGGAGTCGACACCGAGAACATCACAACCCATGTCAGCAAGCTCTTTGGTCAGGGTGCCGTCTCCGCATCCGAGGTCAAGTATCTTTTCTTCCTTTTTTGGGTCAAGCAGCTCGATGACCGGTCTACCAAAGAGAGGAACAAAATCTGCCCCTTTTTTGTAATCTTCGGGGCCCCAGCATTGATTTGACATCGGAAAGCCTCCTTATATTCTTGTGACCTTATTATATTGGAGAGAGGGTAAAAATGCACTCTTTGAAAGATTTAAAGGAACGGTTTTAATAAACCTTTCAAACTATCCCTGTTTCTTGACGTAATCAGTCTTCTTGATGTAGTCTATTACTGTTATTATTTTTGTCTGACCCCGAGTCGAATTGCCTAAAGGATCTTTTCCAATGGCAAGAGACCAATGGGTGTTTCCGGAAACGGAAGCGCCTCCCGCACTTGGAAAGGGGAAGCCGCAAACTTCAGGGGGTCTGCCTTAAGGTTCCCTTATGTCTTGTCCTCTTCCTAGTGCCCGATAAACGGATGACCCGCAGTTTTTTTGGTGCTGTCTTTGAATTCCTAAACAAGAGGAGGAACATGATTTGCGAATTTTAAAAGTTCTGATAGCCGAAGCAGACCCTTTGCTTCAAAAGCTGTATTCAGATCTTATAGCTTCCGAACAAGCTTTCACCGTACTCAAATGTGTCTCCAGCGGCACTCAGATGTTTGATTCGATGAGATGTGTCGAAGCTGACCTGGTCCTTTTGGATCTTTACCTTAAGGATTTTAATGCCCTCGAAGGGCTTGAAGAACTTCGTAAGGAATTTCCGAAGACTGACTACATAGTAGCCTCTTCAGGCGAGGATCCGAACCTTGTAAGAAAAGCCCTTTGCCAGGGCGTCTTTGAATACCTGATAAAGCCTTTCTCTTTTGAGAGGCTGAGGCTTGCCCTGCGAAACTACCACATATATCATCAGAGCCTTACGGGCAGGACGAGGCCTTGGCAGCAGGAAGACCTTGACACCCTGATCTCCATGCGGACGAGGGATCCCTCGTGGGCGAACAACCGGGCCATTCCAAAAGGACTTCAGCTCAAATGTCTCAATGAGGTTGAAAATTTTCTGAAAGACAACAATGACACTTTCTCTGCGCAGGAAGTCGGGGACGCACTGGGCATTTCAAGATCTACGGCAAGAAGATACCTTGAATTCCTGACGATGAATGAAAGGGTAGTTGTTGAGTACGCATACAGGAAGGTCGGAAGGCCTGAAAAGAGATACAGGATGGCTTTGATATAAAAAGCAAGCCATACTAACGGCAAAGCTGGTCATGATGCCGGGAAATAAAACGCGGGCGGAACCCTTTGGCGGTTCCGCCCGCTGTGTTTTTTATTCCTACATGCCCAAAAAATTCCCGGTGATGTAGGTTGCCAGTATTCCTCCGACAAGTACGACCAGTATCCCTCTGCCGTACCACCCGAGAATTATTGCGGTGATGGCTCCCGCAGCCGAGCTGTATATGCTCCCTGTCGCAGTAAGGACGTCAGGGAATATCAGGGCCCCGAGGACGGCGTAGGGGATGTAGTGCAGCAGTGACTCAACAAAGGGCGGAAGCTTCCTCTCTCCAAGGAAGAAAACCGGAAGTATCCTTGAGGGAGCTGTAACGCACATCATGAGGACAGAAAGGATCATTATCTTTGTCATCATCGTGCCCCCTTCTTATTGAGCGGGAAGATAATGGCTCCAATAAGAGCGGCAAGCCCCGTGGCAGTCATAATTGCTATCCCTCTGTTCATACCGGCAAAAAAGGGTGTCCATTTTATCAATGCACTAAGCGCCATGCCTGAGGCTGCGACTATCAGGGCAGGTCTGCTCTTCCTCACCGAAGGCAGCAGCAGGCCTATGAAGAGGGCGTAAAGAGCGATCCCCATACTGTTCTGTAAATTCTGAGGCAGCACGGAAGTTCCGAAAAAACCCAGGACCGTCCCGACGACCCATGTACAATGGCCCACAATATTCAGGCCGAACATGAATTCAGGTGCAAGAAGCGGTTCTTTCTGCATTGAGGCTATGCTGAAGCTTTCATCTGTCAGTTCAAAGCAAATCCAGGCTTTTTTGAGTGCTCCTATACCCGGGACAAGCCTTCTCGCAATCGAGGAAGACATCATTATATGGCGCATGTTGAGCACTGCAGTTGCCAGTACGATCTCGGGCATGGCGGAACCTATTATAAGAAGGTTGAGGGCAACGAACTGGCTTGCCCCGGCAAAGACAATAAGGGACATGAAGAGGCTTTCGAATGCCGTAAGGCCGGCTGTTTTGCAGAGTATCCCGCATGCGACCGCACTGGGGATATAACCGACAGCGATAGGTGTGCCTGTCCTTAGTCCATATCCGAAACCTCTGGCTACCGATTCTTTATTAACGTTTGTTCCTTTCTTTGCTGCATCCATAGGGCTGTCTCCATTTCTTAAATACCAAAGGTTGATTGTATTATAGAAATAAAGATAGTGTCAAACATTAAAGAGGTGAAAAACTATACAGGTAAAATAGATTAAAATATCCTGAGGGGTTCTACATTTGCCCATTACCCTACTATGAAAAGAGGAATGATCCAATGTCCGAACTGGAAAAGAATTTTGGAAGCATTTATGATCTCCCGCTGCAGAATGCCTCGGCCCTTGCGCCTGATATAGAGAAAAGGACGGTTTACGGACCCGGAGACAGGTTCTGGGAAGGCTGGGTAATGAGGCACTTTAAACTGCCTGCCCGCCAGTCCATCCCCGAGCATTCACATGAATGGGACCACCTTATGTACACTATAAGCGGAGACGGCTATGTAGAAGTAGAGGGCGAACGCTATGACATGAAGACCGGATACTGGACCCGTATACCGGGCGGAATGAAGCATGTCTACCATAACGATGCCGACACACCGCTGGAATTTTTCTGTATAGTGCCGACCCACGGCGATCCTCATGCCAAAAAGACCAGCATGAGAGCTGACCGTCCTGCAAAAAAGGCTTAACATCACAATAATTTCGTATTTTTCAAACAACAGTTTAAGAGATGCTTGAAGAAGCATCGCAAAGGATAAAGAATATTCTGGTTTAGTTTTTTGTCAGGGAATAAAGAGAAAGGTTGGATCCTTGGTGGGTAGTGCCCCACGGCACCGGTTCAGAGGTAAATATCTGTTTTAGATCGATTTGCCTTTCTGAACCTGTGCTGAAACTATTTCTTCAAATGTGTCCTTTAAAACTCATATGACGTGGTATTCTGAACTGTCCGAACTATCTCTTCATGATGATATTTTCTACAGGCAGTCCGTTTTTCATCTCGACCGCTTCAAAGCGTCCTTCCGGCGTGATCCAGAATGGCATTCCGGAAATGTATACCAATTTATTGCTCATTTTTCCACCTCCTTATACAAAAAGTAAACAACCCACCTATTATACAGGTTGTTTTTGATATGTCAAATAATTCAGGGTGCTGCTTAGATAAACAACACTTACATAAATGTCAGCTACATATCTACGATGGGCAGGATAAAGGCTGCGGAAGTTTCCGTGTCCCAGGGAAAAAGTACCCACGTGTCCTGACTTACTTCTGTAATAAATGTGTCTACGAGCGGGCGTCCCTCAGGTTTAGCGTAGACTGTTGCGAAATGGGCCCCGATGAACATGTCCCGTACTATCTTTGCGGTTTTGCCTGTGTCTACGAGGTCGTCGATGATAAGCCAGGTCTCATCCACTCCGACAAGGTCAGGACGCTTCAAAATATTTGCAGATCCCTGGTCCTTTATTGTGTAGCTTGAAATGCAAATGGTATCTACAAGGTGTATGTTGAGTTCCCTTGCAATTATTGCCGCAGGGACCAGACCGCCCCTTGCTACTGTTATTATCCTGCTCCAGTCTTTACTCTTGTCGAGCAGTTTCCATGAGAGAGCCCTGCAGTCCCTGTGAAGCTGTTCCCACGATACCGGGTAATTTTTATTGTAGCGGTCGGAAGCTTTCATATTAAGACTCTCCCTGTAATAGAATTATTTGTCGGAAATTGTACATTCATAATATCGGGTTGTCTATGACCTGTGAGAAGCTGCCGGCTCAATAGAGATCAGGTCTCCTCATTTCAAAGACCCTAAGGAAATCCCTGGCTTTTTTGACTTTTGAAGTGTCGATCTCAACGAAAGCGAAGTCTTCAGTCATGCCGCCCTGGTAAAGGATCTCGCCCCACGGATCCACCACCATCGAATGTCCGCCGAAGAGGGTGCCGTTTGTTGTTCCCACTCTGTTGCAGGCTGCAACGAACATCATGTTCTCTATTGCCCTTGCCTGAAGGAGGGTACACCAGTGGTCTATCCGCGAGACGGGCCATTCCGCTGCAAAAAGCTGAAGTTCGGCCCCTTCTGTTGCGTATAGCCTCGTCAGTTCGCAGAAGCGAAGATCGTAGCATATAGCAAGAGCCGCCGGGATGTCGCCGATCTTGAAGAGAGTTCCTTTCTCTCCGGGAAGCAGAAATTTTTCTTCGTCCATCAGCGGTATCAGGTGGATCTTGTCATAACTTGCGACATAATTGCCTGAAGGGTCGATCACCATTGCTCTGTTGGCTGCGCCTTTATCGGTAAGCGCGAGTACGGAGCCTCCTGTAAACCAGCAGTTGTATTTAAGTGCGAGTTTTCCAAGGAATTCTGCTGCCTGGGAGGCATCCTTGTCTCCATATTTATGAGATTCTTCTATGACATATCCAACGTCCCAGATCTCAGGGAGGATCACTGCGGTTGGGATGTCGGACTCCACCCATTTTGAACTGAGTATCCTTTCGACCTTTTCATAATTGGCTTTTCTGTCGCCGACAGCCAGATCTATCTGTGCAATAGCTATACGAAGCAATGACATCATTGAGACCCTCCTTAAGGCATCTGTTTTTACCGTAAATGTATTATCTTACTTTAAACAAAACATTGAAAAATATCAATGCCTGATAATCTTGTTGAGATTTTCAGCTATTTCTTTCAAGTTTTTCCAAGAGTCCCTCCAGAGACCTGCGGTAAGATCTTTTGAGCCTCTCTGATTTTTGCAGTGTCATAATGAGCCAGTCTCCTTCTGATGTACCCCTTGGGAGCATCTGCGCAGGCAGGTCTACAGAAAATGCTTTCTTGCCGACGAGCAGGGTGCATATCTCTTCATTGATCGAATCTACAAAGATCTTTTCTCTTTTAACTGCCATTTTTCCCTGCCTCCCTGTTTTGGGGGTACGATATTTTTTTTCCGTCAGATACGATCCTGATAGTGCCATCCTTTGTGTCCAGCCTTATGATCCCTGAGGATGAAACAGCACGTACCACCTCTTTGTGAGGATAGCCGTAAGAATTGTTCCTGCCGTAGCTCATTATTATGACATATGGCCTGACCTCTTTGAGAAGGCTCATGTCAGTTCCGTTGCTGCTGCCGTGATGAGACGCTTTCAGCACAGCTGCCCTGGGAAGAGGCCTTACCGTTGAGCGCTGCTCCCTCTCCATGTCGGCCAGCATCAGGAAGTTTGTGCTGCCGTATTTTATATTCAGCACGAGACAGTTGTTGTTTGCATCACGCTTAGTTCCTCTGATGAGTCGGGCCGGAGCAAGCACCTCAAGCTGAACGTCTCCCATCTTTTCTGAATGGCCCCTTTTAGGCCTGCCGAAGGGTATGTTTTTTTTCTGTATCATGCTGTAAAAATTTTTTTGGAGCGGCGAACTGCTGATAAAGCCGGAATCCCATATCTTGCCTATCTTAAAATTAGAAATTACCCTCCTCATCCCGCCTATGTGGTCAGAGTGAGGGTGCGTTGCAACCAAAAGATCGATTTTTTTGATCCCGAGCTTTTTGAGTTCTTTTACAAGTTTTTTACCTGCATCCTCAGGACCTGCATCTATTAGTACCGCCTTTCCGTCGGGAAGGATAAAAAGGGAAGAGTCACCCTGTCCGACATCAAAAGCATAAAAACGGAGTCCCCCGTCAGCTTCAGTGACCTCAGTTCTGCTTATCCACGCTGCCCCGGCAGGCAGGCCTATGATCAAGGTACAAAGGAGGATAAATATTTTTTTGTATTTTCTCAGCAAAAGACCGAAGTTCAAGATTTTTCTCCTCATCCATCCTTTTGACGTACCATCGATTGTACCAAAGCTGGCGATAAGGTTATAATCGTCGGAAGCCCTTTACGCGAAAGGATGCAGGCAATGTTTGGTTTCGTTCTGGTTTTGCCCCTGATGCTCATAATTATAACCGGTAATCTTCTGAGATCTCGGGGATTTTACAGTGAAAGGGATATCAAGACCCTTACAAAGACCCTTTACTGGGTAATACTGCCACCGTTGCTTTTCAAAACGACATTTATGTCAGGAATGGATATTCGTAACAATCCTAAAATCCTAATAGCTGTGTTTATTTCTTCACTGATTACAATGTTGTTTGTATGGTTAGTTGGTAATATTTATTTCCATAAAAACAATTCGAAACGTTTAGCAGTATCTGTTTTAGCATCAATAAGATCAAACACTATATACATAGGCCTTCCATTATCATATCTTGTTATGGGCGATGTTGGATTTAACTACGCAGCGATGTTTATTGCGATTAGCTATGTTCCCCGTCAATTGTTATCAATCTATTTTGCAGATGTTGTTTTAATGGAATCGTTTAAATGTGAAAATCTTTTAAAACAACTTAGGAAAATTACATTAAATCCATTAATATTGGCATGCTTAGCTGGTTTACTTTTTTCTTTTTTTAAAATTGATATTATAAATAATATTTCAGATAATATGATTAAAATTTTAAGCAATTCTGCGACCGCAATAGCATTAATTAGCTTGGGGGGAACGCTAAATTTTTCTGATATGACAAGTTTAATTAGAATTTTTGCTGATACATGGCAAGAATGTGTTTTTAGATTTGTTGTAAATCCTATGATAATGTGGTTAGTTATGTATTACTTAAAGATAGATTTTCAAATACTAATGATTGCAGTATTAATTACAGCGATGCCAACTTCTATTGATACGTTTGTTCTTGCAAAAGAGTTAGGCGGAGACGATAAATTCGCTGCTGATATTGCTACACTTACGACTACATTTAGTATTGTTGCCATTCCTATTTGGATCAGAATATTAAATTTTTAACTCACAAACAATTTCTTGACATTGATTCACTGCGGTCCTATAAATCCCAATTTCCAAACTCACACCACTTATAAAAAGGCTTAACAATCTAAATTGGGCGTATTAAAGTCAGGTTTTCCTTCATGATTCCCTGTTATTTTCTGACTTACTGGCTCTTGGCCGGTAATTGTCTAAATACTAGTCGAATGTCAATGGATACTTTGACAAAGGAACGGTCGACGGTGTTCCATTTGGTCTGTCCAATCACTCCAGTAATGGTTTGTACGTGCAAATGTTGAACCTCAACATGGAACTTATGGTCTAGAATGAGCATTTAATTTTTGAGAGATGGTGAAGCACTCTTAATATCAGTAACAATGTTATGGCTGTCCAAATCTGTATAAGCTATGCGTTTTCACTTGTCCCTCTGTATCTCTTTACATTCAGAGTTTGCTTCGAAATCTTGAAAATACTTGCAAAAGAACTCGATCTCCAGTGTTCTCCGTATATTGTGCCCGTTGATTCAGAGGGTTCAAAATCGTTACCCAGAACCTTTATCTCTTCCCGTTTCTATTCATCCTAGATTGTTCATTTGGAGTTTTTGGGTATTTGCTTTTGTATTTATGCCTGTAAGAAGAATAGTTTTTTCATATAAACACACTTTGATGCCGTAGCACCGAAGCTGTAAATGAAATTATCAAATTAACATTTTATTAATGGTAAATTATAAATCTTTTTGAGATATTGACGGATGTTGAAATATATGATAACGTGATGATATGGAATGATTAGCCACTGGACAGCCAGTTTTTTATAAATTTATCTATCGTAGTCTCGGAAGAATTTCTTGTTGCTGGTATACATGACCACACCGGCGGTGCTTTCATATCTGCTAAAGAGTATTAATTACATGGGTTCCAAGGGAGGAAGAGAAGTTGAGTTATAGAGTTGTACACTACTTAAATCAGTTTTTTGGGCAGATAGGCGGTGAAGATAAGGCTGACACTCCGTTTGTCATAAAAGAAGGACCTGTTGGTCCGGGGATTCTGCTATCGGAGTTATTGGGAGATGGCATAGAGGTTGTTGGAACGATAATATGCGGGGACAATTATTTTTCGAATAATCCGGATGAATCTTCTCTAGAGGCTCTCGGCTATATAGAAAAGTTTGCCCCGGATTTATTTATAGCAGGTCCCGCATTTGAGGCGGGGCGTTATGGTGTCAGTTGTGGGGCTGTTTGTAAGCGAGTAAGTGAAAAGTTGAATATCCCAGCAATAACAGGTATGTACCATGAAAACCCTGGTGTAGATATTTACAGGTCAGATGCGTTTATAGTAGAGACGGGTAATTCTGCCGGGAAGATGAAAGATGATTTAGCTAAGATAGCTCGGCTTTCTAAAAGCCTTCTTTATAAAGAGTGGGCTGACAAGTTTTTAACTGGTGATGGAGTTGGTTCTCCAGAAGAATACGGATATTTTTCTAGAGGTATAGTTAAAAACGAATATGTTTCGAAGACGGTTGCTACCAGGATGGTGGACATGCTTTTGCATAAGTTGAGGGGAGAAGAATTTAACACAGAACTAACACTTCCGAAATTTGAATCGATTGAACTTCCTGGCCCTATAAATCCTAAAAAGTCAACGATCGCAGTTGTATCAGACGGAGGTCTTTGCAGAAAAGGCAACGATGCTGGTTTTAGTGGTCGTGGCAATAAAGTGTGGACCTATTACGATGTTGATGAATTTTTTAAAGATGCAGAACATAGAGCAAATGATGATTACCAGGTAGTCCATACAGGATATTTTTCAGTAAATGTAATAGATAATATAAATCGTCTTGTTCCAATAGATGTAATGCGTGAATACGAGGCAAAAGGATACATAGGTAAGTTGTTGCCAATTTTTATATCGACATCTGGCAATGCTACAGTGGCTAAAGAATGCCAAAGAATGGGGCAAGAGATGTCAGAGATGCTTGGTAGTAAGAATGTTGATGGTGTAATCCTTACATCTACCTGAGGAACAAGTAGTCGTTGTGGAGCAACGATAGCCCATGAAATAGAAAAGAACGGAATCGCAGTGGTACAAATAACACCAGTTCCCACGGTAGCAAGGATGGTGGGCGTAGGTCGGATTCTTAGGGGAAAAAGTGTGACATCTCCATGTGGAGACCCAACACTCCCAGTAGAAGCAGAAAAAATGCTGATGCATAAATACATTAAAAGAGCCTTGGAACTTTTGGCAAGTCCGGCAGACAGCGAAACGGTATACACAATCGAAGGCAGAGAGTAATTTGATTTGTATAAATCAAATTACTCTCTGTTTTTGTACTAACTAGTGAAGAGGTTCCATCAAATATGCTTGATGTGATTTATTTTTTGCTATTCCTATTCTCCTAAATATCCTTAAAGATAAGGAGGCTGTTGCTGATACGAAGATCTTTTGCAATACATTATTAGGGAGGTGTAAATAATGAGAAGGAGTTTTGCTTTGAAATTTTTTATGTGTTTTTTGTTTGTATTTGGGGTTTTTATGAGTCCAGCCTTTGCAGTACAGGAAATTAAAGTAGGTGTTGTTTATCCTCGTACTGGGGCTTTAGCAAGACTAGGAGAAACAACTATACAAGGCATCCTGTTAGCGATTGACGATGTTAATAAGGCAGGTGGTATTAAATCTATGGGAGGAGCAAAACTTGTTCCTGTTGTAGTTGATGCCAAGGATGCAACTACAACTCGTTCAGAGACAGAAAGACTCATTTCTAGAGAAAAAGTAAAAGCCCTATTTGGTTGCTACTCTAGCTCATACACAATGGTTGCCACAGAAGTTTCGGAAAGAGCAAAAGTGCCATTCTTCACTAACTCAATAGCCGATGATATTTTAGGACGCGGTTATAAGTATGTATATCGGATGGCCGTACCTGCGTCAATATTTGGCAGAACACCTATTGACGCTCTAATTGAAATGTCTAAAGGTACAAAAGAGCAACTTAAAAAAGTCGCAATTATATACGAAGACACTAGTTACGGAACATCGACTTCCGAAGGGTTTAAAAACAGAGCTATTGAAAAAGGTCTAGATGTTGTGCTTTTTGAAAGCTACAGAGCAGGTATAACCGATGCCGGTCCAATAGTAAGTAAAATTAAAGCATCCGGTGCGCAAGTGGTGTTTCCAGTTTCTTATTTAACTGATGCGATTCTAATAATTCGAACAATGAAAGAAACGGACACAAATGCAGCAATTATGGGTGGTGGATCTGGATATATAATGCCAGATACAATAAAAATCATGGGTAAAGATCTTGATTATATTTTTTCTACAGCTTGTTGGAACCATGACTTACCGTACGAAGAAGCAAAGAAGGTCAATGATAATTTTAAAAAGCTTCATGGTGAATATATTCAGGAAACAGCTGGGGAACTTTATGCGGCTGTATGGGTGTTAAAAGACGCTCTTGAACGTTGTGGTACAACGGATGGTCCTAAATTGCGTGAAGCTATTTCTACTTCAGACATAAAGAAAGGGCCGGCAACAATTATGCAACCAGGACGCGTTAGGTTTGATGCTAAAGGCCAGTTAATAGATATTTTCCCCTTGCTTGTTCAATGGCAAAAAGGTGAACTTAAGACAGTGTGGCCAAACCAAGCCGCAACTGGGAAACCGGCGTGGCCAGTTCCAAATTGGACAGACAGAAAATAAAAAGAAGCCTGCGTAATCAAAATCTTATACTTTTGTCATTACTCAAAAATTGCCATTAATTAAAACCCTTGAATGGTTTGAATAATAGTTAATATTTAAACTGTTCAAGGGAATAAAAACAGAAGGTGATAAAATTGATTCAGAAGACAGATATAACTAGCTATGTAAATCCAGGAAAAGTTATTATTGGTATTGGTTCAATTTCTTCTATTTGTGAACAATTTGCAAGTAATGACAAACCACTTATCGTTAGTGATCCAGGAGTAGCTCAAACTGGCGCGGTTTCGGTTTTGGAGAAAATAATATGTGATCAAGGATTTAAATGTTCTGTATTTGATAGAATAGTAAGCGATCCTCCTATAGAATTAATCGAAGAAGTTATTAAATATTACAAAAATGAGAGCTGTACTACAATAATTGGTCTTGGAGGCGGCAGCTCTATTGATGCATCGAAAGCAGTCGCACTGGCTGTCTCAACAGGAGAAGACCTTAGAAGTTATCGTGACCGTCATCCAGTTACCCAGCAACTAACAGTCCCGTTAATTGCTATTCCAACTACAGCAGGAACCGGATCTGAAGTAACTGGAACTTCTGTGATTAGTGATCCAGAAAGGAAAATGAAATTACCCATTATTGGGGTTCCTTTAGTGCCCAGGATTGCAATTTTAGATGGTAATTTGCTTATTGGAATACCATCACATATTGCTGCAGTTACTGGAACAGATGCATTAATTCATGCAATAGAAGCTTTTATATCAAAAAAAGCTAATCCGATAACTGATACACTAGCGTATGGTGCAATAAAAATGCTTGTAGAAAATATCCGTAATGCTGTTGCAGACAACCAAAATGTAGAAGTATTACAGAATATGTTAATAGGGTGTTATATATCAGGGATGTCATTCGCGAATGCAGGACTTGGATTAGTACATTCACTTGCTCATCCACTAGGAGCTTACTATCATATACCACATGGTTTTGCATGTGCGGTCAGTCTCTTGCCAGTCTTAGAATATAACTATCCAGTTTGTGTTAACAAGTTTGCATTGCTTTCGCAAGCTTTTGGTTATAACTACACTTTTGAAAGCAAGCATGTTTCAGCTAAGAGATTTATTGACGGAGTTTCTCTGCTATTGAAAGATTTAAATATACCAAGCAGCCTTTCCGAATATGGCGTCAATAATTATGTTGTAGAAGAGCAAATGGTTGAAGACGCATTTGCTTCTGGCCCGGCAAGAATCAACCCTCGAAAAGCCACAAAAGATGAAATTAGGAGTCTTTTTCAAAAAATTGCTTAATGATGAGAAAATAATGCTTATTATTACTTTGTAATAATAAGCATTATTTTATTCATTATAAAGAGAATGGTTTTCATAAGAAGGAGGGTGTGGTTAACAATGCAAATTTTAATACAAACGTTAATCGATGGGCTTTTAATGGGGGGTATATACGGAATTGCTAGCGTTGGCCTATCGATTATATTTGGTACTATTAAAATTGTAAATTTTGCACATGGTGAATGGATAATGGTTGGTATGTACGCTACGTATTTTGTATGGTCTTTCACAGGAGGTATAGATCCATTTGTAGGTTTAATCATCACAATTCCAATAATGTTTTTTTTCGGTTTGATAGTTTTCTTCTTGACAATCAGACCTATCCTTTATGGTAAAGGTAATGATTCTGCATTTATTTTTTCTACTGTAGGAACAAGTTTGTTGTTGCAAAATCTAGCTCTATTATTTTGTTCGGCAAACTATCTGGCGATCAAAACTCCATACACTGGTAAGGCCTTCCAACTTTTAGGTATTTCTGTAAGTGTACCAAGAATTTATGCTTGCATTACTGCCGTTGCACTTTCTTTTGTTTTAACATTATTCCTTTCAAAAAGTTATTTAGGCAAAGCTATTCGAGCTGCTGCGCAGGATAGAGATACTGCTACCCTAATGGGAATAAAACATGAAAAAGTATTTATCATAACTATGGGTATTGGTGCAATTACAGCAGGTGTTGCTGGAACTGCATTAATGCCATTTTTTTATGTCTTTCCTACAGTTGGCGTTTCTTTTTCATTAATCTCCTTTGTCGTTGCCATAATTGGGGGTCTTGGAAATCTTAAGGGCGCATTCATTTGTGGCTTGATACTTGGAGTTACAGAAGCCCTAGGAACACATTATATTGCATCAGATGCAGGCTTACTTGTTGCTTTTGCTTTACTCATTGTTGTTTTGATATTTCGTCCTCAAGGACTTTGGCCACAAAGCACTATGCGTAGAGGGGGATAAGATGTGTTTAGTACATTAAGACATCAAATTACCAAGAAAGAAATTATTGCTCTGCTGTTGGTTGGACTATTTGTTTTATCCTTGCCTGGGTGGATAGATCCGTATATCCAAAATGTTTTCATAATGATATTCATTTATGGAGCTCTTGGATCGGCATGGAATTTAATCGGAGGTTATGGTGGACAAACATCCCTTGGTCATGCTGCTTTTTTTGGCATTGGAGCATATGCCCCAGCTATCCTTGTAGTAAAATTTGGTCTTTCTCCTTGGCTGGGCTTAATTGTTGGAATTATCTGCTCAGTTATCCTTTCGCTCGCAATAGGAGCGATATGCTTTCGACTTAGAGGGCACTATTTTGCAATTGCGACAATGATACTTCTTGAGGTGACACGTCTTGTCTGTTTAAGAGAGCGTTGGCTAACAGGTGGAGGAGTAGGATTATCAATTCCTTATAAAGGTAATTCCCTTTATTGGTTTCAGTTTGATGGGAAAGGCACGTATTTTTATGCTTCCCTTGTAATTCTTTTATTAGTTCTTTTTGTTAACTATAAAGTATCCGTTTCAAAAATAGGATATTTATTAAAAGCAATAGGACAAAACGAAGATGCTGCAGAAGTTATTGGAGTTGATTCAGCAAACGTAAAACGTAATATTCTTGTTTTAAGTGCAGCATTAACGTCTGTTTGTGGAGCATTTTGGGTTCAATATATGTATTTTATTGATCCAGATATGGCTTTTTCAGGTGCTTTTTCTATTGAAATAGCGCTTGTCGCAATAATCGGCGGTATGGGAACAGTTTTTGGGCCATTATTTGGTGCGCTTTTGTTAAGACCAATGGTGGAGATTACATCTTCCCTGCTCGGTGGTTCCTTTGCGGGAGTTCATCTTATTCTTTACTCAGTTATATTGCTTCTAGTAGTAATATTTAGACCATCGGGTATTGTTTCTTATTTAAGTGATTGGTATAAAAAATTTAAATTGAAAAAATATTGATATATGAATTAAGTTTTTTATTTATAAGGTGGGAGGTAATATCGTGTTATTAGAAATTTCCGAAGTGACCATACGTTTTGGCGGGGTGGTTGCGTTAGATAAAGTTTCATTCTCTGTTGAAGAAAACAAGATAGTTGGAATAATTGGCCCCAATGGTGCCGGTAAGACTAGTTTGTTTAATGTAATAGATGGGATTTATAAACCGACAGAAGGGAAAGTTATTTTTAAAGGAGATAATATTACGGGATGTAAGCCACATGCAGTTTGCCGAAAAGGCATTGCTAGAACATTTCAAATCGCTCAGCCATTCAAATCAATGAGTGTTTTAGACAATGTAATTGTAGCTGGGTTGTGTCACGAAAAATCTGTTGATGTATCGTCAAAAGAAGCCAAAGAACATTTAGATTTTTGCGGATTATACGATAAAAAAAATGATTTGGCAGGAAATTTACCTACTATATTTCAACGGCGCCTTGAACTTGCAAAAGCACTTGCCACGCATCCTAAAGTGATTCTATTAGATGAAATCATGGCTGGACTTAATATCAATGAATGTGACCAAGCAGTAGGGTTAGTTAGAAAGTTAAAAAATAATGGAATTACTGTAATGATGGTTGAACATGTTATGAGAGCTGTTATGGCTTTGTCCGACTGGGTCATAGTATTAAATCGTGGAAAACTGCTTATGGAAGGCCCCCCTCAATATGTTGCTAATGATCCAAAGGTAATTGAAGCTTATTTAGGAAAGGGTGTTTCAAATGCTGGGGCTTAATAGTGTTTCAGTTGCTTACGGAGCTGTTGAAGTATTACATGATGTCACTATGGAAGTAAAACCTAATGAATGTGTTGCCCTAGTGGGATCAAATGGTGCAGGTAAATCGACAATTATTAAATCTATAAGTGGCTTAATATCGCCACTTGCAGGGAATATTTTATTTGAAGGACAAAGTATCTTAAAAATTCCGGCATATGAAAGACCAGGACTTGGAATTATTTGTGTTCCTGAAGGAAGGCGTGTTTTCCCCGAAATGTCTGTCATGGATAATTTACTAATAGGAGCATATTCTCAGAGCGCCAGAAAACAAGCAAAAGAAAATCTAGATGCAATTTTCATCCTTTTTCCAAAACTTAAAGAACGAATAAATCAAGCGGGTAACACCCTTAGTGGGGGAGAACAGCAAATGCTTGCAATTGGTAGAGGATTAATGGGTGCGCCGAAATTGCTAATTCTTGATGAGCCTTCTCTAGGGTTAGCTCCTGTAATAGTTGATGAGGTTTATGCAAATTTAGCTGAAATACATAAAAAGGGGACTTCGATTTTGTTAATTGAGGAAAATATTTTCCGTGCTTTTTCTATCTCAACTAGAGGGTATGTTTTAGAAAATGGAAGAGTAGCTTTTGTTGGTACCAAAGATGAGATATTAAATAGTGAAAGAGTTAAAGAAACATATATGGGAGTTTAAAAAAGCTCAAGGGGGAAAATATTATGAAACTACAAATCGAAACAACGAACATCAAAGATGTTAGAAAAGATGAGAAAACATACATACACGATGGTACACTTTTTGTAAATGTTGATAATTTAAAGCAGCTCGTCCTAAGAGATGACAGGATATCGTCTGTAGATATTGAGATATTTAAACCGGGGGATCAGGTACGCATTGTTAACATTATGGATACTGTCCAACCAAGAGCATGTGTAGAAAAGGAAGAATCAGATTTTTCAGGCTTCGTTGGACCAATAAAACGTGCTGGGAATGGGGTACGTAAATCATTAAACAATGTATACGTTATAACAACAAATCCAGAAACACAGAGACACTATTCAGCTTTTACTGATATGGGTGGCACTGCTTCGAAATTTACTAAATTTGCAAAATCATTTAACGTTTGTATTGCGCCATATCAAGCAGAAAATGTAGGAGAAACTGATTTTGAATTTGCGGTAAAAAGGGCTGGATTTGTTGTTGCTGTAGCACTTGCTGAAGCAGCTAAAGATATTGAGCCGGATGTAATAAAGGTTTATGACTGGAGTTTTGAAGAAACTTTTAAAATGGCCCCTTCGCTTCCTAGGGTTGCATATTATTATCAGTTGTATTCCCCCCAACATGATAACAAAGGCATTTCTGATCCGTGTTTCTATGGCACTCAAATTAACTATCTTTTACCTACAATTATCCATCCAAATGAAATTCTAGATGGAGGTATCGTAGGGCATACTACATATAGAGCTTTAGGCACAGATTCTATTCAAAACCACGGAGTTATCGAAGAACTATATAAGAGGCATGGAAAAGATTTATGCTTTTGCGGTGTTGTTTGTGGTGTTGCAAATTTAGACCCAATACAAAGGAATAGAAAAGCTATGATGGCCTCTTCTCTTTTGAAAGATTCTCTTTGTGCTGATGGTGTAGTTTTAACAAAAATCCACGGGGGAATGCCGCATGTTGACCTAGCTCTTGTTGCAGAAGAATGTGAGAAACTTGGAATTAAGACGACACTTACTGTCCAGCCTTTAGTAAGCACGGGTACTTTGTCTGCTACGGCATTATTTAGCTCTGATATTTTAGATGCTATTGTAATTGTTGGAGCGACTCAGGAAAAATTAACAATCCACTTTGAACCCCAAATTATATTCGGAGGAACTGCTGATTCCAAAATATTCAACCCGGATCCTTTTCCTCAACGAGCAGGTGATTCTATCGTAGTCTCGGAAGAATTTCTTGTTGCTGGTATACATGACCACACCGGCGGTGCTTTCATATCTGCTAAAGAGTATTAATTACATGGGTTCCAAGGGAGGAAGAGAAGTTGAGTTATAGAGTTGTACACTACTTAAATCAGTTTTTTGGGCAGATAGGCGGTGAAGATAAGGCTGACACTCCGTTTGTCATAAAAGAAGGACCTGTTGGTCCGGGGATTCTGCTATCGGAGTTATTGGGAGATGGCATAGAGGTTGTTGGAACGATAATATGCGGGGACAATTATTTTTCGAATAATCCGGATGAATCTTCTCTAGAGGCTCTCGGCTATATAGAAAAGTTTGCCCCGGATTTATTTATAGCAGGTCCCGCATTTGAGGCGGGGCGTTATGGTGTCAGTTGTGGGGCTGTTTGTAAGCGAGTAAGTGAAAAGTTGAATATCCCAGCAATAACAGGTATGTACCATGAAAACCCTGGTGTAGATATTTACAGGTCAGATGCGTTTATAGTAGAGACGGGTAATTCTGCCGGGAAGATGAAAGATGATTTAGCTAAGATAGCTCGGCTTTCTAAAAGCCTTCTTTATAAAGAGTGGGCTGACAAGTTTTTAACTGGTGATGGAGTTGGTTCTCCAGAAGAATACGGATATTTTTCTAGAGGTATAGTTAAAAACGAATATGTTTCGAAGACGGTTGCTACCAGGATGGTGGACATGCTTTTGCATAAGTTGAGGGGAGAAGAATTTAACACAGAACTAACACTTCCGAAATTTGAATCGATTGAACTTCCTGGCCCTATAAATCCTAAAAAGTCAACGATCGCAGTTGTATCAGACGGAGGTCTTTGCAGAAAAGGCAACGATGCTGGTTTTAGTGGTCGTGGCAATAAAGTGTGGACCTATTACGATGTTGATGAATTTTTTAAAGATGCAGAACATAGAGCAAATGATGATTACCAGGTAGTCCATACAGGATATTTTTCAGTAAATGTAATAGATAATATAAATCGTCTTGTTCCAATAGATGTAATGCGTGAATACGAGGCAAAAGGATACATAGGTAAGTTGTTGCCAATTTTTATATCGACATCTGGCAATGCTACAGTGGCTAAAGAATGCCAAAGAATGGGGCAAGAGATGTCAGAGATGCTTGGTAGTAAGAATGTTGATGGTGTAATCCTTACATCTACCTGAGGAACAAGTAGTCGTTGTGGAGCAACGATAGCCCATGAAATAGAAAAGAACGGAATCGCAGTGGTACAAATAACACCAGTTCCCACGGTAGCAAGGATGGTGGGCGTAGGTCGGATTCTTAGGGGAAAAAGTGTGACATCTCCATGTGGAGACCCAACACTCCCAGTAGAAGCAGAAAAAATGCTGATGCATAAATACATTAAAAGAGCCTTGGAACTTTTGGCAAGTCCGGCAGACAGCGAAACGGTATACACAATCGAAGGCAGAGAGTAATTTGATCTTTGGGTGATTTATACAATGGTATTGTTGATTGGAGCGGGTGTTACATGGAATTCAATGTTTGTTTACTGAACTTATCGTCTTTAAGTTATGAAACTATCAGTGTAAGTGACGATGTTCTTAGGAAGTATGTTGGCGGGTCAGGACTTGGAACCTATTTTTTTATGAAATATAGCAAGATGGGAGTTGATGCCTTGTCACCTGAAAATCCATTGGTGTACATGACCGGCCCATTTCAAGGCACAGGAGTCCCAACATCGGGAAGACATCATATAGTCACTAAATCTCCGTTGACTGATTGTTATGGTGAGTCTGATTGTGGTGGCACTTTCGGATATAACATGCTTAGGTCTGGTTTTTACGGCTTTATTATTATTGGAAAGTCAGAAAAACCAATATATATTTTGATTGATGATGGGAATGTCAGTTTCATTGATGCTTCACTAGTTTGGGGAAAAGATACATACGAAACTGATAAAATACTTACAGATATTCATGGAAAATGTACTATCTCTTGTATTGGACCAAGCGGAGAGATGCAGAATTTGCTTGCATGTATAGCACACGATGGCAGGCATGCAAGAATGGCTGGTAGATCAGGTCTTGGTGCAGTTATGGGATCAAAAAATTTAAAAGCAGTTATTGTGAAAGGTACTAGGGGAGCTAATATTTTTGATTCTTTTAAAGTAAAAGAATTAAACAAAGCTAAAGCATTCATGTTTAGAGAAAAACTGGCTGGCATGACCAGAATGGGAACAGCCTCAGGAATGATTTTTTCTGAAAAAATTGGTGATTTACCAATAAAAAACTGGACCGAAGGATCTTTTTCTGAAGGAATAGAGTATATCTCAGGTGAAGCTCAAACGGATACAATGTTAAAAGCAAATTATGGTTGCTTCGCTTGTCCTATCAGATGTGGACGTGAGATCCAATTTGATGAGCTTGGAGAAGAAATCGTTGCTGGTTTGGAGTATGAATCAATTGGTATGTTAGGAAGTAACTGTCTAATAAGTGATCTAAAGAAAGTCGCTATTGCATGCGATATTTGTAACAGAATGGGCGTTGATTCGATAAGTTGTGGTGCAGCAGTAAGTTTTGCAATGGAGCTTTATGAAAATGGAATACTTTCAAAAGATAGTATTGGTTTTGAATTAAAATGGGGCGACGGGGATGCAATGATTGAGCTTGTCAAGATGATAACAGAACAAAGTGGAATCGGCAAAATACTTTCGCTTGGAACAAAAAAGGCATCTGCTTTAATTGGAGAGGGTGCCTCAAAATATTCGATAAGCTCCAAAGGGCTTGATTTGCCTGCTCATGATCCAAGGTGCTATGCCTCTATGGCAGTTGGCTATGCAACAGCTAACAGAGGAGCGAGTCATATGGATTCAATGACTTGGCCACTAGAACGAAATGCTGTCTATTCCGAATTTGGGCAAACAGCGGTTCTTGATCGTAATTCAGATGAAGGAAAAGGAAAACTTCAGGTACTTGCTCAAGATCTTCTAGTTATAATAGATTCCTTGAAAATGTGTAAATTTCCATTATACGGTTGTTTAACATATCAAGATTTGTTAGATTGGCTTAACGGTATAACTGGATGGGGAATTGATAAAGAAGAAATGCTTAAATCAGGAGAGCGTATTTTCAATTTAAAGCGCATTTATAATATTTCTCTTGGAATGAATAGAAAAGACGATACTTTACCAGAAAGATTACTGAAAGAACCAAGGGGCAGCGGAGGTTCAGCAGAATTTCTTCCCAATCTTCAGATACAATTGGATGAATATTATGAAGAAAGAGGATGGACTCAGAACGGCATACCAACAATCAATAAAATTAAAGAACTTGGACTGGAAGAATTTGAAAACTGGTATTCTGAATTTATTGAAAAATAGAAGGAAAAGTAATATGAAGAAGGCCATTTTAGAAGTTCAAGAGATTGCGATCTCTCTACTAGAGTTGGACAGGGGAAAAATTTCAAGCATTAATCCGGAGAATATGAGTATTGGTGATGTTTTAAATTATATTGGTGTAAAGAAATATGATAGTGTAATAGTTATCGTTAACGGAAAAGCAAAAACAATAGATTATATTATTAATGAGGGAGATAGAATTGATATATTTCCTTTGTTTGAGAGTGGTTAGAAATAATAATTAATTCCTGAGGATAATAGATACTATAAAGGAGAGATTAAAATGACTCAAATTTTAGCACTCAAATGTAATAAGATTGACAATATAGCGGTCATATTTTCAGAAAATGCACAAAAAGGAAGTGTTGTAAGTGTTCGGGATGAATGTGGGAACAGTGAAGAGTTAGTTTTATCTGACGATATTCCTTATGGACATAAGGTTGCAATAAAGAAAATCGATTTTGAAAGTCCTATTTATAAATATGGAGAAAGTATAGGAATAGCAACAAAAATCATCACTATCGGATCTCACGTCCATATACACAATCTTGATAGCCAAAGATCTCGAGGAGATCTCTTGGGGAAGGAGTAGTTGCAAAATGAATAGAGAGCCGGTGGAATTCTGGGGTTATGTGAGAACTAATGGAAAAGTGGGTTCCCGAAATCATTTGGCTATTATTCCTAGTGTCAATTGTGCTAACGAAGTCGCAAAAAGAATATGTGATAAAATCGATAATTCTCGTTGCTTTAATCATCATCAAGGATGCTGCCAGTTACCACCAGATCTTCTGCAAACAACAAGATCACTTATAGGGTTGGGGTCGAGTCCGAATGTAGGTGCAGCTTTGATAATCAGTCTTGGTTGTGAGGGAACAGATGTTGATTTACTTACCAATGAAATAGCAAAGACAGGAAAGCCTGTTGAAGTCATTAACATACAAGATCTTGGTGGGACAATGAATGCTGTTTCTAAAGGAATCCTTGTTGCACAGAATTTGTCAAAAAAAATTTCTTTAGATCGAAGAGAACCTGTGGATTTATCGGAAGTGATTATGGCGATTAAGTGTGGTGCCTCCGACTCAACAAGTGGTTTGGCTTCAAATTGTGTTATCGGTTATATGGCTGATAAAATGGTTGACCTAGGTGGAACAGTTGTATTTGGCGAGACAACAGAGTTTATTGGAGCTGAACATATACTAGCTAAACGAGCTAAAAATACGAAAGTTGCATCACAAATATTCGAAATCGTAAATAGGATGGAAGAAAGAGCAAAATCTCTTGGTTGTGACATGAGGAAAGGACAGCCAACCCCCGGAAATATTGAAGGCGGGCTTAGCTCTATAGAAGAGAAATCTCTAGGTGCCATTGTTAAATCCGGGAAAAGATTAATTGAAGGAGTATTGGAGTACTCTGAAATGATAGATGATCAGAAAGGGCTTTGGATTAAAGATTCTCCAGGTAGAGAAATAGAATTACTAACTGGAATGGCGATCACAGGTGCGCAATGTACGTTATTTTCTACAGGTCGAGGTGCACCTCAGGGTTTTCCAACTATGCCAGTTCTGAAAATATGTGGAAATCCCGTAACATATGATCGTATGAAAGATGATATGGACGTAAATGCTGGGTTAATTATTACCGGGGAAAAAAGCATTGAAGAGATTGGTGAGGAAGTCTTTAGAAAATTAATATTAACTTTATCTGGAGAACCTACGAAGTGTGAATTGAACAAATATTTTAATTCCATTGATATATATACATTGGGACCAGTTCTCTAGCATATTTTATTCTTTTGCTTAAATAAGCGCAATAATTACGACGGAACAAGATGGAGATTATTCTGATGATCGAGCTGACAAAGGAAAATTGTGACGCTGAGGTACGCGAGGAAAAGATACTGCCTGTCGTGGTGGATTTCTAGGGACCACAGTGCGTTCCGTGCATGGCGCTGAAACCGCTGTACCATGACATGGAAAAGGATTTCGTAGGCAAAGTGAAGTTTACAGCTGTAGACTGCTCAACCAACAAGAGAGTCGCAATGGGCTTCCGACATTCCTCTTCTGGAAAGACGGCGTTGAAGTAAAGCGCCTTTTAAAAGATGAATGCACCATCGAAGCTATCAGGGCAGAGATAGAAAAACTTATAGCATAGGCTTTAACGTCCTTTAAGGACGCACAAAACACAAACCTAAGGAGGTGTTCAGCCATGGGCAAACTGGCAGGTAAGAAACTTCTCCTCTTGGGAGAAAGGGACGGCGTCCCTGGACCGGCCATGGAGGCATGTCTGAAAGAGAGCGGGGCTGAGATAGTATTTTCTGCAACTGAATGCTTTGTCTGAACCGCGGCAGGGGCAATGGACCTGCAGAACCAGCAGCGCATCGTCGATGCGGCTGAGAAGTACGGAGCCGGGAACTGTGTATTGATACTTGGTTCTTCTGATGCGGAAGGCGCAGAGATCTACGCCGAGACCGTAACAAACGGCGATCCTACTTTTGCAGGACCACTTGCGGGAGTCTCGTTGGGACTCGCGGTATACCACGTTTTTGATGAAGAGATCCGTTCGGAATGCAATGAAGCGCAGTGGGAAGAGCAGATCTCCATGATGGAGATGGTCCTTGAACCCGATGCTCTTGCAGCGGCGGTAAAAGGCTTGCGTGACGAATATAGTAAGTTTATTTTTTAGAATTTAGCTGCCTGTAAAACTTGAATAATCGATTTACAGGCAGTTCTAGATAAAATAACAATAACAAACTACACATTTATAATAGATGATATTTTATTGTAAAATGTTCTATCAAATATAACTCAACTAGGATGGGAAATGAATGAATAATAAAAGAAAACAAGTAGTCGATAAAATTCTAAATTGCATACGTGATGGCTCAATATCACTTGAATATGGCAATAAACTTCCTTCAGAAAGGCAGCTTTCTGAAAAAATAGGTGAATCGCGTTTTTTAGTTAAAGAGGCATTAATTAGTTTAGAAACACTTGGTTATGTTGAAATTAGAGATCGTCAAGGAGTTTTTTTGTTAGATAAGCCCGATTATGAAAGAATTCCAGAGCTACTTCTACAGAATACGCGCCTCTGGCCTGAAGATATTTTATCTTATGTAATTGAGACAAGACAGATTCTAGAACCATCAGTTACTGGATTAGCAGCAATAAGGCGTAATGATAACAACATAATTCAATTAAAAAAATGTATAAATGAGATGTCATCAATGATTAATGGAGAAAAAAACTATAATCCTGAAGAAAGTACATATTGGAATTCAGTGTTTCATACTATTATTTTTGATTCATCAAATAATAAATATCTTACCCGAATTTATGAGAGCATATTAGCCTTAACTGGGCAAGGTGTAACAATCCTAAGAAAAGATCTGCCGTATCATAATGCAATTGAACGTGCAAGAATTGTCCTGGAACAGCATATTGCAATTGCTTCGGCGATAGAAAAATCTGATCCAATAAGCGCCTTTTTATTCTCAAAGGAGCATCTTGCATGGACATTAGGTGAAATGGTAGAGGCAAAACAAATCTCAACTCAGTCAAATTTGTTTGATCAACTTAAGTTTTGGGAGTTGGTTGGTTAATTTGTAGGTACAATTTGTATTAAACAATTTATCGAGATTTATCTGTTTAACCTAGGCTAGCATTATTTTTTGGTGAGCATTCCCAGTATACCCCTTATAAACTGTCGTCCTACCTCGCGGCCTACGGTATTCATGGCGGTGTCGGTCAAATGTTCGATCGGGGTCTTGTATTTGCTCTTAGTTGTGCCGAACATCGTTTTTCTTACAGATTGTTCCTCTTTTATCCTTTCCTTCTCCGCCCGTTCAAATTCCCTTTGCTGCCGTACCCGTTCCTTTTCCTCCAGAGCCTGCTGCTCTCTCTCTTCTTTTGCCCGTTCCTTTTCTTCCTTTATCTGCCTTATCCGCTCTTCTTCCTCTTCCCTTTCTGTCTGCTCACGTTTTATCTTCATTGAAAGGTACTCATATGCAGATTCCCTGTCTATAAGGACATCATACTTAGGTCCAATGTCGCTTAATGCGAGCACTTCTTTGCGAACGCTGTCATCTACTATGCCCATCTGGCTCTGAGGCGGAAGGATGAAAGCCCTTTCCACTATACCGGGGCTTCCGTCTTCGCCAAGGAAGGAGACCAGAGCCTCTCCGGTTCCGAGCTGTGTTATGGCCTCTTCTGTTTCGAAGGCCGGGTTGGGCCGGAAAGTTTCTGCGGCTGCTCTGACCACCTTCTGCTCCGCGGGTGAGTAGGCGCGCAGCGCGTGCTGTACTCTGTTGCCAAGTTGTGAAAGGATGGTGTCGGGGATGTCCCTAGGGCTCTGGGTTATGAAATAGACGCCCACTCCCTTTGACCTGATAAGCCTTACGACCTGCTCTATCTTCTGCAGGAGCACTTTCGGCGCTTCATCGAAAAGTAGGTGCGCTTCATCGAAGAAGAATACCATCCTTGGTTTTTTAAGATCGCCCATCTCAGGAAGAGTCTCAAAAAGCTCTGAGAGCATCCAGAGAAGGAAGGTCGAATAAAGTGCCGGTGAGTGGAACAGCTCTACACAGTGGAGGATATTTATGTAGCCCCTTCCGTCATTGCCAGTTCTCATCCAGTCGGTTATTTCGAGCTCAGGTTCTCCAAAGAACTGCTCTCCGCCCTGATCCTCAAGCGAGAGTATCGACCGCTGTATCGCCCCCACGCTCGCGGCGGCGATGTTGCCGTATTCAAGCGTGAAGCTCTTTGCGTTGTTGGCAACATAGCTGAGCATTGCTTTCAGGTCTTTCAGGTCGAGGAGGAGAAGCCCCCTGTCATCAGCGACGCGGAAGACGATATTCAAAACTCCCGACTGGGTATCGTTAAGGCCGAGCAGGCGGCCGAGAAGGAGAGGTCCCATCTCGGAGACAGTTGTTCTTACCGGATGTCCGTTCTTTCCGAATACGTCCCAGAAACGAGTAGGGTAGTCTTTATAGGTGAAATTGGCTTCCGCAAGCCCGAATCTCTGGATGCGCTTCTGCATCCCTTCGCTGTTTATGCCGGGGCGGCACATTCCTGCCAGGTCGCCCTTTATGTCAGCAAGGAAGACCGGGACCCCAAGATCGCTGAAGGATTCAGCCATTACTTTAAGAGTGATCGTTTTTCCTGTGCCTGTAGCTCCAGAGATGAGGCCGTGGCGGTTTGCCATTTTCGGAAGAAGATAAATGGGCTGTTCTGCCTTTGCTATCCATAGTTTTTCGTTGGCGTACATACTATTTCCTCCCCGGATGATATTCTTTTAAAAAACTTATCTCATGCCATTATTAAATCACAATAATTGATTATTTGTTGAAAATATATTTACCGGATAAGAATATTAAAAACTTAAAAATTGAGAAATCTTGTGCAAAGATAGGACCGGGTGTTAGTTGGGATCCTTCTGACAATTTCAAAGAAGAGGATACTCACGCCGGTATATGTGTCGATATTGTTACTTCGCTATACAAAACGGCAGATCCAAAGCCGCGCTGGGCCGGATCTGCCGTTATTTTAGTGTTGTGTGTTGAATAAATGTTGTTTTTATTTATGCCATCGTAATTACTGTTCCCTCTTTGCCGTCAAGCGCTTCGACAGCTTTGTAGAGGGAGGTGATGATGGCTTTCTTTCCGGGGAACCTTCTTGCAAACTTGATCGCTGCCATCACTTTGGGCAGCATGCTTCCGGGGGCGAAATGACCTTCTTCGATGTATTTGATCGCCTCTGCAACAGTTACATGCGATAAGTCATGCTGGTTCGGTTTTTTGAAGTTGAGGCTTATCTTGTCAACTTCCGTAAGAATGAGAAGGATGTCTGTCTCCATATCTTCTGCGAGTCTCTCAGCAGCAAGGTCCTTGTCGATCACTGCGGGAACTCCCGTCAGTGATCCGTCCATATTCTCGATAACGGGTATCCCGCCACCTCCTGCCGTAATAACGATGGTTGAATCCCAAAGGCGCTTGACGGAATCTAACTCGGCTATCCTCTTCGGGGTCGGGGAGGCTACTACTCTGCGCCAACCTCTGCCCGCATCCTCTTTCACTGTGTAACCTTTTTCTTCAGCTATCTTTTTTGCTTCTTCTTCTGTATAGAACGGGCCGATCGGTTTTGTCGGATTCTGGAATGCCTTGTCATGTTCATCCACTATTACCTGTGTGACAAGTGTTACTACGGGGACGTTGCGGTTCCTGTTCCTTAGTGCATCCCTAAGGCACTGCTGGATCTGGTAGCCTATGTAGCCCTGGCTCATTGCACCGCAGACGTCGAAGGGCATTGCCGGAAGCTTGGGATCTATCTTTTCCGCTGTTTCCTGGGAAAGTGTGATATTGCCTACCTGAGGGCCGTTTCCATGGACAACAGCCATCTCATATCCCTTGCAGCTTATATCGGCCAGATAATCGCAGGTCTTGCGGACGACCGCGAGCTGAGCCTCTGCTGTCGCAGGGCTCCCTGCTTCCTGTAAGGCATTTCCTCCAAGTGCCACAACGACTTTTGTGAATTGTGAGGACATTTACTTAACACACCCCTTGGATTTCAGATTTGTAATAATATTATAAACCAATGATCCCCAGGAGTTCAATATTTATATATGGAGCTCTGTAATATTTACAATAAATCAGCGATCCCGGATACTGAAAATGCACACCATGCCAGAAGTGCGCCCATGATGAGCGAAATAACGCGGCCCTGTTTTGAGAACACACGTCCCTGAACATCTCCGAACAAAGACCATAGAATGAAGGCCACAGCACAGTTCAATGTAAGGAAAAGCCCGCAGAGAATAAATATCAGCTTGGAATCCGTCCACGGTGCTATAAAGGAAGACATAGCGGTAAACCCGAAGAGAATGACCTTGGGGTTAACAAACTGAAGGGTGAATCCGTCCCTTATCCCCGGAACCTTTTCCTGCTCAGCGTTTCCTTTTGATCCGGAAGATCCTTTTGGAAAAGCTATCTTCCAAGCAAGCCATAAGAGATAAATTGCACCGATGCCCCTGAGCCACGGGAGTATCTGCGGTATCAGGGCGCCGATAAAGATATTGCCTATTGCGTTTAGCAGCATGACGACAAAAAGACCGACCGTCATTCCCGTCATTAGGGGGATGGTCTTCCTGAAACCGAAAAGACGCGCGGTGTTCATCGCGAAAATAATATTCGGTCCCGGTGTGTAGCAGGCTGCCAAAACAAAAGAGAGAAAGGGGATCCACTGCATATCCTGTATTCCTGGAGCTGCTAAAGCAGCTTCTCCATTTCGTCGAGAGTCTCGGTAAATATCCTTACTATCTCTTTTATCGGTTTAGGAGAGCTCATATCGACCCCTGCTTTTTTGAGAAGTTCGATCGGGTAGTCGGAGCCTCCCATCGACAGGAACTCAAGGTATTTGTCTCTTGCCGCAGCGCCCTTTTCTGAGATAAGGTGTGCAAGCGCCGTCGCGGCAGAGAAACCTGTAGCATACTGGTAAACATAGAATGGGTTGTAAAAATGGGGTATCCTTGCCCACTCCATTTTTAGGGGTTCATCAATGACGATATCCGGTCCGTAATATTTTCTGTTGAGCTCATACCAGAGTGCCTGAAGCGCATCGGGAGTAGTTTCTCCGCCCTCTGCGGCGCGCTTGTGTACCTCGCGTTCAAACGAGGCGAACATCGTCTGCCTGTAGACCGTGGTCCTGATGTTCTCAAGACGGCGGTTGAGCAGATAAAGTCTTTTCTTCTTATCCTTCGTCTCAGCTATGAGGTCGTTGAGGAACAGGACTTCGTTGGTAGTCGAAGCTACCTCTGCCGTGAAGATGCAGTAATCAGAAGTTGGGTACGGCTGCCGCTTCCTTGAATAGTAGCTGTGCATGGAGTGCCCCATCTCATGGACAAGGGTCGAGACATCGTTGAGGTTGTTTGTATAGTTCATCATTATGTATGGATGCGTGGCGTAGCTGCCCCACGAGTAAGCGCCGCTCCGTTTGCCTTTATTTGGGAAGACGTCAGTCCAGCCGCTTCCCAGGCCTTCTTTGACAATGGAAAGGTACTCATCGCCAAGAGGTCTCAGGGCCCTGAACATCATCTCCTTTGCTTCGCTCCAGGGTATCTCTTTAAAAGGGTCTTTCACAAGAGGTGTATAGAGGTCGTACATATGCAGCTCTTTGACCCTTAGCACCCTTTTTCTAATCTCAAGATAACGGTGCAGCGGCGTCAGGCTGGATTCGAGGGTCTCCACAAGCCTGCTGTATACGGAGAGAGGGATGTTGTCGCTGTCAAGCTCTGCCTCAAGCGGTGAGGAATATTTTCGCACCTCGGCGTAAAACTTTGAGGCTTTTAGCATTCCGTCAAATGTTGCGCCGAGAGTGTTTTTCATTTCACAGTATGGCTTGTAGAGCGACTCAAAAGCGGATTTTCTTACTTTGCGATGACGTGAGCGGAGGTAAGAGACGGCCCTTTCCTCGGACATCTCCACTTTTTCTCCCTTTTCGTTTCTTATAGGCTCAAACTTCATGTCTGCGTTGGTGAGCATGGAGAATACGTTGTCTGAAGTCCCGGCCATGTCTCCTGTCTTGGCAAGGAGAGCCTCTTCCGACTGTGAAAGCACATGTTCTTTCTGTCGCAGAAGTTCTTTGAGGCTGAAGGAGTAGTCTTTCAGGGAGGGATCTGCGATAAATTCCCTTAATCTCTCTTCAGGCATTGAAAGTATCTCCGGAGTGATAAAGCTTGAGACAGCCGACATTTCCACAGCCAGTGACGATACCCTGTTTACCGGCCCCTGGTATTTTGAATCCCCAGTATCCTCGTGGCTCTTCATGTTGGCGTAGACAATGAGTTTGCCCAGAGTCACCGAAATTTCATCCCTGAGCTTGAAGCATTCAAGCATGATCTTTTCAGACCCACTCAGCCTGCCCATGTAGGCAGCGATCTCAGGAAGGCGCTTTTTAACAGATTTAAAGTCTTTTTCCCATTTGGAGTCATCAGGGTATATGTCTTCAAGCTTCCATTTAAAACGGACCGGGACCTCGTCTCTTTTTGGCAGCAGCGAGCCCCCGCCAAGCTCTATTTCAATGTTTTTATCGTTGATGTCACTCATAAAGATCCACTCCTTTATTTCCTGCAGAACTATTGTCTTGTCTAAAAGGATAATATGCAAGCTTTTTTTGCCGTCAGAGAGTACTAAAAGCCATAGAATTATGGTACTCTTGTCAGCGTAACAGCTTTTCCAAAGATCCCGCCTTAAAGACGATTTTCGAGTTGCCCTGGCAGGTCTTTCGCTGATCATTAGGTTCCTTCTGGAGGGTATGTTGTTGAAATATAATTTTGACATAAACATGGAAAGACGTGGGACGAACTGCGAAAAGTGGGATTTTCTAGAAGAGGAATTCGGCAAAAAAGACCTTCTTGCACTTTGGGTGGCTGATATGGATTTCCCTGCCCCCCCCGAAGTTCTGGATGCTCTCCATAAAAAGATCGACGAAGGTGCGCTCGGGTACCCGATAGCGCCCGACTCGCTGCTCAAGGCGATAACTGATTGGCAAAAAAACAGGCATGGCTGGGAGATCGGCAAAGAGGCTGTGACCTGGGCACCCGGAGTTGTAGCAGGACTGGCTTTTTCTATAATGGCATACACTAAACCGGGCGACGGGGTGATCATACAGACCCCTGTCTATCCTCCCTTTTACGGCACCATCAGCGAATCCGGGAGAAGGATCGTTAAGAATCCGCTGAAGAGGGATAGAGACCGCTACGTGATGGACCTGGAGGGTCTCGAAAAACTTGTTACCCCTACATGCAGGACACTTATACTCTGCAGCCCCCACAATCCGGTAGCGCGTGTATGGACAAGGGAAGAACTGGAAGCCCTGTCCAAGCTGGCAGAACGCAAAGATATGATCATAATCTCTGATGAGATACATCAGGACCTGGTATACAGCGACTCGAAACATATAAGCATAGCCTCGCTTTCAGATGAAATGAGCTCGCGAACGGTCACCTTCGTTGCCCCTAGCAAAACCTTCAATATCGCCGGCATGAATTCTTCAGTTGCCCTCATCCCCGATGAAAAACTCAGGGCTCGCTATGTTTCGGTAATGAAGAGGCTGCACCTGAGCTCACTTAGCATACTCGGACTTACTTCTATGGAGACGGCCTACGGCAAATGCGCCGGATGGCTTGACGAACTGATGGCATACCTGGAAGAAAACAGGAACTTTACAGAAAAATTTGTGAGGGAACGGATGCCGAAGGCTAAGATGGACCATCCGGAAGGGACCTACATATTCTGGATAGATTTCAGGGAATACGGGTTTGATTCGGAGAAGCTCATGGATTTCCTTGTCAACGAAGCCGGGGTCGCACTTAACAACGGGCGCAACTTCGGGACCGAAGGGGACGGATTTGCCAGGATAAACATCGGGACCAACCGCACAATGCTGAAAGAAGCTCTGGAAAATATCGCGAAGGCGCTAGAAGCAAAGTTTTGATCTTGATCAGATCATTTGATTTATAAAAATCAACAGGGAGGAATATTTTAATGGCTAAAAAAGAGCCGCTCGTACGTTACTGCCGTTTCTGGGTAGATGGCAGGACCTATTCGGGCAAGATCCGTGACAATTCCGTCGATATCGTTGAGGGAGATCCCTTTACAGGATTTTCTCCCATAAGGCTGAGTTACCCTGTAGACAGGGTCAAGTTTCTGCCGCCCTTCATGCCTAAGAAGATATGGTGCGTAGGCCGTAACTATTTGGGTCATGTGAAGGAACTGAACAACGAAGTCCCGAAGGAACCGCTCATCTTCATGAAATCTATTTCTGCGATAATAGGTGCCAACGATTTTATAAGGATCCCCGAATGGGCCGGACGCATCGACTACGAAGGCGAGCTTGCCGTGATCATCGGCAAAGCCGGACACAACATAAAGGAAGAAGATGCATTCAGCCATGTCCTCGGCTACTCGATCATGAACGACGTAACTGCCAGGGAACTTCAGAATTCCGACGGGCAGTGGACGAGGGCAAAAAGCTTCGATACGTTTGCTCCGTTTGGGCCGGCTGTACTGATAACAGATAAGATGCCGGAGGATGCAGTGATAAGTACGACACTCAACGGAAAGACAGTACAGGAAGCTTCTTTCTCGCAGATGATCTTTCCCATACCAAGGCTTATATCCCATATAAGCAGATTTGCAACGCTTGAACCGGGTGATGTCATTGCAAGCGGGACTCCTCAGGGAGTTGGACCGATGAAGGTGGGAGACCTGGTCGAGGTGAATATTGAAGGGATAGGAAGCCTGAGGAATATCTGCGCCAGTTGACACAAAGGGTCCAAAGGCCTAAATATTAAAAGAGGCGGACCTAAACGGTCCGCCTCTGGTTTTAGGATTTCATGCCGAGGGATATTATCTTTGTGAAGGCCTTTTCAGGTGAAAGGTCAAGATATTCAACACTCTCTTCAGGAAAAAAAAAGACGAGCCCCGTAGTGGGGTTGGGAGAGGTAGGCACAAAGATAGTAACCCTTGGACTTCCGTCCTCGGCTTTCTCCCTCTTTGTGACAAAGCCGATTATGTATCCATCGCCGCAGGGCACTTTGGCCGTTCCCAGGTACCCCCTTTCGCCGCCTCCCGCTGTAAAGGTCTGGACCATCTCCTGAAAAGTGGAGTACCATCCGCCGACCACAGGTATCTTTGAGATCACCTGGTCAACTATGTTGAGGATCCACTTTTCTTTTCTCCGGAGCTTTCTGCCTGTGTATATGAGCAGAAAAACTATGAAAACTGTCACAGCCACAGTAGTCTTCATAGACTTTGTCAGCCCGAAGATCATTGAGCCCAGCGCCTCGAAAAGCATAATGAGGTAGTAAAATATGAAGACAAAGACCGCAAGAGGTATAAGTGCTATACATCCAAGGAAAAAGTCCTTAGCGATCCTTCCTATCCTTGAACCCGCAGGGGCCTCTTTTTCATTTATCTGCTTTTTGCTGTCCATTCAGATCACTCCAAGACTTGTCAATTTGCTCATTTCTGGGATATCCTTAGTGAAGATGCAGCCAACGGGAGGAATCCTTTAATGTTATACCAGATCACAAGATTTATAATCTCAGTATATTTTACCCTCTATCACCGACTTTCGGTGAGCGGAAAAGAGAAAATACCGCAGAACAGACCGGTGATAGTTGCCTCAAACCATGCGAGCTACCTAGATCCTCCTCTGGTTGGATATACATTCTGCCCCAGAGTTCTGAAATTTGTGGCGTGGGAAAAGCTTTTTAAAGTCCCGATTTTAGGCGCCTACATGAGAAAAGTGGGAGCCGTGCCTGTCTCCCCGGAGGACAAAAACAGCTCGGCCGCGCTTCTGAGGATGGTAATGGGTTTTATTCACGACGGTTACAGTGTCTACATTTGTCCTGAGGGACACCGTACAGAGGACGGGACCCTCCAGCCTCTTGAGGGAGGTGTCTCTATCCTATCGATCAAGACCGGTGCCCCCGTAGTCCCTGTATGGGCAGGAGGCACATACAGGGCAATGTCTCCCCACATGAAATTTCCACGCCCGCGAAAACTTTACGTTGTTTACGGAGATCCGATATTCCCCGCAGATATCCCGCAGGAACTGACGGAAAAAGAAAAACGTAAATACATCCTTGAAAAGATCGAAGAATTTTACAGGAAAATGGATGCCAAAGACAGAGAAAAGTATCCCAGATAGCAAAGAGTGCGGCAGGATAAAGAAGACGTTTCTGATCGTTGCCGGTGTCGTCTCCATAGCGCTTGGCGGCATCGGAGTATTCCTTCCGCTCCTTCCTACGACCCCTTTTGTACTTCTTGCCGCAGGATGTTTCGCAGGAAGCAGCCCTGCGATGCACAGATGGCTTTGCAGGTCGCGCTTTTTCGGAGAGTACATAGAGAATTATCGGACAAACGCCGGGGTCAGCAAGTCGATAAAAATAAGGGCGATAGTTTTTCTATGGGCCGGCCTCGCATTATCTGCGGCAGCCGTGCATAAACCGGTTGTCCGGATAATTCTGGCAGTCGTCGGAATGTGTGTGAGCACCCACCTGCTTATGATGAAAACAAAAGAAGAAACTGAGGAGACCGGTTGATCAAATCCTTTTTCGTGCAAGGTCTTTCAGTTCCTGAAGCTCTTCAGGTGAGATATTTTTGGATATCCACGAAGAGTATACTGAATTGTTATGGAGCAGCGGCTCGCTTTTCAGTTCAGGCATCTTTTCAGCAGCGATGTTGAAAGAAGGAGTTCCCGGTATCGGCGAAAATTCGGCCAGCTTAGGCTTCCCCCCCGAATAATGGACGAACCTTATTGTTTCTTTAACTGACTCAATGCTTTGGCCAGGCAGACCCAGCAGGATGTATGTCTCGCAGTCAGCCCCGGAGTAGCCTGCCTTCAAAAGGGACCTGACAGCCCCTGCATACTCTTCCCTCGCGACTTTGCCTGAACTTGCGCCTGCAATTTTGGGGTCTATGCTTTCAAGTGAAAGCCTTATAGTTTTAAATCCGCTCCCTCTCAACATCTCCGAGCATTCATCATCTATCTCTCGTACATGAAGTCCGTTAGGAGTGTGGAAGCGGACCCTTCCCCCGTGTGCTTTTATTGATCCGCGGCATATCCTGTAAAAATAATCCCTTTTATCGATAAGTAGGGCGTCATCGTAAAACGCAATGTCCTCCGCTCCGAGGTCGACCTGATGATCGATCTCCCGTAGGACTTCGGGAACGGTCCTCCTTGTGTATTCGGGCCATAGTATGCGGGAGGCGCAGTAACTGCACGAAAGGGGGCATCCAAAGGATGTCATCGTTATTCCGTAGGGAATTTTTTCATAGAGATCCATCGCAGGATAGTGGCTGTCGGGGATCCAGTGGCCGGTGACAAGGCGGTCTGCACCAAGTCCCTTTGCATGTTCGGGGCAGAGCTTCGCGTAGGTGCCTCCGAGAATTACCGGCACGTCCGGTAATTCCCTCTTAAGGATCGAAATGATCCATTTTACCCCGCCGTACCAGTACGTCATTGCTGAAGTGAGAAATATCGCATCGGGTCTTGGGGTCTCAGCCAGCCTTTCTTTTACACGTTCTTCGGATAGACCGAACCGGTGATAATTTCTTTTGATCCCACTGTACACAGGAGGCTTTTCTATTTCCTCGCAGCCAATCTTTTCGCGGCCGTAGGACCTTTTTCCGACAGAGGCCTCATGTATGCAGTCAAGCAGAAAGACCTCGTTGCCGCTCATCCTCATCCTCTCAAGAAGGTAGAGGAGTCCGGCGGGCTTTGACCAAAGATCAAAAAAGGCGAAGTCCTCTACAGGGGGGTTGATCCCGAGTATCCTTCGCCCTTTCATCGATAATATTTCTTTGAAGTCCGTTTCAGTTGTGATAGCTCTCAAGACCTCCCGGAAGCTTATATTATATTTGGCATAATACAGGAATAAGCTTCAAAAAATGCTGTTTGTGCTACTTGCTGACTATGGTTATCAATACGTCGTGTTCAGCCTTGTAGTTTGATGAGGCAATACTTTCTGCGGTCTTGGTCTTCATATCGGAAAGCATGCCGCCGTAAAGTGATGCCTCAGATGCTCTTCTTTCCAATACCTTCTTAACGCCTACACCCAGATCAGCGACATAACCGACTGAATATGCTGCCCCGTCTTTTCCCTTCATTGATCCGACCCAGTATCCGTCTCCCTCAGTAGTCAAATCGCTATATTTGTCGGGAAGTACATCAGTAGAATAAAGAGCATCATACCCGATGCTCTCATCGTATACCCAAACAGGCCAGTCTCCGTGATCCGCTTTGTAAAGGACGGCAACAGAGCGCATGGTTTTTATGTCTGCGATGATCCTTGCAGCCTTTGCCGAATCAGACGCATTTGCTGCGGATAAGAGCATCATTCCTGCAAGTATCCCTATAATGATGATAACTATCAGAAGCTCAACAAGGGTAAAGGCCCTCTTTTTTGCAGATCGTTTGGATGCTGACCCTGACATTACTTATCGTCCCCCTATGTTAAACCCCATTCCAAAGATATTAAATGCCGTTCATTATCAAGTCAACATTATCTCTGGTATTGGATAGATCTTTTCAGAATAATTATATTAGTGGTCGGACCACATTTTTCAGGAGACAAACAACTTAAAAATATTCAATAATTATAAAAATTACAGGTTAAATATTCATTATAAAAAGCTTTTGCTTTTTCCCCTTTGGTATGTACCAACATAGATTTGGCGCTGGTCTGGCTAAATAAGCAATAGTGCAGAAACAGTTTAATTATAACTGAATAATCAGACTATTTTGACTATGTTTTTGCCCTTGTGTTTTTCTTTAGGGCATGTTATAAAGTGTACTGGGTGGTCCAGGAAAGGGGTTTTTTCACATGATCGAAACTCAAGTCTCACGGGGGACCCGTATATATGAGAAGGTAGTAGAAAAACTGAAGGAGTCAATTTCAAGAGGGGATATCCTGCCGGGCGATCCTCTTCCATCAGAAAGGCAGCTAATGGATGACTTCGGTGTGAGCCGGAGTTCCTTGCGGGAGGCCTTTAGGGTGATGGAGCTTCTCGGACTTATAGAGTCGGTCCCGGGAAAGGGTCGTTTTGTGCGCCATCCCAAATCACCGGCAGAGGATGAAAAGAATATCCGTCTTGAAGATTCAGCTGTTCTTGAGCTGATGGAGGCCCGCCGTATACTTGATCCAGCGATAGCGGCAGAGAGTGCCATGAGGGCTACATCTTCAGATCTCACAAGGATGCTCAGGGTCCTTACATCGACAGAAAAAAGGCTTGGTGACCCTAACCTGCGCGCCCAGGCAGATTTTGACTTTCATCTCGCGCTTGCTGAAGCCACACACAATTTTGTTTTCGTCAACATAACCAGGATGAATTTTGACCTGATAATGGCCACTCACGACAAGATCTACAATCTCCTTGAGGACAAAGATGCTTTTTTGCTTGAGCATCGCTCAATGTACGAAGCGATCCTGGATCATAACGTTGAACTGGCACGAGAGACGGCGGCAAACCACATTGACAGGATATACAAAACACTTCACAGGGGTATAGCGGCCCAGTAACTCCGGACCGGACAATATAGAAAAAGAACCATAAGAAATAATCACGATTACAATAAAAACAGGAGGAATCAACATGGAGAAAAGGATCAGAGAGCTGTTCCCTGAAATCGAGTGGATCAAGGATAAGGGCATGCAGGACAAGGTCGTAGCTTCTTATGTCGACGCACTAAAGACAGGCGGCTGGGAACCCGATGACATGGATAAGATCCCGTTCACCCTTCTTATCCCCAACTGTCCCTTCACATACCTGGATCACGTTAAGGGCGTGACCCGCATCGCAAAGAAATCAATGGACGAGTTCAATGCCATCTATCCCGTAAAGGATCCCAAGTTTATGATGGACAATGACCTTCTTGTAGCCGGAGCTCTTCTTCATGACGTAGGCAAGCTTGTCGAATACGAGAAGAACGCAGCAGGCGAAACAGTCAAGTCGACAATGGGCAAGAACCTTCGCCATCCTTTCTCAGGGACCGTTATCGCACTTCGCAACGGATGCCCCGATGAGATCGGACACATCATCGCAAACCACGCGCATGAGGGTGACGGCACACTTCGCAGCCCAGAAGGCGTAATGGTAAACAAGGCCGACTTTATGAACTTTGAGAGCGTGAAGTCGTTCCTTGGCATGAAATAAGCAGCTTCAAAAAACGGAGGGATAACTGACATGGGCAAGACAGCAATAGTTAAGATCATGGAACGGGCAGCAGGCAAACCCGTAAAAATTGGAGACCGCGTATGGTGCAAAATAGACTGGTCGACCGCGCGCGACTTCGGCGGAGCAAACTGTGTACTGCAGTTTGAGAAGGAAATGGGAGCTGACGCAAAAGTATGGGATCCGGAAAAGATCGCATTTACTTTTGACCTCCAGGCACCTTCGCACTCCGAGAAGGTTTCCACAAACCAGAAGATAATCCGCGAATTCGCAAAGAAACAGGGCATCAAACGCGTATTCGACATCAACCACGGCATCGGACAGCACGTAATGCTTGAAGCCGGAATGATCAAGCCCGGCGATGTGGTCCTCGGAACAGACAGCCACATGAACCTCCTGGGCGGCGTAGGCGCATTCGCCACAGGCGTTGGCAACTCAGACATCGCTGCATCCTGGATCAACGGTACCAACTGGTTCCGCGTTCCTGAAACGATGAAGATCGAAGTAACGGGAAAATTCCAGAAGG
The DNA here is from genome assembly GCA_034331105.1 of Synergistota bacterium. Classification (GTDB taxonomy): domain Bacteria; phylum Synergistota; class Synergistia; order Synergistales; family Synergistaceae; genus Caenicola. The sequence goes on along the minus strand of JAXQGB010000012.1, from coordinate 148,054 downwards.
GCGTCTGCATGAGAGACCTCCTCACCCATATCGTCGGAGACCTTGGCGCCGGCGGGATGGACTTCCTTGCAGTTGAGTTCACAGGCGAAACGATCGAAAATTCGACACTTGCAGACCGCATAACCCTCTGTTCAATGGTCACGGAGATGAGCGGAAAAGTTCCTATCATCATGCCGAACGGCGAAGTCCTGAAGTGGCTCGTCGAGCGCGCAGGACCCGAAGTCGAGCAGAGAGTGAAAGAGCTTTCGGCAGATGCTGACGCAGAATACTGCAAGGTCCTCAAGTACGATGTCACCAACCTTGAACCCCTTGCGTCATGCCCGGATGCCCCGGACAACGTGAAGCCGGTCAGGGAAGTTGCAGGAGCAGCAGTAGATCAGGTCCACATCGGATCCTGCTCTAACGGGCGTTTTGAAGATATCAAGGCAGCTTATGACGTTCTGGTCGCAGGCGGCGGCAAAGTCAGTCCCAAGGTCCGCACTATAATCACCCCGAGCACGACCGAAGTACAGCTTGCATGCGCGAAGGCCGGAATGATCGAGAAGTTCCTCGAGGCAGGCATCGTTTTCACCAACCCGACCTGCGCACTCTGCACAGCTGAGCACTATGGCGCTCTTCCCAGCGGAGATGTCGGATGCTCGACCACGAACCGCAACTTTATTGGCAAGGTAGGCAAGGGAAGCCACACTTACCTTATGAGCCCCATGTCTGCAATGGCAACAGCAGTCAAAGGCGTCATCACAGACCCCAGGGATATTCTGGGTTAGAGGAGGAAGATTGACATGAGCGAAATTCTCAAGGGCAGAGCGTGGGTATTCGGTGATGACGTCGATACTGACCTCATCTACCACAATAAATATCTTGCTGAGACAGATCCCAAAAACATGCCGCAGTATGCATTCGAGTACTACCCCGGCAAAGAGCATTTTGCCAAGGAAGTAAAACCCGGAGATTTTGTAGTGGCCGGAAAGAACTTCGGATGCGGCTCAAGCCGTGAGCATGCGGTATATTGCCTTGAATACGCCGGCATCCCTGTAGTTCTTGCCGAGACATGTTCACGCATTTACTACCGCAACGCCATCAACAACGGCTACCCTGTTCTCTTTGTAAAAGGTATCTCAGATGCCATCAAAGAAGGGAAGCTCAAAGACGGAGATCAGCTCGAAGTTGAGCTTTCAACAGGCACCATCAAAGATGTGACGAGCGGTCATGAATTCCACGGAGACGCTGTCAGCGATCTTGAAAACGATATAATGCAGGCCGGCGGCCTTATGGAATACCTCAAGGCCCAGGCAGCTGCGAAGAAGTAAGCAGACAAAGAGTAAAGCGGCCGTTCAGCATCAAAAAAATAATATTAACGGCCGCTTCTCTCTTAAGATAAGCACCGCGCATACAGATCATAAACTTTTAATATATTCAGACAGGGAGCGTGAAAGTAAGATGGGCAAGACATTTGCCGAAAAGGCACTTGGCAGAGCGGCGGGCTATGATGTCGTAGCCAACCAGGTCGTAACAGTCGAGCCTGACTGGTGCATGAGTCACGACAACGGGGCTCCGATCGCAAGAACATTCAAGAAAATTGGCGTTAAAAACGTATGGAAGCCCGAGCGCATAGTATTCATCCTTGACCACGCGGTCCCGGCACCTTCCAGCGACCACGCGGTGAACCACAAGGAAGTCCGTGAGTTCTCGGCAGAACAGGGCATCAAGCATTTCTACGATGTCACCAGCGACGGCGGAGTCTGCCACCAGAAGATGTGCGAGGAAGGTTTTGCCCTCCCCGGACTTATTATGGTAGGAAGCGACAGCCACACCTGCACATACGGAGCCTACGGGGCATTCTCGACAGGTATCGGACGCTCAGAAATGGCAGCTGCATGGGCGACAGGCAAAATCTGGTTCAAAGTTCCCGAAAGCATGAAAGTAGTAGTAACAGGCAAATTTAATCCCGGCGTATCCGCAAAGGACTTTATCCTTAAGTTCATCGGAGACGTAAAGGCTGACGGAGCCGACTACATGAGCGTAGAATTCCACGGCGAAGGCATCGATAACATGAGCATTGCAGAGAGGATGACCCTTTGCAACATGGGTATCGAGTTCGGAGCGAAGAACGCGGTATGCAGACCCGACCAGAAAGTCCTCGACGCGATAAAGGACAATGCGAAGTGTGACCGCTGGGAGCCCCTCTGGGCAGACGAAGATGCAGTATACGCAGCTGAGTACCACTATGACCTCGGCGACATCGAACCCGGTGTGGCAAAACCGCACAAAGTGGACAACTATGGCCCGATCAGCGAAGTAAAGGGTACAAAGATCCATGAGGCATTCCTTGGAAGCTGCACGAACGGACGCATCGAAGACCTGCGTGCCGCGGCTGCCATCCTCAAGGGCAAGAAAGTCGCAGTCCGTACAATAGTCATCCCAGCCTCCTGGATAGTCTACCGCCAAGCAATGAGAGAGGGACTCTTGGACGTTTTCCTTGATTCCGGATGCGTTATCTGCAACCCGGGATGCGGACCCTGCATGGGCAACCATGAAGGCATCCTTGCACCGGAAGAAGCCGCAATCAGCACAGCAAACCGTAACTTTAAGGGCCGCATGGGTGACAAGGACAGCTTTATCTACCTTGCAAGCCCGATGATGGTCGCAGCATCCGCCCTAAAGGGCGAGATCTCCGATCCGAGGGAGGCGCTTTAACATGTCTGTCAAAGGTAAAGTTTGGAAATACGGCGACGACGTAAACACAGACGTCATTTTCCCCGGTAAGTACACGTACACCATTAAGGAACGAGCTGACATGGCGAAGGTCGCTCTTGAAGACCTTGACATGGAGTTCAACAAGAACGCAAAGCCGGGCGACATCATCGTCGGCGGCAAAAACTGGGGCTGCGGCTCAAGCCGTGAACAGGCAGTATCATGCATCAAAGAACGCGGCATTGCAGTAATCATTGCCAAGAGCTTTGCACGCATCTACTATCGCAACTGTTTCAACGAAGGCCTTCCGATCATCGTATGTCCCGAGGCAGTTGACGCCATCAGCATGGGTGACGAAGTAGAGGTCGACTTCGAAAGCGGAGTGATCATTGTAGGCGGCAAAGAGTTCAAATTCCCGGCATATCCTGAATTTGTGCAGGGACTGATCAAAGACGGCGGACTTATTCCTCACGTCAAGAAGTCGCTGGGACTCGCCTAAGCTTCAAATAGCCAAATTTCTGCAGGTTTTAAATAGTCCGGCCCACTTCAGTTTTTAGGCAGAGATGAGCCGGACGCTTTACCAAATAAAAAGTAAAATTAGAGGAGGAAACAATATGTCAGGCAACGTTCTAAGAGTTAAAGAACAGAAGGATCGCTACAACGTATGTTACATGGCCGGAGATGACTCGGGTTTCGACATGATGGAGGGCGCACTTCTGGTCCTGGAATCCCTCAATCTGCCCATCGACTGGGTCCGCGCTGACCTGGGCTGGTGCATGTGGGAAAAATCCAACAAAAAATTTGGCGAAGGCGACCCCCGCTGCAACACAGTCCCGCCCGAAACCATCAAATCGATCCGCGAAACAGACGCGACACTCATGGCCGCGATCACATCAAAGGCCGGAGTAAAGGGATTCAAATCAGCCATCCTCCAGATGCGTCAGCTTTTCGACCTCTACATCAATATCCGCCCCGCAAAGAAACTCCCCGGGATCGGAACTCCTCTTGCAAAGGATCCCAACATTGATATCGTACTCTTCCGTGAAAACACAGAGGACCTCTATGCAGCAGTGGAGTTCTACCCCCTTCCGGAAGCGATGTTTGACCTCCACAAGGGAATGGAGAGATTCAAGGGCCGTGAAGTAGCAGTATCATGGCGCGTATTCTCAAAGGATGGCTGCGAGCGTATCATCCGCGCAGGATTCGAATATGCCAAGGCAAACGGACGCAAGACCGTACATTGCTGCAACAAAGCCAACGTCATCCGCGAAACTGACGGAATGATGAAGAGAATATTCCTTGAGATCGCAAAAGAATACGAGCAGTTCGGCATCAAGGGCATCGAAGAGAATGCCGACGCAACAGCAATGTGGTTCATCAAGAGCCCGCAGGATTACAGCGTTGTTGTCGCAAGTAACGTTTTCGGCGATATCCTTTCTGACGAAGCTTCGCAGCTTACCGGCGGTCTGGGCTTTGCACCGAGCGGAAACATAGGCAAGGATGCAGCTCTCTTTGAACCCAGCAGCGGTTCTGTTCCCAAGTATGCGCACCAGTACAAGGTCAACCCGAGTGCAATGATCCTGACTGCGAAGATGATGCTTGAGTATCTCGGCCTTGATGAGTCTGCAGCAAAGATCGAAAAGGCTCTCGGCGAAGTTCTCGTTGAAGACAAGCCCGGAACACTTACATACGACGTGCTTCGCGACTTCCGCGGCGATCCCGATTGGGAGAAGAACGCAGCCAGCACTCTTGACATGGCGGCAGCCATTGCTGCGAAGATAGATCCCGAATTCAAGGGCGCAAAGCTTGAAGCAGCAAAAGCCAAGGTCAACAAGATGTGCGCATGGGATGAGGCCAGCCTCGTAGGGTTCAACGACTAAGCACTAAATTAAATATCAGCTTTGCAGTTTCAATTAAGCGGCAAAACTGAAAGATCAAAAAACTAAACAAATAAACGGTCTGCCTTCCCAGCTCTCAGTTGAGACGGGCAGGCAGACCGTTTCTCCATGAGATGAACAGGGAGGTAAATACCATGAACACAGCTCAGGCTGGAACACTGGAATCAATGGACTGCCTTGTGACAGTATCAGAAGCAGCTCAGGGCAACGGCGTGAAAATTCAGATAGCCGGAAGCAGCGCTGCAAGGTTCAAATCGGCAATGGAAAAGAAGACGGCAGAAGTGATCGCTTTGATGGGTGTGAAAGATATCGACATTTCGATCCAGGACAACGGAGCCCTGGACATCGTTCTTGGAGCAAGAGTTGAAGCCGCCGTAAAAAGGCTTATCGGAGGTGAGAGATAATGCGCCGTACAATGCTTTATCTTCCCGGAAATAACCCCAACATGCTCACTCGCGGATATCTCTTTGGTTCCGACGGGCTCATCCTTGACCTTGAAGATGCTGTCGCAATGGCCGAAAAGGACACGGCACGGATACTTGTCCGGCATTTTCTCAAACAGGGCGAGTTCGGCAGCTGTGAGGTAACGGTCCGCATAAACGGAGTCGATACAGAATACTGGAAAGATGACCTTGCTGCAGTGGTTCCTTTTCCGGCACTGCAGGGAATAAGGGCTCCAAAAGTCGATGACGCAGCCACAGTCAAGATCATCGACGAAGAGCTCTCGATAATAGAAGATAAAAACGGGATCCCCGTGGGCAGGACCAAGATATTCTGCCTTCTTGAAACAGCGAAGGGGATCTGGAATGCATTTGACATAGCCTCAGCATCTCCCCGCGTTGCAGCGATAATCCCAGGCGGAGAAGACCTGACCGCAGACCTTAAGACGAGCCGTTCAAACGAAGGGACCGAGCTTGACTGGGCACGCCGCATGCTTGTATTTGCAGCCAGAGCAGCAGGGGTAGACCCGATCGACACAGTATTCCCGAGAGTTACAGATGATGCTGGACTGCGTAAGGAGACGGAATTTATAAAACAGCTTGGTTTTGAAGGAAAGAGCGTCATCCATCCAAACCAGATACCGATCATACATGATGTTTTCAACCCGACAGAGCAGGAAATAGAGAAGGCCCTTAAGATAGTCGCGGCGGCAAAAGAAGCTGCAGAACGAGGCCAGGGCGCGGTCTCTGTTGACGGAAGAATGGTCGATATCCCGGTCGTCAAGAGAGCCGAATACACTCTTGTCAAGGCCGGACTTTTGGAGGTGAAGTAAGATGGCAAAGAACGCACTAGGCCGTGAGATACCAGAATTTATTGAAGGATACGGCAAAACAAAGCTCTTCCAGGGCGCTTTTGCCTTAAAGCCTGAAGGATACAGAGCAGGCGGAAAGATCCGCTGCGTGAACAGTACCTGTACCGACAAGCGAGTAAGCGACATAAAGGCAGCAATAGCGGCATCAGGCCTTAAAAGCGGAATGACTGTATCATTCCACCACCACCTCCGTAACGGCGACTTCGTCGTCAACATGGTAATAGATGCCTGTGCAGAGATGGGCATTAAAAACCTGACACTTTTCCCGACTGCTCTCTTCGGCGTACATAAAAAACTGATAGAGCATATCAAAAGCGGAGTCATAACACGGATAATGGGCTCAGTCAACGGACCTATCGGCCAGCTGGTATCAGAGGGCGGAATGGATGTACCTGTTGTATTGAGGAGCCATGGCGGCCGCCCGCGTGCAGTCTCGTCAGGTGATGTCCATATAGACGTTGCCTTCATAGCGGCTCCCACCGCTGACCGGTACGGAAACATCTGCGGAACGCAGGGAAAATCTGCATGCGGCTCTCTTGGCTACGCTTTTACCGACGCCCAGTTTGCTGACTGTGTTGTTGCGATCACCGATAATCTCCAGCCATACCCTGCAGCTCCGGTCTCGATTTCGCAGCTTAGCGTTGACATAGTTGTCGAAGTCCCGAGCATCGGAGACCCCGCGGGCATAGTTTCCGGTACAACTAAAGTGACAAGGGACCCCCTTCGTCTCCTCATAGCAAGATATGCATCCGAGCTTATCGAAGCAAGCCCCTACTTTAAAGAAGGTCTCTCCTTCCAGACCGGCGCAGGCGGGATACCCCTTGCAGTCACGGCTTTTATGAAAGAGGCCATGATCAAGAAGGGGATCAAGGCAAGCTTTGGTCTTGGCGGAATAACAGGCTATTTTGTTGAGCTGCTGAAAGAGGGTCTGGTCGATAGGCTTATGGACGTTCAGTCCTTTGACCTCGAAGCTGTCCGTTCCATCGGTGAAAACCCGAAACATATCGAAATATCAGCTGACTGGTACGCCAACCCATGGAACTCGGGAGCTGCTGTCAATATGCTTGACGTAGTCATCCTCGGAGCCACCGAAGTTGACGTAAATTTCAACGCCAACGTAAACACCGAGGCCGACGGTGCTCTCCTGCACGGTACAGGCGGACACCAGGACACTGCTGCCGGAGCCAAGCTTACGATAATCGCCCAGCCGCTGCTCCGCGGACGCATTCCCTGTGTAACGGACAACGTTTACAGCGTTACAACGCCCGGTGAGGTCGTTGATGCTATTGTCACAGAATATGGCATTACCATCAACCCAAAGCGTAAGGACCTTCTCGATGCCTGCTCAGCAGTCAAAGGACTCCCTGTCGTTTCAATGGACGAATTGGTCTCAAGGGCGCACAAGATGTCCGGCCCCACTGATCCCGTCGAAACAGAAGACCGCATCATAGGTGTTGTCGAGTGGCGCGACGGAACGGTCATTGATGTTGTTCACCAGTTGAAGAAATAAACGATCGATCAGGAACCACGACCAGGATCAAAAAATGGAAGCCTGCAGGAGACAGAACTTATCCTCTTTCAGGCTTCCAATATTTACTCTCAAATTGTCTTTAGATAAGGACGTTTTGCAAGGGGCAATTGCGTCTCAGTGAATGGAAGTCTTTCCGCTAGTTCTCATTGGGCAGAACTTCTTCAATAAAGATTTTTACTATATCCGGATCAAACTGTTTGCCCTCGTATTTCTTAAGTTCGGCAACAGCCCTTTCCTTTGTTAATGCCTTTTTGTAGGGTCTTCCGGAGGTCATGGCTTCATAAGCGTCTGCAACATTTATTATCCTTGAATGCAGGTGGATCTCATCTTTCTTGAGGCCTTCGGGATATCCGCTGCCGTCCCAGCGTTCGTGGTGATGCAGTATAGGATCGACGATAGAGGAATATTCATCGATAGACTTCAGGATCTGGTATCCTTTTTCAGGATGCATTTTTATTAAATCATACTCCTCTTCGGACAACCTCTCAGTTTTTTTGATCAACTCCGGTGGGATAACTATCTTTCCAATGTCGTGCAGCAAAGCTTCCGCTTTTAGTTCTGATATTTCTTTCTTTGAGAGGCCCAGTGCCTTCCCTGTTTTTATGCAGTAGTCGGTGACTTTTTCAGAATGGATCTCTTCTTTTTCATATTTTGAATTTATCTCTTGAATAACGTTTTCTATCATTTTTCGGCGCATGATCCTTCCGGACCTGATTTTGTCCTTGTACATACTGGACTCGGCATTTCTCAGGATGTCATCTATGTGTTGAGTAGGATCTTTTTTTATTGAAAATCCTGCAGCCAGGGAGACTACCACATGATCCATATCCGTCTTTTTGAAAGAGCCCGATATTCGTTCAATGATGTTTTGAGCCACATCTTCGTCAGTATTAGGAAGCAAAATAAGAAACTCATCGCCCCCGATCCTTCCTACTATGTCATTTGATCTGAGGATATCCCTGAAAGTCTGTGCTGCTGTTTTTAAAAGTTTGTCTCCTGTTTCATGGCCGAAACAATCATTGATCATCTTAAGGCCGTTGACATCAGAATAGATGATACACAGGGGCAAGTTCCTCGGCGTATCGAGCCTGCTTAACGAATCCTGTATGTACCTCCTGTTGTAAAGACCCGTAAGGTGATCGTGGAGACTTAGGAACTCAACCTCTCTCTGGTGGTCCGCCTTTTCTGTATTGTCCCTGAAAACCACGACCATGCCGCTGACATGTCCTTTGCTCTCTTTGATCGGAGTTATTGTACCCTGGACATATATTTCCTTTCCGGATATTGAGATAAGTATCTTATGGTCTGAAAGGACCAGTACCTCACCGTCTTTTAATACCTTTTTTTTATGAAGGAGGAGATCCTTTCCCATAACCTCGTCTTTTATCCTGAAGACCTCTTTGAAATCTTTTCCGATAGATTTATCCTCGGAATATCCTGTCATTTTTTCTGCTGCTTTATTCATAAAGACGATATTTCCGGTTTCGTCCGTTGTTATGACACCGTCTCCAACTGAAAGTAGGGTAGTTTTCAACTGTTCCTTTTCAAGAAAAACTGATTCTTCAAGTTTTTTTCTTTCTGTGATGTCATCCATTATTAAAACAAACTGACAGCCGTTAAGTGGATAAACTGAAACCCTGTTCCACTTGTCTGATTTAGGAAAGTATTCGTCATAATGTAAGGAAGTTTTATTCAAGACAACTTCCCTGTACTTGTTGATTAAGTCCGCGCCCGTCTTAGGCAATGCTTGCATTACGGTCTTGCTTAATAAGTCTTTGATCTTGTGTCCGGTCTGTTCTTCAAATTTTTTATTCAGTCTGATAAACCTGTAATCCTCAAGCTCTCCGTTTTTATCATAGATGATGTCACAGAGCGCTACCCCCTGAGCCATCTTTGAGACAAGGAGCCTTAGATTCTGATTGCTTAATGGGAAGTCTGACTCCATAAGACCTGCTCCTTTGCTGTAACATTCTAGGCTGCTGACAATTCCGAGTATGCTTTTGTTGATTTAGCATTTTAAAATCTTTATAGTCTTTTGATTATACAATATATTCATGATCTATTGAATACTATGTTGTAATTAGTAGAAATAATGTATACATTTATTTAATGATATGGGCATATAATTCGGTAAAAATCTTCTTCTTTGTTATAATCAGCTTAAAGAACCTGTCTCCAACAAGGCAGGAAAGGGAGTGTGCGGTGGTTGAACGTGTTGACTGAGAAATTCAGGGAGGTACTCTTGGCGGTCCTGCCGATAACCCTCATAGTGACAATAATGAACTTTACCCTGACTCCCCTGGGCACTCATAATTTCATCAGGTTTCTAACAGGAGCTTTTTTAATCGTTGTGGGCCTTTCCATTTTTCTTATTGGAGTCGACATAGGGATAACGCAGATAGGCAATCTAATGGGAGCCTCGATTGCGAAGACCAACAAGCTGTGGATAGTTATTGCATCGGGACTTTTTCTCGGTTTCGCAATATCTGTGGCAGAACCTGACCTTCACATTCTTGCCCAGCAGGTGGAGAATATCACTTCAGCCATTATAGAAAAAATCAGTATTGTCGTTGTAGTATCCGCGGGGATCGCATTGATGCTATCTCTTGGTTTTGTGAGGATAGTCTACAATATTGCGCTTAACAAGATACTTACTGCCCTTTATCTTATAATTTTCGTCTTGGCTTATTTTACCCCGACTGAGTTTCTGGCGATATCTTTTGATGCCTCCGGTGCTACAACGGGGGCTGTAACGGTACCTTTTATACTTGCTTTGGCTGTCGGTGTCTCTGCTCTGAAAAAAGACAGCAAGGCATCCGAGGTCGACAGCTTTGGCATGGTAGCTATTGCTTCTGCGGGGGCGATAATAGCAGTCATGCTGATGGGCATCTTTTCGAAAACGGAAAAGCTTACGGGGACTTTGCCTGCAGCAGATATATCTTTTGTTTCTATAATAGGTCCCTTCGCTGAAAAGCTGCCAACTATTGCAGCAGAAGTATTTATGGCACTTATACCGGTTGTGGTGATCTTTATAATTTTTCAGAAAATTTCTTTTAGGCTCTCATTTAAATCCATGAGAAAGATAATTATGGGGCTGCTTTTCGCCTTTGTCGGCCTGGTACTTTTTCTTCTGGGTGTCAACGGCGGCTTCATGGAGGTCGGCAGTATCATAGGCAGAAACCTTGCCGTACTCGAAAATAAAACGATCATTGTGGCCGTGGGCTTTATCCTTGGGCTGGTAACGATATTGGCTGAACCGGCAGTATACGTACTGACCCATCAGATAGAGGAAGTTACCAGCGGTTATGTCAGGAGGAGCATCGTGCTCGGAACACTGAGTATAGGAGTGGGAATAGCCGTAGCCCTTGCGATGGTCAACATCCTCAGCCCGCAGGTCAAGCTTTGGCATTTTCTGCTGCCCGGCTACATTATTTCGATAGCGATGTCATACTATGTACCACGGCTTTTTGTAGGTATTGCCTTCGATTCGGGAGGGGTCGCATCGGGACCGATGACCGCAACATTTGTACTGGCCTTTGCTCATGGGGCTGCTGATGCCGCAGAGAACGCAAGCGTACTGGCCGATGGATTCGGCATGATCGCTATGGTAGCCATGACCCCTATAATCGCTCTTCAGATACTTGGAGCGATCTTTCAGATGAAATCAAGGAAGGGAGGTCAAAGTAATGATGTCCAATGATGACGGAAGGGTATGCTTCGAACTTATATGGGCAATAGTTAATTTTGGAAAGGGCAGCAAGGTGATGCATGCCGCAAAAAAATGTGGTGTGACCGGAGGAACGATAATACTTGCAAAAGGCACGGCTAACGATAAGTTTGCAGATTTTTTGGGGTTGTCAGACATCCGTAAAGAAATAGTGCTCATGGTATCGAATAAAAAGCTGACAAAATGTGCGCTTGAAGGACTTGATAAAAAGTTCAATTTTGAAAAGCCAAACCACGGTATAGCATTTACTACAGGTGTCAGTGAAGTCATAGGCTCAGTCGCGTGCAAAGCGACAGAGGCAGATCGGGAGGAAAGCGGGGAAGAGGCAATGTACTGTGCTATTACGGTCGTAGTAGACAAAGGCAAGGCGGAAGATGTTATTGATGCAGCCACTGCGGCAGGGTCAAGGGGAGGCACGATAATCAACGCCAGGGGTTCGGGAATTCACGAAACAAGCAAACTGTTTTTCATGGATATCGAACCGGAAAAAGAAATAGTAATGATACTCTCAGAAAAAAAAGATGCTGAAGCCATAGTCTCCTCTATCAGGCAAAAGTTGGATATTGAGAAAGCCGGAAAGGGTATCATTTTTGTCCAGGAAGTAAGCAAAGTCTACGGGCTTGCAAAGTAAGGAGGCAGTTTGCTCCTTTCCTGTTATCGTATTTTATGCCCGCAACGGGGACAGTATTCAGTTCCTCCTTCCTTTTTGGGATCTTCGATCTCATTAAGGTGTTCTATGAATCCTGCTGAGAGTATGCCTGTAGGAACAGCGACCATGCCTACCCCCAGAAAGGTAAGGATTATGCCTATCACTTTGCCAAGTGTGGTAATGGGATAAATATCACCATAACCTACGGTGAGAAGCGTAGAAGTTGCCCACCAGAAACCCGAAAATGCGTTTTTGAATACATCCGGCTGTGCTTCGTGCTCAATTCCATACATAAGTATCGAAGCAGATATCATAAGTATCAGAACGAGAAAGACAGAAGAAATCAGCTGATTCTTCCTCTTCTTTACTACATCCGTGATAACATTGAGCGAATCCTGATAACTGGTCACCCGGAAGAGCTTGAATATCCTTATGACCCTGAAAATACGGAATGCCACCACCCCAAAAGGCAGGATATTTGGCAGATAGAATGGGAAAAAGGCAAGGAAATCAACGAGCCCCGAAGGGGAGAAAAAAAACTTAAGCGCAGAACTGCGTCTGTCTTTTTTTTCAGTATATAAATAGTCTGCAGTCCAGAGCCTCAGTACAAATTCCACAGTAAAAAATATCACTGTCACGAGTTCAGTGAAATACAGGGCTTTTTCATGTTCGGCAGATGCTTCAAAGGTTGAAAATAGGGCTATGAAGAGATTCACGATTATTGCTGTCACAAGCACATAATCAAAAGCCCTGCTTTCGTGATCATTATCGCTCCCTACCTGGATTATTTCGAAGATCCTTTTTCTGGTATACATAGGATCACTCCTAATGATAATTTTTCAAACTATCTTCTGAAACAGATTTTACTTCATTTTCCCTCCGGAAGCTCTTATTCAAGATCAATTTCAGAAGCAGAGGCGAAAAGTTGAGTGAATGTGTCCGATTAGGTGTTTTTACCTATCGTTGAGCCAACGTTTGTGTGACTTGGTCACACACAGTGATACCAACATCGTATATAATATTTACGTAAATAAATATTCTATAAATTTACACCACTATAAAGGAGGCGGAAATGAAGATGAATGGAAATTCCCACGGTTGGATGTTCAAAGCGATCTTTCTGGGACTTGTTTTTGCTGTGTCAGTTCTCGTGATCAAGCCTGTCGGGGTCTCGACCCAGTTTTCAATGATAGGAGGAATGATCCACAGCGTGATAGATCCCTCTGTGATAACTGAGGACAGTTCCCGCAAGAGCGGATATCGCAGCACTAATGCATATTATGACAAGAGCGAGGGATCTTTGGCAAAGGATATAAAGAACCCCATCAATTTCGCGATGGTATTTTTGCTTGCTATCCCTCTTGGAGGATTCATAGCGTGGAGCATGGATCCAAGCAAGAGAAACAAGATGGCACAGGATGCGCTTAGATCATCAGGACCAAAGTCTGCATTTGAGAAGTATTACATTCGTGAGATCGTGGGTGGCTTTATCTTCGTCTTCGGAGCAAGGCTTGCCGACGGCTGTACAAGCGGACACATGATGAGCGGGATCATGCAGGGAAGCATAAGCGGTTTTGTCTTTGCCGCATGTGCCTTTGCTGTGGCGATCCCCGTAGCCAAAGCGTTGAAGAAACTGGGATAGGGGGTATCAGAATGGATCTTTTAATTGGTCTTGTAACAGGAGCTCTATTTGGGGCCGCGCTCTATCTCGCTGATGCCGCAAGCCCTGTCAAAATGCGCCAGATGCTCAGACTGGAGGACCTTACAGTCTTTAAGATAATACTCTTCGCGATAGGACTCTCGAATGTGCTCCTTTTCGTTTTCAACATGGCGGGAATACTTGACCTTTCTAACCTAAGTGTTAAAACGATGCACCTTGGAGTGATCATTGGAGGTCTTATCTTCGGGGTGGGTTTCGGCATGGTCGGCTCATGTCCGGGAACGTCATTTGCTGCCATAGGCACAAATGTCTACAAACAGGCGCTTATGATCGCGGTCGGAGGCATAATCGGAGCCCTGATATTTGCCCTCATGTACGGAAGTTTTGAAGCGATGGGCATCTTCAAGGCAATGAACGTAGGAAAGCTTACACTCTTCAAGATATCCGATAAATATCCTTCCGTAACAGATATAGGATATGTAGGTCTGCTTGTAATGGGAATAGTTTTGATGGCTATAGCATGGTTCATGCCGGAGAAGCGCAGAGCATAAAGATCAGGCATATCAGATAATGAATCATACAAGGGGCGGATCCGCAGGGACCCGCCCCCTTTATATACTTACATTCTGCATTGAACATAAACGTTGCCTATTTGGCACTATCTGTGCTATCGTTTGCAAATCAACAGAGCAGGTCATTTTTAAAAAAAGCCGGAAGGAGCGATGATCCGGTTGGAAAGCCGCAGCAGGCAGCGCATCGGATTTATTGGGGCAGGCAAAGCAGGTGTATCGCTTGGCTCCTATTTTGCCTCAAAGAGACTGGTTATATCAGGATATTCCAGCCGAACGATGGAGAGTGCCCTCTCAGCAGCCCGGATAACAGCCTCGGAAGCATTTCCCTCTCTCAAACAACTTACAGACCATTCAGACATTATTGTGATCTCAACTCCTGATGATGCCTTACCAGCCGTCTGGAAAGAGCTGCGGACACTAGATCTGGAAGGCAGGATCCTAGCTCATCTCAGCGGATCGCTTTCCTCAGATATTTTTGAGGGGATCGGACAAAAGGGAGCATCAGGATACTCTGTGCATCCGATGTTTGCCTTCAGCGGCAGTGACGGCAGCTTTGAGGGTCTTCAGGACGCCTCTTTTACCCTTGAGGGTACGGAAGAGAGGATCGGGGAAGTGATGGAGCTCTTTAAGATCACTGGCAACAAAACACTTGTCATTAAGAAGGAGCATAAAACGCTCTACCACGCATCCAACGTCATGGTCTCAAATCTTGTTATAGCACTCGTCAGCGCGGGATGCCGCTCTTTTGAAAGATGCGGCGTCTTGGGGGGAGATCCTCTTTCAGCACTGTTTCCGCTTATAAGATGCAACATCGACAACATTTCCGGAAGGGGCCTTCCGGGAGCCCTTACAGGGCCTGCCGAGCGCAATGATATAAACACGGTCAGAAAACATCTTGATGTTCTGGACGAAGAGGAGAGGACCATATACATACTCCTGACAGAGAAACTTGTGGAACTGGCCGGTGAAAAACATCCGGAAAGGGACTACACAGAGCTTTTGACCCTTTTAAAGGATAACAGGTAATAAAAAATAATGAAGACGAAGGTGAGAGGACAGAAAAGATGAAAAGGACAGCAGCAACATTCATCGAAACCGCATCAAAAGGAGAGAGGCTGGTCGTCATGACAGCCTACGATTACTCAATGGCCAGACTTGCCGATTCATGCGGAATAGACGCCATCTTGGTCGGAGATTCGCTCGGGATGGTCTGTCTAGGTTACAGGGACACACTCAGGGTGACGATGGAGGATATGATCCACCACACAAGGGCTGTATCAAGGGGGACTAAAGACGCTCTCCTTATAGCGGATATGCCATTCATGTCATACCAGGTCTCTGTCGAAGAAGCGGTCAGGAATGCAGGCAGACTTGTCCAGGAGGGATATGCCGAAGCAGTAAAACTTGAGGGAGGAACTGATGTCCTCAGTCACGTAAAGGCCATAGTAAAGGCGCAGATCCCGGTCATGGGACACATAGGACTTACCCCCCAGTCAGTAAATATTTTCGGCGGTTTTAAAGTCCAGGGTCGTCAGCTGGAGGCAGCGAAAAAACTGATAGATGATGCGAAACGCCTGGAAGATGCGGGCGCATTTTCCATCACGCTCGAATGCGTTCCTGCAGCCCTCTCGCAGAAGATAACGGAAGCAGTCTCCATCCCTACGATAGGTATAGGAGCCGGGGCTTCATGCGACGGTCAGGTTCTTGTCTTTCACGATATGCTGGGAATGTTCTCAGACTTCAGGCCGAAATTTGTAAAAGTTTTCTCTGATGCAGGAGAGTCGATGAGAGAGGGAATAAAAAAATATGCTGAAGAGGTCAGGAACGGAGCCTTCCCGACAGCGGAGCACTCCTTCACGATAGATCCAGAAATAATTGAAAAACTATAGATCAGCTTTTCTCATCTTGAAAAACTGAACAATGAAAGGTGTGAAACAAGATCAAATGATAATATCAGGCAGTGTTCAGGAAGTCAGAGGGGTAATAGGAAACTGGAAAAAACGAGGGTTCTCCGTCGGTCTGGTACCTACCATGGGGTATCTGCACCCCGGGCATATAAGTCTTATAGAGAGGGCCAGAAAAGAAAATGACATGGTCGTGGTCAGTATTTTTGTAAACCCGATCCAATTCGGTCCCAACGAAGACCTGGATAAATACCCGCGTGACATGGCGCATGACAGGGAAGTCTGTGAAAAAGCCGGTGCAGAACTCATCTTCGCACCTCAGCCGTTGGAGATGTACCCATCTGAGAACTTTGCCTTCGTAGACATAAAAGAACTCGGCGACGGACTTTGCGGAGCAAAAAGACCGGGCCATTTTCGCGGTGTATGCACGGTAGTCTCTAAGCTTTTCAACATCGTCCTGCCCAACAGAGCGTATTTCGGAGAGAAGGACGCCCAGCAGCTCGCGATAATAAGGAGGATGGTCAAAGATCTCAACATCGGGACAGAGATCGTTTCCTGTCCCATAGTCCGTGAGGCTGACGGACTGGCGATGAGTTCGAGGAACCTCTACCTTTCGCCTGAGGAAAGAAAAGCCGCGCTCTCCCTATCCCGAAGCCTCGGCGAAGCAAATGAGCTTATGCGCAAGGGAGAAAAAGATGCTGTGAAGATAAGGGATATCATAACTGCAGGAATATCTGCAGAGCCTCTCGCAAAGATAGATTATGCAGAAATAGTGGACTCAGCTGACCTAAGGCCTGTCCAAAGGATAGAGAAGCCTGTGCTTGCGGCAGTTGCTGTCTATATTGGCAAAACGAGACTGATAGACAACTTTACCTTCGAAGGAGCAGTAAAATGATACTAACTATGCTTAAAGCAAAGATACACAGGGCAACAGTAACAGAATCAAACCTCAATTACGTTGGCAGCATAACGATAGACAGGGACCTTATGGAGGCCTCAGGTATACTTGAGTATGAAAAGGTCAGCGTAGTTGACATAGACAACGGCAGCAGGTTTGATACCTATGTGATAGAGGGGGACTGCGGCAGCGGAGTTATATGCGTGAACGGTGCAGCTGCCCGCCTCGTGCAGCCCGGCGATAAGGTGATAATACTTGCTTACTGTCAGGTCGATTCCGAAGAGGCTGAAAACCACTCTCCTAAAATAGTATTTGTTGGAGGCGGGAATGCGATCCTGGAAATCAAAAGTTCCGAGGAAGAGGGAGAGATAAGATAAAAAGAGGCCGGGCAGGAGCCCGGCTTCTTTTATATTCCCGTATCAGCAGAACCTGAGGATCATCACATAGTGAGCGGTACTTCCAAGTATTACAAAAATATGGAAGAGTTCGTGGAAGCCAAGCCAGCCCGGAAGTATGTTGGGTTTTTTGATGGCATATATGATCCCTCCCGCTGTGTAGAAAAGTCCTCCTGCGAGCAGCCAGATCAGAGGAAGAGGTCCGCCTGCCCTGTAAAGGGGTACTATGACGAAGACCGCGATCCAGCCCATTATCAGGTATACCCCGGTGTAAAGCAGTCTTGGTATATCAAAGAAGAACATTTTCATCACTATTCCGGCGGCTGCACAGGACCATATAAGGGCGAGAAGCCAGTAACCCAGCCGTCCCCTCAGCAGGGTCAGGCATATCGGAGTGTATGTCCCTGCTATGAGGACGAATATCATACTGTGGTCGATCTTCTGAAGTATACGTATTGCTTTTTCGGAAGCATTGACAAGGTGATATATCGCGCTTGCAGAATAAAGGAGTATCATGCTTGCTCCGAATATCGAAAAGGAGACTATCTGCCAGACGTCCCTGTTCGTGATGGCCACATAGAGCAGTAAGATCAGCCCGGCTACGGATAGCAGTGCTCCTACAAGATGGCTGAAACCGCTTGCCGGCTCACGAAAAAATTTTCCCATTAGAAGTACCTCCCAAATTCATCTGATGTGCAGACCTGCATTCCACGCCCGGTCATCTCGCGAACGAAATCTTCACCTAATTTTTCAAATCCTTTTACTGAGCTTGTAGTGTCTGTCAGCAGCACCATTTTTTTAATGTCTTCCTCTTTTGAGTTGTCTGCCAGGTCCCTGACGCTGTTTGCGACGCAGTGCGAAAGCGCCTGTCCCGATATGGCTATAATGTCTGCCTCACGTAGCCTCTTTATAAGTTTTTCATTGAGCCCGGTGGCTGGATCTTCCGGGTCCTCAACATCGGCTTTGAGTGCGGAATAATGTTCGGTCCAGATGTTGAGTCCCTTTAAGGTGTAGTCGACTAAAGAAAAATTCTTTTCCCACTCGAGCAGAGCATCGTAGACAGGAGTTGTTACAGACTGTCCCCAGGATCCTATCAGGCAGTGCGGAGGCCAGATGCAGAGCACGTATCGATCGTTTTTTGCCAGCTCATCTACGTAGCGAACAGCCCTATCCATGTGATCCGGGAGAGTGGTCCTCCACAGTCCCTTTTTGAGGTCATCCTTCGTGATGAGTGTGAAAGGGGCCGGGTGTCTGCCCCCATGATCGACCCAGAAAATGGGATGGGCAATGTCTATAAGGCGGTGGGTATCAAGGGTAACGCTTATATGGCTGATCCTCTCCCTGAGTCTTTTTATAGTATCCGCGAGCCTGAGAGAATCATCCCTGGCTCCGGGAACGTAGAGGGCCCCTTTTGGGTCGCAGAAATCGTTCTGCGGGTCAACGATAAGAAACTCAAGACTTGTGCCGCTCATCAACCAGACGCCTCCTTAGGCCATGTGGTCATAGTCTCCTAATATTATCACTTTTGTGTCCATATTGGAGGAGTGAGAAAAACGAAGACCATTAAAAACTTTTATTGCAATAGTTTTCAGGATCGAACATTTTAATTGTCAATTTACCCTGTATGTTGACATGCAGATTACTGCATGTTATATATACTGTCAGATCATATATCAAGCGGGAGATGACAATATGAAAGCCTCTGATCTTATGTACGAGAGATCTATAGCCCTTGCCGACTGCAACAACTTCTTTGTTTCATGCGAACGCCGGGTCGATAACGATCTCGACAGCCGGCCGGTCGTCGTTCTTTCTTCCAATGACGGCTGTGTGATCTCCCGTTCCAACGAAGTCAAAAAAATGGGAGTAAAAATGGGGGATCCCTATTTCAAGATAAGGAGCATGCTTGCGTTCAACGGCGTCGCCATCAGGTCCACAAATATGTCTTTATACCAGGAGATATCTGCCGAAGTTATGTCCCGGATCAAACTCTATACAGATGCAGTCGAAATATACTCTATAGATGAATCCTTTTTCAACATAGGGATATCGAACGTAAAAGACCCCGTATCCTACTGCCGTATGATAAAGAAAGACATATGGGACAAATGCCGTATTCCCGTATCTATAGGCATAGCCCCCACAAAGACCCTTTCTAAGCTGGCAACTGAATATGCCAAAAAAAACGAGGAGACGGGGGGAGTCTTCTGGATGGACAGGGCGAGATATATGGATATGGGTTTCATGTCACAGTTTGAATGTGCCGACATATGGGGCATAGGCCGTAGGATAAGCGCGAGATTGGCCAAGTCGGGAATAAAAACAGCAGCGGACTTTATCAAAAAAGATGAGATGTGGGTCAAAAAGACTTTTGGAATAATGAGTCTCTACACCTCATGGGAACTCAAGGGCCATCAGGCATATGCCCTGGATACCGGTGGCAAGCCTCCAAAGTCGATAATGGTCTCCCGTTCGTTCGGAAATCCCATAACTACATACGAAGAGATGCTTGATCCCCTTCGCTGTTTTACCGTCTCAGCGGCGAAACAGCTGCGCAAGGCCAGGCAGACTGCTGGAAAAATGTCTGTTTTTATATCGACAAGCAGGTTTGATGCGGAAAAATATTATGCCAACGGCCGTGAGACTTCTTTTATAAGACCGGTATCTCTTGACTCAGACCTCATGAGCAGCGCGGAGCAAATGCTGAAGGAGATATTCATCCCAGGATACAAATATAAAAAGTGCGGTGTTATACTCTCTAATTTTTCAGATATTTCCGCGGGAAGACAGGCAGCTCTCTTCGAAGAAGAAAACGGAGCAGATGAAAAAAAACTCAGGGTAGCCTCAGCGGTTGACTCCATCAACAGGGAATTCAAACAGGGCATAATAAAACCCGCTGCCCTCTTCGAAGCGCCGGAACATGAAAAGAAGTGGGCTCCCAGATCAGAGTTCAAGTCGGGGGCAGGACGCAAAAAAGACTCACCCCTGCCAGATGGACTGCGTTTCCAGAACCATTCCGAAGACTTTGCTTCCTGATGCATAGCTTGCGCCATTGATCCCCCAAAACACGCACAAACTCAGTCCCAGTAAACAAACAGCCGGATTTATATTATCGATTTATCTCGTTATCGTGTAAAATGTTACTTAGGACACAACACCTCCATCATCAGGGTGGAGGATAAATTATCCCCCGCCTTGTGTAAATGGCTCCGTCATATATAGGGATCAGAATGATATTGACCCGTTTTGCCGCTCAGGCAGGAAAGAGGAAGGGGAGTTGCCATATGACCGAGATCACACAGAAAACGCTTGCTATAGTATGCGGGGGCGGACCAGCCCCGGGGATCAACAGCGTTATAAGTTCCGCAGTGATCGAAGCAAAAAAATCAGGCTGGGATGTTTATGGAGTCTATGACGGTTTCTCGTGTCTTGCAAAGGGAGAGAAAAATGTCGTCCCTCTCACGATAGAAATGGTCAGCCGTATACACTCAGACGGTGGCAGCGTGATACGCACCTCCAGGTACAACCCGACAAAGAAAGAGGAAGACCTCCGCAGAGTGGTCGATGCGCTGATAGAGCTAAGTGTCACTCATCTTATAACTATAGGCGGCGATGATACGGCCTACACGGCTTCATGTGTTGCGGATTACGCAATGAACAAGCGCGGGCTCACCATAAGCTTCGTCCACATACCGAAAACAATAGATAATGACCTGCCCCTGCCTGAAGGTATCCCGACATTTGGCTTTGAGACAGCAAGGTCATTAGGCACACAACTCGTATCCAACCTCATGGAAGATGCCAAAACGACCGGACGCTGGTTCATAGCAGTAGCGATGGGCAGGACGGCCGGACATCTTGCGCTCGGCATTGGCAAGAGCGCCGGTGCAACAGTCACCGTTATACCGGAAGAGTTCTTGGGCAAGGAACTTATCCCTATGTCGCTGATAGTTGATATCCTTACAGGAGCGATCATAAAAAGACTTGCCTCAGAAAGGAAATACGGAGTCGCAGTGGTTGCGGAAGGATTGCTTGAGAGGATAAGAGAAGAAGATCTTGAAGCTCTCAGCTGCATCGAACATGATGATCACGGACATGTCCGCTATGCAGAGATCAGCTTTTCAAGCGTTCTCAAGCGCGAGATCCAGGCAAACCTGACTTCGCTTGGAATAAAAATGGACATAACCAATAAGGAGATAGGGTACGAGGTCCGCTGTGCCACGCCAAACGCATTCGATGTCGAATACACGCGAAACCTGGGGTTTGCCGCAATAGAATTCCTCAAAGAGGGAGGTACGAACGCGCTCATTTCCATACAGAACAATATGATAGTGCCGATACCCTTTGAGGATATAAAGGATCCTGAAACCGGCAAGACACGTGTCCGCAGGGTCAACACCGAGTCTATCCAGTACAGGATCGCAAGGCAGTACATGATAAGGCTTGAAAAAAAAGATTTTGAGCCCGGGCTGGAATTTGTCCAGCTTGCTGTGGCCGCCCGCATGTCTCCGGAGGAATTCCGGGAGAGGTTCGAGTACGTGACGAACTACTGATAAAATAACCAGATGAGAAGAAGATCTAAATTCATCTTTATCCTTTTCATAATACTTCACATTGCCGGCTTCCTAACATCGATCCGGGCAATAATGGATGTGAGAACATCACAGGGCGCAATAGCCTGGACTATTTCTCTGAATACTTTTCCATCCATATCATTGCCGGCTTACTGGATACTGGGAAACAGCAAATTTTCCGGTTACGTGACAGCGCGCAGGACAGAGGTGGTCGAAGCCAAACCCATAATGCGCCAGTTGTTGGATGACTTTATAAAATATGGACTGAAGGAAGGAGAGAACACTCCAAGGGCTCTCCTTATACAGCGCCTCGCAAAGATGCCTTTCACTAAAGGAAACACAGCTAAACTTCTCATAGACGGGGAAGATACTTTCGATGCGATATTCAAGGGCATAGAGTCAGCAAAAAAATATGTCCTGGTGCAGTATTACATCCTGAGAGATGATGAGCTGGGGATAAAACTTCAGGATGCTCTTATCGAAAAAGCGAAAGAGGGCGTCATCTGCCTAGTCATTTACGATGAGGTAGGCAGCCGTTTTAGCAAAAATTACCGCAGAGCCTTTGAAGACGCCGGAATCAGAATACATGCCTTCAACACAAGGCAGGGCAAGGGTAACCGTTTCCAGATCAACTTTAGAAACCATAGAAAGATAGTGGTCGCAGATGGGGAGGTTGCTTATGTAGGCGGACTTAACGTCGGTAACGAATATCTTGGACTTGATCCCGGCATGTCGCCATGGAGAGATACGCATGTAGAAATCAGAGGCCCGGTCGTCCAGGCTGTCCAGCTATCTTTCGCTGAAGACTGGTACTGGGCTTCAAAAGAAGCAATGCCTGAACTCAACTGGTCGCCTAAACAGGTACCGGGAGGCACGGTGACCGCACTCAGCCTGCCCTCCGGACCCGCGGATGAATTTGAGACAGCCTCCCTCTTCTTTCTTGACATGATCAATGCGGCTAAAAAACGTTTCTGGCTGGCAAGCCCTTACTTCGTGCCTGATGAGCAGATCGTCTCGGCCTTGCAGAACGCAGCACTTAAAGGCGTAGATGTCAGGGTCATCATACCCAAAAATCCGGACAACATCTTAGTCGGCCTTTCCGCCTATTCGTATCTACCGGAACTTGAGAAGGCGGGAGTTAAAGTCTACAAATACAACAAGGGCTTCATGCACCAGAAAGTCATTCTGGTCGATGACGAAACATCAGCTGTCGGGACTGCAAACTTCGACAACCGGTCGTTCAGGCTGAATTTTGAGATAACGATGATTATGTATGACAGGGATTTTGCGAAAAAAACAGAAAAGATGCTTCTGGACGATCTTTCAAGATGTACCCAAGTCAGTGCAACGGAATACACCCAAGCAAATTTCCTCTTCCGCCTCGCCGTGAACGTGAGCCGTCTAATGGCTCCTGTGCAGTGATAGAGTTATCTTAATGGTCAGCATATCTAAGACGTTAGATTTACAGGCTGATTTTTATTGTTATTGACCAACTCAGCCAGTCCTCTCAGTAGAAACTGCTTTCGATCTTTGATGCATTAATACTGTTTCTAATTGTAAATTTAAAGATGATTTGAATATTTTTGTTGTGTAATTCCAAAATTTCTGTACAATATCTCTCATTACTCTGAAAAAGAGACAAAGGGAGAGAACTTGATGCCTCAGACAGAAAAAACATTTCCACGATGGATCCCGCTGCTGGGAGGACTTCTCGGCAGTACCACCTGCGGATTGCTTCTTTATGCCTTCAGCGTATTCATCCGTCCCCTCCAGGCCCAGTTCGGATGGAGCGTCCCCGACGTTGCAATGGCCTATGCGCTGATATGCCTGATATTTGGTCTTATGACCTTTCCTGCCGGACGCCTGAGCGACAAATACGGTTCTAGGAACGTAGTCCTTGTCGGCGGGGTCATCATGGCCTTCGGTTTCTTCATGGTCTCAACCATAACTCCGCCTGATCCTGCCGTCATTGCTGCGGGCGGTGAAGCTGCAAGGGCCGCAGGCAAGACCCCCCTCTACCTTTTGTATCTTTATTACGGTGTAATAGCCGGATTTGGAGGAGGATGCGTCTATCTGCCTCCGATAGCGACCGCACCAAAATGGTGGCCTGACAAGAGGGCGCTTGCAACGGGTTTTACAGTCGTAGGGCTTGGCTTGGGTTCATTCGTTATGGCTCCTATGGCGACAAGCATGATAAACCATTTTGGCAGTGCGCTTCCTGTATTTAAATATGTAGGTATAGCGATGGGAATAATGGTAGTTCTAGCCGCCCTCTGTCTCAAGGAACCTCCAAAAGGCTACAGGCCGGCAGGCTGGAATCCGCCTGTACCGTCGTCAGTGGATGGAGTAGTTAAATGCTGCAGGGACTATACTTATGAAGAGACAAAAAAGACACCTCAGTTCTGGCTTCTCTGGGTCGCTTATTTCTGCGGTTCATTTGCCGGACTCATGGTAATCGGTCTGATCGCTAAGCATGGCATTGACGCCATGACCCTTGTTTACAGGGCAAAAGAGGGCCTTGACGCCGCTGCGATCATCCCGGAGGATGTGGCTAAGAGCATAGCGATGTCTGCCTCGCTTGCACCCAGCACTCTTGCCGTGTTCAATGCGGCAGTCCGCATTATGATAGGTCCGCTTGCGGACAGGATGGGGACAAAAAAGATATTCGTTGTTCTCTTTGCACTTCAGACAGCTGCGATGCTCATACTTTTCCCCGCAGGAAGAACGGCGGCTCTCCTTGCCGCATGTGCCGGCCTGATCGGCTGGAACTACGGAGCTATGTTCACTCTCTTCCCAGCCACGCTCTTACAATATTACGGTCCTGCGAACCAGGGATCGAACTACGGACTGCTCTTTACGGCATGGGGAGTGGCAGGTTTCTGCGGTCCGTTCTTTGGAGGCAAACTCCAGGCCATGACCGGTTCCTTCTTTGTGCCTTTCATCGTCTCTGCCGCGGTCCTCGCGGTTTCAGTAGCAATACTGGGCACACTCAAGGCCCCCGCTAAGCTAGTGTAATTGGGATTTATAGCGGCGCTGACTTAGCAACATGCGATGCTCCTTCACCTCAACGTATTAACATACGCCTCGGTTTGGAGCATCACATTTTGCGTCGTTATCACTCGCTCTAAATCTCAATTGCGATATTGCCTTTGGCTATCACCAAAACCTAAAAGCGCAGCGCTGGCTTAGCAAAACTCAAAGTCCTTCGCTTTGACGTAAGTTTAATACGTCTTAGCTAGGACTTTTTCGTTTTGTGTCGCTATCATCTCCGATCTTCCCCAATTACGAGTATCAAAACTAAAACATTAAACCAGCCCGCTTCGTATTGCGTCGTCATGATCTCCTCTCTGTCTCAATTACAGCAAATACGATGGTGAAGTGCCACCTAGGAGAGGAGAGTCGATGGCAAATCAATTGGGAATCGATTGCTGATCAATTGTTTAAAAAACAATAAAAGATCTTAAGGATCCGAGCTCTTGTCTGTCCCGGGCCCCCCCTGATCCCCAACCGATTTGCTATCGATTTCCAATTGATCACCCATTGATTCCCCGCTATTCTCGCAACTTTCAGAAAAGTTATATAATTGCATGTGTCACATAGACTTGAGGAAAGCCAGTGAGAATTATATGCAATACGCAAACTTGAAAAAATACGGATTTACAGAGAGATTCGAACAGGAGGCTTCCTTTTATGAGGGGCTTTATCCTGCGAGGGTTTCTGAACAGCACCACTACATCTATAAGGTGATCAGTGAAGAGGGCGAGCTTCAGGCAAGCGTATCGGGCAAACTTCATTATGCGGCTGGAGGGACTATGGATTTCCCTGCCGTGGGCGACTGGGTCATGATAGACAGGGTGGGTGGAAATTCAGGCAATGCGGTCATTAGCAACATCCTCAAGCGCAAAAGCTTTTTTGCGCGAAGGGCGGCAGGCACCAGAGAGGATGTCCAGATCGTCGCTTCTAACGTGGACACGATATTTATCTGTATGTCGCTCAATACAGACTTCAATCTTCGTCGTCTTGAAAGATACCTTTCAATTGCGTGGGACAGCATGGCCTCTCCTGTGATCGTCCTTACTAAAGCGGATCTCTGCGGGGACCTCGAACAAAAGATCACCGAAGTCTCTTCAGTCAGCTCGGGAGCTGACGTCATAATATGTTCATGCGCTGAAGAAAAAGGGATCGATGCGGTCTATCCTTACATTGAAGAGGGAAAGACCATTGCTTTCATCGGTTCTTCAGGGGTAGGGAAATCTACACTAATAAACCGCCTCATGGGAAGGGAAGTCCTTGCCACAAAAGAGATCCGTGAGTCCGATGAGATGGGAAGGCACACTACAACTCACCGTCAGCTGCTGTTACTGCCTGACGGCGGGCTAGTCATAGATACACCCGGAATGAGAGAGATGCACCTCTATGGGGGAAACCTTGAAAAGTCTTTTGAGGATATAAACGAACTGGCTCTGAAATGCAGATACAAGGACTGTACCCACACTACGGAACCGGGCTGCGCTGTGAGAAAAGCGATAGAGGAAAACGAGCTTTCTGAGGAACGTTTCCAAAATTACCTCAAGCTTCAGCGCGAAATCACCTATGACGGTCTCAATTCACGCCAGCTGGAAAAGGAAAAGATCAACAGGATGTTCGGAAGCAAGGGTGAAATGAAAAGACTAATGAGAGAGGTAAAAGAAAAAAAGAAACGGTGACCGCAGAGAAATTACCTGCCGATCACCAACCACTTATTCGCAACCGATTCGCCATTGATTTCCAATTGACTTCCGGCGGGCGGTACCCCGTCACCTTTCATAACCGTTTCACCATTGCTCCACTACTGATTCACGCGACAAGTTTTAGTCGCAGTTTGACGCCGTAGGCGGCTTTGGTGCTGCCTCTCCGTATTCCATATATTCCATTGTCTTTTTAGCTGTTTCTTCTCCGCAGAGTTTTTTCACGATGTGGAGAGAGAGGTCTATCCCAGCGGAGATCCCTCCGGAGGTCATGATCTTTCCGTTGTCGATAAAGCGTTTTGTGTGGTCGATGATAACATTGGGAGCAAGCTTTTTAATGTCATCTATGACCGAGAGGTGGGTCGTCGCCTCAAGGCCGCCAAGGAGTCCCAGGACCGCCGGGATCCTCGCGCCTGAACAGACCGTAGCCAATATTTCAGCTGATCCCTGCGTCTTGTTGACCCATTCCATGACCTTTTTCTTCTTTATCTCGTTTTTTGTCCCTTCGCCTCCGGGGATGATCAATATGTCTATCTTTGGGTGGTTGTCAAAGCTGTAGTCAGGGATAACGATAAGTCCGTTTACGGACTTGATCGCTCCTCCATCCTCAGAAACGGTGAATACTTTGAAGGCCTTATGGTCGTTTGATTCCGAAGTTGAAGAAAAGACCTCATAGGGACCCGCAAAGTCCAGAAGTTCAACCTTGTTAAACAAATAAATACCCACATTTTTCATTTGTTTTATCCTCATCTTTCATCAAATACTTAAAATTGGTCCTGTTTTTGGACAAACATGACTCTTTTGGACATCGCTGCTTTATAACCTACACCCTAAACCATATTTGGGCAAGGTAGTGTTCATATTTTCACTTAAACTCCACTTTTGTGTTAGATAAATATACCTATTTTTATAACAGTTAGTCAATTGTCTTCTTGAACCTGGACACGCTGAAGAGAAGAAATAAAGCCCCAAGAAGGGCAAGCGCGACCAATTGGGTCCACAGTTCAGCCAACCCTGTTCCCTTAAGAAAAATGCCTCTTATTATCACAAGGAAATATCTGAGCGGGTTTATCGTCGTCATCCACTGTACCGGTATGGGCATGTTGGAAATTGGGAACATGAATCCTGAAAGCAGCACGGCAGGGAAGTAAAAGAAAAATGATGACATAAGTGCCTCCTGCTGTGTTTTGGAGATCGTAGAGATCAGAAGCCCTATGCCTATGCATGACATAAGGAAGAGTGTCGCGGCAAAAAGGAGCAGCGGCATGCTGCCTCTGATCGGTATCTTGAACCACGCCATGCCTGCAAAGCTTACAACTATGACATCTATAAAACAGATGATTGCGAAGGGCAGGGATTTCCCCAGGATAAACTCTATCGGCCGCATCGGCGTTACCATCAGCTGCTCCATCGTTCCAATTTCCTTTTCCCTGACTATGGCCATGGATGTCAGAAGCAGTGATGTCATGAGCAGGATGATCGCGATTACCCCGGGTACGTTATAGTTTCTGCTTTTCAGGTCCGGATTGTACCAGGCCCTTCCCTGTACGTTGACCAGGTTTCTGCTCTGATCATCTCTTCCGAAATCGGAAATTATGCGTTGAGCATAGTTCATCGCCAGGGTGCCGTCATTGGAGTTTGTCCCGTCAATAAGTATCTGAACAACGGGATGTTTTCCGCTTAGCAGATCTTCAGCAAATCCCTTTTTGATGTTTATTCCTACTACAGCTCTGCCCCGGTCAAGATCTTCCGTAATTTCAGCATCACTATCAGGGTACGCGATGACACTGAAGAGTCCGGATGAAGTGAAGCCTTCGATCAGCTGACGGCTGTGTGCGCTTCGGTCGCTGTCCATGACGACAGTTTTTATCCGGTCAACATCTGTAGTAACAGCGTATCCGAAGATCAAAAGCTGTATTATCGGAAGCACAAAGATCATTGCCTTCATCCGTGGATCTCTCAAGACCTGTATAAACTCTTTTATCATCAAATGTAAAATTCTTTCTCCCATGATCGTCCTATCCCATATTCTTCTTGAATTTTTTGATCGCAGCGGTAAAGACAACAGCAGTGAATGCAAAGAGAAAAAGTATCTCCCTGATCAAAACAGACGGAGGGTTTCCTTTTAGGAAGATATCCTTTATTACTGTGACAAAATAGCGTGATTGGACCACGTATGTTATTTTCTGGATGAAGACCGGCATGTTGTCTATAGAATAGAGAAATCCGGAGAGCATGAAAGCAGGAAGCAGCGTCAGGACAAAAGCTGCCTGGCTTGCTACGAGCTGGGATTTAGCTACAGTAGAAATGAGTATCCCCAGGCTTAATCCGCCAACCAGAAAGAGTGATGAAACTGCGAGAAGGAAAGGCAGGCTGCCCCTCAGCGGGACCCCAAAAATCCACACGCCTACCGCGACAGATATCAGAAGGTCTATCATCCCGATAAGGAAATAGGGGGTTATTTTCCCTAAAAAAAGTTCCACGGGGTGGATGGGGGTCGAGAGAAGCTGTTCCATCGTGCCCTGCTCCCATTCCCTTGAAACGGTCAGCGAAGTCAGAAGAGCGCTTATCACGCCCATGATGATGGCAATAAGGCCTGGGATGATGAACCAGCGGCTTTTTAGTTCCGGGTTATACCAGACACGCAATCTGAGGTCGATCTGGCCTGAAAGTCCCTTTGCTCCCTTTGAGGGCGAATATCGTGAAGCAATAGCTTCCGTGTAACCCATTGCAATAGAGGTCGTGTTGGCATCGCTTCCGTCGTAAATGGCCTGTATGTCGACAGGTATCCCTCTTTTCACAGATCCGCTGAAACCTTCAGGGATCACAAGGACCATATGGGCTATGTTCCGGTCGATCAGACGGTCAATCTCTTTGCCGGAGCTGACCGTTCCAACGATCTTAAAATAACCGGACGCCTTGAATCTCTCTATCAGTTCCCTGCTCTCTGCTGTCTTATCCATGTCATAAATACCCATATTTAGGCTTTTAATGTCCATAGTTATGCCGTAGCCAAAAATAAAGAGGAGTATGACCGGCATCAGAAACGCCATAGCCAGACTTCTGCTGTCCCTCATAATGTGTATGAATTCTTTGTTGACGACCGCAGCAAGTCTGCGGAACGAAATCTTTCTTATCCCGTTGTTGTTCATTTTTGACCACGCTCCAACAAGGCGTCTTCTTTTTCGATCAGATGGACGAAGACATCCTCAAGAGACGGCCTTACACTATTTATCGAGTAGATCTCAAAGCTCTTTTCAGAGAGGATCTTTCTTATCGTCTCACCATCGTAGTCTCCATTTTTAAGAATTAAATGAAGCCCGTCTCCGAAGATAGAGGCACTCGCGACTGATCCGGAATTTTCCAAAACTTCGATCGCTTCAAAAGGCCTGCTCACAGATAGCTCTATCAGGTCAGAAGGCATTGAATCCTCTCTTATGGAGGTTGGAGTCCCCTTTGCGATCATCTTTCCTTTGTAGATCAGCGCAAGCTCATCACAGTATTCAGCCTCTTCCATGTAGTGCGTCGTAACGAAGACGGTGGTCCCTTCCCGTGCGATATCTGATATCAGGTTCCAAAAACGTCTTCTGGAGATCGGATCCACTCCGGAAGTAGGCTCATCAAGAAAGACGATGGGTGGTTGGTGGATAAGGGCACAGCCAAGTGCAAGCCTCTGTTTCCATCCTCCCGCCAAAGAACGGGTGATGCTGGAGGTGTGTGTGGTGAGGTCCGACATTTCAAGTATCCAGGCCTTTCTTTCAGGCCTGATGAATTTGGGGACTCTGTATATCCCTGCAAAAAAATCTATGTTTTCTTCAACAGTCAGATCATCATATAAAGAAAATTTTTGCGACATGTATCCTATCTTCTTTTTTATTTCCTCTGATTCTCTGAAAATATCAGACCCTGCTATTGTACCTTCTCCTGATGTAGGCAGGAGCAGACCGCACAGCATTTTTATCGTCGTTGATTTTCCCGCCCCGTTTGGGCCAAGAAAACCAAAAATTTTCCCTTTTATAACATTAAGGTCGATATGGTCTACTGCTGTAAAGTTTCCGAAAACCTTTGTCAGTCCCTTTACTTCTACGGCAAATTCTTCCTTCATCGTGCATCCGCTTTCATAGCCTGACTGACGAAAACATCTTCGAGAGTCGGGCGCGCTTCATTTATCGACAGGGGCGGGACCCCCATGTCTTTCATTTCATCCTCGATTTTTTCCGGTGAAGAATTTTCCGGCAGCCTGAAACGTATCATCCCGGACACGATATCAGAACTCATCTTCCCGTATCTTTTCTTCAAAGCCTGAAGAGTCTTACCCGGATCATCGCTCATTATTTCAAGGATGCTTCCCGATACTGTCTTTTTGAGATTCCTCGGGTTGTCGCACATGGTCAGCCTTCCATCCTGCATCATTCCGACCCGCTCGCATCTCTCCGCTTCGTCCAGATAAGATGTCGAGACAAAAACAGTTACTCCCTCTTTTACCATTTCATGAAGTATCTTCCAGAAATCCCTTCTGGAAACCGGGTCGACCCCGTTAGTCGGCTCATCGAGAAGAAGCACGGAAGGCTGGTGTATCAGGGAGCATGCCAGTCCGAGTTTCTGTTTCATGCCGCCGGACAGGTCCTTTGCTTTTCGGTTCTTGAAAGGGGTAAGGTTGCTGAAGCCAAGAAGTTTATCTTCCGCTGCATCTCTGTTTTTACGGGGGATCTCATACAGATCTCCGTAAAAACGCAAATTCTCAAGTACTGTCAGGTCTCCGTAAAGGCCGAACTTCTGAGACATATATCCGATCTTTTTTTTCACTGTTTCCGGATCCGATACGACAGAATGTCCGTTCACGAGGATATCTCCCTCGGAGGGCAGAAGAACTCCGGCTGCCATTCTCATAACGGTAGTCTTCCCTGCGCCGTCGGGTCCTACCAGGCCAAAGATCTCTCCTTTATTTACAGAGAGATCCACCCCCCGAACAGCCCATAACTGACCGAACTCTCTGCCCAGGTTTTGTATCTCTATGGCTTTATCCGTATCCTTATGATCATTCATCGCTTAGGTCTATAGTGACGTCCGCAGGCATTCCAGGTTTTAACTGCCCATCTGTTGTTTCCACTGTCACTTCGACGGCAAAAACGAGTTTCACCCTTTCTTCGGCTGTCTGTACCGTTTTAGGGGTAAATTCAGCTTCGGGTGAAATGAAGGTCACTGTGGCGGGAAACTTTTTGTCCGGGAAAGAATCTACCGTTATGTCCGCCTTCTGGCCGAGCATGATCCTTCCGATCCTGTATTCGGGAATATAAACTTTTACGCGGGGCCTTTCCAGGCTCGTCAAGGTAAGCACCGGTTTTCCCATCGCGATCATCTCTCCGGGTTCTGCGTATACCTTTGAGACGATGCCATCCATAGGGCTTTTCAGGACATGGTTGGATACTATTACCTCTGCTGCCTGCTTGGCTGCTTCAGCCTCTTTAAGCTGGTTTGCTGCTCCATCTATGCTGTTTTCCCTGAATCCTGAACGGATAAGCTCAAGCTTTTTCTGGGCTGCGTTCAGCTGTGAACCGGCTACTTCGGCCGCTGTAATGTCGCGATCCAGCCTCTGTCTGCTTATAGCCCCGCCGTTGAAAAGCTTTTCAGACCTTTCTGCCTCATCTTTCAGGTTGTTCCAGTTTGACCTGAACTGGGCTGTCTGAGCTTCGGCCTCCGCTATCTCCTGGCTTCTGTAACCGCTGCTTAGATCTTTTAATCTTGAACGTGCAGTTTCGATTGCAGCTGCGCTCTGACGAAGCCTTGCCTCTGCCTCCCTCCTGTCCAGTTCCGCGATCAGGTCGCCGCGGTTTACAGTGTCGCCCTCGTTGACCTTACGGTCTTTCAAAATGCCGTTTGCCATAAATGACATGTCTGCATCTGTTGTTTCGATCGTTCCGGAGGCAAAGATCATGTTCGGGTCCTCTTCGCTGCCTTTCAAAAAGAGTGTATATGCCGCAAAAAGCGCTGCCAGCCCGACCACGACAACAGGGATCAGTTTTTTGTTGATTTTCTTCTGCATTACCTCACGACCTCATCTTTCGCGGAGATTTTTTCATCATTAAAGTTCTCTTTTGCGGTGAAGCGCATTCTTTGTGGTGAAAGTTTTCCCAGTATTCTCAATACATTAGCTTCAGAGGTTATCTTTTCATAGTAAGCCTTGCTTTTGCTTGCGGCCGCCGACCAAAGTTCTGATTCGGCGCTCAGCAGGTCAGTAATAGTGCTTTCGCCTGTTTCATATCTAAGTTTTTCGATCCTAAGAGCCTCTTTTGCCTCTTCCTGTTGCTTTTGGGCTGTCAGGATCTTTGATCCTGCTTCTCTTACCGCACCTGAGGCTTCCCTTGCTTCGTTAAGAGTCTGGTTTCGTGTCTCGTCCAGATCAAGCTTTGCTTTTTCTATATCCAGCAATGATTTTTCGAGCCTGTTTTTGTTTACATGTCCGTCCCATACTTTTATGGTTACCTGAAGCCCGGCCTGCCAGTCATCATAAAGTTCCGTATCGCTCCCGAAACTGCCGGTCCCCCTTCCAAAAAATGAGACCTGGGGCTTCGTTTCGCCCGTTACTGCCTGGGATCTTGCGAAAGAAGCCTCGGAGATAAGAGCTGATTTTTTTACAGCATGGTTGTTTGCAAGAATATCAGTCTGTTCTATCTCATCCAGGGCATTCAGTTCTGTCTCAGCGGGTATTTCCACTATCGACCTTACAGGATCGGGGTTACCTGTCAGCGTGCCGAGCAAAGAAAGGGAATCCATTTCCGCCTGATCGAAAACGATATGATCGTGCCTTGCCTGGGAGAGATGAGTCTGGAGTCTAAGCAGGTCTAGCTTTGGTATCCGTCCTTCCTGCAGAAGGAGTTTCAGGACTCTCTCTTCTTCTTCAAGCACCAGTATTCTTTTTGCTGATGCCTCTTTCATATCCCTGAAATACAATGATCGCGAAAAAACAGAGACAACACTGTAGAGAAGATCCTGCCTGTGCTGCTCGTGTCCTTCGGCGGCAGCAGCTGATGTTTTTTGAGCAGATTTCTTTTCAGCCTGAAGTTTCCCTCCGGTGTAAAGCGGGATATTCAGTTCGACGCCAAAACGGGTAATATGTCTGTCCAGTGGAGGAAAGACTCCAACCTCTCTTATTGGTACCACTGTATAAGGATAGTCTGAAAGAGTTGTAGAACCCCAAATGTCGATTTTGGGAGACTGCATTCCCTCCGCTATCTTTACGTCGATCTCGCTTTTTTCCCTTTCAACATTGCTGCTTTTGAACGCGGGGTTGTTTTGCTCTGCCATTTCCATTGCTCTCCAAAGTTCGAGGCCTGTTGTCGCAGGTTTTTCAACCCCATTTGCATCCGCCGTGCGGGGCAGTGCTATGGAAAACGTCAGCAGCAGGAGGACAGTTATTAGAAA
Organism: Synergistota bacterium; assembly: GCA_034331105.1. GTDB lineage: Bacteria > Synergistota > Synergistia > Synergistales > Synergistaceae > Caenicola. The sequence continues at coordinate 114,091 of JAXQGB010000012.1, read as the reverse complement.
TTTTGTTTTCATAGAATCTACTTCCTTTCTTCTAACCGAACAGAGGGTTATACTATCCTTTGTCATGATCGCTTAGGATAGCCCTTTCGATGTAGCCCCAAGCCTGCTCTGCCAATTCGCCTAAGTCGGTTTTTCCGTCACTGAGGTTGGAGATAAGTCCTACATACTGTACAAAACTGACCATAGAGAAAGCGACTGCTTCAGGCAAAATATCCTGAAGGAAATTTCCCTCCTGTCTGCCCATTTCGGCTATCTCCGTAAGCTTGTTCATGTAATTTTTTACTATTGAAAGAACCTTTTCCTTGCGTTCCGGAGACCCAAAGACTGCTGCATCTGAAAAGACAAGTTTAGGCATCCCCGGGTTCTTTCTTATAAATTCCAGATGGAGGAGGAAAAGACTTTTCAGATCCTCTTTTGGATCCGATTTCTTTAGTGTCATTTTTCGCACATTTTCAAAGAGGATCATATGCGTGCGATCAAGCAGCGCGTCTATCAAAGCTTCTTTACTTTCGAAATGCCGGTAAAGGGCAGAAGGAACGATCCCGACCCGCTGCGCGATCTCAGCGGTGCTGACCCCTCCGACCCCCTTTTCAGCGATTATCTCTAATGTGGTATCGAGGATCTGTTGCTGTCTGAGTGTTGAGCTCAACCTTTTTTTTGACATAAATAACACCTCTTAATGAAAGTGAATTCACTTTCACAAAAGTATAGTGGTTTAACGAAAGGGATGTCAATAGGAACAATACCGATATTGCGCAAAAACAAAAAACATATTGACATACGTCTATGTAATATAGTATATTTCCATATTAAGAGAAAATACAAATAAACAATGAAGGTTGGGATGCACAATGAGGATGCTCGAGCAGTTTTTCCCTGAATTTACCCACAAACTTGATGAGATCGATGCTCTCTACAAAAAGAAGATGCCTATCGATGAAAAAACATACCAGTTTTTGTGCTTCGCCCTCTCCATAAAGGGCCGCAGCAAACCCTGTGTTCTGAAGCACTTCAAAGGTGCCCTTGAAGCCGGTGCGACAGTTGAGGAACTCAGCTACATCTTTGCGCTTACAATGAGAGAATCGGCAGGTGCAGACGACTGCTGGACCCATGATGTTATAGGAGACTGGAAAGAGATCCTGGCAGGAAACATCAAGTGCACCTGCGCTGAATGAACTAAAACAGATTTTAGTTTTATTAAGCCTGCATACTATTGTAAAAACGGGAAAATTCTCCCCGTTTTTTGTTTTCTCGTATATGCGAGTTGCTCCGGTCATCACATAATTTCATGCAAAAGTGTGATTTAGGGCATTTTTATGAAACTTCGTTATGGAATTATTCAGTCAAGAGCGTATTGGTCCTCAAATTCATTTTCAGCCTATGCACGGGTCCTTTCAAGGGTTTATCTTAAAAGGGGCATGGAACCGGTGAGTTTGTTGACTTTTTTCCTGTCCCCGTAAATTGCGACTCCCAAATAGGTGTGATCCTCTTCCGGGACTTCTGCCGCTTTGGAAATATATTCGTTGTACGTCATGCAGCTCTGTGCTACATCAGAAAAATCGACCACTGTCAGATCGTTGAATTCAGTTTTGTATAGGTTTTCTCTTAATTCTTTCAGCATTTCCCTGCTGCCCTTCAGTATGGGGACAGGTACAGTGATTATTCCAAGATGAGTTTTCTCAGAAGCGTCTGTTACATCATTCCCGACCTGTTCAGGGAAGCGTTTTCCCAGTGTCATGCCCAGGATAGCAGACGTATTTGCGATCACTCCTGTAGGCAGCTCAGAATCTATTACTATGACACATTTTTCGGCCTTATCGCTCATTTATTGCTTCTCCATTATTAAACAAAAATTAGTGGGTTTACTTACTTCTCAATAGATGGATCTGTGAAAATATTCATATATTGCTTTGGAGTCAGCCCGATGAATTTCTTAAAAAAGTTTGAAAAATGGCTCTGGTCAGTAAACCCCGTCTGCAAAGCCGCTTCTATTGGCAATACTCCCTTTTTAAGCAGTTTTTTCGCCCTGTCGATCCTTATGGTTTCCAGATATCTGTATGGAGAAATGCCCTTTTGCTTTGTAAATGACCGCAGAAGATAATACTTGCTCAAGCCTGTCAATTCGCTCAGTTCGTCCAGTGTGATATTTTTCATATAATTCTTTTCCAGAAAATTGCAAATGATCTTTGTCTCCCTGTTTTCTTCTGCCCCTGATGGTTCAATTACTTCCTCTGAGAATTCTTCTATTAGCTGTTCGATGAGAAAGAAAAATATTTCTTCCTTTCTAAAATCCTTTTCCTCCTCCATTATGATCATGTGCAGTTCACGAAGCGAAGAAGCCAGCTCGCTGTTGAAGATCACAGTAGGGGCAAAGTATGGAAGGTATTCTTTTCCCGTGATTTCGAAAGCCGCCTTGCTCATAGTCTCAGGAGGGACATTGACGCAACGGTAGTCAAGGGTCCTCCCGTCTGTCTGCTCGCAGGTGTGATTGTCGCGGGGATTAAAAAGCAGAAGATCTCCCGGTTTCACTATGTATTCACTCTTTTTGCACGATAAGCGCCGCTCTCCGCTTTCAATGAAACCTATCACGTAATAGTCGTGAAAGTGGTTGGGAAATTTTTGCATGATGCCCTCGAAAGAATATGCTTCTACCTTTAGTTCAGGGTCATACTTAACTGTTCTTGTTTCCTGTTCCATTTCATTTTCCTCTTTTCAAAAGAGCCTGATGTCACTTTATATCAAACCGGAACGATATTCTTGTACGATATTGCCCTCTGTTATTTTAATTTATTGTTCTGCTGTTACAAGTATTTTTCAGAAGTTGACCCAGTCTCGGATAACAATCTATTGAACAGTCTCTCCTGCCTCATGGGTGTAAAATGTAAAAAACCAGTCCGAATAAAGGTTTCGGATAAGGGATAAGGTGGGAACAGAATGGATCTTTTGACACTTGCAAAACAAAGATGCACTACGCGTGGATTTACAGATAAGAAGATAGAAAAAGAAGACCTCAATATAATATTAGAGGCAGGTCGCGTTGCCCCAAGCGCATGCAACAGACAGCCGCAGCGGATCATAGTTGTCGAAAAACCTGAGAATATCAAGAAAGTGGAGAAGGCATACAGGACCTTTGGCTCACCATGCGTCCTGATCGTCTGTCAGGATAAAAGCGATCCGCTTATTCGTCCCTTTGACGGCAAATGTTCGGGGGATCTTGATATAGGCATCATATGTGATCATATGATGCTTGCAGCCAGGGAGCATAACATTGGAAGCGTTATGGTAGGACTCTTTGCCCCGGCCATAATAAGAAAAGAATTCGGGATACCCGAACATATAGAGCCTACAGCTCTTTTGCTGCTGGGGTATCCCTCAGATGGATTCCTCAGTCCCGACCGTCACAAAACAGAAAGAAAACCTCTTGGTGAAACTGTAATGTTTGAACGGTGGGAAAACGAGTCAGCCGAAAATAAAAATGGATCAGATCACGGTCTTTAGCTCAACATTTAATTCTGGAGAGAACAGGCGCACATAAGACTCGATATCATTCATGTGAGAGAGGATCTCTTTTTCCTCTATTCCAGCCGGGGCATATACCGTGTACAAAACCTCTTCCGTTCCCGCATCTATCGAGGTCCTTCCGTCCGGTCCGCGTAAAATGCTGGAGATAACGGACTCTCCGTCTGTGATCATGATATCGCCCGGGATCGTATTTGCCTCCCTGCCGTTCATGCAGACGTAAGCTTCTTCACCTGCAGCTACTTTCAGGGAGACAGCCCCGCTGATCTTTTTAAGGTCGTGTCCTGCTGTCAGTATCATGTTTTTCATTTCAGCCATAAACATTGAATCTACGAGCCCTGAGACGCTCATGGACTTCTTTCCTTTTGCAACGGACTCGACCTGCTGGAGAACGTGGTATGTATATCCGAATTTTTTATAATAGGAGACGTAAATGGACATCGGGTGAAGGGATTTGAGCTCCTGTCTCTCTATTTGGGCGTATTTCTCCCTGGCAGACTCTTCAAGGAGGGATTTAGCCTTTTCCAGCACCTCGCTTGTTTTTGGATTCGTGACGTTTGTAACGGCCAGAAGGCCTATCCGGCATCCGTTGGCTTTTTCATCGAGTTCGTTTTTAAATTCCGGCTTCATGATCACAGCTCCTTTTAATATTCTTCAACTTTTTTCAGTTTATTCATTTCAGGCGAGACATTTTTACTGGTATGTTTTTACGACAGATTTGACAAGCACCAGTTTGCCGCCCTTATATTTGTAGATATCTTTCCTGTACTTGTTTGCACTTTCTCTGCTGCTTGAGGTGACGGTCTTCGTTTTGCTGTCGAATTCGGGCGAAGTTACGTCGTCAAGGAATTCCGCGTGGACGAACTTTCCTGATTTTTTATCCCAAAGGAAGCAGATGTAGGGAATGTTGGGCCCGGGAGGAAGCATTGCTATGATCCGGAAGTCCTTTATCCCGTCAAAGTCCATGTCCTCTATTATTATGTCGCTTCCGGTACCCGGTTCCGGGCAGGTCGTCGTGTCGTCTCCGAAAGAGTTTACGTCTGCAATGTAAATAGTCTGAAGTTGTTTTTTATCTTCCCCATGTACCGCTATTTTGCTGTATCCGCCCGTATCAGTTTCCGTAAATAACAAGCCGTTGAATTTCAATGTCAGGATGCGGTTGTCAGAGACTTCGATCTTCTTTGATACAACGAAAGTTTTTTTATCAGCCGCTAAAGCGCTGCCGGCCGCCATCATGTAAGCTGCGATCAGTAGAACGGTAATTAGCTTTGACTTTTCCCATTTTGACATTAAAATTCCTCCTGTGACATAGATTTTCCTATTATACGCTTATCTTTGAGAAGTAAGGTTTATTAAATATGGTATATTTCCACCAATATGTTAGAGCAGGGGGAATAATGTTTTATGCTGGACATACAAGTCTGGATGAAAAATTTAACTGAAAAACTGCAGGCTGCTTTTGGGGAAAAACTTGAATTCGTCGGTCTTCAGGGAAGCTACGGCAGAGGAGAGGCCACGGAAAGCAGCGACATTGATGTGGTCGTGATTTTCAGTGAACTTGCTATGAGCGAGCTGGAACTTTATAAGGAACTGATTGGCGAAATGCCCCATAGGGAAAAGATCTGCGGTTTTGTCTCCGGCAGGAACGAGCTGATAAATTGGGACAAAGCGGATCTCTTCCAGTTCTATCATGATACGACGCCTTACTTTGGGAGTATCGACCATCTGCTGCTCCTGGGCGACAGATCTGATGTCAAAAGGGCTGTCTTGCTTGGAGCCTGCAACATCTACCACATGTGCAGCCATAACTTCCTTCACGAATACGACGCGCAGATCCTGCGCTCACTATACAAGACATCATTCTTTGTAATGATCGCAGAGCATTTTTACGAGACAGGTGATTTTATTAAGAAAAAATCCGACCTGATCCCACTCCTGCCAGAAGAAGAGAGAAAACTTCTTGAGTCGATGTCCCTTTTTGATGCTTCCTTGCTTGATGATGATCTATTCAAAGAGCTCACAAAAAACATGCTTGAATGGTCGAGCAGGCTTATCCGATCCTTCGGAAAATGAATAATTTGTATCAGGGCGAGGTGATCTTAATGAGTAAATATGATCGGTTATGGGAACATATCAAAAACAACGACAGTGATACCCTGCTTCTCTCTTTTGAAGAGATCGAAAAAATAGCGGGTGTTGCTATTGATCACTCTTTCCTGAATTACAAAAAGGATCTGCTTGATCACGGATATCAGGTCGGCAAGATATCCCTAAAAAATCAGACTGTCATATTTATCAAAAAAAATGATCACAAGTCAGATTAGCTGGGCTGTATCATCCAAAATTAATTCAAAAAATAAATGTTGTTTTACATCTACAAAATTTTTGTTTGGTAATGTTCCTTTGTGTTAAGCCTAAAACAAAAAACGCTACGCTAAGGCGCTTCGTTTCATTTTGGCAAACAAGGATACAACTGCCCGAAACCCTACTTGAAAGATAAATTTGTTTATTCGAAATGTGGATTTGTAGGTCATGAATATAATTCAAGACTAAATGCATCGAATGCGCTTTTGACAGACGTTAAACAAGCAACGTAAGTCCTTTGTTTTGTGCTAAACTCTACTATGTTTTGTTGATAATTTATCCTAATTCAGTTAAATTAACTTAAGCAACGGGTTCCATGCTGTGGACAGAAAGTTCGCACAATGAAATTCGAGGTGTTTTTATTTAAGGAGGCTATAATAAATGAAGGAAGATTCTGTTCGGTCTGTTGATAGAGCATTCTCTATCTTAAATGCATTTACTAGGGACGATTACAAGTTAACTCTAAGCGAGATTTCTGAAAGGATAGACTTACCAATCACTACAACACTAAGGCTTGCAGGCACGCTTGAAAAGCTGAATATGCTCTGTAAACATAAAGATAGGAGTTATTCTCTTGGTAACCAGCTTTATCTTTTAGGCAATATAGCAAAAGTTAATTTCCGTCCACAGCAAGTAATATGTCCCTACATGTTACGTATTCGTGATGAAACAAAGGAAGCCGTCTCTCTTTATGGCATTGTTGATGAATATCGCGTCTGTTTTGAACATATTGAAAGCTTGTTAAGTATGCAATGTGTTATGAGAGTTGGAGACAGAATGCAGCTTTGGGCGGGAGCTGGAGGAAAAGCACTTCTTGCGTTTCTTGGCGACGCTGTCATTGAGCGCGAAATCGCAAAGGCCTATAGAATTACGTCTAATACGGTCTATGATGCAGACCAACTACGAATAACACTTGCAAACGTTAGAGCATTGGGATATGCGGTTAGTAGAGGTGATAGGGAAGAAGGCATTTTTTCAATAGCTGTTCCGATATTCAACAGAAGTGGGGGCATTGAGTTTTCCCTGTCTATCGCTGGACCAGCGCAGAGATTTACCGAAGAAAGAGGGTACATGTTGATCCCATCTTTGCAAAAAATGTGTAGAGAAATAGCAGTTCAACTAGGCGATGGATAAATGTAAAAATTACTGAGGTCAAATGACGCTGTAATTTTATGAAAACGGAAAGATAGAGAAGATATTAGTTGGGAATACTTAAAAAGAAGCTTAACAAAAAATGGTAGCTGATTTTTACAATAAATTTATTTTACGATTTCAACAAAAAAAGCGTTCTTTAAATTGCAAAGGTAGGATAATGGGGGAATTATAATAAACCACAAAACTCAGCTTGGCTTTGAATTAATTCAGAAGCCACCTAATAAAGCCTTTTTATTGTCGTAGAGTGTTTAGAATTACCAACAACTTAGGGCAGTAGTCTTCTTTAACTATTATTTTAGAGGATGGGGGTGCGGACAAAATCTTGGACCGTTGTTATGTTGCATATCCATTCATTTGCCTGAATTCCATCGGACTGCAAAACCCCAATGAATTCTTAATTCGTTTTTCATTGTACCATTTGATATATCCGTTGAGATAATCAATAAACATCAGTAAAGTATAACCTTTGAAACTGTGGTTGTAGAAACATTCATTTTTCATGCGGACAAAGAAACCTTCACAGGCTGAATTGTCCGGAGAACAGCCCTTTTTAGACATGGACCTTGTTAATCCAAAGGTATTGGTACGAGCGATCCATCCAGGCCAGCGATAATGACACCCTCTGTCGCTATGTATGATGGAGAGACGGGGGTCCGTGATTCATTTATGAAATCTGCGGAATAAAAATCCCCACCCTGTGCCTGGGGAATTTTTTTTGCAAAAGTGGGGATTTTAGGCTTGCAAAAAACAGTTTGAACCTTATTTATTTGTAGTATTTCCTTTTGCTATAGATTCTTTATTATTGAGGTATTATTGCAATGGAATTTATTTAAACTGTTTTTTTGCCATAATAATACTTTTCAAATCTGAGATCTTACCAGCGCGTAATATTGAGCTATCGGTGTCCTTGCCTATCCAATTTTGAAGTTGTTTGGCCAATGTAATCATCTTATCTAGGTTTACTCCACTTGGTATACCCATTTCATCGAGCATATGAACGACATCTTCTGATGCGACATTACCTGATGCGCCAGGTGCAAATGGGCAGCCCCCTAATCCGGCTAGAGATGAATCATAGCGTATGATACCTGCATTTAATCCGGCAACAATGTTTGCAAGTGCCATACCGCGAGTGTTATGGAAGTGGAGAAACCATTTTACGTCTTTAAATTGTTCCTGCATAAATGAAGATAGTTCGTAGACTTGGCGGGGGTTTGCCATTCCCGTTGTGTCAGAGAGAGATATTTCAGTTATACCTAGATCGCAGAAACGATTTGTTATATCAACAAGCCTTTTTATAGAAATTTTCCCTTCAAAAGGACAACCAAAAGCAGTAGATATTGCGCTGGAGACCTCGGCCTTATTATAATGAGCAAAATTAACACATTCTTTGAACCCTTCAAGCAATTCAGCGATTGTCTTATTAAAATTTGATTTGGCGTGTGATTCACTTGCTGAAATAGTTAACTTGACTTTTGTAATTCCTGATGCAATTGCTCTCTCAACACCCTTTTTATTAGCAACAAGACATCTGTACTCCACTCCAGATGAGCGACGGAGTCTTTTAGCTACTTCGTCTGTATCTGCCATCTGTGGCACTATTTTAGGATGTACAAATGATCCAACCTCAACGATGCGAACTCCGGCATCTACGATACCCTCTATTAGCTTAAGCTTCTGTTCGATTGAAAGTACCGTTGCTTCATTCTGAAGGCCATCGCGTAAACCGACTTCACACAAGATAATTTTTTCTGGCCAAGTCATTGACAAAAAAATCCCTCCGTATCTAATTGTATTATTTTGGGGTAACAGGAACAATAGATTCTGTCAAGCGATATTATACACCACAGAATGGAATTGATAACGTTAATTTTAAATTAGTAAAACCGATAAGTGACAAAATTTCATAATTAAAGATGTATTCGTAAGATACTAAAAAGAATACCATGGAGCGCAAGTTATTATTAACCGATTATCTTTCAAAGTGTTTTTATTCAATAAGATGCCAACTTTTCATATAGTTGTTTCCAAGAGGAAGTGCTGCTAAATTATGCATTTACTAAGTGAAAAACATATCTATTTAATTTACTTGACATCAATATTTCTTCGTGATATCTTTTAGTTAATTTTTGCAAGGCAGATGTTATTTCCGTTAGACGGAAATAACATCCAGGTATCTTTGTTATATGGTTCTGAATAAGGAGGTATTTATATTGGTAAAGGAAATTACGAAGGAACAAATTGTAAAGCTTGATGAAATATTGTTGAGGGCGAGGAAAGCTCAAAGTATTATTGAAAATTATTCTCAGGATCAAGTCGACCGGATGTGTCGCTGTGTAGCCTGGTCGGCAGCAAATCCAAGGGATTTCGATCGCGTGTGTAAGATGGGTGTCGATGAGAGTGGTGCTGGAAATCGGAATGGACGATACGGAAAGCGCCACAAGATTTTAGGTGTGTTGCGCGATGCTCTACGGCAGAAAAGCGTAGGTGTAATAGAAACAATTCCTGAAAAGGGGATAGTGCGCTATGGCAAACCTGCAGGTGTGCTTTCATCTCTAATTCCAATGACAAATCCAGAACTTACTCCTATAGTTACTGCTATATATGCACTCAAAGCGAGAGACGTAGTTATTTTCTCTCCACATCCTCGTACAAAACAAACTACTTATGAAGTTGTAGAGTTAATGAGAAAAGGGCTTAAGTCCATTGGCGAACCGGCAGATTTCCTTCAGTGTGTAACAGATCCTACTATGCCTTCTGTTGAGTACCTAATGAAGAAATGTGATCTTATCATGGCAACAGGTGGTCCTGCAATGACCAAGTCTGCCCATAGCTCAGGCAAGCCCGCGTATTGTTCAGGTGCAGGTAACGCAACTATGATATTTGATGAAACAACAGATGTTGAAGAAGCAGCACGTAACACAAGAATAAGCAAAACTTCTGACTTTGGTTCTGGTTGCTCAGCTGATGGTAACCTTATCATTTGTGGGGATATTTACGACAAAATGATAGAGCAGCTCCAGATAGAGGGAGGTTATCTTGCAACAAGTGAACAGAGAGAACTTCTTAAGAAGGCAATGTGGGATGAAGAAGGGCATCGAATTATAGAAACGGTTGCAATTTCTCCGCAGAAACTCTGTAAAGCTGCTGGATTTCAAATACCAGAAGATCGAAAGTTTGTAATGGTTGTAGGTGATGGCATAGGGATAGAGTATAAATTTTCAGGAGAGAAGCTAACAACGTTACTTGCTCTATACCGTTACGAAGGCGATTTTGAAAATGCAATTAATCTTATGGATGAAATATTTAAAGTTGGCGGGCGAGGACATTCTTGCGGAATATACAGTTTTAATGAGGATCACATAAATGCACTTGCATTAAGAGCTCCTGTTACACGAATAATGGTTCGCCAACCTCAATCCAAAGCTAATGCAGGGAGTGCCCAAAACGGAATGCCGATGACCTCAAGCATGGGTTGTGGTACATGGGGTGGTAATCAAGTATCAGAAAACATTGCACTAAAGCACTACATGAATAGCACCTGGGTGGCAAAGCCAATATTGACTGATTCCCCAGCTGAGGAAATACTTTTTGGTGAATTTTTTGATCCTCAAAATATCAAGGAATAAACGAAAAGGTTTAATAAGAGATAAGAATTTGCCTTTTTAAGAAACAAAATATAAATATGTCTTTGGGGCATAAAACATCAAGGGAGATGAAGCAAATGAGAAGAAATAACGTGTGTGCAATACTAGTTCTAATGATATTCATTTTTCTCTTGTCTGGAACAACCAGTGCTTTTGCAGCAAAGTATGAACTAATGTGGGGATCGACAAGCCAGACGTCAGGACTCTATCCAATGAATGTCGCCATGGGAGATCTTATTAATAAACATTTAGCCGATAAGTGTGCGGTTACAGTTCTTGAAACTGGCGGTACCGCAGATAATTTTAGGAGAATGGAGAAAGGAGAGGTGCATTTTGGACAGGCATCTGCGACAGATGCATATATGGCACTCCATTCGGTTGGTGTTTATGAAGGTAAACCAGCCCTAAGTAAACCAAGGTTTATGTTGGCGGTACATCCATCGGTATATGTTTACGTTGTTAGAGAAAAAACTGGCATCAACAAATTATCTCAATTGAACGGACAAAAATACAATCCAGGACTGCGAGGGAGTACTACGGATTTGGTTACACGCATGGTTTTGAAGAGCATTGGGATAACTCCAAATTATTATCCTGGCAGCACAGGAGAAGCAGTTGATGCTATTAAGGACCGCAGGATTGTTGGATACTCAAAATCTGCTTCAGTAGTTAATCCTGATACATCAATACAGGATATCCAAACAGTATTGGATGTCAAAATTCTTGGTTTCGATTCTGATCAGCAGAAAAAAATTAAGAAGGAACACCCTGAATTTGAATTCATAACACTTCCAGCTAATGTTTATAAACAAAATAACGATGTATCCACAGTTGGCGAACTTATGGGAATGTGTGTTACTTCAGATCTCCCAGAGGATATTGTCTATCAAATGGTTAAAGTAATACTTGAAAATCATGATTACATTGAGCAAAGCTACGGGGGAATAAGAGGGCAAGACATGACAAAACTTACATCACAAGCGTCAGTATGGTTGCATCCAGGCACGATTAAATATTTAAAAGAAAAAGGATATAAGATTCGTCCAGAACAAATTCCTCCTGAAGTAAAAAAATAGTTTACACATGTGTGTAAGTTATAAAGTTATTAAATAATCTATTACCTATTTTATTGCGACGTAAATATAGCATCTATTGGCGAAAGATAAAATGGAACATATGCATAGCTAGCAATTTGATTTTAAGGTTGTATGCGAGAAAAAATTGCCAGTATTGTGCGTCCCTTCTGTTCTATCGTTTTTTATAGCCATCAATATGTTATATTTCGTCGCAATATTGAATTATTTATTAATTAGAATAATTAGGTTTAATGACCTGTGGTATGTTTACATTATGACTAAATACAAATCAAATTGTCAAATTTATTATTTTAATTATTATTTTACGTTTATTTTTTACTAAATTGATATATATCAACAAGGGGCGATGTTTATGAGCGCAACTGGAACGAATAGTAAATATGAATTATTAGTAAAATTAATAAAGATAGCTTGCATTGCTTTGGCTGCATTTCATCTCTATACTGGAATGACAGGACCTTTCCAAAGTATGATTCAAAGAGCTATACATGTTGGCGGTGGGTTCTCAATATTCTTTTTACTATCCATAGAAGAAAAAATTAATGGGAATAAAAATAAAATTGGTATAGCTATAGATGGTGTTTTATTGATAGCTACGGTGATTTGTTGTTCGTATATTTTATTAAGTTATGAAAGAATAGTTGACCCCTTTTTTGAACCAACAAAGATTGATGTTATTTTAGGCCTTTGTATGACTTTTATTGTCTTAGAAGTAACACGAAGAATGATTGGTTGGTTTATACCTTTGCTTGCTCTTTTTATGGTTTTCTACACGCTATTTGGTAATTATTTTCCTGGGGTGTGGCGCCACAGTGGTGTAAGTCTTGATTATATGGCAGAGGTGCTCTATTTGTCAGATAGGGGAATATGGGGACTTGTGACAGGTTTATCCGCTACTGTAATAGCTGCTTTTGTAATGCTTGGCGCAGTATTATTTGCTACTGGTGGAGGTAAGGCTTTTATTGATCTATCTTGCTGGATAGTAGGAGATTCCTATGGTGGAGCAGCAAAGCTGGCAACTGTTGCAAGCAGCTTGTTCGGTATAATTTCCGGGAGTGGTAGCGCGAATGTGGCTACGACTGGTGCGTTTACTATCCCGTTGATGAAGCGTATAGGATATAAACCAGAATTTGCAGCCGCAGTTGAATCATCAGCTTCTGAAGGTGGACAGATAATGCCCCCTATTATGGGCGCAGCAGCTTTTATTATGGCAGAAATAATCGGGGTCCCATATACAACAATAGCACTTTCTGCAATTTTGCCCGCAATGTTATTTTATTTCGGTGTATTTTTCTCGGTCCATATTGAATCAAAAAAACGAAATTATCGAGGTGTACCTAAGGACGAAATCCCTGACATAAAAGAAATATTGTATTATAAAAATTCACTGCCAATTTTCCTCCCCGTATTCACGGTAATTTTTTATTTCATCAGAGGTTATACCCCAGTTTCCTGTGCAATTCGTGCAATTATTGTGGCTGTTGCTCTCTATTTATGCTCAGATTTACGTAATTTTAAATACAGATTTAAAACTCTTATAGATGGATTTGCACAAAGCAGTAAAGATTTGCTTTCAGTAGTTGCATTGATTGTCTGTGCGCAGATTCTTTTATCATTAATATCCACGACTGGAGTTGGTGTTAAATTTACAAACCTGATAATCATGCTTGGGCGTCAAAACATGGTAATTGCAGGATTTTGCGCAATGGCAGGAGTAACGGTTCTTGGTATGGGACTGCCAACAACCGCAGCCTATCTTTTAGGCTCTGCCGTTATGGCGCCCGCTTTGATTAGGTTGGGAATTGTTCCAATTGCAGCACATTTTTTTATTTTTTACTATGCATGTTTCTCTGGATTAACCCCACCTGTTTGCGGAACTGTTTATATAGGATCTGCAATTGCGGGGTCTAATTGGCTCAAAACAGCATGGATTGCGATGAGGCTGTCAGTAGGAGCATATGTTGTTCCTTTTATGTTCTTAACCTCCCCAGCACTACTTCTAATTGGTGAACCCAACGTGATTGTACAAGCTGTAGTTACCAGTGCCCTTGGTATTTTCTCTATGTCGATTGCAGGGATGGGATATTTCCTGAAAATTGTGAATCTTCCTGGAAGATTATTTTTCGCATTGGCTGGAATTTTGTTGGTATATCCTGGCACGTCGACTGATTTGGTTGGCGTAGCTCTCCTTAGTGTTGTCCTTTTTCTACATATTGTTATGTTTAAAAGAATGATGAAAAATGAAAAAGAGATACTTAAAGCTACAGATTTTTAACAGTATCGATTATTAACTCAAGAAAAGGAGGATTTTATTATGAACAAAACAGATATCCCGCGGATTGTTACTCCTGTACCTGGTCCAAAAGCAAAGGTGCTATTAGAGCTTCAAAAGAAAAACATTCCGGCCGGACTAGCTCAAAGAGTACAAACATATGCTGCGCATGGAGAGGGAGCTCTCCTTGAAGATGTTGACGGAAATGTGTTTATTGACTTTGCTGGTGGCATGGGAGTACTAAATATTGGATACAGCCACCCTGAAGTTGTTGAGGCAGTACATGCTCAGGTAAATAATTTTTTGCATTCAAATATCAACATAGTCCCATATGAATCATATCTTCGTTTAGCCGAGATTCTAAATAAGATAAACCCAATTCAAGGAGATACAAAAACATTTTTTTTGAATTGCGGTGCTGAAGCTGTCGAAAACACTGTAAAGATTGCAAGATACTACACAAAACGGACAGAAATTATTGCCTATACCGGGGCTTTTCATGGCAGAACACTAATGGGCATGTCTCTTACAAGTAAGCCTAAGCCATATAAAGTAGGTTTTGGACCTATGGCTCCTGGAATCCATCGTATTGAATATCCATATTGTTATCGCTGCCCATATGGATTGGAAAGAAATACTTGTGACCTGCATTGTGCAAAACGACTTAGAATATTCTTCTTGGAGCAGTTGGCTCCAGAAGAGACTGCTGCAATAATTTTCGAACCTATTCAAGGAGAAGGTGGTTTTGTTGTACCACCGATAGAGTATGTCAAAGAACTGCGTAAGGTTTGTGATGAATACGGTATTGTTTTAATAGCAGACGAAGTTCAGAGTGGGATTTGCCGCTCTGGTAAGATGTTTGCGTTTGAGCATTTTCCTGTTAGACCAGACATTATGACATCTGCAAAGTCTCTTGGCGGCGGTATCCCTATTAGCGCAATTATTGGGAAGTCTGAAATCATGGATTCAGTTCCTTTGAATAGCATAGGCGGAACATTTGGTGGTAACCCTGTTGCAGCAGCAGCTGGTGTTAAACTTCTCGAGATAATGCAAAGGGATGATTATGCAGGTAAATCAGAAAGACTTGGACTAATTATCGAAGAAAAGAGTAAGGAGCTTATGTCCAAATTTGATTGTATCGGAGATATTAGAGGTAAAGGAAGCATGCGAGGGCTGGAATTTGTCAAAGACCGTAAAACAAAGGAACCAATGTCTGTTGCACCAATTTCAGCCAAGTGTGCTGAGAAAGGTCTCTTGCTTGTAACGTGCGGTGTTAGGGCAAATGTTGTAAGATTACTTGCCCCACTTGTAATTACGGAAGAACAATTGAATATTGGGTTTAAAATTCTTGAAGAAAGTATTGCTGAGGTAATAGCGAGCAAATAGTTGATTTTATTAAGATTGAGGACCTAGGTCAGCATCAATATAACAATTGTCGAGTTCGAATTTGGGCAATTTATTGAAGCAATATATGGGAATCAAGTAGTTATGTTATGTGATACGATGGCGAGGATTTATTCACCGCCATCGTTTTTTAGTCTGCCCAACATGTGCGTAGGTTAGACGCTGAAAAACCGTTACAGACTTTGCTGTGAGAACTGTTAGCCGAAGACAAAGGTGTCAACCTTGAGGTGAAATCTGAAGGAAGCGGAAGCGTTTTTGCAAGCCTAAAATCCCCAGACATAGGGTGGAGAATTTTACCCAGTAAATTTCATAAATGCAGTTCCCCCCTAATGGCTTTATATGGATCAAACGTCAGTCTACCAGCTACTGATTCACGCAGCACCCAGTTAGATGCTTTGTTCAAAAGTACCAAACACCACCGGTTTCTTTCCACGTACCATGATCCTGCCTTTTGCGATCACTGTGTCAACGTCGATATTCCTGTCCAGGATGCAGAGGTCTGCATCCATGCCGGCCATGATCTTTCCTTTTGTCTTAAGTTTAAGGATCTTGGCAGGGTTGGAGGACAGTGCCCTTATCGCTGTTTCTAGGGGGATATTCTCTCGGAAAACGCACTCTTTTATTGCTTTGATAAGACAGTGCGACTTGCCTACGCCCAGGCCAACATACTCCTTTTTCTCGTTGAATATTGGAAGGCTGCCCTGTCCATCCGAGGAGATAGTGAAATTATCAAGGCAGACTCCTTCATCCAAAAGTCTGCGGAGTCCTTTGCTGAAACGGACTTCCCCGTCAGTTTTTTCCCAGAAGTCAGGATCGTCGCTTCCTGTGAAATCGATGTAGCCCCCCTCTTTGGCATACTTTACGCACTCTTCAAAAAGTTCCTGATTTCTGTTGATGTGAGTAGGCAGGAACTGGGCAAGGGGGATCTCCGTCTCTTTGACAGCTCTTTTTATCAGATCAATCTTTCTTTTGCCGTCGCCAAGATGGACGTTTATTATCCCGGCTTTTCCTGAAAGCATTCCCCCTACTCGCGCATCAGAGACAGCCCTCACGAACTCTTCGAAGGCAGGCTGCGAGGAACGATGGTCTGATATCGCGATCTCTCCGATCCCGATGACCTTATCGATTACCATGATATCCTTCATTATCTCTCCGGTTATCGTTTTTACCGGAAGCCTGTATGATCCGGTGTATATGTATGTGGTGATGCCTTCTTCATCAAGGCCCCTTGCTTTTGCAAGGAGAGAGACCATGTCTCTTGCTGTGCCGTCTGTTCCCAGACAGCCTACAACGGTCGTTACACCCGCAGTGGTTATATCTGTCAATGTCGCTTCGGGCGTCCTTGTGGAAAATCCGCCCTCACCGCCTCCACCCTGGATATGGACATGTGAGTCTATGAACCCCGGGACCAATGCTTTCCCTTCCGCATCGATCTCTGTTACTTCTACCTTGCTTTTGATGTCGAAAGAAATGTGATCGTCTACCGCCGCAATCTTATTGCCAAGCAGCAGGACGTCCTTTTTGCCCAAATGTTCCGGAGCGTAGACATCTGCATTTCGTATTATGGTGATCATTTTGATCTTCACCCCCTTCATCCTATTTTGTCTTCGACTATTGGAAATTGATGGATATTGCTACGATGATAGCAATAGTACCCATCAGGAAAAAGAATCCCTGCATCTTTATCTGGAATTTTGCCCAGGTCGACCAGTCAATGCGCGCAACTCCGAGCACCCCAATAAGGCTTGCCGAAACAGGTGTGAAAGCATCGACAAAACCGGCGCCCATCTGATAGGCCAGTACCGCTATCTGTCTCGATACGCCTACAACGTCTGAAAGCGGAGCCATGATAGGCATTGTAAGGGCTGCCTGTCCTGAGTTGGATGTGACCACGAGGTTGAAGAGACTCTGGAATATGTACATGCACCATGCTGTAATAATGGCAGGGACTCCCTGAAGCATGTTGCCGATGCTGTAGAGTATCGTATTAAGTGCAGACGCGACGGTTGCATCAGCGCCGCCCAGGACAAGCAGTATCCCCTTTGCCATTCCGACTACAACTGCAGTTCCGGCAAGGTCGGCGACGCCGCTTTGGAAAGAGGAGGCCATTTCATTTATACCCATGTTATTTAGTTTGAAGATGACCGCCGTTATACCCGCAGCAAGACCCATCACAAAGAATTGAGAAGCGATCTCCGGAATGTAGTATTCCTTTTGTGTAACGCCCCAGATTATCCAGATCAGTACAGCCAGCATTTCAAGCAATATCAACTTGTGCCCGAGTGTGAAGCGCATTTCCTCTTCTGTTGTGTTTTCGATCTTGTTTCTGAAATAGCTGTCAGAGTTGTAAACGACGGAGAGCTGTGGGTTTTTCCTGATCTTTTCTGCATAGAGCATCATGTAACCTGCAGAAAGCGCAGTTACTATGCACCAGAGCGCAAGCCTGAAGGTTGCTCCGGAAAGTACCGGAATATCTGCTATCCCCTGAGCGATGGCGACACTGAAGGGACTCATCCATGAGGTGGCGTTGCCGACCTGCGATGCAACAAAGGTCACAGTTACGGCAACGATCGAGTCATACCCGAGCGCTATTACAAAGGGTACCATTATCATTGCAAACGGAATAACTTCCTCAGACATGCCAAAGGTGGCACCGCCAAGTGAAAATAGGAAGAACAAGAGAGGCAGGGCAAGTTTTTCAAGCCCTTTTGTCTTCCTTATGAAGGCATAGATGCCGGATTCGACGGCACCTGTCTTCATTATGATCCCAAAAGCTCCGCCAACCACAAGGATAAGCGCGACGATACCGACTGCAGAACCGTACTTGCTTCCGGTTACAAGTCCCTCAAAGATGTAGTTGAGGAAGCCGAATCCGTAAAAATCATCTGTACCCCAGATCTTTGCTGTATTGTGCAATTTATTGTTGGTGTCATAGATCGATTCCCCGTACATTTTGTAGAGTATGTCATCAGTCAGTCCAAGGTCATCCAGGTCAGACTGACTCCATTTTGTTGAGTCCGTCTTGACAAACTCCTGGAGCGCTCCCTGGTCAACACCTGCCTCTTTCGCTGCATCTGCGTTATCAGAGAGCTTTGTCAGCTCCGAAGACAGGTTTTGAGCATTCAGGTCATAACTGTACCTGAATGTCTCCGGCATCAGGACAGTTCGAGTCTTTGTCTCGCCGGCTGCTCCCTTGTACTCAATGTCATGAACGCTGAACCTGCCTGCCGGAACGATGAACGTCAGGATCCAGCAGAAAAGCACTACAAAAAAGATAATTGCGTATGTGTGTGGAGTGCGCATCTTCGTAAGGTCTTTGCTGCCCTTAAGTCCGTTTTCTTTTTTGAAAGACATGTTGATCCCTCCAATAAATTATTGTTAGTCTCCTTTTCAATAGAAGAAAAAAGGTATTTCTAAGGCCGTATTTTGATAATGACAACATTATGATCACCAATAATCATCTACCGGATGATATGACCTCCTTTGCGATAAACTGGCAGAATAAATTTTTAAAAAAGGACCTGGTTGCTATAAGTTAAAATTGTTATTATTTTTAAATGGTTTTTGGAAGTTTTAATTTGCAGTACCAAGAGTAGTTTGAACTTTAGTCATCAAGAGGATCCCAACAGCTTTTTTGATAATATTTTTTTGCAGAGTTTCTATTGCCCCACAGGATTTGCTGAAATAAGACTATCTCGAAATATATTGAGCCTATAAGGCGCAATTTCAACAGATCGAACAGAGGGATTGTTTTATAAAAATTAAACCGAACTTCCGGATGGTTTCTTTTTATCGTCTAATTATACTACTGTTGCCTTAAAATGACTCTTTTATGTTAAAAGCAAGCAATAGCTCCTGATAGTTGCTGAAGAATGAACAGCATAAAAAGGTAAATGTGCCGGATCCCCGGACGGCTGCCTTTTAAGTGCTATACTCATTGTTCAAATGATCATAAAGGAATGTTTGTTTTGCCACAGCCTATTGATATGCTTATAAATATTTTCGGTTATACCTCCTTCCGACGAGGGCAGGAGGAGATCATTGACAACATCCTAAAGGGCAATGACGCATTGGCGATAATGCCGACAGGTGCAGGAAAATCCCTCTGTTACCAGATCCCTGCAGTTTTGAACGAAGGGGTTTCCATAATAATATCCCCGCTTATCTCCCTTATGAAGGATCAGGTCGACGCCCTTCGTCAAAGTGGCGTACAGGCTGCTTCGATAAACAGTTCAATGACATGGGACGAAGTGGCCTCAATATTTCGCCTTGTGAGCAGCGGTAGGATAAAACTGCTTTATATAGCTCCAGAGCGTCTTGATAATAATGGCTTTATAGAATTTCTCCATTCACTGGACATTGCCCTGATAGTAGTTGACGAGGCACACTGCGTCTCCCAATGGGGACATGACTTCCGCCCCTCCTATCTGAACATCGCACCGGCTATTGCTTCGCTGCGACAGCGTCCTGTTGTAGCGGCGTTCACTGCGACTGCAACTCCGGAGGTTCGTGAAGATATCATCCGACAGCTTGAGCTTAGGTCTCCCTTCTCTGTTACTACGGGATTTGATCGCGAGAACCTCTTTTTTCAGGTAGAACGTCCGGCGGACAAGACAAAATACCTGCTGGATTATGTTAAAAAATTTCCAAATGTCTCCGGTATAGTCTACTGTTCAACGCGTAAGGAAGTTGAATTGGTACGCGATAAAATATGCCGAAGCGGCATAAGCGCAGTACGTTATCATGCCGGCCTGGACAGTGAAGAACGGCTTCAGAGCCAGGAAGCTTTCATATATGACAAGGTCGGGGTCATAGTTGCCACGAATGCTTTCGGAATGGGTATCGACAAATCGAATGTACGCTATGTGATCCATTACAACATGCCTGCGACGATGGATGCATATTATCAGGAGGCCGGGCGTGCAGGACGCGACGGTTTGCCTGCGGACTGTATCCTGCTCTTCGGAGAAAAGGACATAATGACCGGGCGGTACTTTATATCGCTTAGCGAGGATGTCGGGACAAAAAAATCAGCATACCTTAAACTTCGCGGTATGGTCGACTATTGTCATACGTCGGGCTGCCTGAGATCATGGATATTGAACTATTTCGGTGAAGAGGATGTTCCGGAAACCTGCGGTTCTTGCGGCAGCTGCACATCGCAGACAGACCTTGTCGAAATAACTACAGAGGCAAAAAAGATAATATCCTCTGTTTACCGTATGGCCGAACATACAGGCGAAAGAAAGTTTGGAAGCACGATCGTGACAGATGTGCTGCGAGGTTCACAGAAGGCCCAGATAAGGTCCCTCGGTTTTGACAGTATCTCCACTTGGGGGATCATGAAAGGATATAAAGCTGAAACCATACGAAATATGATAAACTTCCTGACCGCTGAAGGCTTCCTGCAAATAGAAGATGGAGAATTCCCCGTACTTTCTTTTACCTGCAGGACAACACAGTTTCTGAAAAGCGACACAAAGCTTATGATGCGAAAGCACGAAGAAAGCTCTGAAAAGCCTCTTTCTATCCGAAAGCGCAAACAAGCAGAGAGTGTAAATGAAGAGCTTTTTGATTCCCTTCGCACACTGCGTAAAGAGCTTTCCACTGCAGAGGGGGTACCCCCATATGTTGTCTTCTCTGACAAAACCCTTTCCGCGATGTGCGAAATGCTGCCGTCTGACAGAGAGGCTTTTCTTGAGGTCTCGGGAGTGGGCAGTGTCAAACTCGAGAAGTATGGCGACGCCTTCATTGACGCGATCAAAGAGTGGAAGGCGAGTGCCTGATATTAAAGATGCCCCGCACAATGCTACATAATGGAAATCCAAGCCTGATGCAGCATCACGCCTCACTCCTGTCGTCCAAGTGTGCTCACCCTCACGTTATCCCGATATGCCCCACTCACGTTATCCCGGTATGTCCCTGAGCCGGGATCCAGGTTTTTATTTTGATCTTGCTTCATACTGCATAGAGCAAACTCCAATACCCATGGATCCCGGCTCAGAGGCATACCTGGACGAAGCAAAAGAAAGTTTCCAAAACCCTAACCAACCGATTCCCAATTGATTTGCAACTGATTGCCAACCGGCTCCCGTGGCAAGATTTTGCCACAGCTCCTAACAATAGATTTGCAATCGATTTCCAATTGAATCCCGGCGGATGCATTCCCCGCCCGCCTTTATCAGTAATCATAAATAACAGTCACATTGGCTTCTATCATTAATTCCCCTTCAGAAATTGGGGTAGGAGCAGCTTCCGATGCCATTTTCGCCATATCCATGGCCCTGTAGTTGGGCTGGACGAAATGTGCCGAAGAACCCTCGATTATGTTTGCCGGCCTTGAGATGGCAATCCCTGCAGCTGTTGCTATTGTGTTTGCCTTTTCCTTTGCATTTGAAACAGCCTGTGAGAGGGCCTGAAGGTAAAGTTTGTCTCTCTCCTCATCGGTCACTCCGAATGCTATCGAGTTGGATTGGTTGACTCCCTCTTTTACCGTCATATCAAGGACATCACTGACCTTCTTCAGATCAGTCACAGTTACGCTGATGCTGTTCATCACGTTGTACCCTGCCAGGGTGGCGACATTGTTTTTGTAGTCATAGCGCGGGGCGATGTTATAGTTAACTGTTTTTATCTTGTCTTTCTTTATCCCCAGCGAAGCCAGGGTTTTGTGCACCCTGTCCATCTTTACGGCATTTTCGCTCTGAGCTGCCCCCGCATTTTTGTTGAACGTCGTTACCCCGATACAGACGTATGCGATAGTAGGCGCCGCAGTAACACTTGATGACCCCTGTACGGTAATAGTCTTCCGTTCCTTCACCTGTTCCGCGGAAAAGGCAGGAGCCCCTGTTGTCAGTATTGCTGAAAATAGCGCGATCATTATCAGGGCTGATTTAATTGTAAAAACCATTCTTTTCATAGAATTATCCCCTCCCATATTGGATGCATAACTTTTTACTCCCTGATAATATCCTTCCACATGATTATGTACAGGTGTATTTCAACGATATTGGGATGTGATCAGGCAGGTTTCTTATATTCCTTTGGCAAGCTTTTCGACAATAAAAACATCTGCCGGACAGAATTCGTGCTCTTCGAGTTTGTCCGGTGAGACCCATTTGATGTTTTTATGGACAGAGGGAACAGGGATCCCTTTTTTTAATGATGCTCTGAAGAACATAAACTCTATATCCCTTTCCGGATATGAGTGAGTTGTCTGTTCGAATAGGTCCCGGACCTCAATATCAATTTCAAGTTCTTCCCGGCATTCCCGGACCAGGCATTCTTCCGGGGATTCGCCGGGTTCTATTTTTCCTCCAGGAAATTCCCATAAAAACTCGCAGGACCCGCCAGGTCCCCGCTGACAGATCAGTATTTCATTATCTTGGTTTTTTATGATCGCTGCGCTCACACGTATCATGCTATCCGGCCACCAGTTGGTTAGTCTTTTTCAGATACTTGGCGGGGATCGGGTCGTCAAGTTTCCACATAATGTTCATGGGTTTGCTCCCATCATGGGATACATAATTCGCTGTGCCAAGGAAGGTATATGGTTCAGTTCCAAAACTATTTCTTTTATGCTCCCTTACAAAAAGCAATATTTTGCTGCCAAGTGAGCGGTGGTTTATGTATCTTTGTCCTGTATTTGAGTCGCTTCCGGTAGTACTCTGGCTTTGCCAGTGAAAGAGCGATTCATTTATTGAATAGTCCTTGTACATAGTTGACGGTGAATAATCTTTGTCCGATTTATTCAATGTAATAAAGAAGATATCAGTCTGTTTATCCTGGATCCATTTGACACCTTCCCGTACATTTGAGGGGTCCATATGGTCCATAGCAAAAAGTACCTGATCTCTGGTATAGGTACAGTGCAGGTAAAGAGGGCAATCAAAGTCTAGATCGATTTTCTTGTCGATAAAGTCGATCTTACTGTAGTTGTATTCCAATAGTTCGATAAGCTCTGCCAGCATCGTAGGAGAAGATTTCAATTCAGTGACGAGATCAAAAATTAATTCAGGATAAGCTTTCTCCCAGACAGAATATGTGAACATATTAAGCATGCGCCTTTCCTCAGGAACCATCTCTTTAAAGTTGATCTTTCCCCCGCTTTTGAATAGGTTAAGGAGGAACCGCAGCCATCTCCTCGAATTTATGTAAGACAAGCGCAGAAATGCATTTTCCATGATTTTTTCCAGGGGTTCACTGAAGTCATCTTTTGCCCCGGCAAAAACACAGAGTTTTGAGAATGTTCCGCGTTTGTAGATATTTCTTACATCCAGATGATAGTAGTTTGTGAAATTTTCCAATGTCAGCGACAGGCCACTGTCTTCAACAAAAGTTTCTATTCTGGAAACAAGTCCGGCTGTTGTGTCAAAGGATTTGCGGATGTTATTCAAAATATATTTTGCCGCCATTCGTTCAAGTTGAATGTAACAGCCTTTAGGGACAGAAATGAAGCCGTCCTTTATTTCTTTTTCTATGCTTCTTGATGTGTTTGCAAGAAGAGCTTTGAATTTGTCTTCGAAATTGTATTTTTTGTGTGCCTGTCCAATAAAGTCCAGAACAGTAAGGCATTCCTTGTCTTCAGCGAGGCGAAGTCCACGTCCAAGCTGCTGAAGGAATACTGTGAGGCTTTCGGTGGGACGAAGGAAAAGTACAGTGTTAACTTCCGGAATATCCACGCCTTCGTTGTATAGGTCTACTACAAAAATGTACTGGATCTTTCCCTTTGTCAGTAGCTGTTTAGCCGCATTTCTCTCATCATCGGGCGTCTTTGAAGTCAGACAGATAGAAGGGAGCCCTTTTTTGTTGAAAAATCTGGACATGTACTCTGCATGCTCCACAGATACACAGAATCCAAGAGCCTTGACCTTATCGAGGTCAGTCACGTACTTAATTATCGACTCTATTGTCATCGCAGCTCTTTTGTCTGCAACTGCCCTGTCTATTGTAAAGAGGTTTGTGAGCTCGCGAGTATCATAACGTCCACTTGTCCATTTAAGTCCGCTTAAGTCGGCATAGTCTGTTATTCCAAAGTATTGGAACGGGGACAGCAGCTTTCTTTCTATAGCTTCCGGCAATCTTATTTCCGCTGCAATTCTGTCGTTAAAGTATGTTAATACAGATTTGCCATCCATCCTTTCCGGGGTGGCAGTTAACCCGAGGAGGATCTTTGGTTTGTAATAAGAGAGTAGTATCTGGTATGAGTCGGCAGCTGCGTGATGAAATTCGTCAACTATTATGTAGTCATAATAGTCAGGTTCTGTTGATGAAGTGAAATTCTGAGAATTGAAGGTCTGTATAGACATAAACAGGTAATCTGGGTTCTCCGGCCTGTAGCTGCCCACAAAAAGTTCCCCAAAATTTGGTTCTCTTAATATGCCTCTGAAACACGCAACGCTCTGTTTTAATATCTCCTCCCTGTGGGCCACAAAAAGCAGCCGACTCTTCTCACCGGGCCTGTTTCTGCAGAAATCCCTGTAATCGAAGGCAGATATGACAGTCTTTCCCGTTCCTGTCGCGGCAACGACCAGGTTTCTATAGTGATCCTTGATAGTCCTTTCTGCTTCAAGCTGCTTCAATATCTCCTGCTGAAAGGGGTATGGAGAGATATCAAAATAGTATTGTCCGTCAAATGCGCTGCCGGACATCCTTTCGGATTTCAGAGAGGCAGCAAGCTTATTTCTGTCGCTTTCAGAGTACATTTCAAACTCATTTGAATTCCAGTAGGACTCAAAAGTTGCGTTGATCTTATCTATAGTCTCTGGCATGTCCTTTTTTGCAACTTTTACGTTCCACTCGAGGCCGCTTGACATGGCAGCGTTTGAAAGGTTTGAAGATCCGACATAGGCTGTTGTAAAACCGGTCTCCCTAAGAAAAATGTATGTCTTCGCATGGAGACGTGTTCGCTTTGTGTCGTAAGAGATCTTAATTTCAGTATTCGGAAGTTTGCTGAGTTCTACTACGGCCTTCAGATCTGTAGCTCCCATGTAAGATGTGGTTATTACACGGAGTTTTCCTCCGTTTATTGTGAAATCTTTGAGTTCGTTTATGATCAGGCGGAGCCCGCTCCATCTGATGAAAGAGACAAGGATGTCTATCCTGTCTGAAGATGCAATTTCTTTAATAAATTCTGAAGAAAGATCCGGTTCATTTTTTGCTCCTGTAAAGAGGGAGCTGAAAGCGATCGAAGTGACAGGTCGGGGGAGATCGGTTTTAGCAGTGTTCTGTGGGAGTCTGTTTTTGTTTTCAACAAGGGCAAGTAGCTGTTCTGCCCTTTCGTCTACTGACATTTTGCTGAAGTCATTATTGCCTGTCTCCTCGATGATGTTAGAGATCAATTTGTTTATGAATGTGATCTGTTCACCTACGCTCTTATGGCTGTCTTTTAAATGATCCAGACTTTTTTTAATGATTTCTGATGTGTAATTGGCCAACACCAAAGAAGCCTCTTCTTTGTCGATTTTTTCAGTATCAGCAATGTATTCATCTTTTGATGCTTCCAGTGCCGCTCCAAGAGCCTGACCGATAATCTGTTCATATAATCCTGTCTTCAGCATCAATTTGACCTCAACCTTCATGGTTTATGAAAACGGGTATCAGTTCAAAGCACTAGTCGCAATGTATTGAAAAGAAAAAAGTGTATTATGAGTTCCGGTCTTAAGGTTTTTTAGTGCAATAATGAGGTCAATAGTACGATCCTCATTATATACCTTAATATTTTCATTCCAAGACTTAAAATAAAATTTCCCAAATATGTTTCTACAAAGCCGGAAATGCTGTAGAATTGTTTCCCATTACGGTTTGGATAATTCCCTGACGATAAATGCAAATATTGCTTTATCTTAAGGTTTATATTTGGGACAAATACCACATTGGAGGGATCTTTATGAAGGCCATAATCACAGTTCTTGGCAAGGACAAAGTCGGCATTATAGCGAAAACATGCGTTTATCTGGCGGATAAGGATGTCAACGTGCTTGAGATATCACAGACGATCGTCGAAGGGTTTTTCAACATGATCATGATAGTTGATATAACGAACACTACCTGTGAACTCAGCGAACTCGCCTGCGGCCTTGAAAAGCTCGGCGAAGAGATCGGCGTCATCATAAAGTTCCAGAGGGAAGAGATCTTCGAAAGCATGCACAGGATATAGCAGACTATTATGATAACTATTTCTGAAGCACGTCAAACTACAGCGATGATAGAAGAGGAGAACCTTGATGTCCGAACGATAACCATGGGCATCAACATTCTCGACTGCGCAGACCCTGACGAAAAGAAGTTTTGTGAGAAGATCTATGACAAGATAACTGCCAAGGCTAAAAACCTGGTAAAAGTGGGGGAAGATATTTCCCGCGAGTTCGGTGTGCCTGTCGTAAATAAGCGTATCTCGATAACGCCTGTTGCCATTGCAGCGGCGGCCTGTAAAACGTCCAACTATGTTGAGATCGCAAAAACTCTCGATAACGCTGCAAAAGAAGTCGGAGTTAACTTCATAGGAGGATTCAGCGCACTTGTTCACAAGGGTATGACAGAGGCAGACAGGATGCTCATAGACTCCGTGCCGGAAGCCTTAAGCGTTACAGAACGGGTATGTTCGTCGATAAACCTGGCTTCAACACGCTCAGGAATAAATATGGATGCTGTAGCTAAGATGGGTGAGGTAATAAAGGACACGGCCTATCTTACAAGAGACATGGATTCGCTTGGTTGCGCGAAGTTCGTGGTCTTCTGCAACGCCGTTGAAGACAACCCCTTTATGGCAGGGGCCTTCCACGGGGTAGGAGAGACGGATTGCGCAATAAATGTCGGTATCAGCGGCCCGGGAGTCATAAAGAGAGCTCTGGAGTCAGTATATGAAGAAGACTTTGAAACACTTTGCGAGACGATCAAAAGGACTGCATTTAAGATAACCAGGGTCGGCCAGCTTGTTGCGAAGGAAGCCGCCTCACGTTTGGGAGTCCCCTTTGGGATCATCGACCTTTCTCTTGCGCCAACTCCTGCCGTAGGTGACAGCGTTGCTGAAATTTTCCAGATGATGGGGCTCGAACATGCAGGAGCTCCGGGAACGACAGCTGCGCTTGCCATGCTTAACGACAACGTTAAAAAGGGAGGCATAATGGCCTCTTCCTATGTCGGCGGACTGAGCGGCGCATTTATCCCTGTCAGCGAGGACCATGGAATGATAGAGGCAGTCGAGGCCGGAGCCCTGACACTTGAAAAACTTGAGGCGATGACCTGTGTCTGCTCCGTTGGTCTGGACATGATAGCAATACCGGGAGACACTTCTCCCGACACGATATCCGGGATAATCGCAGATGAGATGGCGATCGGGATGATAAACAACAAAACCACAGCCGTGAGGCTGATCCCCGTTTATGGCAAAAAGGTCGGAGAAACAGTGACTTTCGGGGGTCTTCTTGGTTATGCCCCGATCATGCCAGTAAATCAGTTCAGCTGTGCAGATTTCATCAGGCGCGGTGGCCGCATTCCCGCCCCGGTACACAGTTTCAAGAACTAGGAGAAAAATTGCAGGATACATTATGATATGAAAATTTGTCACACCAAGGATGGTAGAAGCAACATGCCGGATCATAAGAATATATTTCAGTTGGCAGACTTCAGTGTGTCTCACGATGACATCTGCCTTGCACAAAAAACGCTTGAGCCGATATTACGTAAGACAGAGTTGATCGAAAGCACGTTTTTCAGCAAAGAATACGGTAACCGGGTCTTTCTCAAACCGGAAAACTTTCAGGTCACAGGCTCGTTCAAAATTCGCGGAGCGTATTACAAAATAAGCAAACTCAGCGAGGAAGAAAAAAGCAGGGGGGTAATAGCAGCCTCTGCGGGCAATCATGCACAGGGTGTCGGTTATGCCGCCCAAATGCTTGGCGTGAAAGCCACGATCGTGATGCCCGAGACCACGCCGATCATCAAAGTGGAAGCAACAAAAAAATTTGGCGTGCAGGTGGTCTTGCACGGCGACACTTATGATGACGCATGCCGGAAGGCGCGTGAGCTGGAAGCGGAGAACGGTTATGTTTTCGTTCATCCTTTTGATGATATAGACGTAATGCTGGGACAGGGCACGGTGGCCCTTGAGGTGCTGAAAGAACTTGACGAAGTCGACATGATGCTTGTCCCTATCGGCGGCGGCGGGTTGATCAGCGGTATCGCGATGGCTGCCAAGATGCTGAAGCCAAGCATAAAAATAATCGGGGTAGAGCCGGAAGGGGCCTGCTGCATCGCCAGATCCCTGGATGAAAATAAGGTCACAGAGCTGAAAAAGGTCGACACAATGGCGGACGGAGTCGCGGTAAAAAAGCCGGGGGATCTGACTTTTGAAGTGATAAAAGATTTTGTGGATGAAGTAGTCACCGTGTCCGATTCGGACATTCTAGAGGCAATATTGCTGTTGATGGAGAAGCACAAGATGATCACCGAAGGGGCAGGGGCGCTCTCTGTGGCCGGCCTGAGAAAACTTGCCCCGGAAAACAAAAATGTGGTCTGTGTGATCAGCGGCGGCAATATGGATATTTCGACCATTTCTGCCATCATCAATCGGGCGCTTGTTTCGCGTGGAAGGCAATTCTGCTTTACTGTCAATCTGCCCGATAAACCAGGGGAGTTGTTGAATGTCGCAAAAATCCTGGCAGATCTGCGGGCAAACGTCATCAAGCTGGAGCATAACCAGTCAAAGGTCATGGATAGGTTTAAACTTGTCCAGCTTGAGATAACCGTGGAAACGAATGGACATGACCATGTCCATCTGATCCAGAAAGAATTAAAGAAACATGGATTTGAAATAATCAAAATTTATTGAGCACTTTTCTCCCTTAAAAAACCTCCGGACAGACACAAAGAAGCTGCCTCTCCGGAGGTTCTTTTTTATGCAGTAAAAAATTGATCTATGTCACTCTTTGCCGATGAATTCCCCGTTAGCGAAGGTTCCCTCTTTGCGTTCCCCGTTCGCGCTTATGAAAACGCCGGAACCATGCATTTTGTTGTCTGAAAACTGACCCTCATACCTGTCTCCGTTTGCAAAAACCAATATGCCGGAGCCCTGGCATTTCCCGTTGACGAAATCTCCTTCGTAGCGGTCACCGTTCGCATAGGTAAGTATTCCCTTGCCGTTCATTTCGTTATTGGAAAAATTGCCTTCGTAGGTGTCTCCGTTTGTCCAGGTGAATTTGCCTTTCCCTTCAGCTTTGCCGTTTACTACGAATCCTTCATAGACATTGCCGTTAGAGTAAGTGCGTTTTGTCGGGTATGTCCGGCTGCTCAGCGAATGATTTTTTTCTGTATCAACAGGCTCAGTGTTGGTTTTGTTTTTGCCGGGGCTAAATTTGGGTGTGAGGATGAATTCCTTTTGCTGTCCGTCCTGGATGATCAAAAATTTTGTTGGCCCAGTATCAAATCTGTCGGGGATCAGACCAAATTCGTACTTCTGGTCCTTGCCTCCGACCTTTATGCCGTTTACTTCGATCAAAATATCGCCCGGTTTTATTCCTGACTCCATAGCAGGTCCGCCATCGATAACTTCAGTTACAGAGTAGCCACCTTTGGCTTTTTGCCCCGTTGTGAATCCGTAGTAATATCTTCCGTTGAAATATTCCTTTATTCCGTGGAGCTGGTATAACTCCCCATCAGTCCCTATGGGCTGATTTTTTAGACCTCCGGACTGCATGGAGGAAAAAGTTTCGTTAAGGGACAATATTACGTCATTTCCGTTTGAGACAGCGGTGTAGTTTTTTCTGTTGATCAAGGTGTTCGTATTGAAAAGCTGAGTCTGTTCCCTTGTCACGACTATTGTCATACCATACTCATTTGCTGACTCTATCCTAAAATTTAGCTGACTTTGTGCCCATGTTCCCACGATATAGTCTAGGACAGCCTTGGGGCCAGCGCCATTGATAACCACGCTAGCATTCGCAGAGGCTTCGGAAGAGAAGCAAAGCAACAGTAAAAAAACAGCAAAAAACTTACGCATGACATAACACCTCTTCCATCAGTGGATGCTTTAACAGATTATATATCACAAGGATGTCGATAGTTTGTACATATTGCTAAATTATTTTTTTGATGCTTTTAGCAGATGATACGGCATTCTCGACGGAAGCCGGGCCGTATGTTTATGCTTCAGAAGAAATGGAGGCAGTGAGCAGTATATTGTAGGATAAATGGTTAAACTGCTGATTTTAAAAGAAACCGGGCTGTCTCTCCAAGGTTTTCGTGTTTTACTTCAGTAGAATTGAATCCCAAAAGTACGAAGGTTATCTGTATACAGACGCCGGTGCCAAAGGCCGCGATCAGTGTGCCAAACCCTACAGGTCCTCCCATCAACCATCCCAGCAACACTGCCAGTGATTCGATGGCTGCTCTGCAAATGCCTACAGAGAGCCCGGACCTTCTTTCTAAAGCTACCATAAGTCCGTCTCGGGGACCCGATCCGAAACCGGATCTCATGTAAAAAAAGGTGGCTAATGAGATAACGAAAAGGCCAAGGATCATAATCAAGGTTCCGGAGATGGGGCCATCCATCAAGGGTATGAGTTTCGATTCCAGTATAAGGTCAAGGATGACTCCTATGACGACCATGTTGAGCAGCGTTCCCAATCCAAGGCTTTCTCGAAGTAAGTATAATGCCACGCATATGACAAGGCCCAGAACGATGCTCGCGTTGCCTATAGAGATCCCCGCAATATTGGAAATGCCCTGATGGAAGACATCCCAGGGTGCATAGCCAAGATTTGCCTGAATTGTAAATGCTATTCCAAGCGCGTACAGAAAAAGGCCAAAGATGAGTCCGGCCAGACGTTTCGAGAATTTCTTCAGATCATTACTGCTGTTTGGCAATTGATCGCCTCCCGCCGCTGAGTACGCAACAGCAGCAGAATATCACAATGGGTGCTGTTTGTCCTAGGTTGATTTTATGTTGCATTGTTTCTTTGATGAAGGGCACAGTCACCCTTTACTGCCAGAATAGTTTAAGTGTCGCTGCACATAGCTCTTTATATGCTGCAGTTAAAACAGGAACTTAAGGCTGTAAGGTGCACTACAACCATGAACGAAAGTACAAGCAGATGATACATTTTGCATCTGATATGCAATAATGAATTACAGGAGAGGCAGAAAGAGCTGCCTTCTGGATCGTTAAGCTTGTGCCCGGACAACCGGCAGCAAATTTCCAGCAACAGAACTGATGGAGAAGAGGGACGGTCAGATGAGAAAGCCGATAGATAAGATAGTCGTTTTTATCTTTGCAATTGTTTTAGCAGGACTTCTTATTACACCCGGACCGGCTCCATGTGATGCCCAGGAAAAGCCGGTGCTGCGTACGGACATTAAGCGAGGCCTTGTTATACTGGCAAGGTTTCCAGACGTGAAACCGAAAATAAACATGGATGAAATAATCAGACGTTTCCAGAGACTGGACCACTATGTCGGAGAAATGTCTTACGGAAAGGCTTCGGTGATGGTCGACTTTACAGAATGGATCGAACTTCCCCTTCCCATATCCGAATATTCGATATCACCTGCCAACCTTAAGGTCGACAAATCCAGGGTTACAAGGCTGATCCAGGACTCTATCAATGAGGCCTCGGAAAAGCATGATTTTTCAAAGTATTCCTTCATGGTCATTTTCATGGGGGCCAGATTTAGGGAATATGGAATGATAGGGCTTTGCGGGTATCCTGGAATGCTGGGCTGGAGCCAGGATGTTCGGTTTATTGCCAAGGATGGTCAGTCGTTGCCGGGGGGAGTTGCTATTTTTACATCACAGGCGCACCTCGGCACTTTGTTCCACGACTGTGCGCATGTCTGGGGCGGTGTGAGGGACGGGAAAAGAGTAGTTCCCTGTCTATACGACCACGATATTCAGCAAAAACATCCCACACGTGATAAGGGATGGGAAAATGCCCTGATAAACTTGGGTTATTGGGATCCCATGTCCTGTCACATGATATCTCCCGGTTCACCGCCGCCTGGCATCTCTTCCTGGACAAAGATCAGGCTTGGATGGCTGGGCACTGATAAGATCTTTGAGGCAGATCCAGATATGTCTCCGGAGATAGTTCTTGCCCCGCTTGAAGACGGTTCCTCAGATGTCCTGGCAGTGAAGATCCCTTTGACAGACGAAACATGTTACCTGATAGAAAACAGGCAAAAAATCGGCAGCTATGACAGTCAACTGCCGGGAGAGGGCGTTCTTATAATGTATGCCAACGACAAGGTCGCTGAATGCAGACATGGCAGAGCCCCCGTGAAGCTCATGGATGCAGATCCCAAAGTACCCTGGCTTAAGGGCGCAGCATTCAGCCTCCCCAACAAACCAAAGTTCGTCGATAACGCCAACAATATCCAAATCGAGCTGATAGAAAAAATCGGCTCCGCATACAAAATCAAAGTTAGCAGGATGAGATAAGTAAATTTAATATATCCTTTAAACATACCTATTCAATAGTACTTGGAGATATTTTTCATTTTTAATATCAGGCTTGCCTTTTGCAATAATCAGGCGGCATTGATTTCATCGCAACCTATATATATTTGAATTATCCGGCATGCAAACATAAGATCTAAGCCGCCTTCACTGCAAGGCTTTTACATAGCTCCGACCTCAACTCGGCACAGCGTTCTATGCCCCTTTCTACTGCGGGGAGGAAGGATCCTTCGTTAATAAGGCTGGTAACCATCGCCTCTGAGACACCGCCTTTTGTCGAGACGTTTTCGAGAGATCTTTTGTCGTTTTGAGAAGCTAATGATGCAAGTTCAGCTTCGATCCAGCCGGAAAGTTCGCGGTAAACGGAATAGCCAGGGTCATTTTTAAATAGTATTCTGAAGAAAATTTGTGCAAGCATCAATGTATGTGTTAATATATGCATTGTTAAAAATTAAGTCTTATATTTTTTAGTATAATGAAATTTATAGCTAAATTGAGGTGTTACTATGGAGAATTCAGAAGACAGAGCATATCGATTGATTATTAATGAGATTTTATCTGGCGTTTACGCTCCCGGAGAATTTCTACTGGAATTAGATTTAGCACCTAAACTAAAAATGAGTAGAACTCCGGTAAGTAGAGCTCTAAGTAGATTGGTTTCAGAAGGATTCTTAAATAAAATTCCTAAAAAGGGATGTTATGTACCTATCCCAACGCCTAAAGATGCTCAACTTGTTTTTAAAGCTAGAGAATTTGCTGAAGGAGAAGCTGCTGCACTTGCGGCAGAATATGCTACGGAAAAAGAAATATCAATTTTGGAGAATATTATTGCTAGAGATAAAGCAGCATTTGAAAGTAATGACAAGATAGAGTGGGCTCAAATTAACGAAGATTTACATCTTTCAATAGCACGCTTCAGCCATAATCCATATATTGAAAAATGGGTACATAATATTTTTTGGCGGTCGAATGTTTATGTATTCTTCTTTGATGGTTTTTATAAACCAACAGAAATAGCAATAGAGCATGAAACCCCTAAGCAACATGTTTCTTTAGTCGATGCAATCAGAAGGAGAAACGCGGATGATGCTAGAAGTATCATGAGGTCACATGTTTTTACCACATTTTCAAAACTTCTTATTTTGCCAATGTAATAATTTTGATTTTTTATTGAAAATAATAATATAAAGTACTTCTGGTTTACTTTTATAAGAATTGCTATTTACATAGGTATTGGAGGTATTAAAATCACCCTAGAAATAGGTAAGGTTTTAATCTCTTGCCTAAAATGCGGGAAAGTGAACAAGAATTTCCCAATCGTTTTGTCTGAAGTGTAGAACTTTGTGTGCACAATGAAATACATAAATTTTATTCATGCTTGCCAAATTTAAACAATAAAAAAATAGCTATAACCGTTGGTAGTAGAAGTATCCCCAATATTTCCAAGATTATATTTGTTTTAGGGAAAGAATTGAAGTTGCTAGGGCTCTTTTGTCATGTACAGCTTTTCTTTGATGCTGAATCTTTGTTCCAAAGATGATTGTTTTTCTGGCTTCCGACCGCATCCACCTAACAAACCAGCCTTTTTTTCCAGTTGAATATCGTTGCTCTGCTGATGCCAAATTCTTTCGCCAATTTACCAACTTGAGGATTACTCTTAGATAGCACTCTTTCAAGAATTTCATCTCGTAGTTCTTCCGGGTATCCCATTTTCTGTTTCCCCACTCTTTAGGGTTCATAGTATCTTTATACCTGAAGAGACTTGTGCTGTCGACTTCTAAACACGACATCTATTCTTACATATAGGGCTTTCAAATCATAACTTATCCAACCTATAGGCAAAAATTGTCAAAAAATTACCCCCAGCTATTTGTCAATATTTTAGTTTAATTAATGAATGTAACTTGACGTAAATAAAAGGGCGTATTAGAATAGCACTAATTAATGAATACATCAGAGGATTCATTTATGAGTTTGGTTGTGATTTCAAAATTCAATTATATGAAACTTAATTGATAGACTCTGGTGTTTCATGAAAAATTTATAAGATGAGGAGATGTAGTATTATGAAGAGTCTTAAGTTCGCTTTGATATTTGTTGCATTTTTTGTTTTTTCAGGTCAGGCGTTGGCTGCGGAATATATAATTAAGTCTGCTTCTTTGCAATCGAATGAATTCCCCCCTCAGAAGGCATTTTTTGACTTCAAGGAGTACGTTGAGAAGAATTCAAAAGGACGAATCGAAGTACAAAGATATATGGATGGTCAATTAGGAAACATCAACGAATGTATGGAAGCTGTTCAAATGGGTATAATTCAGATGACATATCCCACTATTTCAGATTTGACAGCTTTTGACAAGCGTCTGGGAGTTACCGAGCTGCCATTTATGTTTCCAGATTTCGACACGGCATTAAAGGTGCTTCATGGTGAGCTAGGTGTAAAAATTGAACCAATGATAAAAAAACTTAAAATGATTCCAGTTGGATACTTTTCTAATGGCAACAGGAGCATAAGCAATAACATCAGGCCAATTTATACGCCGGCAGATCTTAAGGGAATGAAAATAAGAACAATGCAAAGTCCAGTTCACATTGGCACCTTTAAGGCACTGGGAGCTAACCCCACTCCTATAAGTTATTCTGAGCTCTATACATCACTTCAGCAGGGAGTAGTTGATGCTCAGGAAAATTCCGCACTACTAATGACAGACATAAGTCTAGAAACAGTCCAAAAATATTATTCACTCACAAACCATGTGGTTAGTATTGTTGTTCCTGTTGTAAGTGAAAAATGGTTTGAGGCACTACCCTCAGATCTTCAAAAGGTTGTTTTGGACGGTTCAAAAGTATTTGAAAAGAAATGGAACGAATATTTTGATGCAGCAGAAGGAAAAGCAAGAGAGAAGATGCTCAAAGCCGGCATGAAAATTAATGATCTAACGCCAGCGCAAAGAGCAGAGTTCCAGAAGGTAGCTCAGAAAGTTTACAAAGAATTTGAGTCAACAATTGGAAAAGATTTGATAAATACATCAGTTGAGAGCGTTAAAAAACATAGTAAAAAGTAAGATTGTTCAACTTTAATAATTATCATGAAAGGATGGATTATTCCATCCTTTCATGATAATAAGACAAAGCCCAAGTTAAGGAGGGTTTTAGATTGACTAAAACTTTAGAAAAATTAAATTGGTACATTGATAAAATTGAAGATATTCTTTTGACATATTTAATGATAATTATGACAAGCGTAATATTTCTTCAGGTAATTATGCGCTATATTTTCAATAATTCTTTTACTTGGTGCGAAGAATTTTCTGTAATATGTTTTATGTGGATAACATGGATAGGAGCTAGTAATGGTGTTAAGAAAGGTACGCATATAAGAATATTAATACTTATTGATTTGCTTAATGAAAAAACAAAAAAAATATTTATGCTAATAATTGATATAATTTGGTTTTTATTTACACTTTTATTGGTTAAATATGGTTGGCAAATGGTGCTAATGGCTTATGAGTTTAATAGAAGAACTCCAGCCCTGGATGTTCCAATGGCCTTTAATTATCTTTCTGTGATATTAGGTGGAACATGTATGGCAATAGGTCTTACAAGTGTCATTTTAACTCGTTTAAGAACATTAACTATAAATGAACCTGAGAGAGAGGTGCAATGATGGAAGCAGCTTTTGTATTAACAATGTTGTTTGCTTTTATGTTTTCCGGTTTTCCAATAGCAATAGCAACTGCATTGGCTACTGGGCTAACAATGGTTTTATTCACTGATTTGCCCCTGGCAATAATTGCTCAAAAAGCAGTAAGTGGCTTAGAGTCCTTTCCTCTCATGGCAGTCCCTTTTTTTATGTACTCAGGCAATTTGATGGGTGCTGGAGGTATTTCAAAACGATTAGTTGATTTTGCAGAAAGTCTTGTTGGCGCACTTGCTGGAGGGCTTGCGCTTGTTACTGTTCTTGGAAGCACTTTTTTTGCTGCAATATCTGGATCTTCTCCGGCAACTGTTTCTGCTATTGGTTCAATATTGATACCAGAAATGGAAAAAAGGGGATATGATAGACCCTTTGCGGCTGCAGTTACTGCATGTTCGGGAGCAATAGGAGTCCTTATACCCCCGAGCATACCTTTTGTCATCTATAGCATAATAGCTAAGACTTCAATAGGGGATATGTTTGTTGCAGGGATCATCCCAGGGTTGCTTTTTTCAATTGCAATGATGCTGACTTGTTATTTCATATCAAAAAAAAGAGGCTATAAGGGTAAACCAAGAGCTCAGCAAAAGCCTCTATTAACTGCGTTTAGAGAAGCAATTTGGGCACTCTTTGCCCCCGTTATTATTTTAGGTGGGATATACAGCGGTGTTTTTACCCCGACAGAAGCTGCTGTTGTTGCATGTTTCTATTGTGCCTTCGTAGGAGTGTTTATTTATAAAGAAATGACTTTGAAAGATGTAATTCATGCAGCGAAAATATCTGGACAGTTGAACGGAATAACGATGTATGGGATGGGATTTTCACTTGCATTTGCGTTTTTTCTTGCTTATGAAACTATTCCTCAGATGTTGCTTGGTGCAGTCCTTTCTTTGACCTCAAGTAAAATGATGTTGCTGATCATGGTGAATATTTTCTTGCTCTGTATAGGTTGTTTTATGGACAACATTGCAGCTACAATAATTTTGACCCCTGTGCTCCTGCCTTTAATGGCGGAGATAGGCGTCAGTCCAATTCAATTTGGAATAATACTGACTGTTAATCTGTCGATAGGATTTGTTACCCCCCCATTTGGTATTAACTTAAATGTTGCTTCTGCTCTCACAAAGGTCCCGATAACTGAAATTGCTAAAGAAGCAGTACCTTTAATTGTTGCGATGATCGCTGCGTTAATTATTGTGACATACGTTCCGGCGTGTAGTTTATTTTTGTTGGGTAACTGAAGTATTGAATTACTCTTAAGGGGAGTGATGAGCAGATGACAATTAATTGGAACAACAACATTAGTAAAATGGCGCAGGATAGGTTGTCGCCATCTCTTTTAGGGGATCTTTTTGCAATAGAGCATAAATATAAACCAATTTGTTTGTCCGCAGGTGAACCAAATTCAGATTTTTTCCCTCTAGAAGAATTAGCCCCATTTTTTAAAGATGTTTGCAAGAAAAGGGAGCTATTTGGTTATTACCCATTTCATGCGGGTCATGTTGGACTTCGAGAATGGATAAAAAACTGGATGAAAGATGATAATATTGCTGCGCCTTGGGTAGAAGTCGATAATATCATCCTCACAACAGGATCTCAACAGGGGCTTGCATTATTATCAGATTTGTTGGTAGATGAAGGTGACTTAGTCGCCGTTGAAGCACCTACGTATCTTGAAGCTCTACGAGCTTTTCGTAAAAGTGGAGCAAATTTTATTGAAGTTGAAGCTGATGAAAACGGAATTATTCCAGAATCATTTGAAATGGTTTGTAAACAAAATAAGCCACGTCTATTGTACACGATACCTAATTTTCAAAATCCTACTGGCTCTGTAACTTCATTGGAAAGACGAAAATCAATATTAAAAATAGCTCAAAAATTTGATGTGGTAATAATTGAAGATGATCCATACAGATATGTTAGCTTTATTGATTCTTTGCCAGATAGCTACATGTCCTTGTCAGGAGATGATGACAGAGTCATTTATCTGGGCAGTTTTTCCAAAATAATTTGCCCAGGTATTCGTTGCGGATGGATGATCGTTCCTGTTCCTTTAGTAAAAAAGGTAACGCAATTACGTCACACCATAGAAATAAGTCTCCCCGCTTCTTTACAACACATAGTGTACTGTTTTTGCAATCAGATGGACAGAAAGCAATACTTTAACAAAATTCAAAAAGTCTATAAAAATCGTTGCGATGTGCTTGTCTCAACTTTAAATGAAACAATGGCTGATAAAGGACTTGAGATGAACTTCCCCAAAGGAGGATATTTCATATGGTCTCACCTGCCTGGAATTAATAATATGCGAAATTTTGTTGAATATTCAATCATTAATTTCGGAGTTAGTGTTACTCCTGGGTATATCTTTTATGTCAGATCAGGACAAGGTCTAGATACATTACGTTTTTCTTTCGCGAAAGTTAGCCTCGAGGAAATTTCTGAGGGATGTGAAAGACTGGCAAGATCATATGATTCTTTCGTGGCCTTGTAGAAATACATCTAAATGGGGAGGGATTGATTTGGATCTAAACTGGGAAAACCGTTTAAGTAGAATGGCGAATAATAGAATACATGGATCTATTTTTAGTGATTTAGGTGCAATTGAAAAAAAATATAAACCGGTATGTCTCTCAATAGGAGAACCAGCCACCGATTTCTTTCCATTAGAAGATATGAGGGTTTTTTTCAATGCAATCTGTGATAGAAGAGACCTGTTTGGCTACTACCCATATCATGCTGGGTTCACAGCATTGCGTGAATGGATTGTTACATGGATGCATAATGATGGAATTGTTCCATCTTGGGTCACATCGCAAAATATAGTGTTGACGAACGGATCGCAGCAGGCATTAAGTTACATCTCAGATTTGCTTGTGGATGAAGAAACATGTGTCGCAGTTGAAGCTCCCAGTTATGTTGAGGCACTAAGAACTTTTAGGCGAGCTGGGGCCAAGTTTGTTGAAATTGAAACAGACGAAAATGGAATTATTCCTGAATCATTTGAAAATGTTTGTAAAGAATTTAATCCATCAATCCTCTACACAATACCTAATTTTCAAAACCCAAGTGGATCTGTTGCCCCTATTGATCGTAGAAATACGATTTTGGACATCGCGAACAAATACGATGTAGTAATTATTGAGGATGATCCATATCGCTATGTAAGCTTTGTTGATAGTTTACCTCAAACTTACATCGGACTTGCAAATGAAAACAAGAGAGTTATTTATTTAGGCAGTTTTTCAAAACTTATTGCTCCGGGGATTAGATGTGGCTGGATGGTTCTTCCTTCCCCGATTGTCGGTAAAATGTTGGAATTGAGAAATACAATAGAAATGAGTCTTCCTGCTCCGATGCAATTTGTTGTATCTGAATTTTGTTTAAACATAAACATCCATTCTTATCTCTTGAAAATTCAAAACTATTACAAAAAAAGATGTAACTACTTAATATCGTCACTTGATAAATATATGGTCCCAAGTGGACTAAAAATTAACTATCCTACTGGAGGTTTATTTGTATGGTCACAAATGCCTGGAATCAAGGACGACGTTGATTTCGTAAAATATGCAATAAAAAATTATGGAGTTAGTGTAATGCCAGGTTCGATTTTTTATTCTAAACCGGGGCAAGGGATGGACACGTTAAGATTTTCATTTGCAAGAATAGATGAGGAAACAGCGGAAGAAGGATGTAGAAGACTGGCATTAGCATACGATAATTATATTATGGATTCTGAAAAAATAAAAAATGAAGAAAGAAGAAGTGTTATTTATGAATAATAATGTAGCCCCCCAATTAGCGATACTTTGTTGGGAGTATGGTCATGTACCAAAAGGACTGCTTCAATTGGAATCTTTAATTGGAAACAGTACAAATTTAAACACCTATCCTTTTAACGTTCGTATCTGTCGTATTAAAGGAGCAAATATTGATTCAGTTCTTGAAAATCCCCAAAAATCTGTTCTCGAAGAAATGATACGAAGCTCAAGAGAGCTGGTAAAAGAAGGAATTAAAGTTATAACAACTAGTTGCGGATTTAACGCAATTTTCCAAAAAGAGCTGTCAAATGCAGTTGATATTCCAGTTTATACTTCAAGCTTACTACAAGTTCCTTTTATTCACAATGTTTTGCCGAAGGATAAAATAATCGGAGTTATTACTGCTAAAAAATCGGCTTTAAAATCAGAACACTTAGCCTCAGTCGGCATAAATAACTCAATGAGAATCGAAATTTTTGGTATGGAATCCTCAAATGAATGGAATAAGTTTTTGGTAAAACCAGAAGAAGTAATTGATTTAAAAAAAATATCAAAAGACGTTATTGATGTTGCTGTAAATGCAACTCAAGAATTTCCAAATATAGCTGCTTTTGTTTTTGAGTGTACAGATTTACCTCCTTTCTCGCAACAAATAAGAGAGGCTACGGGATTACCTGTTTATGATTTTCAAACAATGCTTTCTAATATCGCTAGATCAATAGGTCTAGTATCCTGGTATTAATTATCGGAGGATGGTCTTAATGAAAACTATATTTGTTTTAGGCGCTGGAATGGTTTCTGCCCCATGTGTTGATTATCTCGTAAGAAAAGCAAATTGCAAAGTAGTCGTTGGGGATATTTCAACAATGAATCTCGGAATGATAAATTCTAAATTCCCAATGGCTGAAACAATTAAGGTTAATGTTGAAGAAAACATTAATGATGTATTTGAAAGATATTCTCCATATGTAGTAATAAATTTAATGCCTCCTGCATTTAATGACACAATTGCAAAGTTATGCCTAGAAAAACAAATTCATCATGTTCACCCAAACTATGTAAGCAAGGAAACTCTTTCTTTGAATTCTGAGTGTAAAAAACATGGACTTGTATTCATAACGGAATTAGGTCTAGATCCTGGAATTGACCATATGTCTGCAGCGAAAAAAATCAACGAAATCCATTCAAAGAATGGTATGGTCTGTTCTTATGTTTCAAATTGTGGTGCTCTTCCGGCCATTGACTCAAACAACAATCCTTGGGGTTACAAACTTTCATGGTCTCCTTCTAGTTTAATAGGAGCCAGTAAAAGAACTGCTCGTATACTCAATAAGAGTAAAGAATATTACTGGCCTGATGGGAACACATATGAGCACGTTGAAATTTGTGAGGTGCCAGGGCTTGGTACATTTGAAAAATACGCTAATGGAGATTCAATCCCATATAGGGAATTTTACGATATACCAGAAGCAGAAACAATTTACAGAGGAACAGTAAGATATCCGGGTTGGTGCGAAACAATTTGCTATATGAATATGTTAGGCTTTTTTGAATTGGACAAAAAGGACACGCAAGGAATGACTTTTGCTGAATTTACAGCCCGCCAAGCAGGAAGAGATAATGATCCAGAAACAGCTCTATGTGATTTTCTTAATTTAAAGCCTTGGTCAGCTTTTATCCTACGAATGAAATGGCTTGGCTTCTTTGAAGATAGACCTTTACCTTTTGATAAAGCCTCACCAAGAGATGTAGTCACAGTTCTTTTTTCTGAAAAACTGGTATTCGA
Source organism: Synergistota bacterium (assembly GCA_034331105.1). Lineage (GTDB taxonomy): Bacteria > Synergistota > Synergistia > Synergistales > Synergistaceae > Caenicola. The sequence goes on along the minus strand of JAXQGB010000012.1, from coordinate 71,931 downwards.
TGAAAAAGAAAGAGATCTTGTAATATTAATGGATGAAATCAAAGTTAAAAACCAAAATGGAAGTTACACAAAATATATTTCTACACTAATTGATCATGGAATTCCAGGTAAGTGGACTTCTATTGCAAGGACAACGGGAATTCCTCCAGCAATTGCAGCTAAATTTATATTGGATGGAAAAATATCAATTCCTGGTGTACATGTCCCAACGATATCAGAAATATATGTCCCAATTCTAGAGGAGCTAAAAAGTGAAGGGATTGAAATGAACGAGAAAATTATAAATGACTTAGTCTAGTATTCTTAGAAGGTGAAAAGATGTTGTCAGCTGAGGAAAAGTTGATTCAAATTATTTCTAAAGAGGAAGAAGAAGTTATTCATCTTTGTCAGGAGCTTGTGCGCCGTCCCTCGGAAGATCCTCCAGGAGACACTAGGGAAATTGCGGATTACATCAATAATTATTTCAAATCATCAGGTGTGGATTGTGAAATTATTTCCCCTCATCATGAAAAGCCTAATGTTGTGGCTACTATCAAGGGATCAAGGCCAGGCCCCCATGTTGTTTTTAACGGACACATGGACACTTTTCCTGTTGGGGATCCTAAGGGTTGGAACTACGATCCATTTGGCGGGGATATCGTTGATGGGTTGCTTTATGGCCGTGGATCATCAGATATGAAGGGTGGGCTTGCATCTTGTATTTATTCAGCAGTACTTTTAAACCAGATAAAGGATCAAATAGAGGGAACTATCTCGGTTACATGTGTTTCTGACGAAGAGGTATTTGGTCCGTGGGGTTCAAAATACCTGTTGGAAAAATTACCAATTTTACATGGAGATGCATTAATCAACGGAGAACCTTCTTCTTTGGATAACATTCGTATTGGAGAGAAGGGGCAATACTGGTTTAAATTTATCTCGAAATCTCAAGGTGGTCATGGAGCATATTCTGCTCTTAAAATAAGTGCAATAACTGAAATGATAGAGTTAATTAATGACCTAAAAAATCTTCCCGAAGAATTGAATAACCTCCCCGAAATATATCGACTGATCATGGAAGAAGCTCGAGTAAATTATGATTCTCTCTTATGTCACGGAGCTACGGATGCCGCACTAAGTGCTTCTATTAATGTAGGTGTTATTAACGGAGGTCTAAGTGTAAACATGGTTCCAGAGAAATGTGTTGCGGAGATGGATTTCCGTTTACCCCCTGGTATCCCTAATGGTATTTTAAATAATTGGATAGAAGAAATTGTTAGTCGACACCCTTACTGTTCAGTTGAGGAGATTGACTCACAAGATGCTCAAATAACAGATCCTAACCACATGCTAGTGAAAATTGCAAAAAATGTAGCGGAAGAAACATTGGGAAGGCGAATATACAAAACCTTTAGCTTGGGAGGAACTGAAGCACGTCTTTGGCGTAAATCTGGAGTCCCTGCTATCACTTATGGACCTAATCATCATAACATGGGATCTCCAAATGAACATATTGTAGCAGATGAACTGAAAAAAGTTCTTAGGGTTCATTCTTTGACAGCATTGAGATATATTAATCAAAAAAATAATCATTAAAATCATTGAATATTATTTATATGTAATTAATTTCAATAATAGTTTTTATTGGGAGGTTAAAAAATGTATAATTTAACAAGAAAGGCTAAGGTTAATAATAAACTATGAAGATTATTGTGCCTATTAAACAAGTTCCAGAAACTGGCAATGTTAGGATGGATTATAAAACTGGAACGATAATAAGAGAAGGCGTTGAAAGTATAATAAATCCGTTAGATTTGTACGCAATAGAGATTGCGCTCCGCATAAAAGAAGCGCATGAAGATTCGGTTGTGATTGCTATTTCGATGGGACCACCTTCAGCTGCACGTTGTTTAAGGGAAGCAATTTCAATGGGATGTGACGATGGTGTTCTTCTTTCAGCAAAGGAGTTTGCTGGATCTGATACCTGGTCTACAGCAAAAATAATATCTGAGGCGTGTAATAAAATTGGGAATTTTGATCTGATAATCACAGGAGAGAGAGCTACCGATGGAGATACAGCACAAGTCGGCCCTGGTGTGGCAACATTTCTCGATATTCCTATTGCAACATATGTTAGCCAAATTAAAGAAATTGGAAAAAATAACATTATTGTCAGCCGACTTGTTGAAGGAGGCTACGAGATTCTTTCACTGCCTCGTCCCTGTTTATTAACAGTGCTTAAAGAAATTGCAATTCCTAGATTGCCGAAACTTAGTGGGAAACAATTAGCTCAAAAAGTTAGTCTTACTGAGTGGTCTATAAACGACCTTCCTTCTCTTAATGCAGAAGAAGTGGGCTTGGCCGGATCGCCGACACGTGTTGTTAAAATTGATACACCAAAAGTTACAAGACAGGGAAAAACGTTTTTCGTGACTAACGAAAAAGAGTTAGAAGAAAGTGTTGAAGCTTTGTTAATGTTTTTAAGAGAGAAGAACCTTATTAACAAAAAGGAGCTAGAAATATGAGTTATGGACCCGTATGGATAATTGGGGAAACATCAGAAAATGGAATTGAATCTGTTACATACGAAGTTATGTTGAGAGGGAAAAAACTTGCAGAAAAACTTGGCAGTAATCTAGAAGTCTTTCTCATACACGATGTAATTCAAGATTCTCATTTTGATAGCATTATCAAGAGAGGTGCGAATAGGGTTTTAGCTGTTGTTGATCTTGAGTTAAAGGATCTAAGCGTAGAAACCAGAGCAAACATTATTTCTGATGCAATACTTGAACACAAGCCTGAAATTGTATTGGCTGCAGGGACGACTTTGGGAAGGACTTTAATGCCTTGCATTGCAGTAAGAGTTCACGCTGGTTTAACCGCAGACTGTACGGATCTTGATATTGAAGAGTCTTCAGGACATTTATTACAGACTCGCCCTGCAATAGGCGGTAATATTATGGCAACGATAAAAACTCCCTTTCACAGACCACAAATGGCTACAGTTCGCCCCCACTCTACTCCAATGGCTGAACCTGCAATTGGTCGATTCGGAGAAGTTGTAAAAATACCTCTCAAAAAAAAGTTATTGGACAAAAGAACAAAACGGATAGGTTTCTCAAGTATTCAAATGGAAGGTAAAGATATTCAAGCATCAGAGATAGTTGTATCAGGAGGAAGAGGTCTCAAGAAAAAAGATAATTTTAGAATTTTAGAAGAACTGGCACATCTTTTAAACGGAGCAGTTGGTGCCTCAAGAGATGCTGTTGATAGGGGATGGATGGCATATCCGCATCAAGTCGGATTAAGTGGCAAAACAGTTGTTCCGAAACTATATATCGCAGTTGGGATTTCAGGTGCTATTCAACACCTTGCTGGAATGAAAACGTCAGAAATAGTTGTCGCAATTAACCACGATCCAGAGGCGCAAATATTCAAAATCGCTGATTTTGGTGTTGTAGCAAATCTCTTTGAATTTCTACCATTACTGAACAAACGCTTGCAAGAAGAGGTGAAAAAATGAAATACGGCATGCTTACAGAAAAAATATTATCTGAACTGAAGGATATAGTTGGTGACAGTTCTGTTTGGATAACCCAGGAAAAGTTACTCTCTTGCTCAAGAGATCAGACAATTACGTTGAAGACAGATGAATATATTATGCCAGATGTCGTTGTTGCTCCCTCAAATGCAGAAGAAGTATCTAAGATTTTAAAGTTAGCTAATAAACATTTAATTCCTGTAACTCCAAGGGGAGGTGGAACAGGATTATCAGGAGGTGCGCTTCCAATACACGGAGGAATAGTTATCTCTGATGAAAAACTAAATAAAATCATTGAAATAGATTCTGAAAATATGGTCGCGGTAGTAGAACCAGGTGTCGTAACGAGTGATATTAGTACTGCTGCGATAGAGAAAAAATTGTGGTATGCGGGATATCCTATGAGTTTTGAATCATGCCATATTGGCGGCAATATAGCTGAAAATGCTGGTGGTGGAAATGCAGTCAAATATGGGGTAACAATCAGATATGTCTTGGGTCTTGAGGTAGTTATGCCCACTGGAGAAATAGTTAATCTTGGCGGTAAACTTATGAAAGACGTATCTGGATATAATTTAAAGGAGCTTATTGTTGGATCTGAAGGCACTTTGGGTTATGTTACTAAAATTATTTTAAAATTACAGCCAGTAATGAAATCGCGAGTTGTTCTGTTGGTGCTCTTTAAGGATACAGAAACTGCTATTTCATTGGTTCCTAAAATTATGACGGAAAGCGGAATTCTTCCAAAATCGATAGAGTTTATTGATAGAAATTGTTACGAAAGTTCCTGTAAATATCTTAACGAAGAACTGCCGATGGAAGGCGTTGGGGCAGTTCTTTTAATCGAGTTAGATGGTAGCGTGGATGAACATGTAGAGCATGAAGCAGATAAAGTAGGGGTAATTTGTTCCGAGGGAGGAGCAGTAGAAATTTATGTTGCAGATAACGCTACTACTAGAGAACGCATTTGGTCTGTACGTAGAAATGTAGATGAAGCAATGAGACTGCAGTATCCAACACAGGTTGGCCAGGATACTGTAGTACCAATTGCCTCTATCCCTAAATATGTAAAAGAACTAGAAAAATTAGCCCAAAAGCATGGAGTCCTTATCCCAATTTATGGTCATGCTGGTGACGGTAATCTTCATCCGTCAGTTCTTAAAAAAAATGAAATCAGCATGGAGGAATGGGAGACACAAAAGCATATCGTGGAATACGAGATATTCAAACTTACTCACAACATGGGTGGAGCAATAAGTGGTGAGCATGGCATTGGTACCAAAAGAAAAGATATTTTTACAGAATTAGCTGGAGAGACGCATTTATATTTTATGAAGAAGATAAAAGAGGCTTTGGATCCCAACAATATAATGAACCCAGGTAAAATATTCTAATATTTTAGAGGATCAGTTTTTTTAGAGTTACGAGCGAAGAATAACATTGTAATTATTGATAATAACTTTAATTTAGGAGGGAGACAGAAGAATTGTCAAACTTTGAAAAAAGTAATCTTTATTATCACACCGTACTTTCAAACTTTGTTCCCAAAGATAAACCGGCATTTCATGAAACAGAAGAACAAGAGAGAGTTTGGGGTAGACACTGGGGTGTTTTTAACGATGTAGGGAAAATCAAAAAAATTTTAATGCATCGACCTGGGGATGAATTAAAAATAATAACTCAAGATAAATATGACGAGACTCAGAAAGCATTAATTGACAGAGAAGCACAGTGGTATTTTCGTTCAGACAAAGTTCCAGATATTGAAGAAATGCAAAGAGAGCACGATGCTCTTGCTAAAACGCTCAAAAATAACGGCGTAGAGATAGTATACGTTGATGGAAGTCCTACCGATCCAGATGCAATAAATGTACGCGATAACGGAATAGTGATTAACGGTGGAGTAATAGTAACAAGAATGGGAATAGTTGGAAAAAACCATGGGTGCGGGCGACGTGGAGAAGAAGCATATGTAACTCGCAAACTTGCAGAGATTGGCATGCCTATCCTGCACACAATTCAAGGGGAGGGCTTGATGGAAGGGGGGAGTTTTTGCCTTCTTGATGAGGCTCATGCAGCAATTGGTCTAAGTTACAGAGGGAACAAGTGTGCAACAGACCAGGTAAGGCATATCCTCTCTTTGCAAGGGGTAGAACTGATAGAAGTGCCACTTACTGGCTATAGCTTACATATTGATGGTGCTATTGTAATGATTGATCATGACAAAGCATTGGTTAACATCGAGAGGCTTCCCTATTGGTTCATAGATAAAATTAAATCATTAAATATTAAACCAATACTTACTGACCACAGAGACGGAACAATAGGTATCAACTGTCTTACTCTTTCTCCAGGAAAGGTAATAGTTTGTTCCGATGCGCCATGGACAGCAGATGTGTTATCATCTTTAGGTATAGATGTTACACTTCTTAAATACACCGAATGCAGAAAAAAAGGTGGGGGAATACACTGCGGGACATTGCCTCTTGTCAGAGATAAAAACTGATTTTGGCCAATTTCATGAATTCTGTAAACACCGCACAAACTCTACCCTAATTTTAATCGGGCGTGAAGATATCTAATTTCACTGCCCGATTATTTTTATAATATCTCGAATTGCTCCTCACGCCGCTTTCACTGCAAGGCTTTTACATAGCTCCGTTCTTAACTCGGCACAGCGTTCTATGCCCCTTTCTACTGCGGGGAGGAAGGATCCTTCGTTAATAAGGCTGGTAACCATCGCTTCGGATACCCCTCCTTTTGTAGAGACGTTTTCGAGAGATTTTTTGTCGTTTTGAGAAGCTGATAATGCAAGTTCAGCTTCGATCCAGCCGGAAAGTTCGCGGTAAACGGACCAGTTAAGGGCCATCTTTTTGAGTGCCTTGTTCCTCTCCCGCTCATCCACTTTGATATTCATAAGGATGGGGGGGATGCATATCCCGGCGGTAAATGCGTCTATCTCATCTTCTGTCTTGATCTGTATTTCTCTCATTCCACAAAGGCTTACCAGTTCCCTCGCAGCATCATTTTCGTGATGCAGGACACAGATGCCCCTTCCTCCTGATATCGTTTCGGGGCCGCTGCACATCGCCCTTGAAATACTGCAGTCAAAAAATGAACTTAGGGCTGAAAGTGGCAGCGCAGCCATGAAAGAGAGTATCAGGGTATCCTTCCTCACATAGTTTTCTGCGATCTCCCTGATATTCTGGGGCCTGGCTGCAAGGATGATTATGTCAGAGTTTTTCATCAGATACTCAGAATCCCGAACACAACTCTCCAGCTTCAGCCCTGAGACCCTATCCATTGTGGCCCGGCTTCCTTTATACGAGATCATGAGGTTCGACTTCGGGAATCCTCCGTTGATCAATGCCCCCGCTATAGAGCTTCCAAGGTGGCCGAAACCGACCATTCCGATTTTCTTTTCATGTATGTTTTTCATAGGATCATTTCCTTTCTTCTCATCAAATAAACATATGTCAGCGGTATGCATAAAAATGCATCCGTTGATCGTTCAAGCATACAAAAAGAGTGTCACGGCGCAATTCTGTGCCGCGGTCATAGTTTGCTTTTGAATTAAGAGGTCAAAGATATTTAGGAACGGCCATGGAGCAATCTGTCCACGGCACTAAAGAGGGAGGTCTACGGTCGAGGTCGCGGGGATCCTGTTTTGGTGAAAAGTGCAGTCGATAATTTGGGAGCGTCGTATTTCAGAAATATAGCCTTGCTTCGTTCAGCTGACATGGGATCACTCGCCTTCGTTTTTGGATATTGCGGGCAAGGATACCCCACTTCACAAATTAAGTCAACCCGAGGTGCAAAATTGACCGATGAAACAATGAGTGCTATTATAACTAGTAATTTACTAAATTACTAAATTTATTGAAAGAGAGATGCTTATGATGAAGATACCAAAAACATTAAAACATAAACCGGTCATCGTAACTGAAGACTATGAAAATATAGACGGGCGTAAAGCATACAACACAGATGCGAAGGGGCTTTCCTTAGGTTTGGCTCAATGGAATGACAGAGGAAAGCTTGATGTCTCTGCAAAAGTCTGGAGATATACAGGTGAAAAATGGTCGCGCCAATCTGAAGAACTGCCAATGCACCGTGTTCTTGACCTGGCGATCCTTACTTGCAGGAGTTACCTCTATTTTCAAAACGCATACCGCTATCCGAAACTTTATGACCCGGATAACCCGCTGATCGACCGTGTAGGATTACAGGGTGATGCGATGACGATCGAAGTGTGCAAAGACAACCCTATGATCGATGAGGATATTCAATTGTTTTCACAGGCACTGAGCCAGGACGGGGAAATAATCGGGGAAAGGCTGTCCGTTCTGTCCCGGCTGCTCAAGGAAGCAGGTTACTGATCCGTTACAAATGGAGCAAGTGGTCCAAAAAGAGAGGGAAATTATTATGGATAAAGATAAACGTAAGGAACTGATGGAGGCATACAGACAAATAAAAGTTTATATGGGTGTCTATCAGATAAAAAACAATGAAAATTCAAAGGTGCTGATCGGAACAAGCTCTAACCTTAAAAATCGCTGGCTGACGCTGCGGATGCAGCTGGAATCAAACAGGCATCCCAATGCAAGATTACAAAAGGACTGGAACGATTTTGGTCCCGAGAACTTTACTTATGATGTTATAGAACAAAAGGAATGCAAAGATATCGTTAATATCAGCTGGGAATTGGGGAATATGGAGCAAGAGTGGCTTGAAAAAATGCAGCCATATGATGACAAAGGGTACAACAAAAAACTAAACCGGTAGTAATGTTGGATCAAGCCAGGGGAAATATAGTTGGTCCGGCACTGAAGGTAAAATAAAGGAGCCCGGCAGAAGCCGGGCTCCTTTATTTTAGGTTAGATAAACAGCGCTCATTTTTTCGAGTATTTTGTGCAGTTCTTCGTGTTTTCCGAGCCCGATCACTTCTTCTTCAAGCTCCTCAAACTGATAATAAAGTCTATCCTGGACTTCCTCTGAAAGGAGCTTGTCCGCCATTTCGAACAGGATTTCATTTTCCTTATGGGTGTGTTCGTTCAAAAGTTCGATGTAGGCCTGCATGCTCCCGGTAAGATCTGTAAGCTGTGACGGATCTGCGGATCCATAATTTAAAAGCTCCTTTTTGACAATACGGATGTACTCCCTGGCAAGGTCATGTTCGGCCAGCATTACGCCTATCGGCCCACCGTTTTTAGCAATGCCGGCAAGTTCAAGCTCAGGAAAAAGTATCTGCTCTTCTTTAGCGTGATGACACTGATCGACGAAAACACTAAGGAAGTCTATCATGTTGTCCAGATCCTGGCGTTGAACACTTTGTCCGGCGGTTATCCTGACAGAGATGGCCTCCATTATTTCCAGCATCAGGCTTACAGCGAGATGCTCGGTCCTCAAGGTGTCTGTCGCTTTCATGAATGTCCCTCCTGATTTTTAGAAATTGTTCTACACTCCCGGTACAATTTTAACCGAGAAATGTTGAGCTGTATATCCTTTGAAGGGTTTTATAGAAAATATGGAATGAATTGAAATAATGCAGTCAAATGGCAGAGATAATTTCGTTGACCCAATAGATAATCATGTTTGATCTCTAAATTCAGAAAATTATTTAATTGAAATGAATGCTACATATTTCCCTTGTTAGAGATAATTTTGCTGTCAGTTGCATTCGAAGCGATGAGCATCAAACCCTTATTAAGATGTTTTGTCATCGCTTCTCTGGCCTTTACAGGCTTTCTTTGTAGAATACAGTTGATTATTTCTTCCTGATCCTGGATAAGTTCTGATATGTCTACAGGAGACATGTCATCAAATTTCGATCTTTGGGCTGCAATTTCAGCTTGGATCGAAGAAAGAAGCCTTACAACAAAAGAGTTTTTTGCAAGTTTTACTATAGTGTCATGAAATAAATAATGTACCCTGTCCTGTTCCTGCATATTGTCATTTCTGCTTTTTTGCGCAATGACCAGGATATGCTTAAGTTCTTCCATCTCATCATCAGTAGCTCTTTCAGCGGCCCAATAAGCGCTCTGTGCTTCCAATAGTGCTCTTATTTCAGTTATTTCAAATAAACTTGCATCTCTGTATCCGTCTTCAATCAATTCAGAAGAAAGAATATATTTGATGGCATCTTTAGAAAGAAAAGTTCCCTGCCCCGGTCTGGATTCGAGTATGTTCATGTTATTAAGAGTTTTTATTGCCTCTCTTACAGAATTTCTGCTGACAGAAAAAGAGTCAGCCAGCTCTTTTTCGCTGGGCATTCTATCTCCGGGTTGCCATAATCCGTTTTTTATCGCCGTTATTATTTCGCATAGTATCGTCTGTGAAAGAGTTTTTCTCATGACGGGCCTTAGCAATGTTATTTCCCCTCTCAAAGTTGGACCTTCATCGCTATCATTTTAAACGGGATCTCCTGTTTATGACAACATTTACCAGAAAAAATAAATAAGATGGCGTAATCAGAAAATTCAGAATGAGTTGTTGACATATTAAAAATTGATGCTTATTATAATTGTAGGATATTTAGACAGGTATGTTTAACTTTGGATTTGACTATTTTATCTTGTTAAATTATTGCTGTAAATAATGTAAAAAGGAGAAAGAGATTATTCTTTCCGGAACTAAAAAAAGAAAATTGGGAGGTAGAAGAGATGCCATGTAAACTTATCAACGCAGATATGGTAAGAGAGCTGCTGACGATGAAAGATACTGTTGCAGCTTGTGAAGATGCTTTTGACGGATGGGGCAAAGGCGAGGTTATCTGTCCCACTAAAATAACCTTGGAACTTGGTGAAGATGCAGAATGGCCTCCTTATAAAAATGGCCTTAATGCAATGCCTGCGTATATTCACAGCAAAAAAAGTGCAGGCATCAAATGCGTAGGGGGATCTTTGAACAATCCGTCGTGGGGGCTGCCTTACATAATTGCTCTTATTTTGCTGTTTGACCCGGAAACAGGGATTTTCAGATGTATTGTTGATGGAGAGCAGATAACTAATTACAGGACCGGAGCACAGGCTGCTGTAGCAGCAAAATACATATCCAGCAGGAAGAAAATAAAGTTGGGCATTTATGGAGCAGGGGCTCAGGGCAGGACGCAGCTAATGGCTTTCGCAGAGGTCTTCGATATTGAGAAAGTCGTCATTTATGACATCAATCCGGAAGCTGTGACGAAATATATTGATGAGATGTCAAAGGTGGTCAATACAGAAATTTGTGCGGCTGCATCAGCGGAAGATGTACCTAAAGAGGCAGACATAGTCGTTTCGGTAACACATGGACGGAACAAGTTTATAAAAAGCTCCTGGATCAAACCGGGTCAGATAGTTTTCCCGATGGGATCCTTTACTGAGTGTGAAGATGATCTCCTTCTGAGTGCGGATAAAGTATTTGTTGATTCTATAGGCCAAACAATGCATAGGGGCGCACTGAAAAGCGTGGTCGATCAGGGCAAATTTAAGCAGGAAATGATAACCGGAACTATTGGGGAAGTCGTCTGTGGAAAAATAGACGGAAAGGTCAAGGACAACGAAAAGATAGTCTGTATCCCAATTGGCACCGGAGCAATGGACGTTGCGGTTGCAACCGCAATTTTTGAAAAAGCAACGAAACTGAATATGTTTGACCAGTATGTTTTCAATAAAGATGTTGAAGTAGAACCCAAGCGCTAATTTTTTGCTTCAGGTCTGTCGGTTTTTTGAAAAAAGAACTGACAGACCTTTACTATATTATTTTTTAAATAAAAGAAAGAGGTGAAGCGAAATGACAAAGTTTAAATTTAGGATCCCGCACACTTATATACTGATTTCTTTCTTGATCATTCTTGCCGCGATAGGAACATACACAGTCCCTGCAGGTGAGTTTGAGAGGATGAAAGATGAAAAAACCGGGAGGACACTTGTAGTTCCTGGGACCTTCCACAGTGTTGAGCAAAAGCCTATAGGTGTATTTGACACTTTTATGTCACTCCCAAAAGGCCTTGATGCAGCAAGCGAAATTATATTTTTTGTTTTGATGGTTGGCGCCGTCTTTCAGGTGATCAACGCTACAGGTACTATCAACCGTTCTATAAACAGATCAGTTGAAAAGCTGAAAGGCAGAGAGCATATTTTAGTTCCTGCCACAATGCTCGTTATCGCTGCGGGCGGTGCGACATTTGGAATGGCCGAAGAATCCCTTGTTTTTATTCCCTTGGCTGTTGCTATGGCAAAAGGCGTCGGATATGACGCTGTAGTAGGTGTAGCTATGATATATCTGGGTGCTTATGTCGGATATACTGCCGGTCCAATGAATCCTTTCAATACTGGCATCGCACAGGGGATAGCCGAATTGCCGTTATTCTCAGGAATGGGCTTTAGATTCGGATGTATGGCATTGTTCTACGTCCTTGTCTGGTGGTGGATAATGCGCTATGCAAAGAAAATTAAGATGGATCCAACAAAAAGTGTTGTTTATGGTTTAAGCTCATCTATTTCTTCTAAGGATGATATTACCTTCGGTTCGGAAGAGAAACTTTCAGGAAAAGATATGGCTATACTCGCGGTGGTCCTGATTGGCTTCGCATTCCTTGCTTGGGGTGTGATCAAAAAAGGTTATTATCTCCAGGAAATAATCACGATCTTCATCATGATGGGTATTTGCTGCGGTTTGATCGGCCGTCTTAAGGTCGACGAAATTGCAGAGAACTTCGTACTTGGAGCAAAGGACATGGTCTTTGCTGCAATTTGCATAGGCCTTGCAAGAGCTATCGTTGTAATACTCAGCGAAGGAAACATTATGGATTCTGTTATCAATGGTCTGGCAGTGGTAGTGAGTTGGTTGCCAGCAAGTCTTTCTGCAATAGGTATGCTTTTGGTCCAGACCGCTCTTAACTTTATTTTTGCTTCAGGTTCAGGTCAGGCCGCAACGACGATGCCTATCCTTGCACCTCTGGGTGACATACTTGGAGTTACGAGACAGGTGTCGGTGCTTGCCTTCCAGTTCGGTGACGGGATCACAAACGCGATCTCTCCGATACAGCCTGTGCTCATGGCAGCAATAGGGCTTGCGGGAGTACCCTACGAGAAATGGGCAAAATTCGTGTGGCCGTTGATGGTAATGTGGAGTGTCCTTGCAGCTGGAATTCTGATTTTTGCGACGGCTATCAACCTCGGGCCATTTTAAGCACAAAGCTTTTTGGATTTGACAATCCAGCCTAGATAAGAATATTCGTCAAATGGCTCCCCGTCCGATCAATTTATCCGGGGAGCCATTTTGAAATTTGGTTTAGGAGGTGCGGTGTATGAAAATTGCAGTACTTGGAGCTGGAAACGGTGCGCATGCTATCGCCGGTGACATGGCTATCAGAGGCCATGAGGTGAGAATTTGGGAAAATCCTTCTTTTGCTGATAATTTAAACCATATCATAAAAAACAACAAATCCATAGAATTAAGAGGAGAAGTGCATGGCAGCGCTAAACTCTCAGTAGTATCAACTGACCCTAAAGAGGTAATTTGCGGAGCGGACATAATTTACTGCGTGATGCCTTCATTTGGACAGGAATCCGCTTTTGAATTCGTTTCACCGTTCATTGAAGAGGGACAAAAAATTGTTATTATGCCCGGCAATTTTGGTTCGATATCCCTATATATGAAATTAAAAAAAAGAGGCATTGCGGATAAGGTCCTAATAGGAGAATCTGACACCATACCTTATGCTACCCGTCTTCAGGATGACAAAAGTTCGCTTGTCTTTGGAATCAAGGAAAGTATGTGGATCTCTGCTATACCGGGTAATCGTACAAGTGACCTGATAAGGGAGATCAAAGATGTTTTCCCCATAGGATTGAATCCTTTGCCGGATGTGATCTCAGTCGCACTTGCAAACACAAACATGATCCTTCACTGTCCGACTATGATAATGAATACAGGCAGGATCGAAAGCGGACAGAGATTCCGTTTTTATAACGATGGTATGACAGGATCGGTATGCAGAGTTATGGAAATGATGGATGCTGAACGCCTGGCAGTCGGGAAAGCCTGGGGATATGACCTTATTTCAGAATACGAGGACGCTGTTTCAAATTATAATTTGGACAGGACTAAGCATAGCAACCTTCATGAGATATTTGCAGATCATCCTGTATACGGAAACCATGGTGCGGACTCTCCGACTTCCATGACCTTCAGATACCTGTCAGAGGACGTTCCATTCCTTCTTCTGCCGCTTTCAGATATGGCAATGATGGCAAATATTCCTGTCCCGACTGTAGATTCAGTTATACAGCTTGCTCAGGTGATCAACGATACAGATTACAGGAAAAATGGCAGAGGTTTTGATGTTTTGGGTATGAAAGGGCTTTCTCACGAGGAAATTAAAAAAATAGTTTCAGGTGAGTGACACGATCTAATAATAATTTGTGCGGGGAAGGTGTTAATAATGGCAACGGAGGCAGAATTTGTTTTCCGGGATCAGTTGAGCACCATGGCAAAAGAACGGCTTGAGCCATCTGAAATAGGTGAGATGATCAAATTAACTATCGAAAATGATGCAATATCATTCACAGCCGGAGAGCCTTCTGCTGATATATATCCACTCGCCGAATTAAAAGAGGCATTCAAAAATGTTTTTGATGAAACATCCCTTCTTGCATACTACAAGGATGATTTTGGCCTGATCGAACTTAGGGATTGGATAGCTGCCCGGATGCTTGTTGATGGCATCGCTCCCGGATGGGTGAGCAGTGAAAACATTCTTCTTACAAATGGAGCGGGTGAAGCGATCCAGCTTGTTTCTGAGGCGCTAATAGATCCCGGCAGTGTAGTTCTTGTAGAGTCACCGACATACACTGAGTCGCTCCTGACTTTTCGCAAACAGGGGGCACAGTGTTTATCGGTGCCGTCTGATGATGAAGGCATAGTTCCTGAAGCCCTTGAAGATATCCTATCCAAGCGCAGTGTTCGTTTTTTATACACTATACCTAACTTTCAAAATCCAAGCGGCCGTACAGCTTCCCTTGAAAGAAGGAAAAAGATACTTGAGGTCGCAGAAAAATTTGATATCCCTATATTGGAAGACGACCCATACCACTACCTTAGTTACGACAGAGTACCCCCGGACTCATACCTTAAACTTGCAGGAGAAGACAAAAGAGTTATACATACCAACAGTTTTTCTAAAACGGTCGCTCCGGGAATGCGCTGCGGTTGGGCGGTAATTCCAGGTTCGCTGATAAAGCAGATGAATGCGTTGAGAGTGAGTGCCGGGCTTACAAGAGCTGCAATAGTACAAAAAGGGCTGGTTAATTATCTTCAATCCATTGATTTTAATGAAAGGGTAAACTTCTTGTGTGATACATACAGGGTCCGCAGAAATGGAATGATGAAAGCTATAGCGGATCATCTTGATCCGCTGGGGATAAAAACTAATTATCCCTCAGGAGGATTTTTTGTATGGGCAGAAGTTCCCATTATTGATGACGTTAAGTCTTTTGCAAGATTTGCTGTTATGGAAAAAAAGATTGGAATAATTCCCGGCAGTGCTTTTTTTACACAGGATGAAGCACATAAAGGCAAGAACAGCTTCCGCATCTCTTTTGCAAAAGTGTCTCCTGATGTTGCAAAAGATGGTGTCTTACGTCTTGCGGATGCATTCAACAGTTATTCCTCAGGTCGTCGGTGATTTGTAGAAAAACCAGTTTCACTCAAATGTTGGGAGGTGTAATTCCTTGGATCTGATAGTTAAAATAATCAACGCAGTTACTTGGGGAAGCATGCTAATGATCTTTATAGGTATGCTCTTAATGTATCTCGCTGTAAAAAAAGATTTCGAACCGTGTCTGTTGCTCCCAATGGGATTCGGTACTATTTTGGCTAACCTTCCCCTTTCTTCTGCGATAGACCAGATGGTAGGAACGGAAGTAGTAGAAGGCGGACTTTCAATGTTGTTCAGGCTGGGTATCTCTACGGAGATATTTCCATTGTTGATATTTATTGCAGTTGGGGCTATGTGTGATTTTGCTCCTCTTATCTCTAATCCCAAGGTCTTTTTGTTTGGTCTTGCGGCTCAGATGGGAATATTTCTGACAATGGGACTTGCGATGATACTGGGATTCGACGTTTTTGAGGCTGCATCGATAGGTATAATAGGGGCTGCAGACGGCCCTACATCGATCTATGTTTCATCGCGTTTCGCCCCCCATCTTCTTGGTCCAATATCTGTGGCTGCATATACATATATGGCATTGGTTCCTCTTATACAGCCTCCTGTAATAATGGCCATCACAACAAAAAAAGAACGAATGACCAAGATGCCTCCCTCTTTTAAAGTTGTAACCAAAAGAGGTCTGATATTATTTCCGATAGCTGTAACCATAATTGGCGGACTGATTGCTCCGGCGTCAATTTCCTTACTTGGCTTTTTGATGTTCGGGAATCTTCTTCGTGTGAGCGGAGTAACTGAAAGGTTGTCTCAGGCAGCTCAAAACGAGCTGGCGAATATTGTAACAATACTCCTTGGCTTTTCGATCTCGGCAACGATGACCGCTGAAAAATTTGTTAATGTCAGCACCCTTGCAATTATTGTAATGGGACTGGTCGCGTTTGTTCTTGATACAGTTGGAGGAGTTTTTACGGCAAAGTTAGTAAATATTTTTTTGCCTGAAGGTAAAAAAATAAATCCAATGATTGGGGCAGCAGGTATTTCAGCCTTCCCAATGTCTGCCAGAACTATACAGAAAATGGGTCAAAAAGCTGACCCTTCAAATTTCCTCCTCATGCATGCTGTAGGTGCGAATGTTGCTGGTCAAATAGGATCAGTTCTAGCCGGAGGCGTACTTCTGGCATATTTGGGAGGATAAAAAGGTATACTGTTTATTAGTATAAGAAAACTGCCGAGTTATTCTCGGCAGTTTTTGTTTGTTTATTAGCTTGTAATAATTTTAACCCAATATAAAATTAGGCAGCCAGAGAGCGAGTGGAGGGTAATATGTCACAGCGATAAGAGTCGGCATCCACGCAAAAAGTAGAAATTTAAATGTTGTTGGGAGCATGTCAATTACATCAGTTTTCAGAACTCCTGAACCAAAATAGAGGCATGGTGCTGTAGGCGGAGAGAGAAGACCAATGCCGATATTTACTCCAATGATCGCAGCAAAATGAATCGGGTCAACCCCAAACTCTTGTAATATCGGAATAAATATTGGTGAACAGAGAAGAATAGCACTTGTATCATCCATTATCATTCCAATGACAAGGAGGATTATATTAGTACCCAAAAGAATAACATTCTTATTAGTTGAGAAATTTTTGATAGTGTCTGTGATCATTCCTGGGAGATCTTCCATAATGTATATTCTGCTTAACATCATAATACAAAAGATCATTACCATAATAACACCGGTTTGGGATGCTGTTTCTATAAGAGTCTCTTTTAACTCCTTGATAGTGAGCTTTTTATAGATAAAAAAGCCTACAGGAATAGAGTAGATAACAGCAACAGCAGCAGCTTCTGTCGGAGTAAAATATCCACCGTATATTCCGCCAAGGACTATTATAGGCATTAAGAGAGCAGGGACTGCTGATATGGTTCGTTTTCGTGACATTTTAATAAATTCTTCCCAGCTCATTGGGTCTCTTGTCTTTATGTTTGGGTTATTCCTTAATATAAAATAACTTGTTAATGACAACAGCGTCATGAGCATGATCCCGGGTCCAACTGTTGCAAGGAAGCATGCCAATAGGGACTGTCTTCCGGCCCATGAGTACAGTATCATATGGGCGCTTGGCGGGATCAACAATCCAAGCGGAGCAGCGCATGTGATCAGAGCAGCGGTGAAGCCCTTGTCATATCCGGCTTCATCGAAGCGCGGTTTCATTATTGAACCAATACAGGAAAGAGTTGCAAGGCTGCTTCCTGCTATAGATCCAAAAGCTCCGGATGCTACAACGGCAACAACTGCAAGCCCGCATTTTACTCTACCTACAAAGATATCTACAAACTCAACGAGACACTTTCCTATCCCGCTTTTATTCATCAAAAGCCCGACGGCAATGAAAAGGGGCACGCAAATCAACACAAGAGAGTTAAGGATGCCATATCCATAGGTCAGGAGAAAACTGCTCTTGTATCCCAAAGATACCAATAAATAAAGCGTTGCTCCAAGAAAAGCGTACTGAATATATACTCCGAGCAAAAGCCCGAATATTATAATTCCTACTGCTATAAGGACAGATATCATAATTATTTACTTCCTTTCCCAATAATTCTCAGGTATGAATCGATATCTCTTAATGTATAAACGAGAAGATAAAGACTCATTAATGTAAAGCCGATAAAAATTGACATTTGAGGGAAGAGGAAGGGAATGCTCCAAGACGAAGTCACTGCCTTTGTTTCAATAGATCTGAGAATCATGTTTAGGGCAAATACATTAAAAATTATGTTTATTGTTGTCTGGAATATTCCGGCAGCCACTTTCATAAGTGCCTGAATGTGTGAATTGAACAACCTGGCAAGGATGTCTGCTTTTACGTGTGTGCCTTCGTACATTGCATAAGATGCACCGATGAAATACATCCAAAATGAATCTATCAATACTATTTCATCGTATCCAAATACATCTGCATGCATAACATATCTGGCAAAAACGACAATGCCCAATATTGAAAGCATTATGATCGATGTCGAAAGCATAATTGCTCTTTGTGCCCATATCAAAAAAGACCATATCTTTGATTCCATGATGGAATTGACGAAATTAGAAAGCCCTCTCATGGTCATACTCCTCTCGATGAACCGTCTGTCTGAACAAAATCATTCAGACAGACGGGAATAGATTTGTTACATTTTATTACAAGCGTTGTTATTTTTTTGCCTTGCTTGTTTCTACTACCATTTTCTCCAGATTTTTGAGGAAATCTTTTCCGAAAACATCGTAGTATTTCGGCCATACTACTTTTCTGATTTGAGCACCAAATTCAGCAAGATCCTTATCGGAGTATTCGGCAACCTCAATACCGGCTTTCTTAAGCAGCTGTGCATATTCTTTATCTTTCTGGTCCATTACCTTAAGGGTTTTAAGTGAGTGTTTGTTAAATGTATCGCGGACAATTTTCTGCTCTTCCTTGGAGAATGATTTCCAAATATCCTTGTTGATCATTATCCACATAGGGGGGCAGACACTTCTATTTGCATCTACGTGCTTAACAATATCTTTTCCAAGCAGATAAACATTTTCGAGAGGCTGGCCCGAGGCCCCGTCAACCTGCCCTGTCTGCATTGCGCTCCAAAGTTCAGATACATCCATAGTTACTGTCTGATATCCCATTGCCACATAGGTGTCTCTGTAGAGAGGCATTGCAGGTACCCTTATGCTTCTCTTTTTGTTATCAAATCCTGTGAAACTCTCCGGACGCTTCCCTTTTGCAAAAATTAGGGTTGCGTATGACTCAGGCCAGGGGCCAAGGCTGACAAGGCCAAGCTCTTCAAGAATAGAATCTATTTTTTTAGGCAGGGGTGAATTTGCAGAAAAAGCTACTTTTGCAAGCTGATCGTATCCAAGGGGAGCATAGTAGGGTAGGTTCAGCAAGTCGAGTCTTGGGTCCCAACGTTTAGTAAGCCATGTTGCTGACAACTCGATCGTACCCTGTCTTACTTCTTCGACTGACTCTTCGTAACCGCCAAGCTGTCCGCCGGGATATACTTTGATGTCAATTTTGCCATTGGTAAGTTTTTTAATTTCTTTTGTAGCGTCAACGAGCCCCAGGGTCTTAAAGCTGTCTGCGGGGTCAGGAGCATACATTCTCAGTGGTCTTGCACTGGCGATCGACGGAACATAAACAATGAACGCAAACAGGAGCGCAATAATAATGCAATTTTTAGTTTTTGAATTAATCGTTATCATTTTAAATCCTCTCCTTATTTCAATTAATTTTAAATAGTTTGTGATAATAAAACGACTGAAACGCTCAAAGAAACTAAATGATTCACTCCCTTCAATATGCCGGATTAACGGATATGAATACAATTGAATTAGGTCCCATTTGCTTAAAATTAGATCGAACAACAAATAACTTACTGGCACTACCATGGACCAACCATGAAGTGGGTATTAGTATAAATACATTTTTGGATTTTGTCTAGTGGGGGAATAAAATTATCAAACTTTAGCTATAAAAGCAGGCAGGGACAGATTATTACCTGTCCCTGGGATATTGTCGGGTTCAACAACGTATTTTGATTATTTTAAAGTGCCCAGTAGGGGTGAGAAAATCTTGACTTGATATGAGGGTAATTTTTTTCCATTAAAAAAATGGATTCAAGCATATGTTCTTTAAGAATGTCACCCGCAAGAATAGGATCTTTGACCTCAATTGCAGTTATTATTCTCTTGTGTTGTTCTTTAATGTGTTCCATCCATCCTGTCTCATTTATCAAATCAGGGTGAACAAGTACGTTGTTTCTTTCGACGAAGGAGTTGATGCTTTCGTTGATTCGTGAGATCACAGGATTGTGTGCAGCTTCTACTACAAGATAATGTAAAAGTGCTTCCCATCTGCTGTTTTGCATTTGTTCTTCTTTTGTTTGATACGGGCAGTTAACAAAGTTTTTATAACATTCCCATAGTTTTTTTAAATCTTCTTCTGTACGCCTCTCTGCTGCCATGCGAGCAGCCGGAACAGAAATAATGATTCTAGCCTCCATTTGGTAAGTAACCAGATCTGAAGGTAACGCCTGCAAGTTTTGCAAATTGTCTGCAATGCCAAAATCATCTTGTTTTTTTACGAAAATTCCCTGACGCTCCCTAACTTCTAGTGCTCCAATGCCTTCAAGCGTAACAATTGCTTCACGCAAAACATTTCTGCTCACATTGAGTAATCTTGCCAAATCTCTTTCAGAGGGCAATTTATCACCTTCTGAAAACTTGTTTTCTTTTATTAACTGCACAAGCTTACTCTGAACTAATTGTTTTTTACTGACAGTACTATCTTTTGGTAAGAGTAAATTATCCATTCTTGAACGCCCCTAATATATTGAAATATCAATTAAATTATACATCCTACTTTGTGAAAAATTACCTGATTGACATCAATTTAATCAAGAGTATAATTGCCAATATTGGTAGTACCTATGGGTGTACCAATAATATTATATCACTTTTAACATTAGTCAAGAAATTATTTTCGTAACAACAGGAGACATAAAAATGGAAAATCGCAAGGTTAGCCTGATCAAAATTCATTCAGCTGTTTTGTTGTTTGGTATCACAGGTCTTTTTGGTAAATTTTTGAATATGCCCCCTCAGTACATTGTCCTTGGGAGAGTTTTTTTTGCAAGTCTCTCAATAGGTTTATATCTTTTTATGAGTAAATCCTCGATCAAATTAGCTTCTTTAAAAGATTATATAATAGTTATAGCAATGGGGGCATTGTTAGCTGTTCATTGGACCTCTTTTTTTAAGTCTATTCAGGTTTCGACTGTTGCAATTGCTCTTTTGACATTTTCTGCTTATCCAATTTTTGTAACATTTATCGAACCTTTAATGTTTGAAGAAAAATTAAATAAAATTGATGTTATATTTGCATTTTTAATGTTTGTTGGAGTAATTTTAATAGTTCCCGAGTTTGATCTGAGTAATAATCTCACAATAGGAGTTATCTGGGGAATGTTTGCGTGTCTTACCTTCTCAGTGATGTCGCTTTTGAACAGAAAGTTGGCTGCAAATTATACCGGGAGTGTTATTACATTTTATGAGCAGGCGACTGCAACCATAGTGTTATTACCTATACTTTTATTCTACAAACCAGAAATGACTAGCTTAGATTGGGGTTTGATCGTTTTGTTAGGCGTTGTTTTTACGGGCCTGGCTCATTCATTATTTATTGGCGGAATGAAAGATGTTAGAGCACAGACTGCAGGAATAATTGCGGGTCTTGAATCATTTTACGGAATTATTTTTGCGGTAATAATATTGAATGAGATACCATCGGTCAGAGAACTAACAGGAGGATTAATTATCCTTTCTACAGCATTGGTTTCTACACTTATGTCATCACGGCAGAGACAGTCAAATTAAAAATGATTATAAAAATTATATATTGACAGAAAGAATTAATAAGCTATAATTTTAACAGATACTGGTACTTCCTCTGGTAGTGCCAGTAAATTCAAAAATAATTTTATGTAAAAAATTAGTTAAGATCATCCAGGAGGGCTTAATAATGAAAAACGTAAAAGAGCAGCCAAAATACATGGAAAGAGTTAACCGGCTCAAAGAAAAAGTATTTGAGACATACCCGGAGATCGACCTGGAAGATGCTAAACTTCTTACCGAGAGTTTTCTCGAGACGCAGGGAGAACTTCTTGTCACGAGAAAGGCAAAAGCTTTCCTTAAGCAGTGCAGGGAGAAGACGGTCAAGATCTGGGATGATGAACTGATCATAGGGAATTCAGGCAGCAAGATAAGGGGAGGAATACTCTCTGCAGATGTATGCTGGTCTGTCCTCGACAGGGAACTTGAAACGATAAACACTAGGGAATACGACAAGTTCCACCTCCTTCCTGAAGACAAAGAAACCTTCAAGGAACTTATACGTCCCTACTGGAAGGGCCGTTCCAACTATGAAGAATGGCTTGCAAGGATCCCCTCGGATGTAGCTGCCCTTCGTGACAACGGAGCCCTCTACATAGACAAGAAAGCTGTGAGAGGCTGGGGCGAGGTCACAGCCGGATACTCATGGTTCATTAACAACGGCGTTGACAAGATCGTCGAGAAGATCAAGGAACGCAAGTCCACACTTGATCCTACAGTTCCCGGCGACTATGAAAAGGAGGTGTATCTTGACGCTCTCCTTATCACTGCTGAGGGCATCGTTACACTTGCTGAACGCTATGCAATAGAAGCAGATCGTCTTGCTTCTGTTGAAAAGGACCCCAAACGCAAAAAAGAGCTTGAGGCAATAGCTGAAACATGCCGCTGGGTACCTGCCAGACCTGCAAGGACCTTCAGGGAAGCTATGCAGTCCTTCTACTTCTACCAGATATGTATTTTCATGGAGCAGAATGCTGCTGCATATAACCCGGGACGCATGGATCAGTACCTCTATCCCTTCTATAAATCAGATCTGGAAGCGGGCAGGATAACTCCTGAAGAGGCGCAGGAGCTTTTTGACTGCCTGTGGGTGAAGTTCTCTGAGCCATGCCTTTTCCAGGACGCCAAATCTGCGGAATACGCTTCAGGATATCCGATGTTTCAGAATCTTTGCGCCGGCGGTGTGGATACAAACGGACAGGATGCGGTCAATGATCTTTCCTACATGATCATTCAGGCCACCATGGATACACAGTTGTATCAACCCTCTCTCTCTGTCCGTTACAACATGGCAAAGAACCCCAACTCCTTCCTGAGGAAGATCGTGGAACTTATCAGCCTTGGTACAGGGTTTCCCGCATTCCATAACGACGAAGTCGGCATCAGGATGCTTATGAACAAAGGTATCCCGCTAAGGGAAGCTCTTGACTGGAATCCGGGCGGGTGTGTAGAGACAAACCTGGCCGGAAAACTGCGAGGATATTCTGCCCTTGCTGACATTAATCTTGGTAGCGTAGTCGAGTTTACACTTTTGAACGGCAAGTGCAGAAAGAGTGGCAAACTCGCAGGTACTCAGACAGGTGATCCGCGCGACTTTAAGACCTTTGAAGAATTCATGAAAGCTCTTAAAGATCAGCTGCATTTTGTGATCAAGGTCGTCGTAAAGGCAAGCCACATTATCGACGAAATTTGCATGAACAGGCCGGTCCCCGCCCTGTCGCTAAGCTTTGAAGAGTGTATTGACAGCGCGAAAGACTACGCCTGGGGCGGCGCAAAATATAACGCCGGAAACGGAATTATTTGCATTGGTGTGGCAGACTTTATCAACAGTGTTGCAGCGATAAAGCACATTGTATACGACACAAAACAGGTTTCTATGTCTAGGCTCCTCGATGCTCTTGCATGCGATTTTGAAGGCTGCGACGATGTACTGAAAGCATGTAAAGAAGCACCGAAATTCGGGAATGATGATCCCCGTGCAGATAACTTTGCTGCAGAGCTCTTTACCTACATAGCAAACGAGATAGAGAGCTACAGAAGCAAGTTTGGAGTTATGACCCCTGGAATACTTCCTGTCTCAGGAAACACTCCCTTTGGTGTTGAGGTTGGTGCACTTCCTTCCGGACGCAAGGCAGGCAAACCGCTTGCAGACGGAGTAAGCCCAAATGGCGGAACGGACATCAATGGTCCCAGCGCAGTGCTTAAATCTGTGGCGAAAATGCCGCATGACCGTTTTGTTCAGGGAACGCTTCTCAATATGAAACTGGATCCCGAAATGATCTCCAACGAAAATGGGGTTCAGCAGCTTATGGCAATGCTGAAAAGCCTTTGCACATTGGGTGTCTATCATGTCCAGTTCAACGTTGTTGACCAGAAAAAACTTATCGCGGCACAGAAGAATCCCGAGGAATACAAAAATCTTCTGGTGCGTGTAGCAGGATACACTGCTTTCTTTGTGGAACTGGGAAAAGACGTCCAGGACGACATAATAGCCAGAACTATCCAGACCGAATCCGGTTCCTGCATTTCGTGCGGTTAGAAATGGGAAGATCTTCCGCCCCTATAGAGGGAAATGTTCTGCGGATCGAAAAGACTTCGATCCACGATGGGGAAGGCTTGAGGACAGTCGTATTTTTAAAGGGCTGTCCTCTTAGGTGCCTCTGGTGTTCCACGCCCGAATCACAGAAGTTCTGCCCTGAGATAGGCTATATCGGGGAAAAATGCATCCTTTGCGGGTTATGTGTCTCTGTCTGCCCCCAAAAAGCACTTTCTATAGACGAAGAAAAAGAGATGGTGTCGATTGACAGGGATAAATGTGACGGATGTATGGTGTGTGTGAAAAAATGCCCATCTTCAGCCCTTAAGGGCTACGGAGTCCGTATGACCCCCAAACAGGTTATTCACGAGATATCAAAAGACGAAGTCTTTTATTTTCATTCAGGCGGAGGGGTAACGATAAGCGGAGGCGAGCCTTTTGATCAGGCTGAATTTGTACGCGAAATATTGATCGGATGCAGGGAAAGAGGAATAAACAGAGCCCTTGAAACAAGCTTTTTCTCCCCATGGGAAAAGATAGAGAGCATCCTTCCTCTCCTGAACCTTCTCTATGTTGACCTGAAGCACGCCGATCCTGAGGAGCATAAGAAATTAACAGGTGTCGACAATAGGGTGATATTGGAAAATATCAAACGCGCAGACGCCTCTCCCTATGATTTTGACCTTGTGATAAGGACCCCACTTATTCCGGGGCTGAATGATTCTGATGATGCGATCAGAAAGTCAGCCGAGTTTATAAAAGGGCTTAAAAAGATCAAGTTTATGGAATTTCTGGCATATCACAGGCTTGGAACAGAAACGTACAAAAACATGGGGCTTGAATATCCCCTGCAGGAAATCAAGACACCGAGCCTTGAATTCCTGAAGGGAAAAGCTATGAAGTTTCAAGAAATAGCAGGTGTCCCGGTCAGGATAAACGGAATACCGCTTAATAATTAGGAGCAGTATAAAGAGTTACGTTTTTGAAATATTATTGGAGTGCCGGCAAAGAGAAAAAGCTGCCGGCGCTTTTTTGTTCATTTTCGTATTGGACAGGCGGATGGAAATGGATTAAATTAAACAGGCTGTTAGCTTGGTTTTGAGAGATAATAATCCGAATTTTTCCGGGGTGTTTTTATTTGGTCATTTACGGAGTCCTTATGCTTTCCCTCTGTTATTTTGCAGGCCTCTTTGTCGGAGAGGTCATGGGCAGGCTTGTCGGTCTGAACGCCAACGTAGGCGGGGTCGGATTTGCTATGCTCTTTCTGCTCCTTCTGTGCAGCTATTCGGAAACCGTGAAGAACAGCTTGCGGAACGAGCGTTTTAGCGACGGACTCAAGTTCTGGCAGAATATGTATATCCCTGTCGTTATAGCTATGTCGGCATCTCAGGACGTCGTGAAGGCTGTAAGGAGCGGATGGCTTGCCATTCTCTGCGGGATCACCCTGACGGTCCTCAGTCTCTGCCTAATACCTTTCGTCAGCAGGATATCCTCTTCGAAGGAGAAACAGGGGGAGGAAGGCATGGAATGACTGGACTTATTGAGATAGCTGAAAAAATGCTGATAAAGAATCCACTAGTTACAGCTTTCGCCGTGGTGGGGCTGGTGACCTTTGTCTCCTACGCCCTTTCAAAATATTTGACGAAGGGAAAGCTCAACGGATCATCGATAGCCATACTCTTCGGCCTTTTGATGGCATATGTCGGGGGCAGGATGACGGGAGGGGGCAAAGGCATTTCTGATATTCCTGTCTTTGCCGGGATAGGCCTGCTGGGCGGTTCGATGATGAGAGATTTTACTATAGTGGCAACAGCTTTCGGAGCCGACTTCAACGAACTGAGGAAATCGGGCTTGGCAGGTTTTGTCTCGCTTGTTCTCGGGGTCCTTTTTTCCTTTACGATAGGGGCGATCTTCGCCTGGTTTGGCGGTTATACCTCTGCAGAAGATATCACTACTATTGGAGCGGGGGCTGTCACATTTGTAGTCGGGCCAATAACAGGAGCTGCTCTCGGTGTCGATTCTTCCGTCATAGCCCTTTCTATCGGGATCGGCGTGGTCAAGTCTATAGCTGTAATGGTTATAACGCCCCTTGTCTCAAAGGTGATCAGGATAGATACTCCAAGGGAAGCTATCATCTTCGGCGGCCTTCTGGGAACGACAAGCGGAACTTCTGCGGCAATGGCAGCCATAGACCCTGCACTGGTTCCATATGCGGCAATGACGTCCACCTTTTATACCGGACTGGGATGTCTTGTCTGCCCGTCTGTGCTTTATTTTGCTGTAGCAGCTATCGTCTGAATAAGTTATATTGTTTTTTATTCTTTATAGGGAGGCCTTTTAATGGGTAAGTATAATTTTGATGAATATATTGAACGGCGCAACACAAGTTCGATGAAATGGGACCTTATGGGAGAGCGTTTCGGGGATCCTGACCTGCTGCCCTATTGGGTCGCAGATATGGACTTCAGATCACCTCCTGAGGTAATAGAGGCGATAGAGGAGAAACTGAAGCATGGGGTCCTCGGTTATCCTGTCGTAAAGGAGAGCCTTATCGGATCGGTAGTGAACTGGGAAAAGTTCCGTCATGGGTGGAGCTTTGACAAAAGCGCTGTGACGTGGGCCCCCGGAGTGGTCGGGGGACTTGCCTTCGCTATTGAAGCCTATACCAAACCCGGCGACGGGATCATCCTTCAGACTCCTGTCTACCCCCCATTTTATGAAATTATCGAGACGGCAGGCAGGCATGTTGTGAAAAACCCCCTGAAACGGGAGAACGGCAGATTTGTAATGGATCTGGACGGTCTGGAAAAGCTTATCACCCCGACATGCCGTACGCTAATATTCTGCAGTCCGCACAACCCCGTATCCCGTGTGTGGACAAAGGATGAACTTGAAAAACTGGCTGAGATAGCGGAACTCAAAGATATGCTTATACTGTCCGATGAAATACACCAGGACATAGTCTTCAGTGACGCGAAGCATACATGCCTTGCCACTCTTCCCGGAATGGAGAAGCGCACCCTCACCTATATCGCACCGAGCAAGACCTTTAACCTTGCAGGGCTCTCGTCATCAGTTGTGGTCATTCCTGACAGTTCACTGATGGAGCAGTACAAGTCTGTACTTGTCAGGTTCCACCTTTCAAGGCTCAATGCGATGGGACTTGTAGCAATGGAGGCTGCCTACACAAAGTGCGCGGGCTGGGCTGACGAAATGGTGGCATATCTGGAGGGCAACAGGGACTATGCCGAGAAGTTCGTAAGGGAACGTATGCCCAAAGCAAAAATGGACCATCCCGAGGGCACATATATCTTCTGGATAGATTTCAGAGGCTACGGTTTTGACGGTAAAACCCTCCCCGAATTCCTCGCGAAAGAGGCCAGGGTGGCACTGAACAAGGGTCTTGACTTCGGATCCGAAGGTGACGGCTTTGCACGTATTAATGTCGGAACTACAAGAAAACAACTTGCAGAAGGCCTGGAGAGAATAGCAGCCGCGCTTGATAAGAGAGAAAACAGCTGAACAAAATTTAGGGAATATAGGGAACAGACTTTAGTGGTTGGAATCAATTTGGTGGCTCAGCGGCCGGCGTTTACGCCGGCCGCTGAGCATTATCTATATGTCAATAGAACCGTTGATGCAGGTCGAGACATAATTTTTGTCGACTGTTATCACGGGATAATAATTAGGATCCACTGTCTTTATTGCAGTTTCTATCTTATGGGTAAGTTTGGTCGCGGATACATCAAGCTCAGCAGGTACCACAACGTCAAAGATCAGGTTGGTGTGAGTTTCGCCTTTCACTATCCTGAAATCATGTATGGTGAAGCGTTGGTCGATGTTTGTCACTATTTCTTCTGTCATCTTTTTCAGTCTGTTGACCTCTTCGTCATCAGTAATTATCGGGTCCATATGTATTACCAGGTTAATATTGAGGTCTCTGGCGCAGTCCCTTTCAATGCAGTCTATGATGTCATGTGATTTTAAGAAGCTTTCGTTCGCGTGAACTTCTGCGTGTACGGTGGCAAAATATACCGCGGGGCCGTAATTGTGTATCACAAGATCATGAATATTTAATATTCCGTCGTATGACAGGATCTTTTTTTCTATACTGTCGACGAGTTCCGGGTCGGGCATCTGTCCCAATATCGGTCCCAGTATAGATTTAAGTATCTGAATTCCCGACCAGAGAACAAAAAGTGCGACCCCTATGCCCATCCAACCGTCTATTTCAACCCCGGTAAATTTGGATATCAGTGCCCCGATAAGGACTGCCGAAGTGGCCAGGACGTCATTCGCTGAATCTAATGAAGCAGCCTTTATCGTCGAAGATGAAATGATATCCGCTATCCTTGCATATAACCTGCTGAGCCATAACTTAACGGCTATCGAAAGAGCCAGGATGACAAACATTATCGTTGAATAGGTCGCAGGCTGGGGGTACATTATCTTATTTGCAGAGGACCTTATAAGCTCTACCCCTACGAACAATATGACTATCCCAAGGATGAATCCGGTGAGGTACTCTATCCTGGCGTGTCCGAAAGGGTGATCTCTGTCTGCGGGTTTGCCTGACATTTTGAAGCCGATGAGGGTCACTATTGATGAGCCTGCGTCCGACATATTGTTTATGCCGTCCGCGGTCACTGATATGCTGTTGAAGACCGTTCCTGCAATGATCTTGCTCAGGCTGAGCACAATATTAAGGATAAGACCTATGATGCCGGAGAAAACGCCATAGCCTTTTCTCACTGATGGGTCTTCGTGGTTTTGGCTGTCTGTGATAAACCTTCTGATCAAAAAATCGAACAATTCGACCACCTTCGAAATAACTGTCGGGATATGTGTCCTGTATATGATAGCAGTAAAGAAGAAAAATAAAGCTTGATAATTTCCGTCCTACCATTCAGATATTTGCTGAATGATGTTAAACTGAAGCTGTGCAAGTTTTGACATTCTCCCTGCATGGTACTTACTTTTTATGAAATATGGAGGTGTGCGACATGGAAAAAAAATCGATAGGAAACAATGCGTTTTTACTTCCCATGCCAATGGTCCTCGTCGGTTCATGCAAGGGGGGCAGACCCAATTTCATGGCAGTGGCGTGGGTCAGCCGTGTAAACGCTTCACCAAACGCAATGTGTATTGCGATAGGTAATAAATTCACGGCAGAAGGGATTTTTGAAAACAAAGAGTTCAGCATCAACATACCTTCGGTGGATCTGATCGCAAAGACAGATCTGATGGGACTCGTAAGCGGAAGGGAATATGATAAGTCAAAAGTTTTTGACATATTTTACGGATCGCTGAAAAACGCACCGATGATAAGCGAATGTCCCGTCACAATGGAGTGCAGGTTGATAGAGTCTCTCCGGCTTGAGGTGGATACGATTTTCATCGGTGAAGTCAGGAACGTCTGGTCCGAAGATAAATATATGACTAAAGGAGCCCCCGATATAACAAAGGTCTCACCCTTCTGTCTCAGCATGCCCGACAACCGTTACTGGTCGATAGGGGAAGAAATTGGAAAAGCCTGGCACGACGGGCTGGAACTCAAAGAAAAACTCGAAAAGATATAGGTGAACATGTTATCTGATAAAAATCAGGGGCTCCCGAAAGGGAGCCCCGTCTCTTTTAAGATATGACTGTGTCAGAAGTATATTACCACTTGCCTCTGCTTACGTGGCCTGCGATCTCGGCTTTGCTTCTCTGCTTGATCACTGTTGCTTCTTCGACTGCCTGTTTGAAGAGTGCAACGCACGGAGGATCGAGGTCGATCACGATACCCTCTTCAGCAAGTGCCTTGAGTTTGTTGGCAAGCTTTACTATCTCCATGTGGATGTCGTTGGTGCGGACAGACATAAGGACCTTCTTCGCTTCTTCTTCTGTGAGGGCAGTGAACTTATCCTTTTCGGCTCCGCACTTGGGGCACTTTTCAGGAGCTTCGGGACCTTCGTGGATGTAATTGCATACTGAACACTTGAACAACATGATATCTACCTCCCGGGTATTTGTTAATGTTTTATTTTGAGAAAACCATATTTGATCCAGTTTGTTGTGGTCAATCGGCAAACTGTCAAATACTTAAGACGATTATAATTATAGCATGGAAAACCTTTGTATCTAAGAATCTTACGTTTCAGACAATTCTAATTTTTAGCTGATATAGCCTGATATGAACAAAAGTGGAAAATATGGACAAAACAGCAAGTTAACATTGACACTTTTATCACAAAGCATCTATACTTTTTTAGATATCAATTTATTGGAATGATAACTTCTTCTTTGCCGGATCCTCCGACAGGGCGGATGAAATGCCCATAACCGGACTGTCTGTCTGCAGGGAAATTTACCGTGCAGGGGGAAGGGTCGCTGAGAGTCATTGATCATGACGCCGTCAGAAGCCTTTCGCTTTGCGAAAGGCTTCTTTTTTTATCAATTTTTACGAGGCAGGTGCGGATCTTATGGAAGAAACCAGAATAGGAGTGGCAGCCGTAATAGTTGAAGATCCCGATTCAGTGAGGGAAGTGAACGAAGTTCTCCACGAACACAGCGGAATAATTATCGGCAGAATGGGGATCCCTTACAGGGAACGGGGGGTAAGTGTGATATCCCTGGTCCTTGACGCCACGCCGGACGAAATAAGCGCTCTGACAGGGAAGCTTGGGAAGATAAAGGCAGTTTCTGTCAAAGCGGTCATGTCAAAGGGACGGAATTCCTGAGTCCGAGTTGCATCGTTCCTAAAAGGCCCGACTTTTTATAGATTGAAATAACCGGAAGTAATGTATAGATCAAAAGGAGAGATTCTTGTGAGGAAAATATTTTTGTCTGCATTACTAGTGCTGTCACTAGCGGTAACCGGGGTCTTTGCATCAGAAATGCCCGAAAAACTGGGCATCACTTATGTGAAGGCGCCGTTGAATATTCCGTCGATCGTTGCAAAACATAATCTGGTCTTTGAAAAAGCGTATGAGGGCGTTGACCTATCTTTCCCTGAAATAACAGAGGGACCAAAACAGACTGCAGCTCTTGCTGCCGGAGAAATCGGAATAGCAAGCTGCCTGGGTTCTACATCAGCCATCCTTGCGGCCTCTGAAGGACTTGATGTAAGGATCATAGGCATATATTCGAGGGCTCCAAAGGCCTTTATGATCTTAGTGAAAGATCCTGCAATAAAGAGTGTCAAGGATCTCAAAGGCAGAAAAGTGGCAGGCCCCAAGGGAACGATACTGCACCAGCTGCTTGCGGCGGCCCTTGATAAAGATGGCATGTCCGTAAAGGACGTGGAATTTGTCCAGATGGACCTATCTTCGGGAGCAAACGCGCTGGCGACGGGAAGTGTAGACGCCGCTCTTCTTGCGGGCCCGGCTGCCTATAAGGCTCTCACATCAGGATCGCGCGTGCTGAAGAATGGAGAAGGGCTTGTAGATGCAACAATAGTCATCGCTACATCAGAAAAATTTGCAAAAAGCTATCCGAAGGCTGTATCAAAGTTCATGGAAT
Source organism: Synergistota bacterium (assembly GCA_034331105.1). GTDB lineage: Bacteria > Synergistota > Synergistia > Synergistales > Synergistaceae > Caenicola. Next base: position 40,292 of record JAXQGB010000012.1, on the reverse strand, counting down.
CACATAATAAGACTCTGGGCTGGATAAAAAAGAACCCGGGTAAAGCTGCTGCAATGACACAGAAAGAGACCGGACTTCCCATGGAGGGAGTTAAAATGATGACCCCATGGTATGATTTTGACAGTTCCATCCGAAAAGCGGACATTGAAGAGCTTATCCGAACACAGAACTTTATGATAGAGAACGGACTTCAGCGCAAAAAGATAGACGTAAATTCGATCATATTGAGGTGACACCATGGATCTTCAGGAGACTCCGAGAGGCAGCAGACTGCACATTGGTTTTTACGGAAGGCGCAACGCCGGAAAGTCAAGCCTCATAAATCTTGTAACTGACCAGGAGACAGCTCTGGTATCCAGCCACGCGGGAACGACTACAGACCCTGTTATCAAGAGCATGGAGCTTCTGCCTCTGGGCCCCGTAGCCGTTATCGACACAGCAGGTCTCGATGATGCCGGCGAGCTGGGGGAGCTTAGGATCTCCCGGTCTATGCAGATGATGGACAGGACCGATCTTGCCCTGCTTGTCATATCAGCTGAAGATGCAAGTGATATTTCCCTGGAGAAAAAGTGGCTGCAGGAGCTCAAGAAAAGAAAGATAGCTGTGATCGGGGTCCTGAACCAGATAGACAGGATAGAGACAAACGCTGCTGAGGAGACAAGGTCCGGCCTCGAGGCAAAGTTGGGCATCCCATTTACGGCAGTCTCTGCTACCGATAGGTCATGCAGGCCGGAGCTGCTTTCCACTATAGTAAAAAACGCACCGATGGATTTTGAAAGCTCTACCCTTGTCGGGGACCTCTTCGGACCGGGAGCGGCAGTTGTCCTTGTCGCCCCGCAGGACATACAGGCCCCTAAGGGAAGGCTTATACTTCCCCAGGTCCAGGTTATAAGGGACATCCTGGACAACGGGGGGCTTGCCCTCACTGTTACCCTCGATCAGTTTCCACGGCTGCTGGATTCCCTCAAAGAACCCCCGGCGCTTGTCATAACGGATTCGCAGGTATTCCCTCAGGTAAATTCGCTGCTTCCCCGTGATGTTCCCCTGACTTCATTCTCTATCGTTATGGCCAGGAACAAAGGGGATCTTGCGACCTTCGTAAGGGGAGCAAGGGCCATCAACTATCTGAAGGAAAGTGACAGGATACTTGTAGCGGAGGCCTGTACCCATGCGCCGCTGGAAGAGGATATAGGAAGAGAAAAGATACCGAAGTGGCTGAGGGAAAGGGTTGGCAATGGACTGACTGTGGATATTTCCACAGGGCTCGATTTTCCGTCAAACCTAAAGGAATATTCGCTTATTCTCCACTGCGGCGGATGCATGTTCACAAGAAAACAGCTGATGTCAAGGATGATCAAAGCTGACGCAGAAAATGTCCCGATAACTAACTACGGCGTAGCGATTGCTGAGATCAACGGGATCCTGGAAAAAGTTATCAGCGCATTTCCGGAATTTAGGCAGGATGGTCAAAAGGAGCAATAGATCTGTTGATTTTGATGATATGAAATGATATTTTCTTTCCTGTAGTGACGGCAGTCCTTCCTACATTAATAAAAGACTGCCGTTTTTCCCACAACTGTGCTATCCTATGCATGTATAAGCGCATATTCTATTAAAACAAGGCGCTTTAATTATCAAGGAGGTAGATTGTTGGTGAGTTCCGACATATCGGGCAGTATTATCCTGCTAGTCGTTTTGCTGATACTCTCGATTTATTTCAGCGCGACCGAGACGTCAATAACGGCAGCAGGGAAAGGGAAATTACTTGCTCTATCTGATGAATACCCTCATCGCCGAAAAGGTTTCCTCTGGCTTGTAAACAACACAGCCAAAGCAATAAACGTTACTCTAATTGGAAACAATCTGGTGAATATCGCCGCCAGTGCCGTTGCAACGACGCTGGCACTCAAGCTTTTCGGTGCATTGGGGCCTGCTCTTGCTGTGGCCACAATGACAGTATTGATCGTGGTCTTCTGTGAGATCCTTCCTAAAAATTTTGCCATAGCCAAAAAAGAGGGCGTACTGCTTTTCTCCCTTCCCTTCCTTAAGTTTTTCAGCGCGATAATGACTCCTGTGACATGGTCTCTGAGAGCAGTACTGAAACTGTTTGGAAAGATCGCGGGAATGGATCTTGTCTCATACAGCTCTTTGATCTCCCGCCAGGAGATAGACCATATCGTCTCTGAGAGCAGCGCGGCAGGCGCGCTTGAAGAGGAAGAGCGCAAAATGATCCATGGTGTCATTGCCTTTGAGGAAACAAGGGTCTCCGAGGTCATGGAGCCGAGGACAGATGTTTATGCGATAGAACAGGACGGGACAGCTGAAGAGGCAGTGAATATCTTCCTTGAGAGCGGACATTCGAGGATCCCCGTTTACAGGGAAGACCTGGATCAGGTGATAGGGATACTTTACGCGAAGGACCTTCTTGGTCCTCTTGCTCGAGGCGATAAAAATATATCGATCCTGAAACTGATGAGAAAACCGCTTTTTGTTCCTGAAACGATGAAGACAGACGAAGCCCTTGACACGATGAAGAAATCAAGGACGCACATAGCTATAGTCATAGATGAATACGGCGGTATGGCCGGTCTCATCACGCTTGAAGACCTCATTGAGGAAATAGTTGGGGACATCCAGGACGAATATGATACGGAAACTCCCGAGATACAGGTAGAAGATGAGAACACATATCTGGTGCAGGGACAGGTGAACCTTGAAGAACTTTCTGATGCTCTGGCATATCCTTTCGACACAGCTTTTGAGGATGTCGACACGCTGGCAGGTATGGTCCTTGAGCTTTCGGGAGACTTCCCGACGCAGGGACAGCTTGTGACATACGGATCGTGGGACATCCACGTGCTCCAGGTCCATAATCACAGGATACTCCAGGTCCGCATGAAATACATAAAGGAACGGACAGAAGGACCTATCTCAGATTAGCACTCTGCAATGAAAAATAAAAAGCGGAGGACCGCCCTTTATCGGACGGTCCTCCGTTGGTTTTTTATTCAGGTTTGGGGTAGCGGTTTACCTTGCCTGTCATTTCTGTTATACGGATCTTTACTACCGCAGTAACACTGAGTTTTTCTTCCGTTATCGGCCCCTTGGGTCCGCGGTAATGCCCCATCATTATCTCAAGGGCCTCTCTCTTTGCTTTATTGTCCTCAATGAACTCTGCTATCCCACGGCCGGATACGCTTTTATACTTCATGGTGAATTTTGTCGGATCCTCTTCGTGCCGGACGATCTCGGTATCGACTGTGACGTTGAATGCAACTTTGTCATTCTCTTTGAGAAGGTCGATCTTTTTGCCCTCTTTGGCGCAGTGGATAATTATAAAGTCATCACCGAAGCCGTAATTGAGCGGAACTACATAGGGCCAGCCGTCTTTGCCCGCCATCGCCAGTTCTATCGATTCGCCCCGGTCAAGGACCTCCATCATCCATTCGTGTGACATCACTTCCCTGTCGTTTCTCCTCATATATTACACCCCCTGAAATATTCTGATTTTAGTATAGATTATCAGGGCAGGAAGCACAACAAAGCTGTCCCGACTGCGATGCCGCCGGTCAGCACTTGTACCGAATATTTTGGCTTAAGTAATTGTCAGGGTTTGGGGTAGTAGTTTATCTTTCCTGTCAGTTCAGTTATCGATATTTTTATCACGGCAGTGGCTTTAAGGATCCCCTCCGTCATCGGTTCCTTCGGGCCGCGGTAGTGCTCCATGAGTATCTTCAGGGCCTCTCTTTTCTCCTCAATGTCCTCGATAAAGGATGCTGCCCCCAGCCCTGATACGCTTCTGTACTTCATGCTGAACTCAGATGGATCTTCTTCATTGCGGACTACTTCTGCGTCAATGGTGACGTTGAACGCGACGATGTTATTTTCTTTGATAGTATCAATTTTTTTGCCCTCTTTTGCGCCATGGACGATAATGAAATCATCTTTGAACCCGTAGTTTAGAGGAACAACGTAAGGCCGGCCCTCTTTGTCAGCCATCGCAAGCTCCATCCATACGCCTCTGTCCAGCACTTCGGCCATCCAATCACGAGATGTGACTTCCTTATCTTTTCTTCTCATAAAAAACACCCCCGTATATGTGCTACGAAGATTATAAAACTTGTCGGTGGACAGTACAATGAGAAGAGAAGGACAGGTAGCAGACAGGAGACGCATTAATAAGAGATATCGCAGATTGACACCCAGATATTGAGATGCTATTTTAGCATGATGAATATAAAGGTTTTCGAATGGAGTGACAGCAATGTTCTGTTATAAAAAAGCAGCAGAGAAAAACTTTAAAGATGATCCGGATCTTTTTTCATCTGTAAAAGAGATAATCGACAGGGTCAAGGAAAGCGGAGACAGAGCCCTCTCATTTTACAGCGAAAAGTTTGGAGGCGCTCCCATGGATTCCTTCAGGGTCTCAGAGGAAGATATCGACATGGCATATTCGGGTATATCACAGGAACTTCGCGGAGCCATTGAACAGGCTGCATACAACATAAAGAATTTCGCACTGCTTCAGAGTGACACAATAAAGCCCCTTCTGGCGACAGAGACCTCGAGGGGAATTTTTCTCGGCCACAGTATAATCCCGGTCGATTCTTGCTGCTGTTACGTTCCCGGCGGAAACCATCCTCTCTTTTCTACGGCTCTTATGCTTGTTATCCCGGCGAAGACGGCCGGCGTGAAACGTGTATGTGCAGCTGTTCCGCCAATGGCCGGAAGCCGCCTGCCCCATCCGGCAACTTTGGCAGCACTGAAGATAGCAGGTGCAGATGAGGTATATGCTGTCGGAGGAGCTCAGGCTGTGGCTGCTTTCGCATATGGTACGGACAGCATAGCTCCGGTCGCCATGATCGTAGGTCCGGGAAATAAGTATGTGACCGAGGCAAAACGTCAGGTATACGGGAAGGTCGGTATAGATTTTGTCGCGGGTCCAAGCGAGGTGCTGGTGATAGCAGATGAAAAAGCAGATCCTGCGGTCATAGCGGCAGACATCCTTGCCCAGTCCGAGCATGACGTCGACGCAGCGGGCATATTGATAACCACGTCAAAAGACATTGCGGAGAGAGTCTCAGCAGAAGTGAAGGAGCAGCTCGAAAGGCTTGATACCGCAGATATTGCCGCTGAGGCCTGGGAGAAAAATGGGATCATAATGATAGCTGACTCTCTGGAAGATGCAGCTGAAGCTGCCAACGAGATCGCACCCGAGCATCTTGAGATAAATACTGCAGACCCAGATAGGCTTATCCCGCTGCTTAGGAATTACGGTTCGCTCTTTATTGGGGAGGGGTCGGCAGAAGTTTTCGGAGACTATGTGGCAGGCACAAACCACACGCTTCCTACGATGGGAGCGGCGAAGTATACCGGAGGAGTCTCTGTAATGACCTTTCTCAAAGTATGCACATTCCAGCGGATAACACCTGAGGGGGCAGACCTGCTTGCTCCCATTGCTGAGGTAATGGCTGAGAACGAAGGGCTCTTCGCCCATGCAATTGCAGCTCGTGTGCGAATGAAAAAGAGATCTTAGACTACATCCTTACGGAGATACCCCTGCGCGAGAGATATTTTTTCAGTTCCGGGATGGGGACCTCATTGTAGTGAAACAGCGATGCGGCAAGCACTGCATCTGCCCTGCCTTCAGCGAAAGCATCGTAGAAGTGAGAATACTCCCCGGCCCCTCCGGAAGCGATGACGGGGATGTTTACCTTTGAACTTATCGCAAAGGTGAGCTCAAGGTCGTAGCCTGATTTTGTGCCGTCCCTGTCCATGCTTGTGAGCAGTATCTCTCCTGCCCCTAGCCGTTCAGTTTCCAGGGCCCATTTGACCGCGTCGAGCCCTGTAGCTGTGCGTCCTCCGGCAGTGTAGACTTCCCAGGTCCCGTTCCCATTGCTTTTTGCGTCTATAGCTGCGACTATGCACTGACTGCCGAAATCCTTTGCGCCTTCGGTAATGAGTTCCGGTCTCTTTACTGCGGCAGAATTGAGGGAGACCTTGTCCGCCCCGGCCCTGAGGATAGTTCGGATGTCGTCGACTGTGCGTATTCCTCCTCCAACTGTGATCGGAACGAATACCTTCGATGCCACAGCATTTACCAGTTCTGCAACGGTCTTACGTGCGTCGCTTGTCGCGGTTATATCCAGTAATACTATCTCATCAGCACCTGCCGCTTCATAGGCTACCGCGCATTCTGCCGGATCACCAGCGTCCCTGAGGTCAACGAAATTTATTCCCTTGACAACTCGCCCGTCTTTAATGTCAAGGCATGGAATTATCCTCTGTGCGTACATTTTTAGTTTCCCCCCGCGAGTTCCGCAAAACGTCGCAATATTGAAATGCCTTCAGCCCCGCTCTTTTCCGGGTGGAACTGGCATCCGAAAAGATTCCCCTGCTCAACGGCAGCGTCAAAAGTAATGCCGTAATCAGATCTGGCTGAGACGATATCTTTATTATCTGCCCTGACATAATATGAGTGTACGAAGTACATGTAGGTTGGATCGGGGAGTGTTCCAAGAAGCCTGCTTTCTTTTTTTGTCTTTATCGAATTCCATCCCATGTGGGGTATTTTGAGTCCCTTGTCTGCCGGAAAGAGAAGCACTTTTCCCTTAAGCAGACCAAGACCCGGGACGCCGGGGCTTTCCTCGCTTTCTTCGAAGAGCATCTGCATACCTGCACAGATCCCAATAAATGGCTTCCCGCTCTTTGCCGCAATTTTTACTGTATCTGCAAGTCCCTTGCGTTCCATCTCTGCCATTGCGCTTCCAAATGCACCGACGCCCGGAAGTATTGCTCCCTCTGCAGAAAGTATTTCTCCGGGATCAGATGTTACAGTTCCGGGACACCCGATAAAGTCCAGCGCATTTCGGACGCTTTGAAGATTGCCCGCTCCGTAGTCTATGATCGCGATCATCAGTCTTCGTCCTTTTTGTGGCGGGACATAAGTTCATCAAGCACCTCATTGAAAGTGACGCCTGAAGAGATGCAGGCTACCAGAAGGTGGTAAAGCAAGTCTGCCGCCTCATAGCGGAAACCTTCCCTGTCTCCCGTCGCTGCAGCGATAGCTGTTTCGACCCCCTCTTCCCCTACCTTCTGTGCGACCCTTGAAGGTCCTTTTGCAAGGAGGCTCGCCGTGTAGCTCTCTTCCGGACTCTCTGACTTCCTTATGTTCAGGTAGTGCCAGAGGCGTCCAAGGAATGTAGCCCCTGTTGAGTCTTCTTTTCCCCAGAGTGAGCGGTAGAAACAGGTCCTCTTTCCGGTATGGCATGCGGGCCCGGCAGGTTCCACTATGGCAAGCAGTGTGTCCCCGTCGCAGTCTATGCGAAGCTCAAGGACCTTCATCACATTCCCGCTCTTTTCACCCTTTTTCCATAGCTCTTTTCTGGATCGGCTCCAAAGAGTCAATTCCCCGGAGGCAGCCGTAAGTTTCAGTGCCTCTTCGTTTGCCCATGCGGTCATAAGCACCTCGGCGCTCGTTGAATCCTGGACAACGACGGGAACAAGTCCCTTTTCGTCAAATTTGATAAGGCTCATATCTATACCGGACATGACCTATTGTTTCCTTCCTGATGCGGCATCCAGAGCATCTGAAATTGTTATCCCGCCCTCATAAAGGCTTTTGCCGACTATGGCTCCGGCCAGGCCCAGAGAATTCAGGGATATTATGTCGTTCACAGTCGTTATTCCGCCTGCCGCAACGATGTCATTCCTGCCTTCGGTCAGCTCCCTGTAGAGTTCGGGATCCGTACCTGACATCATGCCGTCACGGTCTGTATTTGTAACGAGAAAAATTGAAAAACCGGTCTTCCGGAGCCGGGCGAGGGCTTCTTTGGGCCCCATATCTGTTTCACTCAGCCAACCGGAATGTACGACCTTTCCTGCCTTCACATCAATAGCAGGCATAGCTGCAGGTCCAAACTCGCTTGCTATATGACAGGGCATATCGTCATCTTTGAAGAGCAGGCTCCCTATCATTACCCTGTCGGCACCTGCTGAGAGGGCGTCCCTTACGCTGTCCTCTGAACGAAGTCCCCCTCCGTACTGCACGAACATTCCGAGAGAAGCTATCTGTTCAAGCACTTCCAGGTTACAAGGCCTGCCTTCTTTAGCGCCTTCAAGGTCAACAATGTGTATGTGGGTGCATCCTGCGTTGAGGAAGTTTTTTGCTGTTTCGAACGGTGAGAGCCCATAATCCTTCTTTTTCGAAAAATCACCCTTAGTCAGGCGGACTACATTGCCCCCGAAGATGTCTATCGCGGGAAAAAGTATCACAGCCAGAGCCCCTTTGTGCTTGGTGCCCGGTCTGAGGGTGAAAGAGCCTGCCTGAGCGCCATCCCCACCCCTTTGAATACAGCTTCGGCCGCATGGTGTGAATTATCGGTCTCCAGAAGAGCTATGTGGAGGGTCATTCCTCCCTCTCTGGCAAAACCCCTGAAAAATTCGGGGACAAGTTCCATGTCAAAGTCGCCGCATTTTTCTGAGGGGAACGAGCCGGAGAAGTAAGAAGCTCCTCTTCCGCTGAAATCAAGAGCCACCCTTGCGAGCGAGCCGTCCATCGGGAGGATGCACCATCCGTAACGTGCGATGCAGCTCTCTTTTGCTGTCTCACGAAGCAGCTGTCCCAACGCGATCCCTATATCCTCTGCGAGGTGGTGATAGTCAACCTCAGTGTCGCCTTTTGCTTTAAGGCAGATCCCGATGCCTGCCCTGCTGAACATGAGGTCGACCATGTGGGCAAGGAATCCGCAGCCGATCTCTATCTTTCTCTCTTTGCCCGGAAATTCGAGAGAAACTTCGATCTCAGTCTCACTGGTCTTCCTTAGAGTCTCTTTTTTCATGCTCATGCAGCTCCTTTTACATAATTTTCTATGGCATTTACCACTCCGAACATTGAACGCCATCTAAGCTGCACTGATCCCGAGCCTGCCACTAGTCGAAGGGAGACAGGAGCCGTCTCCTTGATCACCATCAGCCCGTTGGCTTTGAGGGTGCTGCCTGTCTGGACGATGTCGAAGATGCAGTCGCTCAGGCCGAGAGCAGGGGCAAGTTCAACCGAACCGTTAAGCTTGAGTATCTTGATCTGGACTCCCCATGAGTTGAAAGTGTTCTCAGCGATCCTTGTATATTTTGTTGCGACCTTCAGACCCATCAGGCTGCAGGTGTTGCCGTTGAATTTTTCTGCAACTCTCTTGGTGCCGGCTACAGCCATAAAACATTTTCCCCGTCCGGTATCCAGCAGTTCCACAAGGGAGATGCCCGATTCCTCTACAACATCATTTCCTGCGATAGCCAGGTCCGCGGCTCCGTAGTGCACCATTGCCGGAACGTCTGAGGGTTTTGAAAGCAGATAACGAAAACTTCCTTCGTCAATGACGAGGTTTCTTCCGCGATTTTTAAGTTTTTCGACAGGGAGCCCCGACCCTTCCAATATTTCTATACATTCTTCAAGCGAACGCCCTGTGGGCAGAGCAAAAGTCAGCATGATAGGACCTCCCTGTCAAAATCTGCCAGATCTGTAATTTGTCCCGTGAGCAGATTTGTTACCTGTTTCGATGAAAAATCGGCCCAATACCTATATTTTCGCAGTCCGGCAATATTGATCGACTCGTTTTTATCTGCAGTCCAGCTCAATTCGAAGGATATTCCCTTTTTGTACAATCCATCGGCATACCGCAGTCCGTCAGCAGGATCGCTGCATCCGCACCAGAGCATGATCTTTGGCGAAGGGGACCCATCAACACAGTGATCGGCAAGTTCCTTGATGTTCAGTGCGAAGCCTGAGGCCTCCCCCTCCATTCCCACCTTGGCAAGGAGCCCGTCATATCTGCCCCCGCCACCAAGAAGCGAAGCTGTAACAGAAGAATAGGCGTTGAATATCGGGCCGCTGTAGTAACCAAGATCACGGATGAAACCAAGGTCTATTCGGATCCTCTCGGAATATCCGAGCTTGCATAGTGAATCGCACAGTTTTTTGAGGGGCATCAGGACCGAGGTGTCATCCATCATAAGCATTGCCTCAGCTATCACTGAACAGTCGCCCTTGAGCAAGGGCAGGGCCTTGAGTATCTTCCGCCGCTTTTCGTCTGTCTCGGTATTGTCCAGGATCCTTGAATATGTTGTGTATGAACCATCCTGAAGCGCGCTGACCAATTCTTCTGCGCTCTTTTCCGGAAGTCCTTCAAAAAGCTTTGCGATAACTGACATGTCCCCGATCACAACGATCGATTTTTCTATAGAAAGTTCATCAAGTGTCCTGAGAAGAAGCGAGATGACCTCAGCATCGGTGCCTGAGCCTTCCCATCCTATCAGCTCTATGCCCACCTGGTTTTCTTCAAGATTACTTTTGGGAGGAGCTGGGACCGAAAATACCCTGTCTGCATAGCAAAGCCTCAAGGGCCGTTCATTTTCTTCATAATGGCTGCTCAGATAAGCGACAGCGGAAAGGGTAAGATCGCCCCTCAGCACACATGGCTCTCCGAATGGTGAGTTGAGAGCTATCAGGCGCCTGGCTCTTGATTTCGAAAGTTTGTCCCATACATCCTCGACCAGCTGGAGCTCTGATGGGCTGAATGGCCTGTAACCGTAAGTAGAGAAAATTTTGAGTGCCATGTTGCGGCAGTATTCAAGCCTTGCCGCGGCCGGTCCTCCGATGTTGCTGCAGCCTTTGGGGTTTGTGTTCATGTCAATTCTCCGTTTCCTCCTGCAGATGTGATAAGGTAAAATCATAATGGCAGCTAAGATGATCATTCTTAATATCATTTTACTTAGTTAAACTGATAGCTTGATAGTTTTACAAACGGGCTATATAATAACACGCGTTTGTCTCTTTTGCAAATATTGGAGGAATAATTTATGAAAATCGACTTTATCCCCGACGCATTGATATTTGATGTCGACGGAGTTTTGCTCAATGTTGAGAGATCTTTTCCCGAGGTGATCCGACAGGGAATACAGAAGGGATGGGAATCGGTCTGCGGAGGAACGACCGATTCTGTAGGTTATACTTCCGAACACGAAAGGGTATTTAAAAGACACGGGTCATTCAATGATGACTACGACATCGCATGGACGATGCTTTCAATAGCTGCTTACAGCGGAAAGAAGGATCTTTCAGCGGCACTTCCTTCACCACAAAGACTCAGCGAGGAGCTTGGAACTTTCAGCTCAGATGTCATATCATGGATAAGTGCCAGGTACGGCGCTCCTGTGCCCAGAGATGCCGTAAGGAAAATGTGTGCTGAACTTTACTTCGGCACTGAAGAAGCCCCCGGACTTTACAGGCTGGAGATACCGATGCTGGGTTCCCATTGGGAAGAATTGCCGCTTCCCGTAGGTGTTTACACCGGGAGGAACCTCGCTGAGTGGCATCTTGCCAAAAATGCTCTGGGGTGGCAGGATTTTCCTGATGACAGGATAATACACAGCGATACAGGAATTTACAAACCATCGCCGGAGGGACTGGAACTGCTTTCAAAGAGGCTTGGGTGTGTTGACCCCGTCTTTTTCGGTGATACCGGCAGCGATATGAAGGCACAGGCAGCATTCGGAAAAGGTCATTTTGTGGCTATCGGAGCACTTCTTCCGGAAGCAGAATATATTTACGACCACACCGAAAACGCTGTGAAAGAGATAATTTCCCTCATCGAGGAGGAGTAAGAGATGAACAAAAAAGAGCTTTTCTACAGCATTGCACGTCCTAATATAAGAGACATGGAAGAGTATGATCCGGGGCCTGTATTACCGGAACTTGTCCGCATCTCTTCGAACGAAAACAACCTCGGAGTTTCAAGAAAGGCTGTTGAGGCGATAAAAAATGCCGTTTCAGAATGCAACAGGTACGGCGACAGCAGATGTGACAGATTGAGGGAGAAGCTTGCCCGCAAACATGGCATGACTGCGGATCAGTTCGTGGTAGGCAACGGTCTTGACGGAGTATTTACGATGCTTGGCCGAGCCTTCATCGAACCCGGAGACGAGGTGGTGTGCGGTGAGCTGACCTTCTCTGTTTACGCCGAGATGGCTGAGATAATGGGAGGCAGGGCCGTAAAGGTCCCGATGACAGAGAATATGGAGCTGGACACAGACGGATTTATTGAGGCTGTGACAGAAAAGACCAGGATGGTCGTCTTCTGCAATCCCAACAATCCGACAGGAAACGGCACAGGTATATGTGATATTAGGAAAATGCTCGATGCCATCCCCGAAAAGGTCCTGTTCGTCCTTGACGAGGCATATATAGAATTTGCCGATGAAAATACAGCTGATGGGCTGACACTGCTAAACGAATATCCAAACCTGATGGTCTGCAGGACTTTTTCAAAAGTATATGGGCTGGCAGGTCTCAGGGTCGGATGGATAGCAGGGGACGCAGAGCTGATGAAATACCTTTACAAGGTCAGGGAACCTTATGTTGTATCAGTTCCTGCCGCTGCAGGGGCAGAGGCCGCGCTTGAAGACACCGGGTTTTTGACTGAGAGCATTGAGATGGCAAAAAATGAGAAAAAAAGGTTTTATGATTTCTTCAATTCGAATGACATAAAATTTATCCCCTCACAGACCAATTTTATCCTTCTTCCGCTTGGGGATGCTTCAGTCCGCCTCAGGGACGGCCTGCTTGAAGAGGGTATCATAGTCCGCCTTCTCCGTTTCAGGGGCAAGGGGATAATAAGGATCACCATAGGACTTCCTGAAGAGAACACCCTGCTCATGGAAAAATTCATGAAGATATACCGGGAGGCGATCAACTTCATCCGTCCATAAAGCACAATTTCATCCTTTGTCAGTATATTGACAGTTGTATTATTTGTCTATTTTGTTTAAAGTGCTGATAAACTAATTCGATTTTGAGCAATAAAATCAGGGGGATGACACAATGCAGTGGCGCGGAAGAAGGACCAGTCAGAATGTTGAAGACCGGCGTGGTCGTTCCATAAAAGGTATTGCAGGCGGAGGGATAGGAACAGTAATACTTATCCTGGTCGTCATGTTTATGGGCGGAGATCCGACTGCAGTTATCAACAACATCCAAGTACAAAACCAGCAGAATTCTTCATATGTCCAAACAGCGGAAACAGATGAACTTGCCGAGTTCGCATCTGTAGTCCTGGCAGAAACTGAGAATGTATGGACAGAATTATTGGGTAAAGAAAATATCAACTACATCAAACCCAAACTTGTCTTATATTCAGGCGCAGTAGAATCAGCCTGTGGCACTGCGGGTTCTTCAACAGGCCCTTTTTACTGTCCGCAAGATCAATCAGTCTACATTGACCTGAGTTTTTTCACTGAATTGAACGAGAGATTTCATGCCCCGGGTGATTTTGCCATGGCATATGTCATCGCACACGAGATAGGGCATCATGTGCAAAACTCCCTTGGTACGATCGAAAAGGTCTATTCCCTGCAATCACGAATGAGTGAAAAAGACTTTAAAAGATATCTTGTTCGCATGGAACTGCAGGCAGATTATTATGCCGGAGTTTGGGCACATTTTGCAGAAAGAATCAACATTCTTGACGAAGGTGATATTGAAGAAGCTTTAAATGCAGCCAGCGCAGTCGGTGACGATCGTATCCAAAAAATTGAATATGGGCGTGTTGTGCCTGACAGCTTTACGCACGGAACGTCGGAGCAGCGCAAGCGTTGGTTTAACAAAGGATATGTCTCCGGAACTATAAGAGGTGGGAACACTTTTGATGTCTCAGATGCAAATCTATAGGAGAAACGTCCGATGGAGAAAATAAAGCTTACCAAATGGTTTACGGCAATATTGGCAGTTGCCCTTTTAGTATTTGGAAGTATATACCTATCAAACGCAAAGAAAGAGATGTCTGCCGATAGTACTGTCATCTCGGTCCAAAATGAGGCTGCTGATCAGGTAAAAAAGGATGCAGGCTATTCAACAAAGGATGATGTGGCAGAATATATACATAAATTTGGTTCTTTGCCGCCGAACTATATTACAAAAAAAGATGCACAGGCTGCCGGCTGGGAGAGCAACAAGGGAAATCTCTGGCAGGTCACTGACAGACAATCTATCGGAGGAGACCTTTTCGGCAACAGGGAGGGCCTCCTGCCGAAGGCAAGCGGCCGAAAATATTTTGAATGTGATATCAACTACAACGGAGGATATCGCGGGCCGGAGAGGATAGTCTATTCCAACGACGGACTTATTTTCTATTCAGGCGACCATTACAGGAATTTTGAAAGGTTATATTAGGCGAATAAAATGATCGAGATCAAATTGAACGGATCAAAAATGAAGGACAGAGAAACTGCTCATCTGTACATAAAAAGAAAATTGTCCCTGCCCGATTATTACGGCATGAATCTGGATGCTTTGTGGGACCTGCTTTCAACTGACACTTCGCAAAAAAAGATAACTATCAAAAATCCGGAAATGATAATTATAAATCTGGGTACATATGGGGGATCTCTTTTGGACACTTTTCGGGAAGCCGCTGATGAGAATCAATGCCTTGATGTCGATATTGAGTTGAAAGAAGATAATTTAAACGAAGACAGGACAACAAAATTGGACATTAGGGTTGACAATTATCCAAAAGGTGAATAAAATTACCCCCAACATCATTAAAACAACGAACTGAAGTCGAGAGGAGGCACTGGGACATGACACATATCAATTACAGGATCACAACTTGTGGCAATGTTACGCAGTTCTCCTTTATCGGCGCGGGTCCCCTTCACGGGATCTGCGCTCGGACTGCATGATTCGGACGGATCGACCGGATAACAGTATCGTTGCGTAAATCGCCGTTGAAGCAGGGCCCGCATAAATGCGGGCCCTGCTTTTTTGGTACCCTTATGCAGCGAAGAACAAAGGAATTATTAAAAATTCACATAGACCCCGAGGAGGAAGAGAAATGAAACTTGTAATAAGAAATGTTGAGACAAAAATATCGAGGATCCGTTACACACTGGAAAAAATGGCAGAGAGAGATCACCCCTATGCCCAAAAGATGAAGGAGTATGGTGTTAAACCTGAACACATAAAGACAGCACGGGACATGCAGCTCCTTCCCTACACGACGAAACAGGATCTGCAGAAGCACTATCCTCTCGGCTGGCTGAATGTTGACAGAAAGCATGTGGTTCGTTTTCATGCTACTTCAGGGACCACAGGGAACCCTACGGTGGTCTGCTACACACAGAACGACGTAAAGATGTGGAGCGAATGCGGCGCCTGGTGCCTCGGGCTTGCAGGGCTGGATGAGTGGGATACTCTCCAGGTCTCTTATGGATATGGTCTGTTTACGGGAGGTCTTGGTATGCATTACGCAGGAGAGCACCGCGGCTTGGCTGTCATCCCTGCTTCGGGAGGAGCCACCGAAAAGCAGGTAAGGATGATCAAGGAACTGGGCGTTACAGCATTGGCATGTACACCTTCATTCGCCCTTCGCATATCTGAAGTTTGGGACGACATAGATCCTGACCGTTTCTCCAATGGGGGAACAAAACTCAAGATAGGAATACTGGGAGCGGAACCGTGGTCCGAGGGCCTTAGAAAACGCCTTGAAGAGAAACTGGGCATCAAGGCTCTGGATATTTACGGCCTGAGCGAAGCAATGGGCCCGGGAGTAGCGATGGAGTGCATCCATCAGAGCGGACTGCATGTAAATGACGAGGCATTCCTGCCCGAGATAATACATCCTGATACGCTGAAAAACATGGAAGATGGCGAAGAGGGCGAACTTGTGCTGACTTCGATAAAGAAGGAAGCCTATCCCATAATACGCTACCGTACGAGGGACCGTACCAGGATCCTTCCCGGACCCTGTCCCTGCGGTGATCCAAGCGTCCGCATAGACAGGATAGGAGGAAGAACAGACGACATGCTCATAATAAGGGGCGTCAATGTCTTCCCGTCACAGGTCGAGGCAGCTCTGTGCAGAGTCAAGGACCTGACTCCCAATTTCATCATAGATGTCTGGAAAAAGGATGGAATGGATGAGATCGAGATCACATGCGAACGAGCTCCGGAGAGTGATCCGGGGGAAGTTGAACACATCAGGAATGAGACAAAGAAACGTCTGAAAGACAGCCTGGGCGTAAATATCGAGGTAAGTATTGCCGAACCTGACACAGTCCCCCGTTCGGAGGGCAAGGCAGTCCGCATAAAAAGACACAAGGAGCCTCACGACGCTAAAGTTTAGCATCGAAAAGCGGTAAAATAGTAACTCTTTTTGGGCTTGACAATCTCTGAAATATTATTTAAACTTACGCGCAATGTCGTACGAGCGAAGGGGGCACCGGACATGAAAAAGAAATTTGTTGAAATAACAGGACATATTGACCTTTCTGTTGCAGTGTACTCTTATCCATGCACGGATCCCGACTCGCGGGATCGGTGTCCGGTCGCTGTGCGCTGAACATCTGATCAAGACGTGAGGACGGGGTCCGGGTTTTCCGGATCCCGTCTTTTTTATTTTGTAAATTTTAGTATGAACCGGGAGGAATTATTATGGTACACAGCGAGACAGCGCTGGAAAAGACATCGGAACTTCAGGCAACATTGAACAGGCTTTGGGAGCGTAACCATCCTTATGCGGACAAGATGAAGGATGCCGGGGTCAAACCGTCGGACATAAGGTCGCCAAAGGATATCGAAAAACTACCTTTTACGACAAAGCAGGATCTCCAGGCTCATTACCCGTTGGGATGGCTTGGATGCGACAAGGATGATCTGGTGCGCTTCCACGCCACATCGGGCACTACCGGGAATCCGACTGTTGTGGGATACACCGCAAATGACATCTTTTGGTGGAAAAAGGCCATGAAGACCGCATTTAAACGTGCCACACTCACATCGAAAGATATACTCCAAATATCGACAGGATACGGACTTTTCACAGGAAGCCAGGGTTTCCACGATGCAGCTGAAGATATGGGAGTTACAGTCATCCCTGCGAGCGGCGGTTTTACCGAGCGTCAGTTCAAACTGATGCGTGATTTAGGCACGACTGTCTTTACCTGTACCCCCTCCTACGCTGTGAAGCTTTGTGAGGTCTGGGATACGTTTTCAAACGAAGAGAAAGCAAGATACAGCCTCCGTCTGGGAATCTTCGGCGCGGAAGCATGGTCGGAAGGACTCAGGACCAAGATCCAGGATACGCTTGGGATCCCTGCCATAGACAGCTACGGCTTGTCAGAAGCAATGGGCCCCGGTGTTGGAATGGAATGTCTTGAAAGGAACGGGATACATCTTTTTGACGAAGGCTTCATTTTCGAGATAATCGATCCCGAAACACTTGAACCGCTTGGCCCCGGCGAAGAGGGAGAACTTGTCATTACGTCCCTGAAGAAGGAAGCTTTCCCGATAGTCCGTTACCGCACCCGCGACCTGACAAGCATAATGCCGGGTGTGTGCAGATGCGGGGACAGGAGCACCAGGATCGAGAGGGTCAAGGGACGTTCAGACGATATGATAATTATCCATGGAGTGAACGTATTTCCTTCGGTGATCGAAAGGGCGCTCTGCAGGGTCCCCGGATTGACTGCGAACTATCAGATAAAGGTCTGGGAAGTAGAGGGTTTTCAGCAGATGAGCATCTCCTGTGAAAGATCCACAGACAGTGCGCAGGAAATAGCGGAGATACTGTTGGAAAAGGGCAAAAAATCGATACACAGCGCGCTCGGGATCCACGTTCCACTTACTGTGACAGAGCCGGGAACTCTCCCAAGGTTTGAAGGAAAATCAAAACATATAGTGAGAGAATAATAACCCTGATACTTGACGAAAATCCATAATAATGTAAAATGCTTTTCGGCGCTCTATAACAGGAACGTTATGGTTTGTTTGCCGGTGTAGCTCAGTTGGTAGAGCAGCTGACTTGTAATCAGCAGGTCGGGGGTTCAAGTCCTCTCGCCGGCTCCAGAAATATCAAGGGTCTGTGGAATTTTCCACAGACCCTTTTTGTGTATCTCAGTGAATGCACTTGATACTTCCTGCCGTTTCTTTTGTTGATATTCCCCGTTCATTTTTTATCCCGCTCTTATTGTCCCGTTTGGTTTTGGATCGGACTTAATTTTCGTGATGGATCCGACCATTGTCCTTTTACCTTTATAAATTAACTGTTTAGGTTTTATACAGCCACAGGTTTATCTTTTCCAACACGTGGATCTGCACTGTCAGCATCCAAATTACCGGCTTTCGTTTTATCGTTCCTGCGTAAAAGACTTAAAAATTATCAGAAAATAAAAAATATATAGTATAATTAACAAGTAAATATAAATAAATTTTACTTATTTCTTATTAAAATTTACTTAAGTGCATATTGCCTGTGGCATTGAGCTGTCGGGCTTTTTTAAATTGGGAGGAAAAAAATGATTTCAGATGCAATTGGATTTTTTACACAAAATGTCACCAACGGTCTATTAATATTTGGATCGCTGCTTATTCTTTTTGTTGGAATTTTTATATTTTATTACAGTAGATATTCCCGAATGAGAAAAAGGATAATTTTACCTGTTGAAATTTCCAACACTGAAAAGATGCTGGCACCCCATGAGCTGGAACAGCAAATGCGCAATTTGTCCCAGACCCATAAAAATGTTAAATGGGGGAAATATAATTTTTTCATTAGTGACAGAAATCAGGCTGCATACAGGGAACTCAATAAAATACGCGACACATTGTCAGAGGTCTCACCTGAAATCATTGTCCTGATACCTGCAGCACGATGGTTGTTTGACAATTTTCAGATGCTGTACAGGGAGATCAAAAAGGTAAAGGCGACCGTAAACATCCATGGAAGGCTGCCGGTGCTTAAAGAGGGAAAATATAAAGGTTACCCGAGGATATATGTAATTGCGAGGGAAATGGTCCTGCTCTCGGGAGGATATTTAAACGAGAACAAGATATCAATGATGATATGCGCATATCAGGAAGAACTCCCTCTGACAGGTAAGGAGTTATGGGGGCTTCCTGAAATGATAGGCTTCTGTCTTTTAGAAAGCGTTACTGTTGTGGCAAGGAAAATAATCAATGTAACAGAAATAAAATCCAAAGCAGATGCTTTTGTGAGGAAAAATCTGAAGGAAGAAGAAACGACGAACGTTTTTCCTCTTTTATCAGAATTGGAGGATGAATTTTCAGAGAATATTTCATTTCATTCGCATGTTATATATTTATTAAAAAATATGTCTTTTGATGAGGCATCAATACAAAGGTATGTAGAATTCCACAATAAATCTAAATACTTAAGGCCTACGGATATATTCCTTGAAGAGGGGAACCTGGAGTCACGTCTGGAATCAAATATCAGAACGTTTCTGGTAAGTTTAAGGGAGACAGTAGAACTTGACGGTGAGAAACTTTTTGAGGACCTTTCAATTATTGAGCACATCCTCTCAGAGGATCCTGATGGGGTATATCCTAAAATGGATTCTGAAAGCAGGGGCAAATACAGGTCAATGATAGAAAGATTGTCTATGAAAAATATAATTGATGAAAAAGTTGTTGCCGAAACCTGTCTTGCTGCTGCAAAAAAAGGAAGAGAGGATCTGAAATGCAGCCACCATGTGGGAACATATCTTATCGGCAAGGGATACCCTCTCCTTAAAGCAAAGTTATTAAAAAAACCCGAGCCGCAAAAACTGGCACCAAAATGGAATATTAAGGGGATATCATATTTCCTCCTTGTCTTTATTTTTGTTTTTATCCTATATCTTTTCTTAGGCTGTTTTATAAAGGGATCAGTAATATCAGCCGGGATCTATGGAATTTTGGCTTTTCTCTTTGTATCTCTTGTTCTGGTCATAGGAATTGCCACTGAATTGACGAACAACATATTTACAAGGCTGGTGCCCGTCCGACAGCTTCCTGCACTCGATTTTCTTGAAGGTGTCCCCGAAGAAGCCAGGACATTTGTTGTAATGCCGGTCATTGTATCTTCAGTTGAACAGGCCCTCGAATATATACAAAGACTGGAAAGACACTATCTGGCAAACAGGCAGTCCAACCTATTCTTTGCCCTCTTAATTGACTTCAATGATTCAAAAACCCTGCGCATGGACGTTGATGGGGAAATAGAAGAGGTCCTCGTGAATGGAATAAACGGACTTAACGATCAATACCCCTTTATGTCCCAGCGGTTTTCTGTTTTTATACGCTCTCGTAAATGGAATCGATCAGAAATGTGTTACATGGGATGGGAGCGGAAAAGGGGAAAACTCGAGGAGTTTAATGCCCTTCTCTGCGGAGAACAAGAGACAAGCTTTTCAACATTATTGTGTGATGAAAGCATGCTGGGTACCTTCAAATATGTCATAACACTGGACGCCGATTCGATCCTTCTCACAAATAATGCTTCAAAACTTGTCGGCATAATTGAACATCCACTGAATCAACCGGTATTGGACCTTGTGAACAGCAAAGTTAAAGATGGTTATGCAATAATTCAGCCTTCGGTTACAAACCACATATTAAATAATAAATCTAACTTGTTTTATAGTGTTTTTGCAGGCAAGCAGGGATTGGACCGCTATTCGACAATTATCTCAGATATTTATCATGACATATTTGCGGAAGGCATATTTTCAGGTAAGGGAATATACCACATAAAAACATTCCATACCATCCTTCGAAAGAGCATGCCTGACAACAGAGTGCTTAGTCATGACCTGCTTGAGAGCTGCTATATAAAGACGGCCTTTTCCGGTGCGGTGAAAATAATGGATGACTTTCCGGGATGCGTTCTTTCCTATACTCAGAGAGAGCACAGATGGATAAGGGGTGATTGGCAATTACTGCCATGGCTGTTTAAGAAAAAAACTTTGGCCGGGTTGTCTAAATGGAAGATACTCGACAATTTAAGATTGAGCATGGTCCCTTTATCTAAGGTACTTTTAATAATTCTGAATCTGCTCCTGATGCCCGAAGTCTATTACCTATGGATACCTATGGTCTTTTTCACTTATGCAGTTGATTTATTCCTTATGCTTGAAAGCACTCTTTCACAAAAGATAAACAAACCGAAGCTGGCCCTTGTTCATAAGGATCTGCTTAAAGATATTAAGTTGCTGATCCAAAGAGCGGTACTTGATATTTTATTTACTCCGTACAGGGCATACATAGCTCTGGATGCCGTTTCAAGAACACTGTACAGATTGCTTTTGAGTAAAAAGAATCTTCTGATGTGGAACACGGCAGAGAAAATGGAAAAATGTGCTATTGACACGCCAAAAGGATATTTTCTTCACATGTGGCCCTCTCTTGTTCCTTCTTTGATTATTGTCGGACTGTTGTTTTTTGTAGATATCCCTTTTTTGGGAATACTGCTTTACGCCCTTCTGTCTGTCGGGTGGGGATTTTCATATCTTGCAGCTTATAAAATTAGCGAGACGGAAGTCAAAATTGAAAAGAACGATATTGATGACAATGAGAAGATGATAAGAGGGATAGCACGAAAGACCTGGCAGTTCTTTAAGGATTTCTCAACGATAGAAAACAACTGGTTTTGTCCTGACAATTACCAGAAAGAGCCTACAGAAAAGATCGCTTTCAAGACTTCACCGACCAATATCGGGCTCCAGTTAATATCTGTTCTTTCTGCTAGGGATCTGGGTTTTGAATCACTGGGGAAAACATTGGAATATCTTGAAAATATATTAAATTCGGTCCGTAGGCTGCCAAAATGGAATGGGCATCTGTTCAACTGGTACGATACCAGAACTCTTGAAGTATTGAACCCCAGGTATGTCTCAACAGTGGACAGCGGAAACTTTTTTGCCCATTTGATCACCCTCAAAAACGGTCTGCTGCATTTCGTTGACGAACCGTTATTTTCACAGGAATTGGTTTCTGGCCTAAAAGATACAATAAAACTCTGCAATGACGGGTCAGAGTTTAAAGAAAATTTTGCAACGATAGGTGACTTCATAGAAGAAACTAAAAAAATCAGGGAGATGATCAGTTCCGATGCTGGCAGTCCCGGGGAGGGAAAATGTTTCCGGGGAGAACTTTTTGCCGGCATCGACCTCATAATAGATGAAGCCTCACAGGTCAACGCAGGCGAGCTAAGCTTTTCTTCAGGGCCTACATTAAGGGAACTCACTATGAAGGATAACGTTTATGCCATTTCTCTGACGAAAAGAATTGAACTGCTCGTAGAAATGATCGAGACGATGCTTGAAGATCTTGATTTCCGGTTCCTTTACAACGAAAAACGCAAGCTATTCCATATCGGATACTCTCTCTCGTCCCAAAAAATGGATGTCAGCTGTTACGACCTCATGGCATCTGAATCAATATTGACAAGTTTTCTGGCTATAGCAAGGGATGATGTACCCCTTAAGCATTGGTACAAACTCGAAAGGCCTCTTACTATAGTCAAAGGCATACCCTGTTTCGTTTCCTGGAGCGGAACAATGTTTGAATACCTTATGCCTGGTTTGGTAATGCGTGAATATGAAGGTTCCGTATTTGCCGAAACGGCAAAGGCGGCCGTTTTACAGCACATTGAATATGGAAGGCGGAAGGGCACGCCCTGGGGGATATCCGAATCCCAATACTATCAATTTGATCAGGAGTCAAATTATCAGTACAAGGCTTTTGGGGTGCCGGAACTTCGCCTTCAGCCATCGCTTGTCGAATCGCTTGTTGTTGCTCCTTATGCAACGATACTTGCCCTGGGTTACGCCAAAGATGATTGTTTTTCAAATCTAAAAAGATTAGCCGACCTTGGCTGTGTAGGGGACTATGGATATTACGAGGCGGTAGATTTTAATAGCCCCGATCCGGTAGCCATTACTAAGTATTCAATAATTAAATCATTTATGGCCCACCATCAGGGGATGAATTTAGTTGCGATCAATAATTTTATACATAAGGGAATTATGCAGAACAGGTTTCATTCCGAGCAGATGATCCACGCAACGCAGCTCCTTCTTGAAGAGAAGCGATACTCATATTTCATATCGATTTCCAGGAAGGGGTACAATATCCAATTCAAAAAAACATCTATTCCGATGAGTACCCAGACCAACAGGTATGTAAAGAAGATAACACCTAAAATACCCGTAGCGCACTATCTCTCTGTGAATAACTATTCGATGATGATAACTTCTGATGGTGACGGTTTCAGTAAATACAGGGAGATGACGCTTTATAGATGGAAGCCGGACCTTTATGCCTCCACGGGGAGCTATATATTTATAAAGGATGTCTTGGCAGGTAAAACCTGGAGCACCTCATATAATCCGACAAAGGCAAAGCCTGATGAGTATCAGGCGATATTTTCTCCCCATCAGGCCGAGTTCAAACGATGTGACGGCGACATCTCGACCCATACCGTTGTGAGCCTCTCTCCCAGTCACAAATTGGAGATCAGAAAAGTTATTTTAAGAAATAACAGTAAAGAACGAAAACAGATCGAATTGACAAGTTATATGGAAGTAGTAGTGGATACTTTTTCAGCAGCAGTCAGCCATCCTGCATTCAACAAGCTTTTTATTGAAAGCACTTTTATCAGGGGGCACGATATATTCCTTTCTAAGAGACGGGGAGCCAATTGCGGCGATAGTCCCTACATGATGCATATGATCAAATCAGAAGAAAAACTATCAAGAAACATAGAATTTGAGAACGACAGGCTTAAATTCACAGGAAGGAATAATACAATTCAAAATCCGGACGCGGTTGTTGAAAGTCTGCCGCTTTCAAACAGTGCAGGTTTCTCCACTGATCCTATCATGAGCCTGAGGGCCTGTTTTGATTTAGAGGCGGAAAAGACGGCAACCGTTTACTTTATTACAGGCGTGTGCTGCGGGGAAGAAGAAGCAATAGGGATCGGTGACGAGTTGAGCGATGTTTCGAGGATAGAAGATCTCAATGTCAACTTCAGAATGCAGACTGAGCTTGAACTGAAGTATGTTGACATTAAGAGCGCACAGTTTAATGCATTTCAGGATCTTATAAGCCCGTTATTCTATCCCTCAAGATACTACCGCGGCCCGAGAGAAAGCATCCGGCGCAATTGGGAAAACCAAAGAGATCTTTGGAAATTCGGCGTATCGGGTGATAACCCAATAATGCTCCTCAGGGTAAGTACGATAGAAGAAATCGGAATAATAAAGGACGTAGTAAAAGCGTACGAATATTTCAGGATCAACAAGATAAATGTTGATCTGATAATCCTAAGCGAAGCAAAATATGGATATATGCAGGAGCTGGATGATTTACTGAATCAGCTGACAACGTCTCTGAAAGCATATGATGAAAACAAAGAGAAACAGAGTTTATTTATATTGCATACGTATCAGATGATACCTGCAGATATTGATCTGCTTCTCACAGTTGCGAGGGTCGTTTTTACAGAGAAGACGGGCATATATTTCAGAACTGTCAAGGAAGCTGTTTTATAAAGGATACAAAAGGTCTGTTTGAAAGGCGGTGAGAAGGTTGGATCAGGAAAAAACAGTCGATGTAAATAACATGACAGACGGGCACAAGAGCGAATTCTTTAATGGATTCGGTGGTTTTGTAGCGGACGGAAAGGAATATCAGATCATTCTTAATGATGAGATAAGGCCTCCTGCGCCATGGATCAATGTAATAGCCAATAAAGATTTTGGCTTCCAGATTTCTGAGACAGGTGCGGGAATGACCTGGGCAGTGAACAGCAGGGAAAACAAAATAACAGCCTGGTCGAATGATCCTGTCAGTGATAAAGCCGGAGAAGCAATATACATTAAGGATGAAATTACCGGCAAGGTTATTACTCCTGTATCTCTTGGAAAAAAAGGCGGTGGCATTTACCGTGTAAGGCATGGCTTCGGATATTCTGTCTTCGATCATGATGAAGATAATATAAAGCAGGAACTTACGGTATTCGCTCCTTTGGAGGAATCCTTAAAACTCTGGCATCTGAAGTTAACAAACACTTCAGAGACGGAGAGGTATTTAAATATAACTTATTATGTCGAGTGGGTCCTAGGGGAAGACAGGGAGTACTCAAGCCCATATACAGTGACTTCTTACAACAATGAACATGAATATTTGGCTGCAAAAAATATATACAACTACAATTTCCGAAAACAGGTAAGCTTCATGTTTTCAAGTGAAATGATAATTGCCTACACCGGAGACAGGCAGGAATTCCTGGGTTTAAAAGGTTCGATCCTCCATCCTGAAGGACTTCATAAAAAATTGCCCTGCAATACAGGAGTTGGGTATGATCCGTGCGGAGCAATACAGATCTCGATCGCAATAAAGCCTCACGAGAGCAGGAGCGTGGTCTTTGGACTGGGACAGAGTGCTGATCCTGACGAAATAATTAAGCTCAGATATAAGTATAAGAATTTAACGAAAATCGAAGATGAAATGAGAAAAATAAAAAACTATTGGGATGGATTGCTTGACACGATCAAGGTCAGGACAAGCGATAGAGCCATTGATATTCTTTTGAACGGCTGGCTTTTATACCAGACCGTCTCCTGCAGGATCAACGCAAAATCTGCTTTTTATCAGTGCGGCGGAGCCTATGGTTTCAGGGATCAGCTTCAGGATGTGCTCTCCCTGCTCCACGCGGATCCCCGGGCAGTCAAAAAACAGATCATCCTGGCATGCAGCAGGCAATTTGAAGAGGGAGATGTGCAGCATTGGTGGCATCCGCCCAGCGGTCTGGGTGTCAGAACAAAAATTACTGATGATCTGCTTTGGCTTCCTTTTGTTACCGGGGCATATGTGCGGACGACAGGCGATCACTCAATATTAGACGAGAGAGTCAATTACATCAAAGGTGCATTGCTTGAAAAAGGTCATCACGAATCGATGTTTATTCCGGAAGTATCTGAGATGGAAGCAAGTGTTTATGAGCATTGCAAAAAAACTATCCTGCGCACCGGCTTCGGAGAGCATGGACTTCCTTTTATGGGAGGCGGTGACTGGAATGACGGAATGAATATGGTGGGAATTGAGGGCAAAGGAGAGAGCGTTTGGCTGGGATGGTTTCTTTATGCCTTGCTGGAAGATTTTATAGCTATCGCTGTTCACCGGGGAGATCATGATTTTGCAGAGAGTCAGATACTCAGCAGGGAAAACCTCCGGCGCAGCATAGAAGAAAATGCATGGGACGGCGAGTGGTATATAAGAGCTTTTTATGATGATAATGAGAAAATTGGTTCAAAAGAAAGCTATGAGTGCAAGATCGATTCTATAAGCCAGTCATGGAGCGTTATATCCGGAGCCGCGGATAATATCAGAGCCGCAAAAGCCATATATTCTGCTAAAAAATATCTCGTCAATGAGAAAGAAGGGCTCTCGTTACTTTTGACCCCTCCATTTGACAAAACCGACAAAAATCCCGGCTATATTAAAAATTACTACCCCGGAATGAGGGAAAACGGGGGGCAATATTCTCACGCGTCGGTTTGGCTTGCTATTGCTGCATCAATGATCGGCGATCACAACCTTTCCTATGATCTTTTCACTATGTTGAACCCGATCCACATCAGTTCGACAAAGAGGGGCGCGCTCAGATATGAAAAAGAACCATACGTAATGGTAGCTGACATGTCGTCCCTGGACGCACCTCATACCGGCAGGGGCGGATGGAGTTGGTACACAGGCAGTTCAGGTTGGATGTACCAGGGATTGATCAATTATTTACTGGGTATAAAAAAAGAGGGTCTTGACCTGTCGATAGATCCTTCAACACCATCTGACTTCGGTGATTACACTGTCTGGTACAAGTTCGGTACTTCAACCTATGAAATTAGAGTAACGGGCAGAACAAGGGAAGATGTTTTTATATCAGAATTAAACGTTGATGGCACAGTAGTTGCCGGCAATAAGATAAAACTTGTGGACGACGGAGCATCTCATTTAGTTATAGCCCACAATATTCCAATAAATGCGCAATTGGAAAAAAGCTTTTTGCACGAGGCTGAAGAAAGCGTGGAAGGTTGATCAGTCTCAGCAATTTAAGTAAAAAAGTATTTTTTCGCAGAAAAAGAGCGCCCCGGATATCCGGGGCGCTCTTTTTAGTCTAAATCGATATTGATCGCGGTACTTGCCTTTTCTGCCTTAGGGACGGTAATCTTCAGAAGTCCGTCTCTCAGTTTTGCTTTTATCCCGGATGCATCAGCATCAGTCAGATGTATGGTCCTGCTCATCGACACAGATCGTCTTTCCCTGTGAATGTAATTCTTGTCCTTCTCCTCTGTGCTCTCGTTCTTTGTCACTGAGATCGTGAGCTTTCCGTCATCCAGTCCAAGCTTGATGTCTTCCTTGCTGAGGCCCGGCATTTCAGCTTCGATAAGATACTCGTTCCCGCTGTCCTGAACATCGACCTTGAATGTGTCATACGCCAGAGTGCGCCTCATGGGCCAGTCGCTTGAAAAAAAGTCATCAAGCACGTTGTAAAAGTCCTCCATCCCGGTTTTTGTAGCGAGATCCCTGCTCCTTCTGTTGAAAGGTACCAATCCAACCATGATCAACAACTCCTTTTATTATATTATTTTTTGTTGTTAGCACTCTCTCTTGTTGAGTGCCAATATAATTTATCACGCGTATATTTCTTTGTCAAGATATACTTGGTCACTTATTGTCAGATACGTAATTTTAACGATATATAAGGGTATTTAAATTGACATGTATCAATATGTAGTTTATATTTGATTCTCAGGTATATTGAATTTATACTATCTCCACTAACATGACAGGGGGAAACGACATGGTCGGATGTGATCCGGTAAAGGACGAAGGGTGCTGTTCCTGCGGGAGCAAAAAAATTCTGGTCGAATATCTTTATCTTGACCTTAAGACCTGTGACAGATGCATTGGCACTGATGCTGTGCTTGAAGAGGTGCTCAAAGAGATCGGGCCGGCACTTTTATGTGCAGGATATGAGGTCGAATTTGAGAAAAAGGAAATATCATCCAAGGAAATGGCAGCAGAATACCGCTTTCTCTCTTCTCCTACCATACGTGTCAACGGAATGGATATCTGCGAGTCGGTAGCAGAAAACAGCTGCGGGTGCTGCAGTGATATCAGCGGCACGGATGTCGAATGCAGAGTCTTCGAGTTCGAGGGAGAGGATTATGAAGTTCCACCGAAAGAGATGCTGGCTTCTTCGATCCTCAGGGCTGTTTTCGCACCAAAAGAAGAGTGCTGCTGCGGAAAGTACTCAATGCCAGAAAATATAATAACTTTCTTTGACGGCAAAGAGAAAAAATCAAAGTGTTCCTGCGGATCAAACTGCTGCTGAGATGCTCTCGAAAATATCGATTGGTTTTGTCAGAAATAAGATGATATGACTGAGATCCTTCAAAGCATATCCCTGTTGATAGAAAATAACGTATGGCTTGCGCCCTTTCTTGCATTTGCAGCAGGAGCACTGACATCATTGACTCCTTGCTCGGTATCAAGTGTTCCTCTGGTAATAGGATATGTCGGAGGAGCTGCCGGAAGCGACACCCGAAAAGCTTTTCGTCTCTCACTTGTTTTTGTGCTTGGATCAGCGCTGACTTTTACAGCATTGGGAACAGCTGCATCAACTGCGGGTATGTTCTTCATGGGGGCTGTGTCCTGGTGGTATCTGATCCTTGGATCATTGATGGTGCTCATGGCACTGCAGACATGGGGGATATTTGAGATCATCCCCTCAAGCTATCTAATGTCAAAAAACAGAAAGAAGGGATACCTTGGAGCTTTCATAGCCGGTATCCTGGGAGGGATATTCTCCTCCCCCTGCTCGACTCCGGTACTTATAGCGCTTCTTGCAATAGTTGCAGGAAAGGGCAGCATCATATGGGGAGCTTCGCTCCTCATACTTTACTCTATAGGCCATGGTCTGCTTGCGCTTGCTGTCGGCACATCCTTCTCTTTTGCTCAGAAGCTGTCCGAGAATATTGAGAAGAGCAGGGCAGGCTCTATCATCAAGCTGGTCCTGGGAGCTCTTATCCTTCTGGCGGGTTTTTACATGCTTTACCTTGGCTTTTGAGGTCGAACAAATTGTTTTTTTGTTGATGTTCTTTCAGTTGGTCTTAGTATCCTCTTTTGGGTCTTCTGTATTGTTGTTTTCAGGTCCTTCGATCTCTTCTATTTCAAAATCCCCGCAGCAACAGCATGAATTTTTCTTTTCGTGATCGCCTTTTCCAAACAGTTTTGCAAACAGTCCGGGTTTTTTATCGTCTGCCATAATAGTAAACCTCCTTTATTAAGTTTATTACTTCAGTTTTTCTATATTGCAATAGCGTTAAAAATATAGCCTCCCGTTACTGCTGTGAGAAAGATAATTGCTACAATAGCCGCAACAAGTTTTTTTTTGAAAATTCCAGCCAGCATGCTCATTTCGGGTATTGCCATTCCGGCTCCTCCTATGATGAGGGCTATTACAGCTCCGACGCTCATGCCCTTTTGCATAAGTGCCAGGCCAATAGGTATTGCAGTTTCCGCACGGATATAGAGAGGGACTCCGATAGCCGCAGCGACCGGAATGGCAAGAGGGTTATCCGGTCCGGCAAATTTTAAAACAAAATCTCCGGGTAAGTAGCCGTAGATGGCCGCTCCTATCCCGACACCTATTAGAAGATAGACTAATACGCCCCTGAAATCACCCAACGCTTTTTGAAACGACAGGATCAATTTGTCCCTGAAAGAATTGGGGATCTCCTCTTTTTCGGCATTCCCGCCAGATTTGATGCGAACGTGTTTGACCAGTTTTCCCCCACCGACCTTTTCCAGTATTACTCCAAAAATAACTGCACAGATGAATGTGACAAAAAGATAAACAAGAGCAGCTTTCGTACCCATCAATACCACCATCATAGTCAATATTATCGGATTCATAAGCGGCGAAGAGATAACAAATGACATTACAGCTCCGAAAGGTATGCCAATTTCAAGAAACCCCAGTGTTAAAGGGATAGTGGAACATGCGCAAAATGGTGTCAGTGATCCGATAAGCGCACCAACGAAATTACCTAATATTCCCTTCCCGGACATGTATCTTTTGATCTTCTCCTGAGGCACATACATAAGCATTAAAGCAACCAGGGTGCTTATTCCAACAAAGAGTAATGTAAGTTCTGCTGTTATAAAAACAAAGTATTTAACTGTTTCCATGAGAGTATTCATTATTTCATACCCATCTTTTCAAATGCAGCTTCAAGCTGCTCTTTGGTCAAACCTCCCTGATGAGCCGTGAATACATGTTTGCCATCCTCGTTGCGCGAATAGGCATTTACGTCAAAAGGCGGCTTTGTTTCGGGCAGCAGAGGCCCTCCTTCCGCGGTAAAGAAAAATTGGGTGGGTATCACCTGAAGCGGGAATCCTTCAGCAGCCTCGGGGTATTTCCAGACATCAACAAATTTAATGATCACCCTGCCTTGGTATTTCTTGTTTAATTCTTCCAGTACGGGAGCCATTTCTTTGCATGGAATACAGCTGTCGGCCCCGAAATCGATGAGTATCGGCAGCCCATGGGATCTAAGTTTTTCAAGATCTATTGAGGTCGTGTGAAGGGAAAAATCTGCCTTAAGCTGGTCTGACTCTATCAAAGCCTTTTTGCTGTTGTTTTTTATCACCCACATCGAAGCAATCGCTGCAATAATTACAAGCACCAGGACTATCTTTGTTAAATTGGAGTACTTCCCTTTCTCAGTCAACTTTATCAACTCCCGTATCTGACTTTGGTTTAATTTTCTCTTTTGGAGGTGTATTACAGAAACAAAGAAAATGCATCTTATATAGACGACAGTCTATATTACTATATTGAGAGAGTCAAGGAAATTTCAATAGAAACCCATCTATCTATTTGACAAAAAAAGCTTATGTGGTAAAATCGCCACATAGATAGGGGTGAATAGACCAATGGCCGACAAAAAAACTATACCGGATCAAAAAGTTGCAATACTCAAAGGTATTGCCCACCCTGTCCGCCTTGCTGTCGTAGAAGCTCTTGCTGATTCTGAGATGTGCGTATGTGACATTGCCGAAATGTTTCACTTTGACAGGACGACGATAAGCAAACACCTTGCCCTGATGAAGAACCTGGGGATACTGGAAGATCGTAAGGAAGGGCTTAAGGTCTATTACAGCCTGAAGATACGCTGTCTTCCGTCGATGCTTTCCTGCATTGAGAAGGTAGTTGAAGGAAATGATCCCGAAAGAGTATTCATAACGGGATGCTGCGGAAAATAATGATTACAGGAGGAATAATATGATGAAGGTACAGATACTTGGAACAGGATGCCCGAAATGCAAAAAACTTGCTGAGCTCACTGATCAGGCTGCCAAAGAGCTTGGACTTGAACTGGAAATCGAAAAGGTTACCGAAGTTGCGAAAATAATGGACTTTGGTGTAATGACAACTCCTGCGCTTGCTATTGAGGGCAAAGTGGTCCTTGCAGGGCACCTTCCTGCATATGAAAAGTTAAAGGAGATCCTTACGAAGGCGAGCCCTGTCGAAGGATCTGACGCAGAAGAGACAGGCGGTTGCAGCCTCTGAGGCTAAAATAATGCCGGCGTTGCCGGCATAGATCAGCCTAGTGGTAAGAAGTTTTTATACAAGAGAGTCCCCGCACTCGCGGGGAATTTCTTAATACTAATATGTGCAATAAATGCCACATAAAATAGAGAGACGGAGTTGACTGCATATGAGTGATCGTAAAAAATTTTTATGGATAGCGGGATTTTTCCTGGTTTTCTACTTCCTCCCGGAAGGGAATGAGCGTGTTGCGGCAGGGCTGACTGAATCAATAGCAATGATGTCCGACTACGCCAGGGAACACGTGCTTCTATGCCTTATCCCGGCATTCTTCATTGCGGGTGCAATTTCGGTCTTCATAAGCCAGCAGTCCGTAATGAAATATCTTGGTGCGAAGGCTGAAAAATGGATAGCCTACTCTGTGGCGTCTGTTTCAGGAACTGTCCTTGCCGTCTGCTCGTGCACAGTCCTCCCACTCTTTGCGGGGATCTACAAAAGAGGTGCGGGACTTGGTCCTGCGACTGCCTTTTTATACTCCGGACCTGCAATAAATGTACTTGCGATAGTACTTACAGCCCGCGTACTGGGGCTTGAACTGGGAATAGCCAGAGCAATAGGCGCTGTTGTCTTCAGTGTTGTAATAGGGCTCCTGATGGCTGCCATATTTGGGAAAGAAGAAGCGGCCAGGCAGGAAGAATTTGCTCAATTCCCTGAAGAGGAGAGCGGAAGGCCTCTTTGGAAGACAGTTACATATATGGCAGGCATGGTGGTATTTCTTGTTTTTGCCAACTGGGCCGCTCCCAAGACACCAAATTCCTTCTGGGAAACAGTTTACAGCATGAAGTGGATACTTGCCGGAGCAGGCCTGGCTGTAACGGTGCTTACTTCGCTCACTTGGTTCAACAAAGAAGAGAGAGGAGAATGGTTCAGCTCAACGTGGGGATACGCGCTGCAGGTGGTACCCCTGTTGTTTGGCGGAGTCCTGGTCGCAGGATTCCTTCTCGGCCGTCCCGGGCATGAGGCTCTTATTCCGAGCCGGTATGTAGCGATGCTGGTAGGGGGCAATTCTGCAGGAGCGAACTTCTTTGCTTCGATATCAGGAGCGTTCATGTATTTTGCTACACTTACTGAAGTTCCTATCCTTCAGGGTCTTATCGGTGCAGGAATGGGTAAGGGTCCGGCGTTGGCACTCCTTCTTGCGGGACCGGCGCTGTCTCTTCCAAGCATGCTTGTGATAAACAGCATCCTTGGGCCTAAAAAAACAGCGACTTACGTAGCGCTTGTGGTAGCACTGTCGACAGTCGCTGGAATGATCTTCGGAATGATAGCTTCCTGAACTGATTGAATAGGTCGGCTAAACTCTGAAAGGAGCGATCACGATGTTGAGAACGATACTCGCTGCAGTTGATACTAAAAAAAGAGACGATGACGTAATTGCCAACATCTTGACTTTGGATCCGTCTAAAGTAGAAAAAATAACATTGCTCCACGTGAACGATGAGAGATTTGGAAAACACATTATTTCTGAATACGAAAAACAAACATTTGAAAAGGCCCATAGTGTTCTTATAGATCGTGGATTCTTAGTGGAGCCTCTGATACTTACCGGTGTGCCATTTGATGAGATCGTCAATGAAGCTAAAAAAAGGAAGGTCTCCCTTATTGCCACAGGAGCCGGCAATAACCCTAAATGGAAAGATTTTCTCTTTGGTGAAACGGTGGAACGTGTTTTAGAGCTCTCTTCACTGCCGGTAATGGTGTGCCGGAAAAACGACTCCGGACGCCATATATTCAGCCATTTGCTTATGGGTATTGATTTTTCCGAGGGATCTAACAATGCAGTGAAAGCCGTCAAAAGTATAGCGGAACAGAAATTGGCTGAGATAGAAAAAGTTACGCTGCTTCACGTACATGAAAAGACAACGATGGATCTTCTCATGAGGTATGCTGCAAAAGAGCAGATCGACAGGGAAATATCTGTCGAAAATGATCGTCTGAAGGAAATATCCGGCTCTATTGCTGAGCTTGGTATCAAAGAAGCAGATTTGATCATGTCCATTGGTAGGCCCGCAGAGGAAATAATTAAAACCATTGAAAACATAAGTCCATCGTTAACAGTCATTGGGGCTCAGGGAAAAGGAAACTCCGCAATGTGCCGAGTTGGAACTACGGCATTGCGGGTAGCCCAGTTTTCACCCTCTTCGGTTATGATAATTCCCACAGAGCTTGCAGATCTTGCTGTCTGTTAACGTTACAGGATCGGAGACAAGTGAATGATGGAGGTGTGGTTTTGGACTCTTATCTCCTTTACGGGATAACGATAGTGTTGCTTCTGCTCTCTTTTTTCAAAGACAGAAAAAAGACGCGTATGGCTCTAAAAAAGGGATGGAAGGCTTTTGACAACATACTTCCGCAATTTTTGGTGGTCATCTTGTTTGTTGGTGTCATGCTTGCCGTGCTGGACCCGCAAACTATATCAAGGCTTATAGGGAAAGGTTCAGGCTGGCTCGGAGTGATCCTGGCCGCAACGGTCGGATCAATAACGCTTATTCCCGGTTTTATAGCATTCCCTACGGCCGCGCTCATTCTCCAGGCAGGAGCAGGATACATGCAGATCGGTGCTTTTATATCGGCCCTGATGATGGTAGGAGTTGTAACGATACCTGTTGAGATGAAGTACTTCGGAAGAAAGATGACCCTCCTGAGGAATTTTATGGCCTTCATCTTTTCTTTCTTTGTGGCTTATGTAATTGGAAAGGTGGTCGGCTGACTTGGTCAATATGATAAAAAGATACAGAGGTTTCCTTATTGTGCTTGTATGTGTCGGCCTGCTGACTATCTTCAACAGGGGCATCGGAATTAAGGCGATCTCAATTTCTGTACGCTCGTTTCTCGAAATGCTCTTCATAATCCCGCCGGTTTTTGTGCTGCTGGGACTTCTTGATGTATGGGTCCCAAGGGAAAGCATGGTCAGATACATGGGAGAGGGGTCGGGGCTCAAAGGGGTCCTGCTTTCCCTATTCATTGGCTCTGCCGCTGCAGGCCCGCTCTATGCGGCTTTTCCTGTTGCAGCTGTATTCATGAAAAAGGGAGTCAGTTTTTCGAACGTAATGATCTTCATAGGTGCATGGTCTACAACAAAAATACCTATGGTCCTATTTGAATTTGAGTCACTGGGGGCATCCTTTGCACTTACGAGGCTCCTCGTCGATATACCCGGAATAATAATTATCGCGTTGTTGCTTACAAAGCTTGGAAGCAGGGAAGAAATAAGAGAAATATATGAAAATGCCGAAAAGATGAATTACGGTTCATAAAACGACAATAAGGTCTGTTTGTGACGCAATTATTAAATAGTAGTAACCATTTCTCTCCGTTGTCGGTATAATATTGACAAGTGCGAATATACTCACAGGGGGAGACGGAAGAATGAATGATCACGCCGAACATTCCTTGCTTTTTAAGGCTTTATCCGATCCGAACAGAATAATGATAGTTGACATGCTTTCATGCGGCGAGCTCTGTGCCTGTACCATACTTGAGGCTTTCAGCCTCTCACAGCCTACCCTTTCTCATCATATGAAGATCCTTTGCAGCTCAGGTCTGGTAGTTCCAAGAAAAGAAGGTAAATGGACACATTATTCCCTCAACAGGAATAAGTTTTTGGAATTCATTTCATATATTGAGAGGATCTCAACAGACGCAGGCAAAAAGCGCATTTACTTTGACACTAAATGCTGAATCATAAAAAATTCCTTTTTTAATGAGTGAGACAATAATAAACATCAGGGCCGGTAAGCAACGATCCCGACCTTTTTTCTATTCTTTGCAGGAAATTTTCCCTTTTAGTTCTATAATCTTTTTTTCAATTGTATTTATTACCTCGATGAAGACATCGTCTTCCTTCCCCGTTGGATCATCAAGTCCCCAGTCTTCTTCATAGGCGCCTTCTATTGGCGGACATGTCACATTGCAGCCCATCTTTATCACGACGTCAGGATCGGGGATATCAAATATCAGTTTCGAGTACTGGTCTTTTTCCATGTCTATGCCGTGGATGATCTTCATGAGGCGGACCGCGTCAGGGTTGATGCGGTCTTTCAGTTCAGTCCCGCCCGAATAGCTTTCAAAGACGTCAGCCGCCAGTTTTTTTCCAAGGGCTTCGGCGATCTGGCTTCTGCAGGAGTTATGTACGCATACGAAAGCGACCTTTGGCTTGCCGGTACAGTTGAGTATTACTTTATTTTTCCCGTTTCCCATTGCAGACCCTCCCATGTGTGCAGATCTCATGTTTCAATATTTGCTTTTGACGCTGTTAGGATTGTAGCATCCTTGAGGGATATTGATTAAATTGACAAACGTCTATATGAGGTATATATTAACGTCCGTAGCGCAAAATATCAAGTCTGAACAAGCTATACAAAACTTTCTGACGAAGAAGTGTGACCTGTAATGGCAGCTTGCTGCAGCGAAAACCAAACTCTTTCGGCTTCACTTACAATTAAAGACAGGCTGGGCTCATGGAAGGCAAGATGGGGGATCGGAAGGATGGATCACTCAATGGAAGCCGGACTTTACGCCATGGGATGTCCTGATGGACATTCTCCTGTCCTGGTAACCTCCAATTATAAAATGACCGTAGACCGGGTAAGGGAAATGCTTGCCGGAAGGGATATATGGCTCCTTGTCCTCGATACGGAGGGAATAAACGTCTGGTGCGCTGCAGGCAAAGGGACATTCGGTACCGATGAACTTGTCTCCCGCATCGATAAGACAAAACTTAGGGAAAAAGTGGCCCACAGGGAACTTATACTGCCGCAGCTTGGCGCGACGGGAATTTCTGCCCATGAAGCAAGAAAAAGGAGCGGTTTCAAAGTTGTATACGGACCTATAAGGTCGGAAGATATTCCCTATTTCCTTGATAACTCAATGGCGGTAAAGCAATCAATGCGGAAAGTCCGGTTTTCTCTTCTTGACAGGCTCGTCCTGACACCGATGGAGATCGTGATCGCAATGGAACTTATGCTCAAGGTCTTTGGAGCGATGGCCATCCTCTCTGCGTTAGGTATCCTGCCGGTTGAAAGGGCAGATTACCTTGGACTGCTTGGTTCCGTCTTTATGGGCACTTTTGCATCTCCGCTCCTTCTTCCCTGGATACCGGGAAGGGCTTTTTCCTTTAAAGGAATGATAACAGGGCTTGTATGGGCCATATCGGCAGTACTGTTTTTATTTTCCAAAGGGAGTGCGAATTGGCTGCAGTTCGTTTCTTATCTGTTGATCCTGCCGGCGCTGTCAGCTTTTTTCACAATGAACTTTACCGGCTCCTCTACCTATACGTCGCTGTCGGGAGTGGAAAAAGAGATGAAGACCTCACTTCCCCTTATTGTGGCCGCTCTGTCTGCAGGGATCCTGATAAGAGTAGTTTCATTTTTTATTTAATAAAGGTAAAGGAGAAGGCTAATGGGGCTTAAGTATATAAAGAACGTTGCAACATTAAAACTTGACACGGACAAATGCATCGGGTGCGGCATGTGCGAGATCGTCTGTCCGCATGCTGTCTTCACCTTAAAGAATAACAAAGCCGGGATCAACGACATAGACATGTGCATGGAATGCGGCGCGTGCTCGATGAATTGCCCTGTCTCCGCGATCACGGTAAAAAGCGGAGTCGGCTGTGCTTACGCGGTACTCATGGGGATGTTTAGCGGGAATAAAGACCGAGAAGGTCCATCCTGCGGAGGTGCGAGCTGCTGCGGATAGTATTGAATGAATAAAGCAGGCATGGATCGCCTGGCTTTCAATAATTAATGGTCCGGCTCCCTCCTGTTGTCACCATTCTGACTGATTTGGATATATAATCTACCGGAACAAAATCAGAAAGGAATGGTGTCCTAATTTGGCACGCAGCCTTGCCCCCATTTTGCTTCTCTTTGTATCAAATGTTTTCATGACTTACGCATGGTATGGCCACTTAAAGCACATGAGCGCAAAACCCCTCATATTCGCGATACTGGCAAGCTGGGGGATAGCCTTCTTCGAGTACTGCTTTCAGGTCCCTGCCAACAGGCTCGGGCATCAGATATACACTCTTCCGCAACTGAAGATCATGCAGGAGGTAATAACCATGTGTGTCTTTGCTGCATTTACCTTCTTTGTGATGAAAGAAAAACTCACACTTAACTATCTTTGGGCCTCACTATGCATGGTTGGCGCTGTCTTCTTCATCTTCAGGCCCAACTGATCCGGACCCCACATCATTGTACAAAAGAATAACAGCTGTCTATGGCAGACAGCTGTTATCTATTTATATTCTCTTATCAAACAGGGCTTATTCCATTCTCTATCCGAACAGATGACTTTTTTCTAGCTATCCTTTTTAAACATCGTGATCAGGATCGAGACCAGTGCAATGCAGGCGATCACCGCGGGTGCAATGAAGGTTTTTTCCATGAGATCTCCTCCCTCTGTGCCGTCATAAACTGCTTTATTTCTATGATCCATTATATTGAAACGGCAGAGAGGCTGGAATCGGGGAGGGTATGATTCTTTGCAGGGATAATCATTAAATATATCTAAGGATATCGCTATGTTTAAGTGGCAAAAGCGACAATGAGAGGAGTTTGATGTTTAATCAGGCTGCTGATCACACGGTTCTATAGGAATCAGAATACTGACGGTCGTTCCTTTACCCTGGACCGAAACGATGTCGAATTTGCCGCCCATGGTTTTCAGTCGTTCCCTGATGCTGAAAAGTCCCATCCCTGAAAATTCTTTTATTTTTTGCTCGAAGGTGCCGTTGGTAAAACCTATTCCATCATCTTCCACCAGCAGCTGGACTTTCTTTGATCCCCATCTCGTCTGTACCAGCACTTTACTTGCATTTGCATGCTTCGTTACGTTAACAAGGAGTTCGTGGGCCATCTGGTAAAGAAGGACCTTTGTGTCCTCCGGGATCTTCCTCTCGTTTCCGTGAGTTCGGAAGATACAGTCTATGTCAGTGGTATTCCTGATGCTCTCACACCACGAGGCAAGTGCTGCGTCGAGGCCGAGTTCATACAAAAGGGGAGGGCTTATTGAGAAAGTAAAAGTCCTTGTATCATCGATCAGTTTTTCCATGTCCGCCGTGATTTTATTAATCCGCTTTTCTTTTTCTTGATCGCTCAGGTCTGAAGACGCCAGTTCTTTTATGGAATGCAATAGTGATACCATTGAATAACCCAGAGTGTCATGCAGTGTTGTCGCAATGGAGCGTCTGGTTTTTTCTTCGGCAAGGGTGAGGCTGGTCGTGAGCCTTCTGAGCCCTTCACGTGACTCGATAAGTTGTTTTTCCTTTATGCTCAGGTCTTTTGTCGCTAGGTGAAGGTCGGACATGTCGCGGAATATTGAGACAACATGTCCAATAATGGGGGAAAAAGCAAACATCTGATAATAACCTGGGATAAAACTGCTTTGTCCTTCATAATAACCCGAGTTTTCATAACGGTTGGTCGATTCGTTGAAGTTCGCGCAGTCAGCAGATGCGACCCGGAGCATCAACTCCTCCCAGCCGCTGTTTTCCTCACCTGCCCAGACTTCAGTGTATAGGCGTCCGATAACGTCCTCTCTTCCGGTAAAGCCCTTTCGGATGAGATAATAATTAAGGTATGCATCGTTTATGCGCTCATACTCAAGGTCAACAAATCTGTCGGAACGCCCCTTCACAACCCTGTATACTGCTACGGGATCAAAGATGCTCGAAAATATTGCATCAAGAATTTGTTGTTTTCGGTTTTCTTCATTCATCGAGGTCTACGATGCCCTCCCTCATGGCAAAACGGATAAGCTCGTTTGTGTTTTCACAACCCAGTTTGCGCATAAGATTTGCCTTGTGTGTGTCAGCGGTGCTGCGGCTTATGTGCAGCTCCTCGGCGATCTCTTTCATGCTCTTTGATTCCGAGATAAGCATGAGGACCTGACGTTCCCGTGCAGAAAGGTCCTTCAACTGCTCTAAAGACACGGGGATGCTGTGCTTGCTGATGTAATCCCTTACAAGCAGCTTGATCACTTTGGAGCTAAGGTACATCTTGCCTGCAAGTACATTTTTAACTGCTGTTATAAGTTCTGAGGGTTCTGAATCTTTTAATGTATAGGCATCAGCGCCTGCCTGGAGTACCTCAATTATCATCCTCAGATCAAGGTGCATCGACAATATAAGTATTTTTACGTCAGGAAGCTTAGCCTTGATCTTTCTTGTTACCTCGATCCCGTACATGTCTGGCATGGTAATATCCAATATAACAAGATCAGGTTTTTTATCGAGGGTCATCTGCAGGGCATCTTTTCCCGTATGAGCCTTCCCTGCTATTTCTATTCCTTCAACAGAAGAGAGCATCCCGACTATACCTTCAATAAAGAGTTTATGATCGTCTGCAAGAATAACGCGATGTTTCAAATCCATCACCCCTTACTTACTATATTCTAGCAGTATTGAAGAAAATTACGGGCCGGTAAACCCCATTCAATAATCAAAAACATAAAATGCCCAGCCGGTTATACGTGAAAAAAACGAATTTCATAAAAATATTTGGCGCTTTCATTGGTAAAAATGTGAAAGTGGCCGTTTGCATTGAGTTGTGAGAGTCTAAAATCGCGGGCAGTTGTTAGATTCACGAGGTCGTGTGTCCTAATAAAAAAACTTCAAAAAAAGGCTTAAAAAGTGCTTGACGAATTTCGAGAGGCGTCATATACTACCTCCTGTTGCGCTTCTGACGACGTCGTTCGCGACTGAATTTTTGAAGACCGCAGCGCGCACCATGACAGTTGAATAGAGGGAAAAGCAAAAGTACGGATAAGGTTTACGGA
>JAXQGB010000011.1:0-469445 GCA_034331105.1 Synergistota bacterium | reverse complement strand
GAAGACAAGAAACAAAGTTTACTTTTATACTTGACAGCTGAGACGGTATCTTGCCCATCTCTTTCCCCGCTAGCCTTCAGTGCCGGCTCTTCTCGGCGATATGATCGCCACTTCTGGCGGCATCTTCCCACAGCACTTCTCCGTCTTCACCAACCGTCTCCCAACAGATTTGCTATAGATTTCCAATTGACTCCCGCCGGTGCTTTTCCCGGCCGCCCTGACCGACCGCTTGCCTAAGAGGTTTGAAATAATTATAATTTTAAATTAAATTATTGTAAGTTGCGGTATAATCACAAACAGACATAAAAGAGCAGTTTTTTGTGTTGACATGGTCATAAAGGAGAGGACTCCCTTGAAGGACAGATATAAAATATTTTTTTTCATTACAGCTGTCATCTCTGCACTCGCCGTCTTAATAATTTATGTTGCCTTTGATAAATATTTTAACGAAGTCTACAAACAGAACGCAGAACTATCAATACTCGAATCGAAAAAAGATTTTCTTAAATTTACAGTCGATAACCAGATCATCCGTATCGAAGAAGAAATTGCTTATGAAGAGAGCCTCTTGGAAGATCTAAAAAATGAGATATCCCTGACCCTTGATGCCCTCCCTCCGGCAAACAGCACAGAGCTCATAAACTTTTGCAGAAGATATACTGAAAAAAGAGTCAACAACGGTGTATGGACTTTCGTTGTCTGGGACAAAAAGACATCAAAGCTTCTCTATGATCCTGCGGAACTGATAAAAGGGAACAACGCATCTGCAGAGATAGAGAAGTCAAGGGGGATGTTTGCCGTCTACGGAATAAAAGAATTTGGTGGTTCAACCCTTTTTTATGGGGTGAAACACGATGTGATAGATCAGAAAGTCAAGAAAAAGATCGCCGCTGAGATACACAACTCAAAATTCCCCCTTGATTCCTACATCTGGGTCAACGAGATCGTCAACTACGAGGGCGGAGATGACTATGCGATAAGAAGGGTCCATCCAAACCTCAAAGAGACAGAGGGGATGTATCTCTCAACCGAGATGAAGGATATAAAGGGAGCTACTCCATATCTTACGGAGCTTGAAGGGGTCAAGAAAGACGGGGAGATATTCTTCAGTTATCACTTTAAGAAGAAAACCGAGGACAGGATAGCTGAAAAGCTCACCTATGCTAAGCTTTACAAGAGGTACGACTGGATAATAGCTTTTGGGATGCATTTGGAGGACATGGCAAAATATGCACAGAGGACTGAGGAGGCAAGCAAAGGCATCATAGTGAAACTTGCCTTGGTCCTGGCTGCACTGATAGCCCTCCTCATGTTTGTCAGCCATGCAATAATTGTGTATTTGGAAAACAGGTATCACCAGCAAAGAAAAAAAGAGTTTGAAGATGAGATAAGCAAAGATATTACCACAGGAGCCCTGACAAGACGTTCTGCCGATAAGTTCCTGGAGGCAGATTTTGAAAATTTCAGGCGGAGCGGGTCAGAGACAGCATTTATAATGATGGACATGGATAACCTTAAAACCATAAATGACACTTACGGCCACGATGCCGGTGATGCCATGCTCAAAAACACCGTAGATATTATAAAAGGGCAGATCCGTCAAAGTGACTTGATATTCCGCTGGGGCGGCGATGAATTTGTGGTCGTTTGTCAGGGTCTCAGGGCAGAAAATGTCGTTTTCATCTGTGAGAAATGGGCCCAGGCTGTAAAAGACAGCGAGATCGAACATGAGGGGAAAATGATCAGCACAACAATATCCGTAGGCATCTCCTATTTCAGGGACGATGACAAGGAGAGCT
The DNA here is from genome assembly GCA_034331105.1 of Synergistota bacterium. Classification (GTDB taxonomy): domain Bacteria; phylum Synergistota; class Synergistia; order Synergistales; family Synergistaceae; genus Caenicola. The sequence continues at coordinate 467,646 of JAXQGB010000011.1, read as the reverse complement.
CAGATGTCATCGACCGTGCCGACGAAGCGATGTATCGTGCTAAGCGCGGGGGCAGGGATAGGGTAGAGCTCGCCCTCTAACAGCAATTGGGATTTATAGCGGCGCTAACTTAGCAACACTTGCGGAGCCTTCCTTCGACGTATTGATATACGCCTTCGGAAGGCTCCACTGCGTATTGCTTCGTTATCACTCGCTCTAAATCCCAATTGCGGCACTTGAGATTTATAGCGGCGCTGAGTTAGCAACACTCAAAATCTTTCACTTCGACGTATTCATATACGTCTTAGTTTAAATTTTTTCGTGTTGCGTCGTCATCACTCGCTCTAAATCCCAATTGTCCCCTTCCGTCGTTCCCGAATGCTTCAATCGGGAATCCAGCGTCTTGGGTTCGATGAGATCATAAACACAGTAATAGCCTAAAACCATAAACAATGGATCCCGGCTCAGTTGCATACCGGGATGACGATTAGGGGTATGGATTTTTATAGTCCTACAACCTCTTCCAGCCGGCAGGGCCGGCTCTTCTCGGCGATAAGATCGCCACTTCTCGCGGCATCTTACTCCGCACTTCTCTGCCCCTAACCAACTGCTTGCCGACTGCTTGCCAATGCTTGCCTATTGCTTGCCCATCTCTTTCCCCACCCCCCCTTCTTGACAATCCTGACATTATGTGCCAAACTACACGAAATTTCAGTGAAAGGGGCGCAATGAATGCCTAAACTCCGTGGGTTTAACTTTGCAGGCTTTTATTACTTTTATTGCTTTACACGCAATAAAAGCGATTCGTGCTGCATAAACTCACATACTGAAGGCATATAAAAACGCCGGACTGAAATAATAAGTCAACAGTAAGAGGCCGCACGGGATCGCAACCCGGCGGTCTCTTTTTTATTTTGAAGAAGGGGTGATTTCAATGATCGCAATATTAAAAGAGGGAACTACGGTACAACAGAGGGAGAGCCTTTGCGACTGGTTCAGGTCGATGGGGCTTGAGGTGCATATTTCGCAGGGAGAGTATAAGACGATCATTGGACTGATCGGGGACACTACCAAAGTAGACATCAACCTTGTCGAAAGCCTCAACATGATCGAATCGGTGAAAAGGATCACGGAGCCCTTCAAAAACGCCAACAGAAAATTCCATACGGATGACTCTGTTGTGGACATCAACGGTGTCAAGATCGGCGGCGGCAGCTTCCAGATCATTGCAGGACCATGCTCTGTCGAGTCCCGTGAGCAGATAATTGCTGTTGCGGAATCTGTTAAGTCCTCTGGGGCGACCCTTCTGCGCGGCGGAGCATTCAAGCCCCGTACCTCGCCTTATGATTTTCAGGGGCTCAAGGGAGACGGCCTTGATCTTCTTTTTGAAGCCAGGAAGCGTACAGGACTGCCGATAGTTACTGAGATCATGAACGTAAGGGATATAGACCTCTTCGAAGATGTCGACGTGATCCAGGTAGGAGCCAGAAACATGCAGAACTTTGACCTTCTCAAGGAGCTGGGTATGACAAAGAAACCGATCCTTCTGAAGAGAGGGCTTGCCAATACTCTCAAGGAACTTCTTATGAGCGCTGAGTATGTCATGTCTGGGGGCAACGAGAAGATCATCCTGTGTGAGCGCGGGATCAGGACATACGAGACCTTCACGAGAAACACACTTGATCTCTCCGCAGTTCCTGCTTTGCACGAGTTGACACATCTGCCTGTAGTGGTGGATCCGAGCCATGCGACAGGACTTGCAAGGCTTGTCGAACCGATGGCTCTGGCAGCTGTTGCCGCAGGTGCGGACGGACTGATGATCGAAGTCCACAACGATCCGCAGCATGCCTTGTGTGATGGTGCTCAATCCCTGACGCCGGAACAGTTCAAAGCTCTTGTTATCAAAATAAACAAAATAAGGGAGGCGATCGCATCATGAAAATTGGAATAGTCGGACTTGGCCTTATAGGCGGTTCTCTTGCCAAATCCTACAAAAAAAATTCGGATCACCGGATCCTCGGATATGACAAGGATCCCTCTGTTGTAGAATTTGCGCAAATATACGGAGCAGTCGACGAGGCTATGGATAGAAACAACATCGGTGAGTGCGATGCTCTGCTTATAGCCATCAACCCCAAGGACACAGTGGAGTTTCTTAATGAACACGCCCCATTGATATCCCCAAAGACCCTGGTGATAGACTGTTGCGGTACAAAGCGCATAGTTTGCGGCGAGGGTTTCAGGCTTGCGAAGGAGCATGGATTCACCTTCATAGGCGGCCACCCTATGGCAGGCACACACAAGTCAGGTTTTGCCAACAGCAGCGAGGACCTCTTCACGGGAGCGCCAATGGTACTGGTCCCTCATGTATTCGATGACATCCAGCTTCTGGACAGGGCAAAAAAGGTGCTTGAGCCTGTAGGATTTGGTTTTCTCCATGTTACTACTGCCGAAAAGCACGACAACATTGTCTCTTTCACTTCACAACTTGCCCATGTAGTCTCAAACGCTTACATCAAAAGCCCTACGGCCAGGGAGCATAAGGGAGTCTCGGCAGGAAGCTACAAAGACCTCACACGTGTTGCGTGGCTCGACCCGGGCATGTGGGCGGATCTTTTCATCAACAACAAAGACAACCTGCTTCGTGAGCTGGATTTCCTTATCTCCTCCCTTTCCAAATACAGGGATGCGCTTGATGCCGAGGATTTTCCTGCCCTGCGCGACCTTCTGAGAGAGGGTAAGAAGGCCAAGGAAGAGGTCGATGGACAGTGAGGAATGTATTAGTCGATACAGGCAGAAAGAGATACTCCATACATATCGGAGCCGGGCTCTCCCATAAGACCGGCAAGCTTGCAGCGAAGTTGACAGGACCGACCAAGGCCGCACTCATAACCGATGACAATGTAGACCGCCTTTGGTCAGAACAGATAACGAAATCTCTCGAAAACGCCGGCTTCAAGGTATCCGTGTATGTTATCCCAAACGGCGAGTGCTCAAAGAACATTGAAAATTACACAAAGATACTCGCTTTTCTGTCTGACAACAAATTTTCAAGGAGCGACACGGTCTTTGCTCTTGGCGGTGGCATGGTGGGAGACATAGCGGGATTCGCCGCGTCCACATACCTAAGGGGGATACGCTTTGTCCAGATACCGACGACACTCCTTGCCATGGTCGACTCTTCTGCAGGAGGAAAAACTGCCGTAAACCTGGATTCCGGTAAGAACCAGGTCGGGACCTTCTACCAGCCTGACCTTGTGGTATGCGATCCGGAACTCCTCTCATCCCTGCCCGACGATATTTTCAGGGACGGGTGTGCCGAGGTCATCAAGTACGGAGCAATAGCAGACAGGCAGCTGTTTGCCATGCTCAAAGAACCGGTCAGGGAACAGATGGAAGAGATCATTGAGCGCTGCCTCGCGATAAAAAGCAGGCTGGTATACGAGGATGAGTTCGACACAGGGCCAAGGCAGCTTCTCAACTTCGGCCACAGCTTCGGCCATGCTGTAGAAAAGTGCAGCGGCTATGCTATATCACACGGAAAGGCGGTCGCAATAGGAATGGTAATGGCTGCCTCCGCCGCGGAAGAGATGGGGATATGCAATGCGGACTGCCGCATCGGGATCAGAGAGATGGTCATATCATTCGGGCTTCCGCACAAAACCGACCTGAGCGGGACAGAACTTCTGGATGCAATGATATCGGACAAAAAAAGGTTACTTGAAGAGATGACCATTGTTCTGCCCGAAAAGATCGGAAAATGTGTACTTAAAAAAATATCGGTCAGTGATATGGGGTCAGTATTGAAGTCCTCTATGAAAGCTGGATAGGCATAATGAAAGTCACGATCCTGCCTTCTCTCATAAAGGGAAACATACGGGCGATACCGTCAAAATCCTTTGCGCACAGGCAGCTCATCTGCGCTGCTCTTGCGGATAAAGAGACGAAGATATCATGCAGCAGCCTTTCAGAAGACATCAGCGCGACAATAAGATGTCTTGCTGCTCTTGGATCGGGGATAGAATTTACAAACGGCATCATTTCTGTCACCCCAATAAAATCTCCGGTATCGGGGGTCGTGCTAGACTGCGGCGAAAGTGGGTCGACGTACAGGTTCCTTGCTCCGGTTGCAGCGGCGCTCGGAACAGAGCCAACATTCATTCTTCGCGGAAGACTGGCGGAGAGGCCTATGGGTCCGTTGTGGGACACGCTTGAAAGATGCGGGATCTGTATAGAGGGCAAGGGGATGGAAAAAGTATCCTTCTCCGGCAGACTCTTGGCCGGGGAGTTCACAATACCAGGCGATGTAAGTTCACAGTTCATTAGCGGGCTTCTCATGGCGCTGCCGCTTCTCGGAAAAAAGAGCAGGATAAAAATTACGGGTACGATAGAGTCCGGCGGATATATAGACATGACTCTGGATGTGCTTGGCACCTTCGGTGTAAAGACGGAGCTTAAGGAATGTTCCATGGAAGTTTCCGGGGAGAAGGGGTTTGTATCGCCCGGAAGCATTGTTACAGAGGGAGACTGGTCAAATGCGGCTTTCTGGCTTTGCGGGGCAGCTGTTTCCGACGGAAGCCTCACATGCGAGGGCTTAAATATTGGTTCATCTCAGGGCGATAGGGCTGTAGTCACTCTGCTTCAGGAAATGGGAGCCGAAGCTGTCTGTGGGGAAAACTCTGTAAGAGTTAAAGCAGGTCTTTTAAGACCGGCACACATAGATGCAAGGGAGATCCCCGACCTGGTGCCGCCTATAGCGCTCCTGGCATGTGCGGCGGAAGGGGAGACGGAAATATTCAATGCGGGGCGCCTCCGCCTCAAGGAGAGCGACAGGCTATTCACAGTTGCCGACACGCTTAGGAAGCTTGGTGCGGACATATCCGAAGAAGGATCTTCGCTTCGGATAAGGGGCGGAAGGCCCCTTACTGGGGGAGAGGTACATTCCCACGGCGACCACAGGATAGCGATGATGGCGGCTCTTGCTTCACTAATATCACAGGATAAAATAGTGATAAAAGGTGCAGAAGCCGTTGCAAAATCATACCCCGGATTCTTTGAAGACTTTGGATCTCTGGGCGGGATAGTCAGAAAGGAGAACTAAGATGAGCTCAACATTTGGAAAAAACATCCATATATCCATATTCGGACAGTCTCATTCGGACTCGATCGGAGTAGTCATAGACGGACTTCCTGCTGGGCACAGAATAGAGATGGAAAAGCTCTGTCAATTCATGGCAAGACGGGCGCCGGGCAGGGATGAGTTTTCGACCCAACGTTCCGAGTCCGACATACCGGAGATACTTTCAGGCCTCAGGGACGGAGTCCTCTGCGGAGCTCCCCTTGCCGCAGTTATACAAAACACTGACGTGAGATCCCGTGATTACTCTGAAGTTGCAGACAAACCACGCCCCGGGCATGCCGATCTCACTGCTCAGATGAAATACCACGGTTCGCAGGACTATTCCGGGGGCGGGCATTTTTCAGGCAGGATCACAGCTCCGCTCTGTATAGCAGGCGGGATAATGCTCCAGCTTCTGGAAGAGAAGGGGATCACCGTCGGAGCACACATCAGCGAGATAGCAGGAGTGCAGGACACTCCCTTTGATCCTGTCTGTGTATCTGAAGATGACATCCTCCGTGTGAGAAAAAGTGCTTTTCCGGTAAATGATATTGAGGTAGGAGAGTTAATGAAGAGTGCGATAAGCGTGGCAAAAATTGCAGGGGATTCTGTTGGCGGAGTAGTAGAATGCGCTGCCATCGGTCTTCCTGCCGGAGTGGGGGGTCCAATGTTCGAGGGGATGGAGAACGTGATCGCCTGCGCTCTTTTTGCAGTTCCGGCTGTCAAAGGCATCGAGTTCGGAAGCGGTTTCGCTGGGAGCAGGTCGATGGGGAGTGCCAACAACGATCCGTTCACGTACAAGGAAGGCCGGATAATGACGCTTACGAACAACCACGGCGGTATCCTTGGGGGCATAACATCCGGTATGCCACTGATATTCAGGGTGGCGATAAAGCCTACTCCTTCGATAAGCATTGAACAGGATACTGTCAGCTATTCAAAAAAAGAGAACGCAAAGATAAGCACAAAGGGCAGACATGACCCCTGTATAGTTCCAAGGGCGGTACCCTGCGTGGAATCAGCTGCGGCTATAGCGATATACGATGCGCTGCTTGGCTCGGGAATATAGAGATAAGGGGGAAATTTGATGAGTCTGGAGAAACACAGAAAGAGGATCGACGAGATCGATGAAAAGCTTACGCAGCTTTTTCTTGAGCGCATGGGGGTATCAGCGGATATCGCCGCCTACAAAAAGCAAAAGGGGCTTTCCATTAGGGACCCTGAGAGGGAAAGAGAGAAGCTGGCCTCTGTGATGAAAAAGGCTTCTCCGGAGATGGAGCCCTACATGAGGACTCTCTACCTGACTCTCTTTGAACTTGGCCGCGCACATCAGCACAGCCTTTGCGGAACCAGATCCGATCTATCGGACAGAGTGGAGGCTGCCATCAGCGAGACACAGAAGACCCTGCCTGACGCTCCTCTTGTAGCCTGTCAAGGGGTTGAGGGCGCATATTCTCAGATAGCCTGTGAGAAGATGTTCAAGGCACCCAATATTATGTACTTCTCAACCTTTGACGGTGTATTCTCTGCAATAGACCAGGGTCTCTGCCGTTATGGGATACTGCCGCTTGAAAACAGCACCGCAGGTTCTGTTAACGCTATCTATGACTTGATGATCAAGTATGACTTCAGCATAATAAGGAGCACACGCATAAAGGTGGATCACTGCCTTCTCGCAAACAAAGGGACATCTATGAAAGATATAAAGGAGATATTTTCGCATGAGCAGGCTCTTGCTCAGTGTGCCGGCTTTCTGAAGTCTCTTGGCAAAGTAAAGATCACTCCGTGTGAAAACACTGCCGCTGCTGCAAAAATGCTCTTCGGATCGGGAAGGAACGACGCTGCTGCCCTCTCGTCTTCTTCTTGTGCAGAGCTCTACGGACTTAACTGTCTCAAAAGTTCCGTACAGGATCAAGGGGGCAACTACACTAGGTTCATTTGTATATCAAAGAAACTTGAGATATATCCCGGAGCAGACAAAACAAGTGTTATGGCGATCCTCCCCCATAAGCCAGGGTCACTCTATCATGCACTTTCCGGTCTTTATGCCCTCGGTGTGAATATCAACAAACTGGAAAGCCGTCCATTGCCCGAGAGCGACTTCGAGTTCATGTTCTATTTTGACCTCTCGACATCAATATATTCTGAGACATTCAGGCAGATGCTGGTCAGGTTCGAGGAGAGCAGCAAAATGCTTAAATATCTGGGGAGCTACACGGAGGTAGTTTGAGGTGAAAAGCTTCGGTCTCCTTGGGGAAAAGCTTGGGCACAGCTTTTCACCCAGCATCCACTGGATGCTGGGCAGCTATTCCTATGAGCTCTGTGAGATATGTCCCAAAGATATTGAAAAATTTTTAAGGGACAACAGCCTTGACGGCTTCAACGTGACAATACCCTACAAGCAGGATGTCATCCCATACTGCAGTGAGCTGTCAGAGCGGGCGTGCGCCATCGGAAGCGTAAACACAATGCTCAAAAAGCCGGATGGCTCATACTGCGGAGAAAACACCGACTACGAAGGATTTTTGCTGATGATGGAGCCCGTCGCGGACAAGATCCGCGGAAAAAAGGTCCTGATACTTGGTTCCGGCGGAGCCTCAAAGACAGTGAAGGCAGTGCTCAGTGACCTTGGGGCAGATCCATTGATCACAGTATCAAGGAGCGGTTCCGTGAACTACGAAAACATTTCTGAGAATAGCGATGCGGCCATGATAGTAAACACGACGCCACTGGGGATGTATCCAGACAACGGAATATCGCCGATCGATCTGAGTCCCTTCACGGAATGCAAATTACTTGCCGATCTCATATACAACCCGGCAAAGACAGCGCTCATGCTGCAGGCAGAAAGGCTTGGCATACCATTCCGCGGAGGGCTGCTCATGCTTGTCGAGCAGGCAAGAAGGGCATCTGAGCTCTTTACCGGGACTTCCATCCCGTGCGAGACCTCACGCGTTATAGCCGAAAAGATAGAGAGGCAGACTAAAAATATAGTCCTGATCGGAATGCCCGGCTGCGGAAAGACCTCTGTTGGAAGACACCTTCACGATCTGACGAAAAGAAAATTCGTCGATATCGACGAAGAGATAGAAAGCAGGGAAGGCAGGACTATTCCTGCCATATTCGCCGATACGGGCGAGGCTTATTTCAGGAAGGTCGAGAGCGAAGTGCTGAGGGAGTTCTGCAAAGAGAGCGGCCTTGTCATATCCGCAGGCGGGGGAGCTGTCACAACGCCGGAAAACAAAGATATAATGAGACAGAACAGTACGGTCGTCTTTATAAAGAGGGAACTAAAATATCTCGCTACATCGGGCAGACCTGTTACAAAAGCAAAGGGGACAGAACAGATATACAGCGAACGGGCAGGACTATACGAAAGCTGGAGCGACATCTCGGTACATAATCGAGATCCACTTAAAGCCGCGAAGAAGATAACGGAGGTGCTCAAATTATGAAGATCCTTGTTATAAACGGACCTAACCTCAACATGCTCGGCATAAGGGAGCCGGAGATCTACGGAGAAAAGACTCTTGAGGATCTCATTGACTATGTGATCGATTACTGCAAACCAAGGAATGTTGAGGTCGAATTTTACCAGTCCAACCATGAAGGGGATATCATTGACGCTATCCAGGGGGCTCTTGATAAATTTGACGGCATAATTATCAATCCTGCCGCCTACACACACACTAGCATCGCCATCCCGGATGCCATCAAAGCCGTGAACCTTCCAACAGTGGAAGTGCACCTATCGGATATTACCGCGAGGGAAGAATTCAGGAAGGTCTCCTACACGGGGCCTGTCTGCATAGCGACTGTCGCCGGCAAAGGGTTCGACTCTTACCTGGACGCTGTAGAAATACTTCTGGCCTGGCTGGCAGGAGCATAGCCGCAGCCACTTTGCTAATATTTGATGCCTGTTTGATTTTATTCCTTTTTCATCCTCACATTAATTAAGATCAGGCCAGGCATCAAGTTATTAGGATAATTTATATCCGCACTCTGAGCAGAACCGCAGTCCGGGCTCGATCTTGGCTCCGCATTCGGGACAGGATGTATCCTGCTTCTTTACGACGATTTTTGCTCCGCAATGACTGCAGAATTTTGCGCCCTGTGCATTTTCCCCTCCGCAATCAGGGCATTTATTCAGTGCAAGAGAAGCTCCGCAATGACCGCAGAACTTTCCGTTTCCTGCCGGTTTACCACAGGCCGGACAAACTGTGGTTTTGCTTTCGATCATTTCACTCCACACAGTCGCAGACTCCGCCGCATCGTCGATATTGCGCCGCATTGCTTCTGCCCTGGCTTTTGCTACATATATTTCCTGACGGGGGGCACATCCTGTGCATAGTCCTTCGTTCTCGTTGAAGCAGGCATCACAGACCCAGCTGTTGCATGAATGGCAGCGGTGAAAATGTCCTTTTGCCTCGGTCTGGGCTTTTTCAAAAGCAGCCTGATGTTCTTTATGCCAATCGGGCGACATTCCCTCGAATCGTTCTGATAGAACATTGATGCTGCGCTCAAGTGTATAACCGATATCTCCTGCACTGCCACCGATCAGTCCGCCTATCATGTTTACACCTTGTACCAATCCTCGCAGGCCTCTGCCCTTCCTGTATGTGGTGGATTGAACAAACTCACTCTTATAGCCGTCACCGCATATATCACAATCAAAGGTAAACTGAAAACCCGCATCTGTGGAATTATCTTCGTAATTGTCATTGAAAGATTTCATCTTCCGGATCCCTCATCTCTTTTGTTGTTAATATCTGCTTGTAAAAGTCATGAGCTAAAAGGCTGCTGTAACTCTATTCAGGATGGCCGTGATGATTTTATCACTTCAGAATGGTGTACGCTAGATGAGTGGTCAGCCTGCCTAAAACGCCTTTGGAAATTTAGGATCGCTGTTGCAGTAATTTTCTGCATTTAAGAATACCTTCCATAAACAGATTCGAAGTCATTGAGGATAGTCAGCAGGCGCTTGTCGAGAAATGTTAACGCACTTTCGCGGATGTCAACAGGAATGCCATAAAAGGCTTCTGCGATGCCGCCGGTTATAGCTGCCAGTGTATCGCTGTCGCCGCCAATGGAGATCGCGTTGCGTATCGCGTCTTCAAACCCTTCAGATTCGAGAAAGGCCATGATAGCTTGGGGCACCGTCTCCTGACATGTCTCATTGAACCTGTATGTTGGCCGTATCTCTTCCAGTGTGAAATCCATGGGGTAGTAGTGATCGTTGATGTGATCTCTTATCTCTCGGATCCTTTTGCCTTCGCGTGCCAGATAAACAGCTGATGTTGTTGCTTCCGCGCCTTTGAGTCCTTCAGGGTGGTCGTGTGATATCTCGGTCACTATTTTTGATAATTTTATCGCCTCTTCAAATGAGGAAGCTGCAAATCCACAGGGGCTCACCCGCATCGCAGCACCGTTCCCGAAACTGTTGTATGGCTTCGGGTCGTCTGTGTACATCCATCTGTGGAACATCCCCCCATAACCGCAGTTCGGATATGGCCTCCCTACTTCCTGGAGGTGTCCTGCTACTGTTTTTCTGAGGATATCCTGATCTTTATTGCTTTCAAGTATCGCCTTTGCAACGGCGAGGGTCATTATGCTGTCGTCTGTTGCAAAGCAGTTCCGCGTAAACAATTCAAACTCTTTTGTTTTTATGTTGTCCCATTCAAAGCGTGAACCAACGATGTCGCCTATTATTGCGCCCAGCATCTTATAAGCACCTCTTTCCGCTATTTTATCTAGTATAGCACTGTGATCTTACAACGCTGCTTTGTGTTAATATCTTCAAGGCAGCAGTTCGGATATTTGAACAACGGGCGGGGAAAATTGATGCGGTCTTATTTCACCTACAGCTTATTGCTTGGCTCCTATTTCCTTGCATGTCTTCTCAGAAGCGCAAGTGGGGTCATTTTCCCTGCTGTCGCGGCAGAGATAAGTATGTCTCCAACTGTTGTCGGACTGATATCCGGCATGTTTTTCTACGGCTACACTATAGCTCAGCCTTATTGCGGCAAACTCTGCGACAGCAAAAGCCCTGTTTTGACGGTAAGCGTTGGACTGATCCTCTTCAGCCTTGGGCTTATGTTGTTTTCGTTTACTGATAAGCCTTATATGCTTGGAATATCCAGGTTTCTTGCAGGAATGGGGGCAGCTCCTACCTTTTGTGCGCTGCTGGCCTATCAGGCAAATGCCTTTTCATCACATATATTTGCGAGATTGACTGGCATGACTTTTGTCTTTGGCCATTTTGGCGGAGTGGTGGGCATCACACCCATAGGAACAGCGATAGACATCTTCGGTTACAGGAAAATACACTTTTCTCTGGCCCTTATCTCAATTTTTATCGCACTGATGCTTCTAATTATGATGAAGGGCGGCAATTTTCGAAAAGCTGATACTTCTGCAGGCGAGGAGAGCTCTTTGCTTACAGGATTCAGGACCCTCCTGCGATCAAGGCGCCTCTCCTCACTGCTTCTGGTTTGGAGTATGTCAATGATCCTGCAGCTGACGCTCATAGGTTTATGGGGAGTTATATGGCTGACAAATACCCACACAGATATCTCGGTATCCCAGGCAAGGATATGTATGACTCTTGGCGGGATCGGGGTTATGACCGGTGCTTTTTTTGCCGGTATATATGGCAATAGATTGGTATCCGTGCCCAAAATACCCCAAAAATTATGTATTTTGCTGGTATTGTCTTTAGTCTCTCTAACAGTGGGGATAGATCAAAGTTTTAGATGGCAGCTGATATCATTAAGTTCGTTTTTTCTGGGAGTGATGATAGGTTCGACTAATGTCATCTCAAATGTGATCCTTTTCAGGGAGATCGGTTCTGATTTGATAGGCACAGTTACTGGAGCTAATAATGTTGTCATATTTATATCGGTATTGTTAAGCCAATGGTTTTCCGGCCTCTTCATAGATTATTTTGGCAAATTTTCTTTTTCAGACGGCATATCTCCCTACTCTGCATTTTTCTCGATCTTGATTATTGCCGGAGCTGCAATAGCGGTTTATCTTGGCAGAGTAAGTTTTTCTGATGAACTATCGTAGATATAATGAATTCTACTCATATTCCAAACGGAGGATACACAATGAAAAAAGCGATCATCAACTGCCTCAGGGTAAATATTAAGGACAACGTAGTCACACTGATCAAAGAGATCACTGTAGATGAGGAACTTATTGGACAAGACGTTCCTTCAGGTCTCCGTTCATGCTCTTCTCTGAAGTTGGGGCACAAGATAGCGATAGGGGATATAGGCGAGGGCGACAGGATAATAAAGTACGGCGAGACTATCGGTTATGCAAGCAGGATGATCGAGCCGGGCGAACATGTCCACGTCCATAACATGGTCGGCGGAAGAGGAAGGGGAGATCTGGAATGAAGTTCATGGGATATAAAAGGGCTGACGGAACTGTAGGTGTCCGCAATTATGTTTTGGTCCTTTCCTCAGTTGTCTGTGCAAACCATGTCTCCCGTAAGATTTCGGAAGCGGTTCCCGGAACTGCGCTCTTTGTGCACGGCAACGGATGTGGCCAGCTTGGCGCCGACGGAGAGCAGACCCAGAGGACTTTAGACGGCATAGCTAAGAACCCAAATATAGCAGCTGTACTTGTAGTAAGCCTGGGATGCGAGGGTTCTTCAGCGGAGCGGATCGTGGAGAATGTCAAAACAACAGGCCGTCCTGCCGCGCATGTGAGGATACAGGAATGCGGCGGGACTACAGCTACGATAAATGCAGGGATAGAGATAATAAAAGGAATGGCTGAGAAATGCCTGTCTCAGAAAAGGGAAGAAGCAGACATCAAGGATCTGGTGGTCGCACTTGAGTGCGGAGGATCTGATGCTACTTCGGGGATCAGCGCCAACCCCCTGGTAGGCTGGGTCTCTGACAGGCTGATAAGCCTTGGGGCGACTGCAATGCTCTCCGAGACCCCTGAAATGATAGGGGCCGAGCATATCCTCTCCGGCCGGGCAGTCGATCCCGAGGTCGGGAAAAAAGTAAGAGAAATAGTAAATGATGTTGAAAAGAGCGCCAATGCGATGCATGTGGACCTTCGAGGGACTAATCCCACACCGGGAAACATCGAGGGAGGACTTTCTTCGATAGAGGAAAAGTCGATGGGCTGCCTTACAAAGGCGGGTTCATCGAAAGTGATGGAGGTCGTCCGTTATGGCGAGATCCCGAAATCAAACGGCTTGGTGATAATGGATACTCCGGGCTTTGATGTCGAGTCCGTGACGGGTATGCTTGCGGGAGGATCTCAGGTCATTCTCTTTACAACTGGGAGGGGCACCCCTGTTGGGGCCCCGATCGCGCCTGTGATAAAGATCACGGGTAACCCGAACGTAGCTGAGTGGATGAAGGAGAATATTGACTTTGACGCAAGTCCGATAACACTGGGGAAGGAGTCGCTTGAGAGCGCAGGGGAAAAGCTTTTTAAAAAGCTTTTGTCAGTCATCTCCGGCGAGCAGACCTCTTCGGAGATCCTTGGCCATACAGAGACCGGGATAACCCGCATCGGCCCAAGCGTTTAAATTAAGGTGTCATCATCCCCAAAAGGGTACAAACCTGTCCCCGGATCTTTTTCTAAAAACAAAATAAAAAGCTGCCTCCCTCTTTACGGAGAGAGGCAGCAACAATTGAGCAGCTTGTTTTTTGCTCTGTTTTAGATGGTCCTTCCGACCTCAAAGCCTTCCATTATGGCTTCTCCGCCCAGACCAACCTTTGCAGCGTCTCCAATGACGCGGACGTCAAAACCGTCTTTTTTCAGTGCATCTGCAAGCCCCAGCACCGGTTTTGCCCCAACAGCAAGGACAACTGTGTCGCATGGGATCACTTCATTTACGGCACCGGACACCTTCACTCCTGCATCTGTGATCTCGTCGACCGTGGTCTTTGTGCAGATCCTTACTTTGTTCTTTTCAAGATCTTCCAGAAGATCCCAGCGCGGGACCACTATTTCATCGCCTGCTATAGCGTCCAGCATTTCGATGATGGTGACGCCCTTTAAGTAGTTTGCAAGCTGGTTTGCCGTTTCTGCTCCTACGCAGCCCCCGCCCACTACAACTATGCTGTTGCCTGTATTTACATTGCCTGCCAGCACATCATGTGCAGATACTACGTTGGGCCTGTCGATCCCGGGTATGTTGGGAATGATGGGCTCTGCTCCCGTGGCGGCGAAAATGACATCCGGATTTTCATTTTTCACAAGTTCCGGGGTGACTTCGGTCTCCATCAGGACAGGTACGTTCAGTTTTTCAAGCTCATTGAGCTGCCAGTTGATGTAGTTTATCATTTCTCCTTTTCCGGGTGGTACTGCACCAATGCGGAACTGGCCGCCGGCCCAGCGATTCTTCTCGAAAACCTTTACCCTGTGTCCGCGCGAGGCCGCTGTGATCGCTGCCTCAAGTCCGGCAGGACCTGAACCTATGACCATTATATTTTTGGGTGCCGTTGTCTTTTCAAGAGCTACTTCGCTCTCCCTGCCCAGGGTCGGGTTCAGGATACACTGGATCGGAACGTTGTTAAGAAGGTTTTTTACACATCCGTGATGGCATGCGATACAGTTGCGGATCTCGTCAAAACGACCCTCTTTTGCCTTGTTGGGTGTCTCCGGATCGGTAAGTGACTGACGTCCCATCGCAACAATGTCTGACTTGCCGGAAGCAATGATCGTTTCTGCCAGCCTCGGGTCGTTGATCCTGCCTACTGATATGACAGGAAGTTTAGTTATTTTTTTTACCTCTCCTGCAGCGTCAGTGTTCCATGAGTGGCCGCGGTACTGTGAGGGGATGATATCGTCAAAGGAGCGGTAGACTCCGGCTGAAACGTGTATATAGTCAATGCCGGCATCTTCAAGGTATGGGACTATGGTCAGCGTGTCCCCGATATTCCTTCCGCCTGTGACATGTTCATCTGCAGAGATACGGTAACCGAGGATAAAATCCTTGCTGACCTTTGAGCGGATATCTTTTACTATCTCTACTGCAAAACGTATGCGGTTCTGGAGAGAACCTCCGTACTCATCTGTACGCTTGTTGGTATAGGAGGACATGAACTGTGAGATCAGATATCCATGGGCTCCGTGTACTTCTATTCCGTCAAAGCCCGCTTCTTCAGCCCTTCGCGCACAATCTCCGAATTCTGTTATGATTTTCTTAATATCCTCGATACTCAGTTCTTCAGGCATATCCGGACTGAATGGGCACGGAATTGCGGAAGGTGCCTGGGGTGCCTCGCCAAGTACCATCTTGCTGGACTGTCTGCCTGCATGGTATATCTGTGCGATCAAAACAGTATCGTGCTTGTGGATCCTTTTCGTGAATTCCCTGAAGCCTGGGATCTGCTCATCGTTCCACAGTCCGGGCAGATGTTTGAACCCTTTTCCGCGAGGCCGGACAGCAAAATCTTCCGTAATTATCATCCCGAAGCCGCCCTTGGCTTTTGCTTCATGATACGCCGAAAACATTTCGGTACATGTTCCGTCCTCGTTGCAATAGTTCGTTACCATTGGAGATACCGCCAGGCGGTTCTTCATGGTTTTCCCTTTGATGTTGATAGGACTGAATACATTTTTCAACATTATTTTATTCCTCCTATTGTATTATTGTCTTGGTAAAACGAGTTGTCCGTCGATTATGAACGTTTGGCAAACAATGGCTTTTGTTTATTTTGGTGCGTTGATGGCAACGCTGTTGCAGAGGATCATAAAAAACTTATGAAATATAGCACTCTTATAATTGTCTGATATATTGCATTATTTTATATCAGTACTTTGCACGTATAATTTGGGTGAGATAGGCCTATTTTAAAAAATCAGGTGATAAAAAATGGAGAGTTTCAGGATAACCTTGGCGCAGGTCGCGCCTGTTGTACTGGATGTTGAAAAGAATATGAAAAGGGCGTTGTCGCTGCTCGGCGATTGCGGGAAACGGGGGAGCTCGATCCTTGTGCTTCCGGAACTTTACCTTTCCGGTTATGAGATCAAAGAGGCTATATCGACTGAGACAGGAGCGGAAAGGCTTAAGAGGGAGGTTGAAAAAGCCCTTCCTGTTATTTCTGATAAGACCCGCGATAGCGGCTGCGATATCCTTATAAGTTATCCTCTTTTCGAACAGCTCGGCAAGAAGCCTTATATTGCCCTCCAATACTTTTCCGGAGGAAAGAGTCTCGCCCTGCACAGGAAGATAAACCTCTGCAATTATGCACAGTACACGGAACACCTTACATTCAGCGAAGGCGATGAAGTCACGGTCGCGGAAGCCCCCTGCTGCAAGGCGGGGATGTTCGTATGCGAAGACCTGTGGCACATGACGAATGCCATCTTCGCGGCAAAACTTGGAGCGGAAGTCATCTTTTATCCCTCTGCAGCCACAGTTTTGGACAGGACAGACGGAGAAAAATGTTTTTCTAACTGGAAAAAACTGACCCGGGGAACAGCATTTTCTCAGACAAGCTATGTTGTCTGCTGCAACCAGGCAGCCTCGCCTGCTTCGATCTACTTCGGAGGTTCCCACGTTGTGGATCCGAACGGTGACATTGTGGCACAACTTCCGCTTTTTGAAGAGGTTGTCATGGATGTGGAGATCGACAAGGCCTATCTTCGCAGGGTCAGGGAGATGAGACCGCTGTTGCAAAATGAGCGTTTAGACGTCTATAAAAAGTATATTTTAAACACTTGATCAAAGAAACGTATTACCCGTACACACTTCAGAGCTTTCTTGGGAAACGGCCTAACTAAAATTACCATCGGTGAGGTTGTTTGTATTGAAGGAGGTTTCTATCCGAACAATGATTCTTTTATAGCTGCATACAATGTCGGAGGAGCAGGCACACATACTGACCGGCGGAGTTTGGTAACGCAATATTACTCTTGACGCTGTGTATCTAGGTTTCCTTTCCAAACCAGATCATGAAAAAAGCGGCCTGCCTTTTGGCAAGCCGCTTGATTTTTCTGTTTGATTTTAAGTAAATTTGTTTAGATATCTTTGTTTAATCCATTGTCCAATATATGACGGAATACGATCAGGGAATTTCTTATTACATCTTCAATATTGGTTGTATCACCTGAGCAAAATATCTCCATCATTTTTTCGTGATTATCCATTACCGTTTTGTCCAGGACATCATTGCCCTTTTTAGAATATGGCCGGCATAATTCCATAACAAGTGTTCCCATCTTGATAATAAATTGGTTCCTAGTCGCATTAAGTATTATCTTGTGAAATTCCTGGTCTGCCTGGTCTGCCGCCGGTATATGAGCTTCAGAAAGGGTTTTATATTCATGGAATTTCTGACGAATGATATGTTTCTCATCTTCAGTTGCTTTAGTTATGGCAAGTTTTAAAGCAGCAATGTCAAAAATCACCCTGAATTCATACAATTCCTCTGCGTTTGAACGTTGAAGCATCATATCTAGCAAGAGTGGTCTTAAAATCTGAGTGCCCAGAGTTTCCCTCAAATAAGTGCCTTTTCCCTGTGAAGACTCAGCTACACCCAACACCTGCAGCATCTTGATCGCTTCACGTATGCTTGATTTGCCGACGCCATATCTTTCAGCCAACTCGCGCTCAGAAGGCAAGCATTCCCCTGGCTTGAACTCTCCATCCCGGATAGAGTTTTGAATATTTTCAAGAACTAACTGAGACAGCGTGTTTTCTCTTTTTAAGTTCATTTCCAAGACATCTCCTGATCGTTAATTTTGCAATGTAAATTGAGGGGCACAGCAAGAATTACAAAGTTTCAACTGTATATATTCTACTATAAACAAATTCTAAAAACCTTATTTTTATTAAAAAATCAAAGTACTGACCTTCAAATTATTCAATTGATAATTATTCCAAATAAAATTTTCCTTAATTGATTAATTTTAACTGCTTGACAAAATATCTATAGAATATAAAATCTACTTATCTGATATCTGCTAACCAGACATCAGAAGTATACCATGACGAGGTGCTTTTTTATGATGCAATTTATCAGATCCATCAATGCAGTTGATGCTCATACGGCTGGTGAACCGGTAAGAGTTGTGGTTTCAGGTCTTCCTAAAATTCCAGGCACAACAATGCTCGATAAAATGAAATGGTTTGATGAGAACTTGAACGGAGTCAGGAATTTCCTGATGCGCGAACCAAGAGGCCACAAGGACATGTTTGGCGCGATCCTTACTCCTCCCGTGACTGACGATGGACACGTCGGAGTTTTATATACTCACACTACGGGACAGGCCACCATGTGTGGTCATGGAACCATTGGTGTAGTAAAAGTACTTGTTGAGACGGGTGTAATTCCTGTCACAGAAGGAGAAAACACAGTCAAAATAGATGCTCCTGCCGGACGCGTAACAGCAAGAGCGATCGTAGAAAACGGAAGAGTTAAAGAAGTTTCTTTTCAAAATGTTCCTTCCTTTCTTTACAAAGACAACATTGAGGTCGATATCCCAAATATAGGCAAAGTTAAAGTTGCAGTCTCTTTTGGTGGAGGATTCTACATTTTTGTCGAAGCAGAAGATCTGGGACTCGAAGTAATACCCGAACATGGCTCTTTGATAGCAAAGCATTCGATGTGGCTGAAGGATTGGGGTAACAGGGAATTAAATGTGGTACATCCAGAAAATCCAGGGATAAAAGGCATATACGGAGTCATTGTTACCGGACCTTCAGAAAAGATAAGTACCGGCTGGAAATCCAAAGAGACATGTGTATTTGCAGATTCTGCAATTGACCGTTCTCCGTGTGGAACAGGAACGTCAGCCAGAATGGCACTTCTTTATGGACGTGGCCAGATGGCTCCTGAAGAGACATTAGTTAACAGCAGCATACTAGATACTACATTTTACGGATCAATAGACGGATTGACAGAAATTGGTGGCATTAAGGGCATAATCCCCAGAATTGCAGGGCCAGCATGGATCACAGGCTTTAACCAACTCGTACTTGATCCTGAAGATCCATTGAGTGAGGGTTTTCTGATTTAAATAATAAATTCAGTTAAGAGAGGGGGATACCACGGCAATAAAATTTTATATTTTGTACTGAGAAAGTAAAAAGTCTTAGAAACATACACTGAAAAGCAAAGGGGATCGTTAAAATGAAAGTTAAAGGTATCCATTCGTCACTTATAATCATATCTGCCATCGTAATAGCAAGTTTTTCCTGCTTGGTCGCACCGGCAGTATCAGATGCGGCAGTAACGGCCCGTACCATAAAACTTGCGCATGTTCTTCCGCCTGACAGCAACTTCGATATAGGTGCCCAAAAGTTTAAGGATCTTGTTGATAAAGCCAGTAAAGGAAAAATTAAAGTTGAAATTTACGCTGGCGACATGACTACAGATGAAGTAGAAGCTGCTGAGATGGTCCGTTCCGGCAATCTGGACATGGCTTGGACATCAACGGGAAGCCTTTCTGCCTTTGTAAAAGACGTTATGCTCCTTGATATGCCATTTCTTTTCCGTGACACAAACCATGTAAATAAAGTTCTCATGGGACCAATAGGCGAAAAATTGCTTAAGCAGTTCGAGTCTTCGCATATCAAAGCGCTTGCATTTGCTGAAGATGGATGGCGTGAAATTACAAACAACAAGCGTCCGATCAAAACCATTGCAGATATGAAGGGGCTCAAACTGCGCATAATGATGAACGACATGAACGCAGATATGTACAAGGCACTAGGAGCAGTTCCTACTCCCATCCCTTCAGGTGAAATCTACAGCAGTATCCAGACAGGTCTTGTAAACGGGCAGGATAACGGTGTCTATGTTGCCAACAGTGCCGGATACCTTGCTATCCAGCCTTATGTCTGCATGATCCAGCATTTCTATTCTTCAGGAGTAGTGCTTGCAAGCGAAAAACTCTGGAATGGACTAAACGAAGAGGAACGCAAGATCGTAAAGGATGCAGCAGTGGCAGCTGGTAAGTATCAGAGAGAATGGTTCTGGAATACTGAGATGGAACTGACCAAGAAACTTGAAAAAGAAAAGAAAATTACTGTTACAAATCCAAAAGACCGTGATGAATGGGTAAAAGCTGTTCAGCCTGTATATGCAAACTATTTTAAGAAATATCCACACTGGAAACCGATAGTAGATCAGATCAACAAGACAAAATAGTTTTCAACAAAGTTTGTTCCTTGTTATGGGCGGTCCTGAATAGTTAGGGCCGTCCGTGACTATACAGATTAAAGGATTTTTGACCGAAAGGCTGTGTTTCAACATGGAACTTATCCTAAAGAGACTACATTTCATTGAAGACAAACTTGATAGATTTGCTTCTGTTATTGCTATTGTGACATTTGCGGCTATGTCGGTTATTGTTTGTATGCAGGTCATATCAAGGTTTTTTTTCTCACATTCTTTTCAATGGGCAGAAGAAATGGGTAGATATCTCTTCATCTGGAGCACTATGCTCGCCTCTGCCTGCGCTGTCCATTCCCATTTGAATATCGGAGTAGACATACTTGTAAACAACATAAAGGGGAAAGCTCAATTTATAGTTAAGTTGATGGCCCAGGTTTTTATGATATTGGCAGTATATATCCTTACCGTTTACGGAGCTCAGCAAACCATTGATGTATATAGTGCCGGACAGACTGCGACTTCGTTTCCAGTTTCAGCAGCAGTCCTATATTTGTCTGTCCCCGTAAGTGGCTCTCTGATGCTTTTTTACAGTACTGTTCAGTTATTGGAGCTTATTTCCCACGGTAAATTCACGGAAAATGAAATTCGTGATTTTTTTAGGGGGGCTGCGAAATGAGCTGGATCTTATTTGCCACATTTTTCCCTCTGCTGTTTTTAAGCGTTCCAATATCTTTTGTTTTGATCCTCTCTACCATAGCGTATATTCTTGTTATGGGCGGCGATGTTTCTTGGCTGTTGGTACCGTCTCGAATTGTACGCGGGATGGATTCATTCCTTTTAATGTGTTTACCTTTTTTTGTTCTTGCCGGTAACCTAATGAACAATGGCGGCATTACAGAAAGGCTGATCAAGCTTGCACAAGCTTTTGTAGGGCACATAAGGGGCGGCCTGGCGATGGTCGATGTAATGGTCTGTGCCTTTTTCGGCGCAGTTTCCGGTTCGGCTGTAGCGGCAACTTCAGCTGTTGGATCTGTAATGATCCCCTCACTAAAAAAGGAAGGTTACCCTGCAGACTTCAGTGCAGGACTGACTGCTGTTGCATCGACGATGGCACCTGTTATCCCCCCAAGCCTTGCATTTGTCCTTTATGGGGCTGTTAGCCGTGTTCCTATTGGGGATCTTTTCGTGGCAGGTATTTTGCCCGGAATATTGATGGCTTTGGCTTTGATGTCAGTTGTTTATGTATACGCAAAGCGCGATAATTACCCTCGTCTTCCACGGACCTCATGGAAAGGGAGGCTTAAAGCAATAAAAGATTCGATACTCTGTTTGATACTGCCTGTCTTCATTCTCGGTGGGATAACCTCAGGGATATTCACTCCGACTGAAGCTGCTGCAATGGCTGCATTATATGCTTTTGTCCTCTCAATGTTCATATATAAGACGATAGCATGGAGACAGTTGCCGAAGATCCTTTTGGAAAGTGCTATAGACAGCGGATCAGTTATGCTGCTGGTAGGTACCTGTTATGCCTTCGGATGGGTCCTTACAAACGAAAGGGTTGCTTTAAGACTCACAGAAGCACTTCTAGCGATGAATGTATCCCTATGGCTAAAGCTCTTGATGATAAATTTTGCTCTTCTGATCGTAGGCATGTTCATGGACAGCGCTCCTGCAATTATGCTTGTAGGGCCGATATTGGCTCCTGCTCTTGCTAAGATGGGCGTAGACCCGATAGTGGCCGGAATGATAGTCTGTATCAACCTTACTATCGGACTTGCGACCCCACCTGTTGGCGTCTGCCTTTTCTCAGCTACCAACATATCTAGAGTGCCTTTTGAAAAGGTCTCAAGAGCTGCTCTTCCGTTCTTAGGAACAATGATGTTTGTACTGATGTTGGTGACATATGTTCCGTGGGTATCTTTGGTTCTGGTGAACCTGATTCGATAATAAGCCTGCAGGCATTGTAAATTATTTAAAAATGCAGATAGCAAATGTTAATATAAAACTCCCAAACCTGTTTCAACTATCAGGAGAAGGAGTTTTTTTATTTTTATTAAAATTTACATATAAAGAGGTGTTTCAATATGTTGGTTTTAAACGCTGAAGATATAAGAAAAGTTTTCACAATGGAAGATGCAATAAATTCAAATGAAGAGGCTTTTGTGATCCAAAGCAACAGAAAAGCTGAAGTACCGGTCCGAATAAACTTTGAGGTGAAGCAAAATGGTATTACGTCGTACATGCCGGCTCTAATAAAAGATTTTCCTGTAGCTGGAATAAAAATAGTATCAACTTATCCTGACAATGGAAAGAAAGGATTGCCGGCAGTAACGGCGACTACTATTCTGAATGACCCCGAAACAGGAGAGGTCAACGTTATGCTAGACGGCACAGAACTTACGCGTATGCGTACAGGTGCGGTTTCCGGACTCGCAACAAAACTTCTGTCCAATGAGGACTCTGAGAAAGCGGCACTATTCGGCACAGGAGGACAGGCTATGTCTCAGCTCGAAGCAATATTATCCGTGAGGAAGATATCGGAGGTTCGTATTTACGATTCAAATTACGAGAGGATCAAATCTTTCGTAGAAAGAGCATCGGGACTTGCAGAGAAATTCAATGTAAAGATTGTAGCGGCAGATTCTTCCGATGCGGCGATAGATGCAGCGGACATAATAACCACCGTGACTACCAGTTCCGTTCCTGTCTTTGACGGACAGAGACTAAAAAAAGGTTCACATGTTAATGCCGTAGGAGTTTTTATGCCTCATAAACGAGAGCTTGACGAGTACACAGTGACGCACGCCGACAAAATTTTTATTGACAACACAGAAGCCATAATGTCTGAAGCAGGAGAGTTTCTGATCCCTATATCGGAGGGTAAATTTAAGAAGGAATCAATAACCGGTGAACTTGGAGATCTTATTCTTGGCAAAGTTTTGGGACGTACGAACAGTAAGCAGATCACACTTATGAAGACGGTTGGTTTTGCAACTCTCGATATCGTTATTGCTTATAATGTTTATAAAAAAGCTATCGCAGCAGGTGTAGGAAAGATATTTTGATCAACAACTATCATAAAATGCAGAGGGGATATATGAATGCGTAATACTCAATCGATATTTGCCGTAGACGCACATACTACAGGTACTCCGATAAGAGTAATCACTTCGGGGATCCCGCCTCTGAAAGGTGATTCCATAGAAGATAAAATGAAATATATGAAGACTCATTATGACTGGATAAGAACATGCCTGATGCAGCAGCCCAGGGGTTTCCTTTCTTTGGTTGGAGCAGTACTGACGGAACCTTGTTCTCCGGATGCTGATTACGGACTGTTCTATATTGACGCGCTTACATACCAGCCCATGTGTGGTGCCGGCATTTTTTCCGTTGCGAAAGCACTTGTAGAGACAGGTATGGTACGACGCACCGAACCTGAAACAATAATTAAGCTTGAAACACCCAGCGGTATAGTTACAGTATTTGTTGCAATAAAAAACGGGGACGTTCAACACATTTCGTTTGAAAACGTTCCTGCCTTTTTATATCGCAAAGACCTGAAAATTGAAGTTCCTAAAGTTGGAAATATCAGTGTTGATATAGGATTTGGAGGAAATTTCTTTACTATCGTAGACATCGATACGTTAGATATGGAGATTTCAAGAGACAATATGGATGAATTGCGTAAGTTAAGCAAAATAATACTTGTTTCCGCTAATGAAGTGATCAAAGTACAGCACCCTGTTAATAAGTCAATAAATTACATGGATCAATTGCTTTTCGCGAAGAATAGTCCAGATGAAAATGGAGATTATTTGTGTCAGTGTATTTTTGGAGATGCCCAGGCAGATATTTCTCCCTGTGGTACAGGTACATCGACCCGTATCGCACAGCGGTATTTTAGAGGTAAGATAGGTCTTAATGAAACGTTTTGTCAGAAAAGTATTTATGGAGGAAAATTCACAGCTTCAGTTCTGCGCGAGATCGATTTAAACGGGATAAATGCGGTTATCCCGAGGATTTCGTGCAGGGATGTCCATATCACAGGATTCAATCACCTGATCGTTGAGGAAGAGGACAAGCTTAAAAATGGATTTATCAGCTGGTAGAAGGAGAGATCATGATGGAAAAACTTCCCTCAAGCATATTTAATGACGTTATCGGGCCGGTAATGAGGGGTCCGTCCAGTTCTCATGTCGCAGGGGCTTCGCGAATCGCTGATATTGTGCGGCAGTCTCTTAACAACAATGTAAAAGAAGTTGTTGTTGATTTTGATGTAAACGGATCGCTTGCCGAGTCTCACGACGGACACGGAACAGACATGGGATTTGTGACCGGTATTCTCGGCATGCCTGTCACTGATCCTAATGTTTCAAATTATGCAGAACTTGCGCATAATGCAGGAATAAACATAGAATTCCGGATCCTGGATTATGGAGCGGTCCACCCCAACAATTACAGGATATCCGCAAAAAGTGAGGACGGATATTCCCATGAATGGGAAGCTGTCTCAGTCGGCGGTGGAATGATAGAAATGCAGAAGTACGATGGGTTTCAATTAATAATGGCGGGAGATTTTTACGAAATATTGATCACTGCAGACTGTTCTGAAAAGAACACTGATAATATTTTGGAAATAATCAGATCTTATGTGTCTGACTTTGATTTTGCGTTGAGCGACATAAAAGGGCAGCGGGTCCTCTTTGAATTGAAATTTGCTAAAAAACCGTCTTTAGATAAATTGGAGTCACTTAAAAAAGAAGATTTCATAGTAGACATCGTTTATATTGAGCCGATACTTCCTACCCACTCCCGCGCCGATTGTAAGGTGCCGTTTCTGACCTCTGAGGAATTGATCGAACTTGCAAAGACCGATCCCGGGGAACTGTGGGAATTTGCTGTCCGGTATGAAAGCTGCAGAGGGAATACCAGTGAAGAAGAGGTATTCCAAAAAATGTCAGATCTGGTATCGATCATGGAGAATGCAATTGAAGCGGGGCTTCGCGGTACTGAATATAAAGACAGAATACTGGGATATCAGTCGTACAAAATTGATGAAGGAACAAGGAAGAAGAAACTGGTTCCGTGTGATCTGCTTAATACAGTAATTAAGTACATAACTGCGATAATGGAAGTCAAAAGTTCGATGGGCGTTATCGTTGCTGCTCCTACAGCAGGATCATGCGGGTGCCTTCCCGGGACCCTGATAGGCGTTGGCAGATCTATCGGAGCCTCAAAGGATGAAATAACCAAAGGAATGCTTGCGGCAGGGTTGATAGGGATATTTATCGCTGAGTCAGCAACTTTTGCAGCAGAGGTTGCCGGTTGTCAGGTCGAGTGCGGAGCAGGCTCATCGATGGCTGCTGCGGGAGTGGCCCAAATGCTGGGAGGAACAGTAGAAGAATGTATAAATGCAGCTTCTATTGCGCTGCAGAATGTAACAGGTCTTGCATGTGATCCTGTAGCCAATCGAGTCGAAGTGCCCTGTCTCGGCAAGAATATAATGGGAGGCTCAAATGCCATATCCAGCGCTAACATGGCGTTGGCAGGGTACGATAAGGTCATTCCATTGGACCAGACAATAAAAGCGATGTACGACATAGGCCTGAAACTGCCTTTGGAACTTCGTTGCACATTCGGGGGACTCGGCAAAACAGAAGCCTCGTTACAGATCAGGAAAAAACTGGAAGAACAAAATCGCTAATATTTCAAAAATTCCGGATGATATTAAAAAGTTGGGTCGGCTTTATTTGCCTTCCCAACTTTATTTTTTATTGGATGATTTCAAATGTCAGAAAACAGGTCATTGAAAAAATATGGCGGAGAGGGTGGGATTTGAACCCACGTGACAGCTCAGCACCGCCAAGACGATTTCGAGTCGCCCGCCTTCGACCACTCGGCCACCCCTCCGTTGAACATAAAAAAACAGCTTGTTTGGATCGATACAAAATGGCGGAGAGGAAGGGATTTGAACCCTTGGAACGGGGATAAGCCGTTCACTCACTTTCCAGGCGAGCGCCTTCGACCACTCAGCCACCTCTCCGCATGTGTCGCATCAATTACCTATAACAAACTGACGGAGCGCATTATAGCTTATTCCATAGTGAATGTCAAAATGGATCAGGCCCTTTCTGTGCGCCTTTTTTGGAAAAAAATCCGAAGCAACTCTGCGCACTCTTCTTTCAATATTCCTGACCTCACAACGCACCTGTGGTACATTCTTGGATCTCTGAGAATATTGTAAAGCGAACCGACCGCACCGGCCTTAGGGTCACTTGCGCCGTAAACGAGAGTTCCCAGCCTCGACTGTACCATGGCGCCGGCACACATAACGCAGGGTTCCAGAGTCACGTAGAGAACGCAGTCGTCAAACCTCCAGTTATTAATAACTTTTGAGGCGTCCTGCATTGCAACTATCTCCGCATGTCCGAGCGGAGAGCCTTCCAGCGACCTGTTGTTCGATCCCCGCCCTATGATCTCACCGTTTCTGACCATTACAGCGCCAACAGAGATCTCACCTTTTTGAAGGGCTTTCTCTGCTTCTTTTAAGGCTTCCCTCATATAAAGAGTGTCGTCCATCGGTGACATCTCCATTCTGAATGTGCTATACTTCCTCTGTTCCGGGTCTTGTGCCTGTAGCTCAGCTGGATAGAGTGTCAGCCTCCGGAGCTGAAGGTCTCGGGTTCGAATCCCGACAGGCACGCCATTTGAATAATGTTTATGCTATCATATATCGATGAAAAGCGAGTGTTTTTTGCAGGGTGTCCAGTCCCATGCGGCGAAAGCCCGTGAACCCCGTCAGGTCCGGAAGGAAGCAGCGGTAAGCGGAGTCTTTTGGGTGCCATGGGGTCACTGGACTCCCTGCAGAAAGCACTCTTTTCGTAAATACGATCACTAAATATGCCGGAGGATAATAATATGGATACCCAAGCTTCAGGATATCTGCCGATGAAGGAAAGACCGGAGCCCGGTGACAAGCTTATCTTTATCCCTGTCTACATCGCGCCTGTTGAGATCCTTGAAAGAAGCCTGATGCACGGTCCCAGGTATATCTATCAGGTGGTCATCATCGACGGGTATAATGGGAAGACTACGCTGGTAGATAAGAAGACAGTAACGCCTGAGACGGACTACATGCCCGAAGCCGAAGAAATAGAGCGCCTGGATATCAAAATATCTCCGATGCTTGCAAAGGAGATCGCCGAGTATGGAGCAGTTCCTGATGATTTCAAGAGCTGGAAAAAAATCATCAGAATCAGAAACGTATCAGTGTCCGAAGGATCGATGAAGGTCGCGTGGCGTGTTTATGCGGTCAGGGGGAAAGAGATCCTGGATACCTTCTCAGGGCAAAAGATCGAGTCCGCGGGCCTCGCAGGAATGCTTTTCAGCTGATAAAACTTTCCTTTATTCACATTAGAAAAACTTTAAGATGTTTAAGGAGGAAACCGGCATGCATGTGAATACCGAAAATTTGGATCAGGAACTTAAGGGATTTGTATTGTCGATAGGAGCAGGCAAGGTCGGTTTTGCTGATCTCAGGCCATACACTGAAGAGATCAGGAAAGCTTACGGAAATACATGGGATAACTATCCATTCGCCATCTCAGTAGCTTTGAACATGCCTTCTGCAGTTATCAGGGAAATATCTGCCAAGGGTCCGACAGACAGCTATGCCCGGTTTTACGATGTTGCTAACATCGCATTGGATACGATGACAATGCGTATAACCGACTGGCTTGAGGAGAGAAGGTTCAGTGCTTTTCCGATCACTGCAAGTAAAGTTGCAAAAGAGGGGCTTCACGGTATTTTCAGCCATCGCGCAGCTGCGCATCTGGCAGGCCTTGGCTGGATCGGCAAGAGCTGTTGCCTGATCACGCCTGACAGGGGCCCGATGCAGCGACTTGCAACAGTTCTTTGTGACGCTCCGCTGAAATGCGGTATGCCTATGGAGCCCAAATGCGGTGACTGTACCTGCTGTCAGAATGCGTGTCCCGCCGATGCCATCAAGGGCCGTACTTGGCAAATGGGTCAGGACGTAAGTGAAAGAGTTGACAGGGATGCATGCAAAGCGTTTCTGAAAAAGAATTATGAAACTTATGGGTGCAGCGTTTGCGGCATTTGCCTCAGTGCCTGTCCGTGGGGGAAGTGCTGAGCTTCGTGACAGTATGCAGTGCTTGTGGCAGTCAGAGCAATAAGATGGCTGACATGACAGCAGATCGTTGAAAAGGATCGTTGAAAACAACTTTCTAAGCTTGCAAAAATAAATATCTCCATGTTATACTGGGGAGCGGTACATAACACACAGGTGCGGATCGCAAGAATGTTGCCCGAAAGGGTTTTTTTGCGGGATGAAGTGCCTGGAGGAAAAAACAGGAGGGATACACATGGGAGTAGTAAGTATGAAACAGCTGCTTGAGTGCGGTGTTCATTTCGGACATCAGACCAGGCGCTGGAATCCGAAGATGAAGCCATACATCTTCACGGAGCGCAACGGCATCTACATCATCGACCTTCAGAAGACGGTCAAGGGACTTGAGAAAGCCTATGACTTTGTCCGCGAAGTATCAAAGTCAGGCGGCACGCTTCTTTTTGTCGGAACAAAGCGCCAGGCGCAGGATCCGATCAGGGAAGAGGCACTCAAGGCCGGACAGTATTACATCAACCAGCGCTGGCTGGGCGGTCTTCTCACCAACTTTGCAACGATCCGCCGCAGGGTGACCCGCATGGTCGAACTTCAGGGAATGGAAACTGACGGCTCGATCAACAAGTACCCCAAAAAAGAGATAATACAGCTCCGCAAGGAAAGAGAAAAGCTTGAGAAGTATCTTTCCGGCATCAAGGATATGAAGGATATCCCCGATGCACTCTTCATCATCGACCCACGCCGTGAAACGATCGCAGTCCTCGAGGCCCATAAGCTTGGTATCCCCGTTATCTCGATCGTTGATACGAACTGCGACCCCGATGTGATCGATTATCCGATCCCCGGAAATGACGATGCTATCCGCGCAATAGAGCTGGTAGTCGGACTCATGGCCAACGCCTTCATCGAAGGACGTCAGGGACAGGATTCGAGGGTCGAAAGCGCAAGCGAGGAAACAGCGGTAGAGGAAGTAAAGGAAGCCACTGTTGTCCCTGAAGAGCTTGATGCCGTAGTAGAGGAGATCGACAAGGAAGCAGTAAAGGCAATAGAAGAGCAGAAAGGCTGGAAGGAGACTAACTAACGATGGCTGATATCACAGCAGGACTTGTGTCCGAACTTCGCGCCCGTACCTCAGTAGGTATGATGGACTGCAAAAAAGCGCTCGTAGAGTGCTGCGGCGACATAGACAAGGCAGTTGACTTCCTTCGTGAGAAGGGACTTGCCAAGGCAGCAAAGAAAGCAGAACGCAACGCCGCTCAGGGTATGATCTTCAGCTATATCCACTGCAACGCCAAACTTGGCGTTCTTGTAGAACTCAACTGCGAGACGGACTTTGTAGCCCGTACAGAAGAGTTCCAGCACCTCGGCCACGAGATCGCAATGCAGATCGCTGCCGCGAACCCCGGTTTTATCGTGCCGGAAGATGTGCCCGAGTGCGTAGTGAATCACGAGATCGAAGTCATCAAGGCACAGGCTCTTGAAGAGGGCAAGCCCGAAAAGATGCTCGACAAGATCGCAGAGGGCCGCATCAATAAGTTCTACGAAGAGAACTGCCTGATGGAGCAGAAGTACATTCGTGATCCCGATAAAAAGATCAAAGATCTCGTTATCGAGAACATAGCTAAAATCGGAGAAAACATTAAAGTAGGACGCTTCTCCCGTTTTATCATCGAAGGATAATATAATTTATAAAAAGAGCGAGGGACTCTCCCTCGCTCTTTTTATAACCTTTTACAGGAAAAGAACGTTAATAACTGCGCAAGTCGCGGGCTTGAGTGGGATAATGATTTGGACAGCATCATTTTTTTACCCGGCTTTATCACTTTTGATCAATATAATTAAAAAATATAAACAAGGAGTGTGCCCTGATGGATCGAAAATATAATCGTGTTTTGCTTAAACTCTCGGGAGAGATACTTGCAGGTGATGCGCATTTTGGACTGGATTACGATGCTATCAGGGGGATATGCGAAGAGATAGTAGAGGTCGCAAGGGAAGGTGTCGCTATCTCCATGGTAGTCGGTGGAGGAAACATCATCCGCGGTGCGCAGACAGTAAGTGTTGAGAGGGCGCAGGCCGATTATATGGGAATGTTGGGTACCGTCATAAATGCACTCGCTCTGCAGGATGCTCTTGAGCGTCTCGGTCAGCCGACAAGGGTTCAGTCTGCCATTGAAATGAAGCAGGTCGCTGAAACTGTGATCCGCAGGAGGGCGATACGCCATCTGGAAAAGGGAAGGATCGTCATCTTTGCAGCAGGGACAGGCTCACCTTATTTCTCTACAGACACAACAGCGGCACTCAGGGCTTCTGAGATAGGTGCCGAATGTCTTATAAAGGCGACCAAGGTAGACGGTATTTACGACAAAGATCCGGAGAAGTATCCCGATGCGAAGCGTCTTAAAAAGCTTACCTACATGGACGCGCTGAGGATGCAGCTCAAGGTCATGGACGCCGCGGCTTTCTCGCTTTGCCAGGAAAATAAGATACCTATAATAGTCTTCGACGTTCATAAAAAAGGCAACCTCAGAAAGCTTCTTATCGAAGGACAGGACATAGGATCGACAGTAAGCGACTAACCCCAGGCAGCAAATAATAGAAGGAAGGACCATTTGCCTGAAATCTTAAAAACAATTGCAGTGCCCAATAAAATCGCCCATTTTGTGTTAAATTTGGTATATACTATTGTTCAGGTCGGATGACTTGGATTAGGCTGATGATCCACCAGAGGTTTTCAAAACTGATCGAATGCCTGCAGAGACGGCATATTAATCTTATAAGGAGTGATCTGCGTGCCTCAAAATTTAATGAAAGACTTAATGACCCGCAGTGAAAAGACGCTGGAGTTCCTTAAGGGGACACTTCAGGGCATACGGACGGGAAGAGCTCATCCTGCCCTTGTAGAAGACATAAAGGTCGACTACTTCGGGACCGCCACACCGATCAAGAATATGGGCACTGTAAGTATTCCGGAAGCTCGTCAGATCATGATCAACCCCTGGGACAAGACTGCTATGAAAGCAATTGAAAAAGCCATCCAGGCTTCTCCTCTTGGGATAAATCCTCAGAACGACGGGGAGACCATACGTCTCAACCTGCCGGAACTTACTCAGGCCCGCCGTGTTGAACTGACCAAGATAGTCAACAAGTCAGCCGAAGAAGCAAGGATAGCTATCCGCAACGTTCGCAGGGATGTCATAGACTCTCTTAAGAAGATGGAAAAAGATAGTGATATCACTGAGGATGACCTGAAGAAGTATCAGAAGGAAGCCCAGGACCACACAGACGCATTTATCAAGAAGGTCGACGTGATGCTTGCTGAAAAAGAAAAGGAAATAATGGATAAATAGCTTTGCAAAAATAAGACAAATTCGGGGAGGCATTGCTTAGGCAGTGCCTCCCTGTGTTATATTATTCAAATGACGACAGAGATGGAATTCCTCAGGAAAGTCAGAGAGATCGGCGGAGTGGCCTATGTTGCGGGAGGCTGGGTGCGGGACAGGCTAATGGGGCGTTGCCCGCACGACAGGGACTACGTGGTCTGCGGTATCGAGAAGAGCTCTTTTGTTGCAGTCTTTCCGGATGCTCAAAAAACCGGCAACTCATTTCCGGTCTTTATTTTATACATTGACGGCCGCCCCTGTGACGTTGCCATGGCACGGACCGAGAAGAAAAAAGGTGTCGGCTATAAGGGATTTGTGGTCGAATACGGACCTGACGTTACGATAGAAGAGGATCTTTTCAGGCGGGATACTACGATAAACAGCATGGCATGGTCGCCGGAAGAGGATAAGCTTATAGACCCGTTTGGCGGACAGGCTGACATCAAGGCAAAGATGATAAAGGCGACCTCTTATCATTTCTGTGAAGATCCCGTAAGGGCTCTTCGTGCCGCCAGGCAGTCAGCCGAATTCGATTTCACTATTGAAATGCGTACCCTTGAGATGATGGGATGCTGCGGTCCGGAACTTCTGCACGAGCCGAAGGAAAGGATCTTTGGCGAATTGGAGAGGGCGATGCTTTGCAACAGACCCTCCATATTCTTCTCTGTGCTGGCTGAAGCGGGTATCCTTGCTGCAGTTATCCCTCCCCTTGATGAGATTTGGAAAGGGCAGTCCGAAGATGGCAGAAAAGATTTCATCCGCTCGATGAGCCGACTGGATAAGACCGCGGAGCTATGCCAACGACCCGAGGTCAAGTTTGCCTCTCTTGTGAGATCTATCGGACTTTCACTTAAAGATCGTGAAGATCTGTTGGATGAGATAGACGTATCGATGAGGCTGCCAAACATCTGGAGAAGATGCGCTGAATTCGCATCCCTTCATCTGCCTGATCCCGCAAAAGGTAAAGACCCTGCTGTCGCAGTGGATACTCTTACCAAACTTCAAAATCACCCCATAGGGATAGACGGATGCATTGCCATAATAAAAGCCGAGGGAACAATAAGCTCTTATTTCTTCCTTGCAAATAGCGAGTTGTATATTGAGGTAATGAAAAAGGTCCGTGGCGAACTTCCGGCAGGAATAGAAGGAAAGGCAAGAGGGAAATGGATACGAGCGCAGCAAATCGAGGCAGTTTCAAAGCTGCAATGGTGAAACTGCCGGAAGACCTCCGGCGTGAAACAATTGTGAAGCAGTAGTGAAGCGGTCGTAGGAGCCAAGTTCAGGGTCGGAGAATTTGCAGCCTCTGGGCTGCGGGGAATTCGCGACATTCGTCGATGGAGAATTTGCTAGCTTCGCATCGCGGTGAATTTGCCTGACTCCGTCAGGCGGGGAATCAAGACTTTAGCGAAGCCAACGGCATTATCGCAATTGGGGCAGATCGTGGATGATGACGACGCAGGTTTTTATGGTTCGACGATGGTACCTATATCGCAATTGGGATTTAGAGCAAGTGATAACGACGCAACGCGCAGCGGAGCCTTCCGAAGGCGTATTGGGCATACGTCGAAGGAAGGCTCCGCAAGCTTTGCTAAGTTAGCGCTGCTATAAATCCCAATTGCCCCTCCTACAGGGAGGATAAAAATTCTTTCAAGCGCTGCATCCCCTCGCGTATATTATCCATCGAGCACGCATAGGAGAATCTGACAAATCCGGGGGCGAAGAAGGCCGCGCCGGGAACTGCGGCTACAAACTTTTCCTCAAGGAGTTTTTCGCAGAACTTAATGTCGTCGGGGATCGGGCTCTCCCTAACATCTATGAAGATATAGAAGGCGCCCTCCGGATCCCTGACCTTTACGTAGGGCATGCTCCTGACGAGTTCAAGGATGACCTTGCGGCGTTCCTCAAAAGCTTCGCGCATTTTCTCAACATCCGGGTCGGCATCTTTTACTGCTCCCCAGGCTGCCCACTGGGCTATCGACGATGCATTGGAGGTAAGGTGTGTCTGCAGCGTGTTCATCTTGGCAATGAGGGGTTTCGGTGCAAGCGCGTAGCCGATACGCCAGCCGGTCATAGCATAGGCCTTGCTTGCTCCGTTTATGATGATGACCCTATCTCTTAGATCCGGCGCTACGTTGAGGATGTTCACATGTTTTGCCGGGGCGTAGACCAGTCTCTCGTATATCTCGTCGAATATTATCCAGAGGTCCTTCTCCCTTGCCACATCGGCGATCATTTTCAGTGTTTCTTCGTTGTAGATGGCGCCTGACGGGTTTGAGGGAGAGTTTATTATCATACCTACAGTCTTATCGCTCAGGACAGCTTCAATGGCTTCTTTTGTGGGTATAAGGTCTGTCTTGAGGGTATCGACTATGACATCTTTGCCTTCGGCTAGATGTACCTGTTCAACATAGCTGACCCATGCCGGTGAGAAAAGGAGCACCTCATCGCCGGGGTCAACAAGCATCTGGAGCGCCTCGTAGAGGAGCGGTTTTGCTCCGGGAGCTACGAGCACTTCGTCAGGGGTGTATTCGAGGCCAAAACGCCTCTTATAGTAGCTACAGACTTCCTTGCG
This sequence comes from Synergistota bacterium, assembly GCA_034331105.1. Classification (GTDB taxonomy): domain Bacteria; phylum Synergistota; class Synergistia; order Synergistales; family Synergistaceae; genus Caenicola. The sequence goes on along the minus strand of JAXQGB010000011.1, from coordinate 433,343 downwards.
GAGTTCAATTATTCCGGAGTTGAGAGTGTAGTGTGATTCGCCGCGGTTGATAGCGTCTATTGCGGCCTTTGATGCGCATTCAGGAGAATTGAAATCAGGTTCTCCAAGGCTGAATGATATTATTGGCTTGCCTTCCGCTTTCATTGTCTTTGCCTTGGCTGAGATGCTTAAAGTAGCTGAAGGCTGGATCTCAAGTATTCTCTTTGACATTTTCATTACATTTCCCCCTCTTTCATAATCCTGCTTATTTGAGATTATACCTTAGGCTTTTTTTGAGTCAATCGAGCTCTTTTTCGAATAGGTAAATATACATAATTAATTGCTTTGAGGGCAGGCTGATATGATGATACAATTGATGCAGCAGCAATTAATATATCCACATCAGTACGAATGGAGGAGTTGCTATGGAGGTACGTTTTCTTACGCGCAATGTGGAACTGCCGGCAGAGGTCAAAGAATATATGGAAAAGAAGGTCGGAAAGATCGAAAAATTCTTTGACAAGATCATTGACACGCAGGTTGCGTTGAACTTCAAGCGCGGTATGAATGTAGTTGAGATAACCTCCAACGTTAACGGGGTAGTAATGAGGGGCGAAGACTACGCGCCTGACCTCAGGAAGGCTTTTGACAAGGCACTGAAGAATATTGAGCGCCAGGTCAAGAGGCATAAGGGATATCTTACAGACAAGGCAAGGATGAAGGTACAGGATTTCTCATTCGATATAGATCCCGAACTTTTGCCCGCATATGCTGAGAAGGAAGAGATGACGCGCGAGATAGTCAAGACGAAGAAGTTCAGCGTTGATGTCATGACTCCTATTGAGGCGACCATGCAGATGGACCTCCTCGGACACAGTTTCTTTATTTTCAAGAACGACCAGTCCGGAGGTATAAATGTTGTCTACCGCAGGGAAGAAGGCGGATATGGCCTGTTGGAGCCTAAGTGATCTCCGGCTGACTGCAGAGCGGACCCTGCTGCAGCATTAAAAGTTTTATTTGTAGCAGGAGTTATCAGTTGTAATATAGAGGGGCCGAAAGGCCCCTTTTTTTATAAACCGTAAATAGAGACTAAAGGTGATCATAGACATATGTCAGATAAAATCATTGATTCTTTAAACCCCAAACAAAAAGAGGCCGTTGTATACTGCGACGGTCATGAACTTGTGCTCGCCGGTGCGGGCAGCGGCAAGACACGCGTCCTTACTTCAAAGATAGCATATCTGATCGGAACCAAGAAGGTCGCCCCCTGGAGGATCCTCGCACTTACTTTTACAAACAAGGCTGCAAAAGAGATGAAGACAAGGGTGGAAAGTCTCCTTGGCTCAGACCTCAGAGGGATGGAGGTCTCGACCTTCCACGCATACGGGCTCCGCTTTCTTCACAGGTATTCCGATTCCTTAATGAGGCTTGGGTATCCAAAGAGCTTTGTCATCTTTGACCGGGGAGACACAAGGAACGTTATAAAAAAAGTTCTGAACCAGCTTGACATCGATCCGCGGATAATGGACGCCGGAGGCGCAATAGAACTAATATCTAGGGTCAAAACGGAGTCAAATCCGGTCACTAGGGAGCCTGCAATACAAACCAGATGGCTCCCCCTCTATGAAAAATACCAGCAGTATCTGATTTCACAGGGAGCACTGGATTTTGACGATCTCATGGTGCTTCCCCTGCATATTCTTGCCACTGACAAGGAAGTGCGCGAGCGTGAACGCTCCCGTCTTGACTGGCTTCTTGTTGACGAATACCAGGATGTCAACAGGCCACAGTATCTGCTTTTGCGCTGCCTCGTAGATTCCGGAAGAAAGATAATGGTGGTCGGCGATCCGGACCAGTCGATATATGGATGGCGCGGAGCAGACATGGGTATGATCATGAACTTCGCCAATGACTTCAAAGGCGCAAAGATAGTGGTCCTTGACCAGAATTACCGATCTACAGGAAAGATACTTGAGGGTGCGAACGGAGTCATACAAAAGAACTCCGACAGGCATCCCAAGGATCTATGGACAGCTGCGCCAAGGGGCGAGTTTATAAGCATTTACAGGTCCCGCACAGATCAGGATGAGGCAGTTTGGATCGCCGATCACATAGAGAGCCTGAGGGACGACGGGTACAGGTACTGTGAGATGGCGGTACTTTACAGGATGAACGCGCTCAGCCGCGGCATCGAACAGACGCTTCTGGAAAAAGGGATCCCGTACAGGGTCATCAGGGGACTTGCATTCTACGAAAGGCTGGAAGTCAAGGACGTCCTTTCCATGTTGCGCCTGGCAGTAAATCCAAGGGACAGCATATCCCTTTCCAGGGTCGCTAACGTTCCCGTGCGCGGGGTCGGAAAGAAGAGCGTCGAGATACTTTCGGAACAGCTCCAAATGACGCCTGGTTTGGATCCCGCAGCCGTCTGGAGTGAGATGGCAAAGACAGGTGGGGGACTAAAGGGCAAATCTGGGAATGGTGCGAAGGAACTGGCAAAGAACATGCTGGAGATACTGGTCTCATCTTCGGATGTCCATGAGGCAGTGAGGACTGTCCTCTACGCTCAGGGTTACGAAGAATATTTAAAGGCCAATTATCCCGAAGACTGGGAAGAGAGGGTGGAGAACGTTCTTGAGATACTCTCACTTGTTCCTGAGGACGGAGACATTGCACAGGTATTGACAGAAATTCCACTCTTTACGGATCAGGATACACAGGATGACATGGAAGACAGGGTCAATCTGCTTACACTCCACGCTGCAAAGGGACTGGAATTCCCTGTCGTCTTCATAACGGGCATGGAAGAGGGGATATTCCCGAGCGCGCGCGCTGTCGAGGGAGAGAGCGACCTCTCCGAGGAACGCAGGCTCTGCTACGTTGGCATGACGAGGGCCAAGGAAAGGCTATACATGAGCGGTTCGTCATCCAGGCTGCTCTTCGGAGGAGTACAGAGGAACAGAACGTCAAGGTTCATCGGAGAGATCCCAAAGAGCTCAACAGAGATAAAAGACGATACAGCCGGAGGCGGTTATTTTGCTGACAGTAGGACTGACAGGAGACGTTGGCGCTGGTAAAAGCACCCTGTCTAGGGTGTGGGAAGAGATGGGCGCAACAGTAATCGATGCGGACCGGGTCGCCCGTGATATGTGGAAACTTCCCGATGTTCAGAAGAAAGCCTCTGAACGATGGGGCAGCGATTTTTTTGAGGGCGATCAGAAGTCCGTTTTTGCAAAAATTGCTGCGAAGATATTTTCTGAAGAGCAAGAGTATGAGTTTGTATCAGATCTTCTTCACCCTGCGACTATCGCGGCTATAGATAAGTTCGTAAAAGATGCCAAAGGCTGGGTCGTTGTCGAGATCCCGTTGCTTTTTGAATGCGGGCGGCCCGAATGGATGGATATTGTGGTATTCGTTTCGGCGACCCCGGAAATGCGCGCTGAACGCAACGCATCAAGGGGATGGGATGCCTCTGAGATAAAAAGGCGCGAGAGCAGGCTAATGCCGAGGGATGAAAAGATCAGGAAGTCAGACTGGGTCATGGAGAACTCCGGCTCGAAAGAGGAATGGGAAGCCAAGGCCAGGGAGCTCGGGAAGATCTTTCTGGATAAGGAAAGATCTTCTAGATCATAATATCCTCAAACCGGCTGATCACAGATCTCTTTTCAAGGGAATAAAGCACAGCTGCACCTATTGCTGCACCCGGCAGGCTGCTTATGAGGAAAGAGAAAGAGAAAAAAGCAAAACTCACAGATGCTCCTGTCAGAGGCGCCACTATGGCTGCGCTGACCCATGCACCTAAGATGCCTGTCCCGACAGGTTCCGCCAAAGCTGAAAAAAGCTTATGCCTGCGATGCAGGCACCTTGCCGCCAGACCCACAAGAAATGCTCCGAACATGCTTCCCGGAAAAGCGAAAAGGCTGCCTGTGCCGATCAGGTTTCTTATCAGGCTTGTAGTGAACGCTGCTCCCACAGCCCAGAATGGACCAAGTAAAACACCTGCGATAACGTTTATTGAATGCTGGAAAGGAAAGCATCTGGTGGGTCCCACAGGAATGGAGACAAATGAGAGGGCCACCCCTGCACCTGCGAGGATCCCGGCAGCAAGTGCTTTTTTGAATATAATCTTTTTTAGATCTTCGTTTTTGTTCATTTCAAACACCTCTTGGGCTTATATCAGGATGCTATTATCCTCTTGCCGCTCTTTCCCTGTGAAGCCAATAAATACAGGGCTCCGGCCGCCCACAATATTCTATCAAAGAATCACCGATAATGAGATCATTTTTTGGCAGTGCTTTTCCTTGTTAATGTATAATTACCGGATAGTCATTATTCTTTTGGGAGTTGTTTTTATTGAAAACGATAGTTCTGCCTGATCTGACAATAGAGACAGAGTGTGATCTTGATATAACTATGATGGTGCTTGGCGGCAGGAAACCCTCTGCCGACTGGATTAGATCCCTTGATCTGCATATCCGCTTGTGGGCGGTGGACAGCGGCGTAGATCCCTGCTTTGAAGCCGGTATACTGCCGGATAAACTTGTTGGAGACGGAGACAGCGCATCCCCGGAGGCATGGAAGTGGGCTGTCGACAACGGAGTCGATATCAGAAAATTTGACAGGGACAAGGACCTCACCGACTTCCAGATCGCACTTGATCTTCTCTCCCAAAAAGATGAAGGGAGTAAGAAAGCTCTCTTTATTACAGGAGGGTTGGCAGGCAGGTTTGACCATCTTTGGTCTACTGTCGTCTCTTTCTTAAATTGCGCCGGCAACATCAAGCCGCTTGGGATCGCCGACGAGACAGAGGGAATGATCTTTCTGCATGGGCCTGAAAAACTGAAAATAGATTTCAAGAGATCACCGGGGGCAATATCATTGATATCCTTCACCGGCGATAGCAGGGGGGTCTCAATAAAAGGGGTCAGGTGGCCCCTTGAGGATGTCTGCCTTAAGTATGGAAAACCATACAGTGTCAGCAACAGGCTTGCAGATGGAAAACAAGCGGAAGTCTCGGTCAAAGAGGGAACTGTCGGAGTATACTGGGTCTGGGAAACCTAAAGATATGCGTAATTTATGAGACAGTGCTGTTTGTCAGTCATGATAAAATACTTTCTGTTAGATTTTGGATCGATAGGGATGTGATCGGCAGTGTTTTTTGGAGGCGGTAATATTACAGCACGTCTGGCTGAACTTCTTCTCAGCCTGCCTGCAGTGCTTTGGGCTATAACTTTTCATGAATTTTGTCACGGCTATGCTGCTATGAAACTTGGGGACCCCACTGCGAAGATGGATGGAAGGCTCAGCCTGAATCCCCTGCACCACCTGGATCCTATTGGAGCGCTCTGCCTTCTTCTGTTCAGGTTCGGATGGGCTAAGCCCGTTCCAATAAACCCAGGATATTTTAAGAATCCAAGAAGGGATATGGCGTTAGTCAGTCTGGCCGGGGCCGCCGGAAACATACTTACTGCCTTTGTCTGCGCACAGTTGGTGAAGATCTTTCCCGCACTCTTCCAGACATATGCGGCGCAGCAGTTCATACTGATAATGATCTACATGAACGTGGGGCTTGCTGCATTCAACCTTTTGCCCATCCCTCCGCTTGACGGGTCGCGGGTCCTTTATGTCATGCTTCCCTATAAATATCTGCACGTATATTACACGTTGGAAAGGTACGGGATGTTCGTCATTGTCGCGCTTATGATACTGGGAGTGATCCCTCTGCTGATGAGCCCTATAATGAGCCTGATCCTGAATATAATACTCTAGGTGGTAAATATGAATATACTTCTGACAAACGATGACGGAGTTTACTCGATTGGAATACAGACGCTTGCAAAAAGACTTACCGAGGCAGGACACAAAGTCCTCCTTGTTGCTCCGGACAGAGAGAGAAGCGGCTGTGGCCATGCAATGACGATGGACAGGCCTGTGCACATAAGGAACGTTAACAGGCTCTTTCTCTCTGCGGACTTTGAGGCAAAAGCCTGTGACGGGACTCCGACAGACTGCGTCATAATGGCAATAGATGCGATGGGATTTGAACCTGATATGGTGCTGTCCGGGATAAACCAGGGACCGAACCTCGGCGATGACCTGACCTATTCGGGAACAGTATGCGCAGCAATGGAGGGCGTGATCTTCGGATACCCTTCGATAGCGGTATCCCTTGTCATGAGTTCGAAGGACAAGGAACTCCATAACGAAACCGCAGCAGATATACTAATGGCACTGCTTGACTGGACCAAGGATTCTCCTATTCCAAATGGTGTGCTTTATAACGTGAACGTACCCAATATCCCTATATCAGATATAAAAGGCGTGCTCGTTACAAGGAAGGGTGTACGCCGCTACGTAGACAAGATAAGGACAGTAAAGACCCCCTCCGGCGGAGAAGCCTACTGGATAGGCGGTAACATAGAGGACGACATGTCAGACGGGACTGATGTCTGGGCAGTTGCTAACAATTATGTTTCAGTGACTCCTGTTCACATGGAGATGACAAGCTTTGAGACCCAGAGGGAATGCAAAGAAGCCGGTCTGGAAGCTTATATAGAGACTAAAATCAACAAAAATTAGATCATATTTTAAAAGTAAACTATAGTTTTTAGTTGACATTTAGACAATAGGTGATAGAATACCACACAGTTTTTCGTGAATACTATCTAAAGGAGGCTGGAGCTTTGCATTATACCGCTGTCGAACGAGCACGACGTACCCGACGAATCACCCTTGTTGCGCATAACAAATGCGATGACGGGGCCATGGATTCGATCGCTCGGCGACAGAGATAAAGTGCCATCGGCTGAAAGCACTTTTCGCAGGTAGTATCGAAGTTCCCGCACCCCTGAGCAGAACCCGAAGAAAGATCATCACGATCAAGTAGGGGTCCGGCAGTTTTCCGAAAACAAACGAACCAAGTGGGCGCAAAGCGTCAACGAGGGTGGCACCGCGGGTAAAGTATACTCGTCCCTCTTCCTTAACCGGAAGAGGGACGAGTTTTTTTGTCTATTTGAGCGGACAGGTGCTCAAAAAATAGATTTTTTTAAAAAATTTAAGGAGGAAATTGAAATGATGACAGCAGAAAAAAAAGGTAAGGTAATATTGGCGTACAGCGGTGGACTTGATACTTCAGTTGCGATCCCATGGCTCCACGATCAGGGTTATGACGTTGTAACTCTGACAATGAACGTTGGTCAGCAGGCGGACAATCTTGAAGAGATCAAGGCAAAGGCATATGCGGCCGGTGCTGTAAAGGCTTATGTAGTCGACCTTCGTGAGGCCTTCATTGACACATTCGTGTGGCCCTCGCTCAAATCGAACGCAGTATATCAGGGAGTATATCCCCTCAATTCAGCCCTCTCACGTCCAATGATCGCCCAGGCACTGATCTGGTGCGCAGAGAAAGAGGGAGCTATAGCGGTAGCACACGGCTGCACCGGCAAAGGCCAGGACCAGGTGCGTATCGAAGTATGCTGCAACGCGCTGAATCCGGATATCGAAGTTCTAGCCCCCGTTCGTGACTGGGGTTTCACCCGAGAAGAAGAGATGGACTATGCCGAGGCCCACAACGTTCCGGTACCGACGACCCGCCAGAGCCCCTACAGCCTCGATGACAACCTCTGGGGCCGTTCGATCGAGTGCGGTATCCTCGAAGATCCGTGGAACGAGCCTCCCAAGGATGCATATGCACTCACAGCGGATCCCAAAGAAGCTCCTGACGAAGAAGTTACAGTGGAGATCACCTTCGAAGCAGGCATACCTGTGGCAATAAATGGCCAGAAGATGGGCAGCATCGAACTGATCGACATCATGAACAAGACTGCGGGCAAGGCAGGCTACGGAAGGATCGACATGGTCGAAGACAGACTCGTAGGATTCAAGAGCCGTGAAGTATACGAGTGCCCCGGAGCCCTCGCTCTGATGGAAGCCCACAAAAAACTCGAGACCATAACCCTTTCAAAGGACACCCTCAAGACCAAAAAGGAGCTTGAGGTAAGGTTCGCCGAAATGGCTTACGAGGGCTACTGGTTCTCCCCCCTTATGGAAGCTGTACAGGCCTTCATGGAAAGCACGCAGAAGGCTGTCAACGGCACAGTAAGGATGAAGTTCTACAAGGGCAACGGAACAGTAAACGGCATGAAGTCCGAGAGCTCTGTCTACAACAAGGCCCTTGCCACGTATTCCGCAGGCGATATTTTTGACCAGTCAGCCTCTGTAGGATTCATCAAGATCTGGGGCATGCCGATAAAGACATGGAGGCAGACCCATTCGGAGAAGAACGTAAATCCGATCGATGCCTTTATTAACGCCAAGGGTAAGGACGCTTTTTAACAAAATACTTCGGTGAAACTGCGGCGTAAAAAAAGCCGCGTGAAACAATGGTTAAACAATTGAGAAGCTGTTGTGAGAACACAAAACCATTGCCAAACATTTATTATCGATGAAAAGATAATACTATTAGGGAGCGGGTTATTCCCGCTCCCTTCTTTAATAAAAAATACTCTTCTTAGAGTGTTTTTAAGATTACTTGGAAAGTATATTGTTCATGCTTTGGCTCAAGTCCTCCCCGGTAAGCTTTCAAGCCGAGATCCAGACCCCTAAGTTGACCTTCTCTGTTGCCCCTGAGTACCTCCATCAGGAAACTCTTAAAAATAACCTCAGTGGTTCCAAATATAAGTCTATAACTGTTTTTTGAACTAACAACTGCTTCACCATTGCTTCACGCGACCGCATTTGTCGCAGTTTCACCATTGTTCAGCGCGGCGTGTCCACGCCGCAGCTTATTGCTGCAGTGCCTCCATTGCAAGGTGTATGTGTTCCTCCATTAATTTAACGCACTTTGCTTCATCGTGTTCCTTTAGGGCTTCCATAAGCTTGATATGCTCTTCAAGGCTGGGATTGTCTGCGAAGTTGAAGAAGGACTCGAAGAATATGGTCTGGACGTAGGTCCTTGAGAGGATGTTCTTTATATATCCGGCCAGGGTACTGTTGCCGGAAGAATCGGCGATTATCTGGTGGAATGCGTCGTTGACGTTCATATAGAGCTCGAGGTTTTTTTCTTCAAATGCCTTTCTTTCACTGTCGATCTGTTCCTGGAGCATACAGAGCTGAAGGGGGGTGATGAGGCGTGCGGCCTTTCTGATTGCCATTACCTCAAGGTTGCCCCTGACATCGTAGGTGTCTATGATCTCCTGTTTGGTAGGGGAGGCAAGGCATGCTCCCCATCCGGGGACTATCTGCACAAGTCCCTCGTTCTCCAGGCGCCGCAAAGCTTCCCGCACGGGAGTCCTGCTTACGTTGTATTCCTTAGCTATGGAGATTTCCGGGAGCCTCTGACCGCTTTTCAGCGTCTTATCGAAAATGCCCCTGCGGATACCTTCATATACATGATCCGCTGATGTCTTTCCCGGAGTGCTGCTTCTCGCCATCTGATCATCTCCACCCAATTTTTCTTGTCGTAACAAATATATACAGTTGTACTATATTGTACAAGGAGGATTGCTTGACATAAAAATAAGTATCATATATAAAGTATTAAAACATGTATTCATTGTATACCATATATTAAAACTTTCAAAATCCAAAGGGAGTGATCATTGTGATCGACCTTAACAAACTCTGTGGTATGAAGGGAAAAATTGCAATTGTAACCGGGGCTGCTTCGGGTATTGGCGCCGGGATATCGAGATTTTTTTCCTGTGCCGGTGTCACAGTTGTCATGGCTGACATCAATGAACATCTTGCGAATTGTGTCCAGAGTGAAATAGCCTCCGCCGGCAATAATGCCGTTTTTATAAAATGCGACGTCACAAAAGGATCCGACTGCAAAACTCTGGCTGACGCCGTTATTGAGAAATTCGGCAGGATAGACATACTTGTGAACTGCGCGGGTGTTGCCCGCCGTCACACAGTAGAGACTTTATCCGAAGAGGACTGGGATCTTGCCCTGAATGTGACTCTTAAGAGCGTATTCCTGATGAGCAAGCATGTCGTCCCCTATATGAAAAAAGCCGGCGGAGGAAAGATAGTCAACATAGGCTCCGGCTGGGCCCTTAAAGGGGGAGACCACGCAGTCTCCTACTGCGCTGCGAAGGGCGGGGTCTGGAATATGACGAGGGCGATGGCGATCGACCACGGTCCCGACAATATAAACGTGAACTGCGTATGTCCCGGGGATATAGATACGCCGATGCTGAAGAGCGAGTGCGAGCAGCTGGGCGGGGTGTATGACGAGAAGTACAAGGAGGATTGCGCACAGCGGCCGATGGCAAGGTTGGGCGCTCCTGAAGATGTCGCTATGTGTGTGTTCTTCCTTTGCAGCGATATGGCTCCATGGGTAACGGGCTCCAGCTTAGTCGTCGATGGCGGGGGCATCGCTTAAAACGGCGATTATACGCGCCATCGACTTCGTGACCGGGCGACGTTCGATCCTCGACGTATCATATATACGCCTCCGGTGCGAACGCCAACCGATCACATCGTATCTGGCACGTCTAATCGCCGTTTTGTTTAAACGGCGAATATATGGGACATCTGCTTCGTGGCAGGCTGGTGCCCAATCCTCGACGTATCAGATATACGCCTCCGGTATGGGCGCCAACCAGCCACATCGCATCTGCCCCATCTATTCGCCGTTTTACCGGCGGTTGGGGTTGGGGAAATGAAAAGTCAAAAGCAAAAGATTTTTTAAGAGATAAACAGGGACTTAATTTTTGATTTTGGGAGGTAGTGACATGGGGAAGAAGGTTTACCCTTATATTCCTAATTCGGTGGCTGAGGTCCAGGAGGAGATGCTGAAGTTTATCGGGGTTGGGTCGATCGAGGATCTGATCGCGGACATTCCTGAAGATGTCCGCATGAAGGAACCGATGGAGCTTCCTAAACCTTTTGAGGATGAGGCCGGGATCTACAGGCATGTGAGCGGGATCATGAACAAAAATATGACTGCGGCGGAGCTTCGCTGTTTCCTTGGAGCAGGCTGCTATAACCGTTATGTGCCTGCAGTTGTCGATGAGGTGATAAACAGGTCCGAATTCCTGACAGCTTATGCCGGTGAGCCTTACGAGGATCATGGGCGCTTCCATGCACTGTTTGAATATCAGTCGATGATGGCAGAGCTGCTGGATTTTGATGTCTGCAACGTTCCCAACTATGATGGAAGCCAGGCCTGCGGAACAGCACTCAGGATGGCTACAAGGATAACGAAGAGGAAAGAGGTCCTCATACCCCGGAATTTTAACCCCGACGTTCTGAAGGTCGTTGAGACCTATCTGCAGCCTGATGTGAAGATCACCTACGTAAATTATAACGACAAAACAGGCCGCATCTGCCTGGACAGCCTCAAGGCCTGTCTGACAGACAAGGCAGCAGCAGTCCTCGTAATGAACCCCAATTTCTTTGGGATAATCGAGGATAAAGCTCAGGAGATCGCTGATATGGCGCATAAGGCCGGAGCTCTTATGGTCGCATATGTCGAGCCCTCTACACTGGGAGTTCTGACACCTCCGAACCGTTACGGGGCAGACATAGCATGCGGCGATATTCAGCCTCTCGGTATCCACATGAACTACGGCGGCGGAGTTGCAGGTTTTGTAGCTACAAGCGAAAAGCCGGAGATCATTGAGGAATACCCCTCAAGGCTCTTTGGAATAGCACCCACAAGCGAAGGCGAGTGGGGGTTCGGTGACGTCCTCTGGGAGCGTACATCTTTCGCAAACAGGGACAGTGCCAAGGAGTTTGTGGGCACTCACTCGGCTCTATGGGGGATCGCTGCAGGCGTTTATCTTGCGTCCATGGGACCGCGGGGAATGAAGGAACTTGGCGAGGCTATACTGCAGCGTCAGGTCTGCCTGAAAAAAGTTCTTGCAAAGGTAAAGGGAGTTAAGCTCGACAGATTCTCCGGGACTCCTTTTGAAGAGATAGTTGTTGATTTCAGCAGTACGGGCAAAACAGTAAAGGAGATAAATGAGAAGCTTCTTGAGAAGGGGATACTGGGTGGGTTTGATCTTGAAGAAAGCTTCCCCGAACTAAAAGGCTGCTCGCTCCTTTGCGTGACGGAACAGACAACGGCAGAAGATATCAAAGCCATCGCCGACGCCCTGTGCGAAATACTCGGATAAGGAGGGACAGATCATGAACGGACTGACAAGAATGAAAAAATTTCATCAGGCCAGATGGAACGAACCGATAATATACGAACTCAGCGAACCCGGACAGCGTGGTGTTCTGGTCCCGGGACCCTGCTGCGACTGCGCATCCAGAGAGGAGATCCTTGGAACTCTCCCAGAACATATGGTAAGGAAGGATCTGGCAAATCTCCCTGAGATCGCACAGCTCCAGCTGGTAAGACATTACAACCATCTTTCCCAGGAGAATATCGGAGTTGACGGCAACATAGACATAGGCCAGGGAACTTGTACGATGAAGTACAGCCCCAAGGTGCACGAACGGCTAGCGGGATCGCCCAAGATGATTCACATGCATCCGTTCCAGCCCGAAAAGACAGCTCAGGGCGTGCTTGAGGTCATGTACGAAACGGCAGAGCTTTTTAAATCTATCTCAGGACTTGATGTGTTCAGCGTCCAGCCCGGAGGAGGCTCTCACGGAGTCCTCGCGCTTGCTTCAATAGTGAGGGCATATTGGCGTGACAAAGGTGAAGAGGATAAGCGTGATGAAGTCATCACGACGCTCTTCTCGCATCCTGCAGATGCGGCCGTTCCAATAGTAAAAGGATACAAGGTAACCATCATACAGCCTGACTCTGAGGGATATCCCGATATCGAAGCCTTCAAGGCTGCTCTTTCGGACAGGACTGCCGCCATCTTCTTCACCAACCCCGAAGATACCGGCATTTTCAACGTAAGGATCAAAGAGTTCACAAAACTTGCACACGAAAAGGGAGTACTTTGCTGCTATGACCAGGCCAACGCAAACGGCCTGCTTGGAATAACAAGGACTTCGGAAGCTGACTTTGACATGTCATTTTTCAACCTTCACAAGACCTTCTCGGCCCCCCACGGATGCGGCGGCCCTGCCACTGGAATGGTGGCGGCAAGGAAAGAGCTTCGTCCCTATATGCCCGTCCCGCTTGTGGAGTACTGCCCAGAAAAGGGATATTACCTGGACTTCGACCTGCCGAAATCATGCGGGAAGATCAAATCCTTCTGGGGTGTCATTCCTGTGGTCCTCAAGGCTTATTCCTGGATCATGACCCTTGGCGCCGAAGGACTTGAAGAAGTTTCAAGAGTCGCCATACTGAACAACAACTACTGCATGAAAAAGATCCTTGCGATAAAGGGAGCTTCGATGAGCTTTCCGAACCACCCCTCGCGTATAGAGCAGGTCCGTTACAGCTGGGAGAAGCTTAAGGAGGATACGGGGTTCGGAACGGCAGATGTACAGCGCTGCATTGCTGACTTTGGGACCCACTACTGGTCGAGCCACGAGCCGTTCGTCATCCCGGAGCCCTTCACAATAGAGCCGAGCGAATCCTATTCGAAAAAGGATATCGACGACTACTGCGCGGTCCTGGAAGAGATATCCAGGATGTGCTACGAGGAACCCGAAGCGGTCGAACATGCACCCATGAACAGCACTGTCCATCACATTGACCACGACTACTTCGACGATCCTGCAAAATACTCGATAACCTGGCGCTCTTACAACAGGAAGTACAAGGGTTACTTCGAGCCCAAATAAAATGAAGATAGGCTTCCTCATCAACCCGGTAGCAGGTATGGGAGGAAAGGTTGCTCTCAAAGGCACCGACGGAGAAGATATTCTCCGCCGGGCCATAGAGCTTGGTGCGGTCCCCACGGCAAACAGCCGTGCGGAGGCCGCGCTTGCTGTATTCAGGGAAACCGCTTCAGATCATCAGTTATATGCTCCTGCGGGCGAAATGGGGGGAAAGTTGCTCTTCGAAAACGGTTTAAAACCTGAGATAGTAATCGGCCCCACAGAAAAAACGACTGCAGATGATACTAAAAGAGCGGTATCCCTCATGCTTGAGGCAGGGGTCGAGGCAATTGTCTTTGCAGGCGGCGACGGAACTGCACGTGATATATGCTCTGTAGTCGGAGAAAAGATCCCTGTCATTGGTATACCGGCCGGAGTAAAGGTCCATTCGGCTGTTTATGCGAAAAGGCCAAAGGACGCCGGAATGCTGGTAAGAAACCTGCTTCAGGGCAAGGTCAAAAGATTTGTCCTTGCTGAGGTAATGGACCTTGATGAGGATGCCTTCCGAAACAACATTGTGAGGGCGGAGCTTTATGGATATATGAAAGTGCCGGATGACAGGGAGTTCATGCAGGACAGAAAATCCGGAAGCTCATTATCTGATGATTCCGAAAGGCTTGATATCGCAGCCTATGTCATCAAAAACATGCGCGAAGATGAAATATATTTGATAGGGTCGGGAAGCACTGCATACTCAATAAAAGAGAACCTCAACATCGAAGGCACGCTGCTTGGAGTTGATGCCGCAGTAAACAAGTGTCTTGCAGGAAAAGACATGACTGAGAAAGAGATAACTGTCGCACTTTCGGGTTTTGGGAAAGAAAAGCGCCATCTTGTTGTAACGGTCATCGGAGGGCAGGGGCACATCTTCGGCAGGGGCAACCAGCAGCTGAGCCCCGAAGTACTAAGGATGATACCAAGAGAGAATATAACAATCATTGCAAATTCATCTAAAATGTCCGATCTTTTTGGAAAGTCTCTGATAGCAGATACAGGTGATCCAGCACTGGACGAAGAACTAAAAGGTTATTTCCCGGTAATTACGGGTTTTGGCAAAAAGATTATGTGTAAAGTCAAATAATTTTTTTACATTTGTTATGTATACATTGTATGTAAAGATGTTTTAGTGGGGGGTGATGAATCTCAAAAAACAAAATTATTGCTTTGGGATGTTTTTACTAACGATAGGACTTCATAATTTGAAAGGAGAATGACAATTGCTTGAGAATGGAGCTACAGAAAGTAATGAGCGTTATCCGCTGGCAGAAGCTATACCACAAGAGCAGCTGGATGCAGAGCTAGCTCTGCTTGAAGCTATCGAGAAAAAACCTTTTTTTGCCAGGTTCTTGGGCTACATAAAACTTGGTGGCCCCGGATTCATCGGTGCAGGGTTTACTCTTGGTGCAGGGTCAGTCACCGCATCCATGATCTCTGGAGTTGTTTACGGCTATAAAACAATGTGGGTGACATGGTTTTCCATGTTAGTTGGCATTTTTATGATCGCAGCAACACTTCGCATCGGAACAAAAGCCGGTCAGCTTGTGCCGCTGCAAAACAAGCATCATCATTTTGTAATAGGTTCAATACTCACGGCGCTCATTGGTATGGCTATCCCTGCGATCATCTGGACTTGGGGACAGTTCGCTTTAGCAGGTAATTTGCTCGAAAATCTTACTCCTTATTTTGGTTTTAGCTTTCCAAGACAGTATAACTGGACTGTGATTTGGCTACTTACGACTTGGATGACGTTAATGTATGGACGGAAGGATTCTAAAGGGACCCGCATGGTGGAACTCTTCATGAAAGCCGGAATTGGGCTGATGGTCGTAGGATTCCTTTTCTCAGTGCTGAAGGTCGGAGTTAATTGGGGTGAGTTCTTTAAGGGCAACTTTATCCCGTGGATCCCCGGAGGTGGCGAAGGTCTTGACCTTGTACTGGCTTCGGGCGCGGCAGCCTGCGGTGTAATGGATTGGTGTCTTTTTCACTATACCGGTCTCTCCCGTGGCTGGGGAAGGAAACATGAAAAGCTTGGACGCATGGACATGATTTTTGGTTTAGGACTCCCATTCGTCCTAGTAAACTGGATGGTTATCATTGTATTTGCACAAACGCTTGGAGCTTCAGGAGCTCCTGTTCCTGAAGATGCGATACAGCTTGCCGCAGCATTTACCCCTCTCCTTGGAAGCCAGTTCGGTGCGATTTTCTTTTATCTGGCCTTCCTTGCCGTTCCTATAACTTCAATAATTGGATTGAACATAGTTTGTGCGATCGGGATTTTCGAAGCTTTCAATTGGACCCCGGATGCTAAGAGCCTGCGTTGGAAGATATGTGCGCTTCTTCCGTCAACGGGATTTCTTGCGGTGTGGACATCGCGCCCGCTTTGGCTGGTCATTCTGGTAACAGCGTTTATTTCTTTAACTAACAATTTTGCTGCATGGAGTATTTTCCTCCTTGTAAACGATAAACTGGTTATGAAAAAAGACGTTGTCAAAAATTATCTTTGGAACATGGGCATGATGCTTGCGATCTGTTTTGTCAATGCCGGCGCTATAACTTATGTTTTCAACCGCCTTGGGATGTTTGGTTAAGAAGGAGGATTTGTGATGGAATTTTTGGAGAAAAAATACGGACCTTTTACGGGGCGTCTTTGGGGGCTGTTTTTAAATTTCTTTGCAAATGCGGTGGCTCTTCATGGGGCAATTAGATACATGCTGCATGACGATAGTCCGGTAGAAATGTACGCAGGAATTTTGATAACGATTGTAGTATGTATGGTAATTGCTGTTCCTGTAAGGAAAAATGATTAAAATGCATGAGTTTTTTGAAAACGTAAAAGTAAAAATAAATGCAAACTTCTTTGAAGGGGGATTGTGTCAGAGCAGGACATTGATCTTCCCGGACGGTACGAAGAAAACACTTGGCGTATATATGCCCGGGGATTTTGAATTTGATTCTCATGAACCCGAAAGGGTTTTGATAACATCAGGCAGTGTAGATGTTATTTTCCCAGGGGATCTGGGCTGGCGTACAGTGAATACCGGAGAGTACTACTATGTTCCTCGAAACTGTGTTTTTCAAGTTCGCTGCAGACAAATCTCAGAGTATATTTGTGATTTTTTAGCTGAATAACTTGTAGTTTTTTTGTTTAGTAAAATTTTATTTATCAAAAACTTAGGAATGGTTGTGTTAATGACTCTCAGTGACTGTTCCTAAGTTTTATTTATTATTTTTAGAAAAATTAATCTAATAATGCTAATATTTAACATGAAATCGAGGGGGGCGTTCAATGGCGAAATACTGCGAACTTAAAAACAAGCGGGTCATGGTCACGGGCGCAGCGAGCGGCATCGGTCTGGCAACGGCGCAGAGGTTCGCCGCTGAGGGCGCGAAGGTCTTTATTATTGACTGCAACAAGGATGCCCTTGCAAAAGCCATGGGAGAAAATCCTTCATTTGCGGGTTCGGGCGTCTGCGATGTCAGCAGGGAAGATGACGTTATCTCTGCATTTGAAAAGATGGACAGCGAGCTTGGCGGAATAGATGTCCTTGTTTCCAATGCCGGCATAAGCATACGCAAAGACTTTCTTGACATCTCATATGAACAGTGGCAGAAGGTTATCGACATCAACCTCAACGGCATGTTCCTCTGCGCACGTGAAGCGGCAAGAAGGATGAAAGCACAGAAGAACGGGGTCATCCTTATGACGGCATCCTCTAACGGGACTGAAGGACACCGCTGGTACACGGACTACAATGCGTCCAAGGCCGGTGTGATCCTGCTCACAAAGAGCATGGCTCTCGAACTGGCTCCGGACGTCAGGGTCAACTGTGTCTGCCCGGGATATGTTCTCACACCCATGCAGAGGGCCGAGTACACGAATGAGATGCTTGCAAAGGTCAACGAGGGCATCCCTATGAAACGTCATGCGGAACCGGAAGAGATAGGAGCTCTCTATGCATTCCTGGCTTCAGACGATGCACAATACATCACTGGCGCCGATATAAGGATCGACGGAGGAGAGACAGCTGGGCTTTATTGATCCGTTTCCCAGTTCTGTCCTTTCTGAAATCCAAACATAAAAGAGAGGGGAGATGCGATGCATCTCCCCTCTCTTTTGCTTTATCGGGATAGTCAGGCTGTCCCGGGTATTTTATTTAACTATTTTGAAAGGTACGATCGACTCGGGGGCCAGTACCCTAAAGGTGAAAGTCTCTGTAATGTAGAAGTTGACTTCTGTGTTTGTGTGTGACTGGTAGCCGATAGAGAAATCCTGTCCGATTATCAGTTCGCTGTTGCCCTCTTTCATCGATACGAGCATGGATGTCTCGTACTGGGGCGAAAGAACGATGCGGCCGTCGTCGCCGAGTGCGTCTTTTACTCTCTTGAGAAGAGGATAGCCTTTGCCCGATGTCTTGATCTTTGTCCAGAGCGGCAACGAGCAGACCAAGGCGTAGGGCCCCTCCATCGAACGGCTGTTCAGAGTGGTTATAGCTCCAACTATGGAACCGATTATATTTTCATCGTCAAGCTTAACCTCTACGGGCTCATTGTCAGATTCAAGTTCCAGACCGAGGATGCCTGCTTCTTCAAGTCCCTGGAATACTGCAGTGTCTTCAAAGAGGGCAGCTTTGCGGGCGGCTTCGAACACCGGAGTGAAGTCGATCGTCTTTGAATTCCTGCTTATATCGTCCAGATCCCACATCGACATGGTGAAGGGGACCCTTATTTCCACGAGGGGAAGGGATTCACGAATGCCGTAGCTTACATCTTCTACCGGCGATTCTTCTATGAGAGAAAGTGTGCCTTCAGAGACTGCGTCGGTGTTCCATCCGAGCGGTCCTTTTACATCGACGACCTTTCTTCCTGCAATGGCTCCCTTGAGTACTGTTTTTGCCTGTTCATCGATCTCATCCCATGCAGCCGGCATAATTGGAGCTAATGATCTTTTAAGAATATCCATCTTTTTATCCCCCTTTAGTAATAGTATTAAAGTTTTCCAATCCCAAGATTGGGAAGGTTGCTTTCAGATGCTTGGTCTCCGCCTGTCGGATCCTCGTGTTCTCCAAGGGGTGCTGACGTGAAGAGGTAATCTTTAAGTTCCTTGTCCCATTCGTCCATGTTGCGTCGGATCCACTCTATCAGCATGGCTGCATGTTCTTTTTCTTCATCCCTGTTATGCGCCATTATGCGTTTGAGTTCTTCGTTTGTGGCGGTTGCGACCCTCTGATTGTACCAGTCTACTGCTTCAAGCTCTTCGCGAAGGCTGGTTATTGCTTTTGAAATGTCGACAGTCTTGCTGTCCATCTTATCGTAAGGTTCTGAGTATGCCATTCATATTACCCCTTTCACTTTATGAATAATTTAAAATATTTGTTAACTCTTATCAGCAGTGATTATAACCCGAACCGGTCATGAGCCGCAAGACAGGATGGCGTATAATGCCGGTGAATGTTAGAATTGACAAGGTTTTATTTTTTATGTTCACAGCTAGAAGATCATTGTTTTTACGGAGGAAAGTGAATGTTTGATACTTGCAGTCATACAAATAAAATTGAGGATTTTAAGTGCATCGTTGCATCATCCGAAGCGCTCTCGGACAGGATAGGCTGGCTCACAGTCAGATGCAGGGAACTGGCGGAGCGGATCTTACCCGGAACATGCGTAATGGTCTTTCCCTCAGAGAGCAGCGATCCTCTCCTGGGAAGGCCTTTTGCAGTTGCGGACGTAGATGTCAGAAAGGGCGAATTATCTGTCTGCTACATGGTGATAGGAAGAGGAACAGAGATGATGCTAAGGATGTCTCCCGGAAGCGAAGTCAGGCTCAGAGGGCCATTCGGAGTCCCTCTGCCCTCTGTCGACGGAAAGATAAACATTGCCGCCGGAGGAGCGGGCATTGCCACCTTTCTATATTTTGCAAAGAAATATCCAGAAAAGACAGCTGATATTTTCCTTGGGATCCCGGGATGCGGTTATGAAAAGTATGCCGCCCGCATATCAGAACTCATTCCAAAGGTTCGCATTTTTACAGATGACGGCACTTTCGGAGAAGGAAACAGCATGTTCAAAGTCTTGCCTAAAGGACTTGGAGAAAGTGAGAGGATATGGTCCTGTGGTCCTCCGGGGTTTTTGAAGGCCCTTAAAAAGCACTATGAAGATGAAACGGATAAGCTCTATTTTTCGCTGGACAAGAGGATGGCATGCGGTTATGGCGGCTGTATGGGCTGTGTCGTAGAGACAGTGAACGGACAAAAGAGGATTTGCGCCGACCAGTCTCTCTTCATGGCCGATGAGGTGACAGACTATGGGAATTGATATGAGGATGAAAGTTGGAAAGATAGATCTTAAATGGCCTGTCATCCCTGCATCGGGAGTCTGGCCGTACGAAGAGGATTTCTGGAAGTCGGAAAGGCTTGCGGGGATAGGCGCGATCTGTACAAAGGCCATTAGCCTAAAGTCCAGGTGCGGCAATAAAGGGGTAAGGCTTTGGGAAACTCCGGCTGGAGTCCTTAACAGCATAGGTCTTCAGAACGTAGGAGCCATGGGCTTCGTTGAGAAATATCTGAAAATGACGAAGATCTGTCCGGTTCCTGTAATTGCCAATGTAGTGATGGAAAGCGCAGAAGAGACTTCAGAAACACTAAGGATGCTTCAGGATACGGGTGCCCTTGCAGCTGCCGAGCTGAACATCTCATGCCCCAATGTCGACGGGGACGGAATGGCATGGGGGGTAGACCCATCAAGCGCGGCAAAAGCCGTCCGTTCAGCCAGGAAGGTCTGGAAAGGTGATCTGTGGGTAAAAATGACTCCCCAGACTCCCTGTCCTGAAGATGTTGCCCGCGCGGTAGAAGGAGAGGGTGCCGATGCTATTGTTGCCGCAAACACATGGCTTGGCATGGGTATGGACATGCAAAGGGCAAAACCGGCATTTGACCGGGTCGTTGCGGGTCTCTCAGGCCCGGCAATATTCCCCCTTGCCCTGCGTCTCGTCTGGCAGGTCTGCGGAGCCGTCAGGATACCTGTAATAGGATGCGGTGGAGTTTCTTCGGCATCAGACTGTGCCGCAATGATGCTTGCGGGAGCTTCCGCTGTTGAAGTGGGTACGGCTTTCTTCAGAAACCTTGATGCCGGAAAAGAAATAAGCGAAGGTCTTGAAAAGTATGTCAGTCAGTACGGCTGTTCAAGTCTTGAAGAGATAAAAGGGCTGGCAAGAAAATAGGATCATTGTCAGCTGTATAATTTTTAATAACTTACCAGACATCGCTTTCCAACACGTTTTTGAGTGCATGGATCACGTTGCTTTTTATTTCAGGGATCTCTTTCTCCATCTCTTCAAGGATCTTTTTTGCAGATAACCTTTTTGACTTTTCGCTGTAAGGGCAGCATGCGCTGGTCACTGGAAGCTTAAGCCTCGCTGCTTCCAGTGCTATCCTTCTTTCCTCGATGTAGATAAGCGGCCTGATGACCTTTACCTCGGTCCTGCTCATAAACATGTTAGGCTGATAACACTTGAACCTTCCTCCGTAGAAAAGATTCAGCAGGACTGTCTCCACTGCATCATCCTTATGGTGCCCCAGAGCAAGAACGTTTGATCCCGCTTCCTTTGCCTGAGCGGCAAGAATTCCCCTTCTGAGGTTTGCACAGAGACTGCAGGGAGACCTTTCGTCCCTATCTTCCATTATGCTGTATGTCGGGTGATTGAAAATGCTTAGCGGAATATCCAGCTCATCCATGAACTTTTGAAGCATGAACGTGTCCATCGTGGCACCCGTCTGATCAATAAGGCATGCAGTGAGGCCGAACTTCACAGGGCTTCTGCGGCGAAGCACCGCAAGAGAAAGTGACAGGATGAGGCTGTCTTTGCCGCCTGACAGGCCTATCATTATTCTGTCTCCGGGTACTATCATGTTATAATCACGGATGGCTTCACCGACAAAGCGCATGATTTTTTGCGATATGGAGTATTTTTCTGTAAAATCTTCTTTCAGCGGGGATACCTCCCTGAATATCTTGTAAGTATGCAGTTTATCCTATCACAGATGGAGCAGGTTTTTATGAAAAAGATCAAAATTCTCCTGGCTGACGGCAGCAATCTTTTCGTCGATGCACTTAAACTGGTCCTTGAAAAGGAACCTGAAATTGCCTTATTGTCCGGGGCCAGCAGCGGAGTGGATGCACTGAGGAACTGCATAGACCTTCAGCCTGATGTAGCAGTCATTGGCGAGGTCCTGCCCGATCTTACCATTGTCGAAGCGGCAAAGGAGATCAGACGCAGTGTCAGGGGCATAAGGTTTTTATTCATGATCAGGGATGGGAGCGCTGATATGCTCTCTCTCCTGAGCAGCATGGATTCTGTCGGTGCAGTGAGGCAGAGCTGTGACATCCCAGAGTTTCTGACAGCACTTCACAGTGTGATCAGAGGAGAGCGCTACATCAGTGCAGAAGTTATCGAATACCTGAAAAATCCGTTCTCGGATGAGCCGGTCATCGATGACCCCCTGTATTACATAACGCAGCGTGAGAGGGAAGTCCTTTACTGGGTCTCACATGGACTGACAAACAAAGAGATATCTGCGAGGATATTTCTTTCGGAAAAGACTGTAAAAAACCATGTCAGCCATATCCTTAAAAAGCTGGATCTCAGCGACCGTACTAAAGCTGCTGCTTTTGCATGGCATGAGGGACTGCCCCTTATCCCTGAAGATTTTTTCACTCCGTCGAAGATGAATTGAACTTGTGATAGTGCAGGACAAAGAAGTTTACTTATGGTAGTATCCTCTAAATATTTTTGTTTTGCATGTCCCATCCCTCATCCGTTGTTCTCAAAGGAGGATGGATCTTGACAGTAAGAAAGAGTTTTACGATATTTATCTGCATCGTCATTGTATCGATAATCAGCGTTCTTTTTCTAAGTATCGATTCGGCTACATTCGATGTCCTTGAAAATACAGATCCTGTCCTGCTTTTCCTGGCAGTGCTTCTCGTGGTGTTGGGATGGTGTCTTGATGCCTGCAAATTTATTTTTCTTGCAAGGGCAGCTGGGGAGTACCTTTCCTTCAGGCAGACGATATCAGTGGTCTGGATAAATTATTTCGGAAGCGCTATAACACCAATGCAGAGCGGTGGCGGCCCATTCCAGATATACCTGCTTTACAAGAACGGTGTCTCAGTAGGAAAATCAGTAGCCATTACACTCGTAAGGACCCTTCAGGTGATATTTCTCCTTGCGCTTATAATACCTTTTTCAATTGTCTCAGAGGCAGATTTTATTGAAAAACACACTATGTTGAAATGGTTTGTTATTTATGTGCTTCTGTTTATAGTTATTGCATCCTTCCTTCTGGTAACAAGCATCGTCAGACCTCATTGGATAAAAAGATGGAGCAATGGTTTTCTGGTCAGGATGAAGAGGCTGGGGATACTTAAACCGCGCCTGCTGCTCGGAGCTGCTCGCTGGGCCAGCAGAGAGATAGACAATTACAGCATCAACATAAGACTATTCCAGACGACGGGCAAATATTGGTTCATGCTTTCAGTTTTGACGGCTGTTGCCCATTTGTGGGTATACCTCTCGATAATGCCGTGCCTCATAATGGCCGCAGGCTTTCATGTTGAGTATATGCAGTGCATGTTGGCTGAATCCCTCCTCCTTTTTCTGCTGTACTTTGTGCCTACCTTAGGAGGAAGCGGGGCTGCCGAGGGCGGAGCCGCTGCGGTCTTCGGACTTTTTGTTCCATGGAATCTTGCAGGTGTGATGGCGATCGCATGGAGACTGATATCCGAATACTCAGGTGTAGCCCTGGGAACCATAGTGGCCATCAAATTGTTGGGCTGGGGCGGAGCTGAAAAAGTAATGAATGAAGAATCAGAGAGATTAAAAAATGCCGGTAAATAAGAAGATCAGCAGTATAGCTTTTAAATGCCGGGGGCTCTTCTGGGCTCTGTTTGCAGCTGCGGCTCTGGTGTTTCCAAGCCGGTTCGACCTGGCCCGTTTTTCAGTAGGCATGCTTATCGTTATTTCAGGGCAGCTGGTCAGGTTCTGGGCTGCAGGATACATTCCCAAATACAGGACTGAGAAGATAGGCGCACCTATCCTAGTGACATGGGGTCCTTACAGTTGGATAAGAAACCCCCTCTACGCAGGAAATTTTATCATGGGACTTGGCTGGGCACTTATGCTTGGCTGGATGTGGGTAGCGGCATTTACGGCTGCGTTTCTGCTGCTTTACTGTTTTATTGTGATCCCCGCGGAAGAGGAGTTCCTTGCTTCCAAATTCGGACCCCAATATCTTGCTTACAGGGAAAACGTCCCCTCTTTATTTCCATATCCGAGAAAAGGTTTTCCTGAGCACTCACCTTATTGTCAGCCATTTGACCGAGGCAGCGCATGGTCCGAAGAGATCTACTCGATAAGGATGAACCTTCTGGTCACGATCCTGATCACAGCCAGGCTCTATTTCAGCCATATATAGGCAGAAAAGAGCTATCAGGACACCCCGTCTTAATTTCTGAATATGCACTGAGAGTGTCAAGATCTATTATCATGTCATCCTGCGCCGCGATCGCTCTTGTCTGAGGCGTTGATATCATCTTTGCGAATTTTTCCGGCCCCGCCTCTATCATGATGACCCCCATGTGCGTGATCAGGGCCACCTCCGGGTGCAGCTTCTGCAGAAGTTCTCCTGCGTCCTCAACCGACATGTGATCGAGCCTGGGCTTCTTGTTGGGAAAGGTAACGTTCAAAGTGATCAGTGAGCACTCGCTGTATCTTTCTGCGAGGTGTTCCAGGGGTCTTGTGTCACTTATTATTCCCCATGTTTTGAGGCCTTTTTTGCGGAATATGTAGCCAAAACAGTCTACCCCATGGTGAATGTGCATTACAGGTTCTGCTGTAACTCCCATCCCAAGGTCTATCTTCCTGCCGTCTTCCGCGATCACAACAGAACCTACCTTTTGTGCCATGTATCTGAGAAGCACCGGACCCGAGCCAAAGGCTGAATCCTCGGGAAGCACTACCATACCCTGTTTTTCAAAGCCGCCTCCGGTCATTGCCTCCGCTGTCACGTTAATGTCTGTGCTGTGGTCAAGGTGCCTGTGCGTGAGCATTATTGCCCTCAGTTCATGCGGGTCGAGATGAGGCGTGGCGCTGCACATATGATAAAGAGACCCCGGTCCCGGATCGACAACGCCATTCAGGCCTCCGTAAGTGAACCAGATGCCGCCAGTCTTTCTAAGCTGTTTGAGCATTGCAAATCTCGCGCCTGCGGTGCCGAGAAAGCGCAAAAAATTATTTGGATAGGAAAAAGGTTCGTTCATATTATTTATACAGCTCCCGATCTTATCTGTTTGTCTCACTACCACCATTTATACAGGTATTCACTTTCTCTGAGGCATTTTCTTCTTTCCCTGCAGTCGCTTATGTATCCGGTAAGTTCCTGCCAGAAGGCGGCTGAATGATCCATATGGCGCATGTGGCATAGTTCGTGTGCGACAACATATTCAAGGAGTTCAGGCGGAACAAGCGCAAGCCTTGTCGAAAAAGTCAGACTTCCTTTGGCCGAGCAGCTTCCCCAGATAGACTTCACTGTTTTGATATTTACTGAATTTGGATTCACCTTTATTATTTTTGTCCACTGAGGAAGTATCCCTCGTATCTCTTCGTAAAGTGCCCTTTTGTACCAAGTTTCAAAAATTTTTCTCTCACTGCCCGATGTGATGTCGTCGATGTAAAAGGTCCCCTCTTCAAGTCTCAGTGCTCCGTTATCATCAGAGACGACGCGCTTCAAAGGATATTCTACCCCTTTGTAAAAGAATTTTTCACCATTCTTATACTCGTGCTGAGGAATAATTCTATTTTCACTCTTTTTGATCCTTTTCATCAATCCTTCGATCTGAGGAAGGAGGGTACGGCTTATCTCACCTACAGAGAGCCTGGTCGGCGCCGCTATGTAGAATGCTCCTGCCGTTGGATCCAGACCAACTGATATCCTTTTGCGCCTGATGCTTCGACGCACTTCGAAGTCGATCGAATTTATGCTGAGAGTCTCCTTCAAATCTATCCCCCGCAGTCCTAAAGGTATACTATAGCAGTAACGGTTAAAAAGGGGCACTATTACTGAGGCGCTCACGGGCAAAGGCGATTAAATTTGATGCTGTGGCTGACAGCTGAAACAAGTGGAGAGATGATCGGTGGAAAAAGCAAAAAAGGACCAGAAGCCAGAGAGAGATAAATTTTTACCCATTGACCGGGAAGACATGGAAAAGCGCGGCTGGGAAGAGCTGGATTTTCTTGTCATATCCGGAGATGCATATGTTGACCACCCCAGCTTCGGCCACGCGATAATATCAAGGTGGCTTGAAAAACTTGGCTTTCGTGTCGGCATAATTGCCCAGCCTGACTGGCGGAGCACCGAAGATTTCAAAAGAATGGGAAGGCCCCGGCTCGGTGTAATGGTAACTGCGGGCAATCTCGATTCAATGCTCAGCCATTACACAGCCTCGGGCAAAAAAAGAAAGACAGATCCTTACTCACCGGGCGGAGCTGGAGGACTGCGCCCTGACAGGGCTACTATAGTCTACTGCAACAGAGTGAGGGAGCTGTGGAAGGATATCCCACTGATAATCGGAGGGATCGAAGCCAGCCTTCGCAGGATGGCCCACTATGACTATTGGGGCAATGACGTAAGGAGGTCCATACTTGCAGACAGCCGGGCCGACCTGCTCGTCTTCGGCATGGGAGAACTTCCTGTTACGGAGATAGCACACGCGCTCTCTCAAGGAAGAGAAGTAAGCCAGATAAGGGACGTTCCGGGTACCTGCTGGAAGACCCACGATCCCGCCAATGCGGCGGATGCAGTTGTCCTGCCTTCCTTTGAAGAAGTCAGGTCAGACAAAAAAGTGTTTGCACAGGCTTTCAAAAAATTCTACCTTGAACAGAACCACTCCAGAGGAAGCAGGCTCATACAGGATCAGGGAGCCTGGAATATCGTACAGAACAGGCCTGCAAGGCCTATGACCGAGAAAGAGATGGATAAGGTCTACAACCTGCCCTACACAAGAGCTGCCCATCCCGGCTATGATGAAGCAGGCGGGGTCCCGGCGCTTGAAGAGGTCCGATTCAGCATAACCAGCCACAGGGGATGTTTCGGTGAGTGCTCCTTCTGTGCCATTTCCATGCACCAGGGAAGGATCATACAAACCAGAAGCGATAAGTCTATGATCGAAGAAGCATCGTCATTTAAGAAAATGAAGGATTTCAAGGGATATATCCATGATGTTGGGGGACCCACGGCCAACTTTGTGGTCCCGTCCTGCCCTGACCAGGATAAGAAAGGCACGTGCGCCGGAAAATCATGCCTCTACCCGGGACCATGCAAAAAGCTCGAAGCCGATCATTCCCGATATATTGATCTCCTAAGGAAACTGAGGGAGATCCCGGGGATAAAAAAAGTTTTCATCCGTTCGGGGTTGAGGTACGACTACATACTTGAGGATAAAAAAACAGATTTTCTTGACGAGCTTTGCAGATATCACGTCAGCGGCCAGCTAAAGATCGCGCCGGAACATGTAAGTCCTGCAGTCCTGAAGTTAATGAAAAAAGTCCCGCGAAATATCACTGTTGAGTTTATCGATGCTTACAGGAAAAAAAACAGGGAACTCGGAATGAAACAGTTTCTAGTCCCATATTTCATGTCCTCCCATCCCGGGTCGACCCTCAAAGAGGCTGTGGACCTGGCTGAGTTTATCCGGGACAGCGGCCTGAGGCCCGAGCAGGTACAGGATTTTACACCGACCCCGGGATCGGTATCGACATGCATGTACTACACCGACATCGATCCGATGACAGGAGAAGAGGTATACGTCCCCAGGGATCATGAAGAACGAGAGATGCAAAGATCCCTGCTGCAGTACTGGGTGCCGGAAAACGCTGCAACAGTTAAAAAAGCGCTGATCAAAGCGGGACGCGAAGATCTGATAGGAAATGACAATAAATGCCTTGTTCAGGAGCGCCGTTTCAGGCGGAGAATGGTAAAATAAGCTATGGACAATATCAATATCAGGATATAAAATTCTCCGTGTGCTCAGACAGGAAATTACAGGAGGTTACACCAAATGAAAAAATTGGCAGTATTATTAGTTGCAGTCCTTGCAATATTCTCTGTATATACCGTTGCATCAGCAGCAGAGGAAAAGGTCGGATTTGTTGATGAGATGGCTGTACTTCAGCAGTTCCCGAAGTTCAAGCAGGCCCAGCAGCAGATCGAAGCAATAGGAAAGAAAAAATCTGAAGCGGCTAAGGCTGCATTCGACAAGGAAACAGATGAAAAGAAAAAGGCCAATATCGTACAGACCCTCCAGCTTGAAATGAGGGAAGAAGAGGCCAAACTGATGAACCCTATCCTTAAGGAGATCAACGAGACTATCGCAAAGGTCGCCAAGACGAAGGGTATCACAATAGTCCTGAACAAGGGCCTTGTCTACTACGGCGGTATCGATATCACAAATGATGTGATGACCGCCCTTAAGAGGTAGAACTCTTAAAAAGTTGGGCGCCGTTCCGTTAATTCGGGATGGCGCTTTTTTCGTCTCTTCATATAAGTAAGTTTTGATCGGCGGTGATCTGATGTCAATTTTCTGGCTTATTTTCGGATATCTTGCAGGTTCCTGCCCTACAGGCTACCTTGCCGTAAAAATATTGAAAGGCCAGGATGTCCGTGACTTCGGGTCAGGCAATATCGGCGCGACAAACACAGGAAGGGTGCTCGGGAAAGAATGGGCGATCACTGTTGCTGTCTTTGACATGCTTAAAGGCGGCATAACTGTGCTCCTCGCATCTTTCTTTACTGAGAGCAGCATTATACTGGCGCTGACGGGTGTTTTTTCGGTCCTTGGCCACAACTATCCTGTCTGGCTTGGGTGGAGAGGCGGCAAAGGTGTGGCCACGACATTCGGTGTATTTGCTTTTTTTGATTTCTTCAACCCTCTTCCCGCTCTCATAGGAGGAGTTGTATGGTATGCGCTCCTCAAGACAACAAGGTATGTCTGTGTGGCTTCCATAACAGCACTCTTTGCTTCCGCTCTCCTCATGCCGCTCTTTGGGATGCCCCGCCCATATTATCTGGCAGGCCTCTTCCTGGCTGCACTTTCGACATGGCGCCACAAGAGCAATATCCAGAGGCTGATCGAAGGCAAAGAAGATAAGGCCGGCAAGCACAGTTAAAAATACCGCAGGTCCCTGACCCCCCCTCTTCTGATCTCTTTTTACCCGAAAATGCCGGCTTTTGTCCGGCTCTTTTTCTATAAAAATACACGATTTATCATTCCGACAGAACACTCTGCTTCCGCCCTTTTATCCTTGACTTATACTGACCAAAATTATATAATCGTTGCAGTTTAAGGAAATGGAGTGACACGAATGTCCTTGCCGTCATCAAGTCTTACCCAGATCATTGAGGAATACATAGCCCAGCTTCTGGAAGAAAATGAAGTAGGGGAGGTATCTCTGAGGCGAAAGGATCTGGCAGAAAGATTCGGATGTGTTCCAAGCCAGATCAACTATGTGCTAAGAAGCCGCTTTGCCCCCGAAAACGGGTTTCTCGTTGAGAGCCAAAGAGGCGGCCATGGTTACATTAAAGTTATCCAGCTGACTTTTAACAACTGTGATGAAGAGGTAGTCCATCTGGCAGACCTCGTTGGAAATGCAATAACGGAACAGGAATCGAGGAAACTGCTGGTAAATCTTCAAAACAGAGATGTAATTTCCCCCAGGGAGCGCCTTATTATCGAAGTGGCGCTGAGAAGTCAGGAGGAAAACGGAAGGTCGCTCTTTGATATTTCGCCGTACAGGCGGGATCTGATGAGAGCTGAGCTGCTGAAAAAAATACTAACAAGCCTTGCGCTTGGATGAGGTGATCCTAATGCTGTGCGAAAGATGCGGTGCAAATAATGCCGAAGTGAATCTTATGAGGATCGTAAACGGAAAACGTGTCGTCGACTATCTTTGCAAGCAGTGTGCCAAAGAAGTCATACCGTTTGACGAGGCCGCTAAGATGATGAAAATGACATTCTCTCTTGAAGGGATACTGGATCTCCAGGAAGCTCTCAAAGATTTGATATTACCTGCAATGACAGGAATGAATGATGATGCAGACATCGAATTGACCTGCCCCCACTGCGGCGAGGCCATTTCATGGTCTATGCTTGCGCCGACTGAGAAAAAATGTGCGGAGAAGGTCCCCTGTGCTGAAAGCACATGCGCACCTGCGGTGAGAAGAGATAAGATCTCTTTGCTGAGGGACGAGATGGCAGATGCTGTTAAATTTGAAAATTATGAACTTGCAGCTCAGATCAGGGATCAGATAAAAGATCTGGAAGAAAAGACTGAAAAAGAAAAGGATGCGTGAAGCTAAATGTGGCAGAATTTTACTGAAAGGGGCAAGAGGGTTTTCCAGCTTGCTCATAGTGAGGCTTTGCGTCTTGGACACGAAGTCGTAGGAACAGAACACATACTTTTAGGACTTTTGGATGACGCTGATGGGATTGTTACTCAGATCCTGTCAATTTACGGACTGCATCCGGAAGTACTCAAGGCAGAAATAGAGAGTCTTATAGGAACAGCAAGACCCAGGTCTGAGCCTGTGGATCTTCCCTCCAGCCCAAGGGCAAAGCTTGTGATAGATCTCTCAATGAGGGAAGCCAGAAAGATGGGAGTCAACTACATAGGTACTGAGCATATCCTTCTCGGGATACTTGCAGAAGGAGAAGGAATGGCTGCCCAGCTTCTTGCATCTCATGGAATGGATCTTACAAGGACGCGGATGATGGTAAGGAATGTCATTAACGGAAACCAGGCTGAGCAGGAATCCGACCCCCTCAAGGCTGAAGAGCTTCCGCCCGGCAGGTCGGTAGGCTCTCAGCAGAGCAGGACACCGACTCTTGACCAGATAGGCATCGACCTTACGAACATGGCCAGGAACAGGGAGTTGGATCCGGTGATCGGAAGGGATAAGGAAATACAGAGGGTAGTCCAGATACTTTCGCGCAGGACCAAAAACAACCCTGTGCTGATAGGTGAGCCTGGCGTTGGTAAAACAGCCATAGCAGAAGGTCTTGCCCAGAGGATCATCTCAGGAGAGATCCCCGAGATCCTTAAAGACAAGCGAGTCATGCAGCTCAACGTTGCTAACCTGGTTGCAGGGACTAAGTACAGGGGCGAGTTTGAAGAGCGCATGCGCAGGATCGTAAAAGAGGTAAGAGAAACTAAAAAGGTAATTCTCTTTATAGATGAAATACACACGCTGGTGGGAGCCGGCGGGGCAGAAGGCGCTGTCGATGCAGCAAATATCATCAAACCCAGCCTCTCAAGGGGAGAGTTCCAGGTAATAGGAGCGACGACGATCACCGAGTACAGAAAGTACATTGAAAAAGATGCCGCCCTTGAAAGACGTTTTCAGCCGGTCCAGATCGAAGAACCGACAGAAGATGACACAGTAAAGATATTGATGGGACTCAGGGATAATTATGAGGCACATCACAGGGTCAAGATCACAGACGATGCGCTTGAAGCTGCAGCAAGACTTTCCCTACGCTACATCACAGAAAGATTTCTGCCGGATAAGGCCATAGATCTCATAGATGAGGCATCAGCAAGGGCAAGGATCCAGACGCTTGAAATTCCTGATGACCTTAAAGCACTTGAAAGAAGCGTTGTGGACATACGAAGAGAAAAAGAGGCCGCGGTCGGAGCTCAGGAGTTTGAAAAGGCAGCTGACCTAAGAGATCAGGAAAAAGAACTTATTACACAGATAGCCGAATGGCGCAAAAGCTGGACTGAATCAAGGAATCAGTTCACGCCTGACGTAAAAGCAGAGGACATCGCTTCTATCGTCTCAGAGTGGACAGGGATACCTGTGACTCAGCTGACCGAAGAAGAGAGCCGCAGGCTTCTGAGGATGGAAGACGAGATAAGGCAGAGACTTGTTGGACAGGATGAAGCGCTTAAGGCTGTCGCGCGTGCGGTCAGAAGATCAAGGAGCGGTATGAAGGATCCCAGGAGGCCGGTTGGAAGCTTCATGTTCCTTGGACCCACAGGAGTTGGAAAGACTGAAATGGCCAGATCACTTGCGGAATTTTTGTTCGGCAGCGATGATGCCATGATCAGGCTCGACATGAGCGAATATATGGAGAGGCATGAAGCCGCCAAGCTTATTGGCGCTCCTCCCGGTTATATAGGTTTTGAAGAGGGAGGCAAGCTTACAGAGGCTATAAGGCGCCGCCCATATTCGGTCGTCCTTTTCGACGAAATTGAAAAAGCCCATCCTGATGTCTTCAATATACTGCTCCAGCTGCTGGAAGACGGAAGACTTACTGATGGACAGGGACACCTGACGGATTTCAGAAACGCGGTAATCATAATGACGAGCAATATCGGACTGACCGAGGCCATGAAGGGGCGCAGCCTTGGATTTGCAGAGGTCGAAGGCGCTATCGGAGACATAGATGCCGTCAAAATGAAGGGAATTGTCATGGATGAGGCAAGGAAAGGCTTCCGTCCGGAATTCCTCAACAGGGTCGATGAGATCATAGTATTCAATCCGCTTGGAAAGGAAGAGCTCCTCAAGATAGTGGATATAATGCTGGATGAGGTCAAATCGAGAACTTCGGAGTGCCAGATCACTCTGGAAATCGATGAAGAAGCGAAAAAGCTGCTTCTTGAGCGCGGTTATGACCCCAAGTACGGAGCCAGGCCTCTTCGCAGGGCAATACAGAAAATGGTGGAGGATTCTCTGTCTAATCTTATGCTTGAGGGAACTGTCAAAGCAGGAGAAAAAGTTTTGGTCACTGTCGCCGACGGAGAACTGAAATTCGAGACAGGAAAAAATGATTTGAGAAAATAACAGGGCCCGGGAGGATGATATGTATTTTTATCCTCTCGGGTTTTTGTTTTTTGTGATAGCATTTGTTCTGCTTTTTAAAATAACAGGGAAGATCCAGGAGGGATTTTGTTATGTCTATCAAAAAAGTCACAAAGGTCATTGCAGTTCTTTTATTTGTTCTTTTAATTGGCACTTCAGCTGCCATGGCTGCCGATAAACCGGTCCTGACAGTCGGAACATCGACTCTCGATGAAAAAGAGGTGCTGAACCTAATGGCGACTACGACCGGAGGCAACCAGATGATGGTGGGCCTTATGCTTGCGCAGTCGACGCTTCCGGAGAGAGTGGAACTGGTGAATCAGATGGCGCATGCGCTTCTTTTTGCAGAGGAAGCAAAAGCAAAGGGCCTTGATTCACGTCCGGACGTCGCCTTTCAGATCAAATGGCAGACGATGCAGATCCTTATGCAGGCATATTTTGAACAATACGCCTCAAAGTGGGACATGAGCGAGAAGGCTGTAAGGAATTACTATGACACACATAAAGATGAGTTCTATCAGAAACCCGGAGCGCATACAAGGCACATCCTGACACAGACAGAGGGAGATGCGCTCAACGCCGCCCTGGAAATCTACAAGACGAAGGATTTTGCAAAGGTCGCTTCTGAATACAGCCGGGACCCCAACAGCGCGAAGAATGGCGGAGACCTTGGATGGGTCGAAAAGGGCATGATGGTCGCACCTGTGGAAGCAGCGATCGACGGAGCTTCGGTCGGTTCACTTGTAGGACCTGTCAAGAGTGATTACGGATGGCACATCATTGAAGTCACAGAACGCCGTTCCGGAAGGCAGCTTTCTTTTGATGAATCCGGAGAGAGAGCTGTACAGGAACTTCAGAGAGAGTATCTGGAGAAGGAACTTAAGGTACTTGAGGCAAAGTTCAAAGTCAGCATAGATGAACAAGCTCTTGAAAATCTCGGAGGCATCCCGGCCCCCGCAGCCGCCCAGAAGTAAAATGCCAAAAACTGTACAGGGCGTTACCGGGACGAAGCTTCCCCTGTGGGCAAAGCTGTTGTCCTCTGCTACCGGGATACTTTTTACCGGTTTCGGAATGAGCAGCTTCATTTCGGGAGGTCCCATGAGGACTGTCATAATTCCGATATTTGTCGGAGCCGTCATGATATATGTCTCAGGCTACGAACGCAGGATGTACATTGACGAGAACGGTGTAACAAAAGAAACTTCATTCTGGGGACAGAGGAAACTTCAACGTGCTTCATGGGATGAAGTAAGCGATGCGCGCATCATCCTCAACAAGGGGAAGAAGATATACGCCATTTTCCACGGCAATATGCCTCTATGGCCATTTACCTTCCTGCCCGAACAGGAAAAGGAACTGATCGAAACGGTATCCGAATATCTGGACGAGGAATACATCCTGATAGAAAGATAGAATAATTAATAAACCCGGAAAGAGCTCTTTCCGGGTTTATTGCGTAAGAAAATCAAAAAGCTGAAGCCGGGACACAAAGTCCCGGCTTCAGCTTTTTATATGTTGGCAGTCCCTAGGGGATTCGAACCCCTGTTAACGGGCTGAGAACCCGCCGTCCTAGGCCCCTAGACGAAGGGACCACATCACTGATGATATGGCTGGGGTACCAGGATTTGAACCTAGATTACCTGATCCAGAGTCAGGCGTGCTGCCGTTGCACCATACCCCAAAATGGCCCGACCTGTCAATATTCGGCATTGACATGACAAGTGAAAATTATATCGGATATTTGAGCATTGTCAACCCGGCTGTTGTTGAAGAGGGATATTGTCATGGGAACACCCGTCAAGAAAAATGAGGTCCCTTGATATAGATAGAACCTGATGATGCAACTGCAAATCAGCAGAAAAAAGCCGGAATAACAATAACTTTGAAATAGAAGGCGCGTCAACTTTTTGGAGGGTCAATTAAAGTGTTGAGAATATTTAAAGCCCTATAGCTCTAAGCGGTATTAAGTGGTACGATAATAAGCTGAGGGGGAGTTGTTTTTAGATGCCCATGGATAAAAGAAGAGATAATAGAACAAAGAAGATCAGCAGCAGCAAAGGAGAACTTAGCGTTATCCCGCTTGGAGGATTAGGGGAGATCGGTAAGAATCTTACAGTTTTCAAATATGATAATGACATTATCATAGTAGACTGCGGCCTTAAATTTCCTGAAGAAGACATGCTCGGGATCGATTTCGTCATCCCGGACGTTCAGTATCTGATAGAAAATAAAGATAAGATATTAGGGATATTTATAACACACGGACACGAAGACCATATTGGAGCTCTTCCGTTTATTCTTCCACGTCTTGACGTGCCGCTATATTGTTCGAGGCTGGCAGCAGGCATGATAGGGAACAAGATGGAAGATGCGAGGACGAGCTACAAGCCGAAGTACAGGGAAATATGCCCCGGGGATATTATAGAGGCCGGAGCTTTCTCTGTTGAGTTTATACCTGTATGCCATTCCATACCTGACGCGCTGGCCCTTTCCATCCACACACCAATGGGAATGATAGTCCACACAGGGGATTTTAAACTCGATCCAACACCCATAGACGGAGTCGGAACTGACTACAGCTCATTTGCTTCTCTTGGAAAAGAGGGTGTTATGCTGATGCTCTCTGATTCCACAAATATTGAAAAAGACGGTATAACTCCTTCTGAAAAGACGGTGGGGCAGACTTTTGAACGTCTTTTCAGAATTCACAAGGACAGAAGGATAGTTATAGCAACCTTTTCCAGTAACCTGCACCGTTCACAGCAGGTCATCAACGCTGCCGGAAGGTTTAACCGCAAGGTGGTCCTGGCCGGCAGGAGCATGATCAAAAACGTTGAACTTGCGATAGATCTTGGCTACATAAACGTACCTGAAGGCCTGATCATCACCTCACAGGAAGCGGATCAGATGCCCGGAAACAGGGTGGTCATCCTAACTACCGGCAGCCAGGGAGAACCATTTTCCGGACTTGTGATGATGAGCAGGGGGACCCACAGGATGGTAAGGCTGGGTCCGAAAGACCTTGTAATAATATCCGCCACACCGATCCCGGGAAATGAGAAACTTGTAAGCCACACAGTCAACAGGCTCTTTGCCTGCGGCTGCGAGGTCATCTATGAGCGTGGGGAGAAAATACATGTTTCCGGTCACGCCGCCCGCGATGAGCTTACGATCATGTTGAGCATGCTTAAACCAAGATATTTTATTCCTGTTCACGGAGAGTACAGGCACCTTGTTCGTCATGCCCAGCTTGCCCGTGAGATGGGTGTTGCATCAAAAAATGTTTTTGTAATGCAGAACGGCGACGTTCTTAAGTTCAAAGGCAAAAGCAACGCTTCTGTAGAAAGCAGGGTCCAGGCGGGTGCTGTGCTGGTAGACGGCATAGCCCTGGGCGAATTCGAAGGCGGACTCCTGCGTGAGCGCAGGGAGCTTTCTGAAAATGGCATAGTAGCGATATCTATAACGCTTGACTCCAAATCCCGTCTTACAGCACCGATCCAGATTCAGACCAAGGGCAGTGTCTTCTCGACCGAAGACGGAAGCACGTTCAGGGAACTTGAAAATGCAGTGAAAATGGGACTGGAACAGTTTGCCCGCACACCGGGGGCAAAACCGGAGACACTGCCAACAGAAATACGTAAAAGGATCAGGGATGTTTTTGGTAAGGTCTCCCGAAACTACCCTGTGATCGTTCCGCTGATAACATTTGTTGAATAAAAGACTCAGGCGGGCTTGACCGACCGCTGATATCCGAGGAGAGATATGATGTCAATTACTTCATTGCTGCAGATTTTTGCAGGAGTCGGGATTCTGATCTACGGAATAATTATCATGGGGGAATCACTCCAGATAATTGCAGGAGACAGGCTGAGAAAACTGATCGGATCCCTCACCGGAACTCCACTAAAGGGGTTGCTTCTCGGAACAGCAGTAACAAGTATACTTCAAAGCAGCAGTGCAACAACAGTCATGGTGGTCAGCTTCGTAGACGTCGGTTTCATGAGCCTTACGCAGGCGATAGGTGTAATTCTCGGAGCAAACATAGGTACAACAGTTACAGCTCAGCTGATAGCATTCAAGATAACTGACGTGGCTTATGTCTGTGCCATGATAGGAGCCGGTCTCTGCATCCTGTGCCAGAAGAAGAGACACAAGCAGATAGGTGTAGGGCTTGTTGGTTTCGGACTGCTCTTCATAGGAATGGAAATGATGCAGGAACCTCTTGCCTTCCTCAAACAGCGACCTGAGATAGTTACTGTCTTTGGAGACCACCTCTTCCTGGCCTTCCTTTCAGGTCTTGCGATCACTTTATTGGTTCAGTCAAGTTCTGCTACTGTCGGTCTTACGATGGCGATCGCTTCTCAGGGTATTGTTCCGCTCCAGACCGCAATAGCGATCATTCTGGGAGACAACATTGGTACGACTATCACAGCCGTCCTTGCGTCGCTTGGCGCAAACAGGTCAGCAAAACAGGCTGCCGCCGCTCACGTAATGATAAAAGTGCTTGGAACGGTCGCAATAATGATGATCCTGCCTTTCTATACTTCCTTTATAGAGAGCACTGCATCGGATATATCACGCCAGGTAGCAAACGCCCACACGATCTTCAACGTTATAATCGCATTCATGTTTCTCCCTTTTGTGACCCAGTACGCGAAGTTCATCAGAAAACTTCTCCCTGACGACAAGAACGAGAAGGTCCTTGGAGCATTGTTCCTAAACAGGACGCTCATCACGGCATCTCGTGCCGCTGCAGTAGATGCAGTGCGCAAGGAGATGATACGCCTTGGGATATCCTCCTTAAGGATGATCGAAGCATGCAGAACTATGTTCCTTTCCGACAACGAAAAGCTTGTAGCAGAGATCGACAGGATGGAACGGAACGTGAACGAAATTACGCATGATATCGTAAGATATGGAACAGAAGTTGGCCAGGCAGGTCTTTCTTCAGACCTTTCAATGATCCTGAACTCATGCATAAGCGGTGTGGGAGATATTGAAAGGATAGGAGATCATGCTACCAATCTGGTAGAGATGTATCAGTTCCTGCAGGATCACAAGCTGAAATTCTCTCCCAAGGCGCTGGAAGAGTGCAAAGAAATGTTTGATCTCGTTGTTTCAGCTGTCGCCAAGAGCGTTCAGGCACTCGAAGAGGAAAATCCCAAGATCGCCAAGGAAGTGCTGGATCTTGAGGACAGGATAGATTACATGGAAAAGACGCTCAGGGCAAGGCACATTGCAAGGCTTAACGCAGGAGGATGCAGTCCTGATGCAGGAGTCATATTTATAGATATCCTCAGTAATCTTGAACGTGTCGGAGACCACGCGCATAACATCGCCATGGTGGTTTTTGACATCGAACGCATGCACAGCCACGGAGAGTAGGCTCCGGCAAATATTTCACGGATCATAATTTTGGAATGATCGAAAGGCAAGTCTGACCTTAACTATGCGTCATATGAAGCGAATGATCAGAAGAGGTGCATCATTGTATGGATCATAACGTAGTGCTATTAGGCTTTATCCAGGGTCTTACAGAATTTCTCCCGGTAAGCAGCTCAGGGCATCTGGCCCTTGCAAAGATATTCTTAGGGGTGGAGATGCCGCCTCTCTCTTATGATCTGGTGCTTCATGTGGCTACCATGACGGCAACAGTTCTGTTCTTTTTTAATGATATCATTAAGCTGTTCAGCGAATGGGTCTCGGGTATTTTCTCAAAGGAAGAGCGGGGTCTTCCCGGATGGTCGGTAGGATGGGCCGTATTTATCGGGACCATGGTAACAGGTGTGATCGGGATGCTGATCAAAGATTTTGCAGAAGAAGCTATGCTGAACTCTCTCATGGTAGGTTTTGGTCTGGTCTTTACCGGTATATTGCTTATATCAAGCCGTTTTATCAGGAAAGGGCTTGGCAGGGTATCGCCATTTGACGGGTTTTGGGTCGGTATCGCACAGGGCATCGCTGTGATGCCTGGTGTATCACGCTCGGGAATGACTATGATGGCAGGGACAGCTGCGGGAATAAGCCGGGAAGAAGTTTTCAGGTTTTCATTCCTCCTCTCCATACCGGCTATACTGGGCGCAGCGCTCTTGCAGGCAAGAGAAGTCGGAGGATTTGACGTATTCATCTCCTCACTCCCTCAGGGTTGGTATTTGGGAGCTGCAGCAGCATTTGTCAGCGGACTTGTTTCATTGTTTGTTTTGCGGAAGCTGGTTATAGCTTCAAAATGGTGGATTTTTGGAATATACTGTCTCGTTCTTGGCTCATTGTCGGTAATTATTTCATTTCTGGGGGTGTGGTGATGGCTCTTGTTAAATCGGGCAGACTGAGATGGGGAATAATTTTTCTCTTTCTTATACTCGGTACTTGGCTGGGCATTTTCCTTCAGCGTTTCAGTGCTTCAGCTGCCCTCTTTTCAAATGTGATAGATTTTGTGATAGATGTCAAACAGGTAGACCTGATCATGCTGAGGTTCGGTTTCCAGTTTGCCCTCAAAATGAATCTGGGAACGCTTATCGGGGCTGTAGCGGGTATCGTAGCCTCAAGGTGACTATGGAAATTATCCTGGCTTCAGGAAGCCCGAGGAGACAAATGCTCCTCAGAGAAATGGGCTGGAACATAAAGGTAAAGGTGCCGCTGACAGAAGAACTTGCCGTGCCGGGTGAAAACCCGGAAGAAATGGTCTGCCGGCTTGCTCACACAAAGGCTTTATCCGTTTACAACGAATTCCCCGGCAGCTGGGTCATAGGTGCTGACACTGTAGTGGCAGCGGGAGATCATGTCCTGGGCAAACCATCAGGATACGAGGGTGCTCTGAGCATGATCGAAATGCTGCAGGGAAAGATGCACACAGTGATAACGGGTGTCGCACTCATTGCTCCGGATGGAAGAAAACTGGTAGAGGCGGAAAAGACGAATGTTAAATTCAGGCCGCTTAACGAAAAAGAGATCATTTCTTATGTCGGCAGCGGGGAAAGTTTTGACAAGGCCGGTTCATATGCCATTCAGGGACAGGGCATGCTCCTGGTAGAAAGCATCGAGGGGTGCTACTTCAACGTTGTTGGACTCCCTCTCCAGAGACTGAGCAGGATGTTTGCCGATCTCGGGTGGCCTCTCTCTGAACAATGGAGGAAAATGTCATGATAGATCTTAAGGCCAGAAAAATCATAATGACAGCAATGGCTGCGGCGATGCTTCTGGCATGTCTGGGTATGATCCCAAGGCTTAGGGCTGAACAGTCTAACAAGACGGTCGCATTCGCTATGGAATTCAGGGATCTGATGACCCTTGCGGTACAGAGTGATTCTCCTGCTGATAAGATCTGGGAAGAAATAAACCGGCTGGGGGTCATTGGCCTCTCTGTCTCTGAATTTACGGGCGAGGAGCTCTCACTCATAAACCCGATCTCTTTCAAGTATGGTCCTGCAGAGCAGTTCGGGATAAGTTCAGAAAAAATACTGCCTGACAGAGCTGTCATACTTATGGACAGATCTTCTCCTTACTATGTAACTCTTTATGAATACCTGAAGCTGAAGATGCCCGCTGTAGAAATGACAGAGATCGGACCTGAAGCCGCAATAATACTTCCCGGAAACACCTCTGACTTCAAAATTTCATCTTTTGTCCCAGACCTCTATGCTCTTGATTTTTGCCGGGAGAACAGTATTCCTGTCCTTTTCAGGGCGGGTTCCTGCCCTGCATCAGGCGCTGCAGATACTGCCGCCGCTTTCGACTATCTGACTTCGGTCTACAGCGACATAAAAAATGTCACTGCTTCAGGCATGATAATGGCGGGCTATCCTGATCACAAACTGCTTGCAGAGGTCATGAAGCGAAAAGAGATTACTTTTTCCCAGACAGAATTCATTAAACAGGTAGGAGCCGCGGGGTTTGCAAAAGCCATGTATCCGATGGTGATACCGCTTCACAGCCTTACACGTGATGAAGTTATATCAAGGAGCATATCAAGGCTTCAGATCACCGAGCGTTTTGTCAGAGCTGTCCATGAACGTTCAGTGAGGCTGATAATGGTAAGGCCTTATGACCTGAACATGGGTGGAAGGTTAGAGGTTTTTAAAGAAGACCTCGAGTTTACGGGCGGATCGATAAAGGCCCGCGGTTACGAATTTGGATGGCCGGCAAATCTCACAGCATGGCCCGACAGCCTTGCAGGCGCATTGGCATGCGGGATCACCCTGATATTTTGCAGCTGGTTCTACATAGTACGCCTCAAAACCGGTGAAGATGAGAGAGTAAGTATCAAAGCCCTCTCTTTCCTGATCCTTGCATCTTTGATGATGTCTGTGGGGATGTGGAAAATCCCGTTGCTCGCACGTGTATGCGGAGGTTTATGCGGAGCGCTGGCTGCGTCAGAAGCAGCCCTCTCTGCTCTTGAGAGCTATAAAAAACCCGTTATAGGAGCCATTAAAGGACTTTTCATTGTTGCAGCCGGAGGGTTGGCTATTGCCGCTTTTTACGGAACAACTATGGCTGCGCTGAGGCTGACTCCTTTCTCAGGAGTCAAGTTGACTTTGCTGCTGCCTCCACTCCTTGTGCTGATCCATGACCTCCGAAGGAAGGTGCACCCGGAATCGCTGCCTGAGATCATCAACAGGCCTGCGGTTTGGGGGGAACTCTTTCTGATAGGCATAATGATGCTTGCAATGCTCATAATGGCGCTTAGAAGCGACAATGTTTCCAACGTTCCGGCCTGGGAGGTCGCTTTCCGTGAATTCATCGAGAGGACCCTGCTGGTAAGGCCCAGGACAAAAGAGTTCCTTATCGGATATCCCGCACTTGTGTTTTATTGGTATGTAGTCAGAAAAGGATGGATACCCGGCTACCGCGAGGCTGTGAGGATAGTCTCAGTACTGGCTTTCAGCTCCGCAGTAAACACCTTCTGCCATTTCCATACACTGCTTTCACTGAGCGTTATAAGGACTCTCAATGGATGGTGGCTGGGGCTTCTTATAGGTGTAATAGCAGTTGCCGTCATAAATTACGCAGTGATCCCGATGTCGAAAAACCTGACCGGAGAGATCCACAGTTGAATCGAGCATATGATGTCCTGCTGGCCGGTTATTACGGCTTTGGCAACCTCGGTGACGAACTCCTGGCAGAAGCTTGTGTAAGGCTGCTTGAGAGCAACGGAGTTCCCAGGGAGAGGATCGCTGTTCTTTCTGCTGACCCGGAAGGCACCCAAAAATCACTTGGAGTCAGTGCTTTTGACAGATGGAAACTGTCCGAGATCCATAAGGCACTTAAGGGATCAAATACCATGCTCTTTGGCGGAGGAGGTCTTTTTCAGGACCAGACAAGTCTCAGATCATGCATTTATTACTGGTCTCTGGCCCAGATGGCCCGTATATGCTCTGTAAAGACATGGGCGGTGGGACAGTCGCTCGGACCGCTCAATACCGCACTTGGTTCATATTTTGCAAAAAATTCGTTCAGCAGATGCCTTTACAGAAACGTCAGGAACAGAAGTTCCCTTGGAATACTGAACAATTGGGGTTTCTTCGGCACACAGTCTCCGGATCTGGTAATGTCGCTGAAGGTAAAAAGAGATTTTGAGAGAGGCGACAGGCTTTTACTCAACCTTCGCACCGGTTATGACAAGGTCTCAAGGCTGGCTGTCAGTTCCGCGATAAGCACAGCGGAGGAAAGAGGCCTGAAAATATCGGCGATAGCTTTTTCGGATGATGACCTTAAAGAGTTCGAAAAGTACATTTACAAACGTACTTTAAAATTAGATCAAATTACTGTTGTTAAAACACTGGCTCAGTTTGAAGATACAATGAGCAGGAGTTGCTGTGCCATCGGCATGAGGCTGCATTTCATCATCCTTTCATTTATTGCCGGACTGCCTGTTCGCGGAGCCCCATATGATCCAAAGGTAGTCTCATTCTGCAAGGAATGGGATATTCCGGTTATAGGATCAGCAGGAGCAGAGTTTTCGTCCTTGCCTGAAGCAGGTATACTTGAAGATACAGCAGAAAAAGTGGCCGGGTCATTCAAAGACGGACTGATCACGGTGTTGGGAGAAACTTATGGAAATTACCAGGATAAATGAACTGGAACAGATAGCCTCTGAAGTAAGGAAAGATATCGTGCGGATGGTAGGTGTCGCACGGTCAGGTCCCCTTGAATTTCCTCTCCTTATATCCGATGTCCTTGTATATCTCTATTGGGAAGAGATGCTTCTCCTTGCACAGAACCCGAAGAGGAATGACAGGGACAGATTTATCCTCGGGACGGAAGATGGCGTGCCTGCCCTCTATTCAATACTGGCAAGACGCGGATACTACGGGAGGGAAGAACTTTGGCACTACAGAAGACTGGGAGCCATGCTCCAGACCCTGCCGGATTTCAGAAGGACACCGGGAATAGATGCACCATGTGTTACATCAGGAACCGAGCTTGCGATCGCTGCACCTCTTGCCCAGTCTCTAAGCATCGAAGGCCTCAACGCAAGGGTCTTTTGTCTCCTGGAGGAGAGCGAGTGCGGTTGCGAGGAATTTTTTCTTGAGGCAGAAAGATGCGCTAAGAAGAACATCAAAAACATTATTGTGATCGCAGCATATAAACACAGAGACGTATCTGATCCAAATGACCTGCAGGTGAAGTGCAGTGATCGCCTTTCCGGATACGGGTGGAGAATACTTAAAATGGATGGAAGCGATTTTGCCTCGATGGAAGAGATATTTGGCATTCTCGATGCTGAAGGATCGGATCCAACAGCCATTTTTACCTCAATAAGGAACGGAAAAGGACTCTCATTTGCAGAGAGCGGTCATACCGGAACAAAAAAGGGACTGAGCATTGAAGCAATGGACAGGGCTTTGGAAGAGCTGGAGGGTAAATCAAATGGATGACAGGACGAAAACATGTACATGGAGCGATTTTTGTGAATATCTTGTTTCGTTTGCTGAGGACGAAGATTTCATTCTCGTTGTCCAGGAAATGGACATAGATCTGGGTCCTTTAAAGGATCTGCCCGAGGAAAAAATCTTTGTGTCCTCTGCGTCAGATCCAAACATGATACTCAATGCAGCGGGGCTTGCACTGAACGGTAAAAAGCCATGGATAGCAGGGAAATCTTCAAAAATCCTGAGCAGGAGTTATTCACAGATAAGAGAATCGCTTGCGCTTCCGTCGCTGCCTGT
The DNA here is from genome assembly GCA_034331105.1 of Synergistota bacterium. GTDB lineage: Bacteria > Synergistota > Synergistia > Synergistales > Synergistaceae > Caenicola. Next base: position 389,554 of record JAXQGB010000011.1, on the reverse strand, counting down.
CAGGATAGCCGTGCCTGACGGAGGCCTTTCCTGCGGTGAGGAGGGAGCCTCGAGAATAATGACAGAGGATCTGTCTCTCATGAGAGCAATGCCTAATATGAGTGTAGCTGTTCCTTCTGACAGAAATTCAGTCAGGGGCATAGCAGATGCCGCGCGCAAGTTTGAAGGCCCTGTTTATATCAGGCTTGGACAAACTCCGCTTTCGCAGCTGAACGATGACCCTGATGGAGATTTCAGCTTCGGAGGAGCAAGGCTTTTACGCGAAGGCAGCTCAGTCACAGTCTGCACCTGCGGCATTATGGCCCATCAGGCCATTAAGGCTGCTGATATACTGGACCAGCAGGGGATCGATATCGAGATACTCGACTTTTACAGCCTGAAGCCTTTCCCTGAACAGGCTCTCCTCGCCTCTGTAAGAAGGACCGGCTGCTGCGTTGCAGCAGAGGAGCACAGCTATATAGGCGGTCTATGCAGCGCAACAGCAGAGTGCCTTTGCAGGACCTACCCGGTGCCGGTAAGGTTTGTCGCGATAGACGACCAGTTCGTCCACAGCGGAACACCTGAAGAGCTCCGGGAGTATTTCGGACTGACATGGAAAGAGATAGTTAACGCAGCGGCCCAGGCATGGGCGCTCCGCAGGAGGTAGTTCTGCTGACATGGAAATTAAATTTTCGGGAGTTACAAAGATATTCCAACCCGACATACTAGCGTTGGAAGATATATATCTGCAGGTTGAAAAGGGGGAGTTCGTTTACCTTGTCGGGGAGACCGGATCAGGAAAAACGACCCTTATGCGCTGTATTACGCGCGAGGTCATCCCAACCAGAGGGCAGATAAGCGTAGGGGGAAACCTTCTCAGGAAGATCAACAGATTCGATCTGGCCCTTTTCAGGAGGGACATAGGAGTCATCTTCCAGAGCTTCCTTCTTCTTCCTAACCTGACAGCATACGAGAATGTTGCTTTTGTTCTTGAAGTCATGGGACTTTCCCATCGGGAGATCACTGAGAGGGTATCTGAAGTCCTCAAGCTTGTAGGGATTTGGCGCAGGAGGAATTTATACCCGCCGCAGCTTTCAGGAGGAGAACAGCAGCGTCTGGTAATTGCAAGAGCTATAGTAAACAGTCCTTCGCTTCTGATCGCAGACGAGCCTACCGGAAACCTCGATACACATACAGCTGATGAGATAATGCAGCTGATACTTGGAATAAACGCGGCAGGAACGACAGTGATGATGGCGACGCATAACCAGTACCTTGTTGACACTTACCGGCACCGGGTCATAGAGATACACAGAGGACGCATCGTAAGGGACGAAGAGCAGGGGGGGTATAAACTTCATGGCAGCTGTTAGATATGCGTGCAGGGACGGATGGAGGCTTATCGTTCGCCATTGGGGCATGAGCCTGCTTACAATATTTACTGCCATGTCTGTCTTCTTCATAATAGGAGCCAGCACCCTTTTTGTGCTTAACGTAAGGAATATCGTCAGTTCTCTTGAAAACCAGATGACGATCCAGGCCTACCTAAAACCCAAAGCTGACGTTAAGGCAGCGGAAAAAGCTATCAAGGCGCTTCCTTATGTAAAAGAGACGAAACTGATAACAAAAGATATGGCGCTTGAACGCCTCCGCTCCAGGATAGGAGAACAGGCAAAAGCTGTTATGCTGCTTGGAGAGAACCCGTTGCCCGAAAGCATTGAGATAAAGGTGAGAAAGGCTTCAGATGTAGCCGAAACAGCGCGTCTGCTCGTCGCTGTCCCTGAAATAGAGGATATCGTTTACGCCGGACGGGTTGCTGAAAAACTAACGAAAGTATCAGGTTTTGTTGAAAAGTTTTCGATCGTGATGCTGCTGGTCGCTATAGCGGCAAGCGGGGTAGTCCTTTTCAACACAATAAGGATATCTGTCTATTCGAGGGAACAGGAGATAGGTGTGATGATGATGGTAGGGGCAACATCAACTTATGTGACCCTCCCCTTCGTGATCCAGGGCTTCATCCTTGGCCTGACCGGGGCTCTGCTGGCTTCCCTTCTGCTGGGAGGAACTTATTACACAGCTATTGCAAGACTTAAAGAGATGCTCCCATTCATTCCTTTTATAGAATCGGCGAGGCTTACCGGGAAACTTGCTTTTATGCTTATATGCTGCGGAGCGACAATAAGCCTGATCTCCAGCCTCATGGCTGTTGAGAAATTTATAAGGAAAGCGTCCAGACCGCTTTAGGGCTGTCTATAAGGAGGCAAAAATGAATTTATCCTGTAAAAGGCCTGTCAAATTCTCTCTTCTAATCTTTCTGACCGTATCCGTGTTCATTTTTTTGAGCACAGGACTAATTTATGCGGCAGAAAAAAAGGCAGATGACCTAGACAGCCAGATCAAAAAGCAGGAAGAAGAGTACAATCGGATACAGAGGCAGATCTCTACGACGAAGAAGAAATTGACAGAGACGACTAAAAAAGAAAAGACTGTGACCCAACAAATTGAAGTCCTGAGCCAGAAGATCACAATAACTCAGCAGAAAGTAAATGTCGTTTCGCTCAGGATCAAGAAAATACATAACAATATCGTTGGCCTTTCTAAGGAAATAGTCGATAGAAACAAGAGGATCGGAGAGGTCGAAGAACTTCTGAAACACCGTCTGGTCTCGATATACAAGTTCGGAGGGGTGACTGAGTACAACCTTCTGCTGTCCTCTCAGGGTGCGGAAGATGCTCTGGCAAACTCTTATCTTTTATCTAAGATAGCAGGTCAGGACGAACAGCTGATAAATGAGCTTAAAAGGGAAAAAGCGGAGCTGAGTGAGACTCAGGAAAAGCTCAAAGCCCAGAAAAACAACCTTGAATCACACGGGAAAGAACTGAAGACTCAGACCCATGAGCTGAAAGGTGCGGCAAACGAGCGCAATGCGATACTTGCAAGGGTACGCAAGGATAAGGATCTCTACATGGCTCAGCAGAATGAACTCCTGAGAGCGTCAAAAGAACTTCAGGCTACAGTCAAGAGGCTGCTTGCAGAAAAGAGAGAACTGGCTGCCAAGAAGCATCCCGGAAAACCGCAGACAGTATACTACCGGGGCGGAAGGCTGGCCTGGCCGGTGCAGGGTACTATAACAAGCACCTACGGGACCAGGATACACCCGATATTTAAAACAAAAATCACTCACACGGGGCTTGATATCAGCGCTCCTAACGGCACTCCGGTCAAAGCCGCTGATACTGGCGAAGTCCTTTTTACCGGATGGCTTAGCGGCTACGGACACGTGGTCATCCTTGACCACGGGGGAAACCTTACCACTGTATACGCTCATCTCTCAAGGATAGAATGTACAGAGGGTGCAAAGGTAAACAGAGGCAGCCTTATAGGCAGGGTAGGAGCCACCGGGGTCGCTACCGGAAACCATCTCCATTTCGAGACCAGGGTAAACGGAGATGCTGTCAATCCAATGAGATACCTGCAGTAACAAATACATATACAAGCACAAAGAAAGGTTTGTGGTCTTAATGTTTAAAAAATACAGAGATGTAGCTCTTGGCATTGTTTTAGGACTTCTGGTAGCTGCAGGTATATATATGACTCCCCAGGCGATCAGCGCTGACTGGCCGAAAGGGCTTCCCTTTTCGCCCCAGCAGCTCGCTATAATCAAACAGACTAAGTTGGCTCTTGAGACATACCAGGTCGACGGAGACAAAAAAGGCACTATAGATGACACAAAGATGTATTACGGGGCCATGAAAGGCCTTGTCAGCTCTGTAGGTGACCCATTCACACGCTTTGTGGAACCCAAGGAGCTGGAGGAAGAGAACCTTGAAATGGAGGGCGAGTACGGGGGGCTGGGAATATACATAACCTCCCGTGACGGACGTACTATAGTTATAGCACCTATAGAGAATACTCCCGCAGACAGGGTGGGCCTGAAGCCGCTTGACGAGATCGTGATGGTAGATGAAAAGAACGTCATTGGGATGACCAGCGACGAGGTCGTCAAACTTCTGAGAGGTCCGGCCGGAAAACCGGTAAAGATAGGCGTCAGACGTAAAGATGAAGACAAATTACTGGAGTTTGTAATAGTAAGGGAAATAATCAAGATAAAGACTGTCAGGCTGGAAATGCTCGGTGGAAGGATAGCATACATAAAGATAAATCAGTTCAACCTGAAGACAGACGCTGAGCTGGAAGCGGTCTTAAAGTCTGCCAAATCCAAAAAAGCTACAGGCATCCTGCTGGACCTCAGAAATAATCCCGGAGGCCTTCTTAATTCCTGCGTTGATGTAACTTCACAGTTCATAAACGGAGGAGTAGTTGTAGGGATGAAGGGCCGTTTCGAAAAAGCCAATGACATACTGTACGCTGTTGAGGGAAGAGCTACCAAGCTGCCGGTCGTAGCTCTTGTAAACGAAGGAAGCGCAAGCGCAGCAGAGATCCTGGCAGGAGCCCTGAAAGACCACAAGAGGGCGACGATAGTCGGCATAAAGACATTCGGCAAGGGCTCCGTGCAGTCACTCTTCAACCTGCCGGACGACTCAGGCATTTACATAACTATCGCACGCTACACGACACCTTCCGGGTTTGTTATCGACCACAAGGGCCTTGAACCCAACGTAAAGGTTGAGGGTGAGATAACAAAAGAAATGAAGAACGACAAACAGCTCGGGAAAGGGCTTGAAATACTGCGCAAGGAAGTTGCAAAGAAGAAAAAACAAGCCAAGTAGAAAAGGTGGATCGGATGGGACGCCACTACAAGAGCAAAGGGAGCCTTATAAATGGTCTTCTCAGACTGGCTTTGCTTGCAGTCCTATCTATAGTGTTGCTCTTTGTTTTTTGCCGGACATATCCTGAAAAATTTTCCCCCGCTGTAGTCAGCAGAGTAGAGAGCATATCGGCCACTGCCGATCATTTCAGAGCGAAAGCTGTCTCTCTCTTTAAGGGGGATAAAGACGATCCCAAAGTGATATCAGGCACGAAACCGCAGGAGGAAGAGAAAGAGGTTCCACCTGTCATAAGCAAAGATATAAAAGTCGAGGGAGAAGCTCCCCCCAAAAAGACCCCGGGCAAAAGACCCATTCTGGCAATAGTGGTCGATGATGGCGGAAATGCCATCGATATGGCAAAAAAAGTCGCATCATTCGACCTGCCCCTGACATGGGCTATACTTCCCTACACAAGGTACGCCGAAGAGACAGCAGATATTGCTGACAAAGCCGGAATACCCTATCTGCTCCATCTGCCGATGCAGGCGGAGATAGACAAGGACTCCAAAGAATACCTGGTGGGCGAGGGAATGGACCGGGACAGGATAAGGGATGTCACGGTCAAGGCCCTTAACTCGCTTCCTTCGCCTATTGGCATAAACAACCACAGAGGTTCCCTTGCCACTTCAAAATGGGACATAATGGTCCCGATAATAGACGTGCTCAAAGAGAGGAAACTGTTGTTCCTCGACAGCAGGACTTCCGGCAAAAGCATTGCTTATGACGCAGCCAAAGCTGCGGATATAATCGCATTGCGAAACAGGGGATTCCTCGACGGGACACCGGACAAGGATTCAATAAGAGCAAGGTTCGACCAGATCGTAAAAACGACACTCAAAAGTGGAGATATGATTGTGATCTGTCATTTCAGGCCGGCCACCCTCCTCTTTCTTGAAAAGCTGAACAAGGAATACACGAAACTTCCGGTCCGGCTGGTCACACTTCCGGAGATGGCTGAAATGCTGAAGATAAATGAGGATGAAGAATAATGATGACAGGCTCAGAGACGAACATGGTCATTGGAACTCAGTGGGGCAATGAAGGCAAGGGAAGAATAATAGACTTCATTGCAAACAGATCTGATGTCGTTGTCCGTTTTCAGGGGTGTTCAAACGGCGGGCGGACAATATTTGCCTGCGGTGAAAAATACAGAGTAAACTACCTGCCCAGCGGGATCCACCATGACGGCAAAAACTGCCTTATCTGCGGGGGCGTGACGCTGGACCTTGAAAAAGTATCGGAAGAGATTGCGATGCTGAAAGAGGCAGGCGTTCTCAAAGCCCGGCTTACCATAAGCAAGTCATGTCACTTTATACTCGACTATCATAAAAAACTTGATGTGCTTGACGGCCGCATACTCGGTCACAACAGGAACAGGACAATGGTCGAACAGGGATTCGGACACAGCTGTTCTGACAAATACAGAAGGATTGGGATAAGGGTAGCCGATCTTCTCTATCCGGACATACTCCGCGACAAAATAAAAGAGAACCTGAATGTAAAGAACGAATATTTCACAAAAATATACGGGGAAAAGGCACTGGATCCCGATGAACTCTATGCAAAATGCATCCGTCTCGGAGAAAGGCTGATACCTTTCATAGGTGACCCTGAAGAGATAGTTGAGAAGGCTGTATCAAAAAACCAAGGGATCCTCTTCGAGGCCTGCGACGGAGCTCTCAACGACGTTGAACGCGGTCTCTATCCATATGTGATGCCGATATCTTCGTTATCTGCGGCGGCGCTTACGGGTACAGGCCTCAGGTGGAATTCTCCGATGCGAATAATCGGTGTTGCCAAGGCTTACTCGACAAGAAACGACGACGGTCCCTTCGTTACGGAAGAAATAAGCGCCGTGACTGCTTTTATAAGAAACAGGGGAAAAGAGTTTGCAGGGGTGACTATGGAGCCAAGGAGAGTCGGATGGTTTGATCTGCCTGCCCTCAGATATGCGTTGAAAGAAAACGGGGTGCACGCACTCGCGCTGACGAAACTCGATATCCTTACAGGGGTGGATGAACTAAAGATCTGTACTGAATACGATGTCGACGGAGAAGAAAAAAAGATCCTCGACATAACGAACGGTGATGCCTGGAAAGCACGCCCTGTCTACAAAACTTTTGAAGGATGGAGAGAAGAGCTCTCTTACTGCAACGATTTCAAAACACTTCCTATACAGGCTCAGGAGTATATAAAATTTATCGAAGAAGAGGCCGGAGTTCCGATTATTTGGGTCGGAGTCGGAGCGGACTGGGGAAAGGCTCTCTTCATCAGAAGGTAAGTAAGGTCAGAAAAATTGATTTCAAAAACTGTTGACATGTCTGGCGAAATCAGTATAATAGCTAACGTTGTTGCAGATGCGGTACGACTTTGCGAAGCGGGCGGATAGCTCAGCGGGAGAGCACCTGCCTTACACGCAGGGGGTCGTAGGTTCGAAACCTATTCCGCCCACCATACAACTGTAAAAAGTGGAGCTGTAGCTCAATTGGTTAGAGCGCCGGCCTGTCACGCCGGAGGTCGCGGGTTCAAGTCCCGTCAGCTCCGCCACTTTTTAACGCCACTGAGATGGCGGGATAGCTCAGTAGGTAGAGCAACGGACTGAAAATCCGTGTGTCCCCAGTTCAATTCTGGGTCCCGCCACCAGTAACTTATAAAACTATATTGCGGAAGTAGCTCAGTGGTAGAGCACAACCTTGCCAAGGTTGGGGTCGCGGGTCCGAATCCCGTCTTCCGCTCCAGGCTATTACAAGCTTCGTAGGCATTCGCTTACGGAGTTTTTTATTTTCTGTCTTTCGCCTGTCTTTCACTTCAACAAAAAAAGAGCCGCCACTCGGTCAGAGCGACGGCTTCTTTGTACCTTTAAAACGATATAATGGCATAAGTTATACCTATTCCGATAACACCCTCGCCGGTATGTGCCAATCCAATAAAGGGGCCAATTGCCAAACGTTTATGCTTTTCTTTGGCGAGTGTCGTTTCAAGTTTATTGTTTATTTCATGCAATGATTGGACCTGTGTTTGCCATTCATTACGTTCCTGAATCCGATTCCTGTTAAGATCCTCAACAGCTGATATCAGCTTGTCGATCTGAATATCTTTTGACGCTACGATGCCCTGTAAGGCCTTAACTTCAGCGGATTGGGTATCTATAAGCTCCAGGGTGTCTCTGCCGTCTTTGAGGGGCACCAAATAGGCACCCTCAGTTAAGATCGTTCCCTGCGCTGCCGTTTTGATTTTGCCTGGACTCCCTGTATTCGCCGATGCGGGCATTCCATGCAGCGGCAACAGCATCATTATCAAGATCAGTAATAGCTTTAACAGCTTTGCGTTTCGCATTGCGAACAACCTCCTCTTCCTGGAATCTTTGACTATTGATGTCCTTGATAAGCTCATCTATGCGTGCTGCGGATATATCTGCTGATATAGCTGCTGCTGGAAACTGGACCACGTGTCCGGGCTTCACTGTCCTGTGAGTGACATAGAAGAATGCAGCACCGACGGCTAAAGCTACGATCAGGATCAGCAGCGCCCATTTATTCCCGCGGATCCAGCTCTTGATTTCCATTATTCGTATTTCCATCAGAATCATCTCCCTGGAGATTATTCAAGTTATTTTGTGGGCCAAACGGATTGCTGCCGTAATAGCTGCCTTGCCCATACCGTTGCCACAGTATCTTGTCTATCAAATCATCGGCCCATTTACGCCCCCTAGAGAGGCCCACAAACAGAACGAACATTGCGCAGATATGATTATTGCGGCTGAGCCAGAGTGCACCTAATACAAGCGTCATACCGTACACCAAATCACTCACCAATCCCGTGATCAGCTTGGCCAGAGAAAACGGCTCCTTCTTCCAGTGTCTTTCTATGTAACCGCAAAGCGAAATGATCAGCGAAGCGGCCATGTACGGAACATAAATAATCAATATTTTTTGGAGCGACTCCCATGCGTTGTTCCATTCACTCTGGCTCATTATTTACCTCCTCACCGTGTAATTGCCACCCAGTTTTCGATCCCCCTGCCGAGTGCTGTAGCAATACCCGGATAATTAGCCGGATCGCCAAGCCATGCTTCTTCCTGCGGGTTGCTTAAGAAGGCCAGTTCAAACAATACTTTGGGCAACCGTGGGGGAGCTGCTTTTAAGACAAGAAGATCCGCTTCTTTGTCCAGGTCCCCGTCACGGAGATCAGCCCGCAGTCTTATGTTGGGAAATGAAGTTCGATAGCTCCTCAGAAGTTCGTCTGCCAACAGATCCGAAGCATCCTGCCCGGGCAGGGTAAAGCACTCACAGCCGTTTGCCCGCGGATCAGCGACTGAATTGCAATGGATCGAGAGCATCAAATGAACCTGCAAACGACCCGCCATAACTCCCCTTGCCCTCAAATCAGAGGAACGATCTGACTTAATAATGCACTGGTCAGTTGTCCTGGTAAGGTATGCTGTATGTCCACGTGCTTCCAGCCAGCTCTTTAATACATGACCCACACGGAGGGTGGCAATTCGCTCTTCTATTCCTAATATGCGTCCCTTGGCCCCGGTGTGGGGTATGCCATGTCCGGGATCGATAAGGATCTTCATTTTTGCATCAACTTCTTTCATGAATATCTGTTTATCTCACCCTGGAGGTAACAAGCGAGAACTAAAACAATGACAATAAGAACTGCAATTGCGATTATGAATTTCATTTGATCTCCTCCTTTTGAATCAACGAGCTTTTTAAGTGCACAAAAAAGAGCAGTCGAATAATCGACCGCCCAATTAGTTTTTATGCTGTAAGGCCTCTAATTTTTGCTCAGTTGGTACTAGACAACTTCCTCCGCAGTCCAAGATAGAACACCATCAGTGAAAGACGGCACAGCCTTGTAAGTCTTTCCATCATTTGTGTCCTGCTTGGTCAAAAGAGCATCTACATAGGTTTTGTCAGCTTTAAGCCCAAGAGCATCAAACACCGCATTTTGTGTCGGGGCAAGCCCTGTTTCTCCATCTGTAATTGAGTCGGATAACGTGATCGGATTCAGGATGGCCCAGTTTGTTCCGTCATAGACCAGTAAATAAATCCCGTTCGGCACAATGGCATTTGTTGGGATAGCAGAACCGTTATACTGTATTGCATTTGCTCCCGTGCTGTTTACGTTCAGTGTTGCCCCGCTTGCGGAATTTCCATTCGTAAACTTGACCGCTATCAAGCACCCTGCTTCAAGCACAAAATTTGCAAAAGATACTACCTTTGCTGCTGTTCCCGCCGCTGTTGAACAGGTTAAAAAGTTGGCAAACAGGAGTTTCAGCTTTTTGTCGATTTCAGTCATGTTCCAGTTTAAATCGACGTCCCAGTTAAGATCTCCTGCATCGTGCTTCCTAATGCTGTAATTTGCTGTTGTGGAAAGTGCCATTACTTCACCTCCATTTTTCCTTTGATATATTCGACAGCCTGTTCAACTGTTGAATCGTAGTCTGTGGCAGGGGGTATTGTGAAGATGTTTTCTCTTCCGTTTCTGAACTCTCTTTGGAGGCTTACACTTATTTCATTGAAATTCCCGTTTTCAATCCATCTTCTGACAATAAAGTGCTTTCCCCTGCGAAGCAAGGCAAGGCACCTAGTCAAAATTCCTTTACGCTGTTCATCATTGAATACGCTGAGCACTCCGAAGAACATCATGTGGGACAAAAGCAAAAGGGGACCTTCATTGGTGATGATATCTTCTTGTTCCAACAGACTGAGATATTCACACAAGCCCTGGTAGGTTTCATCCGTTTTACCCTCCCATTTTCTGCCTCTAAATATTCTGTCCAAACCGACTCCGAACACCGGGATAAATACAGAATCGGCCGGATCAATAAGAAGCTGCAGGGATGTATTTATCTCTGTAATCTTTCTTGCAATTTCAGCTTTACCTGTATTGCAAGCACCGCATATATAAATACTCATATCATCCCTCCTTAATAGCCATACGGCTGTCTGCCGTATGCGCCCAAGCCGTAGCCTGGGAATGTGTTTTCTGCTCCTGTGATATATGCCTGTGCTGAAGGTGCGCCTATAAGCGAAGTCTCGCCCTTTGATGAGCGGATAGTTGCCTTGTACCAGACAAATGTCCATGATTGGCTTTCATTGTAGATGCAATATTGAGTCCCGCCTGTAGCAGTCAGTTCAGTCAAAAGCGAGTAAGAATTTCCGTCAAAACTGCGGTAAACTTTTACAAAATCAGCACTTGTCGGAACACCTGCCAGTTGAAGCGTTACGCGTGATTCCATGCTCGGCAACGGCTGAATTGATGCGATAGAGATAGCTATAGTTCCAGACGGCACGTTAGAACCGCCTATCGTTCCTGTCGGAACATAATCCTCGATATAAACATTAGGCAGTTCTTCCACGTATCCTTCAGGATGGAATGCTGTGCGCTTATATTCGATCGCCTTTGCCCTGTAGTGGTTCGGCTCGGTTTCGTCAAACCCAACAAGCATCCACTCCCGATTGTTCAAGTACGGGTCTTCCGTGCTTACGGTCGTGATGACAGAACTCGGAGACAGATCCCATAGGATCGGCTTCATGTCGAATTCGAGCCATTTACTAGCCTGCGCCCACAATGCGTGATACCAACCCAACTCCCAAGCCTTCGCCTGTGTCGTTATCCCGTAGAGGTCAATCGTTTTCTCGTTGACCACACCCGCTTTTTGCTGTAAAACAATATCCTCAAGCACAATGTCCTGTGCGGTGGATTCAACGGCACTGTCAACGTACTTGATCACGAAGCGGTTCGGAATGTTCCCCATGGAGGTGTCGCCATAATTGGCGTTGTCAGCCATCGTCATCATGTCCACGACACGGGTATTCAGAGCGGGAATTTCCTCGTCAAATACACAGGCTAATTTTCCTCCGTATTCTCCCAAGAGCAAACGCCCAGACTTGCACATATCGTGGATCACAGTTTCAAAATTCGACACGGCGCAGTAAGCGCGGTTAAACGCGTAATTATATTCATCGCATTTTGCTCCCGCTTCGGTAAAACTGATCTCGTCAATATAATCTGCGCCGATCCCAAGGCTGACCTCTTTGTTCTTCAGCACCCAAAATAAAGACTCTGCTGGATTTGACGGTCCTCCCGTGACCATCCCCGTGACGGTTGGCTTTACAAACGTGCCATCAATGTCTCGGATATGGACAACGAGAAGCGATGTTCCGTATGATTCAACGGTCTCGCTCTGTACGGCCGAGTCCTCAAGCTCCACGGAATCAAGATATAACTGTCCCTCATTGGAGGTTGACACAAGTTCGACCTTGACCTTGAATGTTCCTTTGTAAGGCAAATTCACGGTGTAAACACTTTCCTGTGTCCCTGCAACATTTATCGTTTCAGAATCTTTCCCCGCTTCTACGGTCTGAGTTGCCGTCTTAAAAACAGAACCGTTGAACAGAACTATTTCGGGGCTTCCAGAAACTTCCGTGCTGTAGAAAACCGTAACTTTGAAGGCTTGTGTCGAACCGCCCTCTTTGAACTGGTGAATTAGGCGCACGGTGCATTTTATAGGATTGCTTCCTGCATCATGCGAGGCTTGCAGATTGTAACTTTCGGCGGGGACATCAAGCACCGCTTCTTTCTGGAAGACGTGTTTTCCGTCAGCTTTCCAATAGATGTTGCATCCTCTGCCAACGGGATAGAACCTGCACCAATCGTGATCGCGGTCATAGAGGTCAGGATTAGCGGTATATCTTGCGAACCGTGAAAGCCTCGTGTCGTTGAGCCACACTTCCCCAACTGCTGTTGCATAGTCGGGATCAAGTGAACTCCAATCCTCACAGACCGCACAAACAAGCCACATATCCTGATATTGGTCTCCCTCAAGCCGATAGTGGATTATCGGCATCGTTGAACGTGCCGTTCCGAAGACAAGCGGAATCGGTGTCTGCGAACTTGTCGGGTGCGCCCACGGTCCTCCGCCAACCCCGGGATCAGAAAAGGAAGCCTGTGGCGAACTAGTCGAACTGTAGTCTTTATACATGAGCCAGCTGTAGATAGCTGCTCCTACAAACAACCATCCGAGCAGGCCGGAAAACATTCCGGTTATCGCCATGTAAGCACCCCCTTAAAATACCGCATAAACCTATCAGCTTTTGCTTCAACAAACGTAACGTTCCCCGCATGAACAAATGTGTCGTTGCCTGTAAATATTCCTAAATGCTCTTTGCCGTGAATCTCAAATATCCCAAAATCCCCACGCTTCGGATTACGTTCGATAATCTTCCACCCTGATAGTTTTGCTAAATCATCCATGCTCCAAGCAAGCCAGTTGTTGGGTATGAGGTCGCCCCAACCATATGAAAAAGAAGCAAGATGAATACACGTTTCACCTTGCCTCCATGTTGCTCTTGCAACTGGTTTTCCGACCCAAGACCGCGCCCGTTCTACGATCTCATCTTCCGAATATGGGCATGAAAATTTCATCGCCACATAATCCTGCGCTGTCGAGCCGCGACCCACGGGAATCCGCCGAAATTGTTGACCGAACCCTTTGCAGTACAATCTGTCTTGGTCTTCGTGCAGATGCCGTCTGCACCCAAATAACCGCATCTGACGCCCTTGAAGACGTGGGAACATCCCATATTCATAAGGCGTTTGGGGAAGGTTGCGCCGACATCTATCAGCGTTTTTGATACGGTAAACAGTATTCCCTTTTTGTCTGGCGAGTAACTCCAATCTTGGATATATCCGTCAAGCAAAATGATGTCCGACCCTTCTTCCGTGTGGTCGGGAAAAAGCCTTCGAAGAATACACCTTGAACCGCGGAAGTCTGTTCCGCCTGCGATCATCGTGCGGATCAGATCGGTCTGGGTTTCTGGGATCGTTACCTTTGTCGTTTTGCTGATGTTAGACAGTTCGACTTTTATACCCTCCCGCGCGAAGGGATAGGGGATATAAGTGTTCTCCTTATATCTGACGATTATCGGCGAGACTTCCTCCATAGAACCCTCTGCTCCCATCCCCGCTGTCCAAGTCGCACCAGTTGACATGGCTTCGGCATAGCCTGTGTTTGAAATCCAAAACATGGTCGAACCGCAAGGATAGAAATATCTTGCCCCGCCTAAAATGGGACTTCCTGCATCCATGTTATATACAGCACCGTCCCTCACAGATAATGCACGGACATATTTTGAGTTCCATGACCTAGCCCCGATCTTAACGTAAGGGATTTCCCCACCACTTATAGCACCTGTGATGATTGCAACGTCATTCCAAGAATCCAAGGCGATATTATCAACCAGCATTGAAGTTGTTAGAGCATTGGTTTGCCCTGCGATGTTAGCGCCATCGTAATACGCCCCTGTCATCCTTATCGTGTCGGCTGTTGTCCTATATTTCCCTGCGATGAACATGCCGATACCCTTGTCGTTACAGGTAACTGCGTAATGCCTCCAGTTAGGGTTATTCTCAATAGTTTCATCATACTTTGACGTTGCTCCAAGAGAAGCAATCGGGCCCGCAATAATAGAACCAGTGGGACTCATATAACGTATCCCATATCCGTTTGTGATTCTCGTCAGCCCATCTTTCGTACTGTCATCTACAATTGTACTTTGCTCATATTTGTGCCTCGTAAGTTGCTTTTGTGGCGCAATCGAAAAAACACTGTCCCTTTCTGTCGTATTATTGCCTGTCAAGGTTACATAGGATATTCTAGTTACTTGGGTAACGTCTGCTTTGCTTATGCCGACAAAAACTGTCATAAACCACGAGTTGTTGCTATTGTTATATTCGCAGAATGGGAAAATATAATGGGTTTCGTTCTCAATCATCATTAAGGACGCTTCAGCAGATTGAACACGCATCATCGGATCATGGTTAGGAGCATCGGGGTTAGTATATGTCCCATGTCTTGCCACGGTGAACAGCGCGGAAACTTCTGCTGTCGTCGAACATGAAAAGAATAAACTTGACGGTATTGTATAAGTTTCTACTTTTCCAAAGTTTGAACTATTTTTATATGTTACAAAAAACATTAGCGGTTGCGATGAACAACAGCATATATTAGACATTCGTGTTGTTGCGCTTTCATTATAAACAGGAAACAATGTTGCTCCCCAATCAGACCAAAGCCAGACCATGGTTTTAGTGCTTCCGTCATAGAGAATTAGTTTCTGATTGACATCTCCAAAGCTGATCAGTTCCAAAGAACCAGAATGTTCAAGCATAACAGGCTTTCCGTTGCCACCCGTCCAGTTTTCCGTAACTATGCCGTCATAGGTCAGTGACATCGTGTCTGGATCAAGGGTATAGGCATAAAGCGTTGATGCGACAGAACCGAACATTCTAAAATTCTTTTCGCCTGTTCTTGTGAATCCGTTGATTACCATGTTTGCAGGAAAACTATACCCTGCTGGCTTGCCTAAGTTCCCAGTTTGTTCTTCCCTAAAATGTGCCATAAAGAACTCGCCATCGAGCGGAGTTGTTATTGTGCCAAATCCGTCAAGCTGTGTGTTGCCCTCTCCTATGTCTGCAACAATATGCAAAGTTCCCCAGTTTTCAGATTCAAGAATATATTTAATTCTTGAATCTGCCGAATCGAGAAAAGCAATTCCAACAGACTCAGCTTGTCTGAGATAAAACATATAAGCACCCGCCGAAAATAATGCGGTGCTTGGGACAAGACTTAATGTAACGGCACTTGAATTGCTAGAAAGAGTGACACTTTTGGACGCTTGATTATCCCCAACTGCATGAGCCACTGTCTTAATTTTCATTGCCCCGCCACTTGTCCAAAACATCGAATATACCTTACCTTGTCCTTCTGGCAGACTAAATGTTTTGAAAAAATCTGTTGAAGCTATCGCAGTTGTGGCAATATAAGGGGATTCAAGAGTTGTGCCTACAGAATTCACTAAAACTGCATATCTTCTTGATCCCGAATAATTAAAACGATAAGTAATTACAATGGCGTTTATTATTGGATCAAAATAAATAGGATAACATTTATCATTTTTTTCTATAACATGCTCCTTAGTCCAAGTTACATTTTGTGTCTTGTTTATGCCTCTAATTTTAAGCAGAGAATAACTTGTATTGGACGGATATATGCCACGTGATGAGCAATAGATAAATACTTCATCACCATTTGCAAACAATGCGGTAAACATAGGGGTATAAACATCTTTATTTGTTGCATTTTCTGTGACTCTAATTTTGCTCATTCCAGAAACATCAATAACTCCATCAGACGTCAGCGGAGGGGCTTCTTCCCTATGGTCAAAGACTGGCAATGATGTTGACTTAGAAGAATTTATAAGATTCCACCATTCACCGTCAACTTCTATTTCAAGCGTTTCTGCAACCTTGACCCCGCTCTTGCCGAGATCGAGCGCAACCGCATCGGATATAAAATCACTCTTGTTCATTATTACACCCCCGAAACCTCTATCTCCAATGGATGCGCTTCGCTGATAAGAATCGAGCAGCTCCAGTGTGTTTTTGAAACACGCTGGAAGAGCAGCGATGAAGAACTGAAACGGACATAATAAGTTGTTCCGTCAGTAGGATTGACCCATTTAAACGGAATGACCCGTCCCTTGTGGTTTTCCCAGAACGTTTTCAGCGTTGCTACTTCTGTGCCGGTCATAGCATGGATGGTTAATGACCATGAGTTCCCAAGGAAAGCATCAACGTACAGCCATTGGGACAATCGCGATGGAGATGTAAATTCCACCGCTATATCCTCCTGGTTGACTTCAAGAACCGAGTATGAGGGTATGCTTATCGTTGCCAATTCGGCAGCGTTGTATTTCGTTATTGCCGGTACTGTCATCGTACTGCACCTCCAAATGCCAAACTGCCGCGCTCGATCCGCTGCCTCAATACATGGTTTGTCACGATCTGAGAGCCGGGATACTTGCTCATTGCTTCATATGTAACCTGTTCCAGGTCACCTTTATCCAGGACATTTATAATTACAGGAGAAGAGGATTCATCGCTTGCAATTACCCCAAGTTCTCCCTTGCCGTTGCGTTTAAGTTTGAAGACTCCTTCAGGTCCGGCCTCACCCATTAAACCGATTCCGCCTGCATGAGGAAAAAGGGTAGGGCCGTTTACGATCCCTCCCGAAGCAAATGCAGTTACCCCGGTCTGATCAAAGACGCCACCGTCTCCAAAGATACCCAGGCCACCGATAATAGGACCTAAAATTCCCCCTGTGCCAGACGACCCAAACAGCATTTTCATAATAAATGCCTTCGCAATGACAGCACCAATGTCCGCAAGCACTTTATTGAGTGCGTCGCTGAGAGATTCAGATCCGCGGATCGCCGAGACAAAAGCATCTCCAATCGCATTAGGTACAAGTGCTATAGACTGACGCATGTCATCCCAGGCAGCTTTAACCTGGCTGGCGGTGGTTGCAAGAGCCGAAGCCTGGCCAAGCCTGAACGCTTCCAGTTCGTCTCGGGCCATTTTTACAATCGCAGGATATTCGGCAAATTTGTCCATTATATTGATAAGCATCGATTCATACTCAGCTCCGGTAATTGTTCCTGATTCCATTTGAGCTTTGAATGAATCAATGGATTTTGCGGCGATATCTCCGCCTTTGTTTTGAATTTCAGCGAAGGCTTCTTTCATTGGCTCGCTCCAGTTGGCGATGTTTGACATGTCTATGCCAATCTTTTCAAGCTCGCCCCTTAGCTCAATAAATCTGTCTTTAAGAAGCAACAAATATTCTTCATCGCCCAACAGACCCATGGAATTTTCCCATCCCATATCTTCATAAAATTTTGCTTCTCCCTGCGCCACAGCATCCGTTATTTCAAGAGAAAGCTGCTTTTGGGCTTCCATTCGCTCTATTGCAAAAGCGACCTCTTCACCGGCTTTCCTGGCCGCTTTAGCGAGAGCTTCCTCAGCTTCTCTCGCCTTCTTTGCGGCATCGGTTGCGGAAGATTTTCCTTTTTTCGAGCTTGCTCCGGATCCTCTTCCCGACTCATTTTTTTTTGTCTTCGGCAATGACGAAAGAAAAGAATCAAGATTAAAAGCTCTTAAATCTTCACCTGCTGCTGCTTTTTTAATTTTTTCCTGCAGATCTCCTATCCCTGTGTTGTCCTGACCTGGCGCGTATGGAGTGTACGTTGGCTTGTTCCTATTGACATATTTGTTTAGATTTTTGCCTAACATGTATCCGGTTCCGATCGCAGCTCCGCCGACAAGAAGAGCTGCTCCGACAGGGGATACAGCAAGGACAGCATTAAGTCCGGCTAATGCTTTGACTGCGCTTCCCACGATAGCAATATATGACCCTATAGCAAAAGTTCCGGCAACAAAACCTGCCGTTAGAAGGCCCATTTCAACCTTGCTCTGGTCTACCTCAAGGTTCATGTTATCCAAGGCTTTGCTCAATTTAGGCATGTGTTTCTCTGCAACTTTCAAAATGGCAGTTCCAAGAGGCTCGAGCGTAAGCGAAACCTGATTCTTCAAGCGCCCCATTTTTTCTTTAAAACCATCAGTTTCCTGTGCTGTACGGGCTATTTGTCCCTCCGCTGACATTAGAGCTTTAACAAGTTCGTCTACTTCGAAACGCCCCTCACGGATCGCTGCTGCCATGTCAGCGCCGGCCCTGCTGCCGAAAGTTTCAATAGCGATAGCAGCTGCTTCTCCGCCCGTCTTTGCGCTTTTTATCGCTTCAATACTTGCCTTTAATGCTCCGGGAAGATCGGTTGCACCCGCTTTTGCCAGCTTCCCCAGGGCGATCCTGAGCGATCCCATTACAAGTTCTGTGTTAACGCCGGCCCTTTCAAATGCGGCAAGTGTGGCAATCGTGCTATCAACATCAAAACCCATCTGCCTTAGCGCTGAACCATATTTATACATTTGAGAAGAAAGAGTACCCATTGCTACGCCTGTTTGCTGTGAAGCAAGGAAGATTTTATCGAGGAAGCCCGAACTGTTATCCAGGGAAACGCCCCAGTCGTTCATTGCTTTGGTAGATTCTGCTACTACAGAACTAACATCTTCACCAAGCAGCCTACTCGCATCGAGCGCCTGAACAGACAGAGCCTCAAGAGTTTTCCCGGTCGCACCTGTCCTTGTATTAAAATCTGCAATAACCTTGGATGTTTCGGCCATGCTCTGAGGAACAGATTTAGCGACAGATCTGAATGACTGCTCAAGTTTTTTTAAATTCTGCCCGGTCGCGCCTGTTCCTGCTGCAATAGTATCAACCGCGTTGTCATAGTCCAGAGCAATCTTTGTAGCTATGCCGCTGATCGCAATAAGAGGCGCAGACAGCTTGGTAATAGTACCGGATAAATTCTGCATCCTCTTTCCGGTACGCTCGATGACATTTCCCATCTTTTTAAAATTTTTCTCAGCTTCAGAAATATCCGCACCGAAAACATACTGCAGCTTGCGCTTTGCTGCCATGTCCGCACCTCCTTCAAATAAAGCCGAACGCTGCCCCCTGACAGAGGCAGCGCCTATTTGATCCTGTTTCTTTTTTTGCTTCTGATTCTTTCCTTAGCTATCTCATAAGCTTCTCGGTTCCCCAGGGGCCTCATGAGCTTATCATCCCAAACCCCTATCATATCCTGTACAGATGGGGCTTTTTTTACCCAACAACTCATCAGCCACTGTGCAAACTGGGCTTTTTTTTGCATTTCAAGATGATCTTTATATCTGCGCGCAATGATCAGATCGTTAAGTTCGCCGATCGTGACGTGCCAAAGATCCTCATGACTTAGTTCCAGAGGACCCAGAGCAAACAGCAGATACTGCTGAAACCCCAGCTCTGTGTCCTCCGGTGTTAGTTTTTTTCTTCTTCGTTTTCCTCTTCCGGGACTCTGACTTTGCTTTGTACGGATCGGCAAAGCTCGTCAAACATTTCAGGGAGAAATTCATAGATCGGGGTAGTGTCAGGTTCATCAAGCAGCATTGCTATCTTATCTTTGCCGGGAATCTGCTTTTTCTGGTTATGGAGTATGCCGGCCCAAAGAAGCGAAACAATGTCGCTGTATGATATGTCGCCTGTTGCCGCCCTGAGGCCGTTGTCTCTGATAAAGGATGATATCGTTCGTCCGGGCATGGATTCTTCCAGCCTTTTACAGGCCCAGAAGGGATACCTTACTTCATACTCTTCTCCTGCCAGGCGTATAAACAAACTTATTCACCTCCGGTCAAGGCAGTCTCTGTCAGTGCCGTAACAATGCCGTCCCCTGTTTCTCCAGCCTTAAGCGATGCAGTAACGAGGGCTGAGGCATCAGTGTGCGCATTAAGGGCAATAACCAGCCCTGCTGCTGTAGTTACGATGTCTGATGTCGCATCTGTCCCCAGATTAACCGTAATAACCTTGTTGGTGACGCTGATCGACATCGAGGCGCTTGCTGCGGCAGGATCCAACAGTTTGATTTTGATGTCGTTGCCGTCAGTCCCTGCTGCCTTAGCAACAAGTGTTATATCGTTGTTATCTCCCGCCATCGAAGTGGTAAGAGATGCAAACTTGCCTTGAACAGTTCTTGATACAGGACCGGTTCCCTGGAATGTAACAGCGGATCCTACTGCATCCTCAGTTGCACCTGAAAAATTCCATCCCGTGATCATTGCTGTAAAGGAATATACTTTCTTTCCGCTGCCGACTCCCTGAGGGTAGTAGTAAAACTTGATCGGCGTCCCTTCCCAGATGCCATCTTCAAGCACCTCTGCAACGGGATCGTCTGGATCGTAAAAGACGTTGCAGCTCCCATCGGCAACAGCCTGTCCAACCAAAAACTCCTTCCAGTCAGATTCTATCGAGGAAACATCGATCGTTCCGCGAGTTGTATTGAGAGCCCAGTCCTTAAGCGCCGGCAGAAGCGTAGGCACACCTGCAATTTCGATATATACCCGGCTGCCTCTTGCTGCTATTTTCGCCATTCCTTACAACCACCTTTCTAAATATTGTCGTAGGTACGAAATGTCATAACGAGGTGGGGCATAGAAGATTCTTCATCAATAATGAAGACGCTTTCGTCCAGGAAGTAATCCCTTGAAAGCGTCTTCATTTTTGCCTCTATCAGTGCCTCAAACTCGCAGCATTTCTTTTTCCCAACGAAACTTGGATCTGTCCATAGATGAATGTCAACAAAACTTTTTCTTTCTGAGTCGTCCATAAGGCGCCCTTCATGCCGTCTTATCTGGTCAACGACTATATATGGACAGACAGCATCTTTGTGTGCTTTCAGGTCGTAAACTTCCGTAATGCCCGAAATTTCTTTCAGGGTATTGTCAATTTCAATGATAATGTCCAAAGAGCTCAAGGCATCACCTCTTTCAGCACTTTCCCCATCCTCTCTTCTACAACATCCTCTGTTTTTTCAACAGCAGGGCGAAGAAAAGGATCTGCACTGCGGGACTTTGTGCCATATTCCACCGCAAAAGCATAATACTCCTTTTGCCCTTCCTTCTTTCTTTTACGCTGGGGCTGCGGATAATCACAAAATACCGCTCCCCATGTAACATTTTTACTTCTCTTGGTTTTTATGGATCGCTTTAGTCTTCCTGTATCGATCGGAACATTGCGTCTTGCCTCTTCCGCCACGATCTTAATGCAATCATCGACCGCCTTTTGTGCTGCATCTTTTAATCTGCCTCCTTCAGCGGCCCTTCTTAATTCTTCAAGCGCTTCCTTTTCTCCTTTACAGACAATAACTTTAGTCATTTCGACACACGCATTCTGCTATAAGGAGTCCTATTTCATGGTCAGGAATAAGCCCTCTGACATCAAGTTTTATATCTCGCCAGTGAAGAATGTCGCCATACTGCAGAGGCTCTTCATCTGTTAAAACAACACGAACTTCGTGTGTTCTTACCTCTGAATCCTTCATCGCAAGAAATTTATCATCACTGGTGATCGCCGTCACAATTGCCCAAAGGTGACAAATAAACACTTCGTTCTCTTCCCTGCCTCCTCCGGAAGATCGTACTGAGGTCTTGCGATATACTTTGATTAATTCTTTTAGAGCCTGATCATTCTGGCTGATTTCCTTACATATAAGCGTTGTGATCTCACGGCCCGTATGATAAACGTGAAGCACTTTATATATTTTTGTCCCTACAAATATCTGATAATTCATCTGCACATCATCTCTATATCTGATGTTTACAGTGTGGGTCAGAACGGAAGAAAAACCTCCATTCTGCAGATCTGACGTAGTTTTTGGTTTACCAAACTCCGCCCAGACAGTACAAAGATCAGTCAATACTTTTTGCGGGGGATTTCCCTCGTTCTCTAAGTCTTCGACTGTTTTTAAATACCGAATTGTTATACGCTGATCAAGTTTTCCAGGGTTCATACATAGTCACCGCAGCCTTCAATATGCGTCAGGATGGCGTCCACGGTATGCTGTATGCCAGTTGATCCTACTGCTGTAACTATTTCGCGATTTTCATACCAGTGTGCAACCATGAGTTTTATGCACTGTTGGTAAAGGACATCTTCTGCAAGCGGCCCATAAACCTTCACTCCATCCTCGCCGGTACTCAAATAGACCTGAGTCTTGCTCAACTTTCCGGATATGTACTTATCAGCGGCCGACATCTGCGCTTCAATCAGGCTGTATTCATTGTCTGCGTCCACCCGCAGATATATCTTCATGTCTTCGATATTAAGAGGCATTTGCCACTCTCCTTTCTAAAAAGAAGAGGAAGGGCAAATGCCCTTCCTCTTTTAGTCTCCCACTGTTACGGTGCAGGTAAAACTTCCCACTCCGGTTACAAATGTGATAACAACGTCTCCGTTTTCCTGAGCCGAGAAATACTCCTTCTTTAGGGTAACTACACCGGCAGCCACAGTGTAATCGGTATCCTTGGTCAAAACAGTGCTGCCGTTTTTGACCTGGATCAGATTTGTTGTCCCTGTGACTGTAACTGCGATGTCATCCGCAGCCGCCTTGCTGAAGGTGTCAGTGGTTGGAGAGGTGTCTACCACCGATATCTCGACTTCAAAGTCTCCGACATTCGTAACTAATGTGAAAGTCTTATCTCCGGCAGTTAGCGTACCAAGATAAGTACCCTTAATTGTCAGCCTGTCTGTTGCATCGGAATAAATGTAATTCTCCGCATTTACAGTTGACACACCGTTTTTAAGGGCCGTAAGCGTCACCTTTCCCCCTGTTACCGTGAACACCGCGTCAGTCGGGTCATCCTTACTGACCGCGGCAAAGTCAGGGCTCACGGTTACGCCGATTTTTTTAGGTATACAAATGGCGCTGTCGAAATAGGTTTACCGTCGATTATGCCATACGCCATATAATCGGTTATGCGCGTCTTGATATGATCCTCAGTGTACATTGTCACGTTTTCCTGGGCGTTTATCTTGTACCCGCGCGCCACGTTTGCAAGGACCATTCCGTCTGCCGGAGCTGCATCTTCCTCATAAACGACCTTCCCGAACATCATTCCCACTCCGCCGTTGATCGGATTTGCAATGAAGTAAGGCCTCTTTGATTCATCCAGGACATTGGCGAGATGGTTCCAGATAAAATCGTTTTTGGCGAAAATAACTGCGCCACTCGCATATCCGGATTTCATCTTTGACATGACCGATGTCAGCTTAGCGTAGTTGATGGGATCCGATGTCGGAGTCCATGTGATTATCTGCGGAGTGAGGCTCTCTGCCTCAAGTGCCGTCACGATTCCAAGAGGCTCGGATTTCCATTCGTCATCTTCGCCGGCTTTGCCCTTACCGCTGAAGATCGCCGTGGCAAGTGCGTCTCCCATTTTCAGGGCTAGGTTGTCGCGAAGATAGACCAAAAACGCATCGATCGACATCTTCTTCAGTTTCCAGCTTACCGGAACGCACTTTGCCAGCTCCCAGCCATCCAGTTCAATTGAGGCAGTTGCAACAGTCCCATCCGTAACCGGAGTGTCTTCGTCATACCATGCCGCATCAGAGCCGGTCCCGGTTTCTTTCGGATATTCGATCTTGCCCTTTACGTTGGTCATGCTTACAAGTGAGAGGACCGGATGTATCTTGGCCGCTTCCTTCCAGATATCTTCAACCAAGGTAGTGGGTATCATCACCTGATGATCAGAGCTTGTCTGTGCCGCGTTGTTGATGCCAGGGTTTATGAGGTCGAATACCCTCTGTTCTTCCGTATCAAGAGACTGTCCCATCATAGCCCGGGCAAAGGCAGAGCGGTAAAGCTTCTCTTCATCCGCCGGGGCTGATATGCCAGGAACCGTTTTCTTTATCCCGTTATTTGCAGGGATGCTTTTGTCCTCGATATTGATGACAGCCCTGTCCTTAAGCGCGTTCATATCAGCGCGAACCCTTACTTCCTCCTCGAAGCTTGCATCCAGGGTCTCTATCTGTCCCCTGACCTCTTTTGCCTGCTCCAGATCCCCATCGTCAATTGCCTTGTTGGCCACTGACATCAATTCATCGCGCCTTGTTTTATACTGCTCTTTGGTCAATTTACATCGCCTTCCTTTCTCATATTTAACAGCCGGATACGCTCCGTCTCCAAAGCCAGTTCAACTGCATCCTTGACAGCCTGGGGAGCGCTGCTGATTTTGCCCTTTCCCACAGCAAACGCTGCGGGTTTGACGCTTGCCTCTGTAACCTCAATATCGAAATACTGAGATGCCTCTTTCGCCGTAAGCCAGGTTTCTTCTTCCGCTATAGTTCTTATTTGGTCAACGCTGATCCCGCTTCTCATTTTTCCTTCATAGACGGTAAGGATCCCGTCGTCGCATTTCTCAAGCAGCTCGGCATATCTGATAAAATCTTCAGAATTTCCTATTGCTATGGACCAGGCCTTATGGATCATGAGGAACGTGTTCTTCGGCATTACGACTTTATTGCAGCACAGGGCAATGACACTTGCCGAGCTGGCCGCAAGCCCGTCAATGTAACATGTTGTAGTTCCCTCGTGTCTGCGGAGCATGTTTACTATTGCCATTGCCGCAAAAACAGAGCCGCCGGGCGAATTGATGAACACATCAAGATCCTTCCCTGCGGCCTCTTTGAGAAACTGCCTTATTCTTTCCGGATACTGGTCTTCAACATTCCAGGCCCCATACCAGTCATCTACGATCTCGCCGTAGAAATACAGAGCTGCATGTCCGTTGCTCAAATTCCGGATCTGCAGAAGCTTATCAAGATTACTCTTCACATGTTTTCACCTCCTCCTTCCTTAACGACTGCCGTGTCAAGACGGCGTATCGGCTTGTCTCCTCCTTCGATCGGCGCCATATTCATAACCTTGCGCCATTCGTTTGGCGTCATTGCCCCTCGATCCACCATCTGCAAGAGATTCAGCTTGGTAGCCATGGACGCATACTGGAGGCTCATAGACTCAAATACTATCCTGTTGCCGTGCCCTCGTTCCCGCAAAGAGAAGATCTTGCGCGTGAACTCGTTGGCCAGCTGAAGCGCAAACGGCTCGATAACAAGCTCGTAATAGGAGTTCCATTCATTTTCATCACAGGTTGAATTGATGATCTTTTCATTTGTGTGAAAATAATTGTAGAGACGCCGGTAAACATTCTGCTGAGTAACAGCATTGGGAACATAATCATGAGGAGTTACCTGTGTCAGCTCAGCCTTTGCATCAGTAGCGGCGACCCCCAGGCCCTCTTCTGCCGTATCAAGATAAGACTTGGCGAATGCCCTTGCCTTTTCCTTCAGGTCCTCCGGGCGAAGAGAAGCGCTCCATTTCATTAGCCACCTTATGATTGCCCCGTTTTTGACCGCATCTATAAGGCTTTTGTCTAGGGTCCCGACGACTTCCATTACAGGAGCCAGGACTTCAATGTTGCTTTCGCCGAAAAGGTCGTTGTTGCAGAAGTCGTCCTTGACGTGGATTATGTCTGAATATGGGAATGTTGCTATCGCTCCGCTCTGCAGGCAGAAGCGCAGATATGGCTTCATGTCACTGCCATAAACAGCTTCTGCCGATGAAGCAGAAATCGGGTATATCTGCTCTGCAAATCCGAACTCATCTCGGATGATCAGCGCAAAAGCATTGTTGTTCAGCTGATACTGGACAGCCAATTTCTGCAGAAGCATTTGTCCCGTCAAAAGCGGGTTGGGTTCCTCAAGCAGCATTTTGATATAACGGTCGGGATTGACCATCAAAGAATCTTTAGTCTCCCTTATCTGCTTTGCGTTAAGTTTCCCTATCGATCTTGCAAACGGCCTGATGCAGCTTCTTACAATATCGCTCTTATAAAGCTGCCTGTTCCAGCTATAGAATCCGTTTCCCCGTTCAACAATAAGCTCGTGCTTTGAAACAGTTTGAGTGGGAGATCTGGTAAAGTAATTCAAGATCTTTCTAACTGCACCCAAATGAAACACCCCCGTCATATCAAATTCATGTACTCTTCCCTGTGCCTTTCAAATGCCACATACGCGTCAAGCAGAGAGGCCGTTCCGTCAATGCGCCGTCTCTGGCTGCCGCCTTTCACAGGCTGGATATTGTCGTTCTTGTCAACTTCAACAGAAGTGTTTGACAGGCACCATTTGAGAATAGGATTGTTGTTGTAGTTGATGATCTTCGATTCCAGATCAGCTCCGAGTGACTTCATGGGAGATGAGAGCGTTTTCTTCCCCTGCACGACCCCTTCCATTGCCTCACTGCCGATAAGGTCCTTCATCTCTTCAACAAAGTATGTTGCAGACCAGTTGTCGTATCCAAAGAAAGATATGTATATATCGTGTTCCTGCTGGATCTCTCTGAACCAATCCACAATATGCTTGTAGTGGACCTTGTTTCCCGGACAGGTTCTTAGAAGTCCCATGCTTTTCCAGGTGGAATAAGGTATCTTGTCGTCACGTTCCCGCGCTTCAAGAATATCCTCCGGGATCCAGTACATCTGGAGGACATAAATGTGAGGGTCATCAGGCACCATAAATATGACAGTTCCGCATGTAAGGTCTATGGTTGACGAGAGGTCAGCCCCCCCGATCCCGTATCTTGGCTTCAGAGCTGCAAGGTCGAATGTTTCAGTGTTGTTCAGCTGCTCGAATGTCAGCCATGCCTCAGATGTTGTTTCCCTTACGTTGAAGTCCTTTGTAACAAGATTCTTGACCAGAAGCGGGTTTGTCTTGGCTTTGTCGACCTTGCCCTTAAGAATATCCATGCTTTTTATAGTCCCGAGTCCTGGATTGGCTTTCTTCCAACAGGTTGGATTTTGCCACTCGCTGCGCTTGTCTAGCTCGTATATGATTGGAAGGACCCGCTCGTCATGGTACCCGTTGGGATCCTCGTATCCGTTGATTATCTGTTCGCATTCGTCGTATTTAAGGTCGAAGATGCCTTCTCGCAGGGTTCCCGCCGTGGAGACTATGATCGACAGTGGCTGCTCCCTGGCGCTCATGCCATCGATAATTACGTCATAAAGATTTTTATCAGCAATTGCGTGCAGCTCATCTATCAGCGCACAGTGAACGTTAAGTCCGTCCAGGGTGTCACTTTCCGAAGAGAGCGGCTTGAATACTCCGTCGTTGGCTTCGCAGGTTATTTCGCCTACAAGCGTTTTAGCCCGTTTGGAAAGCACCGGGGACTTTTTAACCATCCGCTTGCCTTCAAGCCAGATTATCTTCGCCTGATCCCTTTTAGTTGCAGCAGATACGACTTCAGGTCCGTTTTCGCCGTCGGCAAGCAGCATGTAAAGCGCGATCGCGCTGCCCAGGGTGGATTTGCCGTTCTTACGGGCTACGATAAGTATGAGTTCCCTGTATTTACGTGTTCCGTCTATCTTATGGACAAAGCCGAAAGTCGCCGCAATCAGCGCTTTTTCCCACAGCTCCAGGACAAAAGGCTCTTTGCCCATCTTGCCTTTGGAGTGTCGGCAGTATTTCTCAATAAAGGCTATCGGATGCTGAGCCTTATTTTCGTTGTATTCCCATTCGCTTTTTTTATCGTCGAGATCCCGGATCAGCTTTCTATAGACTTTGTAAACCTTTCGGCTTACGATCTCCCTGCCGGATCGTATTTCTTCCCAGTACTGGCGGATGGGATTGACCCTTCCTGTGAGAAGTTCGGCGCTTTTTCTGGATGTGCTCTCTCTTACCTTTTTACTCTTTCCCGTTGACGAAGGCTTCGAATTCATCTTCAGGCTCCTTCGGCGGCTCTTTGACGACAAACTCCGTAAGCTGCTTCATGATCCCCTGGTAGTTTTTGTTCATGGTGTTATAGAGCCGTGCTATGGGACGTTCCCTTTCATAGGGCTCAACATCCTTGCTCTGAGTGAAGAATTCCGTAAAGCCGTTTTCATCCAGATCTGCTTCCATGTCCTCAAGTGTCACACGCATAAACGCCGCCCTCCGGATAAGTCCTTCAATGGCGGCGCGCTCTTTTTCTGAAATCTCATTGTATATATTGCTAACTCTCTTTATCTCTCTCTTGATTCTTTCATCTTTGCATAACTCTTTCTTTTTCAAGTCACCGCCTCCTTTTTCGGGTGGGGGGTCACGCGCGCGCCCCGCGTGTTCTTCGTGTCTCCACGTTCCGGTCTGGCTTTTCGACCCCTCCAAGGTCAGATAGGGGGGGCTTTTACCTTAATTAATTGCCCGTTTAGGTCAAATTTTACGTCATTTCTGGTGATTTCTTTGCTGAAATGTTCCCTGTTGTGGCACTCAATACATAAGAATTCAAGGTTGTCCCAGTTCAATGTGATCTCTGGGTCGCTTTCGTTCTCATTCGTGATATGGGTTTTATGATGAACTATGTAGCCTGGCCGTTTACATCTTTCACACAGATAAAAGACGGAAGCGGCATAAGCATCCCTGCAGGCAACCCACTCTTTGCTGGTGTAAAAATCCCTTCTCGCCATCGTTTTAACCTCTCGAATGCAACATAATTTTTTATGCTGAAAATGAACGCACCATAACGAGCCAACGTTACATTCATCCAAAATTGCCCTGAACATTGTCTATGGCGCTTCTCGGAGTCTCCCTCAAGACCCCCTTAAACTACGAATGCACCATAACGGCATTTTGTTGCATTGGGACAGCTAACGATAAAAGCCGACGGGAACAAAGAATTCACCTCGTCAACATGTCAATTCTCTGATGCAGGATTTCAAAACGGCAGTATTGGTTAAATACTCAGGTTTCTTATGAGGCCGTCTGTCTCGTCTTTGGTTATTCCGATATATGCAAGAGTGACCTCCGGAGATGAATGGTTGAGCAGATATTGGATGCGTGTAATGTCAGTCCCGGCAGTATACAGAGCGTAACCAAAGGTCTTCCTCATCGTATGCGTTCCGATACGGCACCTGATCCCTGCCTCCTTTGCTGCCACATGCAGCGCCCTCCATGCTGCAGATCTTGTGATAGACCTGCTTCCGCTCCCTTTTCTTGAAGGGAATAACGGTGATTTGGTCCCTTCCGGAGAGTCCAGAAGAGACGCTTTTATTACATATTCTTTTATCGCGTCTTTTGCCGCTTTATTGAGCGGAATATCGCGGTTTTTCTTCGTTTTTTTCTCTGTTATTTCTATTGAATCGGCGATCCTGATCCGGCTTGGAATCGATTCAGGGTCAAGTATGTCTTCAACCCTGAGCCTGAGGATGTCAGAAGCGCGGAGTCCGGTGTTCGCTCCGAAGGTGAACATGGCCCAGTCTCTTATGTTTCTTCTTTTAAGCACATTCTTGAACCGCTCGACTTCCGTCTTTTCCCTGAGCGGCTGTACCTTCTGCATCTGCATCACCCCGTTCCGTTATTAACCTCTGTACTCGTTCTTTAGTCATACGGCAGAACTCCCCGGAGAGTTCCATTCCTATCCAGCGCCGCCCTGTCGCTTCGCATGCTGCAGCAGTTGTCCCTGATCCCATGCAGTTGTCGAGGACAACATCACCAGGACACGTGTATGTGCGGATAAGCCATTCAAACAGGGCCTGAGGCTTCTCGGTAGGATGGTTTGTATGCCCTTCCTGTGGGAAACGGAGCACACTTCTTGGATACCGCTTGCCTGGATTATCAGCAGAAACAAATGGTTTATATTTTGCATATAAGGACGTGTGTTTACCGTTATCTTTTGATTTATACGGCTTTCCTTCTGCCATCTGCGGTATGTACGTCGGCAGATGGCGGTAAAAGACCAGGATATTTTCATGCGCCCGAAGCGGCATCTTCCGTGCGTTAAGAAAGCCCAGGGCTTTTGCTTTCTCCCATATAAGCTCGTACCGGAATTTAAACATCCTTCCGGACGAAACTATGAGCTCCGTAGCAAAGGGCTGCTGCGCAGTAAGCACAACAGCCCCGTTTTCTTTAACTACCCGTCCCCATTCGCGCCAGAGAGGCGCAAGCGGGATCTTTACATCCCATTTGCAGTCGGTAATTCCGTAGGGCAGATCGCAGAGGACCATGTCAACCGATCCGGTGAGGATCTTTCCAAAATGCTCCATGCAGTCACCGTGATACAGGCGGCCAAGTTCTGATTCAAAATATGTTGACATATAGACACCTCTTATATAATATAAGTTGTCTATGTGTCCATTTCACATAGATAAAAAATGGCTTCAGGGAATGCACTCCCTGAAGCCGCACTTGTATAGTTTTTGCTATGAACAAAACAGCGATGTCTCGCCGGTTATTCTTTTTCTTTTTTTAGTTCTCGAATTTCTTTTTTAAGTTCCTGTATTTCCTTTAATACTTCATCTTTGTTCTCGTAATAGCTGAATCGATGATCGTCCCGTGATTTATTGTTGCGATTGAAAAAGTAAATTATTATCACAACAAATATAAGGAAAAACAGGGGCATCATGAACATTCCATATGGCATACCGTATCCGTTTCCAGCTGTTCCCCACCACATCGATATCACTCCTTTACACCAGGTAATTTTTAGATGTATAGGATAAATATATCATGTATAGGAATACATCTATATGGAGAAACACTTAAAAACCGCCCCTGTAAAGGGCGGCTCTTTTCTCTGTCTATTTTTCTGTAAACAATCCTATGCTATAAGTATACTCATTTTTCGAGTTAAAGTTAGACCCAAAGTTCGGAAAACTATTTGCACGACTGGATTAATCTAAAGTCATCTCCGGGCATCCATGACAGTATATATCTTGAGACAGTGTTAAGGATAGCGTTCCTTCTGTTCCTTAATGTCCTCGTGGTAATGCCCCCATGCTTTGCAGCGATAACAGCGCTCATTCCGCCGTTGCCGTCGTGGATCATCCCGCCCTGGCGGACAAATAGAACGTGTTCTTCAAAGAGTGACCACCCCTGCGGATAAGAATTTTTATATTCCCGCATTGCCCGGTTGATCCTTTTCCATCCGCCGATTTCCTTCAGCATCCTGTATTCTTTTTCGGTGCTTGTAAGGACAGCCTCTGCATAAGGGATTTTATTCCCTCCGTCAACATGAACCCCGAGATCCGGAAGAGAGCCCTTTTTTAATTCACACAGATCGGCTGCGATCGGAGGAGGAACGGTCCCAAGGAGGATGGCAAGGCCGTCTTCATGTTTCAGTATCTGATCTATAAATGCACTGAGCTGTTTAGCCGTAACCTTGCTCATACCGGACCTCCTTTTAAAGTCTTTTATTAGTGATGCCGGCATCGATCACCGAGTTTGATTGTATTATGCGTTCGTACATCCTGGACATGTATCTGCTTTCGAGTTCGGCCAGGCTGCAGTTGGAAGTAATTATCGTCGGACGCTTTTCGTTGTACCTGACACCGATAAGCTCATTGAGAATAGCTGCATTGCTGGGGCTTTTCATTTCACATCCCAGATCGTCAAGGATAAGAAACCCTGCATTTTCTGCCTCGTAAAGATTGCTCCGTTCAAGGCAAACAGCGAAGGCACTGAACCAGCGCGCGGACGATACGGCAGCTGATCTCCATTCTCCTGGGCTGTCCCATATCCCTTCAAGCCTTACCCGTATATCACGATAAACACGCCATGCCGCAGCAAAACTTTTCCCTGTTCCTGTCGCTCCGTAAAGATATAAAAATCCCTTCCCGTTCCACATTCTGGCTCCCGATACCGCAAGAGTCTCATCGGCTGATTCAACTTCTGTTCGGAATAGTTTGGGAATATCATGCGGCATGCTTTCTACTGCCAGGGAATTTATTGCAGAAAGATATTTCCGGCCACGGGGACAATCCTTCGACAAAATAGGGCATTGTACATTAACAGGCACCCCGTCAGGCTCAGTTATATCCAAAAGTGCATGCTCATTGCAGTCGTCGAGGCATTCATGGATATTCTCTTTCGCCCATTCCTGAGCCCGCCATTTAGCCTGGAGAAGGCTGCCTATTTTGATCGCTGATTCCCCTGCGCGCACGTTCATAAGCCTTTGCATCTATTCCACCTCCCGGCAGTTTAAATTTTTCGATGTCCACTTCACGCAGTTCATGTCCTAATACCGTCGCAGGCTTGTCATAGTCCTTCCAGCGCTCGTCCGGTCCCAGAAATGTCGCACCGTGGAGAATGAATCTGGTTTCACGGCACATTTCAGAGCATTCCTCTGCGTAGCGCTTTGCAGCCCGGATCATGGACTCCGGCGAGGCCCGGCTGCGAAGTCGGGTAAGCCACATCCTCCATGCCTTCTGCTTGCCTTTGCTGTTTGGGTACAGCTTCCAGAAATGCTCAAATTCCTGGGAATATTCTTCGGCATCTGATTTCGGGGTTTTCACTTTAGGCTCCGATTTGGGGGATATAGGGGGAAGATCTTTTAATTCTAGTTCCCTTGGTTCTAGTTCCTGTGTATCGGATTTTGAACCCTCCCCCTTCAAATTTTGAACCCCTGCCCCTTCAGTATTTGAACCTCTCGAATAAAC
This sequence comes from Synergistota bacterium, assembly GCA_034331105.1. GTDB lineage: Bacteria > Synergistota > Synergistia > Synergistales > Synergistaceae > Caenicola. The sequence continues at coordinate 357,059 of JAXQGB010000011.1, read as the reverse complement.
ACTGTGTCCGATGATCCTATAAAGGCATGATGTCTGACGTCCGTCGCAAAAGCGTTCCTCTCTTTCAATTACGCCCCTGGACACTAAATTTTTAATAGCCGTTCTAACTGTGTTTTTTGAACAATTGGCAGCTTCCGCAATAGTCCCGATCGATGGACGGCTGCTGCGGTTATCGCCGACACTTGCAAAAGCGCACAGTATTGCATATATGGCCTTATCTGTAAGAGACAAGGCCCTGTCTTTGATTACCTCGATATCGACGACTGCAAACCAGAATCCGCGGTCATCGGATAGCTGAAGCGTTTCTTCAGGCATTGGAATCACCAACATTGATTTCTTCCTTCATTGGCCTGTCATCCATCTCCGGATGTGTGTAGGAAAACTCCATCAAAAACATGATTTCGCACATTGCATGAGCAAGATGGTTAAACCCTGTTTCCGGATCGTGTGTCTGACCACTGAACCATGCGAATAAATGTCTTAAAGCCGCAGCATAAGGACGGCTCCAAACAAAGCCCCTTTCCCAATTGCGAGGCGAATATTTATTTGCTCCGTAAGTAAGGACTTTGCCAACATCAAGCAATGGTTTTACAGGAAGCAGATCAAGGCGCACTTTTTCTGCATCAGCTTTAATTGCGAAATTCATTCTGATTTTTCCTCCTGCGGTTTCCATCTCGGACACCAGTGGTTATCAAGCGGATGATATTCACGTGTTTCTAGCTGCCCGGACATATTCCTGCACTTAATAATATGCATGGTCGCAGACACCCAGTAATGGTCCTTCAACCGATCACAGTTCAGACAATTGCATGCGGTGGAAACCTTAACTGGCATATCGATCAGCCTCCCTGCAAGCAAAATTCATACAGTTTTCCGCGTCGTCGCCCTTCCAGTGCAGCCGGCCGTCAATGGAGCACCTGCGCAGATTAGAGCTGTGAAATCCATCCTGTAAGTCAAAATATATGCAGTCCTTGCATTTAACCTCGTCTCTCATGACATTCACCGCCGTATGCTATAATTCACGCGGGGTTGCAGCCCCGAATGTTTTCAATAGTTCCTCCCTAACGAACCTCTCATTCGTGAGAGGTTTTATTCTTTTCATAGGTCTCCTGTGCCTTTTGAATCGTCATTGTTTCTCTTAGCTTCCGGATAAGGAAAAATCGAGCACAAAGATCCGCATTGCAAACCCATGAAATTAACAAGCTCCCCATCTTTTATGCTGCCTCGCTTGTTGCTTTATAGGTCTGCTGAAAAATATCGTCGGGCATTACATCGATAAGGTTTCGTGCATGTTCGTCAAAAATAAGCCAGTCCCCGGTGTGAGGATTTTTGAGCCCCCGATACTCTGTAATGAGGTATTTCCCGCCCTGGTAGTCATAGGCATAATGAAACTCGTTTTTGAACTTATAGGTTAATTCCGAGTCCATTTTCGGACCCTCATATCTCACTGCCTGAATAATTGTTCTGGTTCTCTTAAACTTCTGTAACTCAATGCTCATTCTGTTCTTTCCTCCTTGCCGGAAGCACTACCAGCTCCCTGTATATTCCTGCGATCAGCAGCAGAACTGCCGCCAAACCCCAGGTGCCCATATCCCCATAAAAACTTTGCATAAAGCCGCTGCATGCTAAAATCTCCATCGTTCCATCCTCCCGTTCCGGAACTGTTCATAATATTTCCGGTTCTTGCGCACCTTCCAGACGGACATCCAGACCATAAGGATCAGTGCGGCTGCGACAAAAAGGGCATAGATGAAGTTATCCATCAGACTTCTCCTCTTTTTCTGTTGAACCTTCTGACAAGCGGGGAAGGGGAGTGCCTTCTTCCCGAAACCTTCTGTTCCTGCTTCCAGCGATCAAGATCCGCCTGGGAATAAACGATCTTGCTTCCCTGCTTCCGGTAATCCGGACCTTTGGTGGTTGAGTCTTTCCACCGGCATTTATTAAGGAATCCGACCGACATACCCGTGTACACAGCGGCTTCTGCAACACTCATATTTTCAGGATCAACGTCTTCCGGCAGTCTCCTTGCCGGGGCAGCCGCGCCGGATGTAACCGCCGCTAAAATGCTGTCTATCTTTCGCTCCAAAAATGAGAGCCGTTCATATTCTTCTGCCGGCATCATTACAAACTGTCCCGTAAATGGCTGCATGCTCATTCCTCCTTCCGTGCTGATATAACCTTTTAGGCTACCAGGGCCAGCTTCTTTTTAAGGAATAGATTGACGAAATAAACCTGTCCCTTGCCCGTAACCTTGACCGTGTGGGATATAAGGACTGTTCCGTCGGGTTTTGTTATGGTTGTCTCCTTGACCCTAAAGATCCCCAGCTCCATTGATCTCTGTGTCGGCATGTTTCGGGAAGATCCGTACTTCATCAGATACCCGTCGTTCCGAAGGAACTCAAACAGTCTCTTTTGTCCAATATCGATCCCGTTTTGATGAAGGATCTTTGCAAGGTCGCCGATCAGGATCTCTGACTTGCTTGTGGAAACCGCCTCAGCAAACAGAACCTTCGGCGCGTCCTGCTGGACTTTCTCTGCAAGATCCGCTGCGAGCCTTAAGGCTTCGGGGAGTGTTCTTGGAATGTTGAAAGAACTAACAGATGTTGATGTGGCAATGTTCTTTTCCATGGCGTTGAAAGCTGCGATGTAGAGCTCCTTCCAGCGGGCGGCCCTTACTCCAGTAAACCCCATTGCAAGGAATGAAAAACCGTCCCTGGACATGATGATCTCCGGCATTTCCCTGTTCTGGTCGTTGATGTAGGAGGACTGGGAAAAATTTCCCAGTCTAAATTCCTCTGAACATTCCAGGTTTCGGATAGCCTTAAGCAGATCGTTGTGAGGTTTTTCAAAAACCCTGGCAACATCCCTGCTCGACACAACCGCCTTCCGGTCTCTGATCACGATCCCAAACTCATTGTTCATTTATTTGACCTCCTTTCATTGCTGATATAATCGTTTCAGAATATAAAAATGCCCGGCACCATGACAGTCGGATACCGGGCAAATTTCAATATGAAAAGAGGTGAGTTAACTCTATGTCAGAAGACCAGAATCTGCCTCCACGTCAGATAAGAGGAAACCCTGAAATACAGCCGCCAAATAAACCAAGGCCGCCGCAGACTACAACTCCGCCTCCAGATACACAGAATGGAAAACCTGAAAAGTAAATGGCTGAATCAAGAATCTATCAGTTAGGAAGCGCTTTCTTCTCGACATCGGCAACCTCCATCACGAGTCCGCTGTCGAGATTTATTATTTTGGTCCACGAGCTCATGACATTCCACATGTTTTCAATGTTCTCTCTTGTGAGTCGGGGGTATTGATCGAGGAGGATCTCGTTATATCTTTCGTTGTGAGACATTAAAATTCCGATATGGTAAACATCCGGGGTTTCTATTCTATAAACAATTGCCAGCTGAACTCTTTCCTTATCGCCCTTCCCAGCCAGTTTATTAAAATACCTGGAATACAAATATTTGATCATTCTCGAATTAGGAGTATCTTTCGGAAGCCCTTTGTTTTTACTGTGCCATGCAGCAGGCATATACTCTATATCACCGAACTTTCTCCTTATGTACCCAAATGCGCAGCCCATTAAAATGGCAATAACAGATGATATAGCTATTTGCAAAAACAAGTTTGAGCTACATGCGATTGCAACAGCATATCCAGGAATTCCAAAGAGTGCAGCCTTGATAATTTCTGAGCTCTCTTTTTCTTCATTTCCACCATCGTAAACAAACGGCTTATAAAAGAATAGAGCCAGAAATCCGGGAAGAATAAGGATAATAAACTGAACGAAATCTAGTGTAGGCATCACAGTCACTCCTCTTGCTAATTATAACTTATGCCCGGTATTCGATTGTCATGGTGCGTGGAACCTTTTGATGCTTACTCCTTAACCCCAACCGCCTCTAACAGTTCACGGCAGGTTTTGACGTTTGTTTTTACCCTGTCGATCCAGTCTTTGGTGATGTCTTCGTCGGCTTTGCCGTCTGCACAGTCTTTTATGATCAGTGCTATTTCCTGCGGCTCATCCGCCAGTTCGTTTGTTTCCCGGACCGACTCCATGACCTCTACAGCCCGAAGCAGAAAATCCCTTGGATCAAAACTTAAGCTGTCTTCTCCCCCTGCAGGACTTCCGACCCTGCAGGGGCCAATGTAGGGTTTGAAGCTTCTTTTGCTTCACTGAAAAGATATTCAATAGGTTTGCCGTAATCTGCAGATAACCTGCGTGCTGTGTCGAGTGTAGGGTTTGCGTTTCCTGCTGCCCAACGCCAAACAGTATTGACATCTACACCGTATCTTTCAGCTATATCAGCATATTTTTCATGCCTGTCTTTAATTACTTTCATTAAACCCAGCATTCTACATCCCTCCTTGCAGGTATATTATCTGCATATTATGCAGATGTCAATACTTAACATGCACATTGTGTAGGGTTTAATCAACATGATGTGTGGTTGTATTTATCTACTTATTATGTAGAATCAAACTATGAACGGAGAAAATTTGAAAATCGCCATCAAAAAAGCTGGATATACACAAGTGAGCTTAGCGGAAACTCTTGGAGTAGACGTTAATACTGTTTGGCGGTGGACAAAAGGTACCTCTCCTACGGATGATCGAAAAAGAGAAATTGCAGCTATTTTAGGGGTTAGCGTAGCGTACCTAATGGGCGAAACGGATAATCCTGGTCCTCAGCTTGTAAAAGGATCAGAAAGTACTAGAACTAAAAAAATAGAAGAAAAATCGAATGTTCGCATGGGCGGTAAGTTTCTGGAAATTCCGCTTCTGACAATGGCGACTGCCGCTTCCTGCGGTGCGGGAAACGGTCTTTACGGAGTGATCCCCGAATCCACCGAAAATATCTTTGTGGAAGCCAGCACTTTCAAATGCCTGGACGAAACAAGAAAGCCCTTTGCCATTCCCATTGAAGGAGATTCAATGACAGGTGCTGGGCTTGAAGAGGGAGCAAACGCCGTAATAAATCCGGCTGAAGAAGTAATGAACGGAGACGCAGCGCTTATATCATGTGACGGCGACTGGCTGATCAAATGGGTGGTCTATAATCCGGACGGAAGCATTGACCTGCGCCCGGCAAACCCGAACTACAGCCCAAGACACATAGAATCCGCCTACGCCTCCGATCCGTCATGGTTCCGGATAATAGGTAAAGTAGTCAGAGTAGTCCGTATTTCCAACCCAAAAAGAGCATTCTAGCCCCTGCTGTAGGTTTTCACACACGATAATAATGAGACAGTACTGATTATCATTGCAAGTAATTTGTGCCGGAAAGGGTGGTTTTTTTGGCGAATATTAATCAAATAACAATCCGACATTTTAAATCAATCGATAATTTGACTTTAGATTTAGGAAATTTAAATGTCCTTATAGGAACAAATGGATCTGGGAAAAGCAATATCTTAGAGGCTATCGGAATTTTATCTGCCGCTATAAAAGGTGAAGTACAATATTCCGATTTGATTAATCGCGGGATAAGATTATCAACGCCTGAAGTCATGAGATCTTCATTTAAAAACGAAAAAAGACCTCCTTCAATAAATCTTATTGCAAAAGGAGATAAATTTTCATATGAAGCAACAATACATACCATGCCTAACCGTGAATATATAATAGAGTATTCAACTGAATCTTTAAGAAATTCAACTAACCTAATAGCCGGAATATCCAATAGATCAAAAAACAGGCAAATGACTTTAAGAACAAAACAACAAAAGAAACTTTCTATATTTCCAGTACAAACAGAACGGACTTCGAGTATTGTTCCTGTTGCTCTTCAGCTTGGTGATTTTGGCAAGGATGAAGCTGCTGTAATAAGTGCACTCGATGCTTTAAAAAAATACGCAATATATGCACCATCTACACCTGTTCTTCGTGATTTTGTTTTAGATACAAGTTCAAGACAAAATTTAGGGATTTTTGGAGGTGGAATTGCAGCAACTCTAAATAAAATCTTTGCTAAAGACAAAGCAGAACAGAAACTTTTATTTGATAATATATTTCGATTTATAAAAGGATTTTCATGGCTTACAACTATTGGCACAGCCACTCCTAGGAAAGAGCTACGTTCTCAGTTTGCTGGAAACTCAAATGTTGTAGCGTACTTCAGAGATGCTTTTATGAAAGTTAATTTCAATGATTTATATGCGTATGATGTTAGCGAAGGAGCTCTTTATGTCTTGTTTGTTGCGTTGTTGCTTGTATTTCCTGAATCGCCCAATATTTTTGCACTCGATAATGTTGATAGTACCCTTAATCCTGGTATGGTAAAAATTACAGTTAAAAATATTGCAGATTACCTAAAAGATAATTCACACAAACAAATATTACTTACAACACACAATCCTACAACATTAGATGCCATAGATTTGTTTGACCCATCCCACAGGCTTTTTGTGGTGGAAAGAGATTTATGCGGACACACAATAGCACGACGCATAGAGATCCCTGAAGGTGTAACAAGGGACCAATGGCAGGATGAATTTAAAAATATGAAACTATCTGACATTTGGCTCTCTGGGGCACTTGGAGCATTACCTTCGGAGGATATATAGGGTTATGGCATCAAATAGACATATTTCCTTGGCGCTAATTTGTGAGGGGCCTACTGACATTCCAATTATTGAAGCAGTTGCGGCTAAGGTACAGAAAAAAACGGCAACCAGTATTTCAATAAATGTAACCCACCCTGATTTTGATGCTACTTCTGGACTATATGAAAGTTGGGGGTGGACTCAGATTTGCAAGTGGTGCAACGATTTTTCTGCACCAACACAGCACAACACAGGCAGTTCACACAACATCGCACAGAGGATGGGTTTTGATGTTTCAAAACTTTCTGCCCCAAAACACAACCCATCACGATGGGCAATGATGAGTTGTTGTAATGATGCCGTCATAATAGTAATGGATACTGATATTGCTGAAGAAATAAGTAATCATAATAAAGGCCCTTCATCTTCTTCTAACACTTATTTATCATTTAATCCATCATTACAGTCAAGGCGCGATTACTGCAAGATGTCAGTCGAATCTTGGCTGAATATAAAAGAAAATGATGATGAAAAACTGATATTTGTTCTACCTACGTACGCTATTGAAACATGGTTGTTGGCGTTGCATTGCAATAGAACGGATCCAGACGTATTTCCCTGTAGTTGTAAAAACTATGAAGAAATATCCGAACCAGCCGATATGCTAGTAAGGCTTGGTTATAAATCTCATAAAGACAGCATCAAAAAATCAAAAGAAGAATACGAAAAACATGCCAAAAACTTTGGTCATAACATGTACAGATCAGTAAGAAGATGCCCTGAACTTTGTATCTTTGTAAGAAAGCTGATTGCATTAGAAGATAATAGGTGATAACAACTAATTATTGCGATTCCTTCAGTAGAAATTTGTGTACTCGATCTCTCCTTAGCTATTTAGGGCAAGGCAATGACATGCACCTACAAGGATACTGGAAAAGTAAAAACATGGCCTTTAGCCAGAAACAACCATAAAAAAATATCCGGCAATAGATTTATCAAGCGTCCCGTATTTGTTTCGTTAAGACACAAATAAGGAGAAAATCGATGGATACTTTATATGCCAGTATAAAACACGACATCATACTTGCGATCGAGAGATCCGCGATTGCCACCTATGCAAAAATTGACTTCCGGCAAGCTGATTCATTTGGTCTTTGTTTGAAAAAACAAATCCATATCTACCGCCGGCTGATTTCAGAATTGAACTTCGCCCCGTTCAGCGAAGAAAAAGGCATCACACTCTTTGTCTGCCAAGATAAAAACCCTTCAGCCTTTATAAACCTGTCCCAACTCAAAGAAACCCTGGACGAACGTATCATGACAATGGAGAGAGAATATGTTTGATGTAGCTGTGCTGCCTAGCGATTTAGAATATTGCATTTCATGTATTGGATATGTACCCAAATCCGACCCGTCATGGTTCCGGATAGTAGTCAAAGTAGTCTGTATTTTCAACCCGAAAAGAGCATTCTAGCCCCTGCTGTGCAGGGGTATTTTTATTACTGTATAAAACAAATTTATAATATTAATCTTAAATTTTTTAAGGGGGCTAATAGAATGGCTGTCATTTTCCCCAAAATAAAAAAAATTACTATTAATGGATTTGGAAAAATATTTACAAGTAATAATTTTGAAATTGATTTATCTGGAAATTTAAATATTCTTTTAGGTGGAAATGGGTTAGGAAAAACCACGCTGCTTCAATGTCTAGTTTATGCTTTGACCGGCGGTAATGATAATCCAGAGATAGAGGAGAAACGACCGCAGCGATGGGATCATAATTATTTTAAGGGTAGAATAGATAGAGATGCTTTTGTTATTGTTGATTTCTTTTTGGGACATAATTTGGTTAAACTTAAGCGAGGATTTACTTCACAGCGTGTTCTTGAATGTATGGTTTTCACTGATGGTCAAGACAATTTAGAGACCATGACCATTGATCAAGCAGTTAAAGAATATGGGAATTACAGCAGCATAAGTGATTTTTCATTTATTGTTAATAGATTGTTATATCTACCCGAGAATCGTAGCTCGTTGATATGGGATTATGATGCTCAAATTAGGACATTAATGATTATAAACGATGAGTTGGTAACAGAAAAAAAATATCGAGAGTTGCGGCAATTAGTGAAGAAAAAGGATAGCAATAAGAGAAAAATACATTGGCATATAGGACAAATAAAGAAAGAAACAGATTTACATAAAACGTCAGAAAATGAGCATCCAGTAGAAATTACTTCTGCTGCGACACAGGAGACCTATATTCAAAAGAAAAAGGCCTTATTGGAAAGACTACAGAATCTAAATGAGGATAGTAAAAGCTTATATTCATTAATTAAATCTAAAGAAAAAGATAAAAACGCTCAAGTAGATACAATTTCTAAAATAGGAGATCAAATATGCGAAATTGAAGCTGATTATGTTCAAGCTCGCTTGTTTGAGTATGATCAGAAAAGTGCCATGATTTACAATCAAACAATAAAAACTGGTATTTGTCCAGCATGCGGACAAGCATCAGATATGTTTAAAAGAATTATTCAGGAACGTTTGAAAGATGGAGCTTGCTTGGTATGCGGAGAAAAGATTTTGAAAAGAGACAAACAATCAACATGTGCAGAATCAGACCTAGAAACTTTAAACTCACAATTACATGAAAAATTAACTGCACGAAATGAATTTGATGTTCAAATAGTGCAGGCTAAAAACAGACTATTAGAGAGAGAGGAAGAAATCTCTGATATTAAAAGTCAGTTGTTGACACTTGATCATGAATATCCGGATGATTTGTTAACAGCGGAAAATGGTCTTGATAACACAGATTTTGATAATGAAGTACTTCTTACAGATAGAACAGATAGATACGTTGATTTGTGCCAAGAAGAGACGGAGCTTGAAACAGAAATTCTTCTTCTTACAAAACAAGCTGATGACATATATGATTCCTTTATCTCTGATTTTCAATTACGGTATGAACAGCTTGGTCAAATATATGCAGATTTAGCCTCTAAATTCATCGGAACAGACGTAACGTTAATATACACAAAAAGCCAGGCCAAATTTGTTAATATGAACTATTTGATTCCTCATTTTAATGGAATAGATCGAGATTCTCCAGAAACTTGTTCAGAGGCTCAAAGGTTTTTTTTGGATATAGCGTTTAGAATGTCAATCCTGTCATTTAACAAAAATATAAGTAGTGCTGATGCTTCCTTTATCTGTGAAACACCGGAAAATGCATTAGATGCAAGCTATATTGACAATGTGGTGAAAATGTTTTTAGCGTATATGTATAGGGGTGGAAATTTGATTTTAACAAGTAATCTACAATATCAAGGTATTACACACCCCTTAGTCAAGGAAACTAAAGAGCAAAACATGAAAATAGAAGTTTTTGATTTGCTTAAGTATGGTAAATTGTCTGATATTCAAAACGCTTCCCATCACTTAAAAAAAATTCGAGATGATATTTTAGCGGAGATAGAACAATGAATCCAAAATTTTTACTTAGAATTAAGGATGTTTCTCTGTGCTTATTCGTTGCATTGCAAAATAATTTTTTTCTAGGACGCCTTGATATACAAAAAATAATCTATATTATTGACAATATAAGTGCTTATATCTTCGTTTTATCTGGAAATAATAAACATTGCACTTATTATTACGGGCCATATGATAAACATATTCAAAATGCGCTTAACGCACTTGTTATAAGAGAATTTGTGGAAATAACGAATGTAACTGTGTCAAAAAGTGGGATTAAATGCGATTATTGTTTAACTGATGCGGGTATAGACTGGACAAATAGTCTAACTGACAAATCAGATTCTATTAAATATAGAAATAATATTGTAGAAAGTGTGTTTCATAGTTTGGTACAGCGAAATTTAATACATAAAGTAAAAAACTTAGTTTATGCGGAACCAGTATATGTAACGAAGAGAAATGATGGACATTATTACGATTTAAATCTTAAAACTGCTAACCCAGGACATGAATATCTATCTTTGATAGAACATTATGTAAGAAGCGATGGCAAACATTCAAATATAAATTTTGTCACAGATTTGTATATTGATTATTTGTTTTCTCGAGATAAGATCTTATCGGGAAAATCCTTTGATGAGGGAGATTAAAAATGTTATCGAAAGTTGATAATAACATAGCTATAAATAAAATAAGATCCATATCAGCAAATATCGCAGGTCAACTAAATTTAGCAGAAGTTGATATTAAAATTTGGCTGATAAAGTTATTCCACATTTTAGAAGAATTTTACTGCAAATATCATAACCGTCAATTTGTTTTAGCTATTAGCGATAAAAAATTGACAGATGATGATCTTAAAATTTTGAGTGCTGATTTACTATGGGAATTTATATCAAAAGGTATTGAGTGCTTTCAAATAGATTTAGATTTGAATTTCTCTTACACAAGCGATATTAAAAGCTCAGAAATAACAGACATCAGTAAATATTGTTGCCAAAATAAGTTGCCCGTACTACATTTCTTTGGGGAAGATTGTTATCTGTATGATATTGAGGGACACCCTGTTGTGTTCTATAACTTTATTCATCCTGAGGTCGAAAAACAACGTCGGACAGGGATAGATGCAAGAAGTTATAGAGATTACAAATTAGTGATTGATGAGCAAGGTGAAAAACAGCTAACCAACAAAATTGATGAAATATGGCATGACAGGGATAATCGTATATTAATCGCTCGCAAAACGGAGAAAATGCTTCAAAATTTTTTAGCAAAATGGTTGCATGAGAACCTTCATGATGCCAGGGTAGTATCCGAAGTTGGGAAGATATCGGGTATCGACAGAACGGATATCGAAATAACCGGCATTAGTACCGGCGATCAAATAATTATAGAAGTAAAATGGATGGGTAAAAATTATAGTGGCACAAGCTATGATATTGGACGTTTTGAAGAAGGTATTAGACAAGTATGCTCATATTTGAATCGTGAGCCTAGCGCCCTTGAAGGGTGCCTTGTTTGTTATGACGGACGAAAAAATAATGACTATATTCCTATCGAAAAACAAAATGCCAGGTTGGAGTGTCGTATCATTTGGCTAGAGTCACGAAGCGGAAGTGAGATTGGAGCACAAGGTTAATGATTAATGCAATATGGGAACATGATTATTATAGCGACTGTATACCTAATTTCAGTAAAAATTTAGTAAAGCCAAGACACCGTTGGTATGAGTTCAAGGAAGGCTACAGTGATGCTTTTGTTTCAAGAGCTATTCAACACTATGAGATATCTACTGGATGCAAGGATGGCACTGTTTTTGATCCCTTTTCCGGATCAGGCACTACTCCGTTAGCCGCTATGCAACATGGATATAATGCAATAGCAATCGAAGTAAATCCATTTATGTCTTTTATAAGTCAAACAAAAACTAAACCTTATATGGATGATCGTGCTCTGATTGAAGAAGAATTGAAGGCGATTATTGACAAAAAACCAGTTGAAATAGAAAGTGCGCTTGAAGGTTTCTCAACATTTGCTCCTTCTGATACTAATCAGAAATGGTTATTTAATAAAAGCCTGTTGCGTGGTTTTGAAGCATTGAGACAATCGATTGAAAAATGCTGTAGTAGTGAACATAAGGATTTTTTTAATTTAGCTTTATATTCTGCAATAATGGATTGTTGTAATGCAAGGCGAGACGGTAAATGTCTAAGATATAAAAAAAATTGGAAAACATTGGGTTATTCTTCCTTGGAATTAAAAAGTGTTTTTATCGAGCATATACAAAAAATTATAGATGATTTAATTGCTGTGCCACTTAATGGAGCGACAGTTCAGCTAATTAACAATGATTCAAGAAAAGCTTTAAAAAATATAAATTCTAATTGTGTAAACATTATTGCATTCTCACCTCCGTATTTAAATTCATTTGATTACAGCGACGTATACAGACCTGAATTATTTCTTGGCCAGTATGTAAGTGATAATCAATCATTGCGAAAATTGCGTTCTAAAACATTGCGTTCACATGTACAGTATTTATGGAATGACACTACACCATGTTCATTGCCATGGGTAGCTGATATTGTTTCAACTATAAAAAAGCGGGAATCATCTTTATGGAATAAAAATATTCCTGCAATGATACATAATTATTTTTCAGACATGGAAGAAATTTTTAAGGAATGCTATAGAGTTGCTGACGGCGGCACCGTAATGTGGTTTATTGTGGGCACCTCTGCATATGCCGGCATTGAGATTCCTGTTGATTTATTGCTTGCTGACTTGGCAACAAAATGTGGCTGGGAGCTTGAGGGTGTCAACGCATTGCGTAATCTTAGAACTTCAAGTCAGTGTATTGACTCCGACAGAAGAAAAATTAAGCTTAGAGAATCAATGGTGAGTTGCCGGAAAGGTTAGTTAATATAAAAACAATAAGGAGATAATTTTTATTAATTGAGCTCATGCCAAGCGGACTTATGGAAGAAATTTTTGTTGGATCTTTAAAACTTAGCACTAGGAAAGGAATAAAAAACCATATGTTGCTTTTTAATTTTTAAATTATTTATAAATAAGATTGCTATAATAGTATATAACATGGCTTTGTTATTGTTAATATTTTCAATATAAATTTATGGAATTAGAAGGGGTTAAAATGTAAATGGAAAAGCTTCTGCGTGAAGAAAAAATTCGTTTATTTGAGTTATATTCTAGTAAAGAAAAATTTTTTTGTTTATTGGTTGCTGCAATTGCTTATCTTATTAAGTTTTTATTCGATAGAACTGTTTTTTCAGAAAACAATTTTCTAGGTTTTGTTGCCTTGATATTTTTTCTTGCGGGGTTAATATTTTTTCTATGGGCTGATACAGCGATAAAATATAACAATGCCGTAGGTCCAACAGAAGATAAATTTACTAGATTTATAGCTCCATCAGTAGCATATATTACCCTCTTAAGAATTCTTACAAAAATTGGCTTAGAATTTTCTTTGTTGTTTTTATTCGTAGATATCATTTTTAATATTATGAATAAAAATTTTCCTAATTACTCAGAACATATGTTAATAACAGCTGGAGTTATCGGAGCTTTCAGCAGTCTTTTAAAAACTGTGACAAAACCATTTTATAGAAAGGTGTATAGTTTATGGGATGAAAATGTGGATTAATCAATTTCCAGTTCTGTTTTCAGATCTATTAGATTTAATTAATTGCCATCCAGCATCTCCACCGCAGACATCTTAACCTTCGGTGCAAGATGTGCATACCTTAGTGTCATCTTCAAATCCGCATGCCCCAGTAATTCTCTGACTGTATTCAGGTCCACTCCGGACATGACAAGATTGCTTGCAAAGGTGTGGCGCATGTCGTGCCAGCGGAAGTTCTCTATCTCTGCTTTTTTAAGTACGGTTTTCCATGCTTTATTGACGTTATCCAGGACATCGCCGTTTACAGGGGAGGGGAAGACCAGATCTTTAGGGCCTGTGTCCGGCATTGCATTTTTCCATTGTTTGAAGGCTAGCATGGCTGTTTTGTTGAGAGGGATGATAAGCTGGCTCTCTGATTTTGCTGTTGCGGCGCGGATCGTGAGGGATCTGTTGATCAGGTCAATGTCATCCCACTGGAGACTAACCAGAGATCCCCAGCGGATGCCGGTGTTAAGGGAAATAATTACCATCGGCCTTAAATAATCTGCAAACTCTCCCTTAAGTGGTGTCTTTGAATATCCACACTCGTACCCTTTTCTGATTTCCTCTTCCCTGGCGATAAGGGCGGCCATCAGGCGTTCATTTTCATCTTTTGTGAGATAACGTACTTTCTTGTTCGAATCGGTCTCTTTGAGGGGCTCCAGTTTTGAAATGGGATTCTCTGCAATAAGTTTCCGCCGGACTGCCCAGTTGAGCATGGAACGCAGGGCTCCTATGCGCCTATTGCATGAAGCCGCCTTTATACCCTTCTGGCGCTGCATTAAACGCCATTGTTCAAGATCCGGGACTGTTATGCTGTTGATCGATCTGTCAAAAAAGGAGAGGAAGTAGAAATATAATGACTGTATGGTACTGTCCCCGCTTTTACGGTGAACAGTTACCCAGGGTTTGTAGTGTGTTTCGATCAGCTCTTTAACTGTCATTTCCGGATCTGGATCAACAGCAAAAGGATCTTCACCCCTGGCAAGAAGGCCGAGAAATGCTCTAGCTTCGTTGCGTGCCTCCGCAAGGGTAAAAAACTCCGCATTCCCAATAAAAAACCAGCGCTGCTTTCCTTTATGCCGATAAACAACATACCAAGATTTACGACCCGAGACTTCAAGCCTTAAAACAAGGCCGGTCACAAGTTCATCCCTGACATCTGTACGCTTGTCAGGGATAGAAAAAGAGTTTACTCTTGATTGAGTGAGTTTTTCTATCATAACCAAATATCTCCTTGCTAAGATTTTCTGTCTTTCACCTGTCTTTCACTTGACATATAAAATCATAGCACAAGAGACAATAAGATAAAATGAATAAGGTTAATATATACAGTAATAGACTGATAAATCTAATTTATTGTTTTATGGCTTTTTATGCCATTTTACATATTTAACGCCTTGCCAAGGTTGGGGTCGCGGGTCCGAATCCCGTCTTCCGCTCCAGAAAATTCAGATCCCCTGGTGAGGGGATCTTTTTTTATGCCTTTGTCCTGATGCTAATTGTCTTTCTTCAAATTACGGATCTCTTCTTTTAAACTCCGAAATTTCTAAATATGTTTCCTGATCTTATTCAAAGTCGTTTGTCATTTTTCTTCCGCTAAGTGGTGCTAAACAGACAGATGCCCTTACAAATACATATTAAAGATTGCATTAATTACGTTATTTGATAGAATTGATGCATTGTGTTACCGAATTGCTTTTGCACCCAGAGAAAGAACAAGAACTTCGCTGCCCATAACTGATTCAGGATATTGATATTGCTTACGAAAACAAAGTGCCATTTGTGACAATTACTTGCTTAATGCAGGAGTTTAATAGATAGACCGTTGACCAGAAAATAGCCTCTTCAAACAAAAATTTATCTACCCCACCTTTTCCCGAAATAGGGCAGATTTTGACTTACTCATATCGCATATGGACAAACATAGCCATTTACTCTATTACTTTGACTTGATTGTCAAACAAGGAGAAAATTGATGGACACTTTATATGCCAGAATAAAACACAACATCATACTCGCGATCGAGAGATCCGTGATTGCCACCTATGCAAAAATAGACTTCAGGAAAGCCGATTCTTTTGGCCTTTGTTTGAAAAAACACGTCCACATCTACCGACGGCTGCTTTCAGAATTGAACTTCACCCCGTTCAGCGAAGATCCCGGTATCATTCTCTTTGTCTGCCAAGATAAAAATCCTTCGTTATTTGCCAGCCCTTCCCAACTCAAAGAAACCCTGGACGAACAGATCATGACAATGGAGAGAGAATATGTTTGATGTTGAAGTGCTAATGGGTAAATTAAAATATCGCAGCTCACATATTGAACCTGTATATGCGTCTGACCAACCATGGTTCTGCATCATTGGTAAACTAGTGGCAGTAGTAAGGGAGCCTATACTCGAGAGAGCGTTTACCCCCTGCATTAGCGGGGGTATTTTTTATTTATTAGGGAGGATATCTCATGGCTCTAATAAAGTGTACTGAATGTGGAAAAGATATTTCAGATAAAGCAACAGCATGTCCTAATTGTGGATGTCCAATAGAAGAAATACTCACAAGATTAGAAGACAGGGCAAAAAATGAAAAACAACGTGCAAAATTACAGACAGATAAATTAATCGAAGAGAAAAAGACATTAGAAAAGGAAAATTCTACAAAAGCAATGCAGATAAAACAAATGATATTCTTCCTGGCAATGCTTATTGTTGTTTGTATTGTTGGGTTTTTTCTAATCAACCATAAAAACAATGCTTCAGTTAATAAAACTGAGGCAGCAAAAACCACTAATATAACAAATACAGTAGTTACATCCACAGACGCTGAAATAAAAGAGGCAAGAACGAGATATGTGGAGAAAATGGCAGATGATGCAGCCAAAGAAGCAAAACGGATAAACCAAATTAAATACGAAATAAACGAACAAAGAAAAAAGTTGCGCAGGCATGTTGATAGCGTTGAAAACATTACATGGTTATATTCAAAATTAAGCCCTAAATATATATCTGGCAATGTTCTTTATTGTTACGTAGGAGAGAAGGGTGGCTCGGCATGGCTGGGAGTAGTATATGGATTTGCACAAGAAAATTGGGTATTTATGGATCGTATAATTTTTAATGTAGATGGCTTGGTCAGAGAGATTCCCGTCTCGCGCTCAGACAGAAAAACTGATATCAATAACGGAATTGCGGAATGGGTCAATTGGACCGTAGAAGGAACAGAAATCGAATTATTACAATCTATTGCCGACAGTAAAAATACACTAGTTAAATTCAGCGGAGACCAAAAAGAAAGATCATTTGCTGTAACCGTAAATCAAAAAAAGGCTCTTAAAGAGGTTCTTAAATACTACACTTTAAAGAAGGAACTTTAGCCTATGTTGTTACGTAGGTATCTTTTATAAATGCAAGGAGAATTTGTTATGAAACATGCTTTGAGGTTTTTAACTTTCCTTGTACTTGCAGTATTTATATTTGCTTCTGTTTCTGCTCTGGCCTCTCCAAACGCTGATCCCCTTGTATCTGGCGATACAATCGTTTACGTTACTCGAACAGGGAGTAAATATCACCGTGACGGATGCGGCAGTCTTAGTAAATCAAAGATTCCGATTACACTTAAAGAGGCTATTGAATCTGGTTATGGCGCCTGTAAACGATGTAACCCACCCAAACTGTAAAAAGGAGGTATTCAGATGGGTTTGCGATTTAGAAAATCGGTGAAAGTTGTCCCTGGAGTACGGCTTAATTTCAGCAAAAGTGGCATAAGTACATCTCTTGGTACGACCGGTGCAAGAATGACATTCAGTAAAAATGGAGTATATTCTAATGTTGGCCTGCCCGGAACCGGCTTATACATGAGGGAAAGGGTGTTCAAGCAGTCTAGTCCAAAATCGAAATTGATAGCTAAAGAAACCGACATGACTGAGGAATCTGAAGGCACTTTTGACCCGTATTCAGAGGTCGAAAATGCCAATAAATGCATAGAAAATATTATTAACATAGGATATAAAACTCCTGCCGTCGACGATCTTATTTCATTTCCTAGAGAAACCTTTGATGCTGCCAAACCAATATTCAAGCCTAGTCCTTCAGCCATTTGGTATCCGGTTATATTGGGAACAGCTTTTCTGTTTATGGGTGCGGTAGCCGGGCCTTTAGGTTCGATAGCAGGATGCGGGCTTGCAGCATGGTATAGCCGAAAGAGAATAATCAGCAAGCAAAAGGATATATTTAACAAGACAGAGCTTGCTCAATGGAAAGCCGAAAAACAGAGTTTTGAAGAAGAACAAGATGAATTGCAGGAAGAATTTGAGTTTGTTATGCAAAACACATACAAGGATCCGGACAAGGCGCTCGAAACCGTTTTAAACATCATAGACTGGCCCAGGGAAACCAACATTTCTTTTGAGATAACAAATGATATGGTCATGCTTGATGTTGATTTGCCAGAAATTGAAGACATGCCAAAAGTAAAATACAGCATCCAGGGTCGCGGATCCAAAAAGGCGGTTGTTGTAGAAGAAAAAAGTGAAGTTCTGCAGCGTAAAGATTATTCCAAGCATATCCATGGTATAGGAATGCTTTTATGCGGGACGGTATTTAATACACTGGATCAAATTAATACTGTTGTGATTTCCGGGTATTCACAGCGTCTTTCAAGTGCAGACGGTCAGATAAATGACGAATATTTATACAGTGTCAAAGTAAATAGGGAAGGATGGGAAAAAATCAATCTGGATAACGTTAAACAACTCGACTCCATAGAGGTATTTGGCTCTTTTGATATTCGACGAAAAATGACAAAAACGAAAATATTCAAATCGATAGAGCCGTTCGAAAAAGAATTAATATTGGAAGTAGAACACAATCTTTAACTATAAAACAGAATTGATAATATGGGCCTATAGTTATGCAAATTCAAAGTGTCTTCATTTGTTATAGCTGTGACACAAATCTGGAGTGAATCTATGCATACTTTATATGCCAGAATAAAACACAATATCATACTCGCGATCGAGAGACCCACGATAGAAACCTATGAAAAAATAGATTTCAGAAAAGCTGATTCCTTTGGGCTTTATTTGAAAAAACAAATCCAGAGCTACAGCCGGTTGCTTTCAGAATTGAATTTCAGTCGGTTTAGGGAAGGAAATGGTGCAATTATTTTTATGTGTCAAAACAAAGATGCGCTCCTTGGTAAAAAGATTGCTGAAGAAATACAAATACCCGCTCGAAGGGCAAGAAGAGGCTCTGAATATCGCAATAGCACAGTGCGAGATGTGGGCAGACAATGAGGTAGCGATGTGGCGTAAAGGCATAACTCTAACGCTTTGAATAGTATTATTGATTCACTTTAGTCAGGATTTCTCTCATTGACAGAAAAGGAGTGAGTGCTATATTATTCCATACATTAACCTATAGGTTAACAACATGAAAAGGTATTATCACCCAAGCCTATCGGGTTCAAGGTATTTAACTTTTTCATTAGGTACCGAACAAAATGGCCGAAGTTGCCTTGATGAGTATCTTGCAAGCATAACAAAACCAAGCGTCTTCAACGGTTGCTACCGGCGGATTGGTCAACTTGCTGAAGGAACCCTGTCGCAGCGTTGGGAATCGTATCATTCATATCCGAAATGGGGAAACCCTCTTATTTCAGTTGTTAAATATCCAGGGCACAGATTTTTTTTAGTCTACGATATAAATCATATTTTAAGGAAGGACATTATTGTTTATATACATTGTTGCGTAAAAAAAACACAGAAAACACCCAAAAATGTTATGGCAAGTTGTAAAAGGATAAGAAATTTTTACTTTGATAATTTATCTTCTATGGTAGATATCGAAGAGGAAATTAAGGAGTGATATAAGTGGATAACCTTAGTACTAGGGTGGAAAAAGCAAAAAAAACCCCCGAATATTGGGCAGAAGCAGCAAAAATGGATTTTGCCGATAATCTATATTCAAAAATGGAAGAAAATGACGTATCTCGTGCTGATTTGGCGCGGCTTTTGGGTGTTTCAAATGCATATATATCTAAAGTTCTTAACGGAACTATAAATTTTTCGATCGAAAGTATGTCTAAGTTTGCATTTGCGCTTGGCTATAAAATTGATATTAATTTTTCTGATATGGAAATATCTTGTGTCTCTAGTGATAGTTTTTCATCAATATCATTTGATAAATATAAGAAAAGAAATATTGAGCATGAGCTTAGGTGGAATTTGATAAAAAACGAAGATAAAATTCAAAATAACACTTTAAATTACAGTATTATTGATGAAGAGAGAAAAAATAATGGACCTACAGATAACGAAACTGCCGCTTGAGCTTAATAGCTATTTTTTCCCCGAGTGCAATATTAATTTTTCTCCTTTGGAAAATGAAGGAGAAAAGTTTAGTGTTCCTGGAAATATTAACATCACGACTTCAGCAGGTAAAAATAAAGATCATCCAGAGTTATGGGAAATTTCTGTGAGAGTACAAACGGTAACGGGTAATGAAGAAAAGAAATTTAATCTTGAATTTAACGTTTGTGCTTTAGGTTTTTTTAAAAACACAGACAGAAAAGAAGAAAATGAATTGATGGACCACATGATTCGTTTGCATGGATCAGCTATTCTATTAGGGGCGATTAGGGAGCGTATCGCTGTGGCAACAGGAACAAGCCCCTTTGGTCCGTTTTTTTTGCCCTCACTTGGCATGAGAATAGTTGATAACGACATACCTAAAGAGAAAAAAAACAAGACAAAAAAGTAAGCTCAGGTTAATTTAGGTCCAATCATGTATCAAAAGATGAGTTTTAACCATCCAGCATCTCAACCGTGGCATCATAACCTTCGGGGCAAGATGTACATACCTCAGTATCATCTTAAGATCCGCATGCCCCAGCAATTCTCTGACCGTGTCAGTGTTTAGGTCAACTCCAGACATGACAAGGTAGCTTGCAATGGAGTGACTCATGTAGTGACAGCAGGAACAACGTGACAGAAGAAAAATTTTTACTTACTATCGAATAAACCGGGCTTTCGTCGGATGACGAAAGCCCGGTTTTCTATATTTCTGATAAGCTGGTTAACTCTCAGTGTTTATTTATTTTAAAGCTTCGATGCCATCCAGTTCTGAAACTATGAGGTCAAAAGAGGGGCTTTTAAACATTATGCCCGGTTCTGTGAGGTTTTCTGTCCAGCCAAAAGTTTTGGATATCTCCAGGCAATATTGAGGTATTCTTTCTTTGAGTCCTGCAATGATATTCTCGGTGAATCTTGTGCTTGGCCCTGTGACAGCTATGGTACAGAGGATGCTGTTGGTGTTGTCAATTATGGGGCCGGCTATAGAAGAGAATCCTTCCTGGTATTCATTTGCACAGAAACAATATCCGTACTTGCAGGTCACATAGAGGTTTCTCATTAGGTTTTTCCTGTCGATTGTCGTGTATGGTGTCAGGCTTCTGCTTTCATTTATCATGCGTGTCTGCTCCTCGGGAGATGCGAATGCCAGGAATCCTCTTCCTCCGGCACCTGCCCATATTACGTACTTTGAACCGACGGTGGGAGAAAATTTAAAATTATGGAAGGCAGAAACTTTTTCCAATAATATACGGTAATCACCTTCACGAACGTAAACAAGAGCAGTTTCACCAAACTCATCCCTGAGGTTTACCAGATAGGGATATGCGACTTTAAGAATATAATCGTTTTGTTTTGCGCAATAGCCTAGGGAGTAAACTCTCCGTCCGAGGCTGAATCTTTTAGAATGTACATCCCTGTGCAGGAAAGATTCCTTTTCAAGGATCCCAGCTATCCTTGATGCCGTTGAGTATGGGATATCGACAAGTTTAGATATCTCAGTCAATGAGAGGTCATCTGTGCCCCTTGTAAAACAGTTCAGGATGGAAAGGGCTCTTTCTATCGACTGGGTCCCGTTTTCATGGTTTTCATCATTGGTTTTTATCATTGCGCCCTCCAAATTTTTATCGTAGGATCTAAATTTTCTCTTTTAAAGTATTCTAACTTATTTTAACTGTTTGAGCTGTCGGTCATGGAGCAATCCCTGTGAACAACTCAGCGGTGAAAAACATACACATCTAAAAAAAATATTGACATAGATCAAATAACCTGTATTATTAAATAACCACATACAAGATAATATATCCACAATGTGGATATGTAAAGAGGGAAATTTGAAATGGGGGAGAACTCGTTATGCAAATTAAAATGCCTGTAGATGATGAGGTGATCAACCGGCTCAAAATCTACGACATGGTCGAGATAACAGGAAAAATTTTCACAGGCAGGGACGCAGTCCTTCCAAAGATAGTCAGGTGTATCGAAGACGGGACCTGTGAAGAGAAGGGCATCCACCTGACAGGAGGCGCTGTTTTTCATACCGCGGTGAGTCCGGCAGGAATAGGTCCCACTTCAAGCAATAAGGTAGAAATAGAGGGAAGCATTCCCGCACTTTCGGAAGCCGGAATAAAAATGCACATAGGCAAGGGAAGTCTTAAGAAGGAGACGACAGAAGCATTGAATAAATATAATTCAATATTTCTTGTAACTCCTCCTTCCACAGCCTTTCTTACCGCTTCAATAAAGAGCAGACGGGTTGTCGCATTCCCTGAAGAGGGTATGGAGGCACTTCACGAAATAGAAGTTGAAAACTTTCCGGCTATCGTTGCGATCGCGCACGGTGAGTCGATCTACGACAAATAACTGAGCAGAGGTAATTCAAATGATAACCAGAAAAGAAATCATTGAAAAGACAGCGGAGACACTGCTCAGGGCCAGTACTGTGTTCAGGCCTGACCAGGCAGAAGCTTATAAAAGGGCAGCGGATCTGGAAGAGAGCAAGCCTGCCAAATGGGTACTTGAAAATATCATAAAGAACGCTGAGATCGCAGAGGATAAGGTGTTTCCTCTCTGTGACGACACAGGGATACCTCACGTACTCATTGAGGTAGGTGACGATGCTGTCGTTCCCGCAGGTTTTTTCAGTGCAGTTGAAGAAGGTGTCGCTGCAGGTCTTCGTCAGCTTCCGGGCCGACCTATGGCAGTCAAGGGAAGTGATTACGAACGCATTAGCCAGTCAGCGGGCCTTTCAGAAGATTCCGGCGATCTTGCAATGGCGCCGATCCAGATAAGAAGGATTCCCGGTAAAAAGATCCGCCTTACTTTGATGATGTACGGAGGCGGTCCGGAGATAAGGGGAAAAACCCTCAGGGTCTTTCACAAACACTCGGCAGATACGGTCGTTAATGAAATGATCGAATGGGCGATCGAAGGCGCCAAGCTTCTCGGATGTCTTCCCTGCGTCCTCTCTTTCGGGATAGGACGGAGCAATCTTGAGGCTGCTTCCTTAAGCATGGAAGCAATGGCGAAGGGAAACTTCTCAGTCCAGTCAGAAATGGAAAAAAAGATAACGCATGAAGTCAATAAAGCAGGTTACGGTGCTTTGGGCCTTGGAGGAAAGACAACAGCTCTTGCAACTTTTGTTAAGGTAGGTCCCCAGCGTGCGAGCGGTATCAGAGTTGTTTCAATGAGACTGGGTTGCTGTTTTGATCCCCGTCGTGCTGAGTGGGAGTTTGAAGCTTAGATAAAAGCTTAAAAAATACAATGCTTAAAAAATATCAGGAGGTAGTGCAATGAAAATTTTTAAGAACGGTACGGTAGTTACCGGAGACGGGAAAACAGTACTTGAGAAAGGGAACGTTATCGAAGCTGACGGCCTGATAATGGACGTCAATCTGCATTACGATGAAAACCTTGAATCCTATGCAGAGGAAGTTGTTGACTGCACAGGAAAATGCGTGATGCCCGGCATGATAAACCACCATCAGCACGGAATAACATTTGGACCTATGTTTGCAAGCGGATGCGTAAACTATGGTGATGAATTCATAATGGGGCATCTCGACCGCAGCCTGCTTCAGGGTCACACGACCGTACTCAATATAGACGGGTTCGTTACCATGGATGAGGTAAGAGAGACCCAGAAGGTCCATCCTATCAGGATAAAAGCAGCTACCACCCATGCTCCTACGAATTACCATGCAGGGGAACTCTGCGACGGAAAAGGCTTCCTTCCCAAGCACAACGAAATGACAGTTGAAAAAATGCTCTCGGAGGGTGCGATCTGTATAGGTGAAGTCGGCGGCGGTCACACACTGGGCGGAGGAGGGCAGGATTATCTTTATATCCCCAGAGCAGTTAAAGAGCGCAAGGGAAAGGATATCGACTACCTTCAGGCAAGGGCGATGAAGCTTTCAGTCCTTGGACGTTATATTGAGGAATCTTATTACGATCGTGACCGAGTCGCACAGGCCCTTAAAGATGCGAAACTTGACAGTTTCCTTACCCCTGAAGAGACTAAAGAAATCGTTTACAAAACGACTTTGTCCTCCGTCAAAGTCGCACTTGACGGATATCGTGAGGCAGCCATACTTGCCAAAAGATACAATGTGCCGCTGATGATCCACAACGCACCTACATCAAAGCATATCGTCCATGAAATCGCGAAAATGGGTCTCAGCACTCTTATCTGCTGCCACTCAAATTATCTCTTCACAAAAGACGAATGTGTAGAAAACGGCCGCTATCTGAAGCAGTTCCCCGGAGTGGTGCTTGATGCCGCAGTTCACGATCCCTGGGGTGCAAAAGCACTTGTTGCGACTCCCGAGAACCTCTTCGCATTCTACGAAAATGATCTGGTAGACATAATCTCGACAGACTTTGCCGCAGGAAAGAGCGATTCCATGCTTGAGGCGATCCAGCACGCGGCTCTCGAAGAAAAACTTGTAGGGCTAGCAAAGGCCGTACGTCAGGGTACATCAAGGGTTGCAGAAGTCCTTCCCCGCCTTGCTCCCAACCTCGGACTGCTTGAGAAGAGCTACAGTGCCGACATCGTTATTACAGAATACCCGACGCTGAAAAACGTCGAGAGAGTATACATTGGCGGCAAACTTGCAGCAAAAGATGGCAAGGTGATCCGCTAATAAAAATTTGATTATAAGTTTTAACCTTATACAGGGTAATTTTAAGTAAAAATATAGAAGGGAAATGATTTTGATGAAGGTCAAAAAAATAATCTGTTCCAAAGCTCTTACAGGTTTTTACATGGACGATAAGCAGGCGATCAAAGCAGGAGCAAAATCTGACGGTTTTGTTTACAAAGGCGAACCTGTAACTCCCGGTTTCAATTCGATCAGGCAGCCCGGTGTAGCAGTTTCTGTAATGTTCGTGCTGGAAGACGGCAAGATAGTATACGGAGACTGTGCGGTAGCCCAGTATGCTGCAAGCGGCGGCAGGGAAGTTCCCAACACAGCAGACGCTCTCATCAATGTAATTGAGAAACACGTAGTGCCCTATTTTGAAGGAATGGACATCAAAGAATTCAAATCAACAGCAGAAAAATTTGATCGTGCAAAATTTGACGGCTACCAGCTCCCGGCATCCATCCGATACGGAGTAACACAGGCGATCCTTGAAACTGTCGCTTATGAGCAGAAACTAACGATGTGCGAAGTCGTAATGAATGAGTACGGCCTTAAGGCTGATCTTACGCCTGTCCGCATCAATGCACAGTCAGGCGACGAGCGTTACACCAACGTTGACAAGATGATCCTCAAAAAGGTCGGTATGATGCCCCACGGACTGATAAACAACGTTGAAGAGAAACTCGGCAAAGACGGACAGAAGTTCCTTGACTGGGTCAAGTGGGTTAAGAACCGTATAACTGAGATCGGTGACGCAGATTATAAGCCGGTTATGCGCTATGACGTATACGGCTGCATGGGCTACGCATTCAATGACGATCTCGACAAAGTGTTTGAATACCTTCTCAGGGTAGCAGAAGCCTGTGAGCCATATGAAGTATTCATCGAGATGCCCATTGACCTGAAATCAAATGAAAAACAGCTGGAAGGCATGAAATACCTCCGCAAACGCCTTGATGACGCCGGATGCAGGCTCAAGCTCATCATCGACGAGTATGCCAACACCTATGAAGAGATAGTCGAGTGGGTCGATGCCAAAGGTGCAGACATGGTCCAGGTCAAGACTATAGACCTTGGCGGTATCAACAACATCATCGAAGCTGTGCTCTACTGTAAAAAGAACGGAGTACTTGCTTACCAGGGCGGCACCTGCAATGAGACTGACAAATCTGCAATTGTCTGCGCAAACCTGGCAGTTGCCACGAAACCTTTTGCAATGGCAGGCAAGCCCGGAATGGGTGTTGATGAGGGCGTAATGATCGTCAGCAACGAGCAGGAGAGACTTCTGGCGATCCTCAAAGCAAAGATGGATCAAGCTATCTAAATAATAATCATTGTATATCTCTTGGTAATAATAACGAGATAATTTAAAGTTTTGTTTGTTATATAAAACAAAAAAAACGAATAAAGGGGTGTTGGAGAAATGAAAATTTGTAAATATTTTTGGCTGGTTGCATTGATCCTTATGTTAAGTGTTCAAGTGTCTTTTGCAAGTGATTCAAAACCATTTGCAATTGGCGGCGCAGGGTCTGGTGGAGGTTATTATGTTCTTGGAGGAGTAATTGGTAATATATTAACAAATAATGGCATACAAGCAAGAGTTCAGACAACAGGTGGAGGTCGTCAGAACGCAGTACTTGTTGATAAAGGTGAGATTGACTTTGGTTTTACAAATAATATTGAAGTCAACGAAGAGTATGAAAAAAGTAAAAATAAAAACATAAGAGCTATAGCTCCAGCTTTTCCAGGATATCATCATTTCGTTGTTAGGTCTGACCAACCAATTAAAACAGTACGAGATATTGATGGTAAGATTTTTGGCCTAACGGCAAGAGGAAGCACTCATGACATAGCTGGGAGACAGGTGTTCGAACTTCTTAATATTAAGCCTCAACGAATTGTCAACGCGGACAGATCTGATAGTGGAAATATGATTCGTGATGGACTGATTGCCGGATATTTTATGACGAGCGGAATCCCAATATCTTCCATTCTTGAATTAGAAACAAATTCAGAGCTAAGGTTCCTGCCGTTCTCAGATGAAGATTATAAGGTTTTGAAAAGCAAGGCACCATGGCTCACAGAAGCTGTTATTCCAGCTGGATCTTATAAAGGCATAAAGAAAGATATAAAAACATTTGGTTCATGGAATATTATAATTGGGAGAAAGGATATCCCTGCGGAAACTGTATACAATATCCTCAAGGTAATATACGCCAATGAAAAAGACATAAAAGCTACTTATCGTTCAGCTGATTTAACGAAAGAAGCTATCAACGCGGTAGCAGTCCCACTACATCCAGGTGCTGTGAAATTTTACAGAGAACAAGGGGTAAAAATTGCAGACAGACTCATCCCAGATGAAATGAAATAATAAAAAATAGTTCAGGGGGAGTTATATTGACCAAACTCCCCCTGCTTTGATTAAGAATTAAATTATTGATAGGAGTGTTATGAAATGAATAAAGACATGGTTGTCAAAATTATTGGAGTCATTCTTTCAATATTTACTGTCACAACATTGATATTTTATCCACTTGATCCTCTCCTTCAAAGAGCAACGTTTGTATATTTATCAACATTGATGGCATTTTTTAAGGTTTACTCAAAAACGAAAGACAATAATTTTAAAAAGTTTTATATTTTATTGTTAATTACAATGAGCTCAATGTCTTGGATTTACACTGCTTTGTATTATCCTGGAATCATTGAACGTGCAGGCCTTTATCCAGAGCGTCTAGATATTATTAGTGGAATATTGCTATTAGTCGTGTTGTTTGAAATGGCAAGGATGACGATGGGTTTATCTCTCCCATTACTTGCTCTTGTCATGGTTTTCTATGGAATTTATGGTCAATCACTTCCGGGGCTTTTCGGACATTCAGGATTTTCTCTAGAAAGGGAAATTAGTTATATATATAGCCTGGACGGAATATTTGGCTCACCGTTAGCGGTAACGATAACATACGTATTTATTTTCTCTATGTTTGGAGCTTTCATGGAATACACAGGCGGAGGAGACGCCATAAGAGATATGTCGATGGTACTTGCAGGAAGAGCCAGAGGTGGGGCAGCAAAAGTGGCAATTATTGCGAGTGCTCTTTTCGGAAGTATTAATGGAAGTCCCGTTGCGAATGTATCTGCGACTGGAGCTTTTACAATTCCATTAATGAAAAAAAATGGCTATGATTCTAAATTTGCGGGTGCTGTAAGTGCTGTTGGTTCGACTGGAGGACAAATTCTTCCTCCAGTAATGGGTGCTTCTGTTTTTATTATGATAGAAATTCTAGGCATTCCATATTCACAAGTTGCGATTGCTGCCGTAGTGCCGGCATTGTTATATTATTTTGCATTATTTTGGATGGTTGATCTTGAAGCACAAAAGAAGGGATTGAAATGCGTACCAAAAGAAGACCTTCCCAATGCTAAAGAAGTGTTTTTAAAAAAAGGACCTGCTTTGATTCCAATTATTGCATTGATAATACCATTGCTCGTTTTTAAGATCTCTCCCTTGAGGTCAGGAATGATAGGAACTTTGGCTGCAATAATATGTAGTTTTGCAAGAAAAGAAACAAGGATAACAATGAAATCATTTTTTGAAGCTTTATACGAGACAGCTAGGGGAACAATAATGGTTACAGCGGCAGTTACACTTGCAGGAGTAATAATAGCTGTTGTTGGTATTACAGGTTTAGGTTTAAATATGACGAATATTTTACTTAGTTATTCTGGTGGAAATATGTTATTGACTTGCATGTTTGGTATGGTTGCTTTGATAATACTCGGAATTGGAATGCCAACTACTGGAGCCTATATTATAGGCGCCACTATAATTGCACCAGCTCTGTTGAAATTTGACATAATACCATTAGCTGCACATTTATTTGTGTTATATTTTGCCAACATTTCTAATATTACCCCGCCAGTCGCTTTAGCTGCATATGCAGCATCCGGGATTGCTGAAACCTCGCCAATGAAAGTTGGCTTCGAATCATTTCGTTTAGGGATATTAGGCTTTATAATTCCATATGTAATGATATATGAAAATGGTTTAATGCTAATAGGTTCAATTGAAACAATATTTTTTACAATTTTTACTAGTATAATAGGCATTTTTGCAATTGGAATGGCATTACAAGGGTTTATGTGGGTGAAATTAAATACTATAATTAGAATAGTATTGTTTATTGTTGCCATGTTATTAATATTACCGAGTAATTTTATTATTTCTTTTGGCTCGCTTTTTGTATTATTGATTGTCATTTTTATCTTATACCGCAAAAAAGATAAAATGGAATTAATTATACAAGAATAACAAAATATATCGTGATTACTTGTGCGTGTTTAAAAAAGGGGAGGTATTTAACATGAAAGAAATTCATTTTGTGCTTAATGGTGACAGCGTCAGCGCTATCATTGAGGATAATATATCTTTGCTCAGGCTTTTAAGAGACGTTTTTAACTTAACAGGGACTAAAGAAGGCTGTGGCAAGGGAGATTGTGGAGCATGTACTGTTTTGGTCGATGGAAAGGCCGTAAATTCTTGCATATTTCTGGCAGCTAAACTGGAAGGATGTACAGTGACAACAATAGAAGGTTTATCAAAAAATGGGGAATTGGACATAATACAACAATCATTTATTGATAATGGTGCAGTGCAGTGCGGTTTTTGTACCCCTGGCATGATAATGAGTGCAAAGGCACTTCTTGATGAAAATGAAAACCCTGACGAAGATGAGATTAAACGTTCAATAAGTGGTAATTTATGCAGGTGTACAGGATATGTTCGAATAATAGATTCAATTAAAGACGCTTCATTAAAGAAGAAACAAAGGAGGAATGATTAAATGTTTTGCAACTTAAAAATTTGTTTTCCTGAATCTATTATTGAAGCAGTGAATATAAAAAACGAGAGTTTAGGTTTAGGTAAGTATCTGGCTGGTGGTACAGATATATTAGTTGAACAGAATGATCCAACCAAGGAAAAAAGACTGATATGTCTAGATAAAATCAAAGAGCTTGATGGTATTAGCTTTTTAAATGACTCTTTGTATATTGGGTCTCTTGTGTGCATCTCACAACTGGAAAAAAAACTTTATGAATCAAAAGATTATACTTTTAGTGCGTTAATGGACGGAATTTCACAAATTGGTTCTACCCAAATTAGAAACGTAGCAACTATAGGAGGAAATATATGTTCTTCTTTACCTTCTGCTGATTCAATTGGACCTTTAATGGTCTTGGATTCAAAACTTGTTTTAACTGACGGATATAATGAACGAGTAGTAAGAATTGGAGATTTTTGTACCGGTGTAGGCAAAAATATTCTTGCAAATGGAGAAATATTGAAAGCGATAATTATACCATTTAATAGAGATGTTTCTTCTGCTTATATCAAACATGGTCGCCGAAATGCAATGGAAATTGCATTAGTAGGGGCATCCTGTGCCCTTATTTCTGATCCATGCTCAGGAGTATGTAACTCAATAAAAGTTACAATTACAACAGCTGGGGTGAAACACATTAATGCGGTAGATGTGGAAGAAAAACTTCTAAATAACAGAATAACTGATGACAACATTTCAATAGCATCAAAGTTAGTTTTGAATTCAGTGTCACCGAGAGACAGTTTTAGATGTTCGGCAGCATACAGAAAGGAAGTACTGCCTGAGCTAGTGAAAAGGGCGATTAAATTAGCACTGATAAGGAGGCGATAACATGTTTAATTACATAGGAAAAGATATCCCAAGGGTTGATGCAAAGGATAAAGTAACTGGTAAGGCAACGTACATAGATGATATTAAATTGCATGGAATGCTATATGGTAAAGTGTTACATAGTACCGAAGCACATGCAATAATAAGAAATATTGATGTTTCTGCAGCAAAAAAAATTAAGGGAGTTATAGCAATCGTCACTGGACAAGACATTGATTTTTTAGGAGGAGAAGCATTAAAGGATATGCCCTTCCTCGCTAATAAGGTAGTCAGATATGTAGGTGAGCCAGTAGTAGCAGTCGCAGCTAATAGCGAACAAATTGCATGTGAAGCACTTTCAAAAATTGTAATTGAATATGAAAAATTACCTGCCGCATTAGATATTGAAGATGCTTTAAACAAAGTTACAATAATACATCCAGATCTCTCAAACTATAAACACATTGCAGCTGTAAAAACAATAGATAATACAAATATTTGTAACCATTACCATATTCAGCATGGTGATATTGAAAAAGGTTTTTCTGAGTCCGACTCAATATTTGAAGATGAATATTATGTGCATGACGTGCATCATGCTCAAATCGAGCCGTACCTTGCAATTGCACAGGTTATGCCTGATGGAATTATGAATGTGTGGACAACAAATAGTAGCGTGCACAGACTAAGAAAAGATCTCAGTGACGCTCTAAGAATATCAGAGAACTCCCTAAGAATAATGACTTATTATATTGGTGGTAGCTTCGGTGGAAAGGGCGGATTAAAAGTTGAACCACTAGCAATTGCCCTTGCAATGAAAACAGAAGGTCTGCCAGTAAAAGTTACATACACAAGAGAAGAATGTTTTGAATCAACATTATCACGTCATGCAGTAAAAATAAAAATTAAAACTGGTGTAAAAAATGATGGAACAATCATGTCAAAAAAGATGTCTTTGTATTTTGACACTGGAGCTTACTCGGAAAAGGGACCTACTGTCTGTATACAAGGTACTGATGCTGCACCGGGACCTTATAGAATACCGAATGTAGAGGTCGATGGTTATTGTATCTACACTAACAAATCTCTTGCAGGAGCATACAGAGGCTATGGTTGCACTCAGCCTGTTTTTGCTAATGAAAGACAGATGGATAAAATAGCACAAACTTTAGGAATAGATCCTGTTTCTATAAGAAAACGTAATATCCTACGAGAGGGTGAGCAAAATGCTCTCGGGCATGAAGTCTTTGGCGTGGGGATCGAAGAGTGTTTAAATGAAGTAGAAAAAGTTATGAATAATGAAAAGGTATTGATAAAACCTGATCTTGAAGATGGCATATTACATGGTAGAGGTTATGCTGTTGGTTGGGAACCAACAAAGACCCCATCAGGTTCTGGTGTTTATGTCACAATGAATTATGATTCAAGCGTAATAATTTCATTATCATCATCAGAAGTTGGACAGGGCAGCAGAACAGTATTGTCCCAAATAGCAGCTGAAGCACTAAACCTTCCGATGAGTTCTATAAGGTTATCATTCCCAAACACCGATATATCACCATTCGATGCATCTACAACTGCAAGCAGAACAACATTTCACATGGGTACCGCAATAGTAAGGGCCTCAGAAGAGATTATTAGCACATTGAAGAAAAGTGCTGCGGAGATGTTAGGTGTGCCGGTGGAAAAATTACAAGTTGAAATGGGCAAAATCTTTCACGAAGATGATAAAGAACGTCAATTAACTTACACGGATGTAATTCGATTTACTTATGGCGCAGGAGGAAATGTGTGCGGCAAGTATTTTTATTACCCTGCTGCAAAAGGTGCAGGAATCTATGGTGCACCAAGCATTTATTGGATGTTTGGTGCCCACGCAGTAGATGTCTATGTTGATACAAAAACAGGAAAAATTGAAGTGGGTACATTTGCTGCTGCAAATAATGTGGGTAAAGCAATTAATCCTGCAACAGTAAAACAACAAATAGAAGGTTCAGTAGTAATGGGCCTGAGCAATAGTTTTTATGAGTGTATTGTCCGTGAAAACGGCAAAATTCTAAATCCCAATTTTCATGATTATAAAATTGCCACTTCAATGGATATTCCTTCAAAGATTGTCCCGATAATTATAGAGGTTCCAGATCCGTTAGGACCATACGGTGCAAAAGGTGTTGGTGAACCAGCGATTATACCAACACATGCCGCAGTTACGAATGCTGTAGCAGATGCACTGGGAAAGGATATCCATAGCTCATTACTAAGACCAGAAAACATTTTAAAAATAATTGGAAAAATTAAATGCTAATTTGTTATTAATGTTTACTTTAATTAACCTAAGTGTTTATCTCTCGACAGCATGGTTGGTGTTTGGAATTTTAAAAAAAATTAAAATTCCAAACCCATCTTTAATGGGTGGAATTATAAGTGGTGCAATATTATCAATAAACGGTTATCAACCGATGTCTTGGTTGAATTTTTCATTCGTAATTTCAAATTCAATAATAGGAATTATTATTGGAAAACAAATCAATAGAGATATTTTCCATAAATTAAGATCAATATTGTTTGTGATTATAGTTTTTTCTTCTGGTATGCTATTATTGTCAACTATGGCTGGGTATTTAGTATATCTATCTAGCAATATTCCTTTAGCATCAGCCCTTATTGCATCTGCTACTGGTGGGACAGTAGAAATGATTTCATTGGCATTGTCAATGTCATTAGATGAAGATATTGCAGCGATAGTTTTTTTTCAAATGGCAAGGGTTATTTTTTTTCTTAGCATAATGCCACTAATATCGATATTATCAAATAAAAATACAACAATAAATCAAATAAATAACAAAAATAAAACGAATGTAGCTTTTGTATCTACTTCAAAATTTAATAAAAAGGACTATTTTTATGTTTTTTCTTTTTCATTTATCATAGCTTATATATTTGCTAAATTTGATTTATATTTTGGGATACTGCTAGCTTCGATGTTTATTTCAGGTATTTATGTCGTTTATTCTAATAAATCATTTAAAACATCTTTGTTTTTAAGCAATATTGTTCAAATTTTTATTGGAATTAATATTGGTCAAAAAATAACGAAAGATATGATTATAATGTTGCCAAGTCTGTTTCTTCCAACAGTATTAATGATAGTTGTAATGTTAATTCTAACGCTTTTTATGGCATATATTTTATATAAACATAAAAAATGGGATATTTCAACATGTTTACTTTGTGCTTCACCTGTCGGACTAAGTCAAATCGTATTTTTTGCAGAAGAGCTTAATGTAAATGTTGTTACTGCGTCAATTTTTCATACCTGTAGGGTTATTTGCATACTATTGCTTTATCCTTTAATTATCGATTTTTTAATAAATTAATTATTATTTTGGAGGTATAAAAATGATCAGAGTTATTCTTGAAAAATGTATAGGGTGTAAGGCCTGCGAACAGGCCTGTCCCTCAGATGCGATAAAAGTATTAAATAAGAAGGCGGTCGTAAACGATAATTGCGTTCACTGTGTCACGTGCATCAAGTATTGCAAATTCGATGCCATTTCCGAAGACGCAGTCGGCTCAGCAACTATCCTTTGCCGTAATTGCGGCGTCAAGTGCCGCATTTCCGAAGGCAAACAGGGAGCCTGTAAAAGATTCAAAAACGGATCAGGGCAGCTCCTGCTAGTCAGACCCCTTCAGATACCGACAAATACAAAGGTAGATCCTGAGAAGATCGCCATAACAAAGCCAATAGTCTCTGCCGTAGGTGCAGGTGCTGCTTATCCGGACTACAAGCCTGCTCCATACATAGTTACCGAGAAACGTGATGGTTTTGACGTTGTGACGGTTGTCACAGAAGCTCCGGTATCATACAGCTCCATGATGGTGAAAATAGATTCAAATGCCCATGTTGGCGACGAGGGAGCACTGGTCCGCCGCGACGGGCGGGTAGTGGGTATAGTTACAACGGAGCAGTACGGCTCACACATCCTCATCCTAGGTGGCGTAAATAAAGTCAAGGGCCCGGACGGAATGTACGTAGTAAAAACCATGGCTGAACTGGGGAACAAAGAAAAAGTGAACCTAACAATCGACGGCGGATGCAAACTTGAGCTTCAGGTCGGAGAGCATCCGATAATAAACGGAGAGGTCGACGACAAGATGAGAGTGGGCTGCGGAGGAGCATGTTGCGGACTTTTCGCGCGCTTACTCGCTCCACTTATCGATGAGGCGATCATACTGGATCATCACATCACAGGTCTGTTTACAAAACATCCGGCCGGAGCAGAACAGAAACCTTACAGCGGAGTTACCCCGGTAGGACGTCTTGCAACAAACGGGCGCTATTTCTTTGAACATGGAGATGGCTGGGGCGGAACGAATATCAGCGACCCGGCAGAAGCTATCAAAGACATCGACATGACCATCGCAAAGCCTGGAATGAAAATATTGGTCGCTGAGACTACCTGGCGCAAGATCGCTCTGTTCGAGATCCAGGATGACGGAACAGTCAAACCTGCAGTGATCTCGCAAGAGCTTGAAGAATTCAGGAAGATGGCCGCCGGATGCTGCGAGGACAGCAGGGTCTCTGCTATGTATTACGCCGGCGTCGGAGGAAGCGCAAGAGCCGGGGTAACAGTTGATCCCATCCGGATAACGAAGGCTGTCCACAGGGGAGATGCGAATCTCACGATAGCCGGTGCCCCTACTTACATCATGCCCGGAGGAGGAATCACCTTTCTTGCAGATGTAGAAAAAATGATAGACCATCCGTTCAACTACACTGCATCACCGGCGGTCCTTGCCCCGATCGAATATACGATGACCGTGAAAACTTATGATGGAATAAAAGGTCACGTACACGCCATGAGAACAAAGGAAGATGTCCTGGCAGAAGGAAGATATGAGTTTACAGAACTGAAAGACTGAATAAAATATTGACTCAATTTACTCGTTCAATATATATGCAAGAAGGCTGACATTTTGAATAATTTAAAGAAATATCATGTTATAGGAGAGGGCGTAGTCCTTGTGGACTACGGCCCGGTAACAATGACGCTGGAGGCCAGGAAAATGGGCACTCCCTTTACAGAAGCTGCTATGGCGGGCGCCGATAAAGCGATAGAGGTATTCAATGACCTTGCTGTATTCCTTGAAATTATCAGAAAGCCTGTTTGTGAAATAGGTGATATCCCAGTTCACGCTCCGGAAGCAGTTAAAAGAATGGTCAACTCAGTAAGGATGCTCAACGAACCTGAATTTACACCCCTCGCAGCTGTTGCAGGAACAGTCTCTGACCTTGCAGTAGAAGAAATAAGCAAATATGGGTCAGATTTTGCGATGACAAACAACGGAGGGGATATCGCCTGGAGGGTAACTGAAGCTGGAAGAGAATCTATCAAAGCGGCTTTGATCAGCGACATTAAATTTGGAAATATGACCCATAGTCTGGAAGTAAAATCACTTCGGGAGATAAGAGGAATTGCAACAAGCGGCATGGGAGGCCGAAGCCTTACTCGGGGCATAGCATCTGCAGTTACTGTCCTCGCCGAGAATTCTTCAATGGCGGATGCTGCCGCTACATCGATCGCAAACGCATGCATCTGCGATGATCCTGCAATTATTCAGTGTCTGGCAGAAGAACTGGATTACGGTACAGACATAAAGGGGCTTCTTGTTACAAAATCTGTTGGTAACTTAAAGGAAGAAAGTGTATCCGCGGCGATCTTATCAGGTAAAAACAGAATTGAAGATCTTATTAATTGCGGAATGATACAAGGCGCTGTAATTTTTGTTTCAGGTGAAATGGCTGTCGTCCGAGGAAGCGATCCCCAAAAATGTCTTTTTGAAGTTAAAAAAATTGACCAGAAATAATAATAAGCAGTGGAGGTATGTATATGGAACAGTTTATGAGCATAGGCACAAAACAGTGTTTTGTCGACGCATTGGATAAAGTGACCGGAAAGGCTAAATATCTTGATGATATTTCGTTTCCCGGGTTGCTTATTGGAAAGATCCTCAGGTCTCCCCACCCCCATGCAAGAATACTTTCGATCGATACATCCGAAGCTGAAAAATTTTCAGGAGTCAGAGCAGTTATTACAGCCAAAGACTGCCCCCGGAACAAATTCGGGATGGAGATCCCGGACGTTGATATGCTGGCTGTCGATAAAGTCCGTTACGTGGGTGATGAGGTCGCAGCGGTTGCTGCCGATTCAGACGAGATAGCAAGGGAAGCTCTCAAGCTTATAAAGGTTGAGTATGAAGTGCTGCCTGTCGTTGATGATCCGATAAAGGCATTAGAGCCTGGTGCTCCCTCAGTCCATGACAATGTTCCCGGTAACATCGCAAAAGAGTATCACATAGAACGGGGAAACGTAGAAGAAGATTTTGCCTCTTGTGATTATGTCTTTGAGAAAGAGTTCAGCACTCATCGTGTCTCAGGTCTTTACCTCGAACCATTCGGAGCTGTTGCCCAGTGGGAATCAAACGGCCGTCTTACAGTATGGACGGGCATTCAGGCTGCTTTCCAGGCAAGGAACGAAATAGCCAAGGCTCTCGGGATCAAGCCTTCTATGGTTAATGTCAAATGTCCATTTATTGGGGGGGCATTCGGAGCAAAGATATGGATCCGAAATTTCCACCCGATCGCAGCCGTTCTGGCTAAAAAGGCCGGCCGGCCGGTAAAGGTCCTCTTAACAAGGGAAGAAGAGCAGCTCACAACACGCCCAAGAATTGCACCGAAAATGAAGGTAAAACTTGGCATGATGAAAGACGGCACAATGGTCTCCAAAGAGATGACCATCATCGCTGACAATGGCCCTTATTCGTGGGCGGCTCCTAAAGTTCTCCTTAACCTGTCAATGCGCACAGACTGTCTTTACAGGTATAAGTCGACCAAATGCGACTCTTATCTTGTTTACACCAACCTTATCCCGACAAGCGGATTCAGGGGATACGGGAACAGCCAGAGCCATTTCGCAGTTGAATCCTTTATCGATGAATGCTGCCGCGAGATAGGTCTGGATCCTGTGGAAGTCCGCCTGAAGAACGCTGTGCAAAAAGGCGACGTTACTCTTCATAAATGGAAGATAAGGAGCTGCGGTCTCCAGGACTGCATAAGGATAGCGGCAGAAAAGATCCGTGAAAACAGGCTCCCGGCAGAAGAGCAGAACGGCCGCATTAAGCGCGGTATTGGCGTGGCCTGCATGACACATGTATCGGGCAACCGTGGCGGAGAAAAGTTCGACGGTTCGGCTGCAACTATCCGTATGCACGAAGATGGAGGAGTCTTTATCTTCTCGGGTGAGGCAGATATGGGACAGGGAGCCAAGACAGTCTTCGCCCAGATCGCTGCTGAAAAACTTTGTATACCGATCGACACGATAACAGTTATGCCTCTTGATACTGATGTGTGCCCGTTTGGTATGGGTACATATTCAAGCCGTGTAACGACCCTTGGAGGAAAGGCTGTCCTTCTGGCATGTGAACAGCTTCTTTCACAGATGCTGGATCTGGCGGCCAAAATGACATCCCGTCAAAGGGATACGCTCTTCATTGAAAATGGGCTGGTAAAGTGCAGCAGGGATCCCTCGATCCTTTTGACTGTAAAAGACGTCGCAACCAAGGCAATAAGATCAAATGCCGGAGTTCCGCTCATCGCCAACGTAACATATGAACCCCCGACAATAGGTGCTGACGAAAACTTTTACGGGGACTACTCAAGTGCATATACTTACGGGGCACACGGTGTTGAAGTTGAGGTCGACACAGCAACAGGCAAAGTCAAGGTCCTTCGTGTTATAGCAGTGCATGACGTAGGCAAGGTCGTAAATGAATTTGGACTTCAGGGTCAGATAACAGGCGGAGTTGCTCAGGGTATTGGCTGGTGTCTCTATGAAAATATGCTTTTCAAAAACGGGATCCCCGCTTCGAACGGCCTCCACGGGTATACCTTCATGACAATAAAGGACATGCCCGCGGTAGAGGGAATAGCGATCGAGACTAACGACCCGTTGGGTCCTTACGGTGCGAAGGGGGTCGGTGAACCGACACTTATACCGACAGCTCCCGCGATCGCGAATGCGATCGAGGATGCATGCGGAGTCAGAATAAGAGATCTTCCGATAACCCCGGAAAAGATGTTTTGGGCTCTTAATTAGGAGAATATCTGTTGGTTAAGAATATATATATTGATAAAGGTGTTTTTGTGTTACGGATATCACTTAGGCACATCGAATTTGGAGGGAAACAAATTGAAAAAAATTGATAAATATCTTTTTCCGAAAAGTGTAAACGATTGCATAAAAATGCTGTCAGAGAACAAGGGCGATGCAAGACTTGTTTCCGGTGCTACCGACCTCTGCCTTTGGATCAAAAACGAGAAGGTTTCCCCTTCAGTGTTGGTAGATGTCTCTGACATTAAGGATATGCGCTTTGTAGAAGTGGTTGGTGATAAGTTAGTCATCGGAGCCGCTATGACCCATGCTGAGATAGCTTCCAACGACACAGTAAAAAAATATTTTCCGGCGCTTTCAGACGGATGCAGGAACGTAGGCTCACCTCAGATACGCAACGTTGCAACACTTGCCGGAAACATCGTAAGCGCCCAGCCCGCCGCAGACTCCGTTGTGCCTATGACAGCACTGGATGCGTCATGTGAGATAGTTGATGAAAAAGGCCCCAGGATCCAAAAGGTCAGAGAACTTCCCAAAAAGGTTGGGATAAGTACTGTTGATCCAACTAAAGAAGTTTTGACTAAAATATTTATTGATATTCCAAAATGCAAGTATGGTACAGCTTTTAAACGAATTTCGCCGCGTGAGGCAATGTCTCTGCCTGTTGTCAATGTTGCTGTAATGCTTATTGCGGACGACTCGGGAACCATAACCGAGGCGCGGGTAGTTGCATCTCCGGTTGACATTGTGCCGTTCCGTGCGAAAAAAACAGAAGAGTTCCTTGTCGGTAAAAAGCCGTCAGATGATGTCTTTGAAGAAGCATCAAAACTGGCAGGAGAAGAAGCATCTCCACGTGATTCTCTGCAGCGCGGTTCCGGCGCATATAGGAAAAACCTTGTTAAGGATCTTGTCGGTCAGGCCTTGAAACAGGCTTCTCTGACACTGGCATAAGGAGTGATTTCGATGCAGGAATTGAATTGTATTGTTAATGGTAAAAATGTGAGTATCATGATAGATCCGTCTCATACCCTAGTCGATGTTCTCAGGGTAGATCTGGGACTTACAGGGACAAAAAAAGGCTGTGAAGAAGGTGAATGCGGGGCCTGTACCGTCCTGATCGACGGAGTCGCAGTAAACTCTTGTCTTATTCCGGCGATGAAAGCGACAGGCAAGAATATCCTGACTATTGAAGGTCTCATTAATGACGATGAACTTGATCCTATTCAGGAGGCTTTCGTAGAAGCGGGAGCGATCCAGTGCGGATTCTGTACTCCCGGAGTTGTAATGTCTGCAAAAGCGATGCTTATGAAGAATGAGTCTCCTTCTGTGGAAGATGTAAAGGACGAACTTTCAGGGCATTTTTGCCGCTGCACGGGATATGTCCAGTTCTACGATGCGATAAGAATCGCATCTGAGAAAATCAAAACAAGGAAAGCTGCAGCAAACAACAAATAATAACTCAATAAATTTAAAGCATGAAAAATCTGTGCTGGGCAACGTCTGTTTGCTCTCCGCAGATTTTTTCATATCAGAGATATTAAATACTATTTTCACAAGCAGGGGAGTGTTTTACGTGCAGAGGATTGGATTATTTTCTCCGATAAAGATAAACAACATGGAACTAAAAAACAGGGTGATAATGTCTCCGATGTTTACTAACTCGGCAGGCCCGGACGGATTTGTATCCAAAAATACCATCAAACATTATGTTGACAGGGCCCGTTCCGGTGTCGGACTTATAATGACTGAACATACGAGCGTCAGCTCAAAATATATACATGCAGGACTGAGGCTCCAGATAAGCAAAGATGAACACATTAACGGATTTAAGAGCCTTATAGCGGCTGTTCATGAAGAGGACTGCAAGATAGGACTGCAGATAGCGCATTCCATTTATGGTGTCGGGATGAAGCCTCATGAGCTCACAAACCAGGAGTGTTACGGGATCATCGATGATTTCGTCGAAGGAGCACGTAGGGCCTATGAAGCAGGGTTTGATGCTATCGAACTTCACTATGCACACACTTATACGATGGCAGATTTCATTTCCAGAAGGACGAATCTTCGCACAGATGAATTTGGCGGAGATGTATACGGAAGGATGTTCATACACCTTGAGATACTTAAAAAGGTCAGAGAACTTGTCGGTCCTGATTTTCCCATTTTTGCAAGGATCAGCGCAGAAGAATTTGTGCTTGGAGGAAACACAATAGTTCAGAGCAGGATATTTGCACAGGAACTGGTGAAAAACGGGGTAGACTGCATGGATGTATCTGCAGGGGTTCGTTTTGATGACGCTCCTGTACAGGGGTACTCCGACCAGCGAGGTAAACCAACTATTGAATATCCTGATGGTCCCAACGTGTACCTTGCCGAAGAGATCAAAAAGTGTGTTGACGTGCCGGTCGTAACAGTCGGTAAACTAGGCAACCCAGAGTTTGCAGACGAAGTTATCGCAACAGGCAGAGCGGATATGGTCGCTCTTGCAAGGCCGCTGATCGCAGACCCCATGTGGGTCAGGAAAGCTCAGGACGGTCGGCTGGACAGGATAACAGAATGCCTTTACTGTACAGAATGCCTCTATGAAAGGCACGACCCGACGGCCTATGTGCACTGCATGAGGTACACCTGTCAGAACGCATGCCCGTCCAATGTAGAAGTTCCCCTCTACCTTGACTATGCAAGGAGGGGCATGTACAAGGAGGCATACCAGGTCATCCAGACGGAGCTTCCGTTGGTGCTTACCTGCGGCCGTGTCTGCAACCACCCATGTGAAACCATGTGCAACAGGGTAAAGATCGATGAACCGATAGCGATCAGAGGTATAAAAAGATTCATCACCGACACCCTTTATGAAAAAGAGGGCAAATTCCCCCGGCCAAGCATGGAGCCTGCCAACGGCAAAAGGATCGCTATTGTAGGTTCAGGTCCCTCGGGACTTTCCTGCGCATTCTACCTCCAGAAAAAAGGATATTCTGTAACAGTATTCGAAGCACTTGATGTTATAGGCGGAATGCTTGCTGTAGGCCTTCCTGAGTACCGTCTGCCCAGAGAAATGTTCGAAAGGGAACTTGACGTATTCAGAGAGATGGGAATAGAGTTTGTCACAGGTACCAGAATAGGCGTAGACATAAGGCTTGAAGAACTCAGGACAAAGGGTTACATGGCTGTATACCTTGCAGTCGGTGACCACAACGACAGAAAGCTCGGAGTTGGGGGAGAAGATTCTGAGGGAGTAATGTCGGGTGTTTCGTTCCTCCGTACCCAGAGACTTGAAAAGAAGGCAGACCTTAAAGGAAAAGAAGTCGTGGTGGTCGGGGGCGGGAACGTCGCAATGGACTGTGCAAGGAGCTCAATAAGACTGGGAGCGTCGAAGGTCTCCCTTGTCTGCCTTGAAAAGGAAAACGAAATGCCTGCACATGCAGACGAGGTCAGGGAAGGCAAAGAGGAAGGACTCCACGTGGTCAACGGGTGGGGCCCCAAGGTCATCAATTCTGACAACGGAACAGTAAAGGATGTAGTATTTAAAAAATGTGTCTCTGTCTTTGATGCTTCGGGACGATTCTCTCCCTCCTATGATGATTCGGTCACGATGACACTTAAAACAGACATGCTGATTTGTGCAATAGGTCAGGCTCTCAGCTGTGATGTTGTTTGCGATGAATGCGGGCTTGTCGAGATCAGGGGAAATGTTTTCAGGGCATCATATCATGGTTTGACCCATACTCCCTGGATATTTGCAGGAGGAGACTGTGTTTCCGGACCCGACTCAGTTGTATCGGGCGTCAACAGGGGAAAGCAGGCAGCATCTTCTATCGATCGCTACCTTGGTGGCGACGGACAGGTGATAGATCGCAAGACCCTCAAAAGAGAGCTTACAAAGCCGGTAGACGAAACAAAAGCCGACCGTGAAGTTATGCCGATTTTGTCTCCGGACGAAAGAAAAAGCTGTTTCTGTGAAGTGGAAAAGGGCTTCAGTTCTGAACAGGTCGAAAAAGAAGCAGGCAGATGCCTTAGGTGCGATGTTTTAAAAATCAGCATACTTTAGCTCCTGAGACAAAATTATAGATTTTGAGGTGTCCTTAAATGGAAGGAAATAAACTTGCAGTAGTTAGGGGTGGCGGTGACCTGGCAACAGGTATAATATACAGACTCTGGAAAGCAGGCTATGCTGTGCTATCTCTTGAGATAGAGACACCTCTGGTTGTCAGAAGGACAGTATCTGTAGCCTCTGCAGTATTTGACGGATCGACAGTGATTGAAGACATGGAAGCAGTCAGGATAGATTCTCTGAACGATTTTTCCTTCGACAGGAGCAGGATTTCGGTGCTGGTCGACCCGGAAGGGTCATCTATTGGCATACTGAAACCCGACCTCCTTGTTGATGCGATAATGGCGAAACGAAACCTGGGAACCAACAAAGGAATGGCGCCTCTGGTAATAGGAATTGGTCCAGGTTTCTCGGCACCAGTGGATGTAGATGCAGTTATCGAGACAAAGCGCGGACATTGGCTTGGCAGGGTCATCAGAAATAGCTCTGCCATACCCAACACAGGAGTTCCCGGACTTATCAGAGGGTACACTGTTGAAAGGCTGCTAAGATCCCCGGGTGAAGGTTACGTTATACCCGTAAAAAGTATAGGCGACTCAGTTATTCCCGGCGATGTTGTTGCTCATGTTGAAGGTCTTCCTGTATGTTCCCAGATAGAGGGCATAGTCAGGGGATTGATACACCCTTCAGTAAAAGTTAAAAAAGGACTCAAGATAGGTGACATAGATCCAAGAGGAGAGAGGGAACACTGCTTCAGTATTACAGACAAAGCCCTCGCCATAGCCGGCGGAGTGCTGGAAGTTATAATGAGTTCATGATATTTTGTTGACATAAAATCACGGTGCTTTTTTAAATTACAATAAAACGATCTCAGATCATCCTAATATTATGGCAGCTCAGAGAACTCTTATTCTCTGTAGCTGCCATTTTTTAATTTGTTGATCGATTTTTATCATTTCATCGTTTTCCTTTGCTATAATATTGACGTTAAAAAGTAATAGTAAGATAATCGGGCGGGGTGATCAGATGACGCAGAAAAAGATAATAGTCGTTGGTGCGGGAGGCGCAGGTCTTACCGCAGCGATAGAGGCTTCTATGGCCGGGGCTGATGTGACCGTAATAACAAAGACCTCAGCGGGTTTGGGAACGTGTACTGCATATGGGGCAGGATTTTTTACGCTTCCGGTGGGCGGAATGACCCGGGAAGAACATTTCACAAAGACTTTAGAGGTTGGAAAGGGAATAAATGACCCTTCTCTGGTAAGAGTCCTTTCCGACAA
Source organism: Synergistota bacterium (assembly GCA_034331105.1). Lineage (GTDB taxonomy): Bacteria > Synergistota > Synergistia > Synergistales > Synergistaceae > Caenicola. The sequence continues at coordinate 313,151 of JAXQGB010000011.1, read as the reverse complement.
GAGCGAAGAGAGCCTTAAAAGGCTTGCAGAGCTTGGCGTCAAGATAGAATTTACACGCGGAAGTGCAAACACACGGTCTACCGCTCCCAATGAACTGATGGGAGGCGCCGGGTTTGTTGGGCAGCTGGTGGAGATCGCAAAAAGATCCAATGTTAAGTTTATTGAATGGACTGTCGTCACTTCGCTTGATCTCACAAAAGAAAAGATCTCCGGCGTCAGTGCCGTTGACTGGAGAACTGGAAGTCCCTTATCGTTGCAAGCTGACGCGGTAATTATTGCAACAGGCGGAGGCGGACAGATCTACAGGAGGAGCGACAACCCGTCAAGGATGACAGGCGACGGCTATTCGCTTGCAAAAAGAGCAGGGCTTGAGCTTATAGACATGGAGTTCGTCCAGTTCTATCCTATCGGCTGGGCAGAGCACGGGTTGCCAGTATGGTTGGCAGACACTGGTCTTGTTGATCATGTGAGGATCACAGACGAAGCCGGAGATGAATTTTTTCTAAGGGCAATAAAAGAGTGGGGATATAAAAACGGAGCGGAAGCCAACCTCTTTGCCAGGGACAGATGCTCTGTACTTATGGCAAAAAAAGAAGAGAAAGGCCCCGTATTTGCCCACCTTGAAGATGTAAGTGACGAAAAATGGGAAGACCGTGGACTAAGATATTCGCTGACGATAGACCACAGGTTTTTCGATCATTTCAGACGCCCGGTAAGAATTTCTCCGATACAGCATTACATGTCCGGAGGGATAAAGATAGATACTGAATGCAGGACAGAGATCTCCGGCCTTTTTGCATGCGGTGAGGCTACCGGTGGAGTTGACGGGGCAAACAGGATAGGCGGGAACGCATTTTCAAACATAGTGACTTTTGGGATCATAGCCGGAAGGAACGCGGCAAAAACTGAAGGATGGAAAACTAAATTTGACCATGGACCTGGACCGGCATCCCACTTCGAGAGTAAGGAAGGGGGAACTTTGCCATCCATGCTTCGTTCAGAACTGCAAAGAACTATGTGGAGTAAGATAGGTCCGATCCGAACAGAAAAGGGCATCAGGGACGCTCTGAATGTGATCTTAAGGATCAGGGAAAGCAGTTTTAGCATAAACAGCCCTTATGAGATGCTCCTTGCCCTTGAGATGCAGGGGCTGTGCGACACAGCTGAAGCCGTTGCACAGGCTGCCTTGTCAAGAAAGGACTCCCTTGGAACACATTTCAGGGAGGACAGTTAAGAGTTCCGAGTAAGTAAGCGGCAGTTCCTATAGTTTTTCTGATCTTTCTTTGGGGAATTGGAGCGCAATCTAAGTAAGACCATAAATTTATTTTCAAAATAAAGCAGGATCATTTTTTATAAAGCATTATATTCATTTGTAGGAACATGTGAGTGAGAAGGCTGTATAATAATTGAACAATTTGCACTTATGTAAAAAAATAAACATGTTTTAATTAGAAAGGTATTTTGATGCTATCTGAGAGAATTCCTTCTCTTTGTTAAAAAGCTGAAATACCAATGTCTATAATTATCCTAAAATATTGATCAAACATTGGCTTTTCAGGCTCCCACGCACAAACAACCCAGGGGGTAGGCAGGTTGGACATAATAAAAAAACAAAGCGAAAAAAAGGCAGTCCTGGCAGCCGCCGCTGCTATTTTAATATTTATCATCTCTTCGTTGATCTTCATGGAATCTACAAAAGACCATGTCAAGGAAGACATTTTCTCTTATATGCGGGACCTTGAGGGGCAGAACATAGCTACGCTCAGGAGAAGCATGGATATGAGCCTCAATTTTGTTAAAAGCGTTTCCCTTACTTTTGGCAGATATGCTTCTGACCTTAATTCCCCCCAAGCTTTTCGATATCTCAGAGAACATGACTGGTACACGGATTTCGGTACACTTTACCTGATAAATGAGGAAGGCTACATGTTTTTTGGAAACAGGATAGGTGATGAGGAGAGAGATTACTATCTCAGTCTAATGGCAGACCCAAAGAGAGAAGGAGGAATATATGTCCATCTCTCAGAGGGGCAGAATTATATTTCTGCAAACTATCCGATAATGATGGGTACAGAAGTGAAGGGAGTACTTTCTGCCAGATTCTACACGATCGAGTTGAACGAATTTATTTCATTCGATATTTTTGACAAATCAGGTTACTGTTATCTGATCGGGCGGGACGGCTCCATACTGGCAAGGTCATATCATCCGTCAGTAAACCTTGATGCACGGACGATAGCGGATCTTTTCGAAGTTGGCACAGCGCCTGAAGAGAGCAAAAGATATTACGAGTCTGTCCTTGCGGCAATGAAGGAAGGCGTCAACGGCAATCTTACCTTCCCCATGAAGGGAGGAAACAGAGTAGTCAGCTATTCTCCCGTAGGAATAAATGATCTCTACCTCGTGACCTCGGTGCCTGAAAATACAGCCTTTGCAAGATCCGGGCGCTACCTTTTCAATGGGATCGCCTTTGTCCTTGCCTCTATCCTTACATTCGGCCTTCTCATGTATTACCTTTATCTTGAACTGAAAAGAAATTCCGATACGATAAAAGAGGCCAACAGGGAACTCTCTCTCTTATATGAGAGCCTTCCCGGAGGTATCCTGAGGTGTGTCAGTGACGGAGAAAACTGGTACATCAAATCAGTAAACGAAGGCTTCTTCAGATTGATCGGCTGTTCGAAAGATGAATTTGGAGCAAAAGAGGGGAATAAACTCTCAGACCTCTGTCTCACCCCGCTTTCAGAGGCGATCTCACAAGCTGTCGAAAAAAGTCTTGAGAATGGAAATAGTTTTGAGACCGAACTAAAAATTGAGACTGCGGACAGATCTTCCAAGTGGCTCAGCCTTGTGGTGAACTATGTAAAAAACGAGGGGGAGCAAAAAGAGATACTGGCTACCCTATCAGATATTACAGGTTTAAAAAACGCAGATCAGGATCTGTATGTCAGCAAGGAGCAGTTTGAAATAGTAAAAAAACTGACGAACGTGATTTTTTTCGAATGGGATCTCTTAACGGACAAAGTATCTCTCTCAACTAATTTCCAAGATATATTCGATCCGCTTGCAAGCTACGACAATTTTCCGTACAGCCTTTCGGGATTTGAGGCTCTTTCACAAGAGAACGCAGATAGGCTGATATTCCTTTTTGAGCAGATGGAGGAGGGGCTGAAGTCCTGTACCGAAGAAATAAAAGTTATGAACAAAGAGGGATACCAGGTCTGGTACAAACTTTCAATGTCTGCCATTCCTGACACACTGGGCAATACGGTAAAGGTCGTAGGAGTGGTATCTGACATAGACGAGGAAAAGAAAAAGCTTGAGTCAGTGAAAGAGATCGCGAGCAAGGATCCTCTTACGCAGCTCTACAACAAGACATACACAAGGGACCTTATACAGAAATATATTGAGGCATCAAGCAGCCAGGGAGCATTTTTGATGCTCGACATAGATAACTTTAAGCGCGTTAACGACACGCTTGGACACCTCTATGGCGATGCGGTCCTTAGCGAGCTTGCCCATACGCTAAAAACCCTTTTCAGGGATTCTGACATAACCGGCAGGATAGGCGGAGACGAATTTGCTGTCTTTATGACTAATGTTAATGATTTGAACATTATCCAAAAGAAGGCAGAGGGAATACTTAAAGCCTTTAAAAGATCTTTCCAGAGAGAGGGAATGGATTATAACATTTCCTGCAGCGTTGGCATTTCGCTCTACCCGGATGATGGGGCCTCCTATGACAAATTGATGCAGAAGGCAGACAGGTCATTATATTTCTCAAAGAGCCGCGGCAAGAATCAATACACGATGTTTTCAGATATTCCTGATTCCGAGGAAGCTGCTGCATATGAAAACAAGAGAGAACACACAGAGATACATGAGGCTGATGGGCTTGGCCAGAAAAACTTCAGGGAGAATGTTGCCGAATATGTGCTGAAATTGTTCCATCAATACGAGGATGTAGATGTTGCTGTCCCAATACTGCTGGACTTCATTGGAAAGTCGTTCTATGTTGGACGCGTCGATGTCTCTGTCTTCTCCGAAGATGAGACCTACTATGAGATCTTATATGAGTGGTGTGCTGAAGGGGTCAGGTCGGTAAAAGAAAATGGCAGGAAGTTCCCTGCCGACCGGTGGACACTTATTAAGTCCCACCTGGATGAAAATAACATACTTTTATGCAAAGATGTTGAGATCGGAATACCCGATTACCTCGAGAATGATGATATGGCAGAACGGGGAGTTAAGTCCACAATGCTCTGCTATGCAGTTGAAAAGAAAAAAAGAAGGGCTGTCCTGGCATTTGAGTATTATGATGCTGTCCATGATTTCAAAAAAGAGGAAATGGACGCAATAAGGACGATCTCCAACACAATAAGCCTCTTTGTTCTGAGGGCAAGGGAAAATCAGATGTATGCTGAAAAAGAGGCCAAAATGAACAACTGGGAAATCATGCTTGATGAGACAGATGATGTAGTCTACGTAAGTGATGCAGAGAACTATGATCTCCTTTACCTGAACAGAGCCGGCAGGGAACTGCCATGGCTCAAGGGAAGGGACTTCAAAGGCACCAAATGCTATGATTTTTTCTATGGAAATGATCAGCCGTGTTCTTTCTGCACGATGAATTTGCTTTCAAGGGATAAGTACTATGTTTGGGAAAACACACATGCAGATTCAGGAAACCACTATTTGCTCAAGGACAAACTTCTGGACTGGGACGGAAGGCTTGCCAGGATAGAATGGGCGATCAACCTGACAGAGAAACAGGAACAGCAAAAAATGCTCTCTTCAAGGCTGAAGATCGAAAAGGCCCTTCTGGAGGGGATCGGAGAGATGACTTGTGCAACCAGCCTTGAAGATTCTATGAACATCATCCTCAGGCGTGTGGCGGAACTCTACAGGGCAGACAGGAGCTACATGATGAGGATCAACGAAGACGGACAGACGATAAGCATGACCAATGAGTGGCTTGCAGAGGGAGTAGCGCCGGAAATTGGCAACCTCCAGAATTTCCCGCTGGACAGGTCACCGCTTTGGCATAATGCATTTTCAAAACAGGAACCTGTATTCCTGACTGACATTTCTGAGTTCAGAGAGAGTGATCCTGATGAGTACCAAAGGCTTGCCGTACAAGGGATAGAGGATATGTATGCAATACCCATAACTATAAAAGGAAAGTTCTGGGGATTTGTCGGTGTTGATACCCCGAGAAGGTACAAGGGGGAGATGTACGTACTTGAATCAGTGGCATACTTTGTTGCAGACGAGATAAGCAAAAGGCGGATCATTGAGTCGCCAGAGAGGAAAGGAGAATAAATTAGCATGAGGAAGATCTTCCGTTCCCTCTTATTCTGGGAGGGGCTCTCATTTACAGTCGCATTTTTGGGGAGCAGGGCGATGGACGAAAACTCGATGCTCTGGTACAGCGGTCTTGTCCGATCTTCATTGACTCCTCCCAACATAGCCTTTCCCATAGTATGGTCTTTTCTCTACGCTCTTATGGGATATTCGGCTTTCAGGGTTGCTAGGAAGGCAAAATTCAGGGCACTTGTGCCCTACTTGGTACAGCTGTCGCTGAATCTTGCATGGAGCTGGGTCTTTTTCCGCTACAGGCAGCCATCCTGCGCTCTCGCAGTCCTGTTTCTGCTTATTTGTTCCCTCCTGTGGACTGCTGCAGAATTTACAAGGCATGACCGCCTTGCAGCGGCACTTCTTACCCCATATGTTCTTTGGGGATTTTTTGCCTTCTGGCTGAATTTATACGTAGTGATCCATAACTGATCCTGAAGCTGCTGAATTTTCAGATGAAGAGAAGGAGGTCCCATAATGAAGGAAATTAGGATGTTCATGTTCGAAAGCTGTCCTCACTGTGCAAAAGCGAGGAAGATAATATCGTCGCTTCTTGCCTCTGACCCCGAATACAAAAATATACCGTTTGAGATGATAGACGAAAAATTGCAGCCCGACGAGGCTGATAAGTGTGATTACTTCTATGTGCCATGCTTTTTTGTAGGAGATGAAAAGGTGCATGAGGGACCGGTAGACGAGGACAAGGTCAGGGCGGTCTTTGAAAAGGCGGCTGAATAGATCGGATAAGACAGGAATGGTGCAGATGAAAGTTGACGATATCGAAATATTAAAACTGATAGGCAAGACCCCGATCTATAAACTCAAGACAGAGACCGGGGGAGCAGGTGTCTGGATAAAACTGGAGGGAGCCAACCCCGGAGGATCGATAAAGGACAGGGCAGTATGGGGAATGCTCAAAAGGGCTGAGCTCAAAGGAGACCTGAAGAGCGATACGGTCCTTGTGGAGCCGACAAGCGGCAATACAGGCATAGGGCTTGCCCTGCTTGGAAGAGCTATGGGGCTGAGGGTCGTCCTCACAATGCCTGAGTCGATGTCTGTAGAGAGAAGGACGATACTATCTTCCTTCGGCGCAGAACTTATCCTCACCCCGGCAAAGGAAGGGATGCAGGGGTCTGTAAACGCCGCCTGCGAGTTTCTCTCAAAGGAGAAGAAAGCCCTGATGCTGGACCAGTTTTCAAACGAAGGCAATCCATGGGCACACGAGATGACTACAGGGCCCGAGATACTGAGGCAGGTTCCGAAGGACAAAAAAATAGCTGCTTTTGTAGCCGGGTTTGGCACAGGCGGTACGGTAAGCGGAGTAGGAAAGGTGCTTCGCAGTGAATTTCCTGATGTGAGGATAATCGCTGTAGAGCCGCTCTCAAGTCCGATCGTTACCGAGGGCAGATCCGGCCCGCATAAAATACAGGGCATCGGGGCAAACTTTGTGCCCAAAAATCTCGACAGATCAACTGTTACGAGGTTCGAAAGGGTGAGCGACGAGGATGCCCTTGCAACAGCCAGGTGGCTTGCTGCCGAAGAGGGGCTTTTCAGCGGCATATCTACCGGCGCAAACGTATGGGCGGCACTTCAGGAAGCAAAAAAACTTCCGGCAGAAAGCATAGTTGTAACCGTGCAGCCTGACAGGGGAGATAAGTATCTCAGCATTTTTTCGGCATAATGGACGGGTCCCCGGGCTGTGCGGGGCACGACATTAAGGAGTGTTAAGATGTCCGGATATAAAAAGATAGAGCTTGTTAAAGAACAAAATGTTGCAGTTATAAGAATGAATTCCCCCGAGTCGATGAACGCTCTTGAAAGTCTCCTATTTGAAGAGCTCTGCAATGCGACATCAGATGTGGAAAGTGATGAGTCCGTAAGGGCTGTGATACTTACCGGAACAGGCAGAGCATTCTGTGCGGGAGGAGACCTGAAGAGGTTTTCAGAGGGATTTGATGCCAACGAAGGTTATCTCTATATGAAGAGGTTTGCTCCCTGGGTAAGTCAGTTTGCGGGGATGTGCAAGCCAACCATTGCAGCAGTCAACGGATACGCAGTCGGGGCAGGCTTCTGCGTCGCACTCCATGCCGACATGATCGTTGCATCAGAGGACGCCAGGTTCGGCATGGCATTTGTAAACGTGGGACTTATCCCTGACCTTGGAGGCCTCTATGCACTTCCAAGGCTGGTGGGTCTTCAGAAAGCAAAAGAGCTTGTGTTCACAGGAAAAAACATTTCTGCGGCAGAAGCGATGGAGATAGGGATAGTAAACAGGGTCACAACCGCAGAAAAACTTTTCGAAGAGTCGTTCGAGCTAGCCAAAAAGATCGCACAGGGCCCGTCTTTTGCTCACAGAATGGCAAAAAAGCTGATAAACGCTTCGACCGAAATGACGCTGGATCAGCTGATGGAGCAGGAAGCCCTTCTTCAGGCGCAATGCATACAGACCGAAGACCACAAAAATGCGGTAGGTGCATTTTTCAAAAAGGAAAAGCCTGAATTTAAGGGGAAATGACCAAGTTCACAATTGTGAAGCGCGGCAAGAAGAAGCCGCGTGAAGCGATAGTGAAACAGTTGTAAAGACTGGCAAGCAATAGGCAAGCAATTGCGAGAACCTGAGTATCCGCCCCTTCTCCTCTTCCCGGTATGCCCTTGATCAGAAGGAGACTGTTTCTCGTTAGAGAAACTCATATATAAAACTTAGTGTCCGCACTATTTCGAGTACGTTCCGAGATCCGGGATCCAGGTCTGGGTTTGATATTTTGCCCTTGACGTCGTCCCCGAGTGTTTGTATCGGGGATCCAGCGTCTTTTAACTCAGTCTATGACCGGCTTTTCAAGCCACGGTGAATTATTTCCTAAACAGAACCCACTCTCCGTTAAAACGGCTTAACGGCATACCGGGAAGACGATCAGGGTTCAAGGCTCAGGTTATTACAACCGTTTCACTACTGCTTCACCACGGCTTCACGGCGATAAAAATCGCCACTTCACCATCGTTAAGGCATACCGGAACGATGGAGAGGGGCTAGGTTCTCAGGTTCTAACCAACTGATTTGCTATTGACTCCCCATTGACTCCCCGTTGCCTTAGCCACTCCAACAATTGCTTAGCTACTGCTTCACAATTGCTTCACAGCGATAGAATATCGCTGCTTCACGACTATAAAGATCGCTAAGCGATCTTTATAACTTGTACGCCTCGTCCGGAGCTGCAGGCAGATCTGCAAGCTTGGAGCGGCTCTCCGCTACGTCAGTGGCTCTTTTCTTTGTCCATACTTCAAGTTTTTCAGATATCTCCCTGTCACTTATCGCAATTATCCTTGCTGCCATGAGGCACGCGTTCAGAGAAGCATTAAGCCCTACAGAACCTACAGGAACTCCAGGCGGCATCTGCGTTACGGAGAGGAGTGCGTCAAGCCCGTCAAGAGCACCTCCCTTTACAGGGATGCCTATCACAGGCAGGTTTGTAGCAGCTGCCACGACCCCGGGCAGCGCCGCTGAAAGTCCCGCTGCTGCGATGATCACCTTTATTCCTCTTTTTGACGCGTTTACTGCGTATCCCTCCACATCACGCGGAGTCCTGTGCGCAGAGGCAATTGCCACTTCGTAGGGAATTCCGAGCTCATCAAGCACCTTAATGCCTTTTTCGATCACAGGGATATCAGATGCCGATCCCATTATTATTCCGATCCTGGGAAGAGTCATTTATTATTGATCTCCTTTCAGTGACTTGTCTCCAATGTCTTTCCTATAGTGAGCATCACGGAATGTTACCGATCCCACCCTTTTATAGGCAAGTTCTTTAGCTTCTTTCAGACTATCCCCTATGCCTACAACTGTAAGGACACGGCCTCCTGATGTGACGAGACGGCCCGAGCTGTCTTGAGCTGTTCCGGCATGGTAGATGTATGTGTTGTAAGTGTCCTCGCGATCGATCTCTATCTCAAATCCTGTCTGATATTTGTCGGGGTATCCTCCCGAAGCCATGACGACTCCCAGCGCAACACGGTCTGAAGCGGGCCATTCGATTTTATCAAGATCACCTTTGCAGCATGCCAATATCGTCTCTCCGAAGTCTCCGCCGAATACGGGAAGGACGACCTGTGTCTCAGGATCTCCCAGCCTCACGTTGTATTCAAGTACAGAGATGGAGCCGTCAGGTTTTATCATAAGGCCTGCGTATATCACACCACAGAAGGGTATGCCCTCTTTCTTGAGACCTTCAAGCGTTGGAAGGAGGACAATATCCTCAACCTTTTTAAGGAAGGCATCGTCCACCCACGGGACCGGCGAATAGGCACCCATACCTCCTGTGTTGTTGCCTTTGTCTCCGTCGAGAGCTCGTTTGTGATCCTGGCTGGAGGGAAGAATTCGGACAGTACTGCCGTCCGTTATCGCAAGGATCGTCATCTCCTGGCCATCGACAAAATCTTCTACGATAATATTTTTGCCTGCTGCACCGAGGACCATGTCATCTAGCATCATGCTGCAGATCGTCATAGCTTCTTCTGCCGTGTCAGGTAGAAAAGCTCCCTTGCCGGCAGCCAGTCCGTCAGCCTTGACCACGTAGGGTGCAGTCCTTTTTTGAATAGCCTTTCTGCACTCATCAATAGTTCCGCAGCAGTCGAAAGAGGATGTCGGTATTCCATGCTTTTCCATAAATTTCTTAGAAAACACCTTGCTCCCTTCAAGCTGGGCGCCCAGTTTTCCCGGTCCCATGACCAGGATCCCGGCATTCCTCAGCGCGTCAGCCGTGCCTGCAACGAGCGGGGCTTCCGGTCCGATGAAAACAAGTCCGATATCGAGCTTTTTACACATGGATACCATTTGTGCATGATCTGCAGGGTTTCCGTTATGGCATTCAGCAAGTTGTGATATTCCCGGATTGCCCGGGCAGCAATGAAGTCCGGTGACAATTTTAGACTTCGAGAAGGCATGGACTACTGCATGCTCTCTTCCGCCACCGCCTAGGACCATTACCTTCATGAGAGTCTCCCTCCCCTAATGTCTGAACGTACGGCCGCTGCCGACGAACATGCTTATTCCAAGCTCCTCAGACCGTTTGAATACATCTTCGTCCTTAATGGAGCCTCCCGGCTGTATCACAGCAATGACTCCCTCTCTTGCAGCGAGTTCTATGGTGTCGGGGAAGGGGAAGAACGCATCTGATGCAAGGACTGCGCCCTTTGCCTTTTCGCATGCAAGCCTGAGTGCGTAATCAGCAGCGTCCACCCTGTTGGTGAATCCTCCGCCTATGCCTACAGCAGCTCCGTCCTTGACCAGGACTATTGCGTTGCTCTTTGTTATTGCGGCTGTCTTCCATGCGAATATAATGTCATCCCAGAGGTCGGGTCTTGCATTTCCTATCCACTTGCCTTCATCCATCTTGGGAAGGACCGGGAGCTTATCCTCCTGAACAAGGAAGCCGCACCTGTTTCCTGTTATCTGAAGTTTTGGGGCATATCCAGGTGTTATGGTCAGGACTCTGAGGTTGGGTTTCTTTTCCCTGAACCATTTGATCACGCCTTCCTGATATGAAGGCGCAGCGACTATCTCAAAGAATGTCTCGGTGATAGCCTTTGCAGTCTCCATGTCAACGCATCTTGTCATTCCGATTATGCCGCCGAATGCAGATACAGGATCGCACTCAAGGGCTTTTCTGAATGCCTCAAGAGGTGTCCTGCCGTGAGCGGTACCGCATGGTGTCGTGTGTTTTACTATCGTGCAGGCGCAGAGGTCCTGGAATACTGAGCATCCGCGAAGAAGCGTATCAAGGTCAAGAAGGTTGTTGTAGGAAAGTTCCTTCCCTGAGTGCTGTTCGAATGGCTGTTTCTCAAGCGGGGGAAGGAAGAGCGCGGCTTTCTGGTGCGGGTTTTCACCGTATCTCAGGTCCTGTACCTTACGCAGCGGAAGGATCTTGTCTTCCCCGGTTTCTTCTTCAGTGCCTATCTCTGAGCAAAGGCCCTTGTATATCGTTGCGTCATATGATGAAGTAAGGCGGAAGGCCTTGAGGGCGAGCTTCTGTTTGAATTCAAGCGTGAATTCCTGTTTCTTCTCAAGCTCCTCAAGGACGCACCCGTAATCTGCAATATCAGTCACAACTGTTACGTGGTAGTAGTTTTTTGCAGCCGCCCTGATCAGGGAGACTCCGCCTATGTCGATCTTTTCAATAAGATGGTCGAGGTCAGCCCCCTTTTGAGCTGTCTCTTCAAAGGGATAGAGCGTACACACAACAACGTCGATGAGCGGTATGGAAAACTTCTTCCTGTCCTCGTCATCCTGGGCCATACCCCTTCTTGCAAGTATCCCGCCCATAACAGCAGGATGGAGGGTCTTCACCCTTCCGCCAAGGATCGCAGGAAGTCCGGTCATGTCAACTACTTCAGTAACTTTTAATCCGCCCTCTTCAAGGTGCTTTGCAGTTCCTGAGCTTGAAACTATCTCGTATCCGTGTGCCGCGAGTCCCTTTGCCAATTCGAGAACACCTGTCTTATCCCAGACAGATATAAGTGCTTTTCTTGTCTCCATCATCATTATTCCTCCCGCTCTTCGATAGATATCGGATTTTCTGAAAAATGTTTTATCAGAGTCTCTTTGTATATCCTGTGTTCGACCCTGTGAATTCTCTCTTCAAGAGTTTCCAGCGTATCTTCAGGAAGGATGTCGACCCTTTCCTGGGCAAGTATGTGTCCGTGGTCAACCTCTTCGTCAACTATGTGGACAGTTACGCCGGTGTGGTCCGCCTTCGCCTCCCACGCGTCACGTATCCCGTGGGCGCCGGGGAATGAGGGCAGCATTGCAGGGTGGATATTTATGATTTTACCAGGGAACTTTCTTACAAATTCAGGAGAGAGGACCTTCATGAAGCCCGCAAGTATTATCCAGTCTGTCTCTGTCTCCTTGACAGCCATGGCGATAGCTTCCTCTGCCGCCTTCCGTCCGTCCCTTTTGTAAAAGAATACTCGTGTCTGAGCTCCCAGGGCAGATGCAGTGTCAAGTCCTTTTGCGTTTATGTTGTCGCTTCCCACAAAAGATACCTCCGCAGGCAGTTCTCCGGTAATGCAGGCTTTGAGGATGACTTCCATGTTGGAGCCAGTGCCGGAGATCAGGATCGCTATGCGGGGGAGGAACACTTTACTACCCTTCCTATTTTCACTGCTTTGTCTCCTGAACCGGAGAGGGCTTTTTCGATCAGGTGAGCCTCTGCAGGATCAGCTATGAAGACATACCCGATCCCGAGGTTGAATACTTTTCTCATTTCTTCTTCCTCAATGCCTGCGCTCTGGATAAGGTCAAAAATCTTTGGGCGTTTCCATGAACTGAAGTCTATTTCGATGTCGAGTCCTTTGGGGATGATCCTGATGACATTTCCGTACATCCCGCCGCCTGTAATGTGTGCCATGCCGTGTACGGCACCGGTCTCTACTGCCGCAAGGGCAGGCTTTACATATAATTTTGTAGGTCTCATGACAGCTTCTGCAAGTTTTTCGTTCCATCCGGCAGGGACCGAATCAAGTTCCGCGTTTAGTCCGTCTTTGCCGAGAGCCTTTCTTACAAGGCTGTATCCGTTGCTGTGGACACCTGAGCTGCTGAGCCCCAGGATGATGTCGCCCTCTTTTACTGTGCTTCCGTCGATTATTCTGTCTTCGTCTATCATACCGACAGCAAATCCGGCCAGATCAAACCCTTCTTCGCCATAGACGTCGGGCATTTCAGCCGTTTCGCCTCCGAGCAGGGCGCACATGCTTTCACTGCATGCGTCAAGGATGCCTTCAAGGATCTCTTTAAAAATAGCAACGTTCAGTTTTCCGCATGAAGCGTAATCGAGGAAGAAGAGGGGTCTAGCTCCGCCTGTGACAAGGTCGTTGACGTTCATGGCAACAAGGTCCTGTCCGAGCCCGCGGTAGATCCCTGTCTCCTTTGCCAGCTCAAGTTTTGTGCCGACTCCGTCGCAGCAGGCTGCTATGCATTTTCCCCCGCCAATGCGGTAAAGGCCTGCAAATCCCCCGACTCCGCCGACGCAGTTAGGGTCCTTCGGGCGTTTTTTCAGCATGCCTTTTATGGTTTCGACCCACAGGTCACCTGCCTCGATGCTGACCCCTGCCTTTTCGTAAGTAAGGTTTTTATCCAAGATCACTCACCTGCTTTCAAATCTTTTTCATCAAGATATTTCCCTGTGAAACAGGCAGTGCATATCTGATCCTCCGGCAGTCCGATCGCTGCTGTCAGGTTTTCTTCGCTCAGGTACTCAAGGGAGTCTGCGCCGATCTTTTTGCACAGCTCAGGAAGAGTCATTCGGACGGCTGCAAGAGTTTCTTCTTTTCGGGTGTCGATCCCATATCTGCAGGGATGAAGAACAGGAGGCGATGCTATCCTCAGATGCACTTGGGACGCCCCTGAGTCTCTTATCATTGAGACCACCCTCTCTGCAGTTGTCCCCCTTACTATCGAATCATCAATTACTACTGCCTTTTTATTGTTAAAAACTTCAGATATCGGGTTCAGTTTAATTTTAACACCCAGGTCACGGACTTTCTGTGTCGGCTGGATAAAGGTTCGCCCGACGTAGCGGTTTCTGACGACTCCCATTTCAAGCGGTATGTTGGACCTTTCTGCGTAGCCGACTGCAGCTATCGTTCCGCTGTCAGGCATTCCCGCCGTTATCTCTGCCTCCGGGCACGGAGCCTGTTCAGCAAGGAGCCTTCCCATCTCTTTGCGTGCTTCATATACCGACCTGCCGTCGATTATGCTGTCGGGCCGGGCAGTGTAGACATACTCGAATGAACATCTCATCCCGTGGAAGCACTCGTGATGTATCTTCAGGCTTCTCATGCCTCTGTCGTCAATGACGATCATCTCTCCCGGTTCAACATCGCGGAGCAGTTTGGCACCAACGATATCGAGGGCACACGATTCTGAAGCGACATAGTAATCTTCATCCTTTTTGCCTATCACAAGGGGCTTGAACCCCCAGGGATCACGTGCTGCCACCAGGGCTCCGTTAAGGAGCACTATCACGGCGTATGACCCTTTTACCTTACGGAGGGAATCTATAAGGGCATCCAGAGGCTGCATGTGGGATTTGTGGGCCATTAGATGTAGGATGGCCTCTGAATCCGTTGACGACTGGAAAATGGCCCCCTGTTTCTCAAGCTGGGCCGTCAGTTCCTTCAGATTGGTAATGAGCCCGTCATGGGAAACTGCGACAGCTCCCCTGGCATAGTTCGCCCCTATTGGAAGCACATTGTGCAGCTGGGATCCCGGAAGCGGCGTGTATCGCACATGCCCGATGGCGCATGGAGCGTTTTTTTGAGTCAGGCACTGCTGTTCTATCGCATTATGGAGAAGTCCCATTCCCTTTGCGGCAGCTATACGCCCACCCTCGCTCCAGGCTATGCCTGCACACTCCTGCCCCCTGTGCTGGAGTGCGTAAAGCCCGAGGTAGACCTCCTCCAGGACCGGTTTGCATGTTTTGCTGTAAGCCCCGAATATCCCACTCATCTTTTTACGCTGATATCCTCTTCCAGATCTCTTCGTATGCGCCCAGGACGTTCCCCAGGTCTTTACGGAAGCGGTCCTTATCGAGGCGGTCTCCCGTAGAGCTGTCCCAGAATCTGCAGGTGTCGGGTGAAATTTCATCGGCAAGCATGAGGTTTCCTTTTGAGTCTTTGCCGAATTCAAGCTTGAAGTCGACCAGGACGATGCCCTTTTCTGCAAAATATTCTTTCAGAACGGAGTTTACCTTCAGTGAAATATCTTTGATCTTTGCGATCTCTTCCTCTGTCGCCCATCCGAAAAGGATCGCATGATCCTCGAGGACAATGGGATCACCCAGCTCATCGTTTTTGTAGCAGAACTCTACGAGAGGGCGGGGAAGTACCATGCCTTCCTTAACGCCCAGCCTCTTGCAGAGTGATCCTGTAGTGATGTTCCTCACGATGACTTCAAGGGGGACGATGGAAACTCTGGTCACGATCTGATGAACATCGTCGATCTGTCTGACGAAATGTGAATCTATGCCTTTTGATTTTAGATACCCGAAAAGCTTTGAGCTTATTTTGTTGTTGAGCTGGCCTTTGCCGCTCATTGTCGCCTTCTTCTCTCCGTTGAAAGCGGTGAAGCTGTCCTTGTATTCCACTATTACAAGATCCGGATCATCTGTAGTGTAGAGTCTCTTTGCCTTGCCTTCATATATGAAATCCTTTTTATTCAATTCCATTTCAAGCACCTCCAAAGATTTTTATGTGCAGAGTTTTTCGTTATACACGTCTTGTTGTTTTTACCCTGAACTGCCGGCAGACGGTGGCCCAGGGTTTGATCAGACCTCCAGAAGATCGGAGTAATCCTCATTCTCAAGGTAGCTGCCGTCAAAGCAGGCTGTGCAGAGTTCTGACGAAGGAAGCCCTATAGCATTCCTGAGCTGTTCGCAGGTCAGGTATTCAAGGGAGTCCGCCCCTATCTTTTTGCACAAGGTGGGTATGTCCATTTGCGCCGCCGCCAGTTCATCTGAACTTGGCGTGTCTATCCCGTAATAACATGGGAAACAAACGGGAGGTGATGCTATGCGCAGGTGGACTTTTTTTGCTCCACTCTCCCTTATCATGGATACGATCCTCCCCGCTGTCGTTCCACGGACAAGAGAGTCATCCACCACCACAGCCTCCCTATCTATAAATGCTGTACGCTGTGGGTTAAGCTTTATCTTGACCCCTATTTCTCTAACGAGCTGGGTGGGCTGTATGAATGTCCTGCCCACATACCTGTTCCTCACGATCCCCATCTCGAAGGGAAGTGATGACTTCTGTGCGTATCCCAAGGCTGCCAGTGTGCCGCTGTCCGGCATCCCTGTGACGACGGAATTTTCCGGTACAGCAGTTTCGGCCAGTTTGACACCCAGTTCTTTTCTTGCCCTGTAAACGGATCTGCCGTCTATAACGCTGTCAGGACGTGCAAAATAGACATACTCAAAAGAGCAGTGGCATCTTTTGGGCGGGCTTGCAGGGAGTTTTCGGGATATCATGCCTCTTCTGTCTATGACAAGTATCTCGCCGGGCTCAACATCCCGGACTATCTCAGCCCCAAGTATGTCCAGAGCGCATGACTCTGATGCTACGTAGATAGTCTCATCTCTCTGACCTATGATCAGAGGCCTGAAACCCCAGGGATCCCTTGCGGCTATGAGGCATCCGTCAAAGAGTACCGCCAGGCTGTAAGCCCCCTGGATCTTCGCCAGCGACTTTTCAAGGGCTTCCAGCTGGACAACTCCGGGTTGGTGGGCCATAAGCTGAAGGATGGTCTCCGTGTCGGATGATGTGTGGAATATGGCGCCCCTGTTTTCAAGATAACCGCTGAGGCCATGGGCGTTAGTGAGGTTTCCGTTATGGGCAATGGCGACAGGACCCTGTGAATAATTTGCTCCTATGGGTTGGCAGTCTTCTATCCGGGTGCCTCCCGCCGTTGCATACCTTACATGTCCTATCGCAGTATCTGCATGTATGTGTGAAAGACAGTTCTGGCTAAGTGCTTCATGGACCAGGCCCATCCCCTTCTTTATGTTTACGGTCCCATCCTCGATCCATGCAACGCCGGCAGAAAGCTGGCCCCTGTGCTGAAGTGCGCAGAGACCAAGATAGACATCCTCAAGCACTGAGGCGCCGTTCATGCTGTAAGCGCCGAAAACGCCACACATTTTTAGAAACAGCCCTCCGTGAAGGCCTTTTTCAGTTTTGAGAGATCAAGGCTGAACATATCTTTCCATTCAAATTTTTCTCCCCCGACAGTTCCGATCTTTTTGCAGGGAAAACCTTCCCATATCTTTTCAAAAGAAGGAGCTGTTTCTTTGGGAATGGCATAAATGGCTCGTGCTCCTCCTTCTGAAAAGAGGAGCTCTTCTGCGGTCAGAGATGAGCTAATTTCGACATTGATCCCCCTGCCTGAAGCTATTGCCTCGTTTGCAAGTGCAACTGCAATGCCTCCGCCGGCGACAGCCCGTCCGGAAGACGCGGCTCCGTCAGCAGCAGTTTTCATCGCCCTTTCCCGGAATGACTTTTCCTTATCATGATCAGGCCTGACAGTTTTGCCGGCCGGTTTGCCGTTTTTCATTACCTGGTATCGAGAAGCCCCCAGCGAACCGCAAAGATCCCCAACGATGTAGAGTATGTCGCCGGTACCCGCATTTCCTGATGCAAGACGTATCTTTCTGTCTTTAAGAAGTCCGGCAGTCACCACAAGGGGAGTGGGGTAGATCTGTCCGCTTGCTGTCTCGTTGTAGAGGCTCACGTTTCCTGAAACTACCGGGCAGTCAAGGCTTCTGCATGTGTCTGCCAGCCCCTTGATGGACTGTTCAAGTTCATAGAATTTCTCAGGTGCCTCCGGAGAGGCAAAGTTGAGGCAGTTAGTCATTCCCAGCACTTCTGCTCCAGAGATCCATAGTCCCCTCAGAGAGAGGGCCATCGTTTCGGAAGCTCCCGTGTAAGGATCTGTCCAGCATTTGTCTGGCTCTGCCTCCATAGTAAGCAGGCATGCTCTTTCAGTCTCCGGGACCTCGACTGCCGCGACCGGCGATCCGGGCCCATCAATAGTATGCAGCTGGACCATTGAGTCATACTGCTCCCATATCTTATGCTTGCTTCTTCCGTTTGGGCAGCTGATAAGGGAGAGGAGGTCAGTCTCAGGATCTTTTGAAATAAGGGAAGATATGTTTATTGTGCCTCTTTCCTTGATATCTGCAGGTTCTTCTGACGGCCATATCACTTCCGGTGTGTCGCCCAGAATGGATGTAGGAAGGTCAGCGATAAGTTCACCATTTTCATAGACCCTGTAACGGTGCGAATCAGTCATCATTCCGACTACTGCGCAGTCCAGTCCGTAATGAGCGGCCAAAGCGAAGACAGGATCAAGCTTGTCTTCTTCAACTATCAGAAGCATGCGCTCCTGTGACTCGGATAGGAATATCTCCCACGGAGCCATTCCCTTTTCCCTGAGAGGGATCTTTTCAACGGTTATGTCTATGCCGCATCCGCTCTTGTGGGCTATCTCGCTTGAAGATGAGAGGATGCCTGCGGCGCCCATGTCCTGCATAGATGCGATAAAGCCTTTGTCGAGAAGGTCCATGCAGCATTCAATAAGCAGTTTTTCTTCAAATGGGTCGCCTATCTGTATCTGGGGCTTGCTTGCTTTTGAGTCCTCATCAAGTTCACGGGAAGCAAATGAAGCGCCTGCGATCCCGTCACGTCCTGTCTTAGAGCCCAGGAGCACTGCAAGGTCACCCTTTTTGGCTGTCTGTGAGCTTGCCATCTTGTCAAGACGGACGAACCCCGCGCTGAAAGCGTTT
Organism: Synergistota bacterium; assembly: GCA_034331105.1. Classification (GTDB taxonomy): domain Bacteria; phylum Synergistota; class Synergistia; order Synergistales; family Synergistaceae; genus Caenicola. The sequence goes on along the minus strand of JAXQGB010000011.1, from coordinate 294,462 downwards.
ACAAGTGGGTTGTCCGTGTAGCAGGGTGAGTAGAATGTCTTTCCTCCTATAATGGGTACTCCGACTGCATTGCCGTATGCCCCTATCCCCTCAACTATGCCCTTGGAGAGGTTCTCTGTTTTTTTAAGTGAAGGGTCTCCGAAGAACAGTCCGTCCATAGAGACCGAAGGCCTGGCACCCATGGCTATTATGTCCCTGATAATGCCGCCTACACCGGTAGCAGCTCCCTGGAAAGGAGCTACTGCGGATGGGTGGTTGTGGCTCTCGACTTTGAATGCAAAGCCCCATCCCTCTCCCATATCAACGACCCCGGCGTTTTCTCCCTGCCCCTGGAGAACGTATTTCCCCTTCGAAGGGTATGTCTTAAGAAGCCTCTTGGTGGATTTGTAGCTGCAGTGTTCTGACCACATTACCCCGATCAGCTGCGTCTCGAGGGGGTTGGGTTCCCTTTCAAGAAGTTCATTTATGCGTTTATATTCCGAGTCTGAAAGACCGGCGCTTTTATAGTCCATCAGCATGCACCCCTTTCTTTGAAAGCCTTTGCTATTGAATCCCAGAACCTGATCCCGTCTGTCCCGCCGTTAAGATGAGGGATCGTGGCACGTTCGGGATGAGGCATCAGTCCGAGTATGTTTCCTTTTTCACTGCATATTCCGGCTATGCCGTTCAATGCGCCGTTAGGTGCGTATTCCGCGCCTGCTTTTCCGGTATCGGGGTCTGCATACCTGAAGACTACGCGTCCTGCGTCTTCAAGTTTTTTCAGCTCGTTATCAGGGAGGAAAAAGAGTCCTTCGTGGTGAGCTATCGGAAACTGGAGCACCTCTCCCTTATTAAGGCCTGAGGTGAATTTATTATCGGTCTGTTCGACCCGAACATAGCACCTGCTGCATATAAAGGTAAGCGAAGTGTTTGGAAGGAGTGCGCCGGGCAGCATCTTTGTCTCTGTAAGTATCTGGAATCCGTTGCATATGCCGAGCAGAAGTCCGCCTCGGGCCGCATGTTCCTTCACAGCTTTGATGATGGGTGATCTTGCTGCCATCGCCCCGGAACGGAGATAGTCCCCGTATGAAAAGCCTCCGGGCAGGATCACAAGGTCCGGCTGCCCGCTGAAGCTTTCTTCTTCGTGCCATACCATGTCCACGGCTGTTTTCATTGATTCACTGACAGCGCGCTGGACATCCCTGTCACAATTGCTCCCGGGAAAGACAACTACAGCAGTTTTCATCGCCCTGTTTCCTTGACTGATATATTAAAGGTCTCTATAAGATCGTTGCACAGAAGATCGGAACACATAGATTCGAGTTCTTTTATTGCCTCCTGCTCACTGTCCGCTTCCAGTTTCATCGTTACTATTTTACCCACCCTTACCTCGTCTAATCCTTTGTATCCCAGGTGGGTCAGCGTTTTTTCCACCGCTTTTCCCTGTGTATCCAGTACACCTTCGCGTGGTGTTATTAGCACTTCAGCCTGAAAGATCATACAGTCGGCCTCCTTAAGTTGTTTGTTAGTTTAGTAAAAATTGTCCACCAGCTGGTTCATAATATATTCCTCAATAAAATAAATGTCAACATTAATTTAGCTTCGCATCTTATTGAAACACAAAAAAATAAGGAAATCCGGTACTGAAACGAAAATACGGTATTTTAAAAAAATGTTAGTCATCCTTTCTGCCGGAAGACTTTGAAGTGGGTTACAACAAATGTGAAATATGACAAAAAATTGACATCTTGTTAGTTGATTAACTATAATCATTTGGTCACTGATACACCAGAAAATTCTGGTGACGTATCTTAATCATCATTACAGGAGGTCGATTTTCAATGCAACTCAGAAAGCGTTCCACGATCGCGGTACTTTTGGTTCTTGCTCTCTCTTTGATGGTCTGTTCATCAGCTTTTGCAGCTGATAAGGTCATCAAGATAGGCGCACTCTTCCCCCTCACCGGTCCGGCGGCTGTTTCAGGCCAGAACTGCGTAAATTCAGTTCTTGCGGCAGCTGATGTCATCAACAAGGCGAACCCGGAGATCAATGCTCCCCTTGCAGCGAAGGAAGGCCTTCTCAACGGTTACAAGATCGAAATAGTCAAGGCTGACCACCAGGGAAAACCTGACGTTGCGAAATCTGAAGCAGAGCGTCTCTACAATCAGGAGAAAGTCTTTGCGATCATCGGTTCTTACAACAGCTCTGCCACTAAACCGGCCAGCGCAGTTGCCGAGCGTGCAAAGAAGATCTTCATGTGCGGATGCTCAAGTTCTGCGGCACTGACAGAGCGTGATTACAAATATTTCTTCCGTCATGCCCCGACAGACGCCATTGAATCAAAGGAATTCGTTGAGTACATCGAATACCTCAACAAAGAAAAGAACGCAGGCATCAAGACCCTCGGACTGATCTACGAGAACACCGAGTTCGGTAAGCATGCTGCAGAAGAAGCCCACAAGGCTGCAAAGCACACCGGACTTAAGGTCGTAGCAGACGTTCCCTTCAACAACGGCGCAACGAACCTCAACAGTGAAGTCCAGACCCTCAAAGCAGCAAATCCCGATGCAGTATTCGGCGCAGCTCTTGGCGGAGACTATTCACTCTGGGTACGTACAATGAAACAGGTAAACTGGCTCCCGAAGATCGCGATCAACTACTGCACCGGATATCAGAACCCCGCTGTCCAGAAGGAACTTGCCGGAGATGGCAACCACTTCATGGGCGGAATGGGATATTCACCGGAGCTTGCTAAAACATTTATGCCTGAAGCGATAAAGATCGAGAAGAAATACTACACCCCAAGAAGCAACCAGCCATTCGACAGCGACTCGATCCAGGAAGCTGTAATGCTCTTCGTGCTCGCACAGGCGATAGAAAAGGCCGGATCGCTCGATACCGAAAAGGTAGCCCAGATCCTCAGAACAGAAGAATTCCCATCAGTAATGTCCCTCAGCGGAACTGTTAAATTTGAGCCCGGCGGACAGAACATCCATGCTCTCAGCGTTATTACACAGATAAAGGACCTGGATTACAAGACAGTATTCCCGATCAAGTACCAGAAGGCGCAGCCTGTTTTCCCCATGACCCCGTGGGACAAACGCTAGTCTATCAATAAACTTAGGCGTTATGAGGCGGGGCGATCTATTGCCCCGCCTCTTTTAGGGAGGTTTTTTACAGTGAGTAACTTTGTTCAGGTTTTAATTGACGGGATCCTCAGCGGTCTTTTGTATGCGCTTGTCGCAGCGGGACTCAGTATGATGTGGGGAGTAATGGATGTCATAAACTTTGCACATGGAGAATTCCTTATGGTTGCAATGTACCTCTGCTACTGGATAGGGGAGATACTTGGGATAGACCCACTCTTTTCCTGGGTAGCCGGAGGAATATTCCTATTCCTTATCGGAGCTCTTACGTACAGGCTGATCATCAAGAACAGCCTTGGAAAAGCTGCTATGGCGCCCTTGCTTGCGACATTCGGCCTTTCGATGCTCCTTAAAAATTTCTGCATGAATCGTTTTACCCCTAATTTCCGTCTGCTCTCGGGCACAATAATGGAAGGCAAGACATTCCATTTCGCCGGAGCAATAGTTTCCGTCCCCCAGCTTGTTACGGCGGTCTTCTCGCTGGCAGTGCTCCTCGGCGTTTACTGGCTGATCAAAAAAACGAGAGTGGGCTGGGCCATCCAGGCGACTGCCATGGATAAGGAAGCAGCTGAGCTTATGGGAATCGACACGGAAAATATTTATCTGCTCGTTTTTGGCATCGGCGGCGCCTGTGTTGGCGTAGCGGGCGGACTTATGACTACATATCTTGCAGTGCATCCTGAAGTCGGAAGCCTTTTCAGCCTCATCGCATTTGTAGTAGTCGCGCTCGGTGGTTTTGGAAGCATTCCCGGAGCACTCTTCGCGGCACTGCTCATCGGACTTGTGGAATCCTTTGCCGGTTTCTACATAGCTGCGGTCGTAAAGTACGTAGCGGTCTTCGCGATCTATCTTGTTGTAATAATGATCAGACCTAAGGGTCTGTTTGGGTGGTGACGGCGATGTTTAAGAATAAAGCAGACAAAATGTGGTACGGATTTATCGCTGTCGCCTTCATACTGCCTTTTGTCCCCGGTGTAATAGGAGGATCCTTCTTCGGCCACGTCGCAACAATGATACTGCTTTATGCGGCTATGGCACAGTCTTGGAACATAATAAGCGGATACTGCGGGCAGACTTCCTTCGGCCACTCTGTCTTCTTCGGTATTGGAGCCTATGGAGCAGCCCTTGCTGTTGTAAATTTCAATACCCTGCCCTGGTATGGGGCGCCGCTTGGGATGCTGGCAGCAGCAGTCGTATCTGTGATAATCAGCTATCCCTGCTTCAAGCTTAAGGGACACTATTTCGCGATCGCTACATTTGCGATAGTCGAGATATTCAACAGGCTCTTTATGATCTGGGATACCATCGGCGGAGCTTTGGGACTTGACTACCCGATACTTCCTGACGGATGGAAAAATTTCTCGTGGTCAGACACCAAGAACGGATACTATTTAGGCGCGCTTGCGATCTTCATACTTGTCTTCAGCGTAGTAAGATGGATAGAGAGACACAGGATGGGATATTATCTCAGAGCCGTGCGCGAAGGACAGGAAACAGCGGAGTCCCTTGGTGTCAACAGCACCGTTGTAAAACTTTACGCAATGGCACTCTCCGCTTCACTGGCAGCACTCTGCGGTGCTTTCTTCGCTCAGTACAACTATCGGGTTGATCCTCCCATGGTAATGTCTTTGGACATGTCTATGAAATTCGTTCTGATCACTATACTTGGCGGTCTTGGGACATTCTGGGGGCCTTTCCTCGGAGCACTTGTCCTTATCCCGCTTCAGGAATATACACGCGCATATCTTTCCCACCTCGGAGCAGGCGTTGATTTGATGATATTCGGCCTGATCATAATCATAGTTATGATCAAGCAGCCTCTCGGGATAATGGGACTGATAAGATACTTTACAAGGAAAAAAATTGCAAAGGGAGAAGGTGACGCGTGATGGCACTGCTTGAAGTCAGAAATCTGACCATGAAATTCGGATCCCTGCTTGCCAACAGCGATGTCTCCTTTGATGTCGAAGAGGGGACCATTGTTGGCCTCATAGGTCCCAACGGAGCCGGCAAGACTACCCTTTTCAACTGTGTGGCAGGTCTCTACAAGCCCGCGGCAGGAAAGGTAACTTTTGACGGACGCGATGTTACAGGTTATCCGTCATGGAAGATGGCCCGTCTCGGCCTGGCAAGGACTTTTCAGGTCGTCAGGCCTCTCAAGGAGATGACGGTATACGAAAATATACTTGTCGGAGCCTACATGAGATACAGCGATACAGCAAAGGCCAACGAAGTCGCTGAGCATTGCGTCGAACTCTGTTTTCTCGGAGATCTCCGGGACAAGCTTGCAGGAGGACTTACGATAGGCAACAAGAAAAGGCTTGAGGTGGCAAGATCTCTTGCGACCGGCCCGAAACTGCTTCTTTTGGATGAGTCTGTTGCAGGACTGACCTCTACTGAGGTAAAAGAGATGGTCGAAGTCATCGTAAGACTGAAACAGGAAGGCGTGACTATCCTGATGGTCGAGCACATCATGGAGGCAATAATGCCTATTGCCGATAAGATCGTCGTCCTTGCCAGCGGCAAAAAGATCGCGGAAGATACCCCTAAGGCTGTAATAAATGATCCGACAGTCATAACGGCATACTTCGGCGAAAAATTTGCAAAGAGACTCAAGGAATCTAAGGAGGGACAGTGATGTCAGCGATGCTAGAGGTAAAAAACATACACTGTGCCTATGATGCGGTACCTGTCATCCACGGGATATCACTGGAAGTAAACGAGGGTGAACTGGTCGCCATAATTGGTGCAAACGGAGCAGGAAAAAGCACTACGATGAGGACTATCGCAGGCCTTATGCACCCTGTCAGAGGAACGATAAGCTTCATGGGAGAGGACATTTCAAAGACTCCGGCCTCAGCTGCCATCAAAAAGGGACTTAGCTACGTACCCGAGGGACGCCGTCTTTTCTCAAAACTGACAGTCCGTGAAAACCTTGAGCTTGGGGCGTTTGCGACAAAGGACAGGAAGGTCATAGATGAACGTCTGGAAGAGATGTACGAGCTTTTCCCGATCCTGAAAGACCGCAGGGATCAGACAGCGGAAACTATGAGCGGCGGAGAGCAGCAGATGTGCGCTATTGCGAGAGGACTCATGTCGAAACCTAAACTTATCCTGCTGGACGAACTCTCCCTCGGTCTGCAGCCGAGCCTCGTAGAGAGAGTATTTGAGACTGTAATTGAGATAAACAAGAGGGGCGTCACTATCCTCCTTGTCGAACAGATGGTCCAGGAGGCCCTTGAAATAGCAAAGAGAGGGTATGTCATCCAGACAGGAACAATAGTCTACTCGGGCACGTCGCAGGAGCTTCTCTGCTCTGAAGAGGTCCGCAAAGCCTATATGGGAATGTAATTTTAAGGCAAATAAGCATATTCAAACATTAAGCCTCCGGCCGGTATCCCCCATAAGGGTATCCGGCCGGATCTTCTTTTATCAATATATGTTTTCCGCTCTTATAGATAGCTTTTAAAGAGTGGATCGCCGGCAAAAGTTCGGACTTAAATCCAAGGTCCTTTCAACAGCCTCTTCGCATCTTCTGTCAGAGGTATCAGGTCTGTCCTGTCGACGAATCCCAGAGAAAATTTTCTGTTCAGGGCCATCATGAGACGCAGGCCGAAAGACACTCTGTTAAGGTATGAAAATACTCCTGCTGCACCTGTAGGGATATTCTCAGCTTCTTTTCCGTACATCAGGTAGAGATCCTGCAGGTCATGATAAATATCCTCAACGGATGATCCGAATTTCCTCACTGAAGAAGGAATATCATTCTTTTTTATTCCCTCTCCTACCATCTTTGAGAACATTGCAGCTGCCATAGGAGCTCTGCAGACCCCCACAAGCGAAATGTAGGGAGCACCAAAAGCAAGTCCCTTGTAAATACTGTCCTCGAGCGAGAAGCCTCCTGTAATGGCTACGCCAGGGAGTCTTTTCCCATCTTTTTTCATTTTATCCAGGATATCCCAGACAATGCTTTCGAGGAACATCGTGGGGAGGCCCCATTCATTCATCATTTTGCATGGGCTGTCTCCCGTTCCTCCTCCCGCACCATCAAAAGTCACCAGGTCAACGGATGCTGCGGAGGCGATCTTAAGCACCAGCTCAAGCTCTGTTCTGTCATACCCGCCGACCTTGAGCATTATCCTTTTTGCTCCGAGTGATCTCAGGTCGTGGATATAGCTGGTCAGGCTTTCTTCGTTGTACATTGGCAGACGTCCCATTGTCCTGAATACCGGCTCAAATCCTGAAGAAATCATCTTTTGGATCTCTGCTGATCCGGGATCCGGATATACCAGGCGTCCTTTTGCTTTTATAGCCGTTGCCTCTTCATAGGACATTGTTTTTGAAACTGCCTGGATGCCCTTTGCGGCTTGTCCCAATTTAAGCTCTACGCTTTTTACTCCTAATTTTTCTATCGCATATTCAAGGACCCCGAAAGAGACATCGTCATAATTTGCCTGGAGCACAATGTCACCGTAACCTCTGTCGTAGATCCTGAAACGTGAGACCATATCTTTGATCAGCGGAGAAGATGTCAGCCTGCCATTGGAAAATTCGGCGCCGCCGTCCTTGTTTACCACAGCTTCTCCTATAACTGCTGTGACCCCGGCGATCGCCGCTCCCGCGTAATAGTCCTGCCAATTAAGTTTCGCCACGGCCGGAAGTATGACCGGCATTTTTTGCGCCACCGGATGCGCCATTCCAAAACTGCAGGAAAGGTCAACGCTGAGAGGGTGGGCGATGTCAGCATCCTCAGGGAGTCCCTTTGCACCGAAGACTCTGCCGTTTATGTTGAAATCAGAAAAATCAATGGGATATTTTTTCTCGGAGGCGAACTGGCTTCCGTTAGGGTTTGCCGGGTACGCTGCCGCAGTTCCCCTTATTGAGGAGAGTCCTATCTCACAGAGGGCGGGGCATTCCTGTACGCAGTCAGAGCACATGCCGGAACAGGATGAGTGGTCGGGAGTGCGGAGCCTGGTGGAATTGAAACCTGAACTCATGTTGGGGCTGTATGACATATCCATCATCTGCCTTTCTTATGCTCATTATCTTATGATGCCTGAATCATTGTCAAACGGGGATCGGGTAACTGAGGATGCCGGTCAGGGAATGATCGTTTTTCATTGCCTGAGGTATGAAGAAAAAAATAGTTGTTTTATCCTTGTAGGCACAAATCGTTCGTGATAGGATTCACTTAAAACTTATCGGGTGGAGAAGCTGATCAACTACACAAGAGCACGTTGCATTCACATACTGACGATATGAAAGGAACATTGATCATATGTACAACATGGCCAGGATAGATATTCTTGCAGACGAGGGTAAATTACCAAAAGAAGAACTTGTAAAACTTCTTTCTTCGTTCAGTGAAGGAGACAGGAAGTACGCGGCATACAGGGCGCGGGATGTTTCTCTGTCTATTTTTGGCAGAAAGATATATTCAAGGGGACTCGTAGAGATATCCAACTACTGCAGGAATGACTGCTACTACTGTGGGATAAGAAAAAGCAATTCCAATGCTGTCAGGTACAGGCTTTCGGAGGATGAGATCTATTACTGCTGCGACTGGGGATATGAGGCAGGGTTCAGGACTTTTGTCCTTCAGGGAGGAGAAGACAGCTATTTCACAGATGACCTTCTGGTAAAAATAATAAGCAGCATCAAATACAAATACAGTGACTGCGCGATTACCCTCTCGCTCGGCGAAAAAGAGAGAAGTTCATACCAAAGGCTCTTTGACGCAGGAGCTGACAGGTATCTGCTAAGGCATGAGACCGCATGTGATACACATTACTCGCTGCTCCATCCCCCTGCCCTTACATTGAGCGAACGGAAGAGGTGTCTTCATGACCTCATGGAGATCGGTTTTCAGACAGGATGCGGTCTTATGGTCGGATCTCCCTTCCAAACAAAAGAGAACCTTGCTGACGATCTTCTCTTCATGAAAGAATTCGGTCCGCAAATGGTAGGTATCGGACCTTTTATACCCCACAGGGACACCCCTTTCAGGGATCACCCTGCCGGAAGCGCAGAGGACTCCCTCTTTATGCTGAGCCTTGTCAGGCTGATGCACCCAAGGGTGCTTCTGCCCGCCACGACTGCTCTGGGAACTGTAAGATCAGACGGCAGGGAACAGGGGATACTCGCCGGAGCAAATGTAGTAATGCCAAACATTTCACCATTGGATGCGCGCAAGAAGTACCTGCTCTACGACAACAAGATAGGTACGTCTGACGATGCCTCTGAGAGCCTGGCCTATGTAAGGCAGAAGATCGAAGGGATCGGATATGGAATAGCAGTAGAGCGGGGAGATTACAGCTGATTTTTTTCTCTTCTTTGACTGGTCAGGCCGGGTATATTAGAATAGGAAAGCTGCGATAAATGGGAGGATCATAAATGAAACTGAGCGAAGTTGTAAGTCTTATTGAAAAAAGAATGCCGCTCTCCTGGTCTGAGGAATGGGACAACTCCGGACTGCTTGTGGGAGATCCTGATTCGGAAATAGTGAAGACAGGCATTGCACTTGATGTGACTGAAGATACAGTTTTAAAGGCCACAAACTTAGGCTGCCAGCTTCTTGTCTCGCATCATCCCATTATTTTCAGGCCTTTGAAAAATCTCATTCCTGACAGGCCTGCAGGCAAAGCAATGGTATCGGCGATAAAAAATGGACTCTCATTATATGCTGCGCATACCAACTGGGATTCATCTCCCGAAGGCGTCAATTTTATCCTTGCGGAACTTCTTGGACTTGATGACATAGAACCTCTGATACCATCGGCCGACAGGTCCTCTTCATGGGGAATGGGAGCTGTTGGAGAGCTTATGATGCCTATGCCTTTCGAGACTGTAATGAAACTGATAAAAGAACGATGGTGCCTTTCATCATGCACAGGATACGGCAGTCATTCAGCATTGATCAGGAAGATCGCTCTGGGCGGCGGTTCGTGCGGAGACATGTGGCAGCAGGCAGAGGAGAAGGGCGCTTCACTTTTTGTTACTGCAGATATGTCATACCACAACAGACAGGATGCGCTGAACTGCGGGCTCAGACTTATCGATGTCGACCATGGAGAAATGGAAAGGGCCAGCCTGCCCAGGCTGAGATCTATAATAGAAAAAGAGACAGGACTCATAGTTGAGATTATCCCCGAAACAGACAGAGAAAAATCAATGATCTGATATCATCAGCACATTTTGCCGCCCCCTTGGGAGACGGCGTAACTTTAGAAGGGACAGTGGAACGAATGAACGAAAAAAAGAGGATATTCAGCGGAATGAGGCCGACAGGCAAACTTCATTACGGCCACATGGCAGGTGCACTTATCAACTGGGTCAAGCTGCAGAATGAGTACAATTGTTTCTGGGGCATAGTCGACTGGCATGCTATGATGTCGGATTATGCAGATCCCAGCAAAGTTAAGGCTAACTGCAGGGAGATCCTGCTCGACTGGCTTGCGGTAGGGGTGGATCCTGATAAGTCTTCGATATTTATCCAGTCGCACGTCAAGCAGCATGCAGAGATACACCTGGCTCTTTCGATGATAACTCCTCTTGGATGGCTTGAGCGATGCCCGACATATAAAGAGCAGATACTTAACCTACAAAACAAAGATCTTTCCACCTACGCCTTCCTGGGATATCCTGTGCTCATGGCGGGAGACATTCTGCTCTATAAAGCATGGGCTGTCCCTGTCGGTGAGGACCAGGGACCACATCTCGAACTTTCAAGAGAGGTCGCGCGAAGGTTCAACCACTTCTATGGGGATATATTCCCTGAACCTGAGACACTGCTTACGCCTTCTGCCAAAATGCCGGGTACTGACGGACGCAAAATGAGCAAATCTTACGGCAATGCGCTCGACATAGCAGATGACATGAAAACTATCTGGGGAAAACTCAGGACAATGACAACTGATCCCGCAAGAGAGAGAAGGACCGACCCCGGGACACCTGAAAAGTGCCCTGTCTGGGATATACATAAATTTTTCAACAGGGATGCGCAGGAGATGTCCGAGATACACGAGGGATGCATGACTGCGGGTATCGGCTGCGTGGACTGCAAAAAGAAACTTATGGTGCACCTCGAAAAAATGATGGGGCCGATACAGGAACGCCGGGCCTATTACGAGGGCCGGGAGGACGACCTGATGCAGATACTTGAGTCTGGCGCAGCACGCGCGCGCTCAGTGGCGGAAAAGACAATGGAAGACGTATACAAGGCGATGGGGCTTCTTCATTGAGGAAAAATTGACAGAACAGTTCGAAGCAGTACCTAAAAACGAAAAAGAGGACCGGAGAGGTTTCGAGGTTCAGCTCGGGGCTTTTTCCGGTCCGCTTGACCTTTTGTGCCATCTGGTCGAAAGCAGGGAGATGGATCCTGCACAGCTTAACCTTACTGAACTGGTATCCCAGTATGTAAGGTTCCTTGTGAACAGTAAACGCACCACACTTAACGAGATGGCCGAGTTTTTTTCTTTTGCCAGCAGACTCCTTTTGAGGAAGGTCCATTCGCTTTTTCCAGCCCAGCGTGACGCTGATGAAGACGGAGATATCCGGGATGAGGACATGTACACCGACGAAGAAGAGCTCAGGAGGATGATCGAGATCTTCAGGCCGTACAGGAACGCAGCGGCATACCTGGCATCGCTTCAAAGGGAGAGGGAACGTTCTTTTATCAGGATCGCTGACGAGGAAAGCACACCCTTTTATGACCTTGGTGACCTTTACGGACTTGCTTCCCTCTGGTGGCAGCTGCTTGACAGATACAATGAAAAAAGAAATTTAGGCGACTACTGTGAAGAATCTATATGGGACGATATCCCCGATGCCATTCCTGAGGAACGGCAGGTGGAGCAGAGAATGGAAGAACTTCTGCGCAGCATAAGGAAAAAGGAACTCTCGCTGAGGGACCTACTCGAGGAAAGGAATAAAAAAATACTTATAGTTACCCTGCTTGCCCTGCTCGAAATGTCGCGCCTCGGAATGGTAAGGATCACTCAGTCAGAAACGTTGGGAGATGTTCTAGTTGCAGCAGTTTGATGAAAATGAAAAGAACGGGATGGGACTCCTGGAGAGGCAGGTCGAGGCTATGCTGTTTGTCTCTCCTCAACCTGTTTCCAGTCAGGAGATAGCATCATATCTTGGAGTTTCACAAACCAGAGTGGATGATGCTTTGAAAACTCTGAAAGAAACATATGCAAGATCACACGGCCTGACCATCCTTTCTGTCGCAGGCGGATGGCAGATGGCGACATCGCCTGACCTTGCCGAAGCTATCGAAGCATTCTCAAACTCTGTGTCAATGCAGAAGGTCAGGCTAAGCAAAGCCGCCCTTGAGACCCTCTCTGTGATTGCATATAACCAGCCTGTCACCCGTTCTGAGATTGAGGACATCCGTTCGGTAAGATGTGACAGGGTGGTAGACACACTTATGAAACACGGGCTTGTAAGGATAGCCGGAAGAAAAAAAAGCGTTGGTTCTCCGTTGCTTTTCAGGACGACAGACCGGTTTCTCGAGATATTCGGCCTTGCCGGGATAAATTCACTGCCCTCCCTTGACGAGCTCAAAGATTACAGGACAGAAGAGACTGCTTTCGATCCCTTCGAAAGAACGGAAAACGGGACAGAAGAAGATGATAACGATGAATGATCAAAAAAACAGCATCAGGCTCAACAGGTATCTTGCCCTTTGCGGGATCGGCGCAAGGCGTAAAGTCGAAGAACACATCCTGGCCGGAAAGGTCAGTATCAACGGAGAAGTGGTGACTGAACCGGGAAGGCAGGTCACAGAGTCGGACGTCGTGTTGTTCGAAGGCAAAGAGATCTCGCCTGTCGATCAAAAATATCTGATCTTCAACAAGCCGTGCGGGATACTCAGCGCAGTTGAAGACAGCAGGGAGCGCACAGTGATCGATATTCTCCCCCCTGAGATGGACAAATACCGTCTTTTCCCGGTCGGCAGGCTGGACAGGGAGAGCGAGGGACTTATGATCCTTACAAATGACGGGATGTTTTCCCAGGAACTAATCCATCCCTCCAAAGGAATAACTAAGACCTACGAAGTCGAGCTGAGGAAACCATTGCCGGAAGAGAAACTCATAGAGTGGACAAAAGGCGTGGAGTGCGAAGGGATATTCCTTAAACCCATTTCTGTTCGCAGGATAGGACGCAGCCCCCTTCAATGCTGGTTTGAAGTGGTGCTCGGGGAAGGGATCAAGAGAGAGATACGCCTCATGGTACGTTCCCTCGGGAATGATGTCAGAAGGCTGATAAGGCGAAGGATAGGCAGCCTGGAACTAAGAGAGCTGAATACCGGCAGTTATATGTCAGTCAGCAGGGAAGAACTCTGGAGTTATATAAAAGACGGAAAGATAGTATAATAAGAGTTTAAGGAATGTCTCTAAATGAAAGTTTCGGTCCAAAATATCAGGCCCGGAATGTTTTTGTATTGGCATCAGCCATGTGAGGGAGTTTTCAAATGAATGAAAAAACTGTCCGTCCGCTTGTTATAACGATAGATGGGCCCGCAGGGGCAGGCAAGAGTACTGTAGCTAAGATCGCCGCAGAAAAACTTGGGCTTCCCTACCTTGATACAGGGGCTATCTACAGGGCAGTGGCATGGTTTCTAAAAGACCGGTCTGTAGCTCCCGGAGAAACGAATAAGATAGAGGCAGTCCTGACCGGGGTATCAATATCTTTATCAAACGACATGGTGTCGGTCAATGGACGCGATGTAACTGCCGAGATCCGCACACCGGACGTCGATGCGTCAGTGTCGTCTTATTCAGCACTCAAGCCCGTCAGGGATGCCCTTATGGGACTGCAGAGAGAACAGGCTTCCAATGGTCTTGTTGCTGACGGCAGAGATATGGGTACTGTAGTTTTTCCCAACGCTGATCTTAAGATATTCCTTACAGCGGATGCGGAAGAACGGGCAAAACGCCGTTACCGGGAGAGGCTTGCCCGCGGCGAAAAAGCAGACTATGGGGAAATACTTAAGTATGTCAACGAAAGAGACCTCTATGACATGAACAGGGAAATAGCCCCCCTGCGTCCCGCAACTGGCTGCGTTATACTGGACAGCACAAGAATGACTATCGAAGAAGTCACTGACGTTATAGTAAGTTTAGCCAGGGAACTGGGAGATACTAAAGAGAATTGAGCAGGCAGAAAAGATCAATTGATCTTTCAATAAAACCCAAAAAAGCAATAGTTTGCGGAGTTGATATCAACAATGCAGACGATACTGAAGTTTCGCTTGACGAGCTTGTAATGCTTCTGGAAAATTTGGGTATACCGACCATGGCGAGGGTCATACAGAAAAGGAACACCCCTGACCCGGCCAGCTTTGTTGGTTCTGGCAAAGCAGAGGAAATAAAGGATTTCGCACAGAAATCTGAAGCGACGCTTCTTGTTGTGGATGACTTCCTGAGCCCGACTCAAAAAAGCAACCTCCAGAAGCTGACATCCATGACTGTCTGGGACAGGGCTTTTGTAATAATGAAAATATTCGAAAGCAGGGCCCACACCGCAGAAGCCAAACTCCAGGTTGAGCTTGCCCAGTACAGACATGAGATACCCAGCCTGAAAGGTCTCGGCCACCAGATGTCAAGGACAGGCGGAGGCATAGGTACGAGGGGCCCGGGAGAGACGGAGTTCGAAAGGCACAGAAGAAAGCTCGAAAGGCGAATGAAAAGCATCACTTCGCGCCTGGAAGCTGTCAAGGACAGAAGAAGGGACAGACGGGAGAGACGCAAAAAGGACGGAGCTTTTACCGCCGCACTGGTAGGCTATACGAACAGCGGCAAATCGACCCTCTTAAGGTCTCTTTCAAAAGATTGCGGGATATTGGCGGCAGATCAGCTTTTCTCGACCCTTGACACTGTAGTAAGAAAGATCAGCTTCAGGGACGGAGAAAGTTTTCTGCTGTCAGACACTGTAGGATTTATTCGCAAGCTGCCCCCTGAACTTGTGGCAGCATTCAGGGCAACACTTGAAGAGGTGTCAGGCGCCGACCTGCTCCTGCTGGTGATCGACTCATCGGACAAGGATCCTGTAGGAAATATGGACATAGTTCTGAATACACTGAAAGAGCTCAAAGCAGATGATCTGCCAAGGATCGTAGTCCTTAACAAGATAGACAAGACCGGATCAGAAGCGGACTTTACAGCAATGGAACTGCGCGCGCGAGGCGAAGAGACCGTAAAGGTCTGTGCACTTACAGGCGAAGGTTTTGAGGATCTCCTTGCGGCAGTGAAAAGACACACTATGGAAAACAATGAGAGCAGGCCGGAAGCTGCACATGCTCAATAAAGCCGGACAGAGACAGGATGTGATCTTATGTATGTAAGCATGACAGGGTTCAGCAGAACACAGATCCAGAGATCCTGGGGCACAGTAAGCCTGGAAGTGTCGAGCGTCAACCATAGATACCAGGAGATCTATGTCAGGCTTCCCAGGGAATTTTCAAGCTGGGAACCATGGTTCCACCAGAAGCTCCGTAAGGGCTTCCGCAGAGGCAAGGTGCAAGTCAGGATGGATGTCCTGTGGGCTTCCTCTTTCAAGATGGGCCGGATAAATAAAGATATCATGACATCCTACTGCGAAGAGCTGATGCAGATACAGCGAACGCTGGGACAGGCAAAAGATCTTCAGCTGGAGAGCGTTGTCACGCTTCCGGGTGTCCTTGACATCCCCAGGTTTGAAGAGAGCGCCGAAGCAGAGGAACTGGAGGCTTCATTCAGCGAATTGATAGAACAGGGCCTCAGCTCCTGGCAGAAGATGAGGGAGACAGAGGGAGAACATCTTAAAGCAGAGGTCCTCACCCACCTGGCAGAACTTGAGAGGCTCTCTGCCCAAATAGAAGAGAAATGGCTTCCGGCAAGGGACCAGGCCTTTGAGATCACCCGGCAGAGGATAACTGAAATGCTGGATACTCTCGGAGGCAAGCTGGAAGAATCCAGGATGATGCAGGAAATAGTGGTAATGACAGATAAGTGGGACGTATCGGAGGAGATAGCCCGGCTTAAAAGTCATATATCCAAATTCAGGTCCACAGGTGAAGATGCGGAATCATCCGGACGTAAACTTGATTTTATTGTTCAGGAGATGAACCGCGAAGTCAACACACTTGATTCCAAAATATCCGACGCGGAGATAAGATGGCTTGCAGTAGATTCAAAGGCTGCGCTGGAACGGATACGCGAACAAATTCAGAACCTGGAGTAGATGATGATGAATTACAAACTTGTGCACGTTGGATTTGGGAATATGGTCGTAGCGGACAGGATAGTTGCAATAATCAGCCCGTCCTCTGCCCCGATAAAGAGACTCAAGGAAGAAGCCAGGGAGGCCGGACTTTTGGTCGATGTCACACAGGGAAGGAAGACCAGGGCGATCCTGATAATGGACAGCAGACATGTAATAATGTCTGCAATACAGCCTGAAACAATAACCGGCCGTTTCGAAGGTGAGGAAGGTAAAGAAGAAAAACAATGAGAGGCAGGCTCTATATTCTTTCCGGACCGGCAGGAGTCGGCAAAGGGACTGTCCTCAGAAGAGTCTTTGAAAAACTGGACAATATAGCCTATTCGGTCTCATGCACGACCAGGGCACCGAGGCCTGGAGAGAGAGACGGCGTCAACTACGTTTTCATGGATGAACCTTCTTTCAAAAAGATGGTCGGTGAAGGAAGGTTTCTTGAGTGGGCAAATGTGCATGGACACTTTTACGGGACAAGAAAAGACATTGTCGAAGAGACTCTCGGGCAGGGCAAAGATGTCCTTCTTGAGATAGATGTCCAGGGAGCATCACAGGTGAAGGGAAAAATGCCTGAGGCTGTAATGATATTCATCCAGCCGCCCTCATTCGAAGAGCTTGTCAGAAGACTGCAAAAGAGAGGAACTGAGGGACCTGAAGAGCTTAAGCTCAGGATAAGCAATGCGAAAACGGAAATGAGTCATGCGGACGAATATGAACACATGATCATCAACGACAAAATAGAACAAGCGGCTGATGATTTCATTAAAATTGTAAAAAAATACCGGGAGGGTTCAATATGATATTCATGGATCTGGAAAAAATTTACAAAAACAGGGACATTCCAAACAAATACATTCTGACACTGGTCGTATCCGCGCGTGCTCGCCAGCTTAGCGAGAGAAAGGGAGCTATAAGCGGTTATGACGAAAAATTTATAACGAGGGCAGTAGAGGATCTGACGCAGGGCAGGATAAATTATTCCTTCGTAGATACCTCTCCAAAAAAGAATCCCAATGAGCCCGTGGAAGCATAACAGAAGGATCCTGTTCGGAGTAACGGGAGGAATAGCTGCCTATAAAGCTCCGGATATCCTTCGTGGCTGGAGAAAAGAAGGCTGTGAGATAGAGGTAATTCTCACAGGCTCTGCTGAAGAGTTTGTGAGTCCTCTTGTCCTTTCGACCCTCACGGGAAGAAAGGTCTGGCGAGAAAAAGATTTTCTTTCTGCTGAAGAAGGATGGAAGATCCCTCACATAACTCTTACAGAGTGGGCAGAGGTATTTGTCATAGCTCCATGTACGGCAAATTGCCTGCGCATATGCGCGCAGGGAGATGGCAGCACACTGCTGGGTGCAGCGATGCTGGCCAACAGAAACCCTCTTGTGATTTTTCCTGCAATGAACCCGAACATGCTCCAGAACCCTGCTGTAAAAGCCAACATCGATAAGATCACAGCGATGGGACACACGGTTGTGGACCCTGACAGCGGAATGCTTGCATGTGGTTATGAGGGCAAAGGCAGGCTGCCTGACAATTCGGTGATTTACGAATATGTATGGAATGCCCTCTCTCCGAAAAAGGACATGAAGGGCATGAAAGTCCTGGTAACAGCTGGCCCCACCCACGAATACATAGATCCTGTAAGGTATATAAGCAACCCAAGCAGCGGAAAGATGGGCTATGCGATAGCCAAAGCTGCATGGTACAGGGGAGCTGATGTGACTCTTGTATCCGGACCGGTATCGATACCGCGTCCCGAAGGAGTAAGAGTTATAGATGTCGTATCGGCTGAGCAGATGTACGAGGCATGCATAAAAGAAGCCCCTGAAATGGACATCATAGTCAAAGCAGCTGCTGTTGGTGACTTCAGAGCGGAAGAAGAGATGAAACAGAAGCTCAAGAGGCGTGACGGTGAACCGCTGACTGTAACATTTGTCCAGAACAAGGATATTGCAGCAGAGCTCGGCAGGATGAAAAAAGAGGGGCAGATGCTTGTAGGTTTCGCAGCTGAGACACAGGATCTTATTGCAAACGCCCGGAAGAAGATGATAGCGAAGAACCTGGACATGATAGCCTGTAATGACGTACTCGCCAACGGAGCCGGATTTGCATCGGACACAAACTCTTTGATGATAATAACAAAAGGCGGGTCAGAGGTCGAGTTTTCAGGGACAAAAGACGACGTTGCCGACTCTTTGCTCGACGCTGTCATCAGAAAAAAATATAAAGAATAATGGAGACACTATCTGTCGCGGTCCCGGGACCGTGGTGGACTGATCTCTCTTATACACATACATGTGCCCTGCCTTACGGGACAAGGGTCAGGGTCCCTTTAGGAAGTTCTTCCAGAGTTGGGCTGATCGTAGGAGATAATTCCGGGACAAAGGGGCCGGAAGAACTTAAAGAAATAAAAGAGGTAATAGACCAAACCCCTCCTCTGCCGGATGAACTGTGGCGGACGATAAGCTGGTTCGGAAAGACCTGGTTCGTAGGCACCGGAATGGCTGCCAAGGTCTTATTGCCGGCCAGGTTCCTTAGCGGAGAACCGCTGGAAGAGACAGTTTATGAACCTGCCGGAAGATCCTCTTCTGTAAAATATGTATACGAGTCGAGAGACTCGCATAGAATGGACACATACCGCGATATCCTCGCTGCATCAGAACGTGCAGCGATAGTTGTATTTCCTGAGGTATCAGCGGCAAAAAGATTCTGGGACATACTGCCCGACTCACTGAAGAATGAAGGGGTCTTATGGACGGATCTGTCAAAAGCTAAACAGTGGGACTTTTGGAACAGGTCCAGGAAAAGCGAGATAAGGTTCGCCGTAGGGTGTCAGACCGCATCTTTTATCCCGATATCAGGACTCTCGACTATAATTGTGGACGAAGAGAACAGCGGAGCATGGCGAACTCAGAAATACCCTGAATTCCACCACAGGACGATACTGGCAGCACGTGCAAGTTTTTCAGGGGCCGACCTTGTACTCGGCGGCAGAATGCCCTCTGCAAAGGCATTTATGCAGAGCGGTAAAGACCTCAGCCGCAGCGGACTCAGGGAAAGGCTGATATTTGTAGATATGAAAGATTCTTCTTCGTATGACTTTGATGGAATAAAGGATGCTCTTCCCATCAGCAGACCTCTTATAAGAGAGACGAAGGAAACGCTTGAAAAGGGAAAATGGGCTTTCTGGATCCTTGACCGCAAGGGCTACGCAGGCGAGATCTTCTGTGAAGACTGCGGATCGCCGGTCCGCTGTACTAAATGCGGAGGAGTCATGAGATGGGAAGGAAGATCGGAATCACTCAAATGCCTTGACTGCGGAAAAAGAGATCCTGTCCCTGAAAAGTGCCCGTCATGCGGCGGCCCCTTCCTTGAAGGGCAGAGACCGGGGCTTGAGGCACTGGAAGAAAGAGCGAGCCATTTTTTTAGGGACAAAAATGTGATCCTTTTTCATGAGGAAGGATCAAAGATGCCTTCAGGGGAATCGATACTTAAAAAATACCCGGGCGGAGGATTGATCCTTGGAACGAGAAAAATTATTTCTCTTGCTGACGACATTTCGCCGGAGATCATTGGCTGGATAGATGCGGATGCGGAAGCCAGGGTACAGGAGTATGATGCAAAAGCAAGGGCTTTTTCTCTGATGTGGGAATCCGCATGGAGGGGAAAAGAGCCTGACAGAAGAAAAATCGTTATACAGAGCAGAAGGCCGGATAAAACATGGCAGCAGGCTCTTGGGATCGGATGGGGGTATTTCTGGGAGAGGGAGCTGAAAGAACGCAGAGAATGGGAGCTTCCTCCCTATGTGCCAATGCTCAGGATAGACATTCCGGCTTTCAAGAGGAATGGCCTTGCAGAACATCTTGACCGGGGAGATTTTGAATATTGGGAGTCTGAGGAGAGATCAGACCAGATCTGGGTCAGGACAAAGAGGTTTGACGCCCTTAGGAAGATACTTGCACCATATTTTGACATAAAAAATACCAGATCAGGGATCCCAAGGGTCAGCATAAAGCTTGACTGACACAGGGAGGACAAAAAATCAAATGGCATACGATAAAAGAAGCCATATGCCGGCAAGGAGAATAAAATGGCAATAATAGCAATAATTGGAAGGCCTAATGTAGGCAAATCATCCATTTTTAACAGAATGGTGGGCAGGAGAGCTGCAATTGTAGACGACCAGCCGGGTGTGACCAGGGACAGGATCTACGGTGAGGCTGAATGGGCGAGCAGAAGATTCTACGTTGTTGACACAGGGGGAATAATGTCTGAAGTTGACCATCCCTTTATGGATCTTATCGCGAAGCAGGTGGACCTGGCACTTGACGAGAGCAGCGCAGTGATCTTTGTGCTTGACGGCAGGCAGGGCATCACACCGATGGACAAGGATATCGCGCTAAAGCTCAGGAAAGGCGGTAAGCCTGTCATAATTGCAATGAACAAGCTTGATAACCAGAAACAGGAAGATGAGATGCTCTACGAGGCATACTCTCTTGGTTTTGATACTGTTATAGCGACAAGCGCGGAGCATAATACGGGTTTCGACGAGATCTTCGATGCCGTAGTTTCGAAACTTCCGCCGGACGACGTCGAATCAGAGGAAGATGACATTAGGGTCGCAATAGTTGGGAGGCCCAACGTGGGTAAATCAAGCCTCCTGAATGCGATTTCCGGAGAAGAGCGTTCAATGGTAAGCGAAATGGCCGGAACGACCCGTGACGTAGTTGACTCGGTCGTAGAGACCGACGGAGTCAAAATGAGATTTCTCGACACAGCGGGACTCAGACGCAAAAGCCGCGTGAACACTGACCTCGAATACTATTCCAACGTCAGGACATACCAGGCGATAGACAGGTGCCATGTTGCGCTTGTGCTCCTTGATGCTCAGGACCCTGTAACAGAACAGGATAAGCGGCTTATAGGCCAGGTCCTCGAAAGAGGCAAGGGTCTCATAATAGTCATGAACAAGTGGGACCTTGCACCGAGAGAAGAAAAGATCGGTGACAAGATGACAGAACTGCTCAAGGACGAGCTGCCTTTCGCTTCCCATGCGCCGAAAATCTTTATTTCAGCCAACTCGGGTCGAAGCATCTCCAAGATCCCGGCTCTTATCATGAAAGTCGAAGAAAACCGGAGAAGAAGGATACCCACATCTGAACTCAACAGACTGGTCAAAGAGACTCTCATATTTGAGAGGATGCCGGGCGACGGAAAAGGCCACAGCCTAAAAATTTACTATTGCACTCAGGCGGACGGAGCACCACCGGCGTTCATCTTTTTTGTCAATGATTCAGACCTCTGCTCAAAATCTTTCAAGCGCCACCTGGAAAACTGTTTAAGATCAATGGCGGACTTTTCGGGGGTACCAATAAAGATTTTTATGAGAAACAGAACGGAAAATTAGTCGATTTTCCCAAAAGTACTTGACCTGAGCGGATTTTATCGGTATAAATGCTAGTGAACTGCTCTAGCAGTGTCAATCTTGTCAGGAGGTGGCAGAAGGTGACAAAAACAGATCTCGTCAACGCCGTAGCAAAGTCTGTCGAAGGAATCACTAAGAAGAAGGCCGCAGAAGTTGTCGACGCAGTATTTGCTGGTATCCATGGCTCCCTTAAGAAGGAAGACAAGGTCCAGATCGTAGGATTTGGAACATTTGAAGTCCAGAAGAGAGCCGCTCGTCAGGGCCGTAATCCTCAGGATCCCAAGAAAGTCATCCAGATCCCTGCAAAGAAAGTTCCCGTCTTCCGTGCAGGCAAGGCCCTCAAAGAAGCAGTCAACAGCAAGAAGAAGTAGTTTTTATATCTTTTAGGTTTTTTGGAACGTAAAAAAATCCCGACAAATTTTGTTGGGATTTTTTTATTGCAGTACTTGACCAAAAGCGTATCGCGGGTTATTATACTCCCTGCTTACGGGATGTAGCGCAGCCTGGCTAGCGTACCTGCATGGGGTGCAGGTGGTCGGAGGTTCAAATCCTCTCATCCCGACCAGACGATATAGGGGTTTCCGTAGTTTATGGAAGCCCCTTTACTTTTGTTTTTTTAAGATATATGTTTTATTAATGTCATGTATTTTTATAAAGCTTAAGACAATTCAGAGAGAAAAAAGGAAAATGAGATGGTCAGGATACCGAATTTTATTCACAACACAGATATAGGTCAGAATTTCCTCATCGATCATTCTATCGTGGACTTTATGATCGGGAGGGCAAAGCTGACTTCTGAGGACAAAGTCCTTGAGATAGGGCCGGGCGAGGGTATACTCACAGAGGGGCTCCTTTCGACCGAATGCTCGGGAGTATGTACTGTGGAACTGGATACGAGACTCAAGCACACGATAGATATGCTTGCCATCAAAGACAGCAGGCTCCATCCCCTTTGGGGAGATGCCGTACAGTTCGATTACGAAAATAAACTTCCATGGATGCCCAACAGGGTAATTGCCAACCTGCCTTACCACATCACGACTCCTCTGCTATGGGTCTTTCTCGAAAAGCTGGTCCCGCACGGACTTGACTACATGCTTCTGATGGTACAGCTTGAATCCGCTCAGAGGATCACATCACCCTGCGGACATCGTGAACGCTCCCCGCTTGGCATAACAGTTGAAGCAATGGGGACATCAGCAATTCTTAGGAACGTTCCTCCGTCTGCCTTCAGGCCTCAGCCAAGGGTCAATTCATGCATTATCGAGATAAAGATGGAGAATAACAGGACACTTGCATGTGACAGGACATGGAGGGGTCTGCTGGCTAGATCTTTCGCCCAGCGGAGGAAGACACTTATAAACAACTGGATATCAGGTTACGCTGACATTGATCGTGATAAAGCGCTGGAGATACTTGAAAGAAACGACCTGAAACCCACCGCAAGGGGAGAAGAACTTAGCCTTGATCACTGGCGCCGGCTTTCCCGGGAGCCCGAATTTTACCTCAAACCAAAAGAGGAGAAGGAGTCAGAAATATGACCTGGGATCTAGGCAGGATAATAGTAGATGAGAATGTCGATCTGCTCCTTGACTGGGCCTCGCTTTCTCCGTCAGGAAGAGTCTTTGTTGAGATCGGGTTCGGGAACGGTGAGTTCCTTGAATACCTAGCACAAGCATTTCCCGAAGTGCTGATAGTGGGCATTGAGGTCTCACAGTGGTGCGTTGCCAAGGGAGCAAGGAGAGCGCTTGCGGCCGGACTGGGCAACGTGCGTATAATGCACGGCGATGCCCGTTTCCTGCTTCGCCATTGCTTCTCTCCCGAGTCAGTCGAAAGGGTCTACATGAACTTCCCATGTCCCTGGCCAAAGACAAGGCACGCTTCAAGGCGCGTCACGGTACCTCACTTTGCCGACCTTCTGTCATACCTCATCGTTCCCGGAGGATCATTTGAACTTGCCACCGATGTCGACTGGTACGCTGAGGAAGCAGCTGAAACCATATCAGTTCCGGGTGTATTTCAGTCAGATCCGATAGAGGTCGACCCAAAGAGGCCATATATTACAAAGTACGAAAGAAAGTGGAGAGCCATGGGAAAAAGCACATGGCACCTGGTCCTGCATAAAATGGGCAGATATGATGATCCTATCATGGAAGACAATGACTGGCAGATGGAAATGGAGTGTGAAAGCGTAATGAAACTTGAGGAGGTCCTTTCTAAGATCAAAGATGCGGAAGGCAAAGGTGTCGGCGGAAGAGGTCACTGGGTCTTCAGGGAGACATTCGTTTCAGATTCGGGAGTCGGCCTTGTCCTTGTCATAACAACTGATGACGGCTTTGAACAGCACTTTTACCTTAAGGTGATCCCCGGGCGTGATGGTTTTAAGATAAAGGTTGACTCAGTAGGTCATCCCTACAGGACTCCGGCTATGCGAGCCGCTCTGCACCATGCGCTTGCTGCTGCTGATGCGAAGCAAGAATAAAAGATCAGATCCTCTTATTTTTTTAATTTGCGTGAAAGGATCATTGTTGCTGCGTACCAGGCAGTAACTGTCCATGGGAGGAAGGCCACTACCCTCAATGTTTTTTCAAGACCAAAGATGTCTGCCGAAAAACCTACCGGTGTAGTCAGGAGGTTTGCGATCCCCCATGAGACGCCCATTGCCAGCGAACTTACAGTACTCCTGGACATAGGGCACTTTTTCTGCGCTATTGCGGTAGTGACAGGTGTGCTGGCCTGAAGAAAAGCGAAACCCATTATAAGGGCCACTATAGAAAGGCCGCCTGTGGTATTAAGACCGGTGATAAGGAAAATTGGTGATATCGCAAGAGTCCAGAGCATTACCTTTTCATCGCCTTTGGAATCAGCAAGCTTACCTCCGACTATTCCTCCAATTGTGCATGCAAGGGTTATCGCGAAGAGGAGCATTCCACCTTTTGCGATGCTTCCTCCTTTGAGAACTACCAGCATCGGAAGGAATATCCGTATCCCCTGCAGCGTTGCGTCTCTTATTGTTGCGACGACAACGAGAGAGAGGATCTTTTTCATAATATCTTTCATATTTTTAAAAAATCCCCTGAATTCGGCCTTTTCTTTAGTTATGTTCTCAGCCCTCTGATCTGAGACTATTTTTTTCCAAATGTAAAGACATATGATGAAGCCGGGTATCAGAACTATCGGGAACGTCTCTTTGCCGATGAGTGAGATCATAAATACTACATATACAGGACCCACAGCGCTGCCGAAACTTCCGCATGCCGCAAAAAGAGAAATGAAAAAGGCCAGGTCTTTGCTTCCTGCTGAAGATCCTGTACGCCCGAGTCCCTGTGGGTGGAATGATGCAGTGCCCATGCTCATCAGTCCGACCAGCAGAAAGGCCAGCGAGTAATTAGGAGCCAGTGGCAGCAGACATGCACCTGCAATGCTCAGCATTGGTGCCCAGACGGCAAGCCAGGGTCTTTTCTGCCTGTCTGCAAAATATCCTGCTACCGGCTGGCCAAACAGATTCATCAATCCGAAAATGGCATTCAAAAGTCCGGCCTGGCTCAAAGATATAGATATAGAATTAACAAGCATTGGTATAATTGTCGGTAAGGCAGTAGAGTGCATGTCATTCATGAAATGGAGAAAAGAAAATCCAAAAAGGCTCCTTCTGTCGCTCTGTTCGCCTGGTATTTTTGACTGTTTATCTACTGTTTGCGGCATTTTGGGCCTCCTGTTTTGTATACACTTTTGATGTGCGATATTATACTCTATTTATAACTTATTTAGTTAAAGCAGGGTGAATTCTTTATGAAAGAAATGCGTCCCACAACAGGCAAGGTATCACTGGCATTGTTCAATATTTTGGGATCACTGGAGAACAAAAGCTTTCTGGACCTTTTTTCCGGCAGTGGACAGATAGCGCTTAATGCATACAGGAAAGGCGCTTATCCGGTCACTCTTGTGGAATCCGAGAGAAAGCGTTTTGGTGATATAGTTAAAACCATGCCTGAGGATGTAAAATGTCTTTGCATGGATGTCAGAAGGGCTTTGTCAAGATTTGCAAAAAACGGGGAGACGTTTGATGTTATTTTTGCCGACCCGCCATATGGGCTGGGTTGGGGCGCCGAACTTCCGCAGCTGATTTTTAAACACATCGAAGTACTTTCCCCGAACGGAACTCTGATCTTCGAACACTCTGAAAAGGAAGACGCAGAGGATATTCCGGGATGGAAGAGGGAAGAGAGAACTTATGGAGGAACAGTTCTCACATTCTACAAAAGGAGTGTTGATCAATGATAAGGGCCGTATATCCCGGATCTTTCGACCCGATAACCAACGGGCATATTTATATAGCAGAAAGAGGCGCTGCCCTATTTGACGAGCTGGTCGTAGCAGTCCTCGTAAACCCTGAAAAGAGGTCGACCTTCAGCGAGGAGGAGAGGCAGATAATGGCCAGGGAGGCTCTTGTCCACCTTCCCAACGTAAAGGTCAAATTTTTTGAAGGCCTGCTGGTAGACTTTATGAGGCAGGAACAGAGCAGGATAATAATAAGAGGCCTTCGCGCACTTTCTGACTTCGAATATGAATTTCAGCTTGCGCAGATGAACAGGCAGCTGGCTCCGGAGATTGAGACTTTCTTTATAGTCACAGACGCCAAGTACTCATATCTTTCAAGCAGGGGCATCAAGGATGCCTTCCAGTTCGGAGGCGCGATAAAAGATATGGTCCCCCCCGGGGTATTCAGGCGCATGAGGGAACGTATTCCCCCTCGCAACGTATAGCCTTCATATCAAATAAGATCGATCATTCTTTGTTGGCGTGCTTCTGCTGTCATAAGGCGGAAGCACGTCATCTGTCCTTAGGCCGGGGACTTCGGATCTCCATAAAGTCCAGCGGACGGGCAATGACTTTAAATCCGCATTTTTCGTAAAGTCCGTGTGCGTCACCTGTGACAAGAAGCCATTGGTAGACGTCGGCAAGGTCAGGATGGGCCAGCACAAGTTCTGCCATTTTACGGCAGATGCCTTTCTTCCTGAATTCCATGTCAACATAAAAGTCCGTCAGATAAGCAAATCTTGTCTTGTCTGAGATCACACGCCCATAAGCTATCTGCCTGCCGTCTTCAGAGAAAGCCCCGATGACCAGGGCGGAATTGACCGCCGCTTTTTTCATTTCGTCTATCTTTATTCCGGGGCTCCAATATGCCTGTGAGAGCATTTCTGTTACCCTTTCAAAATCCATTGATCCAATTCCACATTTGTAGACGATGTCCATAATTTATTCCCCTCTTATTATGATCTTTCTGGAATGTTCCCTTCCGAATTCTCCCTCAGGTATGAGCTGTTCCCATATCTCTGATCCTATGAGTTCATATCTCATGACTTTTGATGCGGTGTCAGATATTGAAGAAGCTGCGCCGCACCTTGTAATAACGGGCAAAGATGCTGTTTTTCTCATGCGCCGCAACATTTTTCTTCCGTTTTCGTTCATTCCCAGCACTCTTATGTACGGCGGCCCTATCCTTTGGAATGCTCTGTTTGTCCAGTGTTCAAGTCCTATCAGAATGTGTATCCCGTGTCTCTGTACTCTTCCAAGCGGGTATCTCCTGCTTGTGCACGCTTTTCCCCATTCGGTGAAGGAAGAGCTCCTGATCGCTTTTTCTCTCAGTAGGTACTCTATTCCCTCACCGATCTCAGCGTACTTTGAGATATCGCCGGGATCCATTGAGATGAGCCTGGCCCGGAGGATATTCCACAGCCTTCCCTCGTCAGTGCAGGCACGCCCTTTTTCTATGGCCTCTTTTAATATCTCGGCTGAAAAATCAGGGAGCCGGGAGAGCGCTTCTGAGACTTTTCCTTTTGAAAGAGCTTTTCTTACAGCGGTCGCGCTTGAAAATTCAGCAAGCTCGTTTTCATGATATCCGGATCCAAGCCTCTTGACCGGCACAGCATCTATCTTCCAGTTTTTTTTCTTTATCCTGAGCATGTATGACAGTGCAAGGGAATTGTTCGACCCTTTCAGCTTCTCAGCTGTTCCCGGTATCATACGGTCAAGGGCAGAAGCCCTCGATTCGACGAAAGAACAGCCTTTGTCAAGTTCTTCTTTTAAACAAAACTTGAAAGGTTCGGGTTCTTCGATTAAAATATCTAGGATTTTGTCCATTTGCCAGTCAGGGGATTCCAGCCCGAAGGAAATGTGTGTTACGATTCCTGTCATCGCCAGGATATCAACAGCGGCATTGGCGAAAACCCCTGCATTATGAGATGAAAAGACGAGAGGAAGTTCAAGGATCAGATCAGCACCGCATTTTAGCGCGGCCTTTGTCCTCTCCCACTTTGATATTAAGGCAGGTTCTCCTCTTTGGACAAAGTTTGAGGAGAGCACTACAATGATGCCCTCGGCACCTGAGAGTGAACGGGCTTCTTTCATGTGGTGCCGGTGTCCAAGATGAAGCGGGTTATACTCGGCAACTATCCCTGTGATGGGAGTATGCATAAATTCGATCACCGTCCTCTTATGGTAAGAATACCACAAAGACACGGAGATAATCAGAATAAGGGAGGCAATCTGATTCTAATGAAAATTCTAGTTCTTAACTGCGGAAGTTCTTCTTTTAAGTATCAGCTTATTGACATGGACGGGGAAGTAGTCCTCGCCAAGGGACTTGTTGAGCGCATTGGCATAGACGGCTCAAAGATCAAGCATACCAAGACAGGAAAAGATCCGGTCTCGCGTGTAGTTGATTTCCCGAACCACACAGTCGCCATCAAATATGTACTTGATATGCTGATCGACCCGGAATACGGAGTCCTTAAGGATCTGAGTGAGCTTTCAGCGGCAGGGCACAGGATGGTCCACGGCGGGGAGAAGTTTACATCTTCAGTCCTTGTCACACCTGAAGTCATAAGCGCAATAGAAGAAGTTATACATCTCGCGCCTCTCCACAATCCTGCCAATCTGCAGGGAGTACGCGCCCTTATGGAAGTTCTGCCGGGAACACCCAACGTTGTTGTTTTTGATACAGCCTTCCATCAGTCAATGCCTCCGAAGGCCTTTACATACGGGATCCCTTACAGCTATTACGAGGAAGACAGGGTCCGCCGCTATGGCTTCCATGGTACAAGCCATTTCTACGTTGCAAACAGAGCAGCTGAAATACTTGGCAAGCCCGTTGAACAGCTCAAGACCGTAACATGCCACCTCGGAAACGGGAGCTCCATCACCGCTGTTGACGGAGGCAAGTCAGTTGATACAAGCCTTGGATACGGAACAGCCGAAGGTGTTCTGATGGGGACCCGCAGCGGAAGTCTTGATCCGTCCGTAATGCTCTTCTTAATGGAGAGGTACGAAGATGCAAAAACTGTCAGCGATATAGTCCACAAAAAGAGCGGACTTCAGGGAATCTCTGGAGTTTCCAGCGACCTTCGCGATGTCGAAGAGGCTGCAGAAAAGGGAAATGCCCGTGCCAAGCTGGCGCAGGAAATGCTTATTTACCACGTAAAAAAATATATCGGTTCTTACGCTGCGGCAATGGGAGGCATCGATGTCCTGGTGTTCACAGCCGGTATAGGAGAAAACGGAGTATCCTTCCGTGAAGAAGTCTGCAAGGGGCTGGAATTCATGGGTGTGAAGATCGACCCTGAGAAGAACAAAGTCCGCGGCAAAGAGGTCATTTTCAGTACGCCTGATTCCAGGGTTGCGGTAATGGTCGTTCCTACAGATGAAGAAATGGTCATCGCAAGGGACACAAAACGCTGCTGCGAGGCGAAATAACAGGAGAATAATGTCTGAATTTATCAAGGCTGCGCCCAAAAGTTGGCATCACAGGCTTATTATCCCGGCTATACCAAAGGATGGTACGCCTTATACCGAGAGTTTTTCAGTGTCAGCTGACCGGAAGATCAACTACTGGGGACAGCTTTACTCCCTTACGGCTCCGCTTCAGGTAGAAATAGAGGCTTACAGGGCAGAGGGCAGGATAATTACTGTAATATCAGTATCCGGAAGCATCGCTGTGCCATGTTCAAGATGTCTTGCCCCCGCAGGGGTTGCAATTGAGGGAGAATTAAGGTATCTTTTCTCTCTGGACAAAGAAGATGATAAAAAAGCCGAACCTGATTATGAAACAGATGGAGACGAAGAACTCATGATCCTGGATTCATGGGAGGATGAGATCGACCTGGGGCCCTTGGTGTGGGAGGTAATGATAACACTCCTTCCAACTGCGCCTCTCTGTTCTGAAGAGTGCAGGGGGCTTTGTCCAAAATGCGGCGCTGATCTGAACACGTCATCATGTACATGTACTGAAGAAGAGGGAGATCCGCGTTTTGAAGTCCTGAAATCTTTAGTGCAGAAAGAACAGGAAAATAGCTGACTGCATAAAAAGCAAAAAAGTGATAGAATTGCACAGGCGACATTTTCGCCGAAGATTTAAGGGGGGAACAAATTATGGCAACTCCAAAAAGGCGAGTATCCCACTCCCGTACACACAACCGTAAAGCACAGTGGCTTGGTGCTCTTTCAGAACCCAGTCTTACGGCCTGCACACACTGCGGTGAGGTGATAGAGACATACAAAGCCTGCCCTGCATGCGGTTACTACAAAGGACGCCAGGTAATAAAGGTTTCAGAAGCCTCTACAGCTGCTAAAGACTAGTGATATTGTCTTACGAAGATCCGGAGCAAAGGGTTATTCCCTTGCTCCGGATCTTATATTATGGACAAGTAGACAAAATCCCGATCAGCTTGATGGGAACAGAGTTATCGTATCTTCATAAAAATTATAGGCAGCCTGTAATATACCATTGACAACTTTTAAATTCTGTAATATCTTGTCTGGTGTTATGACCTGCTACTAACTACTTTTTACGGGAGATGCCATTTTGCGTTCAGAGCTGAAAAAGCAAAGGCACAGACAACTTATAGAGCTGATATCCACTAACCCTCTCATGACGGACGAAGAGATAGCTGCTTCCCTTGGAGTGAGCATGAGTACGGTGCGTCTTGATCGAGGCATTCTCTCTATACCTGAGCTGAGGGAAAGAATGCGGACAATGGCGGAGCAGGCGACCAGCAGGCTCAAGTCTTTAAGGGCAGAAGAAGTGGTTGGCGAACTTCTTGAACTGGAGCCTGACGGATGGGCTCTTTCTGTGTTGAACACGACCAGGGACATGGCATTCAGACATACGAATCTTGTTGGTGATTATTATATATACGCCCAGGCTGCTACTCTGGCAATTGCGACGATAGACAGGGAAATGGTAGTGGTTGGATCCGCCAGGCTGAGGTATCGCCGAGCGGCTTTCGTCGGAGAAAGGATACTTGCAAGATCCAAAGTGGGGACTTACAAGGGTGACAAGTATGTCGTCAGTGTACATACACGGGTCGGTGACAGGGAAGTTTTTGTCGGAAGATTCGTCGTAGTCGCCAAGAACTCAGAGGAGCTAGCTTAAATGGAGGCGAAGATATGCTGATAGCACTTGATGCAATGGGAGGGGACCACGCTCCGCTGGAGCCGTGCAACGCTGCCATGCTTGCCTGTCGGGAGCAGCCGCATCTTTCGGTTGCGTTGATCGGTGACAGCGAAAAAATTAAACCCATAATTGAAAAAGCAGAAAAGAATGTCCGTTCGAGGCTGAGCATAGTTCCCGCGAACGAAGTGATAAGCGGAGGAGACTCTCCTTCGATCTCCATAAGGAGAAAAAAGAATTCGAGCCTGGTGATAGGCTTCGAAATGGTCCGTTCGGGTGAAGCCGCTGGAATCGTATCATCCGGGAACACAGGGGCGATAGCAGCGGGAGGAGTTATCCTCCTGGGGCGTATCCCGGGAATTGACAGACCGGGTCTGGGAGCAATGCTTCCGGTCCTGAACAGGCCTACCCTGCTGATGGATGTAGGGGGCACTGTCAGGTGCAAGCCGATAAACCTATTCCAGTTTGCCCAGATGGGATCCATATACATGAAGTTATTCAGGGATGTTGAAAACCCCTCGGTGCGCCTTCTGAATATGGGCGAGGAACTGACAAAGGGGGACGAAGTTATATCCGCCGCAAGACAGCTGATAGAAAACAGCGATCTGAATTATCAGGGATATGCCGAAGCGAATGACATACCAAACGGCATATCAGATGTAATAATCTGCGACGGTTTTACCGGGAATGTCGTTATCAAATTCGGAGAAGGCCTGGGAGAACTGTTGAAGGACCAGTTTAAGGAAGAATATGCCAACCATTTGCTGCCCAAGGTGGGACTTTTATTTATGTGGCCTGCAATGAAGAGGGTACTTGGAAGGTTTGACTGGGAAAAAGCAGGCGGATCTCCGGTCCTTGGAGTAAACGGGACTGTGATCAAAGTACACGGGCGCTCAAAAAGCAAGGCAATATCATACGCGATACTTGGAGCAGCAAATTTTGTAGAGCACAACGGAGTCGGAAGGATCAGAGAAGAAATAGCCAGAGGTGGTGCGCAATGATCAAATACATCGGCAGGTCGACAAAAATTCTGGGAACCAGTAAATATATCCCGGAAAAAATAATGACAAATAAGGACTTTGAAAAAATTGTAGAAACCAATGACCAATGGATCGTTGAGAGGACAGGTATAAAAAAGAGACATTTCGCCGCTGAAGATGAAAAGTGCAGCGACGTGGCCTACAAGTCTGCACTCCTGGCACTTGAAGATGCAGGGATAGGTCCGGAAGAAATCGATATGGTGATAGTAGGGACAAATTCTCCAGATACAGTATTTCCAAGCGTTTCATGTAAGGTCCAGGGAAAACTTGGTGCTGTAAATGCTGGAGCAATTGATGTTCAGGCAGGCTGTACAGGCAGTCTCACCGCACTTTCAGTAGCTGCTTCCGGAATATCCAGCGGGATCTGGGACAAAGTCCTTGTAATAGGAGCTGAAGTTTTCAGGGACATTATCGACTGGACTGACAGGGGAACCTGCATCCTATTCGGTGATGGTGCCGGAGCCTGCGTAATAGGAGTTTCAGAGGGAAAGGGAGGATTTATTTCTACCCGTCTCCTTGCGGATGGCACCGGTCATGAAATGCTCCGTCTTGAGAGCGATGAAAATAATATTACACCGGTAGTAAAGATGAAGGGCAACGAGGTATTTAAATTTGTTAATACAGTTATGCCTAAATTTGTAAAGAGATTCTGCGAAGATTCCGGAGTGACTCCGGAAGACATCGATTTTTGGGTATTTCACCAGGCAAATACGAGAATAATAGACGGGGTCTTTAAAAGACTGCATGTCTCGCAGGAAAAGACGCTTATCAACCTTCCTGAATACGGAAATACTTCGGCGGCATCGCTCATGATAACACTCCATGAGTCTATGGAAGCCGGTAAGATCAAAAGTGGAGACAAGGTATGCTTTGTGGCATTCGGAGCTGGAATGACACTGGGAGTCCTCCTCTACGAGGCTTAGGGAGAAAATTAATATGTTCGAAAACAATCGAGTTACCAAACTTCTGAAGATAAAATATCCTGTAATTCAGGGAGGTATGGCATGGGTAGCAGACGCTGACCTGGCAGCCGCAGTAAGCAACGCCGGCGGTCTGGGTGTAATAGCAGCTGCAAGCATGCCCCCTGAACTTCTGGAAGAGCAGATAGTAAAAATCAGGAAATTGACTGACAAGCCGTTCGGGATGAATATAATGCTCCTTTCCCCGACATCTGATGATGCGCTGGAAATAGCCGCCCAGTACAAAGTCCCGGTAGTGACGACCGGGGCAGGAATGCCGGGTAAAGTCCTTGAAAGGCTTAAACCGCTGGGAACTATTGTTATTCCCGTCATAGCTTCAACGGCACATGCAGAGAGAGTGTCAAAGCAGGGTGCTGATGCTGTCGTCGCCGAGGGCAACGAGGCAGGCGGACACATAGGCGAGATAACTACCATGAATCTTGTCCCACAGGTCGTAGATGTAGTCTCAATACCCGTAATAGCGGCAGGCGGAGTGGCAGACGGAAGAGGCATGGCAGCTGCTTTTGCTCTGGGAGCTGAAGGAGTACAGGTAGGTACCCGCTTTGTTTGTGCTGCAGAATCAAACGTGCATTTCAACTACAAAGAAAAAATAATTGAGGCAAACGACAGGGCCACTGTTGTCACAGGAAGGTCTACAGGACATCCTGTAAGAGGCATTAAGAACAAGCTCTCCAGGGAGTTTGAGGAACTTGAAAAAAAAGGTGCTTCAACAGAAGAACTCGAGAAACTTGGAACGGGCAAACTGAGACTGGCAGTTGTTGACGGAGACACAATGTGGGGTTCGCTCATGGCAGGGCAGTCTGCCGGACTTGTTAAAAGAATTGAGCCCGCGTCAGCGATAATCATGGACATCGTCAATGGCGCTGCAGCGGAGATCGAAAGACTGAAGAGGTTTGCTGACTGATGAAATATTCTCTTATTTTCCCCGGACAGGGCGCTCAAAGGCCCGGCATGGGCAAGGACCTTTATGATAAGTTCGATGTCTCTAAAAGTGTCTTTGAAGAGGCAGACGATGCCCTTGGATTTAAGTTAAGTGACATTATCTTCAACGGAACAAAAGAAGATCTTATGAAGACGGCCATAACGCAGCCTGCGATCCTGACTGTAAGCATAGCTGCTTTAAGAGGCCTTGAAAGCGCTTACGGAAAAAAGCTTGAACCATTTCTGGCTGCAGGCCACAGCCTTGGAGAATACACTTCACTTGTTGCTGCGGGTGCGGTAAGCCTTGCTGACGGAGTGCGGCTCGTTCATATGAGAGGCACACTGATGCAGGAGGCTGTCCCTGTCGGAGTAGGCGCTATGTCTGCGATAGTAGGAATGAACATGGAGGAAGTAGTCGAATTCTGTAAAGAAGAGGCTCATGGTGAGGTTTGTGAAGCGGCCAACATCAACTCACAGGAACAGATAGTCATATCAGGACATAAAGGAGCAGTCGACAGGGCTTCGGCAGCAATAGAAGCGACCGGAAGGGCGAAAGTACTCCCACTGAGAGTAAGCGCCCCTTTCCATTGCGAACTCATGCGCCCCGTAGGCGTTAAACTGAGGGATGAATTTGAGAATATCAGCTGGAACGAACCCGGCTGTCCCATAGTGACCAATGCCGCAGCAAAAGCGGTGCTGGACGTGGGAACTCTCAAAGAAGCCCTATACATGCAGACATTTTCACCTGTGCTCTGGATGCAGAGCGTGCTGGAAATGGAGAAGAAAGGCACGGAAGGTTATATAGAGCTTGGTCCGGGTAGTGTCCTTTCCGGACTTATCAGAAAGATATCAAAGAACAAGAGACCATATCCGGTCTCAGGACCAGAAGAGCTGGAAGCAGCCCTTGAGTTTTTGAGAGGGGGAATTTGATGCAGAAGGAAAGGATAGCTCTGGTAACAGGCGGCGGAAGAGGCATTGGGAGAGAGATAGCGCTTGAACTGGCCCGCAGGGGATGTTCGGTCGCCCTTAACTACAGCAGGTCGGAAAAAGCGGCTGAAGAGGCCGCTGCCGAGATAGAAGCAATGGGCCGTAAAGCCCTGACTGTCAAGGCGGACGTATCATCCGCTGCTGAAGTGAAAGAGATGTTCGCATTTGTTGCCTCAAAGCTTGGACCTGTAGAAATACTTGTGTGCAATGCAGGCATTACAAGAGACAATCTTCTCATGAAGATGAAGGCCGAGGAGTGGAACGATGTCATCTCGGCTGACCTTTCATCCCTCTTCTATTGCGCCAAAGAGGCGCTGAGACCTATGCTGAAGGCAAGATGGGGAAGAATAATCGCCATAAGCTCGATCACAGGTCTTATAGGAAACCCAGGACAGTGCAACTATGCCGCTGCTAAGGCAGGGATGACGGGTTTCATAAAGAGTCTCGCAAGGGAAGTAGGTTCAAGGGGCATCACTGCCAACGCAGTAGCTCCGGGTTATATCGAGACAGACATGACCTCGGAACTGCCTGCGGAGATCAAGGAAGCGATGCTGAAGAACATCCCGTCAGGAAGGACAGGAACTCCATCAGACGTTGCGAAAGCCGTTGCATTCCTGGCTTCTGACGATTCAGAATACATACAGGGCCAGGTAATAGCCGTTGACGGCGGCATGACTATGTAGAGCAAAAACCTGTAAAACAAAAGCATATCCGGATAAGAATAGTAAAATTGGAAGGAGGTGAACTGTATGAAATTGGAAGAAGTACAGGCAAAACTTAAGGAGATCGTAATGGACCGCCTTAACGCGGAAGAGGAGCAGATCAAGCCCGAAGCATCATTTGTTGAAGATCTTGGCGCTGACTCTCTTGACATCGTTGAGCTTATCATGGGCATCGAAGAGGAATTTGACATCGAGATCCCTGATGAAGATGCAGAGAAACTCACCACAGTTGGCGAGGCAATGAACTACGTAAAGGCCAAACTGGGAGTAGAAGGCTAAATCACGAAATGAATCTTTTTAGGAGGGACTGCATTAAACCGGTCCCTCCTATCTTCACGGAGGAAAGTCTATGAGAAGAGTAGTGATCACAGGAGCGGGTGCAGTAACGCCCATAGGGATCGGTAAAGAGGAATTCTGGAAGGCTCTTGAAGCAGGCAAAAGCGGTGTTGGCCTTATTACGCTTTTTGATACTTCTAGGCACAGCGTAAAAATCGGTGCAGAGGTAAAGGATTTTGATCCTGAACAGTGGCTTGACAAAAAAGAGGCACGGCGTACAGACAGAATACTGCACCTCTCTACAGCTGCGACAGACCTTGCTGTAAAAGACGCCGGCCTTGATTTAGGATCTTTGGATAAGGAAAAGTTCGGCGTCTATATAGGAAGCGGTGTCGGAGGGATCGGAACCATCGATGACAACTTTACCGCTCTTTTTGAGAAAGGACCAAGCAGGGTGAGCCCCTTCATGGTGCCGATGATGATAGCAAATATGCCTGCCGCCTATGCCGCAATAAGGTATGGAGCAGTAGGCCCCAACATGGCAGTAGTAACTGCCTGCGCTTCTTCTATAAACAGTATAGGAGAAGCTTATTACTGTATACAGCGCGGAGATGCCGACACAATGATCTCCGGAGGAGCAGAGGCTGCGATCACATCGATAGCCACCGCAGGTTTTACATCCCTCAAAGCCCTCTCTACGAGGAATGAAGACCCCGAACATGCCTCACGCCCCTTCGACTTAGGCCGCGATGGTTTTGTAATGGGCGAAGGTGCCGGGATACTTATCCTTGAGGAGCTTGAACACGCAAAAAAACGCGGTGCTCACATCTATGCAGAGGTAACAGGCTACGGCAATACATGTGACGCATACCACATAACAGCACCTGATCCGACTGGCGACGGTGCGTACCGCTCCATGTACATGGCTATGAGGAACGCAGGATGGACCCCTGAAGATGTTGATCTTATAAATGCACACGGGACTTCGACTCCTTTGAACGACAAGATGGAGACTTCTGCAATAAAGAAACTCCTTGGTGATCATGCCTGTACAGTTATGGTCCAGTCTACAAAATCCATGGTCGGACATCTTCTCGGTGCAGCAGGAGCTGTTGAAACTATAGCTGCGCTTTTGGCGATAGAGGAAGGCATAGTCCATCCGACTATCAATCAGTTTGATCCTGATCCCGAGTGTGACCTCAATACTGTTCCAAACAAAGCTGTCAGGGCTGAGGTAAACAAAGTCCTGATCAATAATTTTGGCTTTGGAGGCCACAACGGAGTCCTTGCGATCGAACGCTTCAAAGACTGATATGAAAAACTCCGACAGGGAGAAACTGACAGAAGACATCCAAAAAAGGATAGGCTACAGCTTCAAGGAGAAAGATCTGCTTACGGAAGCACTTACCCATTCTTCTTATGCTAATGAATCTGGGTCTTCATCCCACAACGAGAGGATCGAGTATCTGGGTGATGCTGTTCTGGAACTGACTGTCTCTGATCTTCTTTACAACAAATACAAAGACCTGGATGAAGGACAGCTCACCAGGATACGCTCTCAGATTGTATGTGAGAAAAAACTGTACGATTGGGCTCTTTCTGTCGGACTTCGTGATGCGATCAGGCTTGGAAAAAGCCTGATCAAGAAGGGCCCAACATCTGCAATTGCTGCGGACGCAGCCGAATCGCTCTTCGGGGCTGTTTTTCTTGACGGAGGTTACAGTGCAGCCCTCATTCTGGCGAAGGCTTACCTTGACTTTCACAGCGGCGAACTTTCTCCCGACAGGCAGGATTCCAAGACCATGCTTCAGGAGACCCTTCAGGCTATGGGGAGGGGAGTTCCCTACTACCGGACAGTGGAACGCACAGGTCCTGACCATTCGCTCAGGTTCAAAGTAGAAGTAACTATCGGAGATGAGCTGCTGGCAGAAGCCTGGGGCAACACGATAAAAGAGGCGGAATTCGAGGCAGCCGGAGCTGCGCTTGAGAAGATAGGAAGATAACAAAAAGGACAGGGTCTGAATAGCTCACTTCAGCCTGTATGTTTTAAACCCCTTGTAATCTATAGACACAACGTCCTCTCTGCCCTCAAGGACCCTGATGAGACCATCCGGGTCTTCATTTTTCCTTGATCTCAAAAAAGCCGTGATCTCAAAACTGTTCATTGGATGTCTCTTGATGATGCTCAGTATTGCAGACAGATCGTCCGGGATCTCACTTTTAAAACCTGTTGAAACCAACCTGTCGATAGAAATGCCGTTAAGCATTTCACAGGCTCGTTTCATATGTTCCTCATCTATGCAGAATACGCCATCTTCTGCAGGAGGCCTCACAGGTGTGTTAATGTACAGCTTGTCATGCCTTATCCTTTCCAGCAGGGATCTGTAACCGCAAAGGGCTGCGTCATCGTCGTTTATCCCCTTCATGAGCATTATTTCAAGCCATAGCTGTCCTTCGTGATCATGGGAGAATTCAGCAAGCCCCTCATAGTACATACTGAAGCTTATACTGCCGTGAGGCCTGTTTATCCTTCTGAAGGAAGCCTCATCGTACGCATCAAAAGATGGCAGAATGATATCTGCCTTTTTAAGGTCTTCCCGCAAGGTACTTTCGTAAAGTAGTGCCCCGTTTGTTATTACAGCTACAGGGGTGTTCGTCCTCTTCTTTATTTCGTCTATGAGGTATCCAAGGTCTAGGCAAAGAGTTGGTTCTCCCTCTCCGACAATGGTCACGGCATCGAAAGACCTTTCAGAAGAAATATATTCTTCCAGTTCGCGTATCATTTCCTCAGGCGGGAAAAAGGACTGCCGGATGTTTGTCAGCTTATCTGTCCTGCCCAGCTGGCAATATATGCAAGAGTAGTTGCATGTTTTTTTGGGGATAGGGCTTACTCCCAAAGATATCCCAAGCCTTCTTGATGGTACAGGGCCAAAAATATAACGAAAATCCTTCAAAGTTGCCCCTCCTCTCCGGCGGACGGCCAGTCTCAGATCTGATCGATCTTGGAATAGTCGATGTTTCCTTTTTCATCCACAAGGTGTTCGTCAACATGTATCCTTTCTATCTTCCCAGCAAACATTTCATGGGATCCGGTAAGGATGGACGCTTCTACCCTGCATTCTATGCAGATGGGACAGTCAGTCAGCAGAGGTGCGTTGACGGCCTTACCCTCTTCTGTCCTCAATGAGAGTCTGGAAAATTTGTCCTCGTCTCTACCGCTGTGGCTTCCAAGGTAATCAAATATCTTCTTCTGATCTTTTGACGGCACATTAACGACAAAAGCACCTGTCTCTTTAATTATTTTGTAAGAATGCCTCGAAGGTACTATACCAACCATTATCATCGGCGGATCATAACTGCAGTTGCAGCAGTAGGCTACCGCCAGTGCGTTATTGTTGCCTTCACTGTCCCTGCAGGATACGATAACTTTTGGTGCGGGCTGAAGGCATGTTCTAAGGTTCGCTTCTACTTTTTTCATATCTGACCACCTCTGCGAAATTAATAAAATTTAAGAGATATAAACTGTGTAACAAAATCCTTATCTGTTGACTTTAACGAAGATTACAAGATTATAGCAGAACCGGTAAGTCTATGCTAACCGAATGATATTGCAATAAAAATTACCAGGGTCAGATGAAAAAAATATTTTTGCAACCGATTGCATAAAATTATAAATGGAGTTATAATACCAAAAGTCCAGCAAACGGAGGGGAAGCGAATGAGAACAGAGATAATATCGGCAACATATCTCCAGCTCTCTCGCAGGCGTATTGTGCCGCTTTTAAGCTGTATTCTTTAGATCGCCCTGATAGGCGGTCTTTTTTATTTATAAGAGGGAGGGGTAACAGTGACAGTTTTAAGAGAAAAAGCAAAGCTTATGAGTTCCGATGACCTTAACAGAGTGATCAAGAGGATCGCACATGAAATGGTCGAGCAGAACAAGGGTACCGAAAACATGATCCTCGTAGGCATTCACAGAAGGGGCGTCTACCTTGCACGTCGCCTGCAGAAGATCATCGAAGAGGTGGAGGGCACTAAGGTCCCGTGCGGGGAGCTTGATATAACTCTGTACAGGGATGACCTGACGATGCTTTTCGAACAGCCGATGGTCCACAGCACACGCATGCCCCAGGACATCTCAGGCAAAAATATTTATCTTGTAGATGACGTTCTTTACACAGGAAGGACCGTGCGGGCAGCCCTTGAGGCTCTTGTAGACCTCGGGCGTCCCTCATCAGTGAAGCTTGCCGTAATAATCGACAGAGGCCACAGGGAACTTCCCATACACGCGGATATGTGCGGCAAGAATGTGCCGACATCAAAGAATGAGGTCATAGAAGTGAAAGTAACAGAGCTTGACGGAAAAGACGAGGTGGTCATCTGTGAACGCGACGCCCAGTGAGATCGGACAGATAGTCTGGCGTCACAGAAATGTGATAGATGTAGACTGCTTTACAAGGGAGGAACTATACTTTCTGCTTGATCAGGCGCGCCATATGGAGAACGTTATGGACAGACCGATCAAAAAGGTCCCTGTCCTGCGCGGTAAGATGGCAGTGAATCTCTTCTTTGAAAATTCAACAAGGACAAGGGTCTCATTTGAACTGGCAGAGAAGATGCTTTCTGCAGACGTGGTCAACTGGTCTGTCTCCGGCTCGAGCCATGCCAAGGGTGAAACTATGAGAGATACTGCCTGGACTCTTGAGGCAATGGGGGCGGACATAGTAGTAATGAGGCACGGAGCTGTAGGATCTGCACAGTATCTGGCTTCAAAGCTGAAAAGGGCAATAGTGCTCAACGCAGGAGACGGGACCCACGCCCATCCCACACAGGCCCTGCTTGACCTTTACACGGCCTGGAAACATCTTGGAAACCTTGAGGGTAAAAAGATAGCGCTGGTAGGGGACGTTCTTCACAGCCGAGTTGCAAGAAGCGATGTCATTGCATTCAAAACCATTGGCTGCGATGTCGTGCTTTCCGGTCCGCCTACGATGATGCCCAGGGAGATAGATTCTCTTGGCTGCAGATATGAAAAAGACCCGAAAAAGGCAGTTCAGGATGCTGATATGGTTTACCTCCTGAGGATACAGAAAGAACGTCAGCAGGACGGACTCTTCCCTTCGGTGGATGAATATCATCGCTGGTGGGGTGCCGACGCCGACCTTATGAAGTATGCAAGACCGGGAGCACTTGCAATGCACCCGGGGCCGATCAACAGGGGAGTTGAAATAGCCTCCGAAGTTGCGGACGGACATCAGAGCGTAATACTTGAGCAGGTGCGTTCCGGCGTTGCCATACGCATGGCTCTGCTCTATCTCTGTGGAGGGGGCGCAAGATAATGGGAAAGATATTGTTCAAAGACTTTAAGGTCTTCAACGGAACAGAATTCATAGATGCCAGAGAGGTGCTTGTGGATGGCGAAAGGGTATCTGCGATAGGCAACGGCCTTGACAGCACAGACGCTGAGATAATAGAAGGATATGGGAAGATACTTTCTCCGGGCTTCGTAGACCTCCATGCCCACTTCAGAGACCCGGGGGGAGAATGGAACGAGGATATAGCTTCAGGAGCCCGGGCCGGAGCCGCCGGAGGCTTTACCACCCTTGTGGCCATGCCCAATACAAAGCCGGCAATATCTGAACCTTCGCTTGTTGAGTATGTGCTGAGCCATGGAAGGGCAGCCGGCGCTTCAAGGATACTTCCATCAGGATGCGTAAGCAAAAACAGGGAAGGCAAAGAGATGGCAGAACTTCTCAAGATGGCTGAGGCAGGAGCAGTCTTTTTCACAGATGACGGTGCGCCGATAGCGACAAGCTCACTCTTCCGCCTTGCTCTTATGTATACCGGCAAGGACCATCCAAGGATAATGGAACACCCCGAAGAGATAAGCCTCTTCAAGGGGGGGCAGGTACACGAGGGAAAGGTCAGCGCACTCAGCGGACTGAAGGGTATCCCGGCTGCATCTGAGGAGATAGATGTCGCAAGAGGCATAGCCCTAACCAGGGAGACATGCGGAAGGGTCCACTTTACACACCTGAGCAGCGCCGGGGCTCTGGGACTTATAAGGCAGGCCAAGAAGGAAGGGTTGGACGTCACATGTGATACCACCTTCCACCATCTGACCCTTAATGAAAACGCAGTGATAAACAGCGGTTATAATTCAAGATACAAAGTCAATCCCCCTTTGAGGAGCAAGGAAGATCAGGCAGCACTCTGGGAGGGGCTGCTTGACGGAACGGTAGATGCAATAGTGACAGACCACGCTCCATGGCACATGGATGAGAAAGACGAGCCATTCCAGGATGCTCCTTTTGGCATCGCCTCGCTGGAATGTGCCGCTGCTGTTATCATAGACTTCAAAAATAAGAATTACCCTGAAGTGCCGGTCGAAATGATCCTCAGGAAAATGACAAGCTCGCCTGCATCGCTTTTGACTGAAAAATGGCAGGCCCTGGGAAAGATAGAGGAAGGCTCTCCGGCAGACATAACGATAATTGACGAAGAGAGGACCAGGATAGTAGACTGCTCTGAATGGAACAGCAAGGCGAGGTGCTGTCCGTGGGAAGGGATCGCGCTGACCGGTTGGCCGGTGATGACTTTTGTTGAAGGCAGGAAGATCTGGCAGGACAACGAAGATCTTTAGAAACTGACCCGGCCATAAAGCATCTTGCAGGACGATCGCAGGGGCGTGTTAAAGTTTGTCAGATAATCAGAGGATCAGGTCTTGACATCTTTAGTGCCGCCTCTGTTACTTTTTATTCTTTATGCCGGGCGCAATAGAGGCTCTTTTGCTGATGTATGTGCATAAAGCAGTAGATATAATCTGGAGGTGTAGGTTTGGAAAATAAAAAATGTGAATTGATCGCAGCGGTGGATCTGCCGTCCCTGGACGCAGCCAGGGAGTTTCTTGAGAGGCTCGATAAAGCGACCCCGTATGTAAAGATAGGGCCAAGGCTTTACGCAATGGGGGGAGCTTCCTTCATCAATGAAATAGTCAAAAAAGGGTACAGCCTTTTTCTTGACTTAAAGTTGCATGACATACCCAATACTGTAGCATCTGCGGTCGAACCTCTTTCTGAGATGGGGCTGTGGGCTTTGACTCTCCAC
This sequence comes from Synergistota bacterium, assembly GCA_034331105.1. Taxonomy (GTDB): domain Bacteria; phylum Synergistota; class Synergistia; order Synergistales; family Synergistaceae; genus Caenicola. The sequence continues at coordinate 251,168 of JAXQGB010000011.1, read as the reverse complement.
ACGTCAGGCGGACACGAAATGATGTCGCGTTCTGTAGCAATGAGAGATAAGACCGGAAGCAGGATGAACCTTTTCGGGATCACGGTGCTGACAAGCCTTGGAGGAGATCTGTGGAGCGAAGTGCACCCGGGATCCGACCTGGATCATTCGCTTGAGGCAAGAGCGCTTGCAGCCGAAAGGGCCGGTCTTGACGGCATAGTCTGTTCTCCGCTCGATCTTTCGCTTCTCAGCGGAAAGGCCGGAAAACTTGCAAGAGTAGTCCCGGGCATAAGGAGAACAAGGGTATCGACAGAAGATCAGACAAGAGTGGCGACGGCAAAGGAAGCAGCTGAAGCAGGGGCTTCATACATTGTTGTAGGAAGGCCGATACTTGAAGCAGCCGATCCTATCAGCGAAGTCAGAAGTATACTTAAGGAAATATCGGGGGTGCTGTGATGGGAAAAGACTTTGTAAAGACAAGTGATGAGGCAGTGGCTGCAAGGATCATGGAAATGATGAAGGAGAGCGGTGCCCACCTCGAAGGGCATTTCAAGCTGACCTCCGGACTTCACAGCGGTCATTACATTCAGTGCGCCCTCATGCTCCGTTTCCCTGAGTTTGCAGCATATGCCGGAGAAAAAATCGCAGAGAGGATAGCGGACAAAAAACCTGATATCATCCTTTCACCCGCATTGGGCGGACTCATCATAGGTCATGAAGTAGCCAGATCGCTGGGCGTTCCTTTTATCTTCTGCGAAAGGCAGGAGGGGGCAATGAAGCTCAGAAGGTTTCCCCATCCGGGTAAAGTCCGTTTCGCGCTCATAGAAGATGTGGTGACCACAGGCAAGTCATCACGGGAAACAGCTCAGATACTTGCCGAAGGAGGGGCGGAATGGGTATCTTCCGCTTCAATAATCGACAGGCGGGCAAATGACGCTTATAAGGACTGGGACCTTGTCTCCCTCTGGAAACTGAGTTTCCCGCTTTATGAAGAGCAAAACTGTCCTCTGTGCAAAGAGGGTCTTCCCCTGGTAAAGCCGGGGAGCCGTCCGGGCTGATGCCTGCTCTCACTTTGCGGAGAAGTCTGAATAAGATCCTATTCACTGCTTTTGCGCTGCTGATATTGCTTTTCCATCCGACTGCTGCAAATGCGGGAAATTTTGCTGTTACCTCACCCTGGATCGGTTTCATTGCCTCTTTTATTGCGGGTGATGCTAAAAATGTCCGCTACCTTTCCAATTGGGACTCCTCCGGAAACGTGATAAAAACATCATCTCCAAGATCCGGCGAGATAATTATTGCCATAGATGCAAAAGACGCAGAAAACTTCAGGATAAAGAAAAACAACAAGCACCTGCGGCTTCTCTACGATGACCTGCCAATGACGAAAGAGCAGCTGCAGAGCGCTTTCTTTGATCCTGCAATGCTTCCATTTCTTGCGCAGAGCGTAATGAAAATAATGTCGGAAGAGGACAAGGGCAGGTACTCATATTTTCAGAGGAGGCTTGCCGAGTTCCAGTCAAAGATAGAAAGTACGATAGATATCGGAAAACACCTTTTAGGAGATACAAAAATTCTTGATATTACCGGAGCCGAAGGGACATGGATCCGTTCTTCTATCTCAGGTGCTGTGAGGCCTCCTGCATCAGTCTGGGAGGGGTGGAAGGCAGGCGACACAAAAGCAATGAAAGATGCCCTTGATGAAGCCGCCAGACGCAACTGGCTGATACTGTTAGATCCGTGGACTCCGGAGATCATAAGGTCTGCAGCTGTTGGATATGAATACAGGCTGACTTTGCCACCTCCGTCCAAAGACCATGACTATTTCGTTTTTCTCCATGATATTTTTCTTACAATATGGAATAAAACTAAAAACGTGAAGACTAAATGATGATATAGGCTGTAAAATATTGCTGTATTCTCAGCGGCATTACTGTCTAACGATACTTTCTTCAAGGAATGAGGTATAACTATGTCAGGCATAAAATATTATCTAAAGTTGCTTCCGGCAGCTGCATTTCTCTTGTTTCTACCCTTCCAGGCCACTCTTTCAGCAGCTCCTGTTGAGGGCACGATGTCGGCTGATACAATAAATTACAATGTTAATACCAAAAAAATATCAGCTGTAGGAAATGTAATAATAAAAAGAGAGGGAGCTATACTCTGGGGAGATAAAGGGGAAGGCAGTATGGAAACTTCCGAGTTTACGCTTCAGGGGAACGTCAAAGGGACTTTTCCTGCGGAGAAGACTGACCTGACCGCAGACAGAGTCAAGTGGACAGGTTCGAAAAACCCTGAAAATGATGGTATTGCTGAGGCTGTAGGTAAGGTGCACCTGACACGGGGAACGAATGAAAAGATAGACGCGGATTATGTGCTATGGGAACTTGGTACACAAAATTACACAGCAAAAGGCAATGTAGACGCAAAAACTGAAAATAACATCCTTATAGCAGATGAAGCGGGACAGAGCAAAGATAAATTTTGGGGCAAAAAAGTTAAAAGATATGAGGATATCAAGCAGAAGCTTGTCGTAAGCGCTGATACTGTTAACGGGACCAGGGTAAATGAAGAGATAAACGAACTGGTCGCAGTAGGCAACGTAATAATGGACTTTGTGGACAAGGAAGGCCTTAAAAGCAGGGTGACAGGTGAAAAAGGGGTATATTCCAAATCAAAAGCCACCTTTGTTATATCAGGAAATGCAAAGGCTGTCCGCAGCGACGGGAAAACTGTTTCGGCGGATTCTATAATAGTGCACGAGGACTCGAACGATATTGAGGCAATAGGTAACTCGCAGATAACATTCATAACTAACGAGAAAAAGGACAATAACGAAGAGAAGCCGAAAAGCGGGGAATGAGCAATGGCAATTGCCGTAAGATCAAAATTTGAGGTGCTCAGGGCAGAACACCTCGTTAAGTCATATAACAGAAGAAGAGTAGTTGACAATGTATCTATCGAAATAAAAAAGGGTGAGATAGTCGGGCTTTTGGGACCCAACGGAGCCGGCAAAAGCACCACTTTTTATATGATGATAGGAAGGATAATGCCGGAGTCGGGAAGGGTATTCAACGGGGAAAAAGATATAACGGCTCTTCCCATGTATGAGAGAGCCAGGACGGGGCTTGGCTACCTTCCTCAGGAAGCCTCGGTATTCAGGAAACTTACTGTGAGGCAGAACCTTGAACTGGTCCTTGAAGAGGCCGGTATCCTCAAAGAAGAACGTGATGCGAAAATAGAGACTCTGCTTGAGGGTTATGGCCTGAAACAGATCGAAAATATCCTTGGAGTCTCTCTTTCAGGTGGAGAGAGGCGACGCGTTGAGATAGCGAGATGCCTGGCTCTCGATCCTTCATTCATTCTTCTGGATGAGCCATTCAGTGGCATAGATCCAATAGCAGTGGCTGACCTTCAGGCGATCATAAGACACCTGAAGGAGAAAGGTTACGGAATACTTCTTACAGACCACAACGTCAGAGAGACACTTTCAATTACCGACAGAGCCTATCTCATCCATCAGGGTAAAGTCTTTCTGGAAGGGCTCCCCGGGGAGATCGCAGCCAACGAAGAGGCGAGAAAATTCTACCTCGGCGCGGATTTTTCCTGGTAAGGGCCAACTATCCCAAATGAGCCGCAACGACAACCTTCCGGGCATGGTAAGACATGCGATGAGGATGATGGTCGGCACTCTTGCAAGCAGGATACTTGGTCTTGTAAGGGAAATGCTTACCGCGGCCCTGTTTGGAGCGACCCGCCAGCTTGACGCGTTTTATGTGGCATATACACTGGCAAATCTTTCACGCCAGCTCCTGGCAGAAGGAGCTCTTTCCGCTTCTTTTGTCCCGGTCTTTTCAAGGACTCTCGAGAACAAGGGAAAAGACTCAGCTCAGAATCTTGCAAGGCAGGCTCTCTCAGTGCTTTTGCTGGGAGGAGCTCTTGTCGTAACGGTCGGTATAATTTTTGCTCCGATATTCGTCGGGATAATGGCTCCCGGATTTGCGGCGGAAGAGAGAGCTCTGGCAATATCCCTTACCAGGATAATGTTCCCCTTCCTTCTCTTTGTCTCGGTGGGAGCACTTGCAATGGGCGTGCTGAACAGTATGGGCTCATTTTTTGTCCCTGCAGTGGCTCCTGCGCTCAGCAACCTGGCTTACATACTTTTTTTGATGGCTACCATGAAAAACCTGACTATATGGAACCTCTCGGCAGCGGTCCTCATCGGAGGAATCTGCCATATGCTCCTTCAGTGGTACTGGTGCGGCAGGATGGGAGTAAAACTGACCCCAGCCGTTCCGAAAAAGGACAATGCAGAGCTCAGAAACATGATGTACCTTTTTTTCCCATATGCCGCAGGGCTGTCGTTAAATCAGGTAAACCCTGTGATAAGCAGGATGTTTGGTTCCTTCCTAACAGGGGGTTCGATCTCGGTCCTTACTTACGCGGACAGGATCCTCCAGCTCCCGCTGGGGCTTTTTGTCATCGCTATTTCACAAGCGGTGCTTCCCATGCTCTCCAGACAGGACCCAAATGACAGGGCAGGATTCAGGGATTTTATAAGAGATGCACTCAGGTTTGACCTTTTTGTCGTTCTGCCTGTATCTGTAGGGATCTTCGTTCTCTCCCAGGAGACCGTGCATATACTATTTTTCAGAGGTGCTTTTACCGAATGGGCCTGGCATGCGACAGGCACTGCCCTTGCGATATACGGTCTTGGCCTTCCCGGGATGGCAAGCAGCACAGTAATACTGAGGGCGATGTATGCCAGGAGGATGCCCAGGGGGGCTGTTGGGGTAACCGGAGTGACTGTGGCAGTCAATTTGGCTGCCTGTTTATTGCTGATGCCGCTTTTCAAATATGCGGGTCTTGCAGGAGCCACGGCTGCAGCATTCACATGTTCAAGCCTTTACGGAGCATGGGCTCTTTCAAGGAACCTTAATGAACCTTTAGGCGTCTTTGATCTCAGGTGGCTGGCCAAGATACTTTCTTCAACTGTACTGATGTTTATTACTCTCTATGCAGTCAAAATGACTCTGCCATATCCGGTCGCTGCTTCACTGGGACTCAGGGCGCTATGGCTGTCCGGCATGGTCCTTGCCGGGATATCAATATATTCCCTTTCTACGATCCTTCTGCACTGCTCTGAGTGGCAATGGATAAAAGATGCGCTGAAACAGAAAAATAATTAATGGATCGATGTTATCATTTACATAGGATCTGACGTAAAGATAGATCTGCTTCTATTCAGGAAATTCCAAGGGGGCGTAACAGTGAAAAGAAAATTCTTGTTTTTTTTGATGATTTTGCTTACATTCACCATAATTGCATGTCCGGTCTCTTTTCGGGCCGAGGCCGATCAAAATGACCTTAATAGTCTGCTGGACGAAAGACAGATAGACTGCTGGGTCGAAGGAGAGCTGTTGGGGGACCTCATTCTGGGCTCAAGGGGAACGATACAGTTCATATACCTTGACTCAAAATTATCAAAGGCGATATCAACTGAACAGGGCCTTGCATCATGGGTCGACGATCTAAATCAATATTACGGGTCACCTGAGACCAGAAAAAAAGCCCTCTTCATAGTTAATCTTGAAGCAAACAAGCCATGGACTGTCGAAGAGGAAAAGATCAGTGTCGGCGGCTATCATCTAACAAAAAAGGACGTTATATCCTCAAGCTGGAAGAATCCGTTCGGGACTGTAGACGCTGGTACCAGCTGGCAGTTTGCCTTCGTTGTACCGAAGGACAAAGTCAAGCCGGGGGCAGAGATCATGGTGGGTTATGGTGACGATCTAATAAAATGGAAGGTGCCGAAATAAATGCACAAGTACAAATGCGCTTCTTGCGGACATATTTTTACTTCAGAAAATTTTGCTGAAAAATGCCCGGAGTGCGGCTCAAGGATACTGATACATAAAGAGGGAGAACCTAAGAAAAACAGCGCCTGCAGCTGCAAAGGCGGAAACTGTTCATCCTGTGCAGGTCAATGCGGATGATGGCTGGCCCCAACGAACTCCTGACCCTTGGAATAGAAACAAGCTGTGATGACACTGCCCTCGCTGTCATGAAGGGCAGAAACATCGTGTTGTCCTCGGTGATATCCAGTCAGATAGAATCGCATTCCGAATACGGAGGAGTTGTTCCCGAGCTCGCATCGAGGATGCACCAGGAAATGATCATCCCCCTTCTGGAAGAAGTGCTTGAAGGAGCAGGAATAAATGACCCTGCGAAAGAGATAGATCTCATAGCTGTTACTGCCGGGCCTGGACTGATGGGTTCGCTTCTTGTCGGCGTCATGACTGCCAAAGCACTCTCACAGGCGTGGAGGATCCCTGTCATTGGAGTCAACCACCTGGAGGGTCACATATTTGCAAACGTTGCATCGAACAGGGACCTCGCTCCGCCTTTTATTTCAGCTATTGTATCGGGCGGCCATACTGAGATCGTATGGGTAAAGGATTTTGGAGAATATGAACTTCTGGGTTCAACAAGAGATGATGCAGCAGGCGAAGCCTATGATAAGATCGCGAAAATGATGGGTCTTGGTTACCCGGGCGGTCCGGTCATAGACAGCCTTGCATCACGCGGCGACCCGGAAAGCTATGCACTGCCTATGCCGCTTTCCTCGACAGGCAAGGTCGAATTCAGTTTCAGCGGATTAAAAACTGCAACAGCCAATATAATAAGAAACTCGGAAAAAACAGGCATCTTCTTAAAAAAGGAAGATATCTGCGCATCTTTCCAGAAAGCAGTGATAGGATCTCTTACATGCAAAATAAAACTTGCTGCAGACATGACAGGGGTAAAAAGACTGACGCTTTCAGGAGGTGTTGCAGCAAATTCCGGACTTCGCAGCAGTCTGATTAAGATGTCAGAAGAGGAGGATTGGGAATTATTCCTTCCTCCGAAAAATATGTGTACTGACAATGCTGTTATGATCGCATCTGCCGGAACTGACTCTTTCATCAGGGGCAACAGGTCAGACCTTTCGCTCTCTCCAAACCCTTCATGGGAAATTTGGTAGTTGCTTCTTTCCTTACCCAAAGCCCTCACTTTCAATATTTTCCTGCACTGATCCCCTCTTAGTAAGACCCGGTGTAATAAATACGCTGTCCACGTATTTTTTAAAACAAAACCTTCAGCGCGCACATTTCTTTGCGCAAACTACGTAAGATGTGCAAAAACCCATACATGTTTAAAAATAGAAGAAATACGTGAATATACAAACATAATTGGTTAAAATAGGATATATTTAGCCTTAGTTGCATTTGAGAAATAACCTCTATCTTATTAAACTTTCAGTCGAAAAGAAGTTAGCACTCGATTAAAGTGAGTGCTAACATCAAATATCAAAATATCAACAGGAGGGGTCATTTTATGAAACTTAAGCCACTTGGAGACAGAATAGTTGTTAAAGCCGCACCTCACGAAGAAAAGACAAAGGGCGGACTCGTTCTTCCGGAGACAGTGAAAGAGAAGCCGGTAGAAGGTATCGTTGTTGCTGTAGGAGAGGGAAAAGTACTTGAGAACGGCAAACGTCAGCCCATGGATGTAAAACCGGATGACAGGATCATATACAGCAAATACTCAGGTACCGAAGTCAAGCTTGACGGTCAGGATTTCCTCATCCTGAGCGAAAGAGACGTACTCGCAGTAGTAACGAAGTAAGAAATATATAAAATAATTATTATTCTGGGAGGAATATGATCATGGCAAAGATACTGCTTTTTAAAGAAGAAGCCCGCCGTGCTATGGAGCGCGGAATGAATAAAGTTGCAGACACAGTCGGCATCACACTTGGCCCCAAAGGCCGCAACGTAGTCCTTGACAAGAAATATGGCTCACCCACCATTACTAACGACGGCGTGACGATCGCAAAGGAATTTGAACTTGAAGATCCGTTTGAAAATATGGGAGCACAGCTTATCAAAGAAGTAGCTTCCAAGACCAACGATGTCGCAGGAGACGGTACGACAACAGCTACAGTCCTTGCCCGCGCAATGGTCCGCGAAGGCATTAAAAACGTTGCTGCAGGAGCTAACGGAATGCTCATCCGCAAGGGTATCGAAACCGCTACTGAGACAGTTGTAGATCAGCTCAAAAAGCAGGCAGTCCGGGTAAAAGAGCACAGCATGATCGCTCAGGTCGCCTCGATCTCAGCAAACGACAAGGCGATCGGCGAACTTATCGCTGAGGCTATGGGCAAGGTCGGAGAAGAGGGCGTCATCACAGTCGAGGACAGCAAGAGCTTTGGAACATCACTCGAGACAGTGGAAGGCCTTCAGTTCGACAAGGGATACATCAGCCCTTACATGATCACGAATCCTGATCGTATGGAAGCAGTGCTTGAAGACTCCAACATACTCATCGTTGACGGCAAGATCAGCAATGTCAAAGACATGCTCCCCGTCCTTGAGAAGATCGTACAGCTTGGCAAACCTCTCCTCATCATCGCAGAGGATATTGAAGGCGAAGCCCTTGCTACACTTGTAGTCAACAAACTCCGCGGCATCCTCCAGGTAGTTGCTGTCAAAGCTCCCGGATTCGGCGACAGAAGGAAGGCAATGCTCCAGGATATAGCTGTTGTAACAGGCGCTACAGTCATCAGCGAAGAAGTCGGCATGAAGCTTGAGAACGCAGACACTACAGTCCTCGGCGGAGCCAAAAAGGTCAAGGTCACCAAAGAAGACACAACTATAGTTGAAGGGAAAGGCGATTCCAAGGGCATCAAGGATCGCGCATCCCAGATAAAGAAAGAGCTTGCCGATTCAACATCAGAGTATGACAAGGAGAAGCTGCAGGAGCGCCTTGCCAAGATAGTCGGCGGAGTTGCGGTCATTCAGGTCGGTGCTGCGACAGAGACCGAGCAGAAAGAACTCAAGCACCGCATTGAAGACGCCCTCAACTCTACCCGCGCGGCAGTACAGGAAGGCATCGTAGCGGGCGGCGGAGTTGCACTTGTAGAATGCACAAAGGAACTTGACAAGCAGATCGCAAAACTTGAGGGAGACGTCAGGACCGGAGCAATGATAGTCCGCAAGTCCCTTACTGAACCCCTCCACCTGATCTCTTCAAACGCAGGTCTCCAGGGTGATGTCATCATCGAGAAGGTGAAGACACTGAAAACCGGACAGGGCCTTGATGCAACGACAGGCGAGTATGTTGACATGATCAAAGCCGGTATCATCGACCCCGTTAAGGTAACACGTTCAGCAGTTCAGAACGCTTCCTCCATCGCAGCGATGGTACTTACCACAGATGCTCTCGTAGCTGACAAGCCGGAAAAGAAAGATACCCTCGGCGATATGGCAGGTATGGGCGGCATGGGCGGTATGGGCGGTATGGATTACTAATACCCACAGGATCAGATATCAGAATTGCAGACAGGCGGGGGATGCCCCGCCTGTTTTTTGTCCCTCAATAAAAATTATAGAGTGGAAATCACGGCTTCTTTATGTCATACTTACTAACGCGTAAAGTGTATGTCAGTGAAAGGGCAGGTTTTTTTAGATGAAAAACAGAGAGAACAAGATCCTGATATTAGACTGCGGCTCCCAGTACACACAGCTTATTGCAAGGAGAGTAAGAGAACTCGGAGTTTTCAGCGAAATACTCTTCTGGGATTCTCCTGCAGAAAAGATCGAAGCATCTTCCCCCTCAGGCATAATCATTTCAGGCGGTCCCAGGAGCGTCCTTGACAGCGATGCTCCCTCTATACCGATGCATATACTCAGATCCGACGTCCCTGTCCTCGGTATTTGCTACGGGATGCAGCTGATAGCTCATCAGTTCGGCGGAAAAGTCAAACGGGGTGAGGCTGCGGAGTACGGGAGAGCAAAAGTAAAGTTCTCCGCCGGCGGCCGTCTTTTTGGAGGGATCGGTGACGAAAAGGAACTCCAGGTTTGGATGAGCCACTGGGATCAGGTAACAGAGCTTCCTCAGGGCTTTTCTGCAACGGCATGGAGCGAGAACGGCGCCCTTGCCGCTTTTCAATCATCAGACGGAAGGATAAACGCGCTCCAGTTTCACCCCGAAGTGGTCCACACACCGAAGGGAAGGGAGATCCTCTCGGCATTTATATTTGACATATGCGGCTGCACTGCTGACTGGAACCTCGGGATCGACTGGGTCGAGAGAGAAATAGACAAGATCAGGGAAAAAGTTGGTACAGGAAGGGTGATATGCGGTCTTTCCGGTGGAGTCGACTCAACTGTCTCCGCAGTCATCACATCCAAAGCCGTAGGCGAAAATCTTCACTGTATTTTTGTAGACCACGGACTCCTACGAAAGAACGAAGCCGACCAGGTAATGGAGACTTATCGAACTCTCAGTCTCAACGTACACAGGGTCGATGCCGAAGAGAGGTTCCTCTCTGTACTTGCAGGTGTAACTGATCCGGAGAAGAAGAGAAAGATAATCGGAGCACTTTTTATTCGTGTTTTTGAAGAAGAGGCCAGGAGGATAGGTGGTTCAGACTGGCTGTTACAGGGCACAATATATCCTGATGTGGTGGAAAGCGGACATGGCGGAGGAAACGTTATAAAGAGCCATCACAATGTCGGCGGGCTGCCGGATGACATGAAAATGAACCTCCTGGAGCCGCTGCGCGATTTGTTTAAAGATGAGGTCAGGGCAGTTGGAAAGGCCCTTGGCATTGAGCCGCATTTTCTTGAGAGACATCCTTTCCCGGGCCCCGGCCTCGCAGTAAGGTGTCTCGGAGAGTTGAAGAGGGAGCGCCTTGATGTGCTTAGAGAGGCTGACGCGATCTTTATAGAAGAGATAAGGAAGTTCGGACTGTACAAGGAAATATGGCAGGCATTCTGTGCCCTTCTTCCTGTACGGAGCGTCGGGGTCGTTGGAGATGTAAGGACATACGGCGAGACAGCGGTATTGAGGGCGGTCTCATCGCTCGATGCAATGACCGCGGAGTGGGTCCATCTGCCTTACGAGCTTCTTGACACAGTCAGCAGGAGGATATGCAACGAAGTCCCGGCCATCAACAGGGTCGTGCTTGATGTGACGGGAAAGCCGCCGGCAACTATAGAATGGGAATAGAGCAGACATGGGAGCTTCGAAATGGAAGTAAGGCTTGACGCTGACAGGAGCAGAAGAAAGGGTTTTTCAGAGGTCATCTTCTGTGAGGGAAAGTCTGAGAAACAGCTCCTCAGCATTGCAGAAGAAATAAAAACTCAAAAACTGGACACCGCCTTCAGCAGGATGGATGAGGATCAGTTTAGGGCCGTTGCCTCTGTGATAGAGGATTTCAGATATGATCCTCTTTCACGTGTCGGGCAAACCCATTTTGGCAAGATATATAAAAATGGAGCCCTTATAGCTGTTGTTTCTGCAGGAAGCACTGATGTTCCCACAGCTGAAGAGGCTGCTCAGATAATAGAGTTTTTCGGTTCAAAAGCGGAAAGGTTTTATGATGTCGGAGTCGCCGGCATACACCGTCTTTTTAACGTTTTGCCGGATATAAAAAAAGCTGATGTGGTCATCGTAGCGGCAGGGATGGACGGGGCACTGCCCAGCGTAGTCTCGGGCCTCGTTTCGTCACTTGTGATAGGTCTTCCGACCTCAGTTGGATACGGCATAGCGGAAAAAGGGAACACCGCTTTAAGGTCGATGCTGTGTTCATGCAGTCCCGGTCTGGTCGTGGTAAACATAGACAACGGAGTCGGCGCGGCGCTTTCTGCGCTTGCAGCCTCTAGAATAAAGTGTTCTGACTCCTGTCAATTTAAACTCTTGGAGGAATGATAGTATAATTGCCCATAGTCAGTTAACATCTTGAAACGAGAATATTTATCTTACACGGTCAATTTATATATGCCTGTATACGGGATCGGGGGCAGGGGCATTGCATGACGAGCGTTACCTCAAAATGTCTACGAAGGTCAGGGAGAGTGTAGTGCCTTTTGCAGCACTCCTGATACTTTTCTTTTTTCTTTCATGGATCATAGTCTCACCGCTGGGCCGTCCGCTGCTGTGGTCTGTAGTGCTCTCTTATTTCGCATTCCCTCTTTACAAATACCTTCACAACAATTTTTTTTCAGGAAAACTTACCAATATCGCGGCCGGAATAACGACACTTGCCATAGTAGTATTCATGGCGATACCCATGCTCTTCTTCGGACTCTTTTTGATAAAGGAATTTTTGAGGGTGTATGAAGCTGTAATGCAGAGCGGGGTGCTTTCAGGCTCATACACGGAGATACTTCAAAAACTCCACGGTGTTCCGCTGCTTGGCAAATTACTTTACAAACTTGACTTCGTCAGCGGATTCCCGGTATTTGAGTCTATTATTGGCAGCAGCGTAAACTGGATAACCGGATTTGTCCGTATACTTTCCAGAGAGATCCTGGGCAACGCTTTTAAAGTTTTTTATTTGCTGGCGGTAGTGACAGTATCCTCTTTCTTTATAGTCAGGGACGGTCACCTGATACTTCAATATGTGAAGGACATCATGCCCCTTACCGAGTCTGAGAGGGAGAGCATAATTGACAGGTCTGCCAAGATGCTCAGGGCGGTCGTATACGGTATAGTTGTAACAGCAGCGATCCAGGGTTGCCTGGGCGGACTGGGATGGTGGTTCGTAGGACTTGGACATCCAGTCCTATTCGGTTTCTTTATGTTCATCACAGGAATGATACCTTTTGTCGGTACTCCGGTAATATGGGTGCCGGGAGCTTTAAGCCTCTTTATCAACGGAGATTACACCGGAGGCCTTATCCTTCTGGGATGGGGTATAGGGGCAGTCAGCATGGTAGACAATTTTATCAGGCCGGTCTTCATCTCCGGAGAGAGTAAGATCCATATGCTTGTAATATTTGTAGGGATATTCGGAGGTCTTTTCAACTGGGGCTTCCTTGGCCTTTTTATAGGTCCCCTTATCCTTTCTATAGGGATTTTCCTTCTCGATCTATATAGAGCTATAGTTTCAGAAAAATTCAAAGTGAACTGAGGATCGCAAATCTTTGGAGGTTGTGCCATGATCAGAATAGTAGCTGTTTCAGGGAATAAAAACAGCGGCAAGACGACGCTTTGCAGAAAGCTCCTTAGCGAGCTGGAAGTTTTGGGCATAAGTGTCGGCTATATAAAAAGAACATCAGATGAAGTCCTTTCAGAGAAGGGCACAGACACAGGGTCAGTCTCTGATATGGGTATAGGTGCCGTTCTCTGGGGCAGGGACGGTCTGAGGAACGAACTTGCGGCATCTGAAGATACTACCCCGTCCTTTATTGCTTCCAGGTACTTCCCGGACTCTGAACTTGTAATACTTGAGGGCGGGAAGGACCTTGCTCTTCCAAAGATATGGGTCAGGACTGAAGGTGAGGAACAGCCTCAATATCCCGGGATATTCATGGTATATGACCGATGCGGAAACAAAGACAGCGGGCTTGTTTACAGCGGCGGAGAAGAGAAGGAAATGGCAGCACGCCTTGCCTTGCTTGTGAGAGGAAAGGCATACAGAAGCGCAAAAATATATTTTGGTGACCGGCCTTTGCCAATGAAGGATTTTATCGCAGACTTCGTAAGAGGCAGTATCATGGGAATGCTGGCCTCACTCAAGGGCGGCAGCAACACCGGTAAAACCATAAAGATCTACCTCGACAGCAGCACAGAGGGCAAAAAATAACGCAGCTGTCTTGAACATAAACACACTTTTATGATGATCGTTGATCTTTCATGAAAAATAGAAAATAGACTCAGCGATCAAATGGTGAGTAAAAACATATTAAAAGGTTGTAAGTTAATTTAAAAGTAGATATAATAATAAATTGGGTCAGCTAAAAGGCTGATAAAACCACAACCTTCAAGGGGGTCGCTTTTCCAATGGAAATTTTAGGCGTTATAGGAGGCATAGCAGTAGTAGCACTTCTCTACGCAGGCTATGCTTCGGGTAAGATCAATGCATTTAAAGTTGATCATGATAGGATCAATGAACTTTCCGGCATTATACAGAGCGGTGCTATGACCTTTTTATACAGGGAGTACAAGGCACTGGTTCCTTTTGTAATATTGGTAGCAGCGCTTCTGGCGTGGAAAATAAACGTTCCAAGTGCCATATGCTTTGTAGCAGGGGCTCTCTGCAGCGCACTTACAGGATACATCGGGATGAAAGTTGCGACGAAAGCGAACGGCAAGACGGCCTTTGCGGCGATGAAAGGCATGAACGGCGCTCTTACTATAGCATTCACAGGCGGAAGTGTTATGGGAATGGCAGTAGTTGGAGTAGGTCTTCTTGGAGTGGTAGTTATGTTCGTCCTATTCGGAGATCCCAGCATCATAACAGCCTTCGGATTCGGTGCCAGCTCCATCGCGCTTTTTGCCCGTGTAGGCGGCGGTATTTATACCAAAGCAGCTGACGTAGGCGCTGACCTTGTCGGTAAGGTAGAGGCAGGCATCCCTGAAGATGACCCCCGCAACCCGGCAGTCATAGCAGACAACGTCGGCGACAACGTCGGTGACATTGCAGGTATGGGTGCAGACCTCTTTGAATCATACGTTAACTCCATCATCGCTGCCATGGTCATCGGAGCTCTGTTCGCAGGCATGGCCGGCGTGATGTACCCTCTGCTTCTTGCAGCTGTAGGCATAATAGCCTCCATACTAGGGACCTTCTTTGTTAAGGTAAAGGAAGGCGGAGACCCTGCAAAGGCTCTTCGTTACGGTCTTGGTTCAACAGGACTCTTTATGATAATCGGAACATTCTTCCTCACCCGCTGGGTCTTTGCGGGAGATCTGACCCTATTCTATGCGGTCGTATCAGGAGTAGTATCCGGTATCCTTATCGGAGCGGCGACAGAATTCTATACATCAGGCGACTATGCCAGCGTAAAGGAAATAGCTGCGGCCTCAGAGACAGGAGCTGCAACCAACATACTTGCCGGTCTTGGGGTAGGCATGAAATCAACAGCCATTCCGGTCATCCTTGTCTGTGTTGCCATCCTTGCAGGGGTAAAATTCGGCGGACTCTATGGGATAGCCTGCGCGGCAGTCGGTATGCTTGCCATCACAGGCATGGCTCTTTCTGTTGACGCATACGGACCAATAGCAGACAATGCAGGCGGTATAGCTGAAATGGCAGACCTTCCCGAAGAAGTCAGACAGATCACAGACAGGCTTGACGCAGTGGGAAACACCACAGCAGCGGTAGGAAAAGGTCTTGCTATCGGATCTGCGGCACTTACTGCACTGGCCCTCTTTGTTGCATACTCTCAGGCTACGAACCTTGCCGTGATCGACCTTAAGGACCCGAAGGTAATGGTGGGACTTTTCATAGGCGGTCTCCTGCCCTTTATCTTCAGCGCGCTTTCCATCCAGGCTGTCAGCAGGGCTGCTGAAAAAATGATAGAAGAAGTCCGCAGACAGTTCAGAGAGATACCCGGGATCATGGAAGGGACAGGTCGCCCCGAATATGAGCGCTGTGTCGATATTTCGACAGCAGCGGCACTTCGTGAGATGATCCTGCCCGGCCTTATGGCAGTGCTTGCTCCGGTAGCGGTCGGATTCGGACTTGGAGCTCAGGCCCTTGGAGGCCTTCTCGGCGGATCGATAGTAACAGGTGTTATGATGGCGATCTTTATGTCCAATGCAGGCGGTGCATGGGACAATGCCAAGAAATACATTGAATCCGGTCATCACGGCGGTAAAGGAACTGCGCCGCATGCAGCAGCCGTAGTCGGAGATACCGTGGGCGACCCCTTCAAGGATACAGCAGGCCCCAGCCTAAATATCCTCATAAAGCTCATGTCAGTCGTTGCTACAGTTTTGGCTCCGCTGCTCATTTGATCGACCAAGCTTGAATCATTCAGTCTAAACATGTGATAATTATTTTGAGGGAGAGTATTACTCTCCCTCTGATTTTCTTTATACCGGAGGTGTGCCATGGCCAGCGATGATGTCAGAGAAGTCAAAGCAAGACTTGATATTGCCGAGGTTATCGGTGACTATGTAGCCTTGCGGAAGAGCGGTCAGACATACTGGGGCAAATGCCCTTTTCATAATGAGAAAACCCCCTCCTTTAGCGTATCCCCGGAAAGGCAGACCTTTCACTGTTTTGGCTGCGGCAAGGGCGGAGACGTATACACGTTCATAATGGAAATCGAAAACCTGGATTTCAGGGAAGCTTTGGAAAGACTTGCTGAGAGAGCAGGAGTGAAGCTCCAGGGATTTACCGCAAGCAGTCATGTAAGCTCTGTTTCGAGAGGAAACATTTTAAGACATGCGCTGGACTTCTTTATTAAGTCCCTTAACGGCGCTTCAGGAGAAGCGGCAAGGGCTTATCTTACAAGGCGCAGTATCACAAAAGAGGACATGGAGAGATTTGAACTGGGATGGTCGCCGCCATCATGGGATTCTCTCTTCAGGCACCTTGCTGATATGGGTTTTACAGAGGAACAGATGATCGAAAGCGGCCTTGCTGCTCAAGGTACAAGAAATGCCTACGACAGGTTCCGCGGACGTGTGATGTTTCCAATATACAGCGCTACAGACCGGATCATAGGGTTCGGAGGGCGTATACTTGACGGTGACGGCGCAAAATACCTGAACAGCCCTGAAAGCACGCTTTTCAACAAACGCAACAATCTTTACCTGATGAACAAAGCTAAGATGCAGATAAGGGAAAAAGGACACGCGATCCTGGTAGAAGGTTACATGGATGCAATAAGATGTCATCTTTCGGGTTACACAAATACAGTTGCTTCGCTGGGGACTTCACTTACGGATGCCCAGGCTATTTTGATCAAAAGAATGACAGGCCTCTGTTATATCTGTTATGATTCAGACAACGCAGGCCAGGAAGCTGCGCTCAGAGGAATGTACACGCTACAGAAACAGGGAGTTTCGGTTAAAATAATCAGACTGACAGGAGGCAAGGACCCTGATGAGGTCCTGCTTCATGACGGTGGCTTGCAGATGTTTGAAGCAGCAATTGGATCTGCTGTCCCGCTTCCCATATATCATGCCATGCTTAGAAAGGCTGATATGGAGATACCTGAAAAGTCTTTTGCTGCAAGAAACGACCTTTTAGACGGACTTTCATCACTGTCAGCGTTTGACATAGCTCCGCATATTGAGAAGATATCGCAGCAAATGGGAGTGTTCCCCCATGAGCTGAAGAGAGAAATAGAAACCAGGCGAATAAGTCAAAGTGATGCGGGATCAAAAAGGATGCCGGAAGATGATTTCGTTGAGGTCTGCGGCATTCCCGATAAAAACTCCTGCCTGGAGCCTGATGACTTGGAGTGTATGCTTTGCAGTATGCTCTGGGGAAGTGAAGACCTAAGGTCAAGGTTCTCACCTGAGTACGTGGTGCCTTTTGTAAAAGATGAAATACTGCAAAACATGGTCTCTGCCCTTTTGTCAGGCGAGACGCCGCGTCAGTTGGAGGAAAGATGGAGGCAGCTTGGTGACAGAAGATCATTCGAACTGATCGCAAGGGGCAACGGAATAATAGCGAGAGAGGGCATTGATTCTGACAAGGCAGAAAGTATCGCGGAAACTATCAGAAGAAGGTGTGTTGAGGAAAGAGTTGGATCTCTTAATACAAAGCTCAAAAAGGGAACAGCCACTGAAACTGAGGTCCAGGAACATTTAAAGCTGACAAGAATTCTAAAAGGAGGGAAATTCGGGGCATGAAAAAGACAAGATCGACTAAAAAAAATGATGCATACGCATCAGAAAACGCGCCGAAACTCATCGAAGAAAATATAGAGGAAATATCCGAAGATGTCTCACCTGACCTGAACGATTTTTCAGATCCGGAAAAAGGTGACATCTGCGATGCTGCGATCATAGAAGATGAACTGCTTGATACTGCGGACAGTTCAGATCTGGACGAAGACATTAAGGTAATATGCGCAGAAGAGGATGACAGTATCTCTGAAGTCGAGGCAGTAAAAGGCGAGAGCGGCGAAGAGGGTGATCCTGCAGATTACACCGCCTATATCGACAACGTAAGGGATCTGCTGCATGAGGGCAGAGAGAAGGGCTTTGTGACCTATGAGGACATAGAGAAGCACATGCCTAAGGATTTCCTCACAGCGGATATTCTTGACAGCCTTTACATGAATCTCATGGAGCTTGGTGTAGACGTTGTTGATGAACCGAAGACAAAAGTAGACCCATCTGAGGGTGAGCATATCCTCCCTACCAATGCCAACAACGAAGAGATGGGAGATCTTGAAGATCTTCCCCTGTCGGATCCTGTCCGTATGTATCTGAGAGAGATAGGCAAAATACCTCTCCTGACATCGGAAGACGAAGTTTCGCTTGCAAAGGGAGTAGAGGCTGGGGACATGACCTCGAAAGACAAGCTTGTTGAGGCGAACCTGAGACTGGTCGTCAGCATTGCAAAAAAATATATAGGCAGAGGGATGCTCTTTCTTGACCTGATCCAGGAGGGAAACCTCGGTCTTATCCGCGCTGTCGAGAAATTCGATTACCGAAAGGGTTACAAGTTCAGCACTTATGCTACATGGTGGATAAGACAGGCTATAACAAGAGCGATCGCGGACCAGGCAAGGACGATAAGAATACCTGTCCACATGGTAGAGACGATAAACAAGCTGATCAGAGTCTCAAGACAGCTCGTCCAAAGGCTGGGGAGAGAACCGGCCGCTGAAGAGATAGCCGCTGAAATGGAGATAGCTTCTGACCGTGTCGAGGAGATACAGAGGATAGCACAGGAACCTGTCTCACTTGAAACTCCGATCGGTGAAGAAGAAGACAGCCAGCTTGGTGATTTTCTTGAAGACAAGGATCTCCCAAGTCCTGAAGAAGCCGCGGCAAGCCAGATATTGAGAGAGCAGCTTGATGAAATGCTTGATGACCTTACAGACCGTGAACGTGAAGTCCTTAGGCTGAGGTTCGGCCTTGAAGATGGACATGCACACACTCTGGAAGAGGTTGGAAGACGTTTTGGAGTTACAAGGGAAAGGATCCGCCAGATAGAAGCCAAAGCCCTTAGAAAACTTCGCCACCCAAGCAGAAGCAAGAAATTGAAGGATTTCCTGGAATAAAAATAGTTTGTGAAAAATCATTAAATATCTATTTGTTAAGATAATGCATATAATACTTATCAATAATGAGTAGATAGTCTGTTGTAATTTAAAATCAAAGAACAATGACTGTGAATTTTACATTCATGAAAGTTTGATAATTATTGCACGAGCTGTTGATATGGATTATACTTTCTTAGGCATTGTTGGGATGGTGATCATCTTTTGAGGCTGGATAAGTACCTGAAACTTTCTAGACTGATCAAACGCAGGACTCTGGCACAGGATATGGTTGAGATAGGTGCAGTTAGGATCAATGGAAAGAACTGCAAGTCTGCTGCGGAAGTAAAGGCCGGCGATACGATCGAAATTGCCTACCCTGGCAGGATAGTGAGAGTAAGAGTCCTGACATCCGACGAAACTCAGCTTAAAAGAAACGCAGTCCCGTATGAATTGCTCGAAGAAAAGAAAGTTGACAGGGAAGAACGTCCCTGGTGAATCACCCAAGAAGGGGGTAGGCTCAATTGTCATACATTACTAATGTCCATGGCAGAGAAGTACTCGATTCAAGAGGCTTTCCGACTGTTGAGGTTGAGGTGGCTCTTGACTCGGGTATCGTTGGAAAAGCCAGTGTCCCATCCGGTTCCTCTACCGGAACATATGAGGCACACGAACTCAGAGACTGTGACAGCGGAAGGTATATGGGCAAAGGAGTACTTAAAGCAGTACAAAATATTAATGAGATAATCTCACCTGCACTAAGAGGAATGGACCCTCTTGAGCAGGATCAGATAGACACCGCGCTGATACAGCTTGACGGAACTCTTCACAAAAAGAAGCTGGGAGCAAATGCAATACTGGGAGTATCTCTTGCTGCTGCCAGGACAGCGGCTTACTCAAAAAATATCCCGCTCTGGAGATATCTTGGCGGACTCAATGCCAACCTTATGCCTATCCCGCTTATGAACATAATAAACGGAGGCACTCATGCAAACAACAATCTTAACATCCAGGAATTCCTCATCATACCTCATGGAGCTACCTCTTTTACAGAAGCTCTGCGTATGGGGGCTGAGACATACCATGCGCTGAGCCGTATCCTTACAAAGTACAACAAATCAACAGGTACCGGAGATGAAGGAGGTTTTGCCTCTGATTTCAGAGACCAGGAAGAGGTACTTGATTTTATGCTTATGGCTATCCGCAGCGCCGGCTATCAGCCCGGCAGGGATATATCCATTGGTCTGGATATAGCGGCAAACCAGTTCTACTGCAAAGGAGCATACCAGTTCCACGGCAGTGACTACAAATATACCGCGAGTGAGCTCATAGACATATATGAACTTATGTGTGAAAAGTATCCCATAATCTCAATAGAGGATGGACTTGCGGAGGATGACTGGCAGGGGTGGATAGATATGACAAAGAGATTGTCGGGCAAGATCCAGCTTATAGGAGACGATATTTTTGTTACTCACACCGACAGGCTTCAGCTTGGAATGGACAGGGGAGCTGCGAATGCGGTCCTTGTTAAACCAAACCAGATAGGGACTTTGACTGAGACTCTCAAGCTTGTTGAGATGGCAAGACGCGGAGGCTACAGGACGATCGTTTCTCACCGCTCAGGAGAGACGGCTGACTGCTTCATCGCAGATCTGGCTGTAGCAATTGGCGCCGGGCAGATCAAATCAGGAGCGCCGAGGGGGATCGAACGCCTCAGGAAATACAACCGCCTGATACTTATTGAAGAATCCCTTCAGGGACGCTCATGTTTTGCCGGTCCGGACATGACCATACGCCGGAAGTGAAATTGTTCCTGAAGAAAGCAGAAAGAGCAAAAGATAAAGATAGCTGATATTTTGAGAGCTCAATAAATTTTTACTCAGCAAATACCAGGAGGTGCGTTGTATGAAGGTGGCAGAACCGACCGTCGAGAGGCTGATCCAGTATTATCGGCTGCTGATCCAGATGAAGGAAGAGGAACGCAAGGTCGTATCATCGCTTCAGATAGGAGAGATCCTTGGTATAAAGGCAAGCCAGGTGCGCAAGGACCTTTCATATTTTGGAGAGATCGGTAAAAGAGGTGTGGGATACCACGTGAACCGCCTCTGCCTGCATATTGAGAATATACTCGCCTCTCCCAAGGTATGGAAGGTGGCTCTCGCCGGAGTGGGCAACCTTGGTACGGCCCTTATGGGACATGCCGCATTCCAAAGTTACAAGTTTGATGTTGATGCTCTCTTTGACGTTGACCCTGAAAAAGTCGGACAGGAGATAATGGGGGTCAATTGCTGGCATATTGATGAAATTGCAAAAGTCATGGAGGAACGGAACATTGAAGTGCTTATTCTGGCTGTTCCTGCTTCAGCTGCCCAAAACTGTGTTGACAAGGCAGTTCACTCCCCCTCGCTGAAAGGCATTCTTGCTTTTACTCCGGCTACTGTAGTCGTCCCTGAAAAGATACTTTTTTACAGGGTAGACATATTCGTAGAGCTGGAGAAACTCCTGTTTTTCCTCAAAGAGAGAGAAGGAAAGCACTAGCATTAATTTTATTACACAAAGAGCCTAAGTCATGTTAAAATAACCAGCGTTACTTTTGACCAAAAATAAAAATTTGGTTTTTATAAAAAATATATTATATACATTAAGGAGGAATTAATTTGGGTGGACAGCAGGGCGGACTTGTAGGCATGATGCTTCCTCTCGCTATGTTTGCGGCGATCTTCTATTTTATGATCATTCGTCCGCAGAAGAAAAAGCAGAAGGCGCATGAGGAAATGCTTGCAAGTATCAGCAGAGGTTCTACGATAATTACAGCAGGCGGTTTCTTTGGGATAGTAAGAGAGGTCCTTGATGACAGCTACATCATTGAGCTTGACGAGGGCATTAAGGCAAGGATACTCAAAAGTTCTGTCTCAATGAAAAAAACCGACGGCGGAATGGATACAAAATCAAAGAAAAAGAAGCTCAAAAAGTCAGAAACACCGACGGATACAGCTGAAGAGTCTGTGAAGGAAGCTGAAGTAATTGAAGCTGAAGTTGAAGAAGCAGACGATACAGTAAAGGAAGAGGTCTAGATCTTAGTCTCAATTGAAGTAAGTCGTGTATTTATACGGAGAGGACAACTACCTTGTCCACTCCGTTTTCTTTGCAAGGAGGCGCTTTCTTTATGGTAAAAAGAGATAAATGGCGGTTGGTATTTATTCTGGCCGTGATCCTTATCGCCGCATTCATAGTTTTCCCTATTCAGGGCAAGGTCCGTTTAGGGCTTGACCTGATGGGCGGTGTTCATATAGTTCTGCAGGCAAAAGGGACCCCTGAGAATCCTGTCACATCAGACAGTATAGAAAGACTCCTTGCCGTGCTGAGAAGCCGCATCGACCAGTACGGGATCGCAGAGCCGGTCATTCAGAGACAGGGAGAGGACCGAATTGCAGTCGATCTCCCCGGTATCGAAGACCCGGAAGCGGCACTTGATCTGATCGGAAGGACCGCGGTACTGGAGTTTCGACAGGTGCTTGGAGAATCACCAAGGGTACCTGCTGAACCGGTACGTTCAAACTATGACAGCGACGAACAGTTCAAGGCGGCTCAGGACCGATGGCAGCAGGCCCAAAACGAGGTCAATGAATATGTCAGGCAGATGGAAGATGCTGTAAAGGCAAACCCCGATATCGCTGTAGGTAAAGGTGAAGACGGTGCGGCTTATCTACTCGGTAAGGCATATGTGACCGGTAAAGATCTTACCAAGGCTGACACTACCTTTGATCAGTTTGGCAAAGCTGCGGTATCTCTGAAGTTCAACGCAGAAGGAGCTAAGCTTTTTGATGAGGCTACAGCAGCTAATGTAGGCAAACAGATCGCGATCCTTCTGGATGGAATGGTCATTTCCGCTCCTGTGGTCCAGCAGCGCATTTCAGGAGGAGAAGCACAGATAACAGGTAAATTTACCACTCCTGAGGCAAACAGGCTTGCCATAATGCTCAGGGCAGGTGCTCTTCCCGTAGCGGTCGAGATCCTCGAAAACAGGTCTGTAGGCCCGACGCTCGGCGCAGACTCTGTCAAGCAGGGTATACGCTCCGGTCTGATAGGAGCGGCGTTAGTTGTGGTTTTCATGCTTATATACTATGGCTTCCTGGGTATAGCGGCAAATCTGGCACTTTGCGTGGCAATGCTCCTTGTAATGGCGAGCCTCATATTCCTTAAATCGACTCTTACTCTTCCGGGTATCGGGGGTATCATACTCACCATAGGAATGGCTGTCGATGGCAACATTCTCATTTACGAGCGCATGAAAGAAGAGCTGCAGTCAGGGAAGACACAGATGGCTGCGCTGGATGCCGGATTCAGAAAGGCGCTGGTCGTAATACTTGACTCAAACATAACCACGCTGATCGCAGCTGCAGTCTTGTTCTATTTCGGAAGCGGACCTATCAGAGGTTTTGCTGTGACGCTGAGCATAGGTGTTATTTCAGCAGTTTTCTGCAACGTGGTAGTTACCCGTTCGTTGCTTAGTGTAATGCTTTCAAACCGTAAATTGAAAACGCTATAGAAGGAGGCGCTGTTAATGGTTGCTTTTAATGCTTCAAAACTCAATTTACCATTCATGAAATACAGATTTTACGCCATTGTGATAAGCCTCGTTCTAGTGGCTGCTTCAATCGGTCTTATAGCAACTAAAGGACTGAACCTGAGCGTAGACTTCACCGGAGGTCTCGTGCTTCAGGTCGAATTTTCTTCTTCGGTGCAGGTCTCCGATATTCGTGCCAGTCTCAGCAAGATCGGACAGGGACAGGCAATAATACAGGCTTATGACAACAATGAAGTGCTCATACGTTTCCAGGCTCAGGATGAAGAGGTAAGGAGACAGGTCCTTGAAACTCTTAAAAAGGATTTTGGCGGGCTGAAAATTCTTAAGATCGACAAAGTTGGACCCGTGGTAGGTCAGGAGCTTCGCAGCCAGGCATTTGTCGCTCTTGCTCTTGCACTGATCGGTATTCTCATCTACATGGCATTCCGTTTCAAGTTCCGTTTCGGTGTAGCTGCGGTGCTTTCCCTTATACATGACTCGATCATCATGCTAGGGGTATACAGCCTCACAGGTAAAGAGGTTTCCGTGGCTTTCATAGCTGCAATACTTACAGTGGTCGGTTATTCGCTGAATGACTCGATAGTAGTGCTCGACCGTGTACGTGAAAACTGGTCTACGGTAAGGACAAAGGGAGTTGTAGAACTTGTTGACATGTCTATCAACCAGACCCTTGCAAGGACGATCAACACATCGGTCACGACTTTGCTGCCCGTCCTGGCTATGTATATATTCGGGGGAGAAGTAATAAGCAATTTTGCTTTTGCCTTCCTGGTCGGTATAATCGTTGGCACGTACAGCTCTGTATACATTGCTAGCGCAGTCGTTGCAGAGTGGTATCTGCGTTATCCGAAATTCTAAAAACAATTTTCATTTCAAAGAGAGGCCTTGTGCCTCTCTTTTTTTTTGTCTCTTAATCATCATTTTGTTGTATTATAGATACTCAAACAGTAAAGCATTTTGATTGCTTGCCTATGAGGAGGGGTTTTATGAAGAGCTATATTCTCGCTATAACTGTTACCATGTTTCTGTCTGCGCTTTTTGCTTTTCAGAACATAGGGGATGTTACAGTCAGGTTTCTAATTTTTGAATGGGTCCTTCCGCAGGGAGTATGGGAAGTTCTTGTCTTCTGTGCCGGAGCAGCGATAATGTGGATATTCTCTATTTTTTCCATGTTTGAGGTTAGAGGCAAGTATAAAAAAGAACTGAAAGCAAAGGATGAAAAGATCGCTGCCGTAGAGAGAGAGAAAAAGACGATACTCGAATCAGTCGCAGCAGCCAGAAATCCTTTCCCCACAAACGAAGAACCCGGCCAGATACATTACACAGAGGTAAATACACCTGACGGAACGGTCGAGTAGTTTTGGTAGTAATTTGCTCAAAAGATGAACTGAACATTTACAGACCCGGGAATACAGCGGTTGAAATTGCTGCCCGCCTGGACTGCTCCCTCTTTCAGGCCGCGCTGCTGGAGATGAGGGGAGTGACCTCGGAGACCAGTGATTCAGTGATAAAAAGCTGGATATCTCCTGATATGGAGAGCATGTTGGGGTCACTGGACCTTGGTGAGACCAATTCGCTTGCTGTTGACGTATTCAGGGCACTGGACGAAGGATCTGACGTGGTCGTGTACGGCGACTATGATGTCGACGGAATATCAGCAACAGCCCTTGCGGTTGAAATGGTCCTCCACAAAAAAGCAAGCGTGAGGTATTTCATCCCTCACCGTTTCAACCAGGGGTATGGACTGCACTCGGATGTAGCGACAAGCATTGCCAAACGGAAGTGCGATCTTGTCGTGGTCGTTGACTGCGGAACTCAGGATGTCGGATCAGTGAAACTCATAAAAGAGAGCGGCATTCCGGTCGTTATTATTGACCACCACCTTGCTGAAGGTGAACTTGCACTCTCAGACACCATGGTAAACCCCCAGATCGGCGGTGACATCACTGCCAAAAGGCTTTGTGCTGCGGGAGTGATATGGTGTTGGGCATGGCAGAATCAGCTTCTTCCAAGGGAAAAGCTGCGAAAACTCCTTGACCTTGTTGCATTGGCAACTATTGCAGACTGTGTTTCCCTTGCCTCGCCCCTGAACAGAGTACTTGTCCAGGGAGGTTTGGAGGTGCTGAGGAGAACTCCGAGGCCAGGTCTTGCCATACTTATGGAAAAACTTGGAATAAACCCCTCAGTTCTCGATCCGGAAGACCTTGCAATGAAGATAATTCCCTGCCTCAACGCAGCAGGAAGACTATATTTCGCAGACCTTGCAGTAAAAATTCTGTTTAATGCCGACGATCTTCCGGAGAAGGTCGATCAAATAATAGATCTCAACAAAAAAAGGAGAGAACTCTCTTCTAAGATCCTTGAGCAGGTGGACGGTGAACAGGCAGAACCATACCAGTATGTCCTGACAGACAAAGACTGGTCTGTAGGGGTACTTAGCAGTGTTGCAAGCAGGATATGCAGCCAGAGAAACGCTCCTGTAGCCCTTGTGGCCGCAGTGGGAGATATTATGAGGGGTACGCTGAGAATGCCCGCGGGCGGAGATGCAGTCGGCATATTGAAGGCCCTCGCTCCGAAGCTGAACACGTGGGGAGGACATCGCCTTGCTGCAGGTTTCAGCGTGAAACCTGACAACTGGCAGGAAGTCAGAGATGAAATGGAAAAGATGCTCTCAAGGGTAAAAGTATCAAGCGACAAAGAAGATCTTTTGTACTGGTCGCCCTCTGAACTTGACCTCAATGCATGGTATGAGGCTGAAAAACTTGGACCTTTCGGTATGGATAATCCATCTCCTAAGTTGTATTCCCCTTACAATGGCAATATTAAGATACTGCCTCTGGGGAAGAATGGAAAGCATGTGAAGATAGATCTGGGCGAATCAACGCTCCTGGGTTTCGGAGCAGCTGAGATCGTTAAGGACAGAGAAAGCCTGATGGGCTGGGTATACAGACCTCGTTTGGACACATGGCGGAACGTGACCTCCCTTCAGCTTGTCCTGGAAAAAATGGTAACAGTCTAGCGATCTTTAACGAACGGCTCGGTGGTGCATAAATGAGCGAAGAGAACAAGGCAGGTACTTTGAATGTGCGATCTGCCCACCTGTCCGGAATAAACAGGAAAGATGAAGGCGGGCTGAGCGAAAAGGGCTGCAGATCCCTGATGGAAGGTTATTGGGGGCGTATACCTGAGGCTCAGCGTGTCTCGACTCTCAGGCTGGCATGGCAGGACCTCTGGTCAAAGATCACAAAATATCTTTCAAAAGACGATATGACAAGTATAGGAGAGGCATTTGTCTTCGCTGCCGAATCACACGGAGGGCAGATGAGGTACAGCGGCGACCCGTATGTTGTACATACGGTCTCTGTTGCAGCCATTCTGGCCGGTATGGAAATAGACCGCGAAACTATTATAGCCTCGCTTCTGCATGATGTTCTTGAAGATACACAGATAACAGCTGAGGATCTTTCAGAAAAATTTGGAGCGGGAGTCGTTACCCTGGTTGACGGAGTTACCAAACTGGGAAAGCTCCCATTTAAGACTTTTGAGGACTATCAGGCTGAGAACCTCAGGAAGATGTTCGTGGTCATGGCCAAGGATATCAGAGTCGTCCTCATCAAACTCGCAGACCGCCTTCACAACATGAGGACCATATCATCCCACAAAAGGGAAAAACAGTTGACCATAGCTCGTGAGACCCTTGAGATATACGCTCCCCTGGCACATCGTCTCGGTATATATCAGGTAAAAAGAGAGCTCGAAGACCTTTCTTTCCGTATGCTCGATCCCGAAATGTACTATGACATAAAGCGCAGAGTCAGGAAAAAGCTGCCCGAACGCGAAATGATAATAAAAGAAGCTATGGACATCCTCTCTCAGAAAATCGAGGAAGACGGACTAGAAGCTTCGATAAAAGGCCGCCCCAAGCATTTTTACAGCATCTACGAAAAAATGAGAAGGAAAAACCTGTCTCTGGATCAGCTCTACGATCTCCTGGCTCTCAGGGTGATAGTGAAAAATCTTGCTGACTGCTATCAGGTCCTTGGCATAGTACATACGATATGGAAGCCTATCCCCGGTCAGTTCGATGACTATATTGCAAATCCCAAAAGCAACCTTTATCAATCATTGCACACTACAGTCGTAGGCCCTGCCGGAGAACCGCTTGAGATCCAGATAAGGACCTGGGAAATGCATTCTCTTGCCGAATACGGAATAGCTGCCCACTGGAACTACAAAGAGGGCGGGAAGAGGGTCAATAATCTTGACGAGGGCCTCACCTGGATACGAAAAGCCCTTGAAGTGGTGCCCGAAGGACAGGAAGATGAGGGAGTCGGTTCACAATTTATGGATAACCTGAAGACCGATGTCCTTTCTTCGGAGGTCTTTGTTTTCACACCTAAAGGCAATGTTATATCTGTTCCAAACGGATCGACACCCATAGATTTCGCATACGCCATCCATACAGAAATAGGACATAAGTGTGTCGGAGCGATGGTCAACGGCCGAATTGCCCCGATGGACCAGGAGCTCCAGAACGGAGATATTGTACGCATACTGACGTCGCCTCAGGGAAAACCATCCCGGGACTGGCTAAAGATAGCAAGATCCACCCGCACAAGAAGCAAGATAAAGAGCTGGTTCCGTCAACAGGACAGGCAGGAGCGGGAAGAAAAGATAAACAGGGGCAGAGAGCTTCTTGAAAAAGAGGCCCTGAGAAGAAACCCCGGAACAGAAAATCCGCTTGAAGCGATCTCTCCTAAGCTTAGCCATGTAGCAAGGGAAATGGGATATCTTAACACTGAAGAGCTGATAGTGTCGGTCGGGACCGGCAATCATACTGCTGCAAGCATTTTTGGAAGGATGGCATCCGATACCAAGCTGGCGCCGGAACCGATACCGGCGCAGGCCCCTCCGCAAAGAAGCGAAGCTGACTCCGAAATAGTGGTAGAAGGAGCCTCGGGTGTGCTTGTATCCCTTGCCCAGTGCTGCCGTCCGGTCCCCGGAGATCAGATAGTAGGATGTGTCACACAGAGCAGGGGTATTACAGTACATCGCAAAGATTGTGCTAACATAGACAAGGCCGACCAGGGCAAGATGATAAATGTTTCCTGGGGGAGGCTGAAGGATCATCGATATACTGCGAGGATCAAAGTTGAAGGGGTCGACAAGCCTACTCTCTTCGGAGAAATAGTCCAGGCCATTACTGCGATGGACGGGGTCCTTGTAGGAATAAGAGCTAACGTTGTGAATAACTCGCGGACAAGGGTAGCTGCCGATGTCCAGATAAAGGATATAGAGCATCTTTACAGAATAATAGCAAGGCTCAATACCATTTCAGGGGTCATTGAGATAACCAGGGGGTGATGTACAATGAAGGCACTTCTGCAGCGGGTCGATAAGGCCGGTGTTTCGGTGGATGGAAACCTCACAGGTGAGATAGGGAAAGGCCTTTGCGTTTTTCTTGGTGTAGTCCATGAAGATACAGAAAAGGATATTACATGGCTTGCAGATAAAATAGTTAATCTCAGAATATTTGAAGACGGATCAGGTAAAATGAACAGGTCAGTCATAGACGAAAATGGAGAGATACTTGTAGTTTCGCAGTTCACTTTGTGCGGCGACTGCAAAAAAGGGCGAAGACCCTCATGGACAAACGCAGCTGAACCATCTTTTGCAAACAGCATGTATGAAAAATTCGTCAAAGAGATCGAAATAAGGGGAGTCAGGACAGCAACGGGAGTTTTTCAGGCTTATATGAAGGTTGAAATATGCAATGACGGTCCCGTGACTCTTATGATAGATACCAGGGAGTGAATAAAGCATGAAGATCAAAAGATTTGCGCTTGGCGCACTGTGGACGAACTGTTATGTGATCAGCGATTCCGGCAGTGAAGGGATCGTCATCGATCCGGGAGGTCCTGCATCAGAGGTCGAAGAGTACATACGGGACAATGATATCAGACTGCACTGGATAATCCTCACGCATGGACACGGCGATCACATAGGAGGTGTTTCGGAACTCAGGAACCTCTCTGAAAACGGCATTGCAGTACATACAGAGGATGCGGACTGTCTTGTGGATGCGAACAGAAACCTTTCTGCCTTCATGGGTACCTTGGTAGAACTTCCCTCTGCCGATAAAAAACTTAACGAGGGTGATACGCTCAAAGTCGGGAATATGAACATAAACGTTATCCATACGCCCGGACACACATTGGGAGGCATATGTCTCCATATCACAGAGGGCGATGAGGAAGTGCTGATATCAGGAGACACTCTTTTTGCCCGCTCCATAGGAAGAAGCGATCTTCCGGGCGGAGATGAAGATGTTCTGGTCAGATCCCTGAAAAAATTGACAGACCTTCCGGATAAACTGAGGGTGCTGCCCGGACATGGACCTGAGACAACTATAGGCGCTGAAAAAATTTACAACCCCTATTGGCCGAGATAGTCCGGCATGAAGATAAAGGACCTTCCGGAAGAAGAGAGGCCGCGAGAAAAACTTCTGACCCATGGAGCTCATTCTCTTTCAGTTGTAGAATTGCTTGCTATACTTCTGAGGACAGGAAGAAGGGGAGAGGATGTCCTGGAATTTTCTGCCTCCCTTCTGAATGATTGGGGAGGTCTCGAGGGTCTTTGCCGTGCAGATGCGCAGGAACTGATGGGAGAAAAGGGGCTCAACTCTGCCAAGGTGACGACGCTTGCCGCTGTTATAGAACTGGGAAGCCGGATAGCTGCCCTTGGAGTCAAAGATCGTGACCAATGGCAGGTCAGACTGGAAAAGATAGCGAAAGATACCCGTTTTTGCGACAGGGAGTTGATATATGCGATATTCCTGGACGCAGGCGGGAAGGTTATTGAGGAAGAGAAGATCTCATACGGAGGGCAGAGCGGAGCCTATCTTGACATACCTGTCTTTTACAGAAAGGCCGTGCGTATGAACGCATACGGTGTTGTGCTTGTCCATAACCATCCGGATGGGAGCTGCTCGGCAAGCAGGGAAGATGTAGCGATAACTGATCATGTTAAAAAAGGACTTGATTTTTTGGGCGTTGAGCTTCTGGGGCACTATATTGCCGCAGGAGGACAGCTTACGCAAGTTCAATGATGCATACTGAGCCCATAAATGAGATAATATAAAGGTATATATTGGTTTCAGGGAAATTTTTGAAAGCGGGTGGCAGGGTGTTTAAGTTCAGACCGAACTTGTTTAATTATGAAATTGGGATAGACATAGGTACAGTCAATACGGTCATTTTTTTGAAATCCAAAGGGATAGTAGTCAACGAGCCGTCAGTTGTTGCGGTAAGGAATCTGGACAGAAAAGGCCAGAAAGAGATAATAGCCTTTGGTACAGATGCCAAAAAAATGATCGGACGTACCCCTATAGGCATCAAAACTATAAGGCCTCTTGCCAACGGAGTCATAGCTGACTTTGAAATGACAGAACACATGATAAGGCATTATATGAAGAGCCTCACAGGGGCAGGGAATTTTTTCTCCTATCCCAAGGTCGCTGTGTGCGTTCCGGCATGTGTCACCGAAGTCGAAAAAAGGGCTGTAGTGGAAGTGACTCTTGCTGCAGGGGCGAAGGAAGCTATAGTTGTTGAAGAACCTCTTGCAGCCGCGGTGGGGATAGGTATAGCTATAAACGAGCCGCAGGGCAACGTTGTTGTCAACATGGGCGGCGGAACTTGCGAAGTGGCGGTCATATCACTCGGCGGGATAGTTGTGAACCACGCTGTGAGGGTCGCAGGAAATTCGTTGGATGAAGCGATAATATCCCTGATGCGGCAGAATTACACGCTTGCCATAGGGGAGAGCACTGCGGAAGAGATAAAAATAGCGATAGGATCGGCTCTCCCTATGGAGCAGGAACTGTCTATGAACGTCAAGGGAAGGGACCTGGTCGATGGGCTGCCGAAGGTAGTAAGCCTCAGCTCTGTTGAGGTGCGCGAGGCACTTGAACCTGTCGTTGCTCAGATAGAGGACACGATCCGCTCCGCTGTGGAGCAGACGCCGCCGGAGCTTGTAAGGGACATCGTGGACCAGGGTATAGTCCTCTCAGGAGGGACTGCTCTTTTAAGAGGACTGAGCCTGCGTTTTTCTGATGCCCTCAATGTGCCTGTCCATGTGGCAGAACAGCCGCTCTTCTCAGTTGCGCTCGGGCTCGGTAAAATTCTTGAGACTCCAAGGGAAAAGAGCAAAGTTTCAATTACGATCGACAGACAGGGCAGCTGACACATATTGCCATGCCTTTTTAAGAAGATTTTGGAGGTGCTGTCGGAATGAATATTCTGGACAGAGAGCTTAAACCATGGCTGCACGGAGCGATCTCCGTGCTGTTGGGTTTTTGTGTCCTCTGGATCATGATCACATTCCCTGAACTCCACCGCACCTTCGTAAACGGAGCAAACAGCATCCTTTATTATCCGGAAAAACCTGCAATAGAACTGAGAAACATAGTTAAATACAGCAGCAACTGGGTGCTTGAGAGATCCAGCCTTCAGGAAAGGGTCACGAAACTTGAGCTTGCAAACAGAGTAATGTCGGAGGAGCTTCAAAGAGCCGGCATAAAAGTCCCCGTTCCAAAAGAGGGCAATGTTACCGCAAAGATCACGCTTCGCTACCCTGATGACTGGTGGCAGGAATTCAGGATAGATAAAGGAAGCATTGACGGAATAAAGGAAGGCGCGGCTGTAACATCCGAAGGTTTTCTCATCGGCCGTGTAATAAGGGTTGAAAAGAACTACTCGTGGGTACAGATGATAACATCCTCCTCCTTTTTAATAGCGGCGGCCGTGGACGAGACGCGTGATCTGGGGGTCATTAACGGTGATGACAAGGGAAATCTTACGCTTCTCTATGTTCCTGAAGAGAGGCACCTTAAGAACGGGATGGGCGTATCAACATCGCTCATGGGCAGGCATGTGCCTCCGGGCATCCCAATAGGACGCGTAATTGGTGCCAAAGAGATCAAAGATGGATTCCTGCCGATCAGTATCCAGGCTGGTGCTCACCTGACGCAGCTTTACAGCGTTGAAGTCTATTCGGGTGGAGACAGCAAAGAATGATTTATCTGATCGCAGTCTGGTTATTACAGGATTTTGTCCAGGTATTTTTAATGGGCTTTTTTATTGTCCCCAATATTTATTTGATGCTGCTCCTGCTGATGTCCCTTTTGCCTGCGACCAGGAAAGAGAAACAGATAATCATGATCTGGGCTGCTTTCGCAGGAGGGCTGTTATGGGATTTCAGGTGGACTAACCTACCGGGACTGACAGCGGCCTTAAACGCAGGACTTGTCGCTGCCTCATGTTTTCTCTGGTATAAAATACCTGCACAGGGCAGGACAGTTGTATTTTTTACATTTATACTCATTGCCTCGGTCCTTTTTTCCGGATTTGCACATTTTGCTTTATGGACGGTCCCAAGCCAGGTAGCCTTAAGGCAGTTTTTTGTGCAGCAGCTTTTGGGCGTGCCTCTTGTGATCGTATTTTCCCTGATATATTGGAAGGTCTCAGACAGGAATGTCTAGCAGACAGGCCCGATTTGACATAGACAGAAGGATAAGGTTCCTTCAGTTTATGGTGTTGTTCACAGTTGCTGTACTGCTCATGAGCCTCTTTTTCTTTCAGGTGATCAAAGCAAACCAGTATGTAAGGCTGGCATCGCAGAACAGGCTGAGAATAATAAGAATGTCGCCGCCAAGAGGCACGATCACAGATTCTAAAGGAGCGCCCCTTGCTGTTAATGTAAGGACTTTCAGCGTTAACGGATATCCGGTGGATCTTCAGCGGGAAGGCAACATAAAACTAGTTTCGTCGATCCTTATGAGAAATGGGATCCCGATCAACGAAGAAGAACTGAAGATACTGATAGAAAAGCAGTATTCCGCACCTTACCGTGCGATAACAGTTGCATCGAACCTTACATTCGCCCAATCCGCGGAACTGATCACAGACAAAAATTTCAGTGAGGCGCTCTTCCTCACCCCTGTCTGGAAGAGGACTTATCCGGCGGGAAATTTTACCGCACATGTTGTCGGTTATGTTTCAGAGATAACCAAAGATGAGCTGGAAGCAAGAAAGGACAGCTCATACCGTGGTGGCGACATGATAGGCAAGAACGGGATCGAGGCCTGGTATGACGAAGATCTCCAGGGTTTGCCCGGTGAAGAGGTAATAGAAGTAGACGCAAAGGGAAGAAAGCTAAGGGATATATCTTACAGCCCGCCGCAAAGGGGAAGTGATGCAGTCCTGACGATCGACCTCGCTGCACAGCGATATGCAGCTGAACTGATAGGGAGCTTCAGGGGGGCCGTCGTTGCAATGGATGTCAACGACGGTTCTGTAAAATGTCTTTATTCCTCCCCAAGCTACGATCCCAACCCTTTCACATGGGGCATCTCAAACAAGGAATGGGCGTCCCTGACAGACCACAAAGAAAGACCGATGATGAACAGGGCGATATCCGGCGGATATCCTCCGGCATCAACGTTTAAGATCGTTACGGCTTCCTCTGTGCTTGAAAACAAAGTCGTCAACACAAGCACAACAGTAAGGTGTCCGGGATACTTCGAGCTTGGCGACAGGCGGTTCAGGTGCTGGCTCCGTACCGGACACGGCACGGAAAATGTCATGAGGGCGCTCAGGGATTCCTGCGACGTTTATTTTTATCAGACATCTACCTGGCTGGGGATAGACAGACTGATCAAAACCGCCGGAAAGTATGGTGTCGGGGAAAAGACAGGAATAGACCTTTTGGGAGAAATATCAGGAACTATTGCAGGGCCTGAGTGGAAAAAAGAAAGGATAAAGGAGAACTGGTACGGGGGGGATACGGTCAATTATTCAATAGGACAGGGTTATGTCCTTATGACGCCTGTCCAGCTCCTTAGAGCCTACGCTGCTATAGCCAACGGAGGCAAACTGATCAAGCCCCGAATAAATTCTAAAGCGATACCGGAGTACACTAAGCTTGAAATAGCTCCTGAGATCATAAAGATAATGCAGGAAGGCCTGCGTGAAGTTGCAAGCACAGGCACCGGAAGGCGCGCAAGTTCTTTCGGAGTTCAGATCGCAGGAAAGACCGGCACGGCTCAGAACGCCCATGGCGAAGACCATGCGTGGTTTGCAGGATATGCTCCGGCAGACGCGCCGCGCTACGCAGTGGTCGTCATCGCCGAAGCGGGAAAGGGCGGAGGAGCTGTCGCAGGCCCTATAGTTGGTAAAATGCTCAACTTGTTAATAAATGGGAATAAATACGCCGAACCGGCCCCGGTCAAGCCTAAAACAGAATAGGGGTGAATTTGAGAATGATGATCCATCTCAAGGGTATACAGACAGGAATTTTACGATGCGTAGTTCCTGAGGAACTTAGCGAAAAAAAAATACTTGAAGAGTTTGAGGAACTTACGGTCAACGGAAAAACCCTGCTTGAAGGGAGCAGCGTCATAATGGATCTGCAGGGCAGAAGCTTTGGGGCTGCCCTTGTTGCCAAGATCTGGAAATATTTTATCGAACCGACCGGCTGTTATGTCATCAACTGGGCCGTTACCGATCAGGAGACAGCAACGGCGCTGGAACGGCTGGGAATAGCTGTCGGAGATTTTGATAATAAATCAAGACAGGAAAGACTTTCAAGCCCTGAAGGATCCGGAACGCTATTCTACACAGGAACGCTGCGCGGCGGACAGAAGATAATGCATGAGGGAGATGTGATAGTAACAGGCCACGTCAATGTCGGATCAGAGATTTCAGCCGGGGGACACATAGTTGTACTTGGAAGGCTTAAAGGTCTTGCTCATGCGGGATTTCAAGGAGACGAAACAGCATCGGTCTCTGCAAGATCTTTCGAATCGGGGCAGGTCAGGATCGGCCGCAAGGTAGGATTAATAGATAAAAGTTCTGATATTTGGGGCAAGGCTGTAGTAATAACCGTTAACGAGGATGAAGTGCTGCTCACAGAGTGGCCTGCGATATAGGAGGATGAAAGTATGGACTGCAGGATAATAGTCATTACATCGGGCAAAGGCGGTGTGGGAAAAACAACAACTACCGCCAACCTGGCTGTTGCACTGGCAAGCGAGGGACATAAAGTTGTAGCGGTAGACGGAGATGTGGGGCTCAGGAACCTTGATGTGATAATGGGTCTTGAAAACAGGATAGTATATACGCTGGTCGACGTCATAGAGGGTACCTGCCGGCTCAACCAGGCTCTGATAAGAGACAAGAGGATAAATAATCTCTACATGATCCCCACGGCACAGTCACGGACCAAGGATGCCGTGACTTCAGAGCAGATGCTGGATATATGCGGGCAGCTCAGAAACGAATTTGATTATGTCCTTATAGACAGCCCCGCAGGCATTGAAGCCGGATTCAGGAATGCAGCGGCAGGTGCTGACGAAGCTCTGGTGGTGACGACACCTGAAGTTTCGGCAGTGAGGGATGCCGACAGGATCATTGGTTTGCTGGAATCGATGGAAAAAGCCCCTATCAGCCTAATTATAAACAGGATCAAGCCTGACATGGTCAAACGCGGCGATATGCTTGCCGTCCAGGATGTACTGGACATACTGGCTGTTGACCTGATCGGCACGATACCAGATGACGAGAGCGTAGTGACTTCATCCAACAAAGGTGAACCGCTTACATTTTCCAATGGATCAGAAGCTTCTCAGGCTTTTTTGAACATAGCAAAGAGGATATGCGGCAATGAAGTTCCTTTTATGGATCTCTCCGGAAATCAGAAGGGTTTCTTCTCTTCCCTTCGCAGGTTTTTTGGAAAGTAGGTGGCAAATATTATGTTTGAATTCCTGTCACGATTCTTTTCAGGGGGCAAAAGCAAGGAAGTAGCTAAAGAGAGGCTGCAGCTTGTCCTTATCCATGATCGTAACGATATCGCTCCCGAGAAACTTGAAGCGTTGAAGGTGGACATGGTGAAGCTGTTAAAAAAATATCTTGAGATAGATGAAAAGGGAATAAATATGAATCTGGAGAGGCGGAACCGGTCAGTTGCTCTGGTCGCCAATATCCCGCTTAAGAGTTCACAAAGGCCGGTAAGAGGAAGGAAGAAGAATGCCTGAAAAGAAGGGCAGCAGCTGGAGGGAGATCAGGTCGAACATTGATCTGCTAATGCTGTTTGCCACAATAGCTTTGTTCCTTCTTGGAATAGCTGCTATTTACAGTGCGAGTCCGAATAAGGCCGTAACTCTCTCTTCGTTTGCTGTTCGCCAGCTGGTTTGGGGCGGGGCAAGTGCGGTCGTATACGTGATGGTGTTAAAGATAGGATATCAGAGGTTCCTGGATCTTGCGGGACCGCTTTTTGCCGTTATGGTTATGGTCCTCGTTCTGCTATTGGCAGTCGGGTATACTTCAAAGGGATCCCAAAGCTGGTTCAATCTTGGTTTTTTCAGGATCCAGCCCTCTGAAATGGGCAAGGTCATACTGGCACTTGCGCTGGCACAGATTTGTTTCAAGCTGCCTCCGACAGATATGAAAGGCATAGCTGCTGCCGTTTGCCTGGGAGGGGTCATGATAGTCCTGATACTTCTTCAGCCAGACCTGGGGAGCTCTCTTGTCTACTCCGTGATGCTTTTTGCAGTACTGATAGCAGCGGGAGCGCCAGTGAAATTTCTGTCGGGCATAGTGATCTCTATTCTGGCGATGCTGCCAGCCGCATGGATGTTTCTCAAACCCTATCAGAAAATGAGGCTCATGGTATTTATCGATCCTACAATAGACCCCCAGGGTGCGGGGTATAATGTAATACAGTCAAGGATAGCTGTCGGATCAGGAGGCCTTTTCGGAAAAGGATTCCTTCACGGTACCCAGGGCAAACTTCATTTTCTGCCCGAACCGCACACGGATTTCATTTTCAGCGTATTTTCTGAAGAGTTCGGCTTTATAGGCTGTCTGGTCATTTTGATACTTTTTACGATAATGCTTCTGAGGATGCTCAACGTTGCATATTATACAAGGGACACCAGGGGAAAACTGCTTACAGCAGGAATAGTAGCATGGATATGGTTCCAGATAACTGAAAGCATCGGAATGAGCATGGGTTTGCTGCCTGTGACAGGCCTGCCCCTGCCTCTCATAAGTTACGGAGGAAGTTCGCTCCTGGCGGTGGCAATAGGGCTGGCGCTGGTCCAGAGCGTTGTCATTGTGTCGAGAGAGGGCAGGTTTTAAATTGAAATTACACGGACGGAATTAACAATAATTCCTGCCCGGTAAAATTTAGAGAGCAGGGATGCCCCGATCAGGAGCATTCTCTGCATCAGGAGGATCATCAAAATGTTATCAGAGAGAGGGGCTGACCCTCGCAGATCCATCCTTGCATCGGTCAAGAGACCTTCAAGGTATACGGGAGGCGAGTGGGGAAGCGGCCCGGTAAAAAGCTCAGACTCAGATGTAGTAAGGATTTGTTATGCTTTTCCAGACGTATACGAAGTGGGGATGAGCTATCTGGGGTACCAGATACTTTACGGACTGACCAAGTCTCTCCCATTTGCGGATGCGGAAAGGGTCTATACTCCATGGCCGGATATGGAGGAGGCCCTGAGATCATCGGGTACAAAGCTCTGGGCCCTTGAAAGCAGAAGGCCTGTATCAGAGTTTGATGTTGTCGGCTTTACTCTTCAGTATGAACTTTCATATACCAACATTTTGACGGTGCTGGACCTTGCGGGGATCCCTTTTCGTTCTGAAAATCGGAAAGAAGGAGACCCCATCGTCATTGCTGGCGGGCCGGGAGCCCTTGCTCCGGAGCCGATGTCGCCGTTTATCGATGCGTTCTGCGTTGGAGACGGCGAGATACTGGTGCCCGAGGTATTAAGGGCGATACATGAACTGAAAGGCAGGAGCCGGGACGAAAAGATACGGGCGCTTTCAAGGATCCAAGGAGTCTATGTTCCTCTGATCAAACCGGATAAACCTGTGATGAGAAGGATAATCGAAGACCTTGACTCAGCTTTTTACAATAAAGACATGATAGTGCCAAACACCGGTATAGTACATGACCGGATAGCGGTACAGGTCTTCAAAGGCTGCACCAGGGGGTGCCGTTTCTGCCAGGCAGGCATGATAGACAGGCCTGTAAGGGAGAGAAGCGCAGAGTCAGTTGCTGCTCAGGTGGAAGAGCTCCTTCAGAAGACAGGGTGGGAAGAAGTAGGCCTGCTATCGCTTGCAACATGTGACTGGAGCGAGATGGGCGAGATACTTAAAAGATTTGGTCCCATGCTTAAAAACAATCAGATCAAACTAAGCCTTCCAAGCCTAAGGGTCGACGCCTTCTCGGTCAACATGGCAGCTGAACTTGAGTCGATCCGTAAAGGCGGACTTACCTTTGCCCCGGAAGCAGGGACTCAGCACCTGAGGAATGTCATAAACAAGGGCGTTTCTGACGAGGACATAGAAGCTGCCCTCGAAGCCACATTTTCCCATGGCTGGGACAGGGTCAAGCTCTATTTTATGATGGGACTGCCCACGGAGAAGGACGAAGATCTTGCAGGTATACACGAGATATGCAACAAAGCAGTCTCGATAGCTAAAAGGCACAAGCGCCGGGGAGATGTTAGCGTTTCACTTGCAGGCTTTGTCCCAAAAGCCCATACGCCTTTCCAGTGGGAAGCGCAGCTTGACCGCCATACACTGAGGGAGCGGGGCAGGTGGGTAAAGAACAACATAAGGAATCGCAAGGTGTCCATATCCTACCATGAGCCGGAGCAGACCTATATAGAAAGCGTATTTGCCCGTGGTGATGCCAGGCTTGCAGATGCAGTTGAAGAAGCGTGGAACAGAGGGGAGCGCTTTGACGGATGGTCGGAATTCTTCAATTTTGAAAGATGGATGGAAGTCTTCACTGACCTCGGGATCGATCCTGACGGATACGCATGCAGGGAACGTGGCCTGGATGAACTCCTTCCGTGGGATCACATAGATTCCGGAGTTTCAAAGCAGTTCCTTCTCAGGGAGAGGGAGATGGCTATGACCGGAGATGTGACACCCGACTGCAGGGAAGGATGCAACGCATGCGGCTGGCAGGGAAGAACTGCCGTGAAAGGTTGCTCAGATGCCTAGAATAAGGATAATGTTCGAAAAAAAAGGATGGGTGACCTTTTTGAATCACCTTGATCTGCCGGTCTTATTTTCAAGGGCTGCCAGAAGAGCAGGTCTTTCACAGGAATTTACCCAGGGCTTTTCACCTCACCCGCATATCAGCCTCGGACCTGCGCTTGCGGCAGGAGTTAAAGGTGTGCAGGAACCCGCTGATTTCTGGTTCAATGAGTGGGATGATTCCTGTGCAGAAAGATGGAACGGCAAGCTTCCCGAGGGGATACATATACTAAAATACGCTGAAGTTGATGGGCTTCCCCTTTCAAAGCTTGCGACAGCGGCGGTATACAGGATCAGCGGCGTTGATTTCGAGTTTGGAAGCTATGCGCTGGATACGCTTCAAAAAGAGATCGAGAGGACAGGGATACTTTATGGAGCCTATGTCGATCAAGGTTCTGCAGTGCTTACTATAGGCGATCTGGAACACTGCGGGGCAGGAAATCTTGTAAGGAGCCTTAAAGAAGAGGGCATATGCGAGGGATGGAAAGATCTATATCTTGTCCGAGAATGTGTAGGCGCGTGGGATGCCGGGACCGGCACAATACTGTCTCTCATTTGATCATGGAGGAATGAACATGACATCATTCGAACCGACAAAAAAAATAGTTGCAAATCTTATCGACCCGGAAGAGATCAGGATAGCGATCCTCGACGAGAGGGGCAAGCTCTATGATTTCTTCGTGGAAAGAATGCTGGAGCATCAGAGGACAGGTGAGATATACAAGGCCAGGGTGGACAGCGTCCTTCCCGGAATGCATTCCGCATTTTTAAACCTTGGAGATGGCAGGAACGGTTTCCTCTATCTCGATGATGTGCATGGCATTGATGTAAAACCCGGGATCGAAATGCTGGTCCAGGTAGTAAAAAATGCCAGAAAGGGCAAAGGAGCCCGTGTATCTCCGAGGATATCCCTGGCCGGGAGGTACATGGTACTTATTCCGGACGGACATGAAACAGGCGTATCCAAAAGAATAGAGGACAATGATGAGCGAGCCCGCCTGAGATCAATATCGAAGGAGATACGTCCGGAGGGATTCGGAATAATAATCAGAACAGTAGCAGAGGGCTGCGACAAAGAAAGCCTTGAAAATGACGTACAGGATCTCCTAGCCCAGTGGGAGACCATAAAGCACAATGCAGAAAAAAACGGAGCCCCATGCCTGATACACAAAGATCTTGGCCTGTTGGAGCGGGTCCTCAGGGATGATCTCACAGAGGATATAGACGAAATAGTTGTAGATACGGAAGAGGACAGGGATAATATCCAGTCTTTTGCAGAGCGCTTCTTTCCAGGCAAAAATATTGAAATAAACTTCTACAAAGGCAAAACGCCGATATTTGACGTATACAACATTGAAAACCAGCTGCTGGAGCTGCAGGACAGAAAAGTCTGGCTTTCTTCCGGAGCCTATCTTGTCATCGACCAGACCGAGGCTCTTACGGTAATTGACGTCAATACCGGTAAATTTGTAGGTTCTAAAAACCTGAACGACACGATCTTCAAGACAAATATGGAAGCTGCAGAGGAGATAGCCAGACAGCTCAGGCTTCGCGCCATAGGCGGGATAATTGTCGTAGATTTTATTGACATGGACACAGAAGAGTCGAATCAGGAGCTTATCCACGAGCTGCAGGAACTGTTCAGGAACGACAGATGCAAAGCAAGGGTCTATGGAGTCACCGGTCTGGGACTGGTAGAGATAACAAGAAAAAGGGCCAGGACCGATATAAGAGCTGCACTTAGCCATGGCTGCCCCTTCTGCGGGGGTCTTGGCTGGGTACCGCGTGAAGAGAGTATCGCGATGCAGATAAAGAGATTCATCAGGAAGA
The DNA here is from genome assembly GCA_034331105.1 of Synergistota bacterium. Classification (GTDB taxonomy): domain Bacteria; phylum Synergistota; class Synergistia; order Synergistales; family Synergistaceae; genus Caenicola. The sequence goes on along the minus strand of JAXQGB010000011.1, from coordinate 209,643 downwards.
TAACGATGTCTTCAAGGTCTGAAGCGCTGCTTGTCGAGGCATATTCTTCCATAGCCGGGTACATAGCCGAAACATTTCTGGCATCGTGGGAAGAGGAATTTGATAAAAAAATATTCATAAGGGGATGTCCTGAGTTTTCGTGGGGTAAATTCAGGCTTGATGCGCAGGGAAGCCTGGGTCAGATAGAACACAGAATAAACGCACTTCAGAAAAGAGAGGGCTGGGCAGTTGTACATAAGTCGTCTTCAGCTTAAGGGATTTAAAAGTTTCGGCGGATCCCACGACCTTATACTCTCATCGGGATTCACGGCAATAGTAGGGCCAAACGGAAGCGGCAAGAGCAACATACTTGATGCGCTCAGGTGGTCGTTGGGCGACAGCCATGCCGGCCGGCTCCGCATATCGAGGCAGAGCGACCTCCTTTTTCAGGGATCTATAAACCTTCCGGCAGCAAAAGAAGCGGAGGTGCTTCTGCAGCTAAGGGAAGATTCAAGGGCCTGTTCAGTAAAAAGAAGGGTGACCGCTCCTGACGGCAACACGATACTTTTTGTCGATAATGCCAGAAAAACACTGATCGAGCTGGATGAGACGAAAAGGGACTGGAAGCTTGAAGGAGACAGATTCGCTTTCATCGGCCAGGGAGAAGTTGCCGAGGTCATCCAGCAGAGGCCTCTGGCAAGAAGGATGCGCCTTGAATCCCTGTTCGGTATAGATGTCTACAGGAAGAGGCGCATGGACGCCTCTGACAGGCTTGTTACCGTAAAAGAGGAATATGAGCAGCTGAGGAACGTTATGGCTGAACTCCAGGCACGCCGTGAAGAAATTGCCCCTGAAGTCCGCAGAGCGTCAGAGCTCAGGGAAATACTTGATAAGATCGAAGATGAGAGAAAACTTTTATACTGGCTCAGAAGGCACAGGTCCGAGCTCTTGATCGCAGAACTTGATGAAAGCCTCGAAGAATATAAAAAAGAACAGTCAGTTGTGCTGGGCTGGTCTGACTTATGGAAAAAAGCACTGACAAAACTGGAAAACGACCTTGTTTTGCTTTCCAGGGAAAAGCAGCAGCAGACCTGGGAGCTGGAACAGAGCAAAAAGAGTTACGACGGGCTGATAAAATCCGGATATGCTTCTGCATCAAACCTCAAGGCTTCAAAAGAGAGGCTTGACCAGGCAGCGGAGGAACGAAGAAAAGCAAAAGAGCACATGAATGTTCTCATGGAAGAGCAGAAAAAGACTCAGGAAGAGAATAAAAAGGCACGGGAAGAACTTGAAGCAGGACAAAAGGCACTTGAGATAATAGAGAAAAAATGGCAGGAATACAACCTCCGCCTCAAAGAGGAAAAAGAGCAGAGGGAAGCATGGAACAATGAAAAGGGCCGTCTCGAGGCCGAACTGCAGCAGATCAAAGCAAAACTTTCATTCCTCGGCAAAGACCTGCTCGAGATCAGGAATAAAAAAGAGGGCGCACCGGACCCCGGCAAAGATATAGATGCAGAGATAAAGAAGCTGGTAAAAGAAAGAGACAGGCAGTTAAAAGAGCAAGATGAGATAGTCTCCCTGCACGGTGATCTCTACGCCAAAGTCCAGACACTTGCGGCGGAACTGCAGCGCGCCCGGAGGGAAGCCTCCAACTCGAGGTCAAAACTCAACGAAGTGACGGAGGCTATGCAGGCTGACCTCTACCCCCGTCCTGTCCAGTACCTTCTCTCGGCAGCAAGGCTGAACAGGCTTGATGCATCACCTCATGCCGTAGTTGATGTCTTCACCTGTGATCCGATCTACTCGACCGCACTTGAGGCCTATCTTGGAGGCCGGCAGTTCCAGCTTCTGGTCGAGGATCTTGAAGAAGCAGGCCGATGCATAGACAAACTGAAAGTCAACTCGATAGGGAGAGCGACATTCCTTCCCCTTGAAAGATGCCGACCCAGGTATCCCGACAAGCAGTTCAGGCTGCCCAAAGAAGGGATAACCGGATGGGCGATAGATCTGCTCAAAGTAGACGAGCACTGGCTCCCCGCTATTCAGCAAATAATGGGCGACCTTCTGATCGTTGAGTCGTATGCAGTCGGACAGGATCTCGTCAGGTCAGGATTCAAAGGACCCGTTGCCACGCTTGAAGGCGATGTCTTCCAGCCGGGAGGAACTGTATCGGGCGGAAGATCTCAAAAATCAGGGAAGACCATAGAAATGAAAGCCCAGCTTGTGAAACTTGAGCAGGATGCTGCAAGCTTCACATCAACTGCTGAACATCTTGCGAAAGAGTTCAAAGATGCGGAAGCACAGGAGCTCAGGGTATCAGAACAGAAGGAAGAATATACCAGGAGGATAAGGGAATTTGACGGAAGGATCGCCATCCTGGAAGATGAAAAAGCCTCTTACTCAAAAGAACAGAAGAGGATAGAAGGCGAACGGGGAAGGATACTGGAAGCAGTCGCAGAAGAAGGCAGGCATTGGAATTCCGTGCTTTCATCCCTGTCAGACCTCGAGAAAAAATGGGACAGTCCGTCAAAACTTGAGGATGATCATCTGATCATTGAAGAGAGAGAGAGACTTCGCTCAGAAGCTGCCGTTATGGCAGAGAGGCTTAGCTCCAGGTTTGCACTCATGGAGAGAGTCAGCAATGAGATCAGGTCTGAAGAGCGCAAGATATGGAGCCTGGATGAAGAAATATCAGAGCTCGACCAGAGGTGTGTACGCGAAAGGGCCGGCCTTGCAAGGGTAGGTAAAGGCTGTCTTGACATTTTTGAAAGACGTAAGGTCCTCACGGAAGAGATAGAAAAGCACGTAAGCGGCTTTTCAAAGCTGGAATCGAAAAGGGACCTGATCAGGAAAAAAACGGTCTCTGCAGACCTGCGCTCAAGATCTGCCCTCGAAAGGGTCTCCGCTTTTGAAATCAAGAGGGGAGAGACGGAGAGGGAACTTGAGGAGCTGGTAAATACCTGGGAAGATCAGTACCCATATCCGGGGGGATCGGCATTGCCTGAGGATGAGGATATTGAAGACCTCAGAAAGAACATTCGCGACGGAGACAGGAAGATCAAAGCCTTCGGCGAAGTTGACATGGGAGTTTTATCAGAGGACAGAAACCTCAGGGACAGGCTTGCCTTCATGGGCGAACACCTTGATGACGTAAGGGCCAGCGCAGCGGAGCTTGAAAGACTCATTTCAGATGCGGACAGGCAGGCATATAAGGTCTTCTCTGATGCTCTTCAGGAAGTGGACAACAGGTTCTGCTCCCTCTTCCAGAGGCTGTTCGGAGGTGGGGAAGCCCACCTTGAGATGATTGAGGGAGAGACGATATGGGATACCGGTGTCGATGTAGTTGCAAGGCCTCCCGGAAAACATCCCCAGAGCATAAACCAGCTCTCTGGAGGGGAACAGTCTCTTGCCGCCATATCGCTTCTTTTTGCATCGATGGAAGTCGCCGGCTGTCCTCTCGCAGTGCTGGACGAGGTAGATGCCGCGCTTGACGAGGTCAACCTCAGAAGGTTCTCCGAGCTTGCCAAAGAATATGCAAAGAACAGGCAGGTACTAGCCATGACACACAGGCGGGTGACCATGGAAAGGGCCGACGTCCTTTACGGAGTCACTCTCTCCGAACCGGGGCTTTCCCAGGTCATAGGAGTTAGGCTGGAGGACTGGGCCTGATGAATGAAGGCCGCGAAGATCTGCTCAGGGGCGAACTGAAGATAAAACAGCCCCCCGAGAACGAGGGACCCAGGGTCAACCTTGACACGATACTTCTTGCCCATTTCACAAGACCCAAAAAGGGCGAGAGGGTGCTTGAAATTGGTTGTGCGCACGGAGCCGTTTCCCTGATCCTTGCAAAACGCGGTCATAATGTTGAAGGCGTTGACATCCAGTCCCACCTTATAGAGATGGCAGCAGAAAATGCTGTGGAAAACGGCCTGGAAGATAAAGCAAAATTTTACACCGGGGATATAAGGGATCACAGAAAGATATGGAAAGCACAGAGCTTTGACAGAGTGGCAGTAAACCCGCCTTACTTTGAGAAAAAAAGCGGCAGTCTAAGTCCTTCAACGGCTCTTGCCACAGCGCTGAACGGTTTGAATTGCACGCTTGAGGAACTAATACAGGCATGCCGTTATCTTTTGAAAAACAAGGGATACCTTGATATCGTAATACATGCGGGAAGAGTGGGAGAACTTTTGGCATTGCTGGACAAATACAACATAGCGCCCAAAAGGTTCAGGTCAGTTCATCCAAAACCCGGCGCAGAAGCATCGGTGGTCCTTATAGAAGCAGTGAGGGCCTCAAAGCATGGACTCAGGATCGAAAATCCCTTATTCGTCCTTGACGAAGAGGGGAAAGAGACCCCGCAGCTGCTGGAAGCCTACACAACGGGAGGAGAGTAAAATGCCCCTTATAGTTGTCCCGACACCGATAGGCAATCTGGAAGACATGACGATAAGAGGCCTCAGGGCACTTCGTGAGGCGGACATTATCGCATGCGAGGATACCAGGCACACACTGAAGCTGCTGAACCATTACGAGATAAAGAAGCCCCTCATCTCATACCACAAGTTCAACGAGACGGAGAGGCTTGAGACCCTGCTTAAACGAATACGCGAGGGGGAGACTGTAGCACTGGTATCAGACGCCGGCACACCCGGAATATCAGACCCGGGGATGATACTCATACAGGCTGTCATCGAAAAGGGTCTTCCCATGGATGTTCTCCCAGGCGCAAACGCGCTCCTTCCGGCGATACTGCTTTCAGGGATGGGGATGGACTCGTTTACCTTTATAGGCTTCCTGGATGGGAAAAAAGAAGCAAAAAAATCCAGGCTTGAAGAGCTAAGGCACAACATGCAGACCCTCGTTTTCTATATGGCTCCGCACAGGCTTCTGAAAGAATTAGAATTGATGGGGAGTATACTCGGAGACAGGCCCGCAGTGCTAGTCAAAGAGATCAGCAAGGTGCATCAGGAATCGATCAGAGGCACTCTTTTGACATTTAAGGACGTCATCAGCGAGGACAAGATAAGGGGAGAGTTTGTCTGCATAGTCGAGGGAGCAAAAGAGACAGTTCCGGTCCTTGATGATGGCGTCTGGATGGACGAGGTGCTTATGATGTGCAAAGCGGGTGAATCGACAAAAAATGTTGCAAACTTGCTCTCGATAAAGTATTGTATCCCACGAAACAGAATAAAACGGTACATTCTTGAGAACTGTACCGGGGAGGTAGTATAAATGTCCAAAGAAAATTTCTACATAACCACACCGATATACTATGTCAACGATGTTCCCCATATCGGGCACGCATACACGACCATAGCGGCTGACGTCCTGGCCCGCTGGCACAAGGCCGGGGGAGAAAATACCTGGTTTCTTACCGGCACCGATGAACATGGTCAGAAGATCCAGACAGTCGCTGAGAAAAGAGGCATCACGCCAAAAGAGCTTTGCGATGAGGTCGTGCTGAATTTCCAGAGGCTTTGGGGCGTTCTTAACATATCCAATGATGATTTCATAAGGACTACGGAACCCAGGCATGAAAAAGTGGTCCAGGAAATATTCAGGCGTCTCATGGCCAACGGTGATATATACAAGGGAGAGTACGAGGGATGGTACTGTGTCCCATGCGAAACATACGTCCCAGAAGCCCAGATGGGAGAAGGCAACACATGCCCCGACTGTCACCGGCCGCTTACAAAGATGACCGAAGAGACATATTTCTTTAAACTTTCTAAGTATGCAGAGCCACTGCTCAAGTACTATGAAGAAAACCCCGAAGCAATAATGCCCAGGTCAAGGTACAACGAGATAATCAGTTTTATTAAGAGCGGTCTTCGTGACCAGTCTGTCTCGCGTACGACCCTTGACTGGGGGATTCCGCTTCCGGGAGACGAGAAGCATGTAATTTATGTATGGTTCGATGCCCTCATCAACTATCTCTCGGCCCTCAACTTCCCTGAAGAGGGAGGTCTGTGGCAGACATACTGGCCTGCGGTGCGCCACCTTGTCGGAAAAGACATAATAAGGTTCCACTGTGTCATATGGCCGGCCATGCTCCTTGCACTCGGTGTAAACCCGCCTGTCAGGGTCTTTGCGCACGGATGGTGGACTGTTGAAGGCGAAAAGATGTCAAAATCCGTCGGCAATGTTGTAGATCCCTTTGAAATGGCCGATCTTTACGGTGTGGACGCGTTCCGTTATTTCGTGCTTCGCGAAGTTCCTTTCGGAAACGACGGAGATTTCTCTGAAAATGCCATGGTACACAGGATAAATTCAGACCTGGCAAACGATCTTGGAAACCTTCTAAGCAGAAGCCTCCAGATGATCGAGAAATTCCGCGGAGGGGAACTCCCGAAAAACTTTAAGAGCGAGGATATCGATAAAGAGATAGAGGATCTTGCAAACAAAACAGTTAAGGACATGGAGACATTCATGGATCGTTTTGCTTTCGACGACGCCCTGAAAGCTCTCTGGACATTTATCAGCCGTTCAAACAAATACATTGATGAGACACAGCCATGGAAGCTGGGGAAAGAGGGCGAGATCGAAAGGCTTGACGCCGTCCTCAGGACACTTTGGGAATCACTGCGGCTTTCCGCAGTCCTTGCAGCCCCCTTTATGCCTGAGACGTCCGCCCGTATCTGGGAACAGCTTGGCCTGACAGGAAGTCCGCTTGACGGAGGACGTGCTTCATGGTCATGGTGTGGCACAGAGAGCCCTGTGACAGTGAAGAAAGGATCCATACTCTTCCCGCGCATCGACATTGATAAATGGAAAATAGAAAAAGAGGCCCGTGATCTTGAAAAGAGGGCGGCTGCTGACCCCACAGCATTTTATAATTTCGATGACCACGAAGCGGAAATTGGGATAGAAGATTTCAGTAAACTGGAATTCAGGGTAGCGCTGGTCGAAAAGGTCGACGTAGTTCCCAAGGCGGACAAGCTTTACATCCTGAGCCTCGACCTTGGCTACGAAAAACGCACGATAGTCTCGAGCATCAGGGAGTTCTTCAAGCCCGAAGAGCTTGAAGGCAAAAAGATAGTGGTGCTGTGCAACCTCAAACCGGCTAAATTCCGCGGAGTTCCCAGCAACGGGATGCTTCTCGCAGCAGAAAGCCCTGATACCAGAAAGGAATCTCTCACGCTTCTGACGGTAATGGATGATTCCATACCGATAGGAAGCAGAGTCCACTAAAAAATATCGGGGGCGGGCACAACGGGCCGGTCTCTAAAAGAACTGAAAAGCGACAGCCTGACTGTAACGGACATACTCCTCCCTGAGTCAACAAGAGGGGAGGAGCAGTCCTTTTAAGCGGGCATGATATGAACTTAATTGGTACGGCAGGTGGATAAGCCTGAGCCCTCCTCTATTTATGAAAGGGGCAGAAGTATGTTTCTTGTAGATACTCATTGCCATTTGAACAAAGAATATTATCCGGACGGTCTTTCCGAAGTTTTAGGAAACGCCCTTAAATCTGATGTGAAGCGTCTGCTTTTTGCTTCAGCAGATCTGGCTTCGACCAGGGAGGCAGTAACTCTGGCTGAAAAACACGAAGGAGCGCCGGAGATCTGGGCACTTGCAGGGGTCCATCCTCACGAAGCTTCCTCCGTTTCTGAGGGACTTCCCGAAGAGCTGGAGTTACTTGCCAAGAGCAGTAAGGTTTCCGCAGTCGGCGAGATAGGGCTGGATTTCTACTATGACAATTCCCCAAGGGAGATACAGCGGGAGGTATTCCGCTCCCAGATACGCCTTGCAAAAAAAATAAACAAACCGGTCGTTATCCATGTAAGAGATTCTGCAAAGAGGTCATCAGGAGATGCCAATTCCGAGACGCTGGCTATTCTAAAAGAGGAATCCGCCGACCTGATCGGCGGAGTCATCCATTGTTTTTCCGGAGACAGGCAGAATGCGATCGATGCACTCGAGATGGGTTTTTACATATCTTTCGCGGGACCTGTCACATATCCCAAAAACAAGGCGCTTCGCGAGATAGCGATGGACACAGTCCCTCTTGACAGGATACTTTGCGAGACAGATTCCCCATACCTTGCCCCGCAGCAGCTAAGAGGCAGGACGAACGAGCCGTGCCATGTCCGTGATGTTTATGAAATGATATCGATGCTCAAGGGAATGTCGCTCGAAGAGTTTGCCGCATCTGTCAAAGAGAACGGTGAAAGGCTCTTCTGCTGGGGAGGTGCCGATAATGTTTGAGTACAGGCTAATAGCAGAATGTCCTGAGACGGGCGCCCGTGCAGGAGAGCTTATTACACCGCACGGTGTAATAGAGACCCCTGTCTTCATGCCTGTTGGCACTCAGGCCACTGTTAAAGCGATGACGCCGCCGGAACTTGAAGAGATCGGAGCTCAGATAATCCTCGGGAACACATACCACCTCTACATGCGTCCTGGAGCTGATATCGTTGAAGAGGCAGGCGGGCTGCATAAGTTCATGCAATGGCATCACCCCATACTTACCGACAGCGGCGGATTTCAAGTCTTCTCCCTCTCAGAACTGAGAAAGATAACGGATGAAGGTGTCGAGTTCAGGTCCCACCTTGACGGCAGCAAACACTTCATGCGTCCCGAAGATTCCATGGACATACAGCAGAAGCTTGGCAGCGATATAGCGATGGCTTTTGACGAATGCGTCGTCTGGCCGACCACCGAAGAGTATTCAAGGGCCGCCATGGAGAGGACTATAAGCTGGGCCGGGAGATGCAAGGAACATCATTCAAGAGAGGACCAGGCCCTTTTCGGGATAGTACAGGGTTCTATGTTTGAAGTCCAGCGGATAGAATGCATAAAAAGACTTGAAGAAATAGGTTTTCCCGGTTACGGCATAGGAGGCCTCTCCGTAGGGGAATCCCATGCGGATATGTACAGGATCCTTGAAGCCCTATGCCCCGAAATGCCCGTGAACAAGCCCCGTTACCTGATGGGTGTCGGACATCCTGCCAACCTTATCGAGGGTGTGGCGCGAGGCATAGATATGTTCGACTGCGTCCTCCCCACGAGGAACGGAAGAAACGGCGGAGTTCTGACGAGCTTTGGAAAGCTCAACCTCAAGAACAGAGGATTTGCGAGGGACTTCTCTCCGATAGACCCATCATGCGGATGCTACACTTGCAGGAATTTTACAAGAGCCTACATCAGGCACCTATATACTGCAGGAGAGATACTTGCCGCGAGGCTTTGCAGCTGGCACAACCTCTATTTCCTTGTCAACCTGATGAGGGATGCCAGAAGGGCAATAATAGAGGGCAGCTATCCACAGTTCCGGAGGGATTTCTTCAGCAAGTACAACGAAGGACCGATCCGGCCATGATGAGCAGAATGGAAGAGAAGCTGGAAGAAAGAAAGACCGGGATCAATGATGATATGCTCTCGGAGATACGGCTGGCAGCCCAAAAAATACTTTCCGGAGAGCTTGTAGGCTTTCCTACCGAAACAGTCTACGGCCTTGGTGCAAACGCCCTTGATGCTGAAGCAGTAACGAAGATATATTCTGCCAAAGGACGCCCTTCAGACAACCCTCTGATAATCCATGTCTGCGACATAAAAATGGCCGAGTCGGTGGTCGAGCTCAACTGGCGGGCAAGGTTCCTTATGGACACTTTCTGGCCCGGACCACTATCCCTTGTTTTGAAAGCAAAGGAAACAGTTCCGGTGGTCACACGGGGAGGACTGGATACTGCGGCAATAAGAATGCCGGATAACGCGATAGCACTTGAGCTTATCCGAGCCGCAGGAGTTCCGATCGCTGCTCCAAGCGCCAACAGAAGCGGAAGGCCGAGCCCCACAGACGCGGTTACGGTGAGAGAGGACATCGGAGATGCAGTGTCGATGGTCCTTGACGGCGGACCTGCGGAGGTCGGACTTGAATCCACCGTACTTGATGTGAGCGGGGAAGATCCTGTGCTCCTGAGGCCGGGCGGAGTCTCCAAAGAAAAGATAGAGAAAGCACTCGATATACCGGTCCTTTTACCATGTGACGGTGAGTCGATAAAACGTTCTCCCGGAACACGCTACAGACACTATGCTCCAAGGGTCCCCCTTGTCCTGACGGACAGTTCATACAGCAATGAGGCAGAAGGCAAAAAGTGGGCATGGATAGGGACATCCGAACCGGAGCATTCACCTGCCGTAAAGATAATTTTCAGGGATACAGAAGAATATGCCAAAGAACTTTTCCGTGCCCTAAGGGTGATCGAAAAAAGCGGAGCGGAAATTATTATCGCTCAGATACCTGATGAGAGCGGTATCGGACGGGCTTTGAAGGACCGGCTGATACGTGCTTCAGGTATTTGACGCGGTCCGGTTAGAATGCTATAATTTGCGCTGCTTCCGGGGCGTAGCGCAGTCTGGTTAGCGCGCCTGGTTCGGGACCAGGAGGTCGGAAGTTCAAATCTTCTCGCCCCGACCATCTCGAAATAATGCCCCCGGCAAACGCCGGGGGTTTTGTTTTTCAGCAATTTTCCGTATTTGACTATCGCTGTTCAATCTGTTATAGTCTTCAAGTGAGGTGATTTCTGTGCCTGAGGATAAGACCGTCGCTCAAAACCGTAAAGCGCGGCATGAGTATTTCATAGTAGAGTCTTTTGAAGCCGGACTGGTCCTTTCGGGAACAGAGATCAAATCAGTAAGGGAAGGCCAGATAAACCTCAAGGACGGATATGCCAGGGTAGAGAACGGAGAGTTATGGCTTTACAACGTTCATATATCACCCTACGAAAAGGGAAGCTACTACAACAAAGAACCTTTGAGGCCCAGGAAACTTCTCGTTCATAAGTCTGAGATAAGGAAACTTCTGGCAAAAACAAGAGAAAAAGGTCTTACGCTCGTGCCCCTGAAGATATACATCAAGCAGGGAAGATGGGCGAAATGCGAAATTGCCGTAGCAAAAGGCAAGCAGCTCCATGACAAAAGAGATACTGCAGCAGAGAAAGATGCCAACCGCGAAATGGAGCGGGCTATCCGCAACAGGTCGCGCGAAAGCTGATCATCTGCAGTATTGAAAACGGGCTCGAATTACCAGGCTCGTACATAAGGGGACGTATGGTTTCGACAGCAGGTTGGAGGATCGGGAGGAGCGGGTCGAGGATGGGGAATCCTCGTTAATCCGGCTCCAAAACAATAATCGTCAATAACGATTACGCACTCGCTGCTTAAGTAAGCGGCGCGCTCTCTAAAGCTTCCGTCATTGGGCTTTAGAAGAGTGTCACAAAGATGACTGGGATCTCTTCAGCGCTTTCTGGGAGAGGTTCGAGACTCTAGGGAAGGCTTGGAAATGCGGATCCTGTCTTTGGGAGCCGCAGATCCGAAATTAAAACAGAGACTACACTCGTAGTGCCTCCCAGATTGGCCCCTGTTGGACCGGAGTTCGAATCTCCGCGTCTCCACCAATAACTCAACAGGCCCTGTATAGGGGTCTGTTTTTTTGTCAAAAATTATTTGTCCCTCCGTTATGATGCGGAGCCTGGTTCTTCGGTAAAAAATTTTTCAACATGGAAGATGATGCGGGAGCAAGGGTGTGGGCGATCGTACTCGTTATCGCACTTGGCCTTTTTGTAATAGTTATGTTAAATATTTTTTCATCCCAGGGCCGCATTGGCATCTAACCCGATTTACAGCCGTTGAGAGTCTTTTTTTCAGGATATCTTTTAACCTGTAATGTGATTTTGTACAAGAAGAGACCTTTGAAAGGTCTCTTTCTTGTTCAGGATAATGATAAGGCTGTTATGTTTTTTCGTTGATTCTTTATTCTACCAGAGCTTCTTTCACTGCTGCTTCTGCAAGCAGAGTTGTTGTATCGAATAGAGGGATGTTTGTCTGTTCCTGTTTAACGAGCAGCGGAATTTCCGTGCATCCGAGGATTACGCCTTCTGCCCCGCGGCTCCCCATTTTTTCGATGATCTCTACAAAACGTTTTGATGACTCGGGGCTGAAGATGCTGAAGTCGAGCTCTTCGTAAATGACATGATGGATGAAAGCGATGTCATCTTCGTCGGGAACCAGGATCTTTATTCCATAGTCCCTCTCCATTTTGGCCTTATAGAAATCCTGGGTCAGTGTGAATTTGGTGCCCATAAGGCCGACGGTCTTAAAGCCCCTGTCAAGTATTGCCTGCGCAGTTACGTCAGCTATATGCAGGATCGGCTTTGAGACCCTGTCCTTTATGACATCGACAGTCTTGTGCATGGTGTTGGATACTATCACGGTAAAGTCGGCGCCTGCGGCCTCGACCCTTCTTATAGCATCTTCGATGATATTCGCCAGTTCATCCCATTTTTCTTCATCCCTGAGAATGAGAATTGGATCGAGATCGACAGAATACATGACGCATTTGCAGGAATGCTGGCCTCCAAGCTTTTTGTTTACAAGCTCGTTGATCATCCTGTAAAGTTCGGCAGATGACTGCCATGCCAGGCCCCCGATGATGCCTATCGTTTTCATATGCTACACCCCGTTTCTTAATTTATTTCAGCGATCAGTTCTATCTCAACGCAGATGTCGAGGGGCAGGGAGGGTGCGGAAACTGCACATCTTGAATGTCTGCCCTTTTCTCCGAACAGTTCTACAAACAACTCCGAAGCTCCGTCAACGACATATGGCTGCTCTGTGAAATCCGGTGTGCTGTTGACGTATCCATGTAGGCTGACTATCTTCTCAATACGGTCAAGATCCCCGACCGCATTTTTCAGGATGGAGATGAGGTTTACCGCAGTCGCCCTTGCCGCTTCTTTAGCCTTCTCCTTTGAAATGCCGCCGCCGACCTTCCCGATGTAGTCGATGTACTTTCCCTTTATGCTTGGTCCCTGTCCCGAAACGTAGACCAGATTCCCGGTCCTGACAAAAGGAACATAGCTGCCGATAGGCCTGATGTCGGCAAAAAGCTCTATCCCCAACTCCTTGAGTTTCTCTTCAGCAGCCACGGCTATCACCTTTCTCATAAGGAATATTAACTGTCATATCTAATTCTAACGAGGCATAGGTCCGCTGTAAACATGTTTATAAATGGATCCTTGACTTTTAGCCGCTGAGTAATTAAAATTTCCGGAAACTGGCCAAAGGAGGAAGCGCTATGTCAAAGAACAGTTATACGATGATGCTAATGTGCTGCATGATGATGCGCTGGAGTGCCTTTGGAGTTTATAACGGCAGTTCGCGGCCCTGATGCGGCGCGAGATCCGATAAAAACTACCAAGGCAGTCCATTTTTCGAAATGGGCTGCCTTTTTATTAGTATAAATAAAAGAGAGGGGGCATATAGATGCCTATCAAGATACCGGACAGCCTTCCGGCAACACAGACACTTTTGAATGAAAATATTTTCGTTATGCATGAAGTGCGCGCAGCAAAGCAGGATATACGACCGCTCCGGGTCGCACTGCTGAACCTTATGCCGACCAAGATCGAAACTGAGACGCAGTTCGCGCGCCTGCTGAGCAATTCGCCTCTTCAAGTCGAACTTACACTTCTTCAGACCGCGACATACGAGGCGAAGAACACGAGCCGTGAACATCTGCTGGCCTTTTATGAAACATTTGAAGATGTGAAAGAGAGAAAGTTTGACGGACTTGTTATTACAGGCTCGCCTGTTGAACTGATGGAATTTGAAGATGTGGAATATTGGGATGAACTGTGCAGGATAATGGAGTGGAGCAAGACCCATGTTTACAGCACCCTCCACATTTGCTGGGGAGCTCAGGCGGCGCTCTACTACCATTACGGGATAAAAAAGTATCCCATGGCCGAAAAGCTTTTTGGGGTATTCCCTCACGAGGTCGAGTACAAAAATTCGATGCTTTTCAGGGGGTTCGATGATGTATTCATGGCACCCCATTCCCGCCACACAACGATACACAGGGAGGATGTCGAAGCGGTGCCTGAGCTGCAGATACTGGCTTCTTCGGAAGAAGCGGGAGTATACGTGATCAAGACAGAACAGGGCAAACAGATATTCATAACCGGGCACTCCGAGTACGACGCGCTTACCCTCGAAAAAGAATATCTGAGGGACAAGAATGCGGGTCTGCCGATCGAGGTCCCGAAGAACTACTATCCTGATGATGACGACACAAGGAAGCCTCTGGTGACATGGAGGAGCAGCGCCAATCTTCTCTTTTTCAACTGGCTGAATTATTTTGTCTACCAGACAACGCCATTTGAGCTTGATGCCATCGGTACCAGCCGGGAGAACGACTGGCTGGATCAGTAGTCTCCGGTATGAAAGAAGCGTAAAATGGCCAGTCCCCCTGATCGAACAGTGACATCTTCACGATCAGGGGGACTGGCTTAAATAATTATAAATCATTGTGTTTTGTTTGTTGTTTTAGCCTTTAATACTGCCCTTATCTTTAAAATTTGAATCTACGTGGGCCCCGTCGCAAAAGGGTTTGTTCTTTGATTTTCCGCATCTGCATAATACGATCCGATTTCTGATCTCATATTCAGATCCGTCGGCAGAGACGAGGGGGATGCCGCCTTTTACATATATCCCGCCGCTTACGTCATTTTCGGGATCCTGAGTTATTTCTATTGCCTGATCAAGTTCAGGTTCTATGCAGGAACCATCTCTTGCAATTGCTGTGAGTCTGCCTGCCGGGCATTCTGAAGCTGACTTGACTGCTTCACATACGGTTTTTTCTGAGTTGTCCTCACATGTGGCCAGATACCACGCGTCTCCGGTTTTCCTGTAGCAGAATCTTGCGCCGGCACACCTGCCGTCGTCCAGCAGATCTACATTGTTGCCCTTTATGAGCTCAGCACGGTCCCTGTATAGCTCCCTGCAAGCAGTCTCAGTTCCGTCAAAGTTGATATCCTTGTGGCTTCCGTCGCAGAAGGGATGTTTTCTTGAGGCCCCGCAACGACAGAGTGCATAGTTTTTATCGTGTTTGATGCTGCCCGCATCTTCCCACACATATTTGGCATCCTTTGTATTGTCTTTCTCAGGCAGGATGATCTTTTCTGAGAGGTCAATATCTCCGGATACAAGGTATGGTCCATCTTTTAATATTTTTATCTTTTTTTCAGTCATGCGATATCTCCTTTAGTGAGATGTCAGTTGATCCTGCCGACCAGGACTTCCGCAGCGGCTGACATCTCTCCCTCAGTGGCTATTATCGACTCCAGCGTGAGCGTCCCCTTTTTGCCTACTTTTACAGAAAGGCTGTAGCCGGTGACCGGGTGATGTTCAAGTATTGCTTTCTCTCCTTTTACAGAAAGAGTCTTGTATGAAGCTCCTGTTCCCAGCGGCCCGTCATCGGCCGAGACCTCTTTTTCCGGAGGAGCCCAGCCTTTGTCTCCGGAACCCTCCATCCACACTGCATGAAAAGGCACACCTGCGTTGTTCCGGTAATCCCTTTCGAGCCAGAAGCCCCTTTTGCCTGAAACAGTGTCAAATTCAGTCTTTCTCAGCTCGCCGTTGATCCATCCCGGAATCTCGGGAAGGGCGTCCGTCATCTGTGCCGAAGAGAGGGAAATATTAAAGAAAAGCACTAGCAGTGCAAGAGAGAAGATAATAGTTTTTTTCATCAGCGCACCTCCGATACCGATATATTATACAACGCAAAGTGGAAAGTTTCTTCGTCAAGGCATATAATGCCTAGGGTAAACAAAAAGGGATAAAGGAGATAAAAGTTTGAAAAGCTTTGCAATAAAAGTATTTGGTTGTCAGATGAACTCATACGACGGAGACAGGATAAGGACGTCGATGATCCACATGGGTTGGAAAGAGGTCCCGGAAGAGAACGCAGATGTAATTATCCTGGTCACCTGCAGCATAAGGGAAAAGGCGGAGCAGAAGGTAGCCAGTGAAATAGGGCGCTACGATCTCCGATACAGGAAGACGGGATCGCCTGCGGTGGCACTGGTAGGGTGCATGGCACAGAGGATAGGCCTGTCGATATCAAAAAAATTTCCATGTGTGAGGCTTGTCTCCGGACCCAGGCATCTTGGTCTGGTGCCGCAGGGAATAGAGGACTCATTCTCGGACGGCGCGCAGAGATTTTTTATGGACGATGACCCGAGAGCCCTTGAAGACCTTGAAGTGGTGCCCACAGAACGCACGAATCCATTTAAAGCGTATGTAACGATAACTTATGGCTGTGACAGGTTCTGCACTTACTGCATCGTACCTTACGTAAGGGGAAGGCTCCAGTCAAGGGGGCACGCCGAAATAATAAAAGAGGCAGAAGCTCTTGCGGCATCAGGTGTTTCAGAAATAACACTGCTCGGCCAGAACGTTGATGCTTACGGCAAAGATAAAAAGGGTGAATATGGTTTTGCCTCCCTTCTAAAGGACATCTCAAAGATCGAAGGGATCCGGCGCCTCCGTTTTGCGACCTCACATCCCAAGGATTTTGATGAGGATATTCTTGAAGTAATGGCCGGTACCCCGTTGATATGCCGGGCGATAAACCTTCCTGTGCAGTCGGGAAGCGACAGGATACTGAAAGAGATGAACAGGGGTTACACAAGGAGCCAGTACATTGAACTGGTAAAAAGGATACGCTCCGTCCTTCCCGATGTCAGCCTGACCACAGACCTGATAGTCGGATTTCCTCAGGAGACGGAAGATGACTTCAGGGATTCTTATGACCTGCTCAAGGAACTCAGGTTCGATATAATACATACAGCTGCCTACTCGCCCAGAGAGGGCACGAAGGCTGCCATTATGGAAGGGCAGATCGACAACAAAGTAAAGGCAGCCAGGCTCAACGAGATAAACGCACTTCAGTCGCAGCTGGCTCGTGAGCTCAACGAAGAATATGTCGGCAGAAAATTTGAGATACTTGTTGACGGACCTGCGCCCAGGGGAGAGGGTTCGCTCCAGGGAAGGACAAAAACGGACAAGGTGGTTATTGTCAAAGGCGGACCGGAGTGCATGGGCAGATATATGGATGTGAAGATAATCAGGGCCAGCCACTGGTCGCTTGAAGGAGAAATAATTTAGAAAAGGGGTCTTCTGATGTTTGGAGAGGGCGGAAAACGACGTAACTATTTATTGTTGATCCTGGGATTGATATGCTTTTTTTCTGCAGCAATACTCCTCCATTCTTTCAAAGGCCGCTTTGGAGAGGACACAGCAGGAAAAAAAACAGTAGATATGATGCCGGTAATGGAAGATACGATCGATGTTTCGACATCAGCCCCGGCAGCCACATCTTCCTCTCAGGCAGTTTCTGTAGTTCCCGTTCAGCCTGAGGCTGTAAAAGAAGAGTGGGTCGTTTACATAACCGGTTCCGTCAAAAAGCCCGGTGTCTACAGGATACCTACAGGATCAAGGATCTACAATGCCCTCGAGGCAGCAGGCGGTTTTGCTGCTGAAGCGGATCAGGAAGCAGTTAATCTGGCTGCAATGCTTCAGGATGGCGCGCACATTAAATTTCCTGCAAAGAAAGAAAATGTGCCCTTGCAGCAGGTACCTGCCGGACCTGCCCAGCCGACTTCCAGCGTCGGCAGTATCGGTCCAAAGGCATCCGCAGGTCTCATAAATATCAATACAGCAATGCAGGAAGATTTAGAAAAACTTCCGGGAGTAGGTCCAAAAACTGCCCAGTTAATAATCGATCACAGAGAGAAAAACGGGGCATATAAGAGGGCAGAAGACCTCCTTCTTATCAAAGGCATAGGACCCGCCAAATATGACGCAGTAAAGAATCTAGTGACAGTTGCGCAATAGGAGGAACGGCCCGCTCTCATACGCTCCGGCCTTCGTTACCCTCCTCGGTATCAGCTTTTCACTCTATGCTTCTTATCTCGGATATTCCCCGCTTCTATCATCAGTTATTTCAGTTCTTGCAGCATCATCATGGGTATTTACCGGGACCCTCTGTCCTGTAGACGGGTGGAACTCATCTTTCGCGCTTCTAATCCTGCTGACATTCTCTGCATCTCTCTGCCTCAGTTACAGGATCAGTATTGAGCCACAGGTCCCTTCAACGATCCGATCTGAAGGCAGGGTATTGCAAAACAGGCAATGGGGCCGTCGAAGGGCACTTCTTATATCCACGGATCATGGAAAGATGGTTGCCTACTCCAACCCTTCCGTTGCTCCTGCTGAGGGTTCGGGAGTCAGTATAAGGGGCGCAGTTTTTGATTTCAAAAGGGCGGACAAAAAAGATGGCTTTGATGAATACCTTTACTGGAGATCAAAGGGCGCAGTTAAAAAGATCATACTCCTTGACCTTGCCGTAACGTCACCTCCTTCGGGGATCTACCGATGGAGGAATTTTTTGGAGAGAAAAATAGACGATGACCTTCCGGAACTTATGTCAGGCTACATGCTTGCCCTTACTCTCGGTATAAGGGACAAAAAACTTACAGAGAGTCACCGGGATGCAGGGACAGTCCATCTTCTGGCAGTTTCAGGCTTCCATGTGGGCATACTGGCAGCATTTGCAGGACTTCTCCTGAAAAGGGGGAAGCTTAAGATCGTTCTCATATCATTGCTTATCTGGTCTTATATCGCACTGGCGGGATTTCCTGCCGGCGGTGTCAGAGCGGGGATAATGCTGCAGGTATACCTTTTGGGTCTTTTTCTTGGAAAGCCTTCCAGCCCCTTTAACAGTGTCAGCGCGGCAGGCATAGTAATGTTGCTTTGGGATCCCCGGACATTCCATGACATCGGATGGAGACTTTCGATGCTGGCTGCTCTTACCATTTGTGCTGTCGCGGGTATTTTCAAGGAAAATAAGTCCGGGGCCCTGATAGGATCAGCAGCAGTTTGGTTCGTGACCGCTCCTTTGATAGCCTCTGCATTTGGAAAAGTTCCTGTGGCTGGGCTCGTTATTAATATTGCGGCGATACCGTTTTTTGCCATTGTCTTCCCTGTGGTTTTTCTATGTTCGCTTCCCGCATTCCTCGGTCTGCCGTTCAGCCGGGAGATAGCCGATTTGTGCGAGTATATGCTTGAGAGCTGGGACATACTCTCTGAAAAGCTAGTTGAACTGATGCCATGGAACGTTGTCCAGGCATTTCCCCTTACGGTCTTTGCCGTGATCCTTTTCTTTGCAGCAGCAGCTTATGCTTCAGGAATATCTTTAAAAAGAATACCCGGCGCAGCTCTTATGTTTCCCCTTCTGGTCCTCTTATTTGCCTGATTGTTGTAAAATAGGGGGAATCTTTGCTCAATAACAATTTCTCTGGCGGAGGAATGATATATGCTTCTCGTGCTCGATGTTGGAAATACAAATACTGTTATGGGGATCTTCGAAGGCAAAAAGCTGATAGATCACTGGAGGCTGACCTCAAGGAAACAGACGGCGGATGAGGTAGGCTTCATGATCCTTGGGCTCCTCAGCGCCTCAGGGATCTCGAAAGATATGATCCGTGCTTCGGTATATGCAAGCGTCGTGCCCTCGCTTGATGAGATGTTCATGGAGGGGATAAAGAATTACATCGGCGTACCCTGTCTTAAAGTGAGCACTGACCTTGACACCGGAGTCAAAGTAAGGATGAAAAACCCTGCCGGCCTTGGAGCGGACAGGCTGCTGAACGCAGTCGCCGGCGTTGAAAAGTACGGAGCTCCCCTCATTATCGTAGACCTCGGCACAGCAATCACGCTTGATGTCATCTCTGCCGACGGGGCATATATCGGAGGAACCATAGCCCCTGGAATGGAGCTTGGAATGGAATCCCTTTTCTCCCGCACAGCCAAGCTTCCCCAGATATCACTCGAGGCACCGGGACATTACATCGGAGGAGACACAACAGAAGCCATAAAGTCAGGGATAGTTTACGGAACAGTCGGACTGGTCGATGCGCTGCTCAACGGAGTTTTCAAAGAACTGGGAGGTCCCTGCCGCGTCGTTGCCACAGGGGGGCACGCCTCCATACTTGCCCGGCACTCCAATATAGTAAAAGAGGTCGACCCATGGCTTACGATAGAGGGACTCAGGATAATTTATGAAAGAAACAGATTTGAATAAGGGAGGCACGTTTTCTCCTCTTGTTCCGGGGTACCCTTTAAAGATCGGCGGAGTAGAAACAGAGAACCCGATCTGGCTCGCACCGCTTGCAGGCATAACTTTTGCTTCGGTCAGGCATTTTTACCGAAGTCTGGGTGCAGGGCTGGTACACACAGAAATGGTCAGTGCTCTCGGGCTTTGTCATAAGGGGCGCAAAACAAAGGAGCTGCTCTATGGTTCGGAAGAGGAGCGTCCTGTTGTCCTGCAAATATTTGGTTCAAACGCCGAAGATATTGCAAGAGGGACAGATGCAGCTTTGAAAATCAGAAATTTCGAAGCTCTGCAGGTAAACATGGCCTGTCCCATGCCAAAGGTCACAAAAAAGGGTAGCGGTTCAAAGCTGATGGAACATCCCGAAATCTCAGCAGAAATAATTAAAGCGATGAAAAAGACCGGCCTCCCGACCTGGGCAAAGATAAGGATCATGCCTCCCGGAAGCCGTATGACGACGTCAGATTATTGTGAACTGCTCTTTGATTCCGGTGCGGATTTTATTTTTGTTCACGGAAGGACTCCTGCACAAAGATACGAAGGCAAAGCATCGCGCGAGGCTGTTGAAGATGTGGCGCGCCATTTCACGGGGATGATCGGCGGAAGCGGAGACTGCTATGAGCCGGACGATCTCTGTGATTATTTAAGAAGGGGCTGTGCTGCGGTCCTTGCCGGAAGGGGTATACTGAAAGACGTTTTTATCATACCCAAAACGCTGAGGGAACTGGGAGCCGACGTTCCTGAAAAATATTGGGATCCGGCTCCGGATTTCCAGTCTGAGCTTCTTCTCGAACTCGGCCGCAGCATTTATAATACCGAGGGGCAATCCCTGGCTATGATGATCTCAAGAAGGATGCTCTCCGCCCTCTTCAAAGGTTTTTCCGGAGCGGCGCAGCTCAGAAGGAGAGGGGCCTTAGCCAGGACATGGCAGGAGATGGAAGATCTCCTGATAAAGTGGCAGGAAGTCAGGGATATGCCGGAGATCGAGATAACGCCGGAAAATTTTCCAAGGGGAATTATTGGCGGATAGCAACTTATCCCGAATATTCCCGTGGAATGATTTTATAAAGGAACGACAATACGACAGAGGAAGTGATCCAATTGGCGGACGAAACAAGAAAAGAAGAACAGCAGCAGAAGAATATCATGCCTGAAGAGGAGATATTTCGCCAGCGCAAAGACAAGCTGATGAGACTGCGCCAGGAAGAGGGGTATGACCCATTCCAGCAGGACCATTGGGATGTTAAGCATACATTGTCATATGTAAAAGAAAATTACGATTCCCTCAAGGAGGAAGAGTGGTCCGAAGACCTGATCCAGACTGCGGGGAGGGTAATGATCGTAAGACGCCACGGAAAAACGGCCTTTGTCACATTTGAAGACGAGTACGAAAGGCTCCAGCTCTGTTTCCAGTTTGACGTCCTCGGTGAAAAGGACTACACGTTCTTCAAAAAATGGGTAGACGCAGGGGATTTTCTCGGTATTACCGGGGTACCTTTCCGCACACAGCGTGGAGAGCTTACTCTCGCCGTAAAAAGTTTCTGCCTGCTCTCCAAAGCCCTCAGGCCGATGCCGGAAAAGTGGCACGGGCTCAAAGACATGGAAGTCCGCTACCGCCAGCGTTATGTAGATATGATAGCCAACCCCGAGGTAAAGGAGACCTTCCGCAAAAGGACAAAGATAATGCAGACCTTCCGCAAGGTACTTGACGACCACGGAACTCTTGAGGTCCAGACACCTATCCTCTCGACCATAGCCGGTGGCGCAAATGCCAGGCCTTTCATAACTCATCACAATACTCTGGACATAGACATGTACCTCAGGATAGCTACCGAACTCTACCTCAAGAGGCTGGTCGTAGGGATGCTCGGAAGAGTCTACGAGATCGGACAGCAGTTCCGCAACGAGGGCATGGACATGAAACATAACCCTGAGTTTACCTCTCTTGAGGTCTACTGGCCCTATGCCAACTACAAAGACATGATGGACCTTGCCGAAGAGATAATCGTTGCTTGTGCAGACGAGCTTGGAGGAAGGGTCATCAATTACCAGGGCACTGAGATCGACCTGAATCCCCCCTTCCGGAGAGCGACCATGACAGAGCTTGTGACGGAGCACACAGGGATAGATTTCAGCGCGATAACCGACGAAGAGGCCCGCAGGCAGGCAGCTATCCGCGGACTTGAGGTGAAACCCTCGGACACCAGGTTTGACATACTGCCGGTATTCTTTGAAGAGTATGTTGAAGAGGAGCTCATCCAGCCGACCTTCGTACTTGGACATCCTACAGTCATTTCACCTCTTTCAAAGAGGAACAAGGAAAACCCCGATATCACTGACAGGTTTGAACTTTTCATAAACGCCTGGGAGTTTGCCAACGCTTTCAGTGAACTCAATGATCCTATAGATCAGAGAGAGCGTTTTATGGATCAGGAAAAGAAAAAAGACGAAGGCGATGAGGAGTCCCATCCTTTTGACGAAGATTTCGTCAATGCACTTGAATACGGACTTCCCCCTACCGGAGGAATGGGTATCGGCATTGACAGGACAGTAATGCTGCTGACTAATTCCAAGAGCATTAGGGACGTCATCATCTTCCCGACCATGAAACCCAAGGACCAATAAGGATCAAAATAGATGGGAGTACCCGAAAGCCTTAAAAAGAGGGTCTCTGAGCTTCGCGCGGAGCTGAAACGCCACGCGGAGCTTTACTATGTCCAGGACACCCCTGAAATAACGGATTTCGAGTATGATCAGCTTTTAAGGGAACTTGCCGCTGCAGAAGAAAATTACCCGGAGCTCCGTACGGCTGATTCCCCGACGCACCGTGTAGGTGGAGCTCCTAGGGAAGGCTTTGTAAAAGTTGAGCACAGCGAGCCGATGATGAGCCTGGACAACGCGCTTGATAAAGATGAACTGCGTTCCTTCTACGTTAAAACTGCGCAGGCGCTTGGCATGGAGAGTGTAAAGGTCCTATGTGAACCAAAGATAGACGGACTTGCCGTCTCTCTCATATTCGAGGAAGGGATCTTCACGAGTGGTGCGACACGTGGTGACGGCCGTGTGGGAGAAGACATCACAGCCAACCTTAGGACGATAAAGAGTCTCCCTCTTATGCTCCGGGATACGGTAAGAGGAAGATTGGAAGTTCGCGGCGAGATCTGCATGGACAAAAAAGGATTTGCTGCGCTCAACGCTGCCAGGGAAGAGGCAGGAGAGCCTCTTTTCGCAAACCCCAGAAACGCCGCTGCCGGCAGTGTAAGGCAGCTGGACCCCAAAGTTACGGCAGCGCGAAAATTGAAGATATACCTCTATCAGGTAGTTGATCCGGAGAGGCATGGCATCAGAAGTCAGAAAGAGATGCTGGAGACGATCAGCCGGCTCGGATTTCCCGTGCAGGGTTCGGAGCGTCTCTGCTCAAGCCTTGAAGAGGTGGAGTCATATCTTGAAGAATGGACCGAAAAAAGATTTGAACACCCTATAGATACTGACGGAGTAGTTGTAAAGCTGAACAACATAGAACTGAGGGCAATGCTCGGTGCCACCTCAAAAGCTCCCAGATGGGCGATAGCCTTCAAGTTTCCGCCTGAAGAAAAAGTGACCAGAATAATCGATATAGAAGTCACTGTCGGGCGTACAGGCACTCTTACCCCGACTGCTGTGCTTGAGCCCGTCCATCTCTCGGGAACAGTTGTCAGAAGGGCGATACTGCACAATCAGGACGAGATAGACCGCAAGGATATCCGCATCGGGGACTACGTGCTCGTGCATAAGGCCGGCGAGATAATCCCGGAAGTGATAAGGGTAGAAAAGGAAAGGCGCCCCGAAGGGACAGTCCCGTTCAGGATACCTGAAATATGCCCTGTCTGCGGTTCCGACGCAGTTCGCCTCAGCGGTGAAGCTGCAATAAAATGCTCAAACAGTGCCTGTCCTGCTCAGATAAAAGAGGGGATATCCCACTTCGCTTCAAGGGCGGCAATGGACATACGCGGCCTGGGAGATAAGATCGTTGCTCTGCTCGTCGAAAAAAATATAGTATCTGATTTTGCTGATCTGTATATGATAAGAACAGAAGATCTCATCCCGCTTGAGAGGATGGGGGAAAAATCAGCCCGCAATATAACAGAAGCAATAGAACAGTCAAAGAAGCGGCCACTCGGAGCCCTTATAAACGCTCTCGGGATAAGGAATGTCGGCGAGAGGACAGCCAACGATCTCGCGCAGAAATTCCGCTCCCTTGAACTGTTGTCTGAAACTGCGGTAAACAGGACAGATGAAATTGAGTCGATGGAAGGCATAGGACCTGTGATCGCAGAGTCTCTAAGGGTTTTTTTCCATGAGCCCCACAATGCAAATGTGATCAGGAGGCTCAAAGAAGCCGGAGTCAACATGGTCACAGAGGGACCTGCAAAGCCCCGTGACGATCTTCCCTGGAGCGGACTCAAGTTTGTCCTTACAGGAGAACTTTCCACGATGACAAGACCTGAGGCATCTGAAAAAATAAAGGCCCTTGGCGGAGAGACATCAGACAGCGTAAGCAGAAAGACAGATTTCGTAGTGACAGGCGAGAAGCCGGGCAGCAAACTTTTGAAGGCCCGCTCACTGGGAATAGAAGTGCTTGAAGAAGAGGATTTTATCAAAAGACTGAGCGAAGCACAGTAGTGCAGTGCTCCCCGCAGTTTGGAGGGATCAGGGATGATAAAGAAGATGGAAATGGACGAGGAAAGGCTGAGAGAGGTCCTGGGCTTTTCCTGCATAGGCCTTCCCGAGGAAGAGTACGCGGAGGTCCTTGACAGGGTCAATGCGGTCCTCAGGATGTGTGACGATATGCAGGAACTTGACAGTTCAAACGTCAGCCCCTTCGAGTGGGATGTCATAAAGGCTCCTGCGAGAAGAGAAGACATACCGGTCACATGGGATGGCAGGGATAACTTCCTTGATCAGGCTCCCGTAAGAGAGGGAGACTTCTTCCACGTCCCCAGGATCATAGCCAGGGACGATGTGGAAATGGAAGAGGAGGAATAGGGATGGAATTCCATAAACTATCCGCTCTAGAGATCGCAGAAGGCGTAAAAAAAGGAAGCTGGACAGCATCCGAGGTCTTATCAGCCCACCTGGAGCGCATAAAAAAATATGACGGACAGATCAACTCAGTGGTGACTCTTTCAGAGGAAATCGCTTACAGGGATGCCAAAGAGACGGACAAAGCCGTTGCGGAAGGAAGAGATCCGGGGCCGCTGGCAGGAGTTCCCTTTCTGGTAAAGGATAATTTCTGTACAGATGACATAAGGACGACATGCTGCAGCAAAATGCTTTCCGACTGGATCCCCGATTATGATGCCACAGCTGTTAAAAGGATGAAAGATGCGGGAGCTGTCCTCATGGGAAAGACCAACATGGACGAGTTTGCCATGGGAAGCACTACAGAGAGCTCTATATTCGGCCCGACACTGAACCCAAGGGATTTCAACAGGGTCCCGGGGGGCAGCTCGGGTGGAAGCGCCGCAGCGGTCGCCGCCGGATTCTGTCCGATAGCCCTGGGCAGCGACACAGGAGGCTCAGTGCGGCAGCCTTCAGCTTTCTGCGGCGTGCAGGGGATGAAACCTTCTTACGGTCAGATCAGCAGGTATGGCATCGTGGCATACGCCTCGTCCCTGGATCAGGTCGGCCCCATAACAAGAAATATGAGCGACATGGCCGCAGTTCTGGAAGTCCTTGCCGGGCCTGATCCAAACGACACTACATGTGATGCATACGAAAGGCCTTCCTTCTCTGAAGCGGCTTCAGCGGGGATAAAAGGAAAGAAGATCGCCGTCCTGACCGGCTACGATGCAGAAAGCATGGACAGGCCCCTCATAGAAGCCATAGAGAAAGCCGTTGAATATTGCAGGTCTGCAGGGGCAGAGATAGTTGAAGCTGAACTCCCGATAACGATGAAACACGCTGTCGCCTGCTACTACATGGTGGCACTGGGCGATGCCAGCTCCAAACTGGCCTGTTTCGACGGCATGCGCTACGGACACCACGCAGAAGGAAGAAGCCTGGTCGAAATGTACAAAAGAAGCAGAAACCAGGGTTTTGGAAAAGAAGTCCGCAAAAGGATACTGATAGGTACATGCATCCTTACGAGGGGCTACTACGAAAATTACTATGTTCCCGCCACAAAGGTGAGGCAGATGATAGCTGACGAATATGCCGAACTTTTCAAGGGCGTCGATGCGCTGATCTGTCCCATATCTCCTGCCCTGCCATATAAAAAAGGTCTCGTAGAGGAAGATCCTGTCCGAATATACCTGGGAGACGCCTTTTCTTCGATAGCCAACCTCGCAGGATTGCCCAGTATAAGCCTTAACGTCGGCTTTACAGAAGATGGCCTTCCTACGAACGTCCAGCTTATGGGACCTCGATTCGGAGACGCGGGGTTGCTGGGGCTTGCGCACGTGATCGAAAACAAGGCCGGTTCTCCGCCGATCGCTGATATTGAAAAGAAAGGAGGCTGCAGGGAATGAAGAGACAATCTGTAATTGGCCTTGAGATACACCTTCAGCTGAAGACGAAGACCAAACTTTTCTGCAGCTGTTCCAGCGACTACATCGGAGCCACTCCAAACACAAACGTATGTCCTGTATGCCTAGCAGTTCCGGGAACACTCCCGATACTCAATGACCATGCCGTGGAGCTTGGCGTGAAGATAGGGCTTGGACTTCATTGCTCGATATGTGACAACACCAGGTTCCACCGGAAGCATTATTTTTACGCGGACCTGCCCAAAGCGTATCAGATCACACAGTACGAACATCCTATAGCTGTGGGGGGCTATGTCGACATCTTTGCAGACGGCAAAGAAAAGAGGATAAGGGTCCACCACCTGCACCTTGAAGAAGATGCGGGCAAGCTTGTACATCCGACCTCAGACGGACGCCTTACAGGAGCCTCTTATTCACTCGTTGACTATAACCGCGGGGGAATGCCGCTTTCTGAGATCGTTTCTGAGCCCGACATGAATTCAGCAGAAGAGGCAATAGCGTACATAACTCAGATAAGGCAGCTTGCACGTTATCTGGAGGTTTCAGACGGAGAGATGGAGTCAGGCTCACTAAGGGTCGACGTCAACGTATCACAGTCCAAACCGGATGGAAGCCTTGGAACCAGGGTAGAAATAAAAAATGTCAACTCCCTGAAATCCATAGAGAGGGCACTGGAATATGAGATAGCACGCCAGAACAAAGTCCTCGACGAAGGCGGGCATCTTGTTCAGGAGACTCGTCTCTGGGATGATGTCGCAGGCGTCACCAGGTCGATGAGGAGCAAGGAGGGTGAGAGGGACTACAGGTACTATGTGGAGATGGACCTGGCCCCTATATCAGCCGGCCCTGAATACGTGCAGAAGATCAGGGAGAGCCTTCCTGAGATGCCGTGGGAAAAAAGGGAGAGGTTCACCAGTGAATATTCCCTCTCTCTTGAAGAGAGCCTCCAGCTCACAGAACAGAAGGAGACTGCGGACTACTTTGAAGCCTGTGTGTCAGAGGGGGCCCCTGCCGCAAAATGTGCCAACTGGATGCGCATGGAGGTGCAGAGGATACTTCGTGACCTAGGTATAGGAATAAACGACTTCCCTGTTCCTGCATCAGAACTTGGAAAACTGATAATAAAGGTGGAGAAAAGGGAACTCTCCAACACCCAGGCAAAGGACGTTCTTGCGGTGATGGTCGATAAAAAGGCATCCCTGAAAGAAGCTGTCGGGCTCTCCGGTGTCTCAGACGGCAGGATCACGGGCCCTGCCCTTGAAGAGGTAATAAGGAAGATCTTCGGGAGTGAACAGGAAGCAGTTGAGACCATTAAATCAGGAAACGACAAGAAGGGCGCAAAGGTGAAATTCCTCCAGGGGCTTGTAATGAGGGAAACAAGAGGATCTGCCGACCCTGCTGAGGTCGCGTCGCTTGTAAATTCTATGCTTAATTGATCCACACGGGGTGAAGATGAAGTTTTCTTCGCCCTTTTTTGTACAGTCGGAGATTGACGTAAAGGTGTTTCAAAGGTTATCATCAACAGGTTGTGAAGAAACGGGGCACCATGTAACCATGAGACAGTATATTCAGCTTCATCAGAAGGAGTGAAATAAATGGGGACACGTAAACCTGAGGACATTCGCAGTATTGCTCTAATTTCACACGGAGGAGCAGGAAAGACGTCACTTAACGAGGCATTGCTTTTCGACACAGGCCTTATTTCAAGGATGGGGAGGATCGAAGACAAGAACACTGTTTCAGACTTTGATTCTGAAGAACAGAAGCGCGGCATTTCAATAAGCACTTCTCTTGCTACCATCCCATACAAGAATAAAACGATCTATGTGCTGGACACGCCGGGTTTTGCAGATTTTGTAGGAGAACAGCGCTGTGCCATGAGAGTATCCGACGGTGCTGTAGTCCTTGTGAACGCCACAGCGGGTGTTGAAGTGCAGACACAGAGTGTCTGGGCTTTTGCAGAGACATTTGAAACGCCGGCGATCTTCTTCATAAGCAAACTTGACCGTGAAAATGCAGATTTTGAAAGTGCAGTCAAAGATATCCAGGAAAACATATCGGACAGGGCGGTCCCGCTCTACCTGCCAATAGGCAAAGAGCTGGAATTTAAAGGACTTGTAAACGTGCTGACCGGAAAATCATACATTTACAAAGGCGACGGAAGCAAGGATGTCACAGAGGGAGATACTCCTGCCGATATGGCTGATGCCGTAGCCGCAGCCCGTGAGACGCTTGTGGAAAGAGCTGTTGAAGCTGATGACGAGCTCATGATGCGTTACCTTGAGGGAGAAGAGATCTCTCTGGAGGAGCTTCAGGAAGTCCTTCGCAAGGCCATATGTGCAAGATCGGTTTTTCCTGTCATTCCCGGATCGGGAACGGGCAACATTGGTGTATATCAGCTGATGGACATGGTCGTGAATTACATGCCGTCACCAAAGGACATGCTTAACCGCGCCGCCCTCAAGGGTGAAGAAGTTGTTAAAATTGCTCCGGACGAAAAAGGTCCCTTCCTTGGATTCGTATTCAAGGTAATGGTCGACCCCTATGTCGGAAAGCTTTCCTTCGTGAAGGTCTTCTCCGGTACACTTAAAAGCGATCAGACGGTCTACAATGTTACAGAGGGTGAAGAGGAGAGGATCAGTTCCTTCCGCTTCATGAAAGGCAAGGAGAGTACCGAGGAAAAAGAGATCATACTCGGAGACATCGTTGCGATCCCGAAGCTTGAAAGCACAACGGCAGGCGATACCCTTGGAACAAAGGGCGAGGTTCTTAAGTTCCGTCCAATACAGTTCCCGCAGCCTGTTTACAGCGTTGCAGTACTGCCCAAGAGCCGTGCAGACGAAGATAAGCTCGGCACAGCTATAACAAAGACCCTGAAAGAGGACAGGACCCTTTCTTTCGTAAAGAACCCCGAGACGAACGATGCTGTTCTTTCGGGAATGGGCGACATGCACCTTGACATAATGCTTTCAAAGATCAAGGAACGCTACAAGGTCGACCTTGAGACACGCACCCCGAAGGTCCCCTACAGGGAGACGATAAAGAAGACCGCACGTGCACAGGGAAAACACAAAAAACAGTCCGGCGGTCGCGGACAGTACGGTGACGTATGGTTTGAGCTTGCCCCGATCGAAAAGAACGCCGGCATCCAGTTTATTGACCGCGTAGTCGGCGGAGTTGTACCGAAGAATTACATCCCGGCAGCAGAAAAGGGACTCAGGGAAGCTGCTCAGAGAGGCTACCTTGCAGGTTATCCTGCCACAGACTTCTCATGCGCGATATATGACGGGTCCTACCACGATGTCGACTCATCTGAAATGGCATTCAAGATCGCTGCTTCACTGGCCTTTAAAAAGGCAATGGCAGACGCAATGCCCATACTTATGGAGCCGGTCATGAACGTCGAGGTCAAGGTTCCTGAAGAGTGTCTGGGAGACGTAATGGGAGACTTTAACAGCCGCCGCGGACGCATCATGGGTATAGACAGCGAGGGAAAACTGCAGGTGGTCAAGGCCCAGTGCCCGCTTTCAGAGATGTTCCGCTATGCGATCATCCTTCGTTCGATGACATCCGGAAGAGGCACCTTCACAATGGAATATTCTCATTATGAAGAGGTCCCGGGAGATATTTCCAAGAAGATCATCGAAGCGGCAGAGAAAGATCGGGTAGAAGATGAAGAATAGCCTGTAACCCGGGCTTAAGTTCATTAAGGGAGTTTTGCGCGGGATCCATGACGTTTTAAACGCGTCTTAGGATCTCGCGTTTTTATGTTGACTGGTATGTTCTTCTCTTCTATTATTTTTTAAAAACTATGGATCATAGAAGACAGGTCTAAAGGAACAATGGGAGATGTGTCACTGATGAAGGTCTCAAAACAGGTCCTGCTGGTATTTCTAGCTTATTACGGCATAAACTGCCTTTCAAACGTCTATTTTGTCTTCGGTCCCTTCTACAGCGCATCTGGGGCATCTCCAAGGGCGGTAGGGCTCTTTCTCAGCATCTTCTACATGGCTATGATAATCTGCAGGCCGCTTGGCAGCTGGACAATGGAAAGACTTGGCATAAGAAGGGCCCTCATAGGGAGTTCCATCTTCTCTGCCGGAGCAGCTGCAGGGATAGCCCTCTCCCTTTCAGATCCGGCGATACTTCTCTTTTTTAGGGCCATCTCGGGAATAAGCGCAAGTGTTTTTATTGTCGCAACTATTGCGTATCAGTCGATGATACTTGACGCGAGGACAAGAGGCATAGGTTTTGCTCTTTTTACTACGGGCTCGATGCTTCCCATGGCGACGATAGTCCCCCTGTCGGAATTCCTTTTGAAAATGGGACATACGAATTACTATCTATGGCTGCCGGTGATCGTTGCCCTTATCTGCCTTGGGATAAGCCTCAGGGTAAGGGACATTGTGGCAGAAACTAAAGATAAGCCTGTCTGGGGAACTTATAAAAACATGCTTTGCTGTCCCGGGGTAAAGACTCTTTACCTAACTGCTTTCCTAATGTCTCTGGCCGACGGTGCCACGCTATGCGCTGCTGCGCTGGCAGATGACAGGGGAGTTCCTGTCTCATGGTTCATGATATCTGTGGCAGTTGCCGCTGTGATGATCAGGACGGTAGGATTCAGGACGATGAACAACATTCCCAGGATACTTCTTGCAGCGCCTGCGGCCGGACTTATGGGGCTTTCGCTGCTCTGTCTTTCGTTCAGCTCCAGCTGGATCTCTTTTGTTCTTTTCGGCCTGATATTTGGTTTTGGGATTGGCGCAGGGTTTCCAACCGATCTGTCAATAATAGGAGATCTGCTCTCAATTGAATACCACCCAAAAGCGACAGGTTCACTGCTTCTGGCAATTGATCTGGGATGGGTAATAACGCCCCTTCTTTTTGGCTTTATATCTCCCCTGCTCGGAGCAAGCGGAGCATTTCGTCTTATAGGTATTCTTGTGTTGGCAGGCTCCGCAGCGATGCAGCTCTTATGTTGGATGCCCCTCCATAAGTGCCTCAAGGAAGAAGCATAAAAAAGCCGGACCCGAGAGGTCCGGCTTTTTTCATTTTGGACTTATGCTTTACTTACTTTGATTTCTTTTCTGTAATATATTTATCAATAGCTTCTGCAGCGTCTTTTCCGGCTCCCATGGCGAGGATGACCGTAGCCGCACCTGTTACTATGTCACCGCCTGCGTAGACTCCGGGGACTGATGTTGCGCCTGTCTTGGGATCTGCCTCGATGTATCCCCACTTGTTGAGCTTCATCTCAGGGAAGGTGGAGAGAAGGACTTTGTTGGAACCCTGACCTATGGCTTCGATCGCACAGTCAGCTTCGATGAAGAATTCGCTGCCTTCGACGGGAACGGGACGCCTGCGTCCTGAAGCATCCGGTTCTCCAAGTTCCATCCTGATGCATTTGACTCCGCAAAGCTGGCCTTCACCGTTGTTCACATACTCTGTCGGGTTGGTCAGCCAGTTGAAGATTATGCCTTCCTCAACAGCATGGTGATACTCTTCGATACGTGCCGGGAGTTCCTTGAGGGAACGCCTGTAGACGATGGTAACTTCATCGGCTCCAAGCCTCTTTGCAGAACGTGCTGCGTCCATGGCAACGTTTCCTCCGCCGATGACTACTACCTTCTTTGAGTTTTTGGTAGGAGTGTCAAAATCAGGGAACTCGTATCCGTGCATGAGGTTGATCCTTGTGAGGTATTCGCTTGCTGAGTAAACTCCGTTCAGCGTTGTGCCCGGTACGCCCTGGAAATGCGGTGCCCCTGCGCCGACAGCGATGTAACAGGCATCAAAATCCTCCATGATCTCCTGCATCGTAATGTTCTTGCCTACGACTGCGTTGCATTCGATCTTTACGCCCAGATCCTGCATGGCGTCGATCTCCATCTTGACAATGTTCTTCGGAAGACGGAATTCGGGGATGCCGTAAATAAGCACTCCGCCTGCTGCATGTAGGGCTTCGAATATCGTTACTTCATAGCCTTTCTTCGCAAGGTCCCCTGCTACTGTCAGGCCGGAGGGTCCTGATCCGACAACTGCCACTTTGCCTTTTGAAGCAACCTGTGCCTTGTCTGCAGCAGCCTTTTCCTGGGTGTATTTCCAGTCCGCCACAAGGCGTTCCAGCTTGCCTATCGCAACAGGCTCAAAGCCCGGCATTTTGCCTACGGTGCAAAGTTCCTCACACTGTGTCTCCTGAGGACATACGCGGCCGCATACCGCCGGAAGGTTGGTGTATTTGTTCATTACCTCAGCTGCTCCGGCCATGTCTCCATCTCTGATGCACTTGATGAAGCCGGGGATGTCAATAGCAACCGGGCATCCTGCTATACAGGGTTTTGTTTTGCACTGGAGGCAGCGCTCAGCTTCCTTCATACCCTCTTCGATCGAGTAGCCAAGGCATACCTCCTTGAAATTGCTTCTGCGGACCTCAGGATCCTGTTCCTTGATGGGAGTCTTCCACTTAGAAAATGTTACAGCCATGACGGTTCACCAACTTCTGCTTCGAATTTATCCATGGAGATCTTTTCTTCATCCTTGTACTGGCGCAGACGGCTCATGAACTCGTCCCAGTTCACCTTATGCCCGTCAAATTCCGGACCGTCGACACATGCGAAGAAGATCTTGTTGTCTACAGTAACCCGGCAGCATCCGCACATTCCTGTTCCGTCGACCATGAGCGGGTTGAGCGATACGATAATGGGAAGGCCAAGTGCAGCTGCGGCTTTGGTTCCGAACTTCATCATAATGGAGGGACCGATGCACCAGCAGCGGTCAATTTTTTCTCCGCGCTCAACGACCATCTTCATGGCCTCTGTTACAACGCCCTTCATTCCCTCAGAACCATCGTCTGTTGTAATGATAAGTTCATCAGAGTATTCGGCGCATTCTTCCTTCATTATTACAAGTTCAGAAGTGCGTCCGCCCAGTATGGTGATGACCTTGTTTCCTGCAAGCTTAAGCTCCTTAATGATCGGATAGAGAGCGGCAATTCCGACTCCGCCGCCGACCATCAGTACCGTACCGAACTTTTCGACTTCGCTCGGGGTGCCCAGAGGACCGGAGATATCCTTTATGGAGTCTCCCACATTCAGGCACGACATTGCAGCCGTGGTCTTGCCTACTACCTGGAAAATAAGGCGGATAAGCCCCTTTTCCTTGTCATAATCTGCGATAGTAAGGGGTATCCTTTCTCCCTGGTCATCGACGCGAAGAACGACAAACTGGCCTGCCTTCGCATGTTTGGCTATGCGGTCGGCTTCGACCCATATGTCAAATTCTTTGGGTGCGATTTTTTGCTTTGAAACGATCTTAAACATAACGTACCTCCTCTAAAGATTCTTCATAAAACTCTTGTTTGTAAATTTTTTAACATGCGTTGTTAAATCTATCTCAATTTGTGAATAATTGCAACATATAAAAGGAGACAAAACCAAACCACCCAAAAGAGAAAAAAAGCGATAATGGTACAAGGCTGGATAAAAAGATGATACCGAATGAAAAAGACAGTAATAAACCCTTATTATTAATATTATCAGCAAAGTCATCAAAAGATGAAAAGATATCTTTCGTCAAAAAATAAAACCTGAAATTGGCGTTATAATTAACGGCAGGGACGTTCCCGGCCCACACCAACAACAAGGAGTGATCGTGATGGAAGTAAAAGTATATTCTACCAACACCTGACCGTGGTGCGATAAGGCGAAAGAGTATCTTTCGTCGCTTAATGTTGAATACGAGGTCAAGACCGTTACCGGAGACAAGGCAGCCGCAATGGAGCTTGTCAAAAAGACAAGGCAGATGGGAGTCCCTGTCATCCAGATCGGTGAAAAGTACATAGTAGGCTTCGATCAGGCCAAGATCAATGAAACACTTAAAGAAGCAGGTCTGCTGAAGTAATTCAAAATAGACCCCAAGGAGAGTGTTTTCATGGATAACCTGTCGATCTGTTTTCATTTTGGAGGAGCCCTGGGGCACGAAGTAATTTCTTTTTCTGATTTTAAAAAGGAGCATTCTGCGGCATGTGCCGAAGCTGCAGAATGGCTTGGAGAGACTCCGACCGGTACAGATGGCCACGGATGGATGGATCTTCCTGAAATAGATACATCTGAAATAAAAAGAACGGCTGAATGGCTGAAGGGCTATGATTCAATAATACATGTCGGCATCGGAGGTTCGGCTCTGGGCAATCTGATGCTCAACCAGGCCTTGCTTAGTGAGTTCCATAATACTGACGGCGCCGGCCCCAGGTTTTATCTTGCAGACAATCCTGATCCCACCAAGACGCGAGCCATTTGGGAACAGGTAAAAGGAGGAAGCGTCGCCCTTGTCGGCGTGAGCAAATCCGGGGCAACAGCAGAGACCATGTCTCAGTTCCTCTGGTTCAGGAATGAAATGATAAAGCTGAGAGGCAAGGCTGAGGATGACATACTTGTCATAACCGACCCTGAAAAGGGGATATTTCGCTCGTTTGCCCGCGATTCAGGATGCAGGGTCATGGACCTGCCGGCCTCAGTAGGCGGAAGGTATTCTGTTTTGTCTGCTGCCGGATTGGTAAGCGCTTCTGCAGTAGGGATCGATATAGACGCACTTCTGCTGGGTGCAGGTAAGATGAAAGAAAAGCTTCTTGAAAATGGTTCTATAGAGACAAACCCCGCCTGGCTCGCTGCATCTTTGCACTTTTACCATGAAAAACAGGGCAGACCGATGGCTGTCATAATGCCCTATTCGAGCAGGATGGCTTTTTTTGCTGAATGGTTTGCCCAGCTCTGGGGCGAAAGCCTTGGGAAAAAAGGCATGGGCACGACTCCGGTAAGAGCAGTAGGTGCGATCGACCAGCATTCGCAGGTCCAGCTATACACAGAGGGACCTGACGACAAGCTCTTCACGATCATTAATTTTAAGAAACATGGTGAGAAGGTCAATGTGCCTCGGGTAGACTGCGAAGCGTTGGAACCTCTTTCATACCTGGACGGTACAGAGATCGGCAATATGCTGGGGCTTGAAGCCATGAGCACTGCGGCTGCCATAACCAAGACAGGACACCCTCTGATATGGATAGAGACAGAAAAGATAGACTGCAAAACTCTGGGTGCACTGATATTCTATTATGAATATATGACAGCAATGACCGGCAGGATGATGGGTATAGATCCTTTTGATCAGCCGGGTGTGGAACAGGGCAAAAAATACACTTACGGCCTTATGGGACGCAAGGGGTTCGAAGAGGATGCGGCAGAAGCAACAGACTGGTTCAAAAAAATATCGGGCGTCTCTCTCGAAATTTAGAAAACAAATGAACACGGATGACACCGGACGTCTTTAAATCTTTGGATCAAGAAAATGCCCGGAAAATTTTTCCGGGCGAATTTTATTTGATTTAAGCCGATAACATTTTTTACTTTAGCGGCAAAGAGAGTTGCAGTTGCCCTCAGTCGGAGATCTTGAGCCTTATGAACTCTCCTTGAAGGTTCCAGCTCTTTTCCTGTATGCTGCTTAATTCTCCCGGTTGTTTCCATGGAAGCATATTAGCAACGCCAAATGCGTCAACTACTGCAATGAAACGTGAACCGCTGTCATCGATATAAAGATAGACGCCTTCGGGTTGCTGTTTTGCCATATTACTGCTTCCTCCGTATAATTATCTTTTTTGTCCACCGTATATGTTACTACATTGAGACGGTTCAGACCAGTCAGATCTGCCATTTGGTCTGTCGATCCTTTTTGGGGAGAGGATAAGATGACTCTTATAGTTTTCAGCTGGATTCTCTTTGCTGTCCTTGTTATTTTACCCGGCATCATAGTTTTCCGAATTGCCGGGGGAAAGAAAAACCGAGGTTGAACGGGGTGTATTACAGATGTCTCCCCTGATATACTATCTGTTGGCTTTTGGCGCATATACTATCTCAATAATCTTGATGACAAGGCAGTCTTTTGCCTGGAAAGAGACAAGGCTCTCTTTTTATCTCGGAGGACGAAGATTTTCCGCCTTGCCGACTACTGCGACTTTCTGCGCTACATGGATGAGCCCTCTCTCTCTGGTAGGCTACAGCATGTGGCTGTACAGCGACGGATACGTCGCATTCCTTGCTTCTGTCAACGGATGGATACTGGGACTTCTTTTCTTTCCGTTTATAGTTAAAAGGCTGCGTATGAAACGGGTGCTTTCCCTTCCTGAATGGCTGGAGAAAACCTACGGTGACAAGAGGGTCAGGAAACTTGTTGCCCTGACGATGATATTCCTCTATACACTCTATCTTGTAATACAGTTTAGGGCTTTCGGCATAATAGTCTCCTATATGCTGGACATCCCCTCAGGCTTTGCATCGACCTCACTCATATATCTTTTCGTGCTCTACACGACCTTTGGAGGCTACGTTTCCGTGGTAAGGAGCGACATGCTCAACCTTTTGCTTATTGTGCTTGGCGTGACAGTGGCAGCAGCTTTTGCGCTTCCGTCAGGTTTTTCATTTACAACTGCCGCAGATGTATTTTTGATGAAAGGCCAGCTTGAAACCGTAAAATCACTAAGCAACGCTGAGATCTTTTCAGCCTTTGCAATAATGCTTTCCTGGGGGCTTGGAGTAGCCGGAAATCCCCAGTACGCTGTGAGGATACTTGCCAGCCGTACAGAAAAAGATGCATACAAAATGATAGCCGCTTCCCCGTTTATAGTTGGATGGATCTACATTTGCGTAACTTTTTTTATTCTGGTATGCAGATCCTATTATCCTGCGATAGCCAACATGGAGGAGACTCTATCGTTTGCCAGGCTCGGGCAGTATCTTCCTGCCTTTGCCAGTACATTTTTGCTTATAGGTGTAATAGCTGCAGCTGTAAGCACAGCCAATTCTCAACTTTTGCTTGCTGCGTGCTCGCTCTGTTATGATCTCTTCCCGATCAAAATGGAAGATAATAAAAAAGAGAGCATCGTATTTTATGAAGACCGGTTTCTTGTTATAAACAGGATAGCTATAACTGTAATAGCCTCTGTTGCGCTTCTCTTGTCCCACGCGGGGCTCCCCGGCTATCTGATGCTGGGGCGCATTAGCTGGACTCTTGTGGCTATCTGCTTTTTCTTCCCTCTCTTTCTCCCCACATGGATAATCAAAGATAAATTATTCTTCGTTTTAAGTACCGCTCTATCTGTCCAATGTTTTTTGGTTTTTGCGGCAGAGATCAGTCCCGAAAATGCAATGCTTGCTGTTCTGATGCTTGAGGCGCTCCTTTTTAAAATGTTCAAATATTCGACTCTGGAGGAGAGAATGAAAATAGAAGGTAATTTGGGGGGAGAGGAAAGAAATGTTTAACAAATACAGCCTTGAAACCCTTATGAAATGGATATTCATGTCCCTTGCCATCTCAATGGTCGCTCTGACACTGGGCGCCAGACTTCACCAGAGTTATGTGGCCAAAAGGACCTCGGCGGAAGAATTCGGCAGGGAATTAATGCTCACGTCGGAGGAAAGGGAATTCTCTCTCCGGAAAGAGATAGTGATGGGCCAGCTGGGACCTTTCTGGAGGGAGACTCTTCCCAATGAAAAGCCGGAGCTCGTTATCAAAAACGGTGATCAGTCGTTGGGTTTCATTCTTGATCCCAAAAGTATAATTATTTCTCTTGTTGAAGATGAGCGCTACCTCATCCTTGTCGGTCTGCTCGGACTGATCGCTGCTGTAGAACTTGCAGTTCTGATATCTTATGTGCTGACTAGGCCCTTAAGGCGTCTAGCCTGGGGATGCAAACAGATAGCACAGGGGAGCCCTGTGACCATTAGGCATAATGCGCTGAGTCCTTACGAGTTCCACGAGCTGACAGACAGCTTTAATGACATGGCCAAACAGCTGGAAAGATGGAAAGAGGTACAGAGACAGGTTAGCAGGATGGACAGGCTGGCGGCTCTGGGAGAGATGCTCTCCGGATTATCTCACGAGATAAGGAACCCCCTTGCAAGTATCAGGATCCAGCTGGATCTTCTGAGGATGGAAGTGGAATCGATCCCTGATGTGCAGGGCGCCTCTGCCGGGATCGGACTTTCTGACGCAAAAGAATATATTTCTATACTTGATCATGAGATAGACAGGCTTAATAGGATAGTGACGCAGCTTCTCTCATTTGTGAGGCCCAAACAGCCTATAGTGGCAAAAGTCCGGCTGGATGACGTCCTTCCATGGTGCGTATCTATGTTAAAGCCTCAGGCGGACAAGCAGGGCATTGAGCTTGTCACGCAAAAACAGGACAGCGGTGTAAACGTCCTGGCTGATAACGAGATGCTCCAGCATGTTATCATGAATCTTTCTCTCAACGCTATCCAGTCAATGTCCGCATCAGGGTCGGACAGAGAGAAGATCCTTTCAATAACGACCGGTTATTCCGGAACCGACCATGGGATAAAAACAATGGGGTTTATCAGGGTAAGTGACACAGGGCCGGGGATACCTGCCGAGATACAGCACAGGATCTTCGATCCGTTCTTTACTACCCGGCAGGACGGGACCGGGCTGGGGCTCAGCATAGTGCAAAGGATAGCAGACGGACTGGGAGGAACGCTCTCAATGGATACTTCTTCCGGGGGCACGAACTTTAACATATTCATACCACTTGCCGAGGACGACCGGTACGATGTTGATCATCAGCCAATGGAGGTGTCAGCAAATGAATATATGGATAGTTGACGACGAGGTCAACCTGG
The DNA here is from genome assembly GCA_034331105.1 of Synergistota bacterium. Lineage (GTDB taxonomy): Bacteria > Synergistota > Synergistia > Synergistales > Synergistaceae > Caenicola. The sequence goes on along the minus strand of JAXQGB010000011.1, from coordinate 170,491 downwards.
CAAACGGCCTTAAAAGGGCTTTTGAAAAGAGCGGGTTCAGCGCAAAAGCCGTAAAGACCATATCAGAACTCCATCAGCTCCTTGGTGTCGAGATACCTGCCGTTATATTTCTGGATCAGCGTCTGCCTGATGGAAACGGAATAGACGTCCTGCCGGCAATTATTAAACAGTACCCCAGATGCAAGGTCATCCTCATGACGGCTTTTGGTGATTCGAGGCTGGTAGTCAGGGCCATACAGGAGGGAGCGTACAACTACCTGGACAAGCCCTTCCCGCTCGATGCGGCTAAAAACATGGTGGAAAGGGCAATAGAGTCGATACGCTTCAAAAATCAGGCAGAATTTCTCCTCTCAGAAGGTCCCAACCGGCTTCTTGGCACTTCAAACCAAATGGACAAGATCAGAGATACGATCATGAAAATAGCACCGCATCAAAATATTACAGTCCTGCTGCAGGGCGAAAGCGGAACGGGCAAAGAGGTGGCGGCACGAATGATCCACCACGCATCAAACTGCAAGGGTGATTTTGTTGCGCTGAACTGCTCAGCGATCCCTGAATCACTGCTCGAATCAGAACTCTTCGGCTATCACAAAGGTGCATACACAGGCGCTGACACAGACAAGCAGGGCCTGATAGAAATTGCCGACAAGGGGACACTTTTTCTGGACGAGATCGGGGACATGCCTCTCAGTCTCCAGAGCAAGCTTTTCAGGTTCCTTGACCAGAGATCCTTCAGGCCCCTGGGAAGCACCAAAGAAAAAAACGTCAGCCTTAATCTTATTTGCGCTACCTGTATAGATATTGAGAAGCATGTCAGGGAAGAGAAGTTCAGAAAAGACCTTTTCTTCAGGATATCAGTCATACCGATAACTATCCCACCGCTCAGGGAGAGGGATAAGGATGTGATCGAACTTGCCTCTTTTTATCTTGCTGAATTTTCTAAAAGGCTTGGAAAAAGCGCAAACGTATTCACAGACGATGTAAAAGATGTTTTCCTGACCTATTGGTGGCCCGGCAACGTAAGAGAGCTGCGCAATCTGATAGAAAGGATACTGATCCTGAAGGAAAACTCGGACAACTTAGTGCGGCTTGCAGATCTCCCTGCAGAAATGCTTGAAATACAGCAGCAAAGCACGATCGGAGTTTCTGCCGGCCATTTGAGCGGCGAATCGCTTCCACAAACGATGGACAGGATCGAACGGGAAATGATAGTAACGGCACTTGCCAAATGTATGGGAAGCCGTACCCAGACTGCGGCGGAACTCGGCATTTCAAGGTTTTCACTCTTAAGAAGGATGCAAAGACACGGACTTGAATGATCACCAGCTGATCCAGCGACAAAAACTCAAAATTAAAAACAGGCTCGATCCAAAAGTCCTGCTGGGATCAAACCTGCTTTTTGTGCCGTTGAAAGAACTGACGGAAGAGTGCGGTAATATCCTCGGAGACAATCCTTTTTTTTATTTTGTCCCCCCCGGATGGCAGAACAGTGCAGTAGACATAGATGATCTGGATCCTGATTCGATCCCTGCGCCCAAAAACATTGAGGAGCATCTGTCACTGCAGATAGCGACCTGTCCTGATATCAGTGAGCTTGCGCCGCCCTTTTCATCCGCCGGATTCTGGTGCTCTTTCCTAAACGAAAAAGGATATTTAAACACTTCTACTGAAAGTATAGCCCAAAGGATAGGAGTGTGTTCAGATAAAGCGCTCGAATACATAAAAAGCCTGCAGGGATACGTCGATCCGCCCGGTCTTTTTGCTTCAGACCTTAGGGAATGTCTGCTCATACAGCTTGAAAGAGGGGGTCTTAAAGAGAGCCTGTCATGGTCAATACTGACGGACGGCTATGAACATCTGGCGGAGGGGCGACTATCTGACCTTTCAAGAAAAATGTGCGTTGAGAGAAAAAACATAGAAGAAGCGATGAATTTGCTCCGAAAGCTGGACCCCTCTCCGGGATCAAATTTCTCAACAGTCTCTGCTGCCTACCCCGAAATAGAATTTGTGATGAAAAATGGTGACCCGGTGCCGAAATTGCTGCGGGAGAATCTGCCGTCAATTAAAAACAGTCTGGACGAGATGCCTCTGGCTCTCAATGAGCTTCTTGAAGAAAAATGGATATCTCCCTTATGGTCCAAAACAAAATTTACGCTTATAAGGCTGGGAATGAGGTACAGGACTCTGCTCAGGATAGCTATTCTGATATCTGATATCCAGTCAGATTTTCTGAAAGGCGAAAAAAATACCGTCTCTCCCCTGACTTACGGATATGCTGCAAGAAGGTTGGGACTGAGCGCTTCAACTGTCTGCCGTTCGATCGACAATACCTGGTGCCGCGCTTTTAACAGGACGATCAGGATGAAAACGTTTTTTTCCAGGGGACTGTCATCGAGGCCGGATATCAGCGTGAAGGAACTAAGGTCAATGATCATAGACCTTAACAAAAAGGGAAAAAACGACCGTATGATAGGTGACATTATTTCTATGCCGACCAGAACAGTTGCCTGGCACAGAAAAAAAATGGGGCTGCCCCGGGCAGCAAATAGTTAAAGATGCACAATATTATGAAATGTGCGAATTCTTTAATGATGTGCGAGAAACGCACACTTAAAGGTCTGTTATAAGCAATACACAAAAATTACCCCGTAAAAACAACTTTCCTTTCAATGTAAAATGAGATGACTTTCTTAAAAAAATGATCCGTTGTAATGGATATTATGTTTATCTGACTTTTCTGCTCTACAAATTTAGTTATTTGTCATTTTGGCAACTTTATTGCATGTAATAAAGCAGGCGTTATTGCTTAATTAATTTTGGAGGTGCTGAATTATGGCAGAAAAGAAAAAGGATCCTGGATCAGCAGCAAGCGTTCTTATCGGTGCAGCATTTTTGATGGCAACTTCGGCTATCGGACCGGGGTTCCTGACACAGACAGCTGTCTTTACAGACAAGCTGAAAGCGGCATTTGCTTTTGCAATTTTAGTTTCTATCCTTATCGATATCATAGTACAGATGAATATCTGGCGCATTCTCGGCGTATCAGGCAAGCGCGCTCAGGATGTTGCAAACGAAGTTCTTCCCGGACTGGGGTATTTCCTCGCTTTTCTTGTTGCATTGGGCGGGCTTGTCTTTAACATAGGCAACGTCGGTGGCGCAGCAATGGGACTCAACGTCATGCTCGGAGTGCCATTTGTACCGGGAGCGATAGTTAGTGCCGGGATCGCAATAGCCCTCTTCCTAAACAAGGAAATGGGCAAGGCGATGGACAATTTTACAAAGATACTTGGAGTAACAATGATCGCAATGGTCCTTTTCATGGTTTTCAAGACACAGCCCCCGGTGGCGTTGGCTCTTAAGGAGACAGTAATGCCTTCAAAGATCGACTGGATGACCATCCTTACCCTTGTTGGAGGTACAGTCGGAGGATATATCACCTTTGCAGGAGCCCACCGCATAATCGATGCGGGGATAACGGGGATGGAAAATCTTCCCAAGATATCCTCCGGTTCTGTCAAAGCTATCACCATCACAGGCATTATGAGATACCTTCTCTTCCTGGCAATATTGGGTGTTGTTGCGACCGGAGCAGTTCTTGATCCTAAAAATCCTCCGGCATCAGCCTTCCTCATTGGAGCAGGACAGATCGGTTACCGCATATTCGGTCTGATACTCTGGTGTGCTGCCATCACTTCTGTGGTTGGAGCGTCCTATACATCAATATCCTTCCTCAGAACACTTTTTGGAAAGATCGAGCAGTATGCGCGCTATTGGATAATCGGATTCATCTGCGTTTCAACGGCAATTTTCTCAACACTGGGGAGTCCGGTACCCCTTCTGATAGTGGCAGGATCGCTGAACGGGCTGATCCTTCCTGTCTCTCTTGGAGTCATGCTGCTTGCGGCTTTCAATAAGAAGATCGTCGGAGCTGATTATCATCATCCGAAAGTCCTTGCGGTATTGGGATGGATCATGGTCGTATTTACTGCATGGATGGGCTTTAAATCATTGACCGGAATTGCCAAACTTTTTTCATAGGGATGTACAATTGCATGGGAGAATTTAAATTCTCCCATGCAATTGTCAGCAAGGAGTGATATCAATGTCGTTGTACATAAAGGATCCAAAATATCTTACGGCGGGGGAGTCCTGCGTTGTTGTTGAATTTGCCGATGAGATCGACCGCGGCGCCAATGACGCTGTGATGAACCTCAAAAAGCATCTTCTTACACAGAAGGATGTCCCCATAGTCGAGTGCCTGCCGACATACCGGTCATTGGCTGTCTATTTTGATCCGACAGTTGTCAGCGCAGATGAGGTCGTCAATGTGGCTAAGTCAGCTCCGGAATTCGACGGTGAAGACAGTCAAGCTTTATTTGCCGAGATATCTATTCCGGTCTGCTACGGAGGAGAATACGGGCCCGACATAGCCAACGTCGCAGAACACGCTGGGATATCGGAAGAAGAGGTAATAAAAAGACACAGCTCCAAGTCATGCCACTGCTACATGATAGGCTTCATGCCGGGCTTCGCCTATCTTGGCGGCATGGACGAGAGCATAGCGACACCCAGGCTGACAAACCCGCGCACTGTGATAAATGGCGGAAGTGTCGGAATAGCAGGAAAACAGACAGGGATATACCCGATAGACAGCCCGGGAGGATGGCAGCTTATCGGCCGCACCCCGCTGCGTCTGTTCACCCCTGAAGCTTCCCGCCCCACGCTGATCGAAGCAGGCTATGAAGTGCGCTTTGTTCCTGTTGCTGAAGAAGAATATAAAAAAATTGAGGCCGAAGTGGCTGCGGGGACTTACCAACCCCTCATAACGGAGGCGAAATGACTATGGAACTGATCATTAAAAAAGCAGGAATGCTCACATCCGTGCAGGACCTGGGACGATGGGGATACCAGTCAAGCGGTGTTCCTGTGGCAGGGGCGATGGACCTTCCTGCCCTAAGGATCGGAAATGTAATGCTTGGGAATCCGGAGGGCGCGGCTGCCCTTGAAGTGACTCTCCTTGGACCTGAAATTGAGGTAAAGGGAACCGGTGCAGCGGTCTTTGCTGGAGCCGACCTCGGGTTCAGCTTAAACGGCAAAACAGTCGGCTCATGGCGGTCTGTTGTACTTAACGATGGAGATGTGATAACTTTTAAGGGACCGAAAGGGAAGGGCTGCAGAGGAAACCTCTGTTTTGCCGGCGGTGTTAATATCCCGCCCGTCATGAACAGCTGTTCAACGTATATACGCGCAAAGATCGGCGGAGTTGAGGGACGCGCTCTTAAAATCGGAGACGTTATTAAGATCGGGGAACCGGCGGCGCTATGGAAGAAACTTGAAGGATTTTGTCTGCCTGAAGATCTGGACCCGGCACAGGATGCAAATGCTCCGCTTGCAATAATAACAGGACTCCAGGAAGATGCCTTCACTGAAGAAGGAAAGAAACTCCTTTTCGAATCTGAGTACACTATCACAGCTGAATCAGACAGGATGGGCTGCCGTCTGGAAGGTGCAAAGATCGAACACACCGAAAAGGGAGCGGACATCGTATCCGATGCAATACCGCTGGGAGCTGTGCAGATCCCCGGTCACGGAATGCCGATAATAATGCTTGCAGACCGTCAGACTACAGGCGGCTACACAAAGATCGGAGTACTTACGCCCCTTTCGATGGAGGCGCTTGTTCAGAAGATGCCGGGGTCTAAGGTGCGTTTTCGCAGGGCCGATGTCTCTGAGGGTGTTGCAGAACAGATGAGGATAAAGGAAGCAGTGAGAAGGGCAAAAGAGCTTCGTCTTTCACATGTTTCCCGTACACACAGTGAAGCTCCAAAACCTCTTTTCGGACACTTTATCCTTACTGTGGAAGGAAAGAGATACGAAATAACCTGTGAAGAGATTTAGAGACAAGGAGTGACAGGATATGTATAAAGTAGACCTGAACAGTGACATAGGAGAGAGCTTTGGCGCATATAATATGGGTGACGACGCAGCTGTTATGGATGCAGTAACATCGGCCAATGTTGCGTGCGCATTCCATGCGGGCGATCCGCTGGTCATGAAAGAAACCATTAAAAATTGTGCTGAAAAGGGAGTTGCAGTAGGTGCGCATCCAGGATATCCCGACCTGGTAGGCTTTGGGCGCAGGAACATGAAGTGTACTCCCGAAGAGGAATATGCGGACTGCCTTTACCAGATAGGAGCCCTCAGCGCTTTCTGCTGTGCAAACGGCTTATGTCTGCAGCACGTCAAACCGCACGGAGCAATGTACAATCAGGCGGCAAAAGATCCTGAGCTTGCAAAGGCGATAGCACAGGCAGTAAAGGATTCCGGGAAAGACGTGATACTTATGGGACTGGCTAACTCTGAATTTGAAAATGCTGCTAAGGAAATGGGCATCCCGTTTGCTGCGGAGGCATTTGCAGACAGAGGTTACATGCCCGATGGCTCCCTGGTGCCGCGTTCACAGCCCGGTGCGATCATACATGATGTTGACGCCGCTGCAAAACGGGTCGTTAGAATGGTTACTGAAGGAACAGTAGAAGCTGTTGACGGAACAGTCATAAACTTCCGCCCGCATTCGATATGCATGCACGGAGATACGCCCGAGGCAGTTGAGATGGCAAAGGCTGTCCGTTCAGCTCTTCAGGCTGCCGGCGTAAAAGTTACGAATCTGAAGGAGGTCGTTCTGGGATGACACTGCCATTTGACATTTCTCCATTTCGCCACGCATCACCGAAAGAGATGAGGGAACTCATCAGAAAGGGAGAGTGGACACACCCGACCTCGGGTTTGTGCCTTTCTCATGTACAGGCCAACATGATAGTCCTTCCCAAAGACTGGGCATATGACTTTCTTGTTTTTGCGCAGCGCAACCCCAAACCCTGCCCGATCCTGGACGTTACTGAGCCTGGAGATGGCGAAGCAAAGCTTATAGCGCCGGGATCTGATGTCAGGACAGACATTCCCAGATACCGCGTTTGGGAAGACGGCGTACTCAAAGACGAACCTACCGATGTGCTGAAGTACTGGAAAGATGACCTTGTGGCATTCCTCCTGGGATGTTCATTCTCATTCGAAGGCGCCCTCCTGGAGGCAGGCATCCCTATCCGCCACATAGATTGCGGCTGCAACGTCCCGATGTATATTACAAATATGCAGTGCCATCCGGCCGGGCGTTTAAGCGGACCAATGGTCGTAAGCATGAGGCCGGTCAAACATTCGCAGGTGGTAAGAGCCGCACTCTGCACGGGACGTTTTCCGGCGGTGCACGGAGCTCCCGTACATATCGGAAACCCGGCAGCAATAGGAATAAAAGATATCAACAGGCCTGAGTTCGGAGATCCTGTGGAAATAAGAGAAGGTGAAGTCCCTGTCTTCTGGGCATGCGGAGTAACTCCACAGGCTGTGGTAATGAACAGCAAACCGCCTTTTGCGATAACACATGCCCCCGGACTCATGTTCATAGCAGACCCAAAGGACTCGGATTACTCTACATTCTAGTTTGAGAAGGTGCAAACAGGACCTGTCAGGCCAGTTTGCGTCAAAGCACTAAAAATCAGACGGCCGCAGAAAAGCGGCCGTATTTTTAATGTGCTGAACTTATTATGTGAGCGAGGTTTTTATCCCGGCATTCGTTAAATTTGTCCCGCCAGTCATAGGACCAGTGGAGGAGTCCCTGTTTTTGCCTGAGCCTTGGCTGCCAGGGGTTTTTGTGTATCTGAGCGGAATGCCGCGTACAGAACTGCCGCCAGCGCTTTATCTGGATCTCGTCCTCACCGAGTCGTCTCCCAAGGTAATAGTTGCAGTACCACTGGAACCAGCCAAGCTTGTCCGTCATGATCCACCCTTTTTTCTGCCATTCTGAAAGTGGCATGCCCGATGAGACTTTGAAAAAATTCACAGAGACATCCGGCTTGTTGCCTTTGGACAGTACTTTATCGCCTGCAAACCAATCAAAGGGCAGAGTATCCCTGACACTGTTGAGATATGTTCCGCCAAAGACCCCCATGTCCAGCATCTCCTTTGGAGTATATGCGGGATAATAGCGCGGATCCCATAGGGAGCCGTTTATAAGGAGTTTTCTTGTTTCCGGGGATATTTCCCCCTTTGCTTTCTCATCACCTTTGATCGTGCTGTGATCCAAAATCAGAGAGCCTTTCGGGGTGATGATTTCTCTTCGAGTGCTGACAGAACTTTCTGAGGGTCCCTTACCTTGCTCAAAAATATCATTGAAGCGATTATGTATGGTTTGAAGCTTGCCTGTTTGAAGAGGGGCACGCGGTATCTGTCAAACACAGATGCGGCCACTTCTCCGGCCTCGCAGCTGACCCCCGAGATGTCTGCAGGAAGGCAGTGCAGGTAAAGGGCGTTTCCGTCCTTCGTCATTTTCATCATATCTTCGGTGCATTCCCAGTCCTTGTGGAGAGCGTTCTGAGCAAGGAGTTCCTTTTCAAGAGCCCTGATCCCGTCATGGTCGCCCGCTCCGTAAAGATCTGTCCTCTTCTGCATTGCTTTGAATGGAGCCCAGCTCTTGGGATAGACAAAATCGGCTCCCACAAAAGCCTCTTTCATGCTGTTGGTCTTTGTGAACTTTCCTCCTGATACCCTTGCATTTTCCTTTGCGATATCCTCGACTTCAGACATGATCTCATAGCCTTCCGGGTGGGCAAGTGCAACTTCCATGCCCATCCTTGTCATCAGTCCCACCACGCCCTGGGGGACAGAGAGAGGTTTGCCGTAGGAGGGAGAGTATGCCCATGTCATCGCGACCTTTTTGCCTTTGAGCTTTTCAATGCCGCCTGATTCATGGATCATATGGAGCATGTCTGCCATTGCCTGCGTGGGATGGTCTATGTCGCACTGGAGGTTAACAAGAGTCGGCCTCTGTTCGAGTATGCCGTCCCTGTATCCCTCTTTGACAGCATCGACGACCTGGTGCATGTAGGCATTGCCTTTCCCTATGTACATATCGTCCCTTATCCCGATCACATCTGCCATGAATGAGATCATGTTGGAAGTCTCGCGTATCGTCTCGCCGTGTGCAATCTGTGACTTGCCCTCATCAAGATCCTGGACCTCCAGCCCAAGCATGTTGCATGCAGAGGCGAAGCTGAAGCGGGTCCTTGTCGAGTTGTCGCGAAAAAGGGATATCCCAAGCCCGCTGTCAAAGATCTTAGGTGAGATGTTGTTTTCCCTGAGGCATCTGAGAGCGTCTGCCACGGTAAATACAGCGTCAAGTTCATCTCTGCTCTTTTCCCATGTGAGGAAGAAATCATTTTCATACATATCTGAAAAATTCAGTTCGTTCAGTTTTTTAACAAAGGGATCCATTCTCATCTTGTCGATTCCTCCATTGTCAAATCTTGATATCTGTAGATCACTTACTCAACTTTTTCACTTCTTGCTACTCGTGGATTCAAAACCTCTATCTTTCGCCTCCTCTACATGTTTTTTAGCGGAGAACCAGTGGCTCAAAATGTTTAAGTCGCTGGATTCCCGCTGAAAGGCATGCGGGAAAGACGGTGGGAAAGTCGTGTCACTTATTGTTATCGCAGTAGAGTGTCGGCAGTGCGGCATATACGGCTGCGCACTTTACCAGGTCGGCCTTCCATGTGATCTCGTTGGGTGCATGGGCCTGTGCCTCTTTACCCGGTCCGAATCCGATGCAAGGTATCCCGAAGCGGCCCATGACAGATACCCCGTTAGTTGAAAAAGTCCACTTGTCGACTACAGGCTTGCCGTACATCTCCATGTATGACCCGACCATTGCCTTCGTCGCAGGGTGGTCTTCGGGGATCACCCATGTCGGGAAATAGCATTCCGTGGGATATGTAAGCTCTGTCCAGCTTGGTCTCTCATATTTGTACATCGATACTTCCGCATTGTATTTTTTGACAGAGGGCAGGGCACGTATCTCTTCAAGTGCCATCTCCCATGTCTCTCCGTTAGTCAGCCTGCGGTCGACCGATATCGCGGCCATGTCTGCAACAGCGCAGCGTGAGGGGGAGTTGTAGAATATCTCTGATACTGCAAGCGTCCCTTTGCCAAGGAAGGGGTCAAAGTGCAGCCTCTCGTTCAGTGCCTGCACTTCCTTTATGATGTCAGCCATCTTGTAAATGGCGTTGTCGCCTCTCTCCGGTGCCGATCCGTGACAGGATACTCCCTTGACCTCGACCCTTATCTCCATTCGTCCGCGCTGTCCGCGGTAGATGTTTCCGTCGGTGGGTTCCGTTATGACAACGAATTCAGGCCTGATGCCGTCCACGTTAACTATATACTGCCAACAAAGGCCGTCACAGTCCTCTTCCTGAACAGTACCTGTGACGAGGACCCTGTATTTATCCGACAGCAGACCGAGGTCCTTCATGATCTTAGCTCCGTAGACAGAAGAGACTATGCCTCCAAGCTGGTCCGAAGCGCCCCTGCCGCCTATCTCTGTCTCGTTTTCATATCCCTTGTAAGGATCAAATTTCCAGTTTGAGAGTTCTCCCAGCCCGACTGTGTCGATGTGTGCGTCGTATGCGATCAGGGTCTTCCCTGAGCCCATGAATCCGAGAATGTTTCCCATCCCGTCGATAGTTACGTCATCAAAACCCAGATCATTCATCTCTTTTTCGATCCGTTTTATCACACACTCTTCCCCGCAGCTTTCACCGGGAATAGCGATAAGGTCACGAAGAAACTTTGTCATATTTTTTTCATAGCCCTCTGCTGCTTTTTTAATGGCATCAAAATCCATGGATCTACCCCTCCGATGTGGTCATATAAGCTGCTCAAGGGTAAAAAATACCCTATTGTCACGAATTCAATATAACACAGCCGTATTCTTAGTCAACTGGTATAAAAATACAGCGAAGTGCGACATGGAGCGTGCCGCGTGAAGCGGGCGATTTCATCGCCGTGAAGCCGTAGTGAAGCGATGGTTTTTAAAAAAACGGTCAAACGATCGTCAAACGGTTGTTAGGGTGGTCGGAGATAACCTCCGACGGAGAATTTGCAGCCTTTGGCTGCGGAGAATTCGCGACATTTGTCTCTGGAAAATTTGCATCGCTTCGTATCGCGGTGAATTTGCGGCCAACGGCCGCGGAGATTCAAAATCACCGTCATTCCCGAAAGGGACACTCGGGGGCGACGTCAAGGAGTTAGTTTTTTGAGTGCACACGATATCTATTCTGACATAGAGGGACTGTTTGACCACGTTTGACTATTGTTTGACCGCCCCTACGATCGTTTCACCATTGCTTCACGCGGCAGCTTTTGTCGCAGTTTCACCATTGTTATAGCCGCTTCTCCATATATAATATTAGAACATTTCTGTTGTACAGAAAGTCGAAGGGGGTCATGAAATGAGCGATCGAATGAGACCTATTTCCTTTGGAAAACTGATGGAGTGGATACTCTCTGAAAAAAAACGCACCGGGGGCGTCTTTGGTGTCAGTTCCATTTACAGGCATAAAGGCGGAGCTTTTCACTTTCTTGGAGAAAAACTTGAAACCCCTTTCGGCCCGGCTGCCGGGCCGCATACACAGCTGGCGCAGAATCTCATTTCCGCATACGCCGCGGGGGCACGTTTTTTTGAACTTAAGACTGTCCAGACTCTGGACGGCGAGGATCTCCCCGTATCAAAGCCATGTATAGACGCGAGAGACGAATGTTACAACGTCGAATGGTCTACAGAACTGACAGTAGGGAATGCTTATGACGAGTACGTAAAGGCCTGGTTCGCCCTCAAGCTGATCTCTGAAGAGTTCCGACTGGGGGCTCCCGATGGCTTTGTCTTCAACATGAGCGTGGGCTATGACCTTCAGGGAATAAAATCTGAAAAGATAGACAGGTTCATAGAGGGACTGAAGGATGCATCGAGATCCCCTATATGGGACGAATGCAGGAAATGGGTTTTTGCAAACATCACTGATTTTTCAAATATCGATGTGGGATATATAGACAGGATATCTCCAAATATCTGCAGGTCTATAACATTATCGACACTGCACGGGTGTCCGCCCGAAGAGATAGAACGGATAGCGTCATACCTGATAAAAGAAAAACATCTGAATACCTATGTCAAGATCAATCCTACGATCCTCGGGTACAAGCTTGCAAGGCAGACCATGGACTCAATAGGGTTCGGATACGTTTCCTTCGGCGACCGCCACTTCAAAGAAGACCTTCAGCTCAAAGATGCTGTCCCGATGATAAAACGCCTTCGGGCTGCGGCAGAGAGTGCCGGGCTTTCATTTGGAGTAAAGCTGACAAACACCCTGCCGGTAGATAACCCGGGTGACATCATGTCCGGTGAAGAGATGTACATGTCCGGCAGATCCCTTTTTCCTCTTACAGCCAGGACAGCCCGTCTTTTGACAAAGGAATTTGACGGGAAGCTGCGCATCTCCTGGTCCGGGGGGGCAGATAACACAAATATATCTGATCTTTTCAACGCCGGCATCTGGCCCATAACAATGGCTACGACACTTTTGAAACCCGGCGGTTACAACAGGTTCAGGCAGATAGCCGAAACTTTTGCCGGAATGGAAAAGAAGGGAGACAAAGGCGTCGATCCTGATCTCCTTGAAAGCCTTATCCAAAAGTCTGAAGCGGATGAGTGGTACAGGAAGCCTATCAAACACCGGGACATTTTTGCCAAAGAAGATAAATTGCCCCTGACTGACTGCTTTATCGCACCATGTACAGAAGGATGTCCTATCCATCAGGACGTGCCGGAATACATCTCCCTTGTCGGAGAGAAAAAGTACGGCGAAGCACTGGAAGTGATACTGGACAAAAACCCGCTTCCCTTCATTACAGGAACGATCTGCACGCACAGGTGCATGGCATCCTGCACGAGAAACCACTATGAAGAGTCAGTAGCTATCAGGGATGTGAAGCTCAAGGCAGCCGAAGAGGGCTTCAAAACTGTCATAGATAAAATCATACCGGCCAGGCAAATGACAGGAGCAAAGGCAGCTGTGATAGGCGGAGGACCGGCTGGACTTGCAGCAGCTTATTTCCTGCAAAGATACGGTATCGGCACCACGATATTTGAACGGGAAAAAGAGCCGGGAGGAGTAGTACGGCATGTGATCCCCGACCTCAGGATAGACAAGGGCGCCATTGAACGGGACATTGAGATAGTAAAGAATACCGGTGCTGAATTTATCATGGGGACAAAGGTCTCTTCTGTAGAGGAACTCAGGGAAAAGGGCTACAAATATATTGTAATTGCTGCAGGAGCATGGAAGCATGGGGAGCTCGACATAAAAAGCGACAAAAAGGTCAACGCACTCGATTTCCTTGCTTCGTATAAAAAAGATGAGAAAAAAATTCATTTAGGCAGGAATGTGGCCGTTATCGGCGGAGGCAACACTGCAATGGACGCTGCCCGAGCAGCCAAAAGGCTCAAAGGGGTCAAAAAGGTAAGCATAGTATACCGACGGACAGCCATGTTCATGCCGGCAGAAGAAGAGGAACTCAGACTGGCAATGGAAGACGGTGTGATCTTCAGGGAACTGCTTCAGCCGATATCGCACAAGGAAGGAAAACTCCTTTGTTCCGTTATGGCACTTGGTGAGCGCGATGCATCAGGGCGCAGGTCACCGGTGCCTACCAGGGAGACAGTTATGATCCCTGCTGATACTCTCATAGAGGCTGTTGGAGAAAACGTTGATTCTGATCTCTTCACTGACAATCATATATTTGTGGATCACAAGGGTCGGGCTGTCATGGACAGAAAAAGCTACGAGACAAACATCAAAGGCGTTTACGTTGCCGGGGACGCAAGAAACGGTCCAAAAACAGTGGTCGAAGCCATAGCCGATGCAAGGCGCGTTGCTGATCATATCGCATTTAAGGAAGGCCTGTGCAAAAGGAATGATCCTGAAAAAAATAAGCGCGACACTGATGGTCTTCGATTAAAAAAGGGTAAGCTTATCTTTTGTGAGTCTCTTGAAAAAGAATCTGAACGATGCCTTGAATGCGCAGCTCTCTGTGAGAACTGTGTAGACGTATGCCCGAACAGAGCCAACATCGCTGTTCATACTGAGGGATCATCATCACCTCAGATAATCCACATAGATGACCTTTGCAACGAGTGCGGCAACTGCTCTGCCTTCTGCCCGTGGACGGGATCGCCATACAAAGACAAGTTCACATACTTCTCAAAGGAAAAGGATCTGAACGAAAGCAAAAACAGCGGTTTTTTTGACATGGGAAAAGGCAGGTTCAAGGTTAGGCTGGAAGGGAAAGTTTTTACTTCTTCTCTTGATCCTGCAGATAAAAAGCTGCCAAAAGAAATTGCAGAGATGATCAAAGCGGCTCGGAAAAGTATTCCGATCTGAGGGGGCTTGCCGATGTATCAGTTGAATGTTAACGGAAATATCCAAATATCTGAAACAAACAAAAAGCTTATTGATTTTCTGAGGGAGGATCTTTGTCTGACATCTGTAAAGAACGGATGCAAAGAGGGAGCCTGCGGAACATGCATGGTCCTGATCGACGGAAGGGCATGCAAAGCCTGTGTACAGGAGCTGAAAAATCTCAGCGGAAAAAGCATTCTCACTGTGGAAGGGCTTAGCAAAAAGGAAAAAGATGTCTACTCATATTCATTCTCGGTCTCCGGAGCGGTGCAGTGCGGATTCTGCATCCCTGGAATGGTGATAAGCGCCAAGGCCCTTATCGACAAAGCCCCTGACCCGACTATCAAAGAGGTAAAAGAGGCTATAAAAAATAATATATGCCGGTGCACGGGCTACAGGAAGATAGAAGAGGCGATCCTGCTCGCAGCCAAAATGTTCAGGGAGAATATCCCGGTGCCCGGAGAACACTACACGGGGGCAGTCGGAGAAAACATTCCACGCACAGACGCTGTATCAAAAGTATTAGGAACCGCCCAATATGCTGATGATATCAAAATTGACGGAATGATATACGGTTCTGCCGTCAGGACAGTACATCCGAGAGCGGTCATCAAATCGATAGATATCTCTGAAGCCCGAAAACTTTATGGGGTCGTAGGGATATTCACTGCAGAGGACGTTCCTGGCAAGAAAAAGATAGGACATCTTGTGAAGGACTGGGATGTAATGATCCCTGTCGGAGGCTGCACAAGATATGTAGGCGACGCCCTTGCCCTTGTAGCGGCCGAGACCCCCGAAATCGTGGAGGAAGCCAAAAAACTGATCAAGGTTGAATATGAGGTGTTTAAACCGATAACATCCCCGAAAGAATCACTTGCCGAGGGAGCTCCCCTCATACATGAAAACGGAAACGTCATGTCGCGCGTTGACCTTAAGAGGGGCAATGCGGACGAGGTCATCAAAAATTCAAAGCACATCGTTACAAACCATTACTCCCTTCCTTTTACAGAACATGCTTTCCTTGAACCTGAGACTGCCGTGGCATTGATGGAAGATGACGGGGTAGTCAGGATATATTCCGCTGACCAGGGAGTCTACCAGACCATGAGGGAGTGCGCTGAGGCCCTGGGACTGCCGCATGAAAAGGTAAGAGTGACTGCGGCGATGATAGGCGGTGGTTTTGGCGGCAAGGAAGACATGAGTGTCCAGCATCACGCGGCACTGTTGACGTATCTTACCAAACGTCCGGTAAAGGTTTCCCTTACAAGGGCTGAGAGCATCAAGGTCCATCCCAAAAGACATGCGATGGAGATAGAGATGACCACAGCCTGCGATGAGAATGGTCGGCTCACGGCGATGAAAGCCGGTATAGTCTCAGACACGGGGGCATACGCATCCCTTGGAGGGCCGGTCCTCCAGAGAGCCTGTACCCATGCGGCAGGGCCCTATAACTATCAGAACATTGATATAACAGGAACGGCCGTATACACGAACAACCCGCCGGCTGGAGCATTCAGGGGATTCGGCGTTACCCAGAGCTGTTTTGCGACAGAGTGCAACATAAACCGGCTTGCTGAAAAAGTCGGACTCTCTCCATGGGAGTTCCGCTTTATAAATGCGATCAGGCCGGGAGATGAACTTCCAAACGGACAGATCGCAGATGATACGACTGCACTTGAAGAGACACTGCTGGCTGTTAGGGATGAGTACGACAAAAATCCCGGAGCAGGGATATCATGCGCGATGAAAAATGCAGGACTTGGGGTAGGCGTTCCTGACTTTGGAAGATGCATGCTCAGGATAAGGGCGGGCAAGGTCCACATAGCCACCAGCGCCTCATGTATCGGGCAGGGGCTGGGCACGGTCGTCACCCAGATGGTCTGTGACGTTACGGGACTGCCTCCCGAACTTGTCGTCCACGACCCCGCAGATACCTTCTTTACCCCGGATTCAGGAAATACCACGGCATCACGGCAGACTGTCATTACAGGTGAGGCCACAAGAAAAGCTGCCGAACAGCTAAAAAAAGATCTGGAAACGACCGCTTTTTCTGAACTGGAAGGCTGCGAGTACTATGCGGAGTTTGAGAGCGTAACTGACAAAATGGGATCAGATAAACCGCATCCGGTAAGCCACATATCATACGGATATGCGACCCACCTGGTCATTCTGGATGAAGACGGAAAGATAAAAAAGATAGTAGCGGCCCACGATGTAGGAAAAGCCATAAATCCCAAAAACGTGGAAGGGCAGATTGAGGGCGGAGTGGTAATGAGCATGGGATACGCCCTTACGGAGAATTATCCGCTCAGGGACTGCGTGCCGCAGGCAAAATTCGGCACCCTTGGGCTTTTCAGGGCGGATATGGTACCTGAGATAGTCAGCATAGTTATAGGAAAAGCAAAAGATGGCTTTGCAGGCGGAGCAAAGGGCATAGGGGAGATAGCGGCGATACCGGGAGCCCCTGCCATTCAGCTCGCATACTGCAACAGGGATGGTATCTTCAGGACATCCCTGCCGCTTAAGGAGACGCCTTACAGCAGGAAGTCAAAAGAAAAATAGATCAAGAACAGACAGCAAAAAGGGCGGCCCATATTGTGACCGCCCTTAATTTTTTATACGAAGGCTTGCTGATCCTTCTTGTAGATTTTAATGACCTCCACCTTTTTTGTTTGATGAGGAGTTCTTTTTGGCATTTTTGACTTTGTTGACCCCGTCTTTGCCCGGGCAGTCACTCTTCTCTGTTTCCTCAAATATTTTTGGGATCCAAATATCCTTAGTTCCGTCAAGGCCGTCAATAACAACTTTCAGCATTTGACCTTTTTGTGCTCCTGATGTTACGTTGATAACATTTATTGTAGTTTTAATCTTTTTGAGCGTTTTAGTATCGTGCGTTTGTGATGTGAGTGCGTCAATGAAGCCTATGACGCCATCGACAGTTTCAAGTCCTCCTCCGACGATGCCCCCTACCAGGACCGCACCGCCAACGACAGCAGCACCTGTCGTTACTGCGCCCATCGTCAATGCCGCTCCTCCGACGATCGCTGCTCCTGAAAGCACGACCGTTGACGCCAAAGATACTGCAGAGGCTGCTATTTCACCGGCTTGTGCAGCATTGGCTTCAGCAGTGGCATAATCCGCTTCAGTTGAAAGGCCGACATTCGCAGTAGCGTTAGCAACGCTGTTCAGTCCTGCTTCGACACCGCTGAGGGATCCTGCATCAACTGCATAGGCCGGAGTGCCAATTATCTGGCCCAGTATCATTGCAAAAACTGATTTTTCTTCCTCATCCATATCGAGCATGGCTATTTTTGCCATCCTGATGTTGCTGGAATATCTTTTTGCGCTAGAGCCAAGGTCTTTCATCAGCAGGCTGAGCTCGAAGCGCATCGCTTTCAGCTCCTCTTCTGTCGGTGCTTTTGCGGCTCTGTACTTTGCGTCATACTGTGTTTTATAAAAATAACGCAGGCCCATTTCGGCATCCATAAATGCTTTGCGATAAACAAGATGTTCTGTTTTTATTAGTTCCAGCTGTTTTGCTTTCAGGTCTTTTCTTTCGATGACGGTCGCCTGGCCTGAAGATGAGGCAACAACATTTGGAGGCAGCTTCACGGGTTCAGTTTTTACAGCAGCAGCAGGAACTGTTTTTGCTGCCGGAGCCGGTTTTGCCGGAGCGGTTGCTGCAGCAGGTGCCGGAGCCGCAGGCTTGACGGCAGCGGACCCTTCAGCTGCAGATGCCGGAGAGTCGTATTTGGAGGAAAGTGCAGCCTCTACAGGAAGTGACAATGAAATCAACGCAAGAGAGAGAACAAACAAAAATAAAATACTTGTGAATTTGATCCTCATATAGGTCCGACCTCTCCTTCTCTAATTATTCTTTTCAGCAAGGAAGCTGTTCACTTCGTTTATCAAAACAGTTGCGATCGTTCCATCTCTTATCGGCAGCCACTTCTTGCTGCCTTCGCGGTATATCTCCTTTTCGTTTGCATATACAGAGGCAAGTTTTATGTTGTACTTGCCCTTTTTTGTGTCGAAGACAAAGTAATCAAGACCATACTGTATTGGTGCCTTCTGGTGTTTTTTGGGGAGCTCTTTTCTGACCAGTGCTTTTCCCTGATCGGAGTAGACGCTCTTGACCCAGAAAGAGAGAACTCCCTGGTTCTGGATAATGTTTACCCGGTTAACATACATGTCGTAATTGTTATCCCTGTACGCCCTTACGAACTTTGCGCCTGCAGCCATGGCGGGGGTGCAGACAAGAAATATGGAGAGAATAAAAAAGATAAAAAATGCGAGCCGTTTCTTCATTTCCAATCCTCCCTTGTTTTGATTTAATGTGTTAAATTATCTCATAAAATTTTGAGAACGTATAGAAAAAAGAAGAGTTTTGATCATAATTTTTTAAATGCGCTCGATGTTAAAAAATACAACTTCAAAAATTAGCGGCTGCAGTTGATCATTGGAGGGTAATTTTGTTTTTGCCTTTTTGTTTAGAAAGGTACATTGCCCCATCTGCAAGTTTGATCATTTCTTCTGCGGTCATTTCATCTGCAGATTCGCATATACCGATGCTGAGGGTAGGGCAGCATTTGTTGTCAGAGCAGAGCATATCTTCAGAGATCCTGTCCTGTATGTTCCTGCATACCAGGAAAGCCTCTTCTTTGCCTGTTCGGGGAAGGATCACGGCAAACTCATCTCCTCCATATCTGAATGAGAGATCTGAGTGTCTTGTGTTTTCCTTTATCTTATTAGCTATGTTTTTGATGATTTCATCTCCGCGCAGATGGCCGCATCTGTCATTTATCGCTTTAAAATCATCGATATCGAAAAACATCAGGGTAAATTTTTTGCCGGTAATTTTTGCGTCAGACATTGCATTATTTAGAGCAAGGGTAAAACCTCTTTTATTCATTAAGCCTGTCATGAAGTCGTTGTTCAGTGAAGAGTAGTGCATTTTAAAAAGAGTGTAGATGATGGGATATAAAAGTATAGTGATCAGCATAAATATTAGATATGTGATCACAGAGACATTTGAGACGATAGCATTAATGTGGTCCGCAGAAAAATCGACCCCGACCAACCCTACGACCTCGCCTGTATATCTGATGGGTGCAAAGGCTGTGAGATAATCCCCCCAGACAGGATCTCTTATCAATCCGGTCAAAGTTATTATGCCTTCATTAAAAGCCTTAAGTTCCTGTTCAGACATACTGTCTTTTGAACCTAACGGGGAAAAATTTTCAGATGAAGGGTCTTCTCCGTCAAAAATATATTCTATCTCAGTATCAGAAATTCTTTTTTCTGTAAAGATAAAGTCGGCGTTTGTATCTTGTTTGATCATGCGTAGGACGCGGTTCATTCTTTCGTAATATTCCCTGTCGAAATTTTCTTTTGAATAGTCACTGGTTTTTGAGAGTTTATTGTAATCATAGGCGTTCTCTTCGATGAATCTGGCAGCAGTCGCAGCGATGCCCAGAGCCTCTTTGTTTGCTTCCGTTATGACGACATCCTTGATATTGCCGACTACCATTGAAGCAGCTATGGCAAGAATTATTGCCAAAAGTAAAGTGACGACCGCAGAATGTTCTATGGTTTTTTTTCTGTCATATCCCATTGTCATTGCTGCATCTCCTGTATGTGATAAAGATGTGAAAGCAATATTTATCTATACTGAGTAATCTTATCATATTGAAAAAGATTCCAAAACAATAAAAGTTTGTCTTTGAATTGAAATGCGGTGTAAAAAAAAGAGAGATACCTAATGGCTCTCTCTTTAATGTAACAATATGGTGGGCGATATTGGGTTCGAACCAACGACTTCCACCGTGTGAAGGTGACACTCTACCGCTGAGTTAATCGCCCGCTTTGTGCATCGGATGGAATTATACTTGCTTAGTTGCAATATTTCAAGTTCCGTGCTGATATTTGTTGTTCCGGATATTTTCAGCATAATTGCCTATGATGACCCGTTTGTTCCTGATACCGGCAAATATGTGGAGCCATGATGGGATGTCAGACTGGATGCCGTTCCCACAAGTCAGCGCATTTGGTGTAAAATAGTTGCCGTTGGCAAAATACACACGAAGGGTCGAATGCCGGATGATCCTATGCACAAAAATGAACGGCAACGGAAACGATTTCCTCGTTATAAACAATATGGACCTTAAATATAACGGAGAAACACTTTCACGATATGCCAAGGCCCTTTGCAGAAGGAGAGTATCCCTGGGTGCGGACGGGATACTGGCAGTGGAACCCTCAGAAACGCATGATTTCAAAATGAGGCTGTTCAACCGTGATGGCACAGAGGGCGAGATGTGCGGCAACGGGGCAAGATGCATTGCCAGATATGCATTTCTCAAAGGCATAGTAAAAAAAACTGAGATGGCCTTTGAGACCCTGGGCGGCAGAGTAGATGCCGGTGTAAAAGGAACAAGGGCTGCCCTCAAACTTTCTCCCGTTAACATTTCAAATCTTGCCCACGATGTTCCCGCCTCTGTTGAAGGATATGATTTCAGCTATACTTTTTTGACAGTCGGCGTTCCTCATGCAGTAATATTTGAAAAGAAGCGCCTTGACTCTGAAGATCAATACAGGAAGATCGGCAGGGCGATACGTTTAAGGGCTGACCTTTTTCCTGAAGGGGCAAATATAAATTTTGTGTCTCCAAAGTTAACTTATAGAGAAGGTCTGGACGTACTCACATATGAAAGAGGGGTCGAAGACCTTACCCTTTCATGCGGAACAGGTTCCACAGCGAGCGCAATAGCTGCCTTCACTGCCGGACTGACCGACCCTGTGGTGGATGTTTATAATCCCGGAGGGCTGAACAGAGTATCCCTTGAGTTTGGACCTTCGGGCAAGATCCTGCCTGAGCTTGAGGGCGGAGCGTCATATATAGCGGAGATCGAGGCGTCGGAGGAAGCGTTAGAGCAGTATAATTAAAATGTTGACCGGGAAAAGAGCCATCAGTATAGTTGCACTGCTTGTCCTTTTTCTGATATATATTGGAGGAATAAATGTTATGCCTAAACCATGGTGGCGTGAAACGATAGAAACAGTTTTCTGGGCGCTTGTGCTTGCCCTCATACTCAGGACATTTGTGATACAGGCTTTCTGGATCCCAAGCGGATCGATGATACCCACTCTTGAAGTGGGAGATCGTGTGCTCGTACTCAAATTCTGGTATGCAATGCCAAAAGTTGAGCCCAAGAGGGGGCAGATAGCCGTCTTCAAGTACCCTGTAGACCCAAGAAGGGATTTTGTTAAGAGGATCATCGGTCTTCCCGGCGATAAGGTAGAGATAAGGAACGGCACGGTGTACGTCAACGACAAAGAAGTATTTGAGCCATACGTAAAGAATAAAGACACTTTTGACATGCTGCCTGAAACAGTTCCCGAGAAAAGCTATTTCTGCCTGGGAGACAACAGGCCAAACTCGCAGGACGGCAGGTTCTGGGGGTTTGTCCCAAGGAATTTCTTCCGGGGACCTGCTGTTTTCAGATACTGGCCGCTCAACCGGATAGGGCTGATCGAATAAATGGGCAGAACTGTATGGTTCCCCGGGCATATGGCAAAGGGCAAGCGCCAGCTTGAGGCGCTTGCAGCCAATATTGACCTTATTTTAGAGGTTCGGGACGCAAGGGCGCCGAACCTCTCTTCGTCACCATTCCTTCACATCTTTGCCCCTAAAATACAAATATGGACCATCCTATCAAAAGCTGATCTTGCTGATCCCAAAATCACTAAAATATGGACAGATCATCTGAAGTCCAAAAACCTTCCAACGTGGCCGCTGGACCTTCGCAAGGGAGGGCTCAGCCAGATAAGGAAAGAGCTGACAGAAAAGAAACCTGCCTTCCGTGATCTCAGGATGGCGGTGGTCGGCATCCCGAACGTTGGAAAATCGATGCTCATCAATCAGCTGGTGGGAAGAAAAGCTGCCCCTGTGGGAGGGATACCCGGGATAACCAAGGGAGTCTCCTGGTTCAAGGGAGAGGGATTTCTCCTGGTCGACTCACCCGGGATACTCGATCCTCACAGCGATGCAAGGGCGCACCGGATCATTTCATGGATAGGTTCCACAAGAGGCCAGGTCATAGGCAATTGGGAAGAACATGCAAAAGAGTGCATATCATTCCTGATCACCAAAAACCTCTGGCAGGGCGTTGAATCAGCCTGGGGGATCAAACCTGAGGGAACTCCGGCAGAAATACTTGGATCTATAGGCAAAAGGCTCGGCAAACTGCTCCCGGGCGGTCTTGTAGACATTGAAAGCGCAGGCAGGGTCTTTATGGATGCTTTTGCCACAGGAAGACTTGGCAGGATGAGCCTTGAAAAGCCGGGAGATCCTCCGCTGTGGGAGAGCCTCAAGTAAAATGCCTGAAAATGTCGGAATAGTTGCCGCAGGAACAGATGAAGCAGGCAGAGGTCCGCTTGCCGGGCCTGTTGTTGCAGCTGCGGTCATCCTTACGAAAGAACAGAGACAATATCTTCTTTCAAAAGGTCTGAAAGACTCAAAAAAGCTTTCGCCTTCAAGGAGAGAAGATCTTTTCTGCCGGATGTGTGAGTGCGGGATAAAGTGGAAGGCGCAGGCTGCGTCACCGCATAGGATAGACAGGATAAACATACTCCAGGCATCTCTCTGGTGCATGAAGAGATCTGTAGAGCGCCTTGACTCCGAACCCGACATAGTGTTGGTCGACGGCTGCACCTACATCCCGGGACTTGGAATATTCCAGAGGTGTGTGGTCAAAGGAGACGACAGGGTGCCTGCCATAGCTGCCGCATCTGTCGTAGCAAAGGTATTGAGGGACAGGATAATGCGTACCATGGACAAACTCTACCCGGAGTACGGTTTCAGCGCCCACAAGGGATACCCATCAGCCGAACACAGAAGGATACTGATGGAAATTGGCCCTTCACCGATCCACAGAGTCTCTTTCAAAGGAGTCTCGAGGGAAACAGCGGTATGAGCCTTGAAAGGGCTCTAAAACGCTCATTACAAGAAAGAAATAAAGTCTCCACTCAAAAATCTTCCGGGAAAGATCAGTCTGACCCTTCCAAAAAGCTCCCGCTTCACCTGCAGACAGGAAAATATGGTGAAGAAAAGGCGGCAGAGTACCTCACCCACATCGGATACAGGATCATAGCGAAAAATGTAAGCTGCAGGCATGGTGAGATAGACATCATTGCCGATGACGGCAATGAGATCGTCTTTGTTGAGGTCAGGACCAGGAGCTTTGGCTGGCTCATGCCGCCTGAATGTACAGTAGGACCTGAAAAAATAAAAAAACTTAAAAAAGCCGCCGGGATATGGACAGAAAACAGAAATTACACTGGTTTTTGGCGTATAGATCTCGTTGCTATCACGCTTAAAGAGGGCAGTGGGCCCTCTATAGAACATATCAAAGATATCACGGAGGGAATACTATGAACTCTGTCTCAGGTATAACGCTTCGGGGAGTCAAGGCGGTTCCGGTAGAGGTGGAAGTGGAGATAACCGGTGGACTTTTCAACATATCAGTGGTAGGTCTTCCTGACGCTGCCGTCAGAGAGGCCAGAGAAAGAGTCAGGGCAGCCCTTAGGAGCGTAGGGATAACGCTCCGGGGGAGAGTGGCGATCAACCTTGCTCCGGCTGACGTGCCAAAGGAGGGAGCGCTGCTTGACCTTGCTATCGCAGTCGCAATAGCCTGTGTGCAGGGCGGAGTGAAGGTCAAAAAACCATCCCTCTTCATAGGTGAACTTGCGCTCGACGGAAGGCTCAGAAAAGTCAGGGGAGCTGTACCCGCGGCTTTTCTTGCCCGGGAAAAGGGATGGGATATCTACCTGCCGGAAGAAAACGCTGAAGAGGTCAGTCTGGTCGAAGGGGTATCTGCATGGAGGGTAAAATCGCTTGGGGATCTCTTTGCGCATTTGAGAGGGGAGATCGAACTCGCCGGTGTCGGTTACTGCGAGGCTGATTTTACTCCCCCCCAGGCAGATCCGGACTTTTCCGACATCAAAGGGCAGTCTGCTGCCAAGCGGGCGCTTGAGATCGCGGCGGCGGGCCATCATAACCTTCTGTTGGTCGGATCTCCGGGTTCGGGTAAAACGCTTCTGGCAAGGGCACTCAAAGGGATACTTCCTCCCCTTTCCGATCCGGAGCTTATGGAGGTACTTCTTCTCAGAAGTACTGTCGGGAATTCGATCTCATCTGTCAGGGAGAGGCCCTTCAGGTCTGTGCATCATACCGCAAGCGCTGTCGCCCTCTGTGGCGGAGGGACCACACTAAGACCCGGCGAGATAAGCCTGGCCTCAAGGGGAGTGCTCTTCCTTGACGAGTTTCCAGAGTTCACCAGGGATGTCCTTGAGGCGCTCAGGCAGCCGCTGGAGGATGGACAGATAACTGTAAGCCGTGCCTCGGGCAGTGTCGTCTATCCGGCAAAGGTGCTAATGGTCGCTGCCTGTAATCCATGCCCCTGCGGTTTTGCGGGAGATCCCGTTGAACGCTGTACATGTTCACCTTCAGCCCTCGACAGATACAGAAGGCGTCTTTCAGGGCCCATTCTGGACAGGATAGATCTTCACATTTCTATACCCAGGCTTCTGCCGGAAGAACTTGTCTCCCTGGAGGGAAAATGCGGCGAGAGCAGTGCAGAAGTTGCTGAAAGGGTGAGAGCGGCACGGGAGATCCAGGTAAAACGGTGGTCCAGGTATGGGATAGGATCAAATTCAGAGATACCTGAAAAACTGCTTCGAAGGAATATAGTGCTGACCCCTGAAGTAAAAAGCTTTCTGCTCCAGGCACTGAACCGCGTAAGGCTCTCGGGAAGGGGGCTTTCCAGAGTCCTCAAAGTATCAAGGACAATAGCCGACCTCTCCGCTTCAGAAGAAATAAAGCTTGAACATGTTGCAGAGGCACTGAGTTACAGGGAAGGGGAAGCTCTCTCTTGGATGAAAATTTAAAGACGCTTCTTCTCCTTAACAGCCTTGAAGGCCAGGGAAGAAAATTATGGTTTGCCCTAAAAAGAGGACAGATATCCCACGACGAGCTTTGGAAATGCAATGCAAAACTTTTTACAGAGCTTGGCATCACAGAGAGGGCAATTGTCGCGGTCAAGACAAAAATTGACATAAGATGGGCCGAAACTGAAATGGAGAAATGCTTGAAACTGGACATACGGGCTGTCGGAATAGAAGACGAAGATTACCCTGCGAAGCTAAATGATCTTAAAGATCCGCCACTGATACTTTACTGGCGCGGAAGCGAAAAACGGATACCTCATAAGTGTATCGGAGCCGTAGGGACAAGAAGGGCAAGTACATACGGAAGAAGAACAGCTCTAAGGATAGGCGAATACTGCGCTCATGCAGGGATCCCCCTCATTAGCGGAGGAGCTTTAGGCATAGACGGGAACGCACACATGGGAGCCTGTACATCAGGAGGAAAAACTTTTGCCGTATTCGGTACAGGAGCGGATGTATATTTCCCCCGGTCTAATACTAACCTCTTCATGGATATCATGGAGTGCGGGGCACTTATATCAGAATTCCCGATCGGAAGCCAGGGGGAACAATGGCACTTTCCAAGGAGGAACAGAATAGTAGCAGCCCTTTCTTCAAAATTGATAGTGGTCGAAGCCCCTCTCAAAAGCGGAGCTATGATAACTGCCGGATTTGCAGCAGAGCTTGGAAGGGAAGTATGGGCAGTTCCTGGAAGGATAGACGAAGAATCGGCATTCGGAAGCAATAAGCTTATTTTTGACGGAGCTTATCCCCTCATAGATCTGAAGGATTTCTTCGAGACAAATACAAGGGCATCTGCAGTATTTTCCAATAATGATCTTAAGGCGGATCCGGTGTCTGACATTGACCTTTCACATGAAGAAGAGGAAATATTGAAGGTTTTAAGGTTTGGCGGAGGGCAGACAGTTGACAACATCGCTCTTGAGGTTAAAATGAGCGCCGCCGGCATTTTAAAAATAATTGCAATTTTGTCTGCAAAAGGAATAATATATTCTTCGGGCTCAGGCCGGTATAGCGCAAATGTTTGAGAGAGGTGTAATAAATGGCGACTGTTCATGGGACTAAAGAAAAAAAGATGATCGATGAAGCTGCTGAAGTGAAAGCCAAAACCACAAAACCAGCTGCCAAAAAGAAGACCAATAAAACTGTGGAAGAAAAGACTAAAACCAGCACTAAACCTGTCAAAAAGAAAGCATCAACTAAAACTGCCAAAAAAACGGCATCCAAAAAGTCTTCTTCAAAAGAGAACGGCAAACAGAATTTCAAGCAGTATGAGGGGAAGATCCTTGTAGTTGTCGAATCCCCGGCAAAAGCCAAAACTCTGGAAAAGATACTGGGCAATGGATACAAGGTCCTTGCAAGCGTAGGACATGTAAGAGACCTTCCGAAGGGCCGTATCGCCATAGACATCGATAATGACTTTGAACCTGACTACATCCAGGTCAGGGGCAAAGCGGACCTGATACGCGGACTCAAAGGAGCATCGCAGGTCAGCAGCAGAACTCTTCTGGCATCAGACCCTGACCGAGAGGGGGAGGCTATAGCATGGCACCTTGCTTCTCTCCTTGACATAGACCCGAAGTCGGAATGCAGGATAAGGATGCAGGAGATAACGGAGCATGGGGTCACCGACGCTGTAAAAGATCCTGACTCAATAGATATAGATAAAGTTGATGCTCAGCAGGCTCGCCGTGTTCTTGACAGGCTTGTGGGCTATCAGCTGAGCCCCCTTCTGTGGAACAAGGTAAAACGAGGCCTCTCTGCGGGAAGGGTCCAGTCAGTAGCGCTAAGGATAATCTGTGAGCGCGAAGACGAGATCGACAAATTTATTCCCGAAGAGTACTGGCTGATAGATGTTGAAAGCAGCAGTACGGATGGAAAGAGAAAATACAGGCTCAGAGCTGATAAATATCAAGGCAAGCCGCTCTCTGTCCATAATGAAAAAGAGGCTGCGCGTGTCGAAAACGAGATAAACAAATCAGAGCTTAAGGTAGAGGAATTCAAAACAAAAGAGAGCCCCAAGTCTGCCCTGCCGCCATTCAAGACCAGCACCCTCCAGCAGGAAGCATCCAGAAGATGCGGTTTTGCACCGGGCAGAACGATGCGGATAGCACAGTCTCTTTACGAGGGCATTGACATCCCGGGAAAAGGACCGGTCGGGCTCATAACATACATGCGTACCGACAGTCTGAGAATATCTCCTGAGGCAGTTGCATCATCTAAACAATTCATTCTCGATAACTACGGTAAAAAATATTTGCCCAAAAGCACAAACACTTATGCGTCAAAGGCGAGATCTCAGGATGCCCATGAAGCTATCAGGGCAACAGACCCGTTTATCACTCCGGAATCTGTAAAAGGCTGCCTGACGCCTGAGCAATACAGACTTTATGAACTTATATGGAGTCGTTTCATAGCAAGTCAGATGGCGCCTGCAATAATTGCAAGGACAACCCTGACATGTGTCAGCGGAGATTACTTGCTCAAACAGTCAGGCGCAGTAGTCGTGTTTGACGGATGGGGAAAGGTTTTCCCGCTGGGAGTCAAGGATGCAGACATGAAACCGGCTCTTGAAGGGGAGACTCTTCTTATTGACAAGATAATAAAAGATCAGCGTTTTACCCAGCCGCCTTCGAGGTATACAGAGGCCGGTCTTGTCAAAGCGCTTGAAGAAAAAGGTATTGGAAGGCCTTCGACCTATGCCGCGATTATAAACACGCTCACGGTGAGAAATTATGTGGACCGAGGCGAAGAAGACAAAAAACTCATCCCCACAAAACTGGGGAGGCTTGTAAATACCTTTCTTGTAAAGTACTTCTCAAGCCTTATAAACGTAGATTTCACTGCAATGATGGAAGATGAGCTTGATCAGATCGAGGCAGGGGAACTCCGGTGGAGGAAAGTAGTCGGAGAATTCTGGAACGGCTTTAAGCCCGTACTTGACGACGTATCAGCCCATGCAGAGAGCATGAAGCCGGAGCCTGAGCTGGTAGGTGAACCATGCCCGGAATGCGGCAAAGATCTTCTTGTCAAAAGCGGAAGATTCGGAGAATTCATTGCCTGTTCGGGCTATCCCGAGTGCAAATACACAAGGAACATAGTCAGGACGACCGGGATCAAATGCCCCAAATGCGAAGAGGGCGAACTTGTCAGAAGACGCGCTGCAAAAGGAAAGGTCAAGGGAAGGACGTTCTACGGCTGTACGAGATATCCTGAATGTGACTTCATTTCGTGGAAAAAACCCGGAACGGCAGACCAGGAAGCTGCAGTTACAGATCCCGCAGAAATTGAAAATGCAGATACAGAGATGTAAAAAGATAACAATAACAGGAGGAGGACTCTCCGGTTCAGAGGCAGCATGGCAGCTTGCGCAGCGGGGATTTCATGTCAGGCTTTATGAAATGAGGCCTGAAAAAAAGACTCCCGCACATGAAACGGCTTTTCTTGGCGAACTGGTATGCAGCAACTCCTTTGGAGGGGAAAAACCGACAACTCCTGCCGGAATACTTAAATCAGAATTAAGCCTCTTAGGCAGCCTGATAATGGAGTCTGCGCAAAAAAGCAGAGTTCCTGCAGGAAACGCACTTGCTGTCGACAGGGATGTCTTTTCACGTCTTGTCGATTTTGCCATTTCATCTCACCCCAACATAGAGGTCATAAGAGAAGAGATGACCGAACTTCCGGAAGGCCCTTCCATTATTGCGACAGGGCCGCTGACAAGCGACGCATTCGCAGAAAGCCTTAAAAAACTGGTTGGCGAAGACTTCCTCTATTTTTACGATGCTGTCGCCCCGATAGTGACGCTTGAAAGCGTAGATCCCGAACATTCATTCAGAGGAAACAGATATGGCGAGAGTGGAGACTATATAAACTGCCCAATGGACGAAGATGTATACCATGCTTTCTGGGAGGCATTGGTGGCCGCCGAGACTGCTCCAAAGCACAGTTTTGAAAACGAAGAGATGAGACACTTCGAAGGCTGTCTGCCTGTGGAAGTGATCGCAAAGAGGGGAGAAAAGACCCTTCTTTTCGGTCCGCTCAGGCCTGTAGGTTTCACTGATGAAAAAAGCGGAAGGGCATACTGTGCTGTTGTACAGCTAAGGCAGGACAATGAAGAAGGAACTCTTTACAACATGGTCGGTTTCCAGACCAACCTGAAGTGGGGCGAACAGGAGAGAGTTTTTCGAATTATACCCGCACTCAGGAATGCTGAATTTGTCCGTAAAGGAGTAATGCACAGGAACCTGTTTGTGTGTGCGCCCACTGTTCTTGACGGATACCTCAGGCCGGTCGGCATAATAGATACATTTCTGGCCGGGCAGATGACCGGTGTCGAGGGATATCTTGAAAGCACAGCAATGGGACTGGCCTCAGCACTATTCATGACTGCACAACTCAGAGAGGCTCCAATGCCGGATTTCCCGCTTGAGACCGCGATAGGATCACTTTTGAATTACCTCAGGACTGCAATTCCAAAAACTTTCCAGCCGATGAATGTAAATCTTGGAATATTCCCAAAACTTGAGGGAAAGAAGATCAAAAGACGCACTGAACGCTGCGAGGCTTATCATGAAAGGGCGATAGGTGCGATGAAACAATTTGTTTTCTCACGTCCGGAATTATTTACCTGCGATAAATGACCCTGCTGCTGTGAAACGGCTTTTACAATTGTGAAACTGCGGTGCAAGGCACCGCGTGAAACAATAGTGAAGCAGTGGTGAAGCGATTGTTTGACAACGTTTGACGATTATTTGACAGCCTCTACGACAGCTTCACTATTGTTTCACGCGACATGTTTGGTCGCAGTTTCACAATTGCTTCACGCAGGATGAGGCCGAACCCTGGCTCCTCCTGCCTTTACGGGCGAATAGTAAACAAATGCTTGCATCTTGTGAATTTTCTTAAAATTCGCTTGAAATTTCAACTTTACATGCTAGAATACCATTCATGGCAGAAAACATATCAGCAAATGTCGATCAGTTTTTAGCATTTATGGAATCCAGAGGCCGCTCGAAAAACACTGTTATTAACTACAGGGTCGATTTAGAGCAGTTCAGGGAGTATTTGCTGAGACAGAACATCTCAGATGTTTCTGGGATAGATTCTCAGTCAGTCCGGGTCTACCTCTCAAATATCATAGGTTTCGGCATAGCAAAATCGTCCGCTGCAAGAAAGCTTTCCGCTGTAAGAGGCTTCATAAGCTGGCTTTCTTCGAGGGAAATACTTGATTATGGTGTTGCAGCAGGACTTAAGGGACCCAAGTTGCCGTCGTCCCTTCCAAGAGCTCTGTCATATGAGGAGACAGAAAAGCTTCTTGTAGAAGGGCCAGAAAATGGTAAACACTATCAGAGGGACAGGCTGGTACTTGAGCTGCTTTATGGTTCAGGTCTCCGCGTATCTGAATTGATAGACCTTAATTGGGAAAACATAGAGACAGATCAAAGGATGATCAGAGTGTTAGGTAAAGGTTCAAAGGAAAGGCTTGTACCATTTGGCCCGAGTGTGAAAAAACTCCTTGAGGACTGGAGCCTCCTTTCAAAAGAAGGAACCAAAGGACCTCTGTTCGTATCAGAAAAGGGAGCAGAAAGGCTTACAGTAAGAACAGTGCACAGACTTGTACAAAGAGCTGCTTTGCGGGTAGGGATCTACGGAGTATCACCGCACACATTGAGGCATTGTTTTGCGACACACCTGCTTGAACGCGGAGCTCCGCTGAGGGTCGTTCAGGAACTCCTTGGCCACGAAAGCATAGCCGCGACCCAAAGATACCTCTCTATAACAGCGGAACAGATGAAGAGAAGTTATATGGAACACCACCCGAGAGCACACGAGTAATACTAAAAATTGAAAATACAGGGAAGGAAGTTGTTGCAATGGACACACCGAAAGAACTTATCGAAGCAAGACCCAAAATTATGAATCCTGCCGCAATGCAGGATCTTCTTGAGAAAACACGGATAGTAAGCCGTGCTCTCCAGTCGCGCAAGGATAGAGGAACTCCTGACTATCCCAAACTTGCAAGACTTATGTCAGACCTCTCAGCAGCCAACGTTTACGTTATCAACGAAGACGGAAAGATACTGGGCTATGCCTGGATAAGCGAATATGACTGCCCAATAATGGCAGACCAGCTTCTGGACGGTGCAATGCCGGCCGCATACGTTGAAAAGGTAAACTCGTTCCACGAGTCAATACTGAATCACACAGACCACGGCCTCTGCGCCTATGCAGACCAGCCATGCACATACTCAAACAAGCATGTGCTTCTTGTCCCGATCAATGGTTCTGGAGAAAGGCTGGGAACACTCATACTTGCCCGTTTTGGCTGTCAGTTCGACACAAGGGACCTTGTCCTTGCCGAGTACCTTGGTACAGTGGTAGGACTGGAAATACTTAACGACAGAGGAAAATCGATCGAAGAACGCGGGCGTGAACGCCTTGTGGTCCAGATGGCCATGAGAGCCCTTTCTTACTCTGAAGTTGAATCAGTCAGACACATCATCGAAGATCTGGGCGGCTCAGAGGGCGTTGTAGTAGCAAGCAAAGTTGCAGACAGAGTCGGTGTAACGAGAAGCGTTATAGTAAACGCATTGAGAAAACTCGGAAGCGCTGGTATTATAGAGAGCAGGAGCCTTGGGATGAAGGGAACATACATCAAGGTGCTCAGTCCGTTGTTTTTAGAGGAGCTTGGTATAGCAGTCTCTCGTTAAAAATTTTGGGAGGGTGATATCTTGAAGGCAAAAATCCTCATAGCCGATGATTCGGCCTATATGCGTTCGATACTAAAAGACCTGCTCCTTCGGAACGGTTATGATGTTATCGGAGAGGCACAGAACGGCAAAGAGGTCCTTGATCTATACGGAAAGCTCAAGCCTGATGTCGTCGCTATAGATATAATGATGCCTGAGATGAGTGGCATACAAGCTCTCAAGGAGATCAAAGAAAATTATCCGGAGGCCAGGGTAGTCATGTCGGCAGCGATGGGTCAGCAGCATTTAGTTGTTGAAGCCATAAGAGCAGGTGCGGCTGACTTTTTTATAAAGCCTGTTCAGGCTGAGAGAGTTGTCGAAGCCATAGACAAAGCGCTTCAGCACAGGTAGGCTGTTTTATACAACAAATGGAGTAGCTATTTTTATTTATTATGGTAAAATGCGCTCCATGATATTTTTTTAAAGACTCCGCGCAGAACGGAGACATATTTTTCTTGGAGGTCAGAACCGCATATGGTAGATAAGGTACCCGCAGCATCAGGAGCAAGCGTGGGGGATGTGCTTAACGGAACTGTAGAGCACGTTGCCGCCTACGGCGCGTTTATCAGGCTCGAATCCGGACAGAAGGCGATGGTCCACATATCAGAATTGTCTCACAACTATGTAAAAAAGGTTGAGGACGTTCTGGAAGTCGGACAGAAAATAACCGCAAAGGTTATTAAGATCGATGAAAAGGGCAGGATAGACCTTTCTATCAAGGCGCTTCAAGTCAAAGAGCCTCCCGCCAGACCGGTCTACCGTGAAGATGACTTTGAGAAGAAACTTACTACATTTCTCAAATTCAGCGATGAAAAAATTGCCGACCTAAGTAAATCAAAAGAAGTCCGCAGCACTAAAAGAAAAACCGGAACCGGAACCGGACAAACCGGCAAAAAATAGTGTTGAGGAAATGATAAAGAAAGATTCCTTTAATGAGCCGGCGGCAGATCATCCGCCGGCTTTTTGGACACCTTTGAGTGACGGCGATATCGCCATTCTAAGGAAAAGGAACAGCCGCCGGCGTTTCGATCTTTCAATTATCTATGCTGTGGCCGCAAGATGTTCTTATGGATTTCCACAGGTACTGGTCTGCCGGCCTCACAGAAGAGGCGGAACTCCATTCCCTACAATGTTCTGGCTGACATGTCCTTTCTTAGACCGTAAATGCGGTGAACTGGAATCGCTCCAGAAGATAGGTGAACTGGAAGAACTATTCAGGACCAGGCATAATGAAGTTTGCTGCTGGCATGAAAAGTACGCTCTTTTGAGGAAGAGCTTATCTCTAAAAGGGACAGATATGCGCACAGGGGTCGGAGGAATAAACTGGCACGATGTCCCTCATGCAGTAAAATGCCTTCACCTGCAAGTTGCCACGTGGCTTGGCTGGAGATATCATCCTGCAGAGGATTGGCTCAAAGAACAGCTGGAAGTCACGGAATGCGCCTGCGGGATTTGCGGAAAAACAGATGAGAAGCAATAAAAATCCTGATAGAAATATATAATTTAGCAAGTCCTTATTGACTTTCTCGTAAAAACCTGTAAAATTACCCATCGTGATGTACATTTTTGAGCCGTTAGCTCAGCTGGCAGAGCACCGGACTTTTAATCCGGGTGTCCCGGGTCCGAGTCCCGGACGGCTCACCATTTTTGCGGTCCCATCGTCCAGAGGCCTAGGACACCGCCCTTTCAAGGCGGCGACACGAGTTCGAATCTCGTTGGGACCGCCATTATTTTAGAGGCCAGCGTAGCTCAGTTGGTAGAGCAGCGCACTCGTAATGCGCAGGTCTCCGGTCCGAATCCGGACGCTGGCTCCACTCGAAAAAATACAAACCCCGGTCAATGTGACCGGGGTTTTTTTGTAGGTCAGCTCACTTAAAATGATCCATCGTTCCTGTGCAACAACTCCGCTATCTGTTAGAATTTCTGGTTAGGAAACGATAGTGAAACTGCGGCAGGGGCAGGCAATCAATTGGCAAGCGATAGGCAAGCGGTTGTAAAAAACTTGATACTTAAGAACTAAAAGCACCGTCGTTCCCGAATGTTCCTGTCGGGAATCCAGCGGCTTGGAACTTCAGTTATTGCAAGCCACTAAAGATTTAAACAAAAGCCACTGGATCCCCGATGGACCCATTCGTGGACGACGATAAAGGGCTAAGGTTTTAGGTTCTTACAACCGCTTGCCAATTGCTTGCCAACGCTTGCCTATCGCTTGCCCGTCTTAATAACTGCTCCACCATCGCTTCACGCGACCATATTTGTCGCAGTTTCACAAATACGCATTCACCATGAAGGAGACAAATACAGTGTCGATCAACGATAACTCAGTTACCCAAAAGAATAAAAAAGACCCCCTGGAGACCCCCGGTCTCTCGCTGGTCATCAAAAGAAAAATAACGCTTGTCAGGCATGGCATCACGGAGTGGAACAAGATGTTCCGTTATCAGGGCATCACAGATGTCCCTCTTTCACCTGAGGGTGAAGAACAGGCAAAAAAAGCCGCTCTGCGTCTTTCATGCGAATCTGTTGACAGGGTCAT
Organism: Synergistota bacterium; assembly: GCA_034331105.1. Taxonomy (GTDB): domain Bacteria; phylum Synergistota; class Synergistia; order Synergistales; family Synergistaceae; genus Caenicola. The sequence continues at coordinate 135,851 of JAXQGB010000011.1, read as the reverse complement.
TTCAAGCCCGCTCGAACGTTCGATGAAGACAGCTTCCATAATCGCAGAAACGATAGGGACCAAGAGCGTGGAAGCGTGGGATGAACTTAGAGAGGTCGACTTTGGGGCGTGGGAGGGACTCACGGTACCCCAGATAAAGGAAAAGTTCGGGGAAGATATTTTCGAAAGGTGGAAGTCCTCACAGGTAGATGTTACTGCAACGAACGGAGAAAATTCCGATCTTGTCTATAAGAGGGCTGAAGCCTGTGCTGCAAGGATATTGGCATTAAAGGACGAACATGTGGTTGTTGTTGGACATGGAGCTCTTTTCAGAGCCCTCCTGCTCCCCTTGATAAAGATACCCAGAGGAAATGTATTCTGGAAGATGAAGATGGACAACTGTTCTTTGTCAGGCATCGGTGTAGACAGGAAGAACAGGGCGTTCATAGTATTTTTCAACGACACTATCCATCTGAGGACAAAGATCGATTGCATCAAAGATATTCCTCTGCCGTGGTAGATTTTACAGATTGATGGTAAAATCACCATTGTGGGTGTAGTTGCAGATGACCCGCATAAAAATGCGAAACGAGGATATGCCTTTGAAAAGCGATCCCGAAAATGTAATAACAGGTAAAGACGAGAATAGATCAGAAGCAGAAAATAAACTGTGGCTCAGGTGTTCCAACGGAGATGAGGAAGCACGGGAGGAACTGATCTTAGCATACAGGCCTATGGTCTACTGGCTCGCAAAAAAACTTAAAGTCCCCTACGGGACCTATCCCGATCTGATCCAGGAGGGTATGGTCTCCCTTATCAATGCTGTAGACCGTTTCGACGTAGAAAGAAACAACTGTTTTTCTACATATGCCTATTACAAGATAAAGGGCGGGATGATAAATTTCATTCAGCGCGTAGAAGCAAAGGCGCCGATCCCGGTCGACGATGAGACAGTTTTTATCCACGAAGCCCCGCTTACCGGATCTCTGTCTGAACAGGCAGACAAGACTGAATGGACCCTTGATCTTGAGCAGGCCCTGAACAGTTTGTCCCGGAGAGAGGCAGATATCGTAAAGGCTCTTGTTATTGAAGGCAGGATGGCCAAAGAGGTGGCTGAAGAGGCAGATCTTGACATAAGCCATATTTACAGGATCCGCAGGAAAGCTATGGCCAAATTACGTAAGTGGCTCAATGCAGATGAAGCCACTTCCGCCATGTAAAACGGGATAATAATAAAACATCCCTATAGGCATGGAGGAGGCACCGAATGAAAAAGAAGATCTCAAGGATACAAAGATGGCTGGACAGACTCTCCACCGCCTGTGAGACCGGAAGGTGGGATTCTGCTCTTGTGGAAGCAGACTGCCTTTCAGCAGAGGTACGTCAGATAAGAGAAGACCTTACTCAGAAGCTTGAAAACGATCATGTTGCTGCAGCAAGCATATTTAGCAGATCCGCAGTAACCATGAGTATCAAAAGCGTCGGGATAGCACTTTTTATTGTCCTGGTTTCGACTATCCCTCTTGCTGTTGAATCTGAAAGGCCATGGACAGCTCAGACTGAGACGAAACCGGCACAAAAAAACGGAGATGAGATCCTTGCGTGGGTGACCCGTGAGGAGGATGAACTTCTCAGGACCCTGAGGTCAGACCTCAGCGGCCAAAATGCAGGAGTAACTCAGACAGAGAACGTTTTCTCCGCACCTGTAAAAAAGAGAGCTTCTGCACAGGTCAAAAGGGAAAATGTTGTGGTTTCCGAAATACCTGCTGTCCGGAATACACCGGTAAGATCTGAAGCCGAAATAAGCGCAGAAGATCTCATGGCTCTCCTGCAGATAGGGGAAAAAGCTCTGAGAGGAGATACTCCTGCGATCAAAGTAATAAAATAGCAACATCGCGCTGATACAGGCGCTGAATCTTTATCCATTTCAAAGGAGTGGTTTTTTGTGTCTTTTCGTGCCAGGTTTTTTTCAGTTATGTTCTTTGTTTTCCTTTTGATACTCACACCTGCATATGCAGCAGAAGAAAGCCTGACCTCCCCTGATATTCAGGAAACAACAGCAGATAACGCAACGGAAAAGCTGGTGGAGGAACAAAAGATACTGGCCCTTACAGGACCTGTTATTCTTGATATAAAGGTTCAAGGGAATGTCGAAGTCGTAACCGAGCATATGTTGAGCATAATAACCTCAAAAGTCGGAGAACCAGTCGACGAGGAAAAACTGCGAAAGGATGCAGAGGCCATCTTTGAGCTGGGCTTCTTTGTCGCTACAGATTACAAGGTAACAGACAAAGCAGACGGGGTGGACGTGCTCTTCACTGTGCAGGAAAACCCGGTAGTCAGCAAAATAAATTTCGAAGGAAACACAATATACACAGACGAGAAACTTGAAGAAATGATATTCACAAAACCCGGCATGATATTCAACAGGACGTTCTTCAGGAACGACCTTCAGAGGATAAAGGAGAAATACCAGTCAGACGGATATGTGATGGCAAACGTTGCCGACGTGAGGGTAGAAGGCTCGGAGATAACTGTAGTGATCGTGGAACCAAAGATAAGCCAGATAATCATACAGGGCAACAAGATAACAAAAACGCATGTAGTTCGCCGTTACCTCAAGATAAAAGAGGGCGAGCTTTTTAATTCCAATAAACTCCGTTTATCCCTCAGCAGACTCCAGGGAGTAGGCTTTTTCAGCGACGTTAACGTAAACTTTGAACCGGATGAAGACCCCAACGATGTCATAGTGGTCCTGACTGTTGAAGAAGGACGCACAGGAAAGCTCGGCTTTAACATTGCCTACGGTACTCAGAGCGGTTTTGGCGGAGGGCTCAGCTATGAAAATTCCAACATGGGCGGACGAGGCATGAAGCTAAGCGTTGGTTTTGACATCGGCAACAGGGAAGAATACTGGGCGAGCTACGAGCAGCCATATATGAGCGGAAAAGTGACTGCATGGAAGATAGGCGCATACAAAAGAGCCTGGGAGGATCTCAGATACTATATTGATGACCAGGAGAGGTTCAGGTATGACAGGGACAAGATAGGTGCCTTTGTTGGTTTCGGACGCAAATTCAAAGATGATTCTATCTTTAACTGGTATCTTTTGTTTGACTGGCACAAAGTCCAAAATGACCCGGATAATCCGTCCGCTGCTTATGTAAAAAGCAACTGGGGCAATATTCCTATAGATGATAAAGTTCCGCCGACAACTGTTCTGGACGATCTGGGAGATGGAACGTACTACTCTGTGACAGCATCGGTCCGCCGACTCAATATCGACGAATACCTGCCTTATTCAAAAGGGGATGTACAGGCTCTTAATGTTCAATACGGACAGGCAGATGTTGAAGGTGTTGATTACAACTTCTTCAAATACTGGCTTGAAGCTAAATTTTACTTCCCTGTAGAAAAGCTTTTCAAGGATTTCTTTGAGACTTCTTTCGGAGGAGACTCTGGCAGGCCGGTCATTTTCGCAGCGAGGATAATCGCAGGCTCATCTTCAGGTGACGTGCCTTACGAAGAAATGTACACGGTCGGCGGAGACACGACTCTGCGCGGCTATGATGATGACCGCTATCACGGAGAAGAAATGCTGCTGGGAAACTTCGAACTAAGAGTTCCTTTAGATAAAAATTTCTCGATCGTAGGTTTTTACGATATTGGGCGCGCATGGAGAAAAGAAGGAGATACTGCAAGTTTCGGAAGTGACATGGGTTCATCACCCGGGGTCGGAGTCAGAATAAACACCCCGCTTGGAAATCTCAGGCTTGACTACGCCACGGGCGATGAGGGCAGATTCCACTTTGGTTTCGGAGAACTTTTCTAAGCAAGGCAAATATCTGTTTAAATCATGGGTTGCGGCCATCTTTATAGCCGCGACCCTTCTTATGTTTACTGGCAGAGCATTTGCATATTCTGTAGATGCAGAGGGTGTTCCTGATTGGCTTGCTCAGATAATAGAAAGAAGCATATCTGCGGTAGCAGAACGGATGCCTGAGTCACAGTCGGACGAAAATGCAGAAAAAGTTATAGAAGTCATATCCGGGAAGCTCTTCGACGGGTACAAAGTAGATTCAGTCTCTATCAGTTCAGGCGTGATAAAGATAAGACTGTCCACTGAAAAGATTCCGGATAAATGGGGGGTCGAAGTGCAGGCGCCCCAGATCCAGGACCCGCCGCTTCAGTGGATCAAAACTGATATTGCAGCAATAGAAAAACCGCTCAACGAACTTATCCATGGTCTTCCTGTCGAAGCGTTGAACTGGTGTGACGCAGGCCTTAAAGAAGAGGTGCTGAAGATCCTGTCCCCGGTCCTTCCCGGGTGGAAACCGACACTTATGGTACATTCCGAAAATGAAGAATATATAATGAAGATCTCTCTTGCTCCTGAACTGCCCCTTGTGCTTGCAGTCAACCCGACGCTCACATCAAATTCCCTGCCCACGCTGCTTCACGAAGACCTCAGAGAGGACCTTATGGAACGATCTTCCCCGTTCATCGGACTCCCTGTTATCTGGGCTAAAAGACATGAAAAAGATATAAATATATGGACAGAGAACTTTCTCCTGACAAGGGGGATCGTTGAAAGGACATCAGCTGAACCGAAGTCCTCTTTTTCAGCCGGGCAGGTATCACAAATGAAAGTCAACGTTGAGAGCAGGCATTACACGATAGCTGCCTGGGCAGCCCTTTACGCCGGTACAGAGGACAAAACAGGAGAGATAGGCATACATCTGGGACGAAAACTTAAAATTTTTTCAAACTGGAACATGGAGATCTATGGCGAGGGCATAATAGAGCTGCAGGACTGGGATACGGAAGGCCGGTTGGGTCTGAGATGGTCTCCATGGGGAGATGTCTGGCTGGGCGGAGAATGGTCCTCAAGGGACAGTATGTGGTGGGGCAGGATCAACATAGAACCAAGGATGCACAAGCCCTATGCCTGGCTCCGCTGGAGGGAAGACGGAGAATATAACGCTGCGATAGGCTACAAGGCGACTGAGTATATTTCTTTTGAACTTCATTATGACACCAGAGACGAAGATTCACTGGGACTTCGTATGATAGGTAACCTGTAGTATTTGAAAGGAAATGACAAACATGGGAATTGAAGGACTGACACTGGCAAATATTGCGGAGATGATCGGCGGAACGCTTAAGGGGGAAGGAAGCCGGATCGTCACATCCATAACTTCACCGGAAGATCCCTGTCCCGGATCGATATCTCCCCTATGGGAAAAAAAGCTTATACTGTATGTCCATCCCGAGGCTGTGCTCCTCACAAAAAAGGGCTGGATCCCTGAAAATGGGCAGGGTGTAGAAGTTGAAGACCCCAGAAGAGCGCTTGTAAAGCTTCTTGAATTTTTTGATACGGATAAAAAATACTCTTTTCCCTCTGTACATGAAACAGCTGTGGTATCGGAAAGCGCTGTGATCGGAGAGAATGTCACGATAGGACCCGGCTGCGTCTTGTCAGACCAATGCAGGATCGGCGACGGGAGCGTTCTTGCAGGGAATGTCTGGGTGGGAAAACACGTTTCTATAGGTGATAATACATTGATAGAACCGGGTGTAGTTATATATGACAGGTCTTATCTGGGCCGAAACTGCATAGTTCATGCAAACGCCGTGATAGGATGTGATGGGTTCGGTTTTATGCCTGACTCTGAAAAGACGCTGCTTCGCATACCCCAGATAGGTACAACGGTGATAGAGGATGATGTTGAGATCGGGGTATGCTCAAGCATTGACAGGGCTACCTTCGGAGAAACAAGGATATCCAGGGGATCAAAGATAGACAGCCATGTGAAGATCGCCCATAACTGTACGATCGGAGAATACTGCATCATTGTTGCGCAGACGGGGATAGCTGGAAGCAGCACGCTCGGGAAAGGCGTAACTATGGCAGCGCAGTCAGGAGCGGCTAATCATGCAAGGGTCGGGGATGGAGTCATAGCTGCCGGAAGGGCCGGCATAACAGAGGATATCACTCCCGGTTCAGTCGTCTCGGGTTTTCCTGCAATTGACCATAAAAAAGATCTCCGTCAGATGGCATCCATCAGACAGCTCCCTGATACGATCAAAAATATCAAAAATATTGAAAAAAGACTTGATAAACTGGAATCGGAGAAAATATAATGCCGCTTACCATCTCTGAGCGGATAGAATTTTCAGGAATAGGACTGCATTCAGGAGACATATCGACAGTCTCCGTCCTCCCTTCTCAAAAAGAGGGCATTTATTTTTCCACCGAGAACGGACTTTTCCCTCTTACCTCAGCTCACGTAGAGGAGGACAGAAGGCTTACAGGATTCAGCCTTCCTGACGGGACCATTGTAAGGACTGCGGAGCATCTTCTGGCTGCCCTGGTAGGGCTCGAGATCGACAGCGCAGTCATAGCGCTGACGGGAGAAGAGGTACCCATACTTGATGGAAGTCCGCACCCATTCGCCCTGGCATTCTTTAAGGCGGGGATAACAGAATATGGGGAGAAACTCAAAAAAAAAGCTCTCTCTGTTCCGGTCGCAATAGACGATCCGGATAAAAATCGTATGATAATGGCTCTGCCTTCGGAGAGACTTAGAGTCACCTATGTGATAGACTATCCCGGTACTCCGGTAGGGACCCAGAAAGCATCGTACCTCATATCGTCTGACGTCTTTCTTGACAGGATATCAAAGGCACGGACATTTGGACTGACCTCGGAGCTTGACTACTTGAAAAAGAGCGGTCTGGCTAAGGGCGGATCATTGGAAAATGCTCTTATGTTTGATGAAAATGGCCTTTTAAATGAGGGCGGGGTTCGCTTCCCCCTGGAGTGCGCAACACATAAGATAAACGATCTTCTCGGGGATCTGGCTCTCTTGGGATCTATCCCGACAGCACATTACATTGGCATATGTGCCGGACATGATCTTCATGGAAGGCTTGTAAATAGAATAAAAAGGGTCATATAATTGTTTGACCGAATTTTTTAAATGGAGGCATAAAGGATGAAATATGACATCAATAAAATATTGGAACTTCTGCCGCACCGTTATCCGTTTCTCCTGGTAGACAGGATCGAGGATCTGGTGCTGACAGACGACCTGGTAGAGGTCACAGGAATTAAAAATGTAACGATAAATGAACCATTTTTTCAGGGACACTTTCCCGATGAGCCCGTAATGCCCGGAGTCCTTATCATTGAATCCATGGGACAGGTAGCTGCTGTGCTGCTGAAGCTTTATACCGAGATCAAGGAAAACGAGCGTCGCCTCGTATATGTCACTTCTATCGACAAAGTAAAATTTCGCAGGCCCGTAAAACCTGGAGATCAGCTAAAAACGGTAGCTACTCTCGTAAAGCGCAGGGGCAACAACTTCAAATTCAAGTTCAGGGCAACAATTGACGGAGATCTGGCTGCCGAAGGTACGATGGGCTGTGTAGTCTCTTCAGGTCTTACCCTCAAACCTGAGGCATAGACCGGGATGAGCGTATATATCCATCCAACAGCGATAGTATCCCCAAAAGCACAGCTTGGTGATAACGTAAAGATAGGTCCGTTCTGCATGGTGGACGATAATGTGATACTGGGTGATGATACTGAACTCAGGGCCTACGTCCACATATACAACTTCACAGAAATGGGCTCGGGCTGCACCATCTTCGATCATGCAGTCATAGGAGGAGAACCACAGGATATCACCTTCAGGAATGAAGAGACCTGGGTAAGGATAGGCAAGAACCTCATGTGCCGGGAGTATGTCACTATGAACAGGGCTGTCGGCGAAGGCCAGGCTACAACTGTGGGCGACAACTGTTTTATTATGGAAAATGTTCATCTTGCACATAACGTTAAAATAGGACATGACTGCACCATAGCTAACAAATGCGGATTTTCAGGACACACACATATAGGCGATTTTGTAGTGGTCGGCGGAATGGCCGGATTCCATCAGTTTGTCCATGTCGGATCATACTGCATGATCGGAGGATTATCAAAGATAGTACGGGACGTCCCGCCCTTCTGTCTGGCGGACGGAGCTCCGATAAGAGTCTATGACATAAACAGGATAGGACTCAAACGCAGGGGGTTCGACTCCCAAACCAGAAGCCGCATAAGGGATATGTTCAGGACCCTCTATGATCCTGCGCGGACTATCCGTGAAGGGCTTGCCGAGCTTGAGATAAAATATGGCTCGACTGAGGAAGGCAGGATGATACTTGACTTCGCATCTGAGTCAAAAAGAGGACTTTCTCCCAGGATAAATCATGACTGGGACCGCAGGGATCCCGGAGAAAAGGACATTGATTAAGCTTTTTGCCCTTGACGTGGATGGGACCCTTACAGACGGGGGAGTCTACATGGATGGAAAAGGCGGGGAATTCAAACGCTTCGACATCCAGGATGGTTACGGAATAAGAAAACTCATCGACCGGGGCGTCAAAGTATTCTTTATAAGCGGCCGTTACTCAGCTGCGACTCAGCAGAGAGCCGATGACCTCAGGATCACAGGCTGCATAAATGGAACAAGAGACAAGCTCGGCGAACTTAAAGCGCTTGCAGAAAATAACCATTTAACACGTGCAGAGATTGCTTTTGCGGGCGACGACATTCCTGATATAGAATGCATTGAATGGGCAGGCTTGGGAATAGCTGTGGCAAATGCTGTCCAGGAGGTCGTTAGTGCATCGGACTGGAAGACAGAGAGACCCGGTGGCAACGGAGCGATCCGTGAGTGCGCTGAAAAAATAATTCAGATCAATGAGGGCGAAAGTGAATAATAATTTTTACGATAAATATCTAAAATTCAAAGCGCTTGACAGGTTTATCTTCGGCGAGCTAATTGGTCCGTTTTTCTTCGGTCTGATGGCTTTTACTATTATCATGGTCGCCGGAGGACTCCTTTTCAGGATAGCAGATCTTATCATAAAAAATGGGGTTCCATTAGGTATTGTAGTTCGGCTTTTTCTCTATTACCTGCCTAAAATGGCGGCAACGGCCATACCTATGAGCTGCCTGCTTGCTGCGCTGCTTGGCTTCAACAAACTATCGGCTAATTCTGAGCTGGTAGCGCTCAAGTCATCCGGCATCTCCTTTACCCGGATCATCAAACCTGTAATTATCATGGCATTTTTTGTCTCAATGGGAGCTTTTTTTATCAATGAGACGCTTGTGCCAATAAGTGAAAGGGCTGCAGCAAACGTGATGGCTTACGAAGTCTTCAAGCAATCTCCCCCTGTATTCAAGGATAAAGTATTCCTTAAAGAGGAATCCGGCGGAGAACTTAAGCGTGTCATATACGTGAACAGGATAGATATTAAAGATGGCAAGATGAAAGATGTAATAGTCCAGGAATTTGAGAAAGGCCTTCTCAGCAGGCTGGTCTCCGCTAAAAAAGGCGAATGGATAGACGGAAGCTGGTGGCTTGAAGATGGCAGGGTCTTCGAAATAACCAAGGATAATGATGTATCCCTTCTCTTCACGTTTGACAAGCAGGCGCTCCAGCTTGACCTCAACCCTGAAGAAGCAGCAAGAACAGCAAGGACTCCTGACGAAATGACATTGAATGAGCTGTTACGTGAGATCAGTATGATGAAGCAGAAAGGTATGGATGTATCCAAGATAGTGATGATACTCAACCTTCGTTTTTCAGTTCCCTGGGCATGTCTGGTACTGGCGATAGTCGGAGCGGCAGTGGGAAGCAGGCCTCAGAGGTCAAGTTCCGGAATGGGGCTTGGTTTGAGCGTCATAATAGTCTTTGTTTATTATGTCATCCTCTCTTTCACCCAGTCTCTCGGGGATGCCGGTTACCTCCATCCGGTATTTGCCGCATGGATAGCCAACATAGTATTCCTCATTGTTGGAGGCGGGCTGACACTTAGGGCGAACAGGTTGGGGTGATCTTTTGGTGGATAGCATTGATGGATCTGTCAGCCGCTACAGGCTTTTGGAATATCTTGCAGCATCGGAGGGGGAGTTTGTTCCAGGTTCTGTCCTCACGGAAAAACTTGGCTTTTCAAGGCAGGCTCTTTTCAAGCATATCTGTGCGCTTCGTGAAGAGGGTCTTGAAATAACATCCGTTCCTCAAAAGGGATATATGATAAGGAACCTAAGCGATACAGATCACATGAGCCGGACGCTGATAGATTTCCTTTTAAGGGATGACCCACTATTCAACAAATCTATTTATTTTCCTACCATAACTTCCACCCAGCACGCAATAAAGAAACTTGCCCAACAGGACGCACCCGAGGGCATAGTCGCAGTTGCCGATGAACAGACAGAGGGAAGAGGCAGAAGGGGACGTTCCTGGCACGCTCCCGCAGCAAAAAACCTTTTATTTTCTGTTTTGCTGAGGCCAGAACTCAGGCCGGGCGATGTACAGCTTCTTAACCTTGCTGCAGGATTAGCTGTAAGATCGGTACTCAAAGACAAATACCAGGTCGATGCGAAACTCAAATGGCCCAACGACATATTGGTGAACGGACGCAAGATATGCGGGATCCTCAGCGAGGCTGCGGGTGAACCGGATCGAATATACTACGCGGTGACAGGAATAGGCATTAACGTAAATTTCACAGAGGATGAAATGAGCGAAGAGGTCAAAGATATAGCCACCTCGATCAGAATTGAGAAAGGCCACACAGTTCCCAGGCCCCTTCTCCTTTCGCACATACTTCACAGTCTATCGTCATACATCCTGGACCTCAAAAAAACAGATGGAAAAGAAAAACTCCTTTTCTCTTACAGGAAAGAGTGCGATACTATCGGCAGAGAGATCAGCGTTATACAGGATGACGAGAAGTTTACAGGCACTGCTCTCGGAATAACGGAGCAGGGAGCCCTTATCGTAAAGGTCGGAGAGAAAGAAAAGATATTTGCGGCGGCAGATGTCACCCATCTCCGAATGAAATAGAAAGGCAGGGATCTGTATGAGGCTTTCAGAACGTGCCCGTACAAGTGGCTGAGCGGCAAAAATTGGTCCGGCGGAGCTGGACAGTTTACTGAAAGATCTTCCCGTATTCAGGGATGAAAGCCTTATTGCCTCGTGGAACAGGGGCGAGGACGCTGCGCTGTGGAAGATAGACGAAGAAAGGGTAGGGATCCTGACGGTGGATTTTATAACCCCCGTTGTAGATTCCCCCGAGTATTTCGGCAAAATAGCTGCAGCAAATTCCCTGAGTGACGTCTATGCCATGGGCGGCAAACCCCTCATAGCTCTTAATGTCGTATGCTTTCCAACCGACTGCGAGCCCCTCGATGTCCTTAAAGAAATACTGAACGGCGGTGCACAGAAGGCCATTGAGGCAGGCGCTATGCTTGCGGGCGGACACAGCGTCCAGGATGAAGAACCAAAATACGGGCTAGTTGTCTTCGGCGAAGTCAAAAAAGACAGGATGTGGACAGTCGGGACGGCAAAACCGGGCGACGTCCTGATCCTGACAAAACCGATAGGGACCGGGATAGCTGTGACGGCGATCAAGGCCGGACTATTTTCAGATGAAAACATAGATGCAGCCGTGCAAAGCATGGCGAAGCTTAATTCAATCCCCCCTATACTTTCAGAGGAAATATGCAAATCAGTAACAGCATGCACCGATGTAACAGGATTCGGCCTCGCAGGCCACTCCCTTGATCTGCTTTCTGAAGGGACGACATTGGAGATAGAAATGGAAAGACTACCTCTCCTTCCGGGGATAAAGGAAATGGCAGATATGGGACTGATCCCTGCCGGAGCATACAGGAATAAGGAACACTCCGGCTCCAAAGTAATTAACGAGTCAAAAATAGGCATCTTCGCCGAAGACCTTGTATTCGACCCCCAGACCTCCGGAGGCCTCCTTATAGCTATTTCCGCGGAGCACGAGAAAGAACTCATCAAACAACTCCACGCCGGCGGATTTGATCGGTCGGTAAGAATAGGTAGGTTTGTCCAGGGGGATAATTTGCTTAAACTGGTTTAATCTTAATTTTGTGAAGCGGCGAATTTATCGCCGTGAAGCAATGGTGAAGCAGTAGTGAAGCAGAGTTGTTAAAAAACATAGCTGAGCCGGGATTCAGGCCTGTCCTTGTTCCACGCTCCATCCGCCCACTCCTGCGGCCACTTGCCTATTGATGGCCAACTGCTCTCCAATCGTTTGCCACGTCCTGAAACCACTGTTTCACCATCGCTTCACCATCGCTTCACTATCGTTTCACGCCGGTGGTCTTCCGGCAGTTTCACTATTTCTCCTATATGCCCCAATTGCCAACCCCTTTGTTATAATAAGAGAATATGCCAACTAGCAATAAAAGGGAGAGGTACACATGGTAGTATTGCCAATATCTACTGTCATGACCGATCTGCGCTCGTCTTTTGACGAGTTGCGTGAAAGTCTTTGACCCGTCTACACTGAAAACAAGGATAGAAGAACTTCAAAAACTTACCGTTGAACCCGACTTCTGGTCCTCGGACAATGCCCATGAGGTAAACAGGGAGATCTCACTTCTCCAGTCCAGACTTGATAAAATCGAATCATCACAAAATGAGCTTCTTGAGCTCGAAGCTATGGCTGAGCTGCTGAGCGAGGTTGATGATCCTGAGCTGAACTCAGAGTTCTATGCCAGATCATCCGCAATGTCAAAAAGCATCGAGGCATACCAGATTTTAGTGCTGCTTGACGGAGAATATGATTCCGGAGATGCGATAATGACAATACATGCCGGGGCCGGTGGCCTGGATTCACAGGACTGGGCCGAAATGCTCTACCGTATGTACATGCGCTGGGCAGAATCAAATAATTTCATTGTTAAGCTAATAGATGAACTGCCCGACCAGGAAGCTGGAATAAAAAGCGTAACGATATCTATCAACGGCGATTACGCATATGGATATTTGAAAGGCGAGCAGGGAGTTCACAGGCTTGTAAGGATATCTCCCTTCGATTCAGCGAAACGGCGTCACACAAGTTTTGCCTCAATTGAAGTTATGCCTGTCCTTCCGGACAGTGTCGAGGTGGAGATAAGGCCGGAAGACCTCAAAGTGGACACCTTCCGTTCAAGCGGAGCGGGAGGCCAGTATGTCAATATGACCGATTCCGCGATAAGGATAACCCACATGCCCTCCGGAATAGTCGTAAGCTGTCAGACTGAACGCTCTCAGCACATGAACAGGGCGACCGCGATGCAGGTCCTCCGTTCAAAGCTCTTTGAGAAAACGCTCAGGGAGAGACAGGCACAGCTCGACAACATACAGGGTGAAAAAAGAACTGTTGCGTGGGGAAGCCAGATCAGGTCATATACGCTTCAGCCCTTTCAGCTGATCAAGGACCACCGATCAGGTTGTGAGATCGGAAATGTCCAGGCGGTACTGGACGGCGATCTCGATGAGCTTATAATGAGCTATCTAAGGTATATGAAGACCGGAAAACTCCAAAACGGGAGTGAGAACTGAAGATGAAAATTAATTCTCTGCATGGCTTGAAACCGCAAAAAATTGAGCAGATAGGTCAGCCGGCCCAAAAGCCGGGCGGTTTTTTGCTCAAATTAACAGTAATTGCGGCCATATTACTCTTTTTGGGGAGTGTATTGCTGCCGGTGTCATCCTATGCGGCTGAAAATAAGCCATTCGTCCCGACGGACCCTGTCTTGTCTCTGTCGCAGGTAAAACCTGGAATGAAGGCTGAAATAAGAACAGTACTTCACGGGACTAAAATATCCAGATTTTCTGCGACTCTTCTTGGCATTGTCCCAAGGAAGACAAGTCCTAAAAATCTTATCCTGATAAGGGTCGACGACCCTAATGTGAGAGCAAACGGTGGCATCGCAGCAGGAATGAGCGGCTCTCCCGTGTACGTCGGAGGGAAACTCGTCGGCGCTATAGGTTACGGATGGCAGTTCAGCGACAACAACCTTGGCCTTGTCACACCTGTCGAGGAAATGGTCAAAGCCTTTAACTGGCCGGACAAAATTCCTCCTTTCGGAGTATCTGCAAAGATACCGAAAGAGCCGATCAGTGCAGACATAAAACCGGAAGCAAAAGAGAAAAAAGCAGAAGAGCATGTTTCAGACGACGTAAAAGAAGAAGCGGACCCATGTGATTTTGCAATAGAGGGAATAACTTCAGCAGACGTAACATCAGGAGACCAGTGTCCTGAAGAAGATCCTGCAACTGATAAAGGAACGGAAGAAACAGCAGAGCCGAATGACGGAACGGTTTCAGATGATATTGAAACCGAACCTACATCGAAAGACATCGCAATGCTTTATGATGCCGAACTGGTACCCCTTGGGATGCCGATACTTGTAGACGGAATCAGCAGCAGGGTCACAGATGAGATCAAAAAAAGGCTCGGATTGCCTCTGATACCTCTGGGCGGAGCATCGTCAGAAGTCACTTCCGCCAAACTCAACACAAGACCGGAACCCGGATCAGCGATAGGGGCCTCTCTTGCATGGGGCGACATACAGATCGGCGGAATAGGGACACTTACAGCGCTTTCAAAAGACGGACGCTTCATTGGCTTCGGTCACCCGATGGTCGGTCAGGGTGCAGTCGCATACCCATTGACAGAGGCTACGATACTTCAAGTCATACCAGGCATGGAGAGTTCCTTCAAACTCGGATACCAGGGGCCCATAATCGGAATAATAACCCAGGACAGGCCTGAAGCCATTGCCGGCTACATCGGACAGCTTGCGCCCGCGATAAGTTACAGGGTAAGGTTCTACGACGTTGACAGCAAAAAAGATACTGTAAAAAGATTCCAGACTGTTGCGGATTCTTTTACCGGTCCTGTGATCGGAACCATGGGAATGCTTGGGATAATTGACGATCTATGGGCACGAAGGGGAGAGGGCACAGCCATTCTCAAATATAAATTCTACGGAGGGAACCTTCCAAACGGGTGGGAGAGGAGAAATATCTTCTTCTCAGAGAAGGACCTTATGGGATCTTTGCTGACGGAATTCGATAACCTTGCGGAGCTCTTTTCGCTCAACCAGTTCCAGGAGATCAGGCCGTTTGGCGTAGAACTTGACGTTGAAATAACGAGGGACGCCCGAGTCGTTTTCATTGAAAAACTTGAAATCGTCGACAAAAAAGACTCCTATTCCCCGGGTGAGAAGATAGAACTTGAAATAGCGCTCAGGCCATGGCGCAAAAGATCGATGATAAAGAAGATCCCGATAACAGTTCCGCAAAATGCTGTAGGCTTCTGCGAGATCCTTGTCAGGGGAGGCGGCATAATGGAACCGGAGCAGGAATCACTTGCGACGGGTCTGCGGGCAATATCTAACCTTGACGACCTTCTGAAGGAACTCAGCATAAAAGAGACCAACAATCAGATCGTTGCCGAGATCGACGGTCCGCAGTCCAAAGAAAAAGACGGCAAGGAAAAACCAAGCATTGAAGACCTCCTTGACGACCGCCTCCAAAGCGAGATCCGTGCAGAGCGCATCAAAAAGGGCGAGATGGTCATAGTAGACACGAATTACTACGTAGAAGGCCTGCTCCGTAAAATGATAAAGATAAAAGGAAAAGGTGCCAAAGAAGAAGCTGCTCCCACAACTGAAGATGAAACAACAATGAGGGCCCAGGCCGAAGCACTGGAAGCTTCGGGCGGAGAGTTAGAAGAAGCTCCTCCGGAAACGGGCGAAGACGGAAATGGAGAGGAAGCCATTTCCGTGAAGCGGCGATTTAATCGCCGTGAAGCAATAGTTAAGCAATGGTGAAACGGTTGTAGGGACACGAAAAAATCAACTTCGCCGGTGAATTTGACTGATGAAATCAGGCAATTTCTCCGTAGCACGATCCAAGTAGCAAATTCTCAGGAGGATGCAGTTTTTGCCTGATCTTACAACTGCTTCACTATAGCTTCACGCGACAGATTTTGTCGCAGCTTCGCGCGGCAGCTTCTTGCCGCACTTTGCCATTGTGTCGGCATACGTCGAAGCGAAGGACCTTGAGCCTTGCTAAGTTAGCACTCCGAGATGCCCTAATTGCCAAATATTATCAATAAAGCGGCTCCGTAGCCGAGCAACAGGCTAATCATAACCGCAGCCGACAGCATATCCTTGGCACGCTTGACATCTTCCCTGTAGATAGAGCCAAGCAGCAGGTCGATGACCGTTTCGAAAGCGGTGTTGATAAGTTCGATAACTATCGGAAAGAGTCCCGCCAGGAAGACACCTAATACAGTTTTGGTGTCCTTGCCCATCCATATCGCCAGGACCAAAAGAAAGGCGAGTGCACCGAATTCGCGTCTTACTGCGTTTTCGGATACAAAAGCAGAGTAAATACCATTAAGGGAAAACATAGTCTTGCTGATCAGGTTGCCGCTCTTCCATTGCTTCATAATTTATCACCATTCAACTATAAAATAAAAATCAGCTCAAAACATTAACAATTAGGGTAAGTTGTGGTATATATATAACCTTCGACCCCAGTAGTAATTATATATCAGGAGGAGGATATTATGTTCTCAGATATTGAAATAGCACAGCAGGCAAAACTCAGGCCGATCCAGGAGATCGCGGACAAAGCGGGAATCCCGGAGGAATATGTTATCCCATACGGAAGAGACAAGGCGAAGATCTCCCTTGATTTCGTAAAAACACTTGAAGGAAAACCCAACGGCAAACTGATCCTTGTGACAGCCACAACACCGACCGCAGCCGGAGAGGGAAAGACCACGGTCACGATAGGCCTCACTCAGGGGCTGGTCAAACGCGGCAAAAAGACCATGACCTGCCTCAGGGAACCTTCTCTTGGCCCCTGTTTTGGAGTCAAGGGCGGAGCTGCAGGCGGCGGTTATTCTCAGGTCCTTCCGATGGAATCCATCAACCTGCACTTTACCGGCGACATTCACGCAATAGGAACGGCGCATAACCTCCTCTCTGCAATGATAGACAATCACATCCAGCAGGGCAACACACTCAACATCGACCCGCGCAGGATAGTATGGCGCAGGGTAATGGACATGAACGACCGTGCCCTTCGCGACATCGTGATCGGACTTGGCGGAACAGCGCATGGTGTTCCCCGTGAAACAGGTTTTGACATCACCGTAGCATCAGAGGTAATGGCTATCTTCTGTCTTGCGGACAGCCTTGAAAACCTCAAGTCACGCCTCGGCAGTATCGTTGTAGCTTATACCTACGACGGCAAACCGATAACCGCTCATGACATCAAGGCTGAAGGTGCAATGACCGCTCTGCTTCGTGATGCCATCAACCCCAACCTTGTACAGACGATAGAAGGAGTACCTGCATTTGTACACGGCGGACCCTTCGCGAACATAGCACATGGAACAAATACTGTAACGGCGACAAGGATGGCACTCAAGCTTTCAGATTACGTCGTAACTGAAGCCGGATTCGCCTCAGACCTCGGCGCCGAGAAGTTTATGGACATTGTTTCCCGCTACGCCGGCTTCAACCCGCACGCGGTCGTCATAGTTACGACCGTCCGCGCCCTAAAGCTTCATGGCGGAGCCGCGAAGGATCAGCTTAAGTCTGAGAACATCGAGGCCCTTAAAAAGGGCATCCCTAACCTCGAAGCCCACATCCAGAATATGAAGCAGTTTGGCGTTCCTGTGGTCGTAGCCCTCAACCGTTTCGTTGACGACACAGATGCTGAACTCAAGCTTGTGAAGGATGCAGCTCACAACCTGGGAGCAAGGATATCCCTTGCCGAAGTGTGGGCGAAGGGCGGAGATGGAGCTCTTGATCTTGCCGACCAGGTACTGGATATGATCGAGAACGAGAAAAACAATTATCACCCGATCTATGATCTCAAGACGCCGCTCAGAGAGAAGATCCGCATGGTAGCCACAAAAGTATACGGCGCCGACGACGTTGTCTACGAGGACAAGGCAGCCAAGACCCTTAAAGAGCTTGAGGAGATGGGATACGGAGAACTTCCCGTCTGCATGGCAAAGACCCAGATGTCCCTCTCCGATGATGCGTCTGTCAAAGGCAGGCCAAAAGACTTCAAAGTAACAGTGCGTGAAGTCCGCCTTTCTGCAGGAGCAGGATTCATCGTCGTAATATGCGGCGCAATGATGACAATGCCGGGACTTCCGAAGGTCCCCGCTGCAGAAAAGATCGACGTAGACAGTCAAGGCCGCATAGTAGGCCTCTTCTAAACCCGGCATTCCTTGCCGCCGGTTTTAAAGAAAAAAGAGAGCGCGTCAATGTGATGCGCTCTCTTTTTTTATCCGGAAAGGGAGCGGCGAGGACCATGCCGCGGGAATATGTTGGTAATCAATTGGCAGGGACTGTGGCGAGAATTGCGCCACGATAATCGGTTGCTGATCAGTTGGGAATCTATTGCAAATCTGTTGTTAAGAACCGTGAACCTGTTCCTTATTCGTCATCCCGGTATGCCCCTGAGCCGGGATCCAGAGGTCTTTGTTCGAGGTTTGTTCTTCAGATAAGCCAAAATCAAAACCTGTGGATCCCGGATCTCAGAACGCATTCGAAATAGTTCGGGCACTATGGTTTATCTATGAGTTTCTCTGACGAGAAACAGTGTCCTTCTAATCAACACCACAGCGGGCAGACGAAGAGAGAGGCATGTCGGGATGACGGTGAGGAGTTGCGGTCTAAGGTTCTTCGACTGCTTAGCAACCGCTTAGCTATGCTTAGCAATTGCTAAGCTATGTAGTGACCCAATTCGCCTCGACCGGTTTTGTCGCAAATTTTCCGCCTGATTAAATCAGGCAAATTCACCAGCGACATATGTCGCAAATTCACCGCAGTCCTGAGACTGCAAATTCCCCGAACCTGCCCCTTGCGCATATTTGTAAAACTGCATACCAGGTAAATCTCTTTGCCTCTGTGTTCAAACATAATAAACTCCCCCTGCTTGTAAGTGGCTGGAGGAGACTTTGATCATTGAGAAGAATGTAGCGGAACGACTATGGGAATTATTTAATGATTTACTGCAAGTGGTGATCACAAGCATCGCCGGGTCCGGTTTAGTGGAACTTTTGAAATTTAGGAATTCCCATGAATATGAGTAACTGAAAGAATTATTCTGAAATTTCTTAATATTCAGTAAAAATCCCTAGAAAAAACTGCTTAATCATTGATAATCAAAAGATAAAATCACACACTAAGCTGCCTGGAAATTACAGAAACAGTGATTTAGAGGGGTGCGAAACTTCAAATGAAAGGGGATGGAGCATGAAAAGAATAATTGCGATAATGTTTATGCTGATCCTCCTCGTACCAACGGTTTGTCTGGCGGCCGATGCCTGGGTAGTCAACCACGTGATGGCGGACAAGATCGAAAGCACGCCGGGGGTTGGTTGCTTAGTAACGGGGTTAACCAGCGTTCAGTTTGAGATACCGGCAGGGCACCCCGTTGGCAGGCATCAATTCTCCACCCTCGACCAATTGCTGTTTCAGGCCGGCAACTTCAAGGTCGAGCAGAGAATTGTGGAAGACGCAACGGGGCAGATTGTCGCTGCATTTAAACCCAACAGCATCCAGGTGAAAAACAATCAGGAAATCCGGCACTTCAACATCGCCTGGGACTTCGCCGCCAGGGCGGGTATGTACACCTATCAGGTCTTTGTGGACGACCAATTGATAGGCGCATTCAAGATCAGCATCCTGGCAGGCAAGTAACCTGCAGCGGTTGTGCGAGACGAAAGGAGCGTGATAGCAGACTATGGATAGTAGTATGGATAGTTTCGGGTTAGAGACATACAGACATACAGAAGAATTAAAGGAGGAAAGTAAAATGAGAAAATTTATACACAGATCCAAAACATGGGCGATCCTGGGCATTATTCTTCTGACTGTAGCGTCATTCTCGCCGGCATTTGCGGCAGACACTAACACGGTCGACGGAGTTATAGCACCCTCTGGCACCGACGGTAACATATTCACCGCTGGTTTTGCTGATTATAACGTTCTCGTTAACAGCTCATCCAACACATTCGGTGCAGCAACTATAACGAGCGATTATAACGAGTTGACCAATAGCAATATCAACAGCATTAATGGCAGTTACAATGTACTGACCTACAGCGACTCCAACGTCATAAGGGGAACCGGTAACATTCTGACCGGCGACGCCCTCCTCAAAGTCCATGACAATACCATCACCGGCGATGAAAACATACTAAGCAACAATAGCTACTCCAATACCATCACCGGCGATAAAAACAAACTTGAGGACAGTAGCTACTCCAACACCATCACCGGCAATCTGAACGATCTGATGAGAAGCTACTCCAACACCGTCACCGGCAATTCAAACCAATTGACCGACGTCATTTCCAGTACCATCGTTGGCAGCAATATTATCATGGGCGAGCGTGAAAATGTTACTGCAATAGGTGACGAAGTCGTAATAACCGCGGATAATGCCACAGCTGTGGGGGACAACACCGTGGTAACTGCCGAGAACAGCATGGCATTGGGCACAGGATCTATCGCTGACCAGCCCAACACCGTATCAATAGGCACTCCGGAAAATCCGCGTCGGATCACCAACGTGGCTGATGGCATAGACCCCACAGATGGCGTCAACATGCGGCAGCTTGATGCGGCCAACGCCAACAACGAAGTCATGATCGATCGTACCGGCGCTTTGGCGGCAGCATTAACGGGCATTATGCCCCTTGCCTACGACCGCGACGCCCGGACTCAGATCGGTATCGGCGTGGGCAACTATCATGGTGAAACCGCCGTGGCCGTTGGCGTCAACCACTACTTCAACGAGTCGGTCCTCTTCAATGTCGGCGCAGCTTTTGGCGGCGGCGAGAATATGTTTCGCGGAGGGTTGACATGGCGAATGGGTAAAACCAAGCCGAGAGTGGACCCCGATGTGTATAACTCTGAGGTGGACAATCTGAAGTACCAGTTGCAGCAGCAGCAAATCGAGGTTCAGCAGTTGAGAGAGCAAGTTGCTGAATTGGCCTCTGCACAGAAGGCCGCCGGAGTGTCCAAATAAAACAATAATACACTTTCAGGCCCTGCCGCTTTGAGGCAAGGCTTTTTTTCAGTGCGCCCGGCATGGGCGCACTCCTGCAGACCCTGCCGCTTTGAGGCAGGGCCTTTTTTTGTGCGCCCGCCATGGGTGCGACTCCATTTTTCCCAGGGAGGTGAACGACAAGTGATGGAACTGTGGAATACAACCAGGCAAGTTCAACTGGCAGGCCAACTGCTTATCTTATAAAAGGACATCGCATCCATAGTGAAGCGCTGTCCTTTTTTGCCCGGAAAGGTGGCGGCGAGGACCGTGCCGCGGGGAATTCGCGACATCCGTCGCTGGAGAATTTGCAGCAAGGATCCGCTGCGGTGAATCTGCTTGCTCCGCATCCATGAGGGTCGGCTGAGCAATCGCTGAGCATGGCTGAGCGGTTGCTGAGCAGTCGTGAGAACCAAAAGCACAGTCGTCCCCGGACGCTCCTAAACGGGGAACCAGTGGCTTTAGTTTTAGACTATTGCGGTGTTTATCAGACCTTAAACAAAAGCCGCTGGATTCCCACTCGAAGGCATACGGGAACGACGGAGAGTAAGGCCAATGCCGGGAATACGGTGAAGGGTAGATTCTCAAGACCTTACGACCGTTTGCCAATTGCTAGCCCAGATTTATTACAATTGCTTCACCACGGCTTCACGCGACCGCACTTGTCGCAGCTTCACGCCGGTGGTTTCCCGGCAGCTTCACAATTGTAAAGTCCTCTTGTATCATACCCCCATCACATTTATAATGTACAGGTTGTACAATACGGTGATATATTCTGCCTATGCCGGACGACATGGCGGACCGAGCTTATAGGAGGTAACATTAATGGCAAATGACTACAAAGATACACTGTTTCTCCCGCAGACGGATTTTCCGATGCGGGCTAACCTTTCACAGAGGGAGCCGGAGTATCTCAAATTCTGGTACGACATCGACCTCTACGAGGAACTGAAGAAAAAGAACAAGGACAAACCCTCATTCATTCTGCATGATGGGCCTCCATATGCAAATGCAAGCATACACATCGGCACAGCGACCAACAAGATCCTCAAGGACTTCATAGTCAAGTACAAATGGCTGCGCGGCTATTTTGCGCCATATGTGCCGGGATACGACACACACGGCCTTCCTATAGAGCTTAAGGTCCTCAAGGAAATGGGGATCGACCGCGATAACATCAGCCCTGTAGAACTTCGCGAAAGATGTGCTGAATACGCAAGAAAGTATGCCGGAGTCCAGACGGAACAGTTCAAGCGACTTGGCGTCATAGGCGACTGGGAGCACCCTTACATGACTCTTGTTCCAGCGTACGAGGCCACACAGCTTGAAGGATTTGCCAAGATGGTCGACAAAAACCTTGTATATAAGGGACGCAAGGCGATCCATTGGTGTATCGACTGCGAAACTGCCCTTGCGGCAGCGGAAATAGAATACTCAGACGAAGTATCGCCCTCGATATTCGTAGCCTACACTTACAAAGACGCTGCAAAAGTTTTCCCGCAGCTTGAAGGAAAAGACGTTGACATAATCATCTGGACGACCACTCCGTGGACCCTTCCGGCTTCAATGGCCGTCGCTGTACACCCAAGGTTTGACTACGGCTTCTACGAAGTAGGGGACAAGGTATACCTTATAGCACAGGGACTGAAGGACAAAGTAATAAAGGCCACAGGTCTTGACCTGGGAGAGCCGATCATCTCATGCAAGGGTGCTGAACTTGAAAATTCAAAGGCGCTGCACCCATTCTATGATAAGGAAGTCCTCTTGGTACTTGCTGAATATGTAGATCTTGAGACAGGAACAGGCTGCGTCCACACAGCGCCCGGACATGGCAACGACGACTACGAGACCGGCGTGCGCTATGGCCTTGAAATATACAATCCCGTTGATGAGACAGGACACTACTACTCCGATACGCCACTATTCGCAGGAATGTCGCTCTCAGACGCAGAGAAGAAAATATTCGAAATACTGACTGCATCCCAAAAACTCCTCGGACGTGAAAAGCTGTCCCACTCCTATCCGCACTGCTGGCGCTGCAAGAAGCCTGTAATATTCCGGGCGACCGAGCAGTGGTTCGTCTCAGTTGCGGACTTCAGGGACGAGGCGCTCAAATCAATAGACGAAGTCAGATGGATACCCGACTGGGGCAAGGAACGCATCACCAACATGGTCAGGGACCGTTCAGACTGGTGCATAAGCAGACAGAGGATATGGGGAGTTCCTATTCCGGCCTTCTACTGCGAAGACTGTGGAGAAGTCATCCTTACAGGAGACAGGGTGCTCAGGGTAGCCGACAAGGTCAGGGAGCTCGGCAGCAACTGCTGGTGGAGCCTCAGCCCCGAAGATCTTATCGGCGATCTGGCTGTATGCCCGAAATGCGGCAGCAAACACCTCCGCAAGGACGAAGACATCATGGACGTATGGTTCGATTCAGGCTCCAGCCATTCGGCAGTTCTTGACAACTGGGAAGACCTCCGCTGGCCGGCAGACTTATACCTTGAGGGAAGCGACCAGCATCGCGGATGGTTCCAGACCTCGCTGCTGAACAGCGTTGCGACCCGCGGGACTGCTCCATACAAGATAGTGCTGACCCACGGATTCATCATGGCTGGGGACGGACGCAAGATGTCCAAGTCCCTTGGAAACGCGATGACTCCGGAAAACATAATAGATAAAAACGGTGCAGACATCCTCCGCATCTGGGTAGCATCCTCAGATTACCGCGGCGACGTCCGCATTTCACAGGAGATATTCGAGAACCTTATAGAGTCATACCGCCGCATCAGGAACACTGCACGCTTCCTGCTGGCCAACCTCAAGGGCTTCGATCCCGAAAAGGACAGCATGCCCAATGACAAGCTTTCGCAGATAGACCAGTACATACTGATCAAGCTCGAAAAGCTTCGTTCAAGATGCACGAACGGGTTTGACGAGTATGAGTTCCATCAGCCCATGACGCTAATCCACCAGTTCTGCGACAACGAGCTCAGTTCATTCTACATCGACGTGAGCAAGGACAAGCTCTACGCTGACGGCGAACATGCCGACAGCCGCCGTTCTATCCGCACCGTAATGTGGAAGGTGCTAAGGACCATCACGCAGATGATGTCCCCGGTCCTTTCCTACACAGCGGAAGAGATATGGCAGAAAATGCGCGAGATGGATCCGTCCCTGCCTAAGAGCGTATTCCTAACAGACTGGCCGGAACCGCTTGGCGAAGGCCTGGATACCTCTGTTGAGGCTCTCTGGGACAGCATCATGAATGCCAGACAGGGAGTCCTCCGCGGACTCGAAGCAGCAAGAAGCAAGGGAGTCATCGGTCACTCGCTCGACGCCCACGTACAGATAAAGCTCAGCGACTACTACAAAGGCCTCGCGGGCAAGGTCAGCGACGATACATGGGAGATGGTGCTCATTGTTTCCTCATGCGAAGTCGTGGATGAGGTAAAGGGCTCGGAAGTGGTATATGAGGACGAAACGACAGGACTCGTGATAGGCGTTGACAAGTCTAAAGACGAAAAATGCCCGCGCTGCTGGAAGAGAAGGCCCGAAGTTGCAGAAAAAGACCTCTGCAGCCGCTGCAAAGATGTCATCGGAGACTAAAAGAGAAGATATAAATATAAAAGCGGGGGAGAGGGAAGCCTCTTCCCTCTTTTTCTATGATGGTGAAGATCCTCAGGAGAGTAACGCTGTAACTGAAACATTCAACGTATCAGAAGAGATGTCCGGCCACAGGCTGGATTTTGTCATCTCAAGGCAGCTTGGGCTCAGCAGAGGCTTTTCGCAGAAGCTCATAAAAGAGGGAAGGACATCTCTCCTCCCCGAAAGGCGCATCAAGCCCTCGATAAAAGTCGAAACAAGCGATGTAATATCGGTCTCAGTCCCCCCGGAAGAGACCCTCGACCTCGAACCTGAGGACGTCCCCTTCGAAGAAGTATACTCAGACATCGACATAATAGTGATAAACAAGCCCGCAGGCCTGGTCGTCCATCCCGCTCCCGGCCACTGGACGGGGACACTGGTCCACGGACTTCTTTACAGATACCCGGACATAGGCTGCCTCAACGGAGTAAAACGCCCCGGAATAGTCCATAGGCTCGATGCGACTACATCCGGCCTTATGGTCATAGCAAGGAACGGCCTTGCACAGGAAGGGCTCTTTAGGGACTTCAAAGCCAGAAGGGTAGAAAAGGAATACCTCGCGCTTTGCTGGGGAACGCCAGCCTCACCAAAAGGCGAGATCCGCTATCCCATAGGCCGTGACCCATACAACAAGCTCAGAATGGCCGTAACGGAAGACGGCAGGGACGCCTGGACGGACTACGAGACCATCTGGAGCAGAAAAGGATACACCCTGATAAAATGCCGCCTCCACACCGGCCGGACCCACCAGATAAGGGTCCACATGGCCGCCATAAAATGCCCCCTCGCAGGCGACAAAACCTACGCCCCCTCAAGGCCGTCGCCCTTCGAAGAGGACAGAGTCTTTCTCCATTCATGGAAGCTGAGTTTCGAACATCCCCGCTCGAAACAAAAGATGAGTTTTCGCGCGCCGCTGGCGGCCGAATTGTCTGTACTGCTTGCAGACATACTTTGTAAGTAAACCTTCTTCGTGAAACTGCGGTGCCCTGCACCGCGTGAAACGATAGTGAAGCAGTGGTGAAGCTGTTGTAATAGGCTGAAAATCTACACAAGAAATCAAACTCAGTTATATCCTAAATTCAGAGTTACAGGCATCCCGTTTATTGGCGCTCTGAACGACGGTAATTTGAACCTCCGCGGCCCATGGCCGCAATTCTCCGCGATGCGAAGCGAGCAAATTCTCCAGCGACGGCTATCTCTTCCTGTCCCTACAACCGTTTCACCATTGCTTCACCATAGTTTCACGCCGGTGGTTTCCCGGCAGCTCCACCATTGTAAAGCTGCAAATTCCCCGCGGTGGCATCACCGCAAATTCCCCGGACTTGCCCCTCCGCCTCTACCAACTGCTTGCCAACTGCTTGCCGATGCTTGCCAATTGCTCGCCCAGATTTATTACAATTGCTTCACGCGACTGACCTCGTCGCAGTTTCACCCACGCCCTGTCCCCTGCAGCACCAATTATGCTATATTAATACTCTGATAAATTTGTAAGTATAAAGGGGGTCCTACCCATCTCTTTCGGGCCTGAACTTGTCTGGATCTGGAGCAGGGAGTTAAAAAAACATATTGGCAAAAGAGTACAGAAACTTGAGGGCGGGGACAGCTGGGTGGCTGTTTCTATTTCGGGGAGCACTGTGCTGTTGCTTTCGTGGGGAGCTCAGAACTGCGGAATAGCAGTTATCTCAGATAAAGAAAAAAAGGACCTCATTTCAAGTGCCAAACAGACCCCGCCGATCGTCAACGCCCTCAAAAGCAACATTTCCGGAGCTGAGCTTACAGATGTCTGCCAGCTGAATAGGGACAGGATGATCAGGCTGACCTTTACAAAAACTATAGGAGCCGGATTTTCGAATACAAGGCATCTGATCCTTGAGACGATGGAGCGTTACAGCAACCTGATCTTTACTGATGAAAACTACACAGTTCTTGAAACAGCCAAGCACATACATCCTGCCGACAACAGGTTCCGCTCCGTTCTGCCCGGCCAGCCTTACACCATGCCCCCGGAATTTAAGGGCATTGCGCTGGAGGAATGGCTTGAACACCCCTCATCCGAAACTCTAAGATCTGTTGCAGGGTTTGGGAAAAAACTTCTTGAGAGACTTGCCGAACTGGAAGTCGAAAGAGCCGCTCGATACCTGAATGGATTTTACAAAAATGATACTGACATTTCCTCTTATATTCCGCAGCTGGTCAAAAAATATCTAACCGCACTGCCCGAACTATTGGAAGGGGCGTCAGCCATACATGATACAGCGATCGCTGATACAGGACGGATAATTGTTTTAAGTCCGATCGCTGATGTATCCCTCAACAGAAGACGTAAGGTCATCACTGATCAAATAGAACGCGAAACAGTGAGGCGAGAAAGGCAGATAGGAGACATTGAGAAGCTTCTTCACGAAGAGGATGCGGAAAAATATAAAAAATATGGTGATGCCCTTGTTGCGAATTCATGGCAGATAACTCCGGGAGCCGAGAAGGCCTGTGTGACCTACTGGGACAGTGAGGGCAATGAGGTCCGGGAAACGGTGCCTCTTGATCCCAGGCTCTCCGCTGCAAAAAATTCAGCACGTTATTTTGCGAAGTACAAGAAGATAATTTCGGCACAGGAAAGGGCAGCCAAAGTTCTGATAAAAGTCAAAGAAGAGCTTGAGGATCTCAGGGAGCAGATGGCGATCATAGCGTCAATGGATGATACAGAGTCGCTCGCTCTTGTTGAAGAGGAACTTGGCATCAAAAATTCAAAGCAGCGAAACGTTAAAAAGAAGACCGCAGCCCCCCTGCCTCCGCACAAGAGATTCGATCTTGGATATGCACTTGTTTTTGTCGGACTCTCTTCCAAGGGCAACAGATACGTTACATTCAAACTAGCCAATGCTGATGATATTTGGTTTCATGCGCAGGGCGTACCCGGAGCCCATGTCATATTGCGATTCACTTCAGCCCCGACCGAAGAAGAAAAGGATAAGTCCATCAAGTTCTGTGCTTCCCTTGCCGCTAAATACTGCAGGAACGGCGATAACCTCGGACAGAGGGTAGATTATACCCTCAGGAAGTACGTCAGCTCTATCAAGGGCGGAGAGGCCAATGTGACGTATAGGAATTTCAGCAGCATCGCTGCCGGGGAATTAAGGCATCTTGAAGCGCTAGCTTAGCAACACGAAGTGCTCCTTCGCCTTCAACGTATTGATATACGCCTCAGCTTGTAGCACTTCATGTTGCGTCGCTATCATCTCCAATCTGCCTTAATTCCGCGCAATTGAGGCATCTTGCGGCGATGACTTAACAACATTTGCGGCAATTGGGGCATATCGCGGCGATGACTTAACAACATGCGATACTCCATCACCTCAACGTATGCAGGCACAATGGCAAAGTGCGGCGTGAAGATGCCGCGAGAAGTGGCGATTTCATCGCCGTGAAGCAGTCGGGAAGCAGTTGTAGGGGCGGTCAAACGGACGATCGTCAAACAGTAGTCAAACGGTTGTGAGGGAAGGCGGCGAGGATCATGCCGCGGTGAGTTTGTGGCCTCCGGCTTCGGAGAATTCGCGACTTTACAATAGTGAAGCTGCCGGAAAACCATCGGCGTGAAGCTGTGGTGAAGCAATGGTGAAACGGTTGTAGTGGCAGAAAGATATCACTGTCGCTGGAGAATTTGGCGGAGGCTTCATCCGCCGGGGAATTGGCCCTTGATATTGTTGAGTGGTTGTAAAAATATTGACAATATCGGTTTCTCGACTTGGAATACCAATTTCTTATTGCTTGGAGGGACAGAGTCATGAGTAATTTGAAAAAAACTTCCTTAATTACTGTACAGAATATTCCTGTAACGATCATGAATGTCAATCAAAATGACTACATCTGCCTGACAGATATGGTGAAAGCTCGGGCGGACGCACCACGAGCAGCGGATATTATCAAAAATTGGCTGCGCACCCGATCTACTCTGGAGTTTTTGGGTACTTGGGAAATTTTATATAACCCCGCTTTTAAAGTGGTCGAATTCGACCACTTTAAAAGCGGAGCCGGTCTCCATACTTTCACGCTGAGCGCAAAAGAATGGATAGAAAAAACAAACGCAATTGGAATGTATGTTCAGGTCGGGAGGTATGGTGGTACATATGCACATAAAGATATTGCGTTTGAATTCGGGTCAGCGATCAGTCCCATCTTTAAACTGTACCTGCTCAAAGAATACCAACGACTTAAAGACGACGAAAATGACCGTTTAAAGCTTGAGTGGACCGCAAAGCGTTTTTTGTCTAAGAACAATTACCTGATCCATACAGATGCAGTAAAGAATTATGTTTTACCGCAAAAGAATTTTGCAAAAAGTATGGAATGGCTTGCTTATGCTGACGAAGCTGATCTGCTGAATGTAGCGCTGTTCGGATGCACAGCCAAAGCGTGGCGTGATGCGAATCCGGATATTCCAAAGAATTATAATATCAGAGACTACGCTTCTATTCTTGAACTGACGGTATTATCAAACTTGGAAACCCACAATGCTGAGCTGCTAAAAGAAGGAATGGATAAGGCTGATCGTTTTGATACTCTATACAAAATCGCACAATATCAGCTTCAAGTGTTAATGGAAGCCGAAAAAATAAAGGAATTGCCGGAAGTAATTGAGAAAAGAAGGGAAATTAAATAATAATTGTGTTGTAAAGCCGGCTCAGGTGCATACTGGGATGACGTGGAGGGTGCATAGCGGGATGACGAAGAAGGAGCAGGTTCACCGTTCTTAAAAACTGATTTGCAATAGATTCCCGACCGATCAGCGACCCCGATTTTGTGGCATGGTTCTCGACACAGCCTCTTCCAACCGCTTGCCAACTGCTTCCCCATTGCTTGCCTGCACTTACAACCGTTTCACAACTGCTTCACCATTGTTTCACGCGACATGTTCTTGTCGCAGTTTCACCATCGTAATAGTATAATATCCACCTATACTCAAAATTTACACTGTGCTAAATAAACATCACATCAAAGGGGAAATCCATATGAAGCCTTGTTTTATGCCTGCGGACATATTGCTGCCAAACGAAAAGATAGAAATGGAAAAGTGGGCTGTTATCGCATGTGACCAGTACACTAGCCAGCCTGAATATTGGGAGAAGGTCAGGGAATTTGTTGGGTCATCCGAATCCGCGCTTAACCTCGTCTTCCCCGAGGTCTACCTCGGAAAAGAAGACGGCAGGATCGATAGCATTTGCGCCTCAATGAAGGAATATCTTAAAAACGGGACCGTGACGCAGGCCGTAACCAACGGCTTTATCTTGGTCGAACGCAGAGTGGAGCACGGTACAAGAACAGGACTCATTGGAGTCATAGACCTTGAAGAGTATGACTTCACCCCGGGCTCGGAAAAACTCATAAGGGCAACAGAGGGAACAGTCCTCTCCAGGATCCCACCGAGGGTAAGGATAAGGGAGAACGCAGTATTGGAATGCCCGCACGTAATGCTCCTGATCGACGACCCGGAGAGGAAACTTATCGAACCCCTCGCGGCAGAAAAAGAGAACCTGAGGAAACTATATGACTTTGATCTTATGCTGGAAGGCGGAAACGTAAAGGGTCACGCGGTAGAAGGGGAGAGGGCAGAGTCTCTTACAAAGCTTATCACCCAGATGCAGGCCGAAAGCAACAACTTCTTCCTGGCCGCCGGCGATGGCAACCATTCACTGGCAACAGCAAAGACCTGCTGGGAGAAGATCAGGGAAACCCTGAGCGAAGAAGAAAGGGCCAACCATCCCGCTAGATTCTCCATGGTCGAGGTGATCAACCTTCATGACGATT
Source organism: Synergistota bacterium (assembly GCA_034331105.1). GTDB lineage: Bacteria > Synergistota > Synergistia > Synergistales > Synergistaceae > Caenicola. The sequence continues at coordinate 105,468 of JAXQGB010000011.1, read as the reverse complement.
CGCTTAACTTTGAGCCGATCCACCGTGTCGTCGAGGACTATGACCGCGACACCATCCTTAAATATTTCAATAAATATATAGAAGACAACGCACTGACCGGACGCGAGGGTGATGAAATAACTCTCGTTGATTCCAGTGAAAATAAAGTAGGTTTTGCTCTTGATGGACTAAACGGAAGGCTTCCTGTGGATGTCCTTCAGCGCTTCCTCGATGAACTTACAAAAAACGACCCGGAAAGGCTTGATTATATCCATGGCGAGAACCATGTAATGGACCTCGTAAAAAAGAAAAAAGCCACAGGCATACTGCTCAAGTCGATAGACAAAAGCAGCCTCTTCCCTGGCATAGCCGCAGGAGGAGTACTGCCCAGAAAGACCTTCTCGATAGGGCATGCTAACGAAAAACGATTTTACATAGAGTGCCGGCAGATATGCCGCTAGCAATTGGGATTTATAGCAGCACTGACTTAGCAACAAGCGATGCTCCTTCACCTCAACGTATTAATATACGCCTCGGTTTGTAACATCGCATATTGCGTCGTCATTACTTGCTCTAAATCCCAATTGCGAAAAGTATGGAAAACACTCGCGGCGCTAACTTAGCAAGGCTTGCTAAGTTAGCGCTGTTATATATCCCAATTGCCATGCACACCCAATTGCCATGCACGTTGACAAGAGTGCTAAACCTGCTAAAATTACTTTCGTGCCTTATTCTTGCACCATGTATCTGGTTTTAATCTACCCGGTTTGAAAACAACAGCTCAGCCACTGCTCAGCTGCTTTTACAACCGATTAGCCATCGCTTCACGCCGGACTGAGTCCGGCAGTTTCACGCGACTGAATTTGTCGCAGCTTGGCGCGGCACGCAACACGCCGCAGTACTTAGAGTGGGGCTGTAGCTCAGCGGGAGAGCACTTCCCTCGCACGGAAGGGGTCGGGCGTTCAAATCGCCTCAGCTCCACCATTCTCATTAAAGAATAAATATCAAAGCCCTGATCTAATAACTCAGGGCTTTTTTATTTTATATGCGGACGTCGATCAGGGATCAATGTCAAATTTTTGATGATATGAATATTTTATCCACTTGTTCAATTCTTGGGAAAGTCAACAGTTGCCAGATGTTAGATAATAGCACTGTGCATAAAGATTAAAGTTAACTTTTGTGCTAAAATAACACCGTATTAAAACTATCTAAAATGACTGTTAATAACATTATGTTCAGATAATAAATTATTTTACAGAAGACTTTATATTGTTGCGGAGGTAGTTTTCTTGGACGAGAGAAAATATGAGATTCCCTGTTATGAAGAAGATGAGACGGAGATATCCCTTTTAGATATTCTTCTTATAATTGCCGAAGGCAAAAAAGTTATATTGTCATTTTTTCTGATTTTCCTCCTTGTTGGTCTCGGATACGGGATTTTCATGAAGAAGCCTGAATATGCCAGTTCGATGCAGATCGCAGCGATAACTCAAAACAGCCCTAAAACAGGAGACTTTAATATTTATGTCTCAGGCAACCTTATTTCAGGGATATTGACTAGTGATTCCGTATTAGACTCAGTGATCGACCAAAATGACCTTCTTAAAAATGAGGATGGAACAGCAAAGACACGTGTGCAGGCACGCAAGTCTCTTTCGGACAATATTGAGCCGAATGTTGATGCCAAAAGCGGAATAGTAACTGTAACAGTTAAAGACAGGTCTCCCGAAAAGGCATTGACAGTTGCAAAATCTCTTTATGATTCTTCACTGGAAATATTGCAGGAAATGGGTATGACGATTTCCGGGCATAAAGATGCCTATATTCAGTCAGAAATTGAGAAGAACATAGAGAAGATCGAGGAGTTTAAACAGGATTCCGCCAACGGCGTTGTGCACAAAGATATCGATCAGCTTTTAAAAACTATGTCCCTCCTTTCCCTCTATGAAGAAGGAGCTGTCTACAGAAAGAGCGCCCCCATGGTCGTACAGCTTGTATCCCCGCCGACACTTCCCGACCAGCCGCTTCCGAGAGGAAGGGGCAAAATAGCCGCACTTTCCGGAATACTCGGGCTTTTTGTAGGTCTTACATTTGCCTTTATCAGCCACTTCCTGCGTGTCTCTTCCTCCGATCCCGAGACAGAGCAGAAGATGAAACGCTTAAAAGAACTGGCAGGTTTTAAAAGAGAAAGAGCTAACTAAAGACAGGAGATCTGTGTGATGCTGCAAAAAGATAACAGACTCATCAAGGTTCTTTTGTCTATTTATCTTAAAACTGCGTCAAGGGGGAGATATGTGCTCTTCCTTGACTTTATTTCACTTGCCCTCGCGGTCTACTTCGGATACGCCCTCAGGCTCACTTTCTTTATTGAAATGGGTTACGCCGGAGAACTTCTTCAGACTATTTTCATCTTCTCTGCATGCATTCTTATCCCTCTGATATGGGGCGGGGTTTACAAGGTCGTATGGCCCAGGGCGAGCGTAGAAGAATATACGATCCTGCTCAGATGGTATGTTGTCGGAACAGCCATTTTCCTGGTACTCTTCAAGCTGAGCCATGAGTTGAGGATCCCCAGGTCCTCACTTTCTATACTTATAATCCTTGGTCTCTTTTTTCTTACAACTACACGCGCATTCTGGAAGCTTGCCTTTGTAACTCGTTCCGGGAGATCATGCGATCAGCAACGGACACTGATAATCGGAGCTGGCGAAGCCGGGACGATGCTTGCCAGGGACCTCATAAGAAATGACGCGGAGCTCAAACCGATCGGATTTGTCGACGATGATCCCAGGCTGAATAACATGTCTGTTGCATCCCTGAAAGTCCTTGGAACAACGGAGGAGCTGCGCAAAACAGTTATAGATGAAAACGTTGCAGTTGTCCTGATAGCCATACCTTCTGCATCGGGTCAGAAAATTAAAGAATTTGTAAGATCAATGGAAGGCCTCAATGTCAAAGTCAGAATACTGCCCAGCTTAATAGACCTTGCTGACGGAGTGGTAAGCGTTAAACGTCTCCGTTCTGTCAAACTTGAAGACCTACTACGCAGGGAGCCCGTCAAACTGGACAACCCTCAGATAGAAAACCTCATCAGAGGCAAACGTATACTTGTAACGGGAGCCGGCGGATCGATCGGATCAGAGATATGCAGACAGGTCGCGGCAAAAGGACCTTCAGAGCTGCTTGTCCTCGGTCACGGGGAGCAGTCCATATACGACCTGCTTGAATCATTCTCCCAGTCCGGAAACAAAGTCCCCCTTGTGCCGATAATCGCAGACATAGCGGACAAAGCCACCCTTGAATCGATATTCATAAAACACAGGCCTCAGCTTGTCTTCCACGCCGCTGCCCATAAGCATGTACCGCTGATGGAAGACAACCCAAGGGAGGCCCTTCGCGTCAATTCCTACGGGACAAGGACCCTTGCGGAAATGGCAGGGAAATACGAAGCAGAGAGAATGGTAATGATATCAACGGACAAGGCAGTCCATCCCTCGAGTATAATGGGAGCGACAAAGAGGATCGCCGAGCGGATGCTCTTCTACGTTCAGGAAAAATACCCCAACACATCCTACATGGCAGTACGCTTCGGCAACGTCCTCGGAAGCCGTGGCAGCGTGATACCGAAATTCGAGCAGCAGATAGACCGTGGAGGTCCGGTGACAGTAACGCACAAAGACATGAAGCGCTACTTCATGCTCATCCCTGAAGCAGTCAGCCTAGTTCTTCAGGCCGGAACGATGGGCAGCGGGGGAGAACTCTTCGTCCTCGACATGGGAGAGCCCGTTAACATAGCAGAAATGGCTGAGACCCTGATAAGGCTCCACGGTCATGAACCATACAAAGACATCAAGATAGAATTCTCAGGGATCCGTCCCGGAGAAAAACTCTACGAAGAGCTCTTCTACGATCCGGACCACGTAGGTACAACGTCCAGCGAGAAGATATATCTGAGCAAGTTCTCCCCGGAGAAGGAATCGCTGCTTCCCAGAGTCGAAAGGCTTTTGGCAGACTCGGCAGAAGGTACTTTATCTGAATCAGAGTTAAAAGCCGCAATATTCCAGCTGGGCGGTAATGGGGAGAATGAGGCGGCGGAGCCGCCGATAAGGCTATAAACATTTGAGAAGTGCCGGTGAAACCGGCGAGAAGTGCGGTTTGAAAAACCGCGGGAAGTGCAGGCGAAGCCTGCGAGAAGTGTCGGCGAAGCCGACGGAAGGGCACAAAGCATTTGAGAAGTGCGGCGGAATGAAGCCGCGAGAAGTGACGGTGAAACCGTCGAGAAGTGTCGGCGAAGCCGACGGAAGAGATTTAGGGTATTTACAACGCTTATCGTGACGAAGTCACACTTATCGTTGCGAAGCAACCCTTCTCGTCACAACGCGACACTTTTCGTCACATAGTGACTCTTCCCAAAGGTTTTAAACAACCCTTCTCGTTGCGAAGCAACACTTCTAAACCATTTCCCAGTGGTTTTAAAGGAGATAAGGATAATTTATGACTCTCGGTTTTGAAAACGAAACACTGGAGTTTAAAAAATCAACCCGCGAACTCAAAGAAGCCATTGTATCTATTTGTGCGATTTTGAATAAACATGGGTATGGAGAGTTATATTTTGGTATTAGACCTGACGGTACTCCTGTAGGACAGGATATCAGTGAAAAAACATTGCGTGATATAAGTGCGGCGATCAACAATTTTATTGTTCCTCAGATTTTTCCGGAGGTTAAAGAAGTAATAATAGATGGCAAATCATGCGTACATGTTAAATTTGAAGGGCATAATCCACCATATTTTGCCAATGGTAAGGCTAGAATTCGTGTTGCTGATCAGGATATTTTGATGTCTCCTGAACGAATTGAAGAGTATGTAATGAAAAAAAATGACAATACTAACCTTTGGGAGCAACAAGTTTCTGATTACACAGTTGAAAAAGTTGAGGATGTATTACTGGAAAATTATATTGACAGAGCACGTGAAATTAAACGCATTGATTTTGATTATTCGGATAAAAAAACAGTTCTGAATAAGCTTTTTCTTACACAGGGAGAATTTTTGCTGAACGCAGCAAAAGTGCTTTTTTGCGATAGCATCCTTGCAGAATTGCAGATGGCAATTTTTGCCACAAGCGAAAGACTGACATTCAACGATATCCAAAGAAAACATGGAAATATTTTTGAACTTGTTGGGGCAGCAGAGTTGTATATCAGAAACAATATGAAGTGGAAAGTTGATTTTGATGGTTTAAGAGAACGCAAGGAAACACCGGAAATACCTATCCAGGCATTACGAGAAGCACTTATTAATTCATTTTGTCATAAAGACTACAACGCACAGCAGTGTAACGAAGTAGCGATATATAAAGACAGGATAGAAATATACAACCCGGGAAAATTCCCTGAGGGATATACTCCTGAAGATTTTATTCTGAGAGATGAGAGACCGGTAAGAAGGAATCCTCTGATAACCCAGATTCTTTATTATTCTAAAGATGTTGAGAGCTTCGGGTCGGGATTGAAACGGATCACAAATGCCTGTAAAGAAGCAAATGTAAAAGTGGATTATAAATTGATGAAATCAGGATTTGTGGTAGTCTTTCAAAGGGATAAAGATATTATTCCAATGGCACAAGTTGAGGCACAAGTTGAGGCACAAGTTGAGGCACAAGTTGAGGCACAAGTTGAGGCACAAGTTGAAATTTTGATAATGAGAGCCTGCCAAAAAACGCCACTTTCTTCTGGAGAAATAGTTATAGCACTTGGACACAAACAGCTTAGCGGTAACCTCCGCAAAGCCCTTGTAAAATTGAGAAAAGAAGGATTTCTAGAATTTACTATCAAAGATAAACCCAGGAGTAAAAGCCAAAAATACAGATTAACCGAAAAAGGCGATAAGCATTTGAGAAGTGCCGGTGAAACCGGCGAGAAGTGACGGTGAAACCGTCGAGAAGTGGCGGACCAAGTCCGCCGAGAAGTGCGGTTTGAAAACCGCGAGAAGGCGCAAAGCATTTGAGAAGTGCGGCGAAGGGATACCGCGAGAAGTGACGGACTAAGTCCGTCGAGAAGTGCAGCGTAAACGCTGCGAGAAGAGTCGGCGGAGCCGACGGAATGGTTTCGAAGTATTTAAACAACAACTACTTCTCAACCACTTCTCGTTGCAAAGCAACCCTTCTCGTCACAACGTGACACTTTTCGTCACATAGTGACTCTTCCCAAAGGTTTTAAGCAACCCTTCTCGTCGCCTAGCGACACTTCCCGAAAGCATTTATTTAAAGGAGGTCCACCCATGCCGGACTTTGGATTTCAGAACCTTGATACTTATCATCTTGCAAAAATGCTTGTTATCGAAACCTATAAAACGACAGATACATTTAGTAACAGTGAGAAATATGGTCTGTCTCAGCAGATGAACAGAGCAGCAGTGTCAATACCTTCGAATATTGCCGAAGGCTACGCCAGAGAAGGAAGCAAGGATAAATGCCATTTTCTTAACATAGCATACGGATCATTGATGGAACTGGTTTGTCAGTTTGAAATTGCATGGGAATTAGATTTCGTTGAAGAAGAAAAATACCAAGATTTTAAAAATAAAGCTCATAAGCTGGCAATCAAGATAAGCAAATTTAGAAACTATTTAAGTAAAAAATAGAGAAGAGTCGGCGGAGCCGACGAGAAGTGCGGTTTGAAAAACCGCGGGAAGTGCAGGCAAAGCCTGCGAGAAGCGCGGCTATTAACATGCCGCGGGAAAACAAAAAACATTTGAGAAGAGCGGCGAAGTGAAGCCGCGAAAAGTGGCAAGGAATATGCTGAGAAGAGCGGCTTAAACAAGCCGCGGGAAGTGACGGGGCAAGTCCGTCGAGAAGAGCAGGCGAAGCCTGCGAGAAGTGCCGGCGTAGCCGACGGAAGGGTCTAGGGAAGTTACAACGCTTATCGTGACGAAGTCACTCTTCTCGTTGCAAAGCAACACTTCTCGTCGCATAGCGACACTTCTCGTCACAACGTGACTCTTTCCGTCACACAGTGGCTCTTCCCAAAGGTTTTAAACAACACTTCTCGTTGCAAAGCAACACTTCTCGTCGCATAGCGACACTTCTCGGATCACCATCCACACCAAGACAAGAACGGAGCATGCAACTTTGTTATTTATGAGCGGAGAAAGCTATAAACCAATAAAACGCATAATAGATCTAACTCTCTCAATTGCGGGCCTCGTAGTCTTGTCGCCGGTATTGTTGGTTTTGGCTTTCGCTATCAAACTGGACTCTCCCGGCCCTGTGCTTTTTAAGCAAAAACGAGTGGGGATACACAAGACCCACTTTAATATTTATAAATTCAGGACAATGAGGATGGATACACCTAAGGACACGCCTACACATCTGCTGGAAGATCCGGATAATTACATTACAAAGATGGGGCGTTTTTTGAGAAAGACCAGCCTGGACGAGCTGCCTCAGATAATTAACATATTGTTCGGACAAATGGCTATAATAGGACCCAGACCTGCACTTTGGAATCAATATGACCTTATAGAGGAACGCGACAAATATCGTGCAAATGACATAAGGCCCGGGCTCACAGGTTGGGCCCAGATAAATGGCCGTGATGAACTGCCGATAGAAGTCAAGGCAAAATATGACGGTGAATATGTTCGGAGGATGAGTTTCCTATTTGACTTGAAATGCTTTTGGGGAACAATACTCGTGGTAGTAAATCACGAAGGAGTAGTCGAAGGCGGCACCGGCAAGATGGAAAATAATCAGGAGAAATTTAATGACAACTAAAAAAATATTAATAACTGGCGCAAACAGCTACATAGGGATGTCTTTTGAAAAATGGCTGGCGCAGTGGCCGGATGAGTACAGTGTTGAGACCGTTGATATGATAGATGGTTCATGGCGTGAAAAGTCATTTGCCGGTTATGATGTCGTTTTTCATGTTGCGGGGATAGTGCATAAAAAAGAGTCGCCAGATAATATGGATTTATACATGAAAATAAATTGTGACATGGCTTTTGAAGTGGCTAAAAAAGCTAAAGAAGATAACGTTTCACAGTTTATCTTTATGAGCACTATGAGTGTTTACGGATTAGCAGGTTCGTTGGGAGCAGTTACAATAATAGATGAAAAAACAGCAGAAAAACCTAACTCATATTACGGAAAGAGTAAATTGGCAGCAGAGAAAAAAATATCGTCTCTTATTTCTGATAAATTCCTTGTTGCCATATTAAGACCCCCAATGATTTACGGACCAAACTGCAAGGGCAATTATTTAGCTTTAGAAAAGATTGTTAAAAAGAATATAGTTTTCCCTAAAATCAATAACCAAAGAAGTGTTTTGTCTATTGAAAATTTTTGTAATTTTCTTGTAATATGCATAGAAAATAATTATTTTGGAATATATTTTCCGCAAGATCCGGAATATATGGATACAACGAAGCAAATAAGTCTTATAGCTAAAAACATAAACAAAAAGATTTATTTTTTAAGGTTACTTAACCCATTTATATATTTTATATCGATATTTACAGACATGCCTGTAAAAGCTTTTGGAAATCTTGTTTATTCAAAAGAAATGAAATGTATCTCAAATGATTTCATGCAAAGTGAAGGATAAAAAAATATGGCTTTTTTATCTGTGATAGTTTTATCGTTCGATCAAGAAAATATGATAGAAAGATGTTTAAACAGCATACTTGAATCAGATACGAACAAAGTTGAACTGATAATTTCTGACGATTGTTCTAGAGATGATACCGTCAAATATATCGATAAATGGGTCAATGACAATGAGGAACATTTTGAAAAAGTCATAATCATCAAGAACACCGTTAATATCGGTACTGTTCGAAATTTGATAAATGCTGTTGAAGTCTCTTCTGCAGAATACATTAAGGTAATAGCGGCGGATGATTGGTTTTTGCCCGGAGCTATGGATGTAATTGTAACATATTGTTCTGGTGAGACATTTGATGTTGCTTTTTCTCCACTAAAAATTGCCTATCAAGAAAACGATGGTAAAACAAATATTACCGGAGAATTTTTGCCGGCATCTAAAATTGAAGGTTTTTTTGCTATGCCTATAGAAGTACAATACAAACACATGACTAGAAAAAATTGTCTTCGCTCTCCTGGTGCATTCTTCACAAGAAAATTTTGGGAAATAATTGATTTAAAAAGTACTAATATTAAAATTGTCGAAGACTGGGCGATGTGGTTAAAAGGGGTATCTTTGAAACAAAAGTATATTGAAATACCAGAAATTATTGTTGTCTATAGACAGACGTCTTTATCTGTATCTAACAATGCCGTATCACCAACATATAAAAAATATCTTTCAGATAATGCATGGGTAATAAAAAATATATCTATTAAGAAAAAAGAATGGCTCTCAGCTTTTGATTCAATTTATTTGATTATTTTATGGATAAGTATAAAATTAATGTTAATGATGCCTTTAAATGTTATAGCAAGAATTGAGAAGATACGAAAAAATAAAAAATGAAAAAGTAATTGTAATTTGATCAATAAATGATTTTTAGAGGGTGAAACTTTTGAAATTTAGTAAAAACATAGAAATTATTAACAATAAATCATTTCTTGTCACAGGTGGCGCGGGATTCATAGGAAGCAACCTTGTCCATTATCTTACATCCCTTGGCCATAAAGCAGTGGTTATTGACAAGCTTACCTATGCAGGCAACACAGCCTCCCTGCAAGGCATAAATGAGGATAATGTTATCTTTGCTGAAGGCGACATTTGCGATACAGCATTTGTTGCCGACCTTTTACAAAAAACCAAACCTTATGGTATTTTTCACCTTGCTGCGGAAAGCCATGTCGACCGTTCGATCGATGGTCCTGCGGAGTTTATAAATACAAACATCAACGGCACGTTTTCAATGCTGACAGCCGCAAGAAAGTATTATGAATCGCTCCCGGAATCTTCTGCGACTGCTTCACCATCGCTCCGCAATAGCTTCACGCAGGATTTTTCTCCTGCGCTTAACAAAGGTTCTTTCCGTTTCCTCCACATTTCGACTGACGAAGTTTACGGAAGTCTTGGAGATACGGGATATTTCACGGAAGAGACTCCCTATGCTCCCAACTCTCCTTATTCAGCTTCAAAGGCATCTTCCGATCATCTTGTCCGCGCCTGGCACCACACATACGGATTTCCCGTACTTACGACCAACTGTTCCAATAACTACGGCCCCAGGCAATTTCCTGAAAAACTCATTCCTCTCGTCATTCACAATGCCTTTGCGGGAAAAGAGCTTCCCATATACGGTGACGGCAAAAATGTAAGGGACTGGCTCTATGTCATGGATCACTGTGCCGCGCTCTACACTGTGATAACAAAAGGAAAACTTGGAGAAACATACAACATCGGAGGAAACTGCGAGAAACAGAACATTGATATCGTAAGGACTATATGTTCCATATTGGACGAGGTAAGGCCAAAGTCTGACGGTGCAAAATACGAAAAACAGATAACATTCGTGAAAGACCGTCCCGGTCATGACAGACGTTATGCAATAGATGCATCAAAAATCAGAAAAGAGCTTACCTGGGAACCAAAAGAGACATTTGAGACAGGCATAAGAAAAACCATACAGTGGTATCTGGAAAACCAAAAATGGACAGAAGATATAATAAGCGGCAATTATCAGTGCCAGAGACTCGGTTTGGGGGGGGGGACATGCCATGATCAATAAAGGAATAATTCTTGCAGGCGGATCAGGCACAAGGCTTTGGCCTTTGACAATAACCGTAAGCAAGCAGCTTATGCCTGTTTATGATAAACCTATGATATACTACCCGCTTTCGACCCTAATGCTTGCTGGTATAAAAGAGATACTTGTAATTACAACTCCTGAGGACATGAGTTTATTTCAAAGACTTCTAAACGATGGAAGCCAATGGGGAATAGAGATCAGTTATGCAGAACAAGCGGCACCCAACGGACTTGCAGAAGCGTTCATCATAGGGGAAAAATTCATTGATGGAGACCCTTGCGCTTTAGTTTTAGGTGACAACATATTTTACGGCAGCGGGTTAGTCAGCATTCTTCAAAATGCATCAAAATTAAATGAAGGTGCTCTGATATTTGGCTACCCGGTAAATGACCCGGAGCGTTATGGAGTCGTCAGCTTTGATGAAAACGGCAAAGCAGTATCTCTGGAAGAAAAACCCAAAAATCCAAAATCAAATTACGCTGTACCGGGGCTGTATTTTTATGACAGTAACGTTGTTGGTCATGTCAGGCAGTTAAAACCTTCCCCAAGGGGAGAACTGGAAATAACGGATCTTAATAAAATTTATCTTGAAAACCAAAGCCTCTCAGTCCGCATTATGGGTCGTGGTTTTGCCTGGTTTGACACGGGGACGCACTCAAGCCTGCTTGATGCCAGCAACTTTGTTGAAACTATCCAGAAGAGGCAGGGTACGATGGTCTCATGCCCTGAAGAAATAGCCTGGAGGATGGGGTATATTTCATCTGAAGAACTGCAGAAAATATCTTATATTTATAATAAAAGCGAATATGGGAAGTATTTAGAACGCATCATTAAAAAAGATTGGGGAAACTGATAAAATGTCCATGAAAATGATCCATAGGCCAGGAGCTCTTCCAGCCGACGGCTCACTATGTATTGCCGAGTCAGGTTCAAAAGAAGTACCTTTTGACATAAAGAGGGTATATTACATATATGACGTAGAAAAAGGGATAGCTCGGGGTCAGCATGCCCATAAAATATTGGAACAGATACTTATCTGCCTGCATGGCGAGATAAAAGTAACATTGGATGACGGGAAGGGCAAAATAACTTCCCATATACTCAAAGACCCTTCTGAAGGCTTGTATGTCGGGCCAAGCACATGGAGGACAATGGAATGGCTCCGGACAGGCAGCGTGCTTTTAGTCCTTGCTTCAGAGCACTATGATGAGTCAGACTATATACGTGACTATGACGGGTTCATCAATTGGAGAAAGACAAAGGAGATATGACCAGAAGATGAAGATCCCATTTAATACACTTAAACCGGGATATATCAAATACAGGGATGAGTATGTCGATGCTGCTACGAGGGTATTGGACTCTGGCTGGTATGTCCTTGGAAATGAAGTTGAGATGTTTGAGAAAGAATTTTCCTCCTGGCTGGGGGTCAATTACTGCGTTGGACTGAACTCAGGCCTTGATGCCCTGATTTTAGCAGTCAGGGCGCTCGGAATAGGTCTCGGTGATGAGGTAATTGTTCCGGCCAATACGTATATAGCAACAGTGCTTGGTGTCACTGAAAATGGTGCAACGCCGGCCTTTGTTGAACCCGCCTGCTGCCATAATATAGATCCCTGCGGGATCGAAAAAGCTATAACGGAAAAAACGAAAGCTATAATTATTGTTCATTTATACGGTCAGCCGTGTGAAATGGATCGGATAATGAAGATAGCGGAAAGTCGCAATATCCCAGTTATAGAAGACTGTGCCCAGGCACATGGTGCAACCTTTAAAGGTAAAAAAATCGGTACATTTGGAGATATCTCCTGCTTTAGCTTTTTTCCTACCAAGAATCTGGGAGCTTTCGGTGATGCCGGCGCAGTAACAACAAATGATCCTATCCTTGCAGAAAAGATCCGTATGTATAGAAACTACGGCAGCGAGAAGAAATATTACAATAAAGTCCAGGGAGTAAATTCAAGGCTTGATGAAATCCAGGCAGCTCTTTTAAGGATCAAGCTTAAATATCTCGACGAACTGACAACAGAAAGAAAAGAAATTGCGAATAAATACCTTAATGGAATTACAAATCCTGCAATAAAGCTTCCAAAAATAATACCGGATGCAAGTCACGTATGGCATCTTTTCGTTGTCCAGACAGAGAAAAGAGATCAGCTGGCCGAACACTTGAATATTTTGGGAATATCCACCCAGATACACTATCCTGTTCCTCCTCACCTGGCTGAAGCATATGCTGGACTCGGTTTTCAACGCGGCAGTTTTCCTGTAACTGAGAAAGAAGCAGATACCATTTTAAGTCTGCCGTTCTACAATGGAATGTCCGAAGAAGAAATAAAGTATGTCGTTTTTTCTGTAAACAATTTCAAAGCATAGAAGGAGATAAGATGAACTCAATATATTCAAAAAGTATTTCTAATACTGCTACCATACTAGATTATGCTGTAATATACGAAAACGTTCAAATCTCACACGGTGTAACTATTGGGGAACATAACGTGATTGGAAAAGTTCCAACCCCAACGTCAATAATGCTTAAAAATCTGGATTTATTGCATGTTTTTACCACTATTGGAGAGAATTGCAGATTGTGCTCACATGTCACAGTATATTCAAACGTTGTCATTGGAGATAATTGTCTTTTGGGGGACAATGTTTCAATTTTTACAGATGTTAAAATTGGTAAAAACGTTATTATAAGCAGAAACGTTACGATAAACTCAGAAACAGAAATTGGAAATAACGTACGAATAATGGATGGATCACACGTAACCGGCAGAACTATAATTGGTGATAGCGTGTTCATAAGCACAGGTGTTTTTATGGCTAACGATAACCTATTTGGCAAAAAGGGCTTCTCAATAGAAGCGAGAGGGCCTATTATTGAGGATTATGTTTCGATAGGAGCAGGAGCAACATTACTGCCTAATATTACTATAGGTAGCGGCAGCATTATATCGGCAGGATCAGTTGTTAAGAAAAACGTGCCGGCTGGAGTTGTTGTAGCTGGAAATCCAGCAAAGGTAATAGCTCCTGTACCAAATGATTGGGACAGAAGGCCGTCATGCTAATTTCTTATTATCTTCCGACAACGATACTAACCAACGAGGAACTGGAGAAAGAATATGCTTCTCCTTCATGGACTGCGTCCAAGATATTTCGTAAGACAGGTATAAAATCCAGGCATATAGCTAAAGACGAACTGGCCTCCGACCTTGCGGTGGAAGCAGGGAAGAAACTCTTTACTGAACATGGAATTCCACCATCTCAGACAGACTTTCTGCTCCTGTGCACACAGAGCCCTGACTATTATCTGCCGACGACAGCCTGTATCGTACAGGACAGATTGGGCATACAGACCTCTGTAGGAGCATTTGACTATAACCTTGGGTGTTCAGGATACATTTACGGTCTAGCAACGGCCAAGGGACTTCTTGCTGCCGGGATAGCTAAAAATGTCCTTCTTATAACCGCTGAAACATACACCAAACACATCCATCCACTCGACAGAAGCACCCGTACAGTGTTCGGTGACGGAGCTTCTGCAACTTTATTAAGGGAAGAAGACATCGTTAAAATCGGTCAGTTTGCACTTGTGACTGACGGTAAAGGTGCACAGAACCTCATCGTGCCGACTGGTGCAATGGCAAATCCCCGAACAAAAGAGACAGCTAAAGAGAACGAAGATGCCAACGGTAACATAAGAAGCATGGACAACATCTACATGAACGGCCCTGAAATATACGCTTTCACACTGAGGGGAGTCCCTGACCTCATTGAAAAGACCCTGATCAAAAACAATACAACAATGGATCAGATAGACTATGTCATACTACACCAGGCTAATAAACTTGTACTGGAGTCATTGAGGGAAAAGCTTGAAATACCTGCAGAAAAATACTGCATAGACGTAGAAGACATCGGCAACACCGTGAGCTCTACAATACCGATTGCACTAAGAAGATCAATTGACAGGAATATCCCTCAGGTAAAAAGAGGAAACAAAATACTCCTAGCCGGGTTCGGTGTAGGATATTCATTGGGAGCAACAATAATAACAATATAGCAGACAATAGAAATAATAAGAATAATCATAGAGGAGATGCATATTATGACAATAGAAGAAAAACTTGACCTTATAGCAGAGACACTTGATGCAGAACGCTCAAACATCAAACCTGAAACGAAGCTATGCACACTGGATGAATGGGATTCGATGGGTGTAATATCTACCATTGCCATGCTTGACAGAAAATTCAAGAAAGTGCTGAGTGCCGAGCAGATAGAAAAGCTAACCACAGTTCAGGACATAATTGACAGGATGGAAGAATGACAGAGAACTCCCTGTTTTCACTCAAAGGCAAAAAGATATTGATTACCGGGGCATCCTCCGGTATAGGTTCTTCTGTTGCAAAACTTGCCTCAGAACAGGGAGCAATGTGTATTATCAATGGAAGAAATGAAGAACGACTGAACCAAACATTTAAATGCCTAACTGGGGAAGGACACATTGCAATTGTTTCTGATTTAAAAGAAGGCAATGGAACCGAACTGGTAAAGAAAGCAGTTGTACAAACAGGACTATTAAATGGTTTTGTTCACTGTGCGGGAATAGAAAAGACACTGCCATTCCGCGCAACTCAGATCTCAGATCTAAGAGAGATAATGCATATAAACCTTGAAGTGTTTTGGGTGATAACTCAGGAGTTATTAAAAAGCAAAAACCATGAAAAAGAAAAACTTTCTGTTGTAGGCATTTCTTCCATAGCGGCATTGTTTGGTGCACCGGGAAATACTGCATACGCAGCATCGAAAGGAGCGCTAATATCGCTGATAAAATCTCTGGCAGCTGAATATGCGAGTAAACAGATAAGGTTCAATGCGGTATGCCCGGGTTATGTAGAAACGCCAATGCTGGATGCAGTAAAGAAGTTCTACAGGACAGAAGAAGAATTTGTATCGTCTATTGCATCCAAACATCCACTGGGACTCGGAAGCCCAGAAGATGTAGCAAATGCAGCTGTTTATTTGCTTTCTGATGCAAGCAGATGGGTAACAGGAAGTGCCTTTAATATTGATGGAGGATATGGAATCAGGTAGAGAACTAAACTGTTATTTTTTTGTAAATATCACAAACTGTTAATATCTTAGATAAAAGTAATTTAAAATAAGGAATTTATAGTATTGTGAAGGAGCGTTGTTGATTATAATAAAAGTTTGTCACATGACAACAGTACATAAAAGGTACGACGGCAGAATATTGAAAAAAGAATGTGTCTCACTTGCAAATGCAGGATATGATGTCACTTTACTGGTTGCTGACAACTTGCCGGACGAGAACTTCAAGAATGTGAAAATATCTTCTATTGATTTTTCTCCGAAAAACCGTTTAGACCGCATTTTAAATTCTAAAAAACAAATGCTGAAAAAAGCCTTGCTAATAAATGCCGATGTTTATCACTTCCATGATCCGGAACTTATTCCGGTTGGGTTGTCCCTGAAGAAAAAAAATAAAAAAGTAATATATGACAGCCATGAAGATTACAGAGAAGACATAAAAGATAAATTTTGGATCCCATATATAATAAGACTTCCAATGTCAGCAATATTTTCTATTTATGAAAACTATGCCTTTAAAAAATTTGACTGTGTAATAAGTGTAACCCCACATATTGTTAATAAATTCAAAAAGTATAATAAAAATACTTTTCAAATAACTAATTACCCCATTTTTGTTGATATTGATAATTTAATAAAGAATAATGAATTTAAAAATAAAAATGTTTGTTTTACCGGTTTAATGTCTCCAATTTGGATGCACGAAAATATAATAAAGGCGATCAATAATTTAAAGAACATAAAATACATTACAGCTGGGCCAACAGAAGGCGATTATTTAAACATATTGAAAAATAATGACCCTAATAGCTGTCTGAAATATAAGGGCATTGTTCCTCAAGAGAAAGTTTTTGAGATCTTTAAAAACTCCTGTTCAGGCATAGCCCTATTGAATTATTCCAGGGCAACGGGCTTTAAGACAGGTACTATTGGAAATACTAAGCTTTTTGAATATATGATGGCCGGTCTTCCTGTTATTTGCACAGATTTTGTGTTATGGAAAGAAATAATCGATAAGTGGGCTTGTGGAATCTGTGTATCTCCTTACGACATTCATGCTATTGCAGATGCGATAGATTTTATAATCAATGATCCTGAAAAAGCCAAAGCCATGGGAGACAATGGACAAAAAGCTGTTTATGAAGAATATAACTGGTCAACACAAGAAACAATTTTATTGTCGATATACCAAAAGATTTCTTCAGGAATTCTCAATTCGGACGTTCAATAGCATTTGTTTTTTTACTAGGGGGAAATATTTTTGAAAATTATTTCACTGGTCGGTGCTCGCCCGCAGTTCATAAAAGAGGCTGTTGTAAATGAAGCGGTCCGTAAGGCAAATGCATGGGACCATGTGTTGGTCAATTCCGGCCAGCACTATGACTTCAGCATGGCCGGAACATTTTTTGACGAACTTAACATTCCCGTTCCCAAGTACAATATGGGGGTAGGGTCAGGGACTCATGCGGAACAGACAGCTGACGCCATGTGCAAGTTTGAAAATATCCTTTTAGACGAAAAACCGGACATGGTGCTTCTTTACGGTGACACTAACACTACCCTCGCGGGTGCGATTGTTGCTTCGAAACTGCACATTCCTATTGCTCACGTAGAGGCGGGCCCAAGGACATACAATAAATTGTTCCCGGAAGAGGTCAACAGAGTCCTTACCGACCATATATCTGATCTGCTCTTTGCCTGTACTATTCTTAACGTTGAAAACCTTGCAAAGGAAGGCATAGTTCAGGGAGTTCATAATGCAGGAGATGTTATGTATGACCTCTACGCAAAAATGAGAGCAAAACTTTATCCAGAAGCTGAAATGGAAAAATACTCACTTGATTCAGGAAAATTTATAATTGCTACCATCCACAGGGATTTCAACACAGACAACAGAGACACGTTGCAGTCCATACTTACCGGGCTTAACATCGCAACGAGAGATTTCGGACTGAAGGTAATTTTGCCCTTGCACCCACGCACACGGAATAAGATCGGTCTTTTTGGATTAGAAGAAATGTTGGATAAAATAATAGTAACAGAACCCCTGGGTTATCTGGAACTTATGTCACTTACGCAAAACGCATCTTTTGTAATAACTGACAGCGGAGGATTTCAGAAGGAGTCATACTGGGCAGGAAAAAGAGGGATACTCACCATGCCTCAGGGATGGCAGGAAATAACAGACACAGGATGGCATACATTGATCGGCAATCCTATCCAGGCAGACTGGAAATCTTTGATTTTGGACATCATGCAGCCATATGATTACCCTGAAAATATATTTGGTGATGGACATTCAGCGGAAAAGATAGTAAAAGTAATTTCTGAAACATTCAGTGGGAGATGACATTATGCAGTTAATGGATAAAATCAAATCACAGACAGCAAATATAGGCGTCATTGGACTTGGATACGTGGGACTTCCTCTTTCTGTAGAAAAAGCAAAAGCGGGATTTGTCGTTCTTGGCTTTGACGTACAGTGCGCAAAAGTAGATATGGTAAACAGGGGAGAGAACTACATCGGAGACATTGTTCCCCAGGATCTCAAGGATCTTGTTGCCAGTGGACATCTTTCTGCTACCTGTGACTTTGACAGGCTTATGGAGTGCGACGTAATAGCGATCTGTGTCCCTACACCGTTGGACAAATTCAAGCAGCCGGACCTTTCATACATAGTAAATTCAGCAAAAGAGATCTCCAAGAGAATGCATATAGATATGCTTGTGGTACTCGAATCTACAACATATCCCGGAACGACTGAAGAGGTAGTCAAACCGATACTCGAAGAGAGCGGTCTTAAAGTGGGGAAGGACTTCCATCTTGCATTCAGCCCTGAGAGGGTAGACCCGGGCAATCTGCGCTACAAAACGCACAATACCCCAAAAGTCGTAGGTGGTTGCACCCCTGAGTGTACGGAGATAGCAAAGACTCTCTATAGCATTGTTCTAGGAGCAGAGGTATTTACAGTCTCATCCCCAAAAGAGGCCGAGGCGACTAAAATACTCGAAAACACATTCCGCATAGTAAACTGCGCCCTTGCAAACGAAATGGCGATAGTCTATGACAAGATGGGCATCAACGTGTGGGAGGTAATTGCTGCTGCATCGACCAAGCCATTCGGATTTATTCCCTTCTATCCCGGCCCAGGAGTTGGCGGCCACTGCATACCCCTTGATCCCTTCTATCTCACATACAAGGCCAGGGAGTATGATTACCATACAAAACTTATTGAACTTGCCGGAGAGATAAACGATGGCATGCCCAATTATGTGGTTGAACGCCTAATGGACATTTTGAACGAGCATGGAAAAGCATTAAGCAAGAGCAAGATAATGCTGCTTGGAATAGCCTACAAAGGCGACATTGATGATCTGAGGGAATCTCCCGCGCTAAAGGTATGGGAAGAACTAGAGAAAAAATACGCACAGGTCGTATTTCATGATCCGTACTGCAAAACAGCGAAATGGAAAGGCAAAGAAGTTGCATCAGTTGAACTTTCAGAAGAAGAGATAAAGTCATGTGACGCAGTTATAGTTACAACATGGCACAAATATAAGGTCGATTATAAGCTGATCCTGGATAACGCCAAGGTGGTTTTTGACACCAAAAACGCCATAGCCTCAGCGCTGGGTCAAGAAGCGGTGAAAGCGGAGAATTTGTACAGGCTTTAGCGCACGTAAGTGCGGGCAAGCAGTAGTCCAGCAATAGGCAAGCAGTAGGCAATCAGTCGTAAGGGCTGGGGGAGAATTAGAGATTAAATTTTTAAAACCAAGAACATAAAAATCTCCGTCGTTCCCGAATGAATCAATCGGGAATCCAGCGACTTAGGTTTTGTAAAGCTAGTAATATACCAGATTTAGAGATACTGGTTCCGTGATAGATGCACCCAAGGATTACGAAAAAGAACCGATTCTTATGTTGTAACAACAGCTAGCCTATTGCTTGCCAACGCTTGCCGATAGCTTGCCAGTTTTTTAAATGACTTGACTGCTTCACGCAGCAATAATCAAGCTGCAGTTTCACAAATGATTAAAATAGGAGGTTTTAAACATGCCTAACCATATTTCTGATAAAGCTAAACTTGGAGAGAACGTGATTCTCGGTCACAACGTGATAATCGAAGACAATGTTTCGATCGGAGATAACATCGAAATAGGGCACAATGTCATAATCAGGGAGAATGTGCGGATCGCGGATAATTGCAAGATCCTTGACGGGGCGATACTTGGCAAAATGCCTGCTGTTGCTTCCATGAGTGCCACTACAGGTGCTCCCAGGGAACTTTCCCCGCTGGTAATAGGCAAGGCTGTAACAGTTGGGGCGGGATGCGTAATATACAGGGGAGCGGAAATAGCTGACCGGGTCTTCTTCGGTGATCTTGCCACAGTGCGAGAGGATGTGAAGATCGGTGATGGAACTATAATAGGCCGTGGAGCGACGGTGGAAAACAAAGTGACAATAGGCAAAAAGACAAAAATAGAGACCAACGCCTATATAACGGCATTCAGTACGATAGGGGATTATTGCTTCGTTGCCCCATGCGTAGCATTTTCAAATGACAACTATGTGGGACGCACCGAAGAGAGAAAGAAACATTTCGGCGGACCAATTTTAAGAAGAGGAGCAAGGATAGGAGTAGGTTCAGTCCTTTTGCCTGGAATTGAAATAGGAGAAGACGCACTTGTAGCAGCCGGTTCAGTAGTAACAAAAAATGTCCCTCCCAGAATGATAGTGTTGGGGTCACCGGCAAAACCGTGGAGAGAAGTGCCAAAAGAGCAGTTGCTGGAAGAACAAGTATTCTTTGAGAAATAAGAATACTGGCAAGCGATAGGCCAGCAATAGGCAAGCGGTTGGCAAGCAATTGTTTCTATGCCAAACATTAGAAAACAATTTGATATTAAAAGCGTACAATAAATAAAATATTATTGGTGAGCAATAGGGGATTTGTTATGGGGGAAATTGTTTTTCGGTTTCCGAAACTGGACATTTATGATTTGGCTTTGGATCTGGTCAAAGATAGCTACTCCTTGACCAGGACATTTCCTGCGGAAGAGCGTTTTGCTCTTGTTCCGCAGATGAACAGGGCCGTTGTATCAGTACCCTCAAATATTGCAGAAGGAATATCACGTGGAACCAGAAAAGACCAGGTCCACTTTTTGAATATATCATACGGATCATTAATGGAGCTAGCATGTCAATCTGACATTTCGTACAAACTGGGTTATATAACAGATAAACAGCGCAAAGAATTATTTGCCAAGATAAACAACCTAGCAATAAAAATAAACAATTTCATAGCTTTTATACGTAAAGAACTGAAAGAAAATCTATAAGGCATCATTGCTTACCAAGGCACCTAAAAACAGTTTTACCGAAGTAATTGATATATGAAAGGGGATTATCTTTAATGTTTAAAATACAATCGCTTGCCAACTGCTTGCCTATTGCTGGCCAATTGCTTGCCAAGTCACCTATAGCCAATTGCTTGCCTACTGCTTGCCAACCGCTTGCCAAAATCCCGGGGGGATTTTAACAATGCACAAAGTAGCACTGGCCGGTTGCGGCCGTATCAGCAAAAACCATATTGAATCGCTTCTTAAATTGAGAGAAGAGGGAATAGCAGAGATAGTCTCTTGCTGTGATGTTATTCCGGAAAGGGCACAGGAAGCGGCAGAGAAGATCGGCAACGGGTGTAAGCTGTACACCGATTATTCACAAATGCTTAAGGAGACTGACGCAGACCTGGTTACGTTCTGTACTCCTTCAGGCCTTCATCCATATCAGGCGATCGAGGCAGCACAAGCGGGCAAAAACATCCTTTCTGAGAAACCCCAGGGATGTTGCCTTGAAGCATGTGACAATGCGATAGAAGCGGCTGAAAAGGCCGGAGTCAAATACATGGTCGTTAAGCAGAACCGCTTCAATCCCAGCATTCAATTGCTTAGGAAAGCCTTTGAAAAGGGTCGGTTCGGCAAGGTATACATGATACTGGCAAACGTATTGTGGACCCGGCCCCAGGATTATTACGACATGGCAAAATGGAGAGGTACTTATGAACTTGACGGAGGATGTCTTTCAAACCAGGCCAGCCACTACGTTGACCTTGTTCAGTGGTTCGGCGGGGATTTTACAGATGTCTCGGCACAGCATTCCACACAGAAGATAAAGATGGAAGCCGAAGATACAATATCCGTAGCCATCAAGTTTGCCACCGGAGCTATCGGAAGTATAAACGCAACTGTCCTCACATACCCTAAAAACCTTGAAGGTAGCCTTACCATACTTGGCGAGAAGGGAACTGTCCGTGTCGGAGGATTTGCCCTCAACAAAATTGAACATTGGGAATTTGCTGATGTAGATCTGATGGATGAAGAAGCAAGACGTGCTGACACAGCTCCGCCATCGGTATATGGTTTTGGTCATCTCCCTTATTACAGACATGTCTTTGATGTGCTTGACGGTAAAGTCCAGCCGATGTGTACGGGCAGGGAAGCCAGGAAGACAGTGGAAATAATCATGAAAGCGTACAGTAAAAAATAATTTTGTCCTATCCGGCAATAAGCATAGATAATACTAGCAAAAATAAATGATGGGGAATATTAAAATTGAATAACTTGATAATTAAAAAATATAATAATTATATAATTAAAAATATTTATGTTGGTATGCTTTTTGTGATTTATGGAGCTTTAACTTCATATTTGTTTATAAACTGGATCATTCCTACTTATAGTCACATGGGTTTTACGTTAGACTATAATTTAAGCAATATATTTTTGTCAATTCTATATGTTTTATTTTTAACTCTTATGGTTAACATACATAAAAATAAAATTAAAATTATATTTATAGATATATTAATTTTGCAAACTATAATACCTATGCTTTGTTTGTATTGTTTTACAAAAGAGTTTTCTGTGTACAGTAACTATGTTTTAATGTCCGTTATTTCGGTTATTATAATAGCAATATTAGTATTAATAAATATAAAAAGTAGTAATATTTTTTTAAATGGCAAAATAAAAAATAGATTATTAGTTGTTATGTTTTTCGCTGTAATATTTACTATAATAAGGTATATTATGTTAAATGGTTTAAGGTATTTTAATTTAGATTTTACTAAAATTTATTCGTACAGATTTCAATTGAGAGAAACAATGTCAGGGTATTTACTTTACTTAGATAACTGGGCTTTTAAAGTTTTCAATCCCATATGTATTGCTTTGTCTTTGTATTACAAGAAAAAAGTATTATTAATTTTTTTTATAACTTTACAAATAATTCTTTATGGCTATAGTTCTCATAAATCAGTTCTTTTTAGCGGGATGATTGTTGTATTGTCTTATTATATGACCTTTTATTTATTTAAAAAAAGCTATTCAATTATAAAAGCAGCAATCTATTTTAATTGTTTTGTGATATTTTTAAGTTTATTTAATGTAAAAGGTATGTTTTGTGCATTATATTATAGAGTGGTATTTATGCCTGCTCAAATTAATTACTATTATTATGATTATTTTTCGAATAATGGATTTGACTGGTTTAAGCAATCATTTTTGAGGAAGTTTTTTAAATCAAATTATGAATTGCTTTTGCCCAGGATCATTGGTTTTGAATATTTTGGTAATGAACAGATAAATGCAAATACTGGATTTTTGGGTTCCGGGTATGCACAGGGCGGTTTACTAATTATATTAATTTATTCTTTAGTAATTGCTATTCTAATAATTATAATATCTCATTTAGCTAAAAAACTTTCATCACGTTTAGTATTAAGTATAACTTTGTTTCCTATTACGTCGTTATTTTCTTCAGGTGATTTGCCAACCTCGTTGTTGACCGGGGGAGTTTTACTTTTAATACTTTTACTATATTTGCTTACGTTGGACAAAACTATGAATATAAAACCGATATTTAATATTAGTTATATGAATCGTAAGGACATTAAAAATAAAATAATATTACACAAATAATATTGTTAAAATATTATTAAAATATTACAAATTAATTTTACTTAGGATAAAATTTCTATATAGAAAAATCAATAAAGTAATTATAGCTGTTAGTACGATTAAATAAAATTCTGAATTATTAAAATATAACAATAAGGGGAAAAATGCAAGAACAGTTGTTTCTATAATTACGGGGAATGTCTTTTTAATTATATAGTTCGTATTGTTGCCGGAAGAAATTAGAACGTACCATAGCCTGATAATCGTAATAAAGAAGCCTGATAAAGAAAGAAATAAAATCGCTATTCGTGCATCTTTCCATAGTGTTCCGAATAAAAAAGCTGCAATTCTAGATGCTGAATAGACTATTTCCAATACCAAAGCTTGTCTCTGCAGTCCAAGGATCGAAAAAACATTGCTGAGTGGTGACTGGATAAACATTATCATGACCCAGGGTCCAAGCAGCATCGCATAAATCCCTGCATCAGCCCACTGTTTTCCCAAAACTACAGAGAATATTAATGGAGACATTATTGATAGCAGCAGAATGGGGAATAAGGATAGGCGCAGAAGAACGAGATATGCTTTGAATGTGAGTTCTTTAAGGTTACCTGAATGTTGTGCAGATGCTGCTTTTTGGAGGAATACTTGTCCAATGGCTGTGCCGATGAGGGCACCTGGAACGGCCATTAATGTAAACGCCATAGAGAAGTATCCGGTCGTCTGGCTGTCATAAAAGATCAAAATCAGGTAAGGAACAATGTGATAACCGGCTGTATTTAGAAGTGCGGTCCATATGTCAAAAAGAGGAAAATTCCTGTATTTTAATGCCACCTTCACAATGTCTTGTCTTGTAGTTTTTGGAACACCTTTGATCGAAACGATTCCCTTGTATAATGTTGTGATTCCGCTTGCCCTGGACATTATTTCTCCTAAAAGTAATCCGAGCGGCTTAATGTTGAGAAGCCCTAAAATTACCTTGGCAACATTTCCGGTGATTGATTGGGATATTTTCGTTTTGCCGATAGTTGAGAAACTCTTTGTCCTGATAGCCCATTGAGTCAATGTTACATATAAGCTGATCAAAAATACCCCGATAGGGACTAGATATCTGTATTGATATAAGTTTTCTAATCTTATCTTAGTGAAAAAATTTAAATCAGTTGCTATAAGTAATAGGCATAATACTAGTGAAAAAATAAATTGGACTAAGAGTGACAACACTATTACAGCGTTTGCATATCGGTCCGATTTCGGAAGGGGTATAGCAAGATAATATCTCAATCCTGAAATATGCGACAAAATTGTAATTGCAGAAGCAAAGACAGCAGCTATCCCAAAATCAGCAGGCGTGTAAATTCTGGAAAGAACAGGAAGCACAAGGATTCCAATTGCCTGCGAGATCACGGTTCCTCCCGCCACAAAACTGACATCCTTTAATGCCGAATTCGACTTTTTTATTTTATTAATATATTTGTTGAGTATTTGCATAAGAAGAGTTCCTTCCGGGTAATTAGGAGAAAAAAATAATGGACTCAGAAACAAAAAAATACCTATATTTTTAATACTGGTCTGAATAAAGCAGTATTTTAAACCTTATATTCGCAAAGCGCTTGATCAAATTGAGGGCCCTCGGGTAGCATAATGTACGTCCCATTTCCGAGGGGATTCATTATAGCGAATGTATTTTCGATCTCCAAAATTCTGTGCTGTACTGTTTTTGCAAGTCGATGAAATTCACCTCAGCGCATCCTGATCACTTCAAAAACTTGCAATAGATAAATTTAAATACAGCGTAGTTACTAAACTGCCAAATGCTTATTAAAGTGGTATAGGAGAATTGTACATTATGATAACAACATTTGGCTTGAATTTCTTAATATATTTCAAATAACTGTCGCCGTATCTTCCCTTTTGCGGATCAAGATAACTAAGTTCTTTGCTTTATTGTGATTTCCTTTTATGATAAATCTTGACTGGAAAATGTGCAGTAATATTCGATACTAATTCATAATTACTTTTCACATAATCATTGAATTTATAATTTTGACTGTCAATGCTCAATATCTTATCTCTGCCGGTAAATATGAATATTATTTTATTCGGAGTTCTATTTACTGTTTTAAAATATTTTTGCAAAAGGATATCATCAGTAAATCCGTACGAGTAAAGCTGAATGTCCCAGGTTGACGGAGCAGTATACTGTGCATCAGTCATCAGGTATGCCATAGGAACACAATCCATAAATAATATATTATCGGATGAGTTTGTAACTGATCTAATGGTTTTTTCCAAAGATAGAATGCCTTCTCCTCTTGCTCTTGTTGTATATAAGCCGGAATAAACACCGTATTTAACTTTATAGTTTAGTTGATCGATTGGTTCATCACGATACAAGTATCCATAATAGTTCATAAGGAATCCCAAAGTGAAAACACAGGCAATTAGTGTTGAGGAAAGAAAACTGATCACCTTTTCTATTTTTACTTCGATTAGATCATTGATAGCAAAGTATATAAAAGGAATTACTAGAAGTGTTCCTTGAACAAGAAAATAATATCGGTTATTCATTCCGTTGAAAGCAAAATAGCTGCTGGCAAAACAGGAAATCAATGAGGTTAAATATATAAAAATTAGCAATGCTTGAGCAAGCTTTTTCTTCTTCTCAATAAGTGGTAACAGAATAAGTGGTATTGGGAAAAATAATCTACAGAGAACACTTGAGATTTGATGACGTGCCTGTAGGGTATACATTATTTGGGCATAATCAATAAAAATATTATACGAATAGTAAAAAATACAAGTTATAACTGAAATGATTACTAATAATGATTTTTGTTTTTTATTCAAAACAGGCAAATTAATAAACATATATGCAATAGAAATTGAGAGTATCCAATTTTTCATATAACCTGTAAAAGTTTGCAATGATTCATTAGAAATTCCTTTGGGTAATTTATTATAAGGATTGTCTACGATTATTATTTTAAGCCCTTCAAATATTCCGTAGAAATTTCCTGATTGTAAAGTAAAAAATAATAAAATAACAACTCCGGTAATCAAACCCCCGGCTAAATATCCGTACAATGTTTTATGTCCGATATGATTAAATTTTTCATATGCCAGTATTAGAGGGAGTAAGACAATCCCGGTTATGATCATTAGTGGGTAACATAAAATAATAAAAGCAAAAACAGAACCTCCGATAATACCAAAAGACATTCTGTGGTTTTCTGATAAGATCGAGCGAACAACTAACACACAGCACAAAGGCATGAGGATTAGCGCCCATGTGTTATATGACATTGTAATTATACTGTGCGGGACAAATGCAACAAAAGGAAGAAGCCATAATGCTGTAATTTTTGCTTTCATGTATGGTTTCATAATTAAGCAAACAATCAAAACTAATGTTAGCCTCAAAAGTAAACTTATGATTCGGAAATAAAGCATTATACCCGCTGTAGAACCGGTCACAGAAACATACAACCAAACAAAAGAAGCATTTAGCAACGCAAAACCAGATGCTTGAAACATATTAACAAATGGAGTTGCCCCTTGGGTAACTATATATCCTTCTGCCACATAAAACGCTTCATCTGTAATTTCTATACCATAGAAAATGCGTTGGATCAATGCCAACAGAATTATGGCATAAACAGAAATTATAATAAGCATTCCTAAAACATCTTTGCTAATAATGTTACCAAGAAAAGCTGCTTTTCTAGGAGGGTACTTAAACATATCAATATAACCTCAATATAGAAATTTTATTTATTTAAATAAAATACCGTTTAAAACAAAACATTTATTTATGGAGATTGTAAAAAAAATAAAAAAGTTAGTCTTTGGGTGTGCATTTATCTATTCTAATATCTCACATAATGCTATGCAAATTCATTAAAAGACACTGGCATTTTAAGAATACTATTTTTATTAACTGAAAAAATAATACTAAAAACCATTAATTCAAGGTTATAGAGTTGTTGTTCCATATGTCTTTGTTCAGCTCCAATTTGTTTCTTATTCTAGTAAACAACACCAAAGAGATAGGCCGCGAAATCATACATAACAGTGATATTTTCTTTATCCTATGCTTTTCCTACTTGCCACCACTAGGCAGCTGGTACCTAAAGTTTTCCTGCGGCCTTCCCGTATCATTTTTGTTTCGTTTTTCAGCATTAATTCAATAAGCGATGCAGTTAAACCTCCGCTGGTGCCGTGTTCGGTTTCATTTGAAAAAAAATTCGGCCTTTTCCTGATTATTCCTAAGTGGTACGGCGCTGATTTAAGTAATAAAAGTGGTGCTGTCAAGCAACCGAAAAAGTACGTATAGTAGATGATGTTAAAATGTTCTCCCAAAAGATCATCGATAGTTTTTATGTTGTACCGGCGAAAATGTCCCGAATAGTCATCACAGGCTGACCAAAGCCATTGATAAGCAGGGAAGGTGGTATAGAGTAAGCCCCCCGGTATAAATACACGAGCAATTTCAGAAACGAATTTTACGTCATCTTCGACATGTTCAATTACGTCGAAACATCCGGCTGCAGAGATAGAAGAGTCCGATAAGGATAAATCTTCTAGCGTCCCGCAGATCACATGGGGAAGATTTCGACCTACCTTTCCATTGTAGGCTCCGGAGAGCCCGGGTTCCAGAAGAACGGATGGGTAACCCTCGTCAATAAGCCTTCTTGTTACATAGCCATTGCCCCCACCGATATCCAGGATCTCACCATTTGGAGGATATTTGCGGACAGCCTCCAGAATACAGTTGTTACGATGTCTGAACCAAAAAGATTTATCCTCAAGTTGAAAACAAAGATCGTTTCCAGTGGAAGGATACGAAATATCAGCAGTTTTTCGAGTATGTGCAATACTGTATGCATCCTCTTGAAGATCTCCGGAAAGAGAATCAGTTGTCAATTTTACCACCTCATAGAAGTTACATATATGTTCATAAAATGAAAATCAGTACACCGCATGCAATAAGAAAGAATCCAAATACCTTTGTTTGCGTTATTTTTTCACCTAAAAATAAAAAACTTAGCGCAGGTACGATCACGAATCCCATGGAGTCAAGAGCGGGGGTAACTTTTAAAGGCATTCCTCGATATGCAATTGAAGCGATTCCCATAGAAACAAGGAATAAAATGTAACCAAGCATGACATTTGCATTAACATACTGCCTGATCAATGAAGGGTTATTTTTCAAGGCAGCTTTTTTCAGCGCAATCTGGCCAAAGCCAGCAAGCAAGACGGCAAAGAGGAAAAGGAGATAGTACCTAGTCACTCAGGCTCACCACATATATACCGCAAAGAATAACGGCAGCGCCTATCATATTGTTAAGCGTCAATTTCTCTCCGAAAAAAAAAGAGGCCCAAAGAGAGGTCCACAGAAATAGAACCCCACGCCATGCATATGCTGTCATCAGTTCATATTTCCGCAGTATCTGTTGCCAAAGAATCGCAAAACAAAAAACACAAAGAAGACTTCCTGCGTATCGCAGAATGAAGTCCATCGAAAACACATGGTAGTTTGCCCCCGATTTTAGAAAAACACCTCCTAATGAGAAGATGAAATATCCGCTCTGCAAGATTAAGAATCGCTTAGACAAAAAACACATTTGAAATGACCTTTTTGGGCAGCACATAAAAAGAATGTTCCACATGCGTATCAATGGCTCTGCCTAAATAAATAGCGACAATCCCAAGGTTCACAATAATCAAGCCGCACAGAAACAAAAATAAAAGCATGATGTCCGCCCGCCTTTCAATGAAGATATTTATAGCAAAAACAAGCAGTTTTTGAAAGGTTAATAAACTATTCACCTTGCCTATGTCCCCTATGTTCGAAGTCTATATATATGCGGTCTGAAAGTAACACCACTTTAAGTGCTACTCTAAGAAGCCAAAAATCTACTGAATTAAACAATAACCATTGATATCTTGAGTAAGTTCATACGCAGAAAAGCGCCGAGACTTTGATTCATTTCTCTTCCATGTGCTTCAATATATCATTGGAGGTTTGCAGCAAAGCTAGCTCATTTCCTTTGAGACGAATATCGAATTTTTTATCCAGCATCGCAATAACAGCCATAATTCCAAGAGAATCCCATTCTTCTAAGCTATCCAACTTTGTATCTGGATTCAAATGCTTTCTGTCAAGTTGAAGAGTTTTTGCTAAAAGGATGATCTTTTCTTCCATGTTCATAATAATAAGTCACTCCTATTTTTAAAAAATTATTTTCTAAAGAGAAAGAACTGTTGCGCCCCAGGAATAACCTACTCCAAAACCGACAAGCAATACCTTGCTTCCCTTATGGATAAGATTCCTTTCAATTGCATTTTGTAAAGCGAGAGGTATCGTAGCACTTACTGTATTACCTGTATTTGCCATATCGATACAGAACTTATTAGACGGAATATCCATTTTTTCACGGAGCGTCTCAAGTATATACCTATTTGCCTGGTGGAAGATAAAGAAGTCGATGTCGTCCAGATTAAGTCCATTTTGGCGCAGAGTATCATTAACCAAATCAGGAACGACCCTCAGAGTGAAGGAGAAAATCTCAGGTCCGTTCATGTAAATATGTTCTTGTGTTCTAACATTTCCAGAAGCGTCTATCTCTTGTCGGAAGGAGCTTGCAGAGCGAGGTAGCATTCTTCCTCCGGCTGGGACGATAAGATTACCTGCACCAGAGCCATCGCTTCCTAGAATACACTGACCAATTCGCTTTATGTCTTCATGCGCTAGAAAGATGGCACTTGCGGCATCGCCAAAAATTGTACGTGTGCTTTTGTCCATTGGATGAACATATCTGCTGTATGTCTCAGACATTATCAAGAGTACATTCGAAGCTATTTCTGATAAAAGCAATCCTTTGCATATCGCAAGACCATAGATAAATCCGGAGCACCCCAAATTGAAATCAAATGCTCCTGTGTGGGTGGGCAGTTCTAGACGATGTTGAACAATGCATGCCGTTGTAGGCAGAAAATAGTCAGGACTTTGAGTACATAAAACAAGAAAATCTATGCTGTCCCTAGCAATCTTATACTCAGCAAGAAGCGATTCTGCTGCTTTGACGGCTAGATCAGAAACCAGCTCTTCTTCAACGACGTGTCTAGACTGAATGCCGGTTTTGCGGTAAATCATAGACGCCGACCATTTCGGGTCGTTGTATTCATGGGCAAGATCTTCGTTGGTTAGGATGCAGGGAGGCAAATATGATTTTATAAGCATGGGGATTCTCCTCTCTTGTTCCTACTCTATTAATAGCTCGCTCTCAAGAACAGCAAGCCCAAAACCCGTTTTTCCATATCCGTTGCCATTGTAAAGCATGTAGATTCTTTTTTTATGCTCAAAAACAAAAGGATATTCTATCATTTCAGAGTCCCAACCAGAGGGGGAGACATCTAAACCTACTTTGTCTAAGATCATTTCCCAATGTCTCAAATCTTTACTGGCTGCATATCCTATTCGGTACTTCATTCTGCTGCCGCCTCTATATGAAAAGAACATGTGGTATCCAGATATGTAGTTTCCCCAAACAGTTGGACGAGAAAATGCTTGAGCGACCCCCAACTTGTAAGGCAATCCAAATTCGGTTTTTACCCATTCATGTCCGTTATTTGAAACAGCATGTTTTATTACATGTAGCATTTCACCGTTTCCAGCATCCCACGTTATTGTTGAGCCGTACCACATGTGGTATATTTTAGATTCTTTCATAACCCATGGATAAGAAAGGCTTAGACTATCTACTTCAGCTGCCCCCAAAAAAGGTTTTTCATTATCGAGGTTTAATGTGAAATCCTCTGAAAGAACAAGTCTGCCGATATCACCTTTCCAGTGTTTATCTAAAGAATTTTGCCATCCCATAAAGAGAATATAGTTTGTTTTACCGATAGCATAAGAGCTTCCAATGCTAACTCCGTGCGAAAAAAAAGATATTTCATCTCCATATTCAAAAACAGGTTTGTTGGAACTTCCTATAATCTTTCGTTTAATGATGTCTGCATCAACAAAACCCACTGATGAGCGATTATTACAATCTCTTCCGCAAAAGAAAATTCGATAAATATCATCTTGCAGATGAATAGGCAAGGGGTTGGCTGCGTGAGATAAAAGCTTCGGATGTAGGTTTTTTGCAGTGTAAAGCAGGCCTAATTTACTCCATTCAAGAGGTTGCATAACGATACCTTATATTTTTTTCAACATCGAACTTGGTATGGGAGATCGTTTCGATGCTGATCCAAGATAGACACCTCCAGGTTCCGTATCTGTCAAAAGAGTGGCACCCGCACCAATAATGCACCTTTCTCCTACTTTGATGTGATCACGCAGAGTTGCGTTCACACCGATAAAACATGATTCTCCGATGTCTACGCCACCCGAAATGACTGCATGTGATGCTATAAAACAATGGTCCGCTATGTTTGCATGGTGCCCTATATGATTGCCACTCCATAGGATTACGTTATTCCCTATCGAGACAAAAGGTTGTATTGTGTTGTTTTCCAGAATAAAACAGTTATCTCCGACTTTTCCCTCGTTTAACACTGTTGCTCGAGAACTAATGTAAGATGCGAGAGGATAACCCATGGACTTAGCTTGCAGATATTTTTTCTTGCGAAGGCAGTTCATCTGTGAATAGCTCACGGCAATAAACATATCGTGTTTGTTTGGCGAGAATTCATCGCATATATTCTCAAAAGGCACCACGGGTAAGTTACAGAACGTATTTTCTCGAAAATAATCTTGGTCTACAGTAAAAGCGATTACCTTATAAGAAGAATCTGTGGAGAAGTAATAATACGCAAGTTGTGCGATCTCCGCTGCACCAAAAATAACAAGCTCTCTGCTCATTTTTCTTTTTTCACTCCAATCGTAAATTCATAAAGGCCATAGTCGTGAAGTAGGAACACGTCTTTGGAGTAACGTCTTTTACAGAAATCAAAAAGTTTACAAGGATCAGCATAGTATAGATATGGTTTCATTTTCTCAATATCTGAATAAATGGTTAGGCAGTTAAATGAAAAACCACGTAAGCTTTTCGAATTCAGAATATCCAATGTTGAACATAGGTAGTCCCACCAATCTTCGTTGTTTCTTTCAAAACGAACATTAAATATGCCGCTAGCAATACTAAAATCAGCAGCTTCAAATGGTGAAGAGCTAACACAAAAATCGGCATTCCTGATTTTAGAATGACGTTGCTTCGCCTTTTCTATCATATTTTCAGAAACATCGAATCCGCTATATGTGAAAGTGGAATAGTAGATATTTAAGTATTCCAACAAAGCTCCGTAACCACAGCCCAGATCGTTAACTGAAAAACTGGAGGGGCAATCAATTATCTTGCATAATTGTTGAAAACGTAGGACCTGACCTTCCTCACCATTCCAGTCAACGCCTCGTGGTGTAGTGCCGTAAAGCGAAATTTTTTCAGAATAATATTGATTTACTTCGTATAGAATCTCTTTAGTTTTGTCTTCCATAGAACTTCCTCACAATAGTATATGGTCGGTGTTTGGTCTCCATATAGATTTTTGACAGATATATCCCTATAACGCCGATGAAGAAAATAATGGCCCCACCTAATAGCCAGATTGAAGCTATTAGTGATGTCCATCCTGCAAGAGGTTTAGAAAAGATAAGCCAGTTCAGAACAATATATAAGGAATATATGCCTGCAAACAGGAAAATTAACAGACCAATATAAAAAATATAAATCAGAGGCGCAGCACTGAAAGATGTAATTGAATTAACCAGAATAGCCATTTTGTGACGGAAAGTGTATGTCGTTCTGCTCGTGTTATGTTTTACAATGAGCTGTGGACGCTGGTCAAAACCTGTGATATGCCACAGGCCTAGGATCATAAGCTCACGTTCCCGGTGATCTAACAGTGAATCCACGTATCTTCTGGTCATCAGGCGAGCTGTGACCTGATTTTTTGCAACATTGAGCTTTGTAAATAAGTTTAAAATAGCATAGTACAGTTCTCCGCTCCACCTCTCTAATAGTTTCCCCCTGCGTTTTGACTGTTGCCCGTAGACTACATCGCATTGTTCATTTTCCATTTGTTCAGTAAATTTTAAAAGCCACTCTGGTTCTTCCTCAAGATCTATATCTATGAGGAAAACTTTTTCACCTGTGGAATAAGAGAGACCTGTCATCATTGCCTTGTGGTGGCCGAAATTCTTCGAAAGATCGATGACCAGAATATGCGGATCGGTCACTGAAAGTTCAACCGCAATTTTAAGGCTTTCATCGGGAGAGCCATCGTTGACAAGAATAATTTCAAAACTGTCGCCTACAAGCGAAAAGGCTGCTGCAGAGACTCTGCTGCAAAACTCTTTGATAAAAGGTTCGGAAAGATAAAGCGTCGCCACGATAGAAAGCGATAAACTAGGAACTACAGTAGAATCCAGTCTTTGCAAATTATTCACTCCTACCTTAATGACTCAAAGTAACATTTATGTCAATGGGATATAAGATTACTCATTATTCCAAATAAAAGAAGGCGTGTCTTTTCCCAGCATAAACAACATGTCCAAAACTGAGACTCCGTGCTCGAATGGCGGGTAAAGCTGTTGGTATTCAGGATATGGGCCGTATTCCATCCAGTGTAGAGCTATTCCCGCTTTGTCGAATTTTTCATTTTCAATGTAATCCTTTGCGAGAGGACCGCTGAGGTAATCAGTAGCTTCCGCCTTTTGAAGTATGTCGAGCAACCTATCCGTCTTGTGACCTTTGGCACTGTAATCCATTGACCATGTTATTGTAGTCGAAAAAACAAGAAGTTCCATAAGCTTGGAGAGAAAATGATAATTCACCATGCTCAGCAAGGTCTCTTTTGCAGCTGTTTCGTACGTTTCTTTCAGCTTTGTCTCGTACATCTTCCAGAATGGTGCGATCGAGTAGTTTGACTCAATCTCCTTCCAGTGTTTTTCCGCCCAAAAGACGTCGGATATCTCAGTGTCACAGATTCTCTGACTGCATTCCTTCGATTGATGATTTGACACGCTTTTTACTGGAATTGTTAGCCAACGCAGCCCTGTCGGTGTTTTTATTTTGTTGCGGTTTCTCCAGTCGCGGCGAGTAAACTGGACATCGTCGTACAGTACATACTCGTCAACCAAGCGCATCATATGAAAATTACCTTTCCAAGGAATGTAGTTCGACTGTAGGATGGCAACTGTCTTCTGCTTCATTTCAAATGCCTCTGTCCTTAAATGCTATTCTAATCTGCAAAGCAACTTTTTCGACAGGGACTTTAGGCCAGAGAGGAAGTCGCAACAGTCTCGATGATACGTTGCTTGTTATGGGAAGGTCGTCAATAATGTTATCTGTTCTTCCGAAGCGAACACCAGCCGTAGCACTGTCTAGCGGAATATAGTGAAAAACTGCATTGACACTGTTGGAATTCAGTAATGCCATAACTTTGTCTCGTTCTTCGCCGTTTATAAACAGGATCTGAAAGATATGGGCATTGTGGCGGACCTCCTTCGGGATAAGCGGTCGACGCAAAAATCCGTTGATCTCAAGCTGTTCGAGAGATGAATAATATGCATTCCATGCAGAAAGACGTTTTTCGACGATGTTCTCAGCTTCCTCCAACTGCGCCCAGAGAAAAGCCGCAGTAATCTCGTTGATTAGATAGGATGAGCCCACATCCACCCAGCTGTACTTATCAATCTCGCCTCGGAAAAACCTACTGCGATCGGTCCCTTTCTCCATTACGATCTCAGCGCGTTCAACTAAGGCGGGATCGTTTATTAACAGCGCCCCTCCTTCGCCGCAATGGATGTTTTTGGTCTCGTGGAAGCTTAGAATTCCCATCTGACCAATGCTTCCTAGGTGCTTTCCCTTGTAGTAGGACATGATGCCCTGAGCGGCGTCCTCGAGGACTAGCAGGTCGTGCTTTTCGGCAATTGCTGTAATCGCATCCATCTCGCACCCTACTCCGGCGTAGTGGACGGGTAGGATGGCCTTAGTGTGGGGGTTGATGGATCTCTCTATGAGTTTCTCATCCATGTTAAGTGTGTCCGGTCGGATATCAATGAATACAGGCGTAGCTCCACGCAGTACTATGGCATTAGCTGTGGAGCTGAAGGTGAAAGAGGGCATAATGACCTCGTCACCTGGGCCTATTCCTGCGAGGATCATCATCATCTCCAGGGCGGCTGTTCCTGAGGGAACGAGGACTGCCTTGCGACAGCCCGTAGTATCTTCAAGCCATTTTGCGCATCGTTTGGAGAACTCGCCGTTCCCTGCGAAGCGGTCGCTTTCGATTACATCTTGGATGTACTCAATTTCGCGCCCCGTGACGTAGGGTTTGTTGAAGGGTATCTTCAATGTTTGTCCCTTCCTTCCATATGGCTGAATAGAATCTCGTTTGCCCGGTGGTAAGAATCGAAAGTCCCGGTATCCATCCACATGCCACGGACGAAGTCGAACTCCAGCTCTCCTTTGGCAATGTAGGTGTTGTTTACGTCGGTTATCTCGTACTCTCCTCTATTAGATGGGCTAAGATCTTCGATGATCTTCCAGATTTGGGTGTCGTAAAGGTATGCGCCTACTACGGCATAGTCACTTTTGGGGTTCTCAGGTTTTTCCTGAATTTCGAGAACCTTTTTTTCATCAAGGGCGGCAATTCCGAAGCTGGATGGATTATCGACCTTAACCAACATGACCCTTGCTCCCTTTCCGTCTTGTTTCGTTATGTAATTATGAACAAAATGATTTAAAGGCTGCTCAAAGATATTATCTCCTAACAGGACAAATACAGAATCATCTCCTGCAAATCTTTTTCCCAGGTAGAGTGCATCTGCGATCCCCTTGGCTTCCTCCTGCACCTTGTAGGTGAAGTCAGCGCCAAACTCGATGCCGCTCCCCAAGCTTGTAACGATGTCGCCCATGTAAATGCTGCTGGTGACCACAAGTATCTCTTTCACTCCGCAGGCCAAAAGGTTCTTGACGGGGTTATAAATCATAGGCTCACGTCCCACGGGCAGCAAGTGCTTATTTGTGTGTCTTGTGAGAGGGTAAAGGCGGGTTCCTTTTCCTCCTGCAAGAATGATTCCTTTCATCGTTATTTTTCTCCCTTCAGTCCCAGACGTTCAATTTTGTACGATCCGCTGAGGATAGAGATGGTCCACTGCCTGTTAGCCAGATACCATTCTACAGTTTTACGGATCCCGGTCTCAAATGTCTCCTGTGGCTCCCATCCGAGTTCTTTTTTTATCTTTGATGCATCTATGGCATAGCGCCTGTCATGGCCGGGGCGATCTTTCACGAAGGTGATCAGTTCTTCATATTTTGTGCCGTCTGTTTTTTGTCTTTTTTCGTCAAGTATGGAACAGACAGTCCTTACTATTTCAATATTCTGTCTCTCGCAATTTCAGCCGATGTTGTAAGTTTCACCAAGCTTTCCTTTTGTCATCACAGTATAGAGAGCGGAGCAGTGGTCTTCAACATATAGCCAGTCCCGGACGTTCTTGCCGTCTCCGTAAATGGGAAGTCCCTTTCCAGCAAGAGCGTTATGTATTATCAAAGGGATAAGTTTTTCAGGGAACTGTCTGGGGCCGTAGTTGTTGGAGCAATTGGTGGTTAGCACCGGCAAGCCGTATGTATGATGCCAGGCGCGTACCACGTGGTCGGAAGATGCCTTTGAAGCTGAATAAGGAGAGTTGGGAGCATAAGGAGTCTCTTCAGTGAAATATCCGGTATCTCCAAGGCTTCCGTAAACCTCGTCAGTTGATATGTGCAGGAAACGGAAAGTACTTTTTTCATACCGAGGAAGCTGTTCATAATACTTTCTGGCGGCTGTCAGCATTGAAAACGTGCCGTTGATGTTTGTATTTATGAACTCCGCCGGGCCGTCGATCGAGCGGTCAACATGGCTCTCAGCGGCAAGGTGAAATATTCCGGCAGGTCTGATTTCGAATATAAGTTTTGAAACGGCATCAGTGTCACAGATGTCAATTTCAACAAAATGAAGTTTATCCTGAGAAAGACCCTCAAGAGATGCTTTGTTCCCGGCATAAGTCAATTTATCGATCACAACGACAAAGTGCCCGAGTGATACGAGATAATGAACCATATTGCTTCCAATGAACCCGGCCCCACCGGTCACCAAATATGTATGAGGTGTGTCACTTGAAGGCAAATACATCCCCTCCTGCAGTAATTATAAAGCTATTTAAAGATATTATTAAGATGATGCAACTTATGACTTGTGATTTTTAAAACGACTTCTTCTCAACATTTATCCTTTGTTTTTTGGCACTTCTTGCGGCATGATACTCGCCGCATTTCTCCGATTGGTATCCACACTAGTAGTTATCTATCAAGGAGACCTCTTTTACACTCAGCCTATACAGCCTTGCAACCGCTCTGTTAATTACACGCTCGGCCTCTCTGATCTCTTCGTTGACTTTATCGGACATCTCTTTTTCGTGCACCGAACACAGTTTTGACAGGGCCATTGCTCCGTTTTCTATTTCGGTCTTGAGGTTTACGTGGAAGCTGTTGGTCGGGCTGATCTTCTTTATCGGGAGGACAGACAGGTTTGCGGGTTTGACCTCGTAGTGTTCGTTGAGGAGTTCTGTGCAGATCCTTCTCATGTAGAAGTCCATCAGGCTGGAGTTCAGGAGGCCAAGAAGGTAGAAGTCTCCTGAGGCTATTATGCTGGTCTTATCGTTTGAGAACAGGCCGTTTGTGTCTATGGTGGCCGATATGTGTTTTACTATTGTAGGGCAGATGATCTTTGTCTTTTCAAACTCATCGTAGTATCTGCAGGAGCGGAGTTCCCACCAGTAGTCGCCCTTGTCCCTGCGCTTCGATGCCTTTTCCTCATGTTGAGCCAGGTGTTCTGCTATGGCCGGATATTGCGAACATAGCCATTCCTCCGGTCCCAGGTCGCCCCTCATACTGTCAGTTATTCCTTTGGGAAGGAAGACCAGGTATTTTTTGACTGTGGGGATGGCGTACCTTTTGACGTTTCTTCCGGAGAGGAAGGGCCTGAGTATCTTTGAACTGTTGGGGTCCTTTTCAATAATATTTTCGGCAGCTGCCCTGTCAGGAGCGAACGCCTCATTTAGGCCCGTGAGTATCCCGCGGTAGATATGCCCTTTGACGTATTCTTCAAGGGGCACTCCTGTTTCCGTTATCTTGTTCATGAGTGCCGTTGTATCTTCGGCGTCGAAGGTCCACCCTTCATCGCTCAGTGCTGAATGGGTCTGCATTGCAGACTGCTCTTCTACATAGAGTGATATGTTTTCGTGGTCTGCGTCCTCAACAACGGTCACACTGACGTCTTCGGAGGGAGCATCGTTTGAGCCGACAACTATCGAGAGCGGGGTAGAGATGCCCTTTACAGGAGGTATGTTTGCGTAGTCGACGATCTCAGATATG
The DNA here is from genome assembly GCA_034331105.1 of Synergistota bacterium. Taxonomy (GTDB): domain Bacteria; phylum Synergistota; class Synergistia; order Synergistales; family Synergistaceae; genus Caenicola. The sequence continues at coordinate 66,257 of JAXQGB010000011.1, read as the reverse complement.
TTTTTTTGTGATAGGAAGTGACGAAGACCGACTCCGTATCCTGAGCGCATCCATCTGTTCGACATGAGCACACCGACGCCGCCGCCCTCAGTGACCAGCCCGAAAGCTTTTTCTGCGTAGTAGCAGTAGAGGTCCGTGTTGCGTGAGAATGATGCGTATGACTCCAGCTTTTCTTTTATAAATGAGAATTCATCCTGTTTCATGTGAGGCGGGTTTGTTGCGACAACATCAAAGAGCATGCCTTCAAAGAGGTCCTCGGTCAGAATGTTGCCCCAGACGAACCTTCTGTCGTCTATCTTTTTGTCTGTTTCCATCCTGAGCATGGTTTTGAGTATCTCAAGGGCTCCTGCATCGTAGTCAGAGGCGTAGAGGGAGCCGGTCAGGAACTGCTCCGTAAAGTTTTTCTCTGTCCTGTCCGCATGGCTGCCAAGGTATTTGTTGAGTCCGGAGCGAAGCTTTGCAACGAGCCCGGCCATTGCATGCAGCATCTGTCCCGATCCGGAGGCAATGTCACAGAATTTAAGATAACGCAGAGATTTGTCTATCTCTTTCGCCTTTGCCCTTATGACAGTATCGTCGAAAAGGGCGTATCCGAAAGAGAAATAGCCGTCCACAGCGGCGTCGCTGAGACCGCATGCCTTCTTGATGTGTATTTTGAGAGCTCCCGAACAGGTGTGGGTCAGAATGTCTTCGGGGATGTCAACAGTGTCGTGGATAGGTGATTTTACAAAAAAGGTGCGCCAGCCCTCCCCGGTGGAAGGAACAAGAGCTACGAACGCAGCGTCTGTAACGGTCCGGGTAAGGTGATCCCTGATGAAGTCAGCACAGTGAGGTTCGGCATCAGAGATCGATACCCCTATCTGTGTCTTGACCAGAAGGACTTCGATCCTGGCCCGTCCGATCTTCGGAGTCTGGCTTCCAAAGAGACGGAAGGAGGATATGTGCTTTTTATATTTTTCTCCGATATGGATGCCTGAGCGGATCCAGGCATCGTCCTCATTCAAAGAGGGCAGATAAGTCCGGATCTCCGAAAGGTATTCATCAAAGTCGATCAGCGCGTCTGAAGCCTTGAGTTCAATAATTTGCGACTTGCCGGTACTGTGCATGCTGTCACCGCCTGACGTTTTTTTTGGTGGTAGATAGTATGTCTATAGTATAGGACAATGTATGAGTTTTAGCCAGAAACTGCCCAGTGCAGTGGTGAAGCTGCGACAAAAACGGTCGCGTGAAGCGATGGTGAAACGGTAGTGAAGCCGTTGTAGGGGCAGGGTCGGGGAATTCGCGTCCTGTGGACGCTGGAGAATTTGCTCGCTACGCATTGCGGTGAATTTGCTCGCGTTGCATCGCGGTGAATTGCGGCCAAGGGCCGCGGAGGTTCAAAACCGCTGTAGATCCGGCCATAGGCCTTCCTCTCCGTCCTTCCCGGCATTAGACCAACTCTCCGTCGTTCCCGAATGCTCCAATCGGGAGGGTGCTGTTTTCCGGCAGGAAAACTTATCAAATTGACCTTAGTGCCCGAACCATTTCGAGTGCGTTTCGAGATCGGGAATCCAGCGGCTTTTGTTTGAGTCTAAAAAGTTAGTAATAACAAGGATCCAGAGATCCTAGATGCTAGTGTGATCCGAAATTTAGATTCAATTATATTGGGCTACTATTTGACTCAATAGGCATAATTTGTTATTATAATGTTACTAAAAAATAAAATATTATTACATAATAATAACAAAGTGGGGCGGTAAGATGGAATACCGGGGATATGGTAAATTTTTAACTGAGACAATTAGCCGGGAGCGGTATGGAACGGCTATATTTGCGGATGATGTTGCAGTTGTTCTGGCTTTGAAGTTTGCAATACCCATGGAACAAGCGAAAAAAGTGGTAAACGTAAATCTTAAAAGGTTGGCGGACAGGGGGAACATTGAGAGACTCAAGATCGGAATATACTACAAGGCAAAAGAGACAGTATTTGGGAAAACCAAGCCAAATATCGATGCTGTGATGACTCGGTTTTTGACAATAAACGGCGAAGACATAATAGGATATGAAACAGGCGTATCTTTTCAAAACAGCATTGGACTCATTACTTTGATGCCGAAGATAAAAGAGATCGCAACAAACCGACATCGTATTAAGTTGGACCCAAATTGCCATATAGCGGTGTGCAAGCCCAGAACGAAGGTATGCAAAGAAAATTATAAGTATCTGCAAATTATTGATCTAATAGATGAGTTTCCGACCGCTTACATTGATGCTGCAGAGCCCTGTAAGCTGCTTAACGACCATATAAATAAACAGGGGCTTGATAAATTAAAACTAATCAGCATGACAAAAAAATATTACCCTAACAAGACATTGCAAAGGCTGCTGGATATGCTGTTCGAGGTCGAAGATGAGACTGCATAATGACAGGGATGCTTTTGGTGTGTTGTTGGATTCTGTCAGCGAACGCACAGGGATCAGGATGGATATTTTGGAGAAGGATTATTATGTTACCCTCCTGCTTAGTGAACTGGCAGAAAAGCAAGCAAAACTGCCTGCATATTTTAAAGGAGGAACTGCATTATATAAGTCCATAGGCAAAATGAAACGATTTTCCGAGGATATTGATCTAACGGTAGAAATCAAAGACTGCTCAAAAAGTCAGGGCAAAAAACGTCTTGAAAACGCTGCAAAATCATACTCATGTATGGAGAGAACTCAAGATAAAGAAAAAGAAAGCAACACAAAAGGCAGTATAACCGGTGTCTATGAGTATACTCCGGTAACAGTAATAGACGAAGCCGATGCGTTGCAAAGGTTCGGATATGTAAAGGTGGAAGCGACTTCTTTTACGATCAGCGAACCAACGGAACCGCTGAAAGTAGAACCTTTGGTATATTCATTTTCAGGCGAAGATCACAAAAATTCGCTGAAAAAATTGTATAAAGTGGAACCCTTTGACTTGAAGACCATAAAAATAGAACGGATCTTTGCAGATAAGATATTGGCAGCGGAATTTTACTATCAAAGACGCCTACTCTTTGATGTGTCTAAACATATCTATGACATAACGATAATGCTTGAAGAAGATCGTATAAAAAGGTTGATGTCAGAAGAGGAGACTCTGATAAAGATGCTCTCATACAAGAGGATGGAAGAAAAGGAAAGAATAGGAAGTGACTTGGCAAATAAACCATTTAGCGACTTTACTTTCTTTAATAGACTGAGCAGCGATAAAGAATTAAATGCTGCTTTTATGAAGATGCAGGAGATTTACGTCTTTGATGAAAGGGATAAAGTTGAACACGAAAAACTTATTGAAAAAATAGGAATTTTGCATGAAGTTCTATTAAATTTAGATGAGGGTTTACGGTAATAGATCAAGGCGAGGGACGGGATCGGGGGCTGGGGCAGAGGCTGCAGATCCCCCGTTGCTTAAGCCACAGCCCTTTTAATCTCCACGGCCTTTGTCCGCAATTCTCCGCGATGCTAAGCGAGCAAATTCTCCAACGACTAGGTTCTTAAGTCGCTAATTCTCCGCAGCCAAAAGGCTGCAAATTCTCCACGCTCAGCCACTTTTCACGACCGCTTGCCAATCCGCTATAGCTTGCCCGTCTTTATAAATATGTACTAATTGATACATAAACCTTGACGATATAAACAATATAATGTATCATTGTTGTGCTTGGGAGGATATTCTATGAGCATACATTATGATCAGAATTATTCTAAAAAGGAAATCTCACATATCTTACGCGAAATTCAAAGCTGTATTCGAATAGGCAGATACACGATCGCAATAAACAGCAACAGGCAAGAAAATCTAGACTTCATTCGGGAATATAACATTTCATCCAAAAAGCAGATACAAATACTTCTTAGGATCAGGCCGGAAGATTTTTGTCATTCGCTTCAAAACACAAATATCGGATTTGAATATGAAACGCTTTATGTTTTTTGTCCGCAGGTCAGATTGTTTAACATAGATGACGAAGAAAAACTGGTCGATATTTACATTAAATTCAACATTATTGACTATAAGAGCGGGAGCAGGATAGTGGTAATTTCATTCCACGAACGAAACAAACCGATAGGTCATTGTTTTAGATGACAATCGTAGTCAAAAGGGGTGATCATTATGAGCGATAGTACAGTTTTTTGCCCAGTGTGCAGAGAAGATGTTAAATTTACTGTAGTAAAAAACAAAGAAACCGCAATACTGAAGGGCGAAGCCTATGGATTCGTTTCACAGAAAGCATATTGTGAAAAATGCGCCAGCGAAGTTTATGTTGCAAAACTTGAAGACGATAATTTGAAGGCTCTGTATGATGTCTATCGTCAAAAGAACGATATCGTCTCCCTCGAGGAAATAAGGGCCATACCGAAAAAGTACGGCATCGGTAAAAGGCCTCTCTCTCTCTTGCTTGGATGGGGAGAACAGACATTCAGCCGATATTATGACGGAGATATGCCGACAAAGCAGTATTCAGAGATACTGAAAAAGATTTGTTCCGACCCACGCTATTACCTCTCCTTGCTTGAAAGCAGCAAGGAAAAATTAATAAGCGACAAAACTTATAAAAAAAGCATGTCGGCAACGAAAAATCTGCTGGATATCTCTGTAGGAAAACGGTCTAAAATGGATGCAGTTGTTGATTACCTTTTGTCGGGATGTCGTGACATCACGCCTCTTTCCCTGCAAAAAGTACTCTATTATGTACAGGGTTTCCATTTTGCGTTTTACCGGTCATTCTTATTTGCCGAAGAATGTGAAGCATGGGTGCATGGTCCTGTCTACCCAGAGATCTACGACCGTTATAAATGCTACTGTTTTTCCCCCATAGACAAAGTTAATGAGTCAGATGGCTCTTTGCTTTCTTTGGAAGAAAAGATCCTTCTTGACAACATTATCAGGCATGTTTGCTGCTATAGCGGGAAAACACTTGAGTCGTTTACTCATACAGAAACGCCCTGGGTCACTGCAAGAGTAGGACTGACCTCTGGTGTGAATTCTAATGTTACCATTTCGAAAGAGGCTATTGGCAAATATTTTTCCTCTGTTAAGAAGAAGTACAACATGCTTAATTCTGCAAATATTAAGGACTACATGCAGGATATGTTTTCGCAAATATGATGTGTAAGTGCGGAGGAGAAGCTGCTGAGCAATAGCTGAGCATGGCTGAGCGGTCGTGGAACCTTAAGACCCGGTCCCTCTCCGTTGTTCCGTTTTTTTATCGTCTCCCTCGAGTGCTCCACTCGGGGGCCCAGTGGCTTTGTTTAGACTCTAAAAAGTTAGTCATAGCAAGAACCTAGAGACACTGGATCCCGGCTCACGGCCAGAGAGCCAACGAGTTGCGAGTTGTGCGAATCGGCTGGTAGTTACACCAGAGGCATACCGAGATGACGGGGAGAGAGGCACTCGGGGACGACGAATAAAAGACCTTGATTCACTGTCGGACGGGTCTTCCGGCAAATTCTCCGTGGCTTATAAAGCCACAGCCCCTTCATTTTTCTCCGTTGTTATCGTTGTAATCGTTGTGCAACGATAAAGAAAAAAACGATTTATATTGCAACGATAAATGCAACGATAACCATATCGTTGCATTATTAAATTATTCATGTTAGGATATCTTTATGAAATATGAGAGGAGGAACGGGATGAACATCAAAGAAAAATTCAACCTTGAGTTTAAGGAGAAGATAAACAAGAAATTTTTGAAGACTGTCAGCGCTTACGCGAACTACAATGACGGAGAAATTATATTCGGTATTGATGATGCCGGAAATGTTGTTGGTCTGCATAATATAGACAATGAGTGCATCAAAATAGAAAACATGATAAATGATTCCCTGGATCCTATCCCTGAATTTACAATAACCGGTGAAAACAAAGAGGGAAAAAACATTATTATACTTCGTGTTAAAAAGGGCAGAGACACACCGTATTATTCGGGAGGAAAAACATATAAGCGATCTGATACTTCAACCGTTGAAGTTGACAGGTCTGAGTTAACAAGGCTGGCTTTAAATGGGATCAACATGGATCATGAAAAGCGAAGGGCGTCTTCGCAAAACTTAAATTTTAATGTTTTGAAATATGAGTTAAAAGAACGGGCTGGTATAAAAAGAACAGATTTAGATATTTTAAGAACTTTGAATCTGTACGATGTTAACGGGTATTATAATATTGCCGGAGAACTACTGGCAGACGAAAACCAAATTAATTTTTCAGGAATCGACATCATCCGTTTTGGAGCGGATGTTGATCAGATCCTATACAGAGAGACAATCAGAAATAAATCGCTGTTGTCACAATATTACAGGGCATTGTCAATTTTTGAACAGTACTACCAATATGAAGAAATTGAAGGATATGAAAGAGTAAAAAAAGAGATGATCCCCAGAGAAGCCTTTCGGGAAGCATTGGCTAATGCCATAATTCACAGAGTTTGGGACATAAACTCTTATATTCAAATATCAATGTATGATGATTTGATCGAAATAAAATCACCGGGAGGTCTGCCTAACGGCCTTTCAAAGAAAGAATATCTGCACAACAACATATCCGTATTGCGAAATCCGATCATATCCGGCGTATTCTATCGCCTGGGGATCATAGAAAAGTTCGGGACCGGGATTGCAAGGATAAACAGGGAGTATATTAACAGCTTATCCAAACCCGATTTTCATATTGAAGATAACAGCATATTTATCCTTCTGCCTGTTATAAGAACTGATACTTCAGACTTGGCGAAAGATGAAATCAAAATATACAATTTATTGAAGAAAGAAAAAGAGCTGTCCAGAAAAGAATTGGACGACGCTCTTGGTTTTGATAAATCTAAGACCATTCGGCTCCTCAACAACTTAGTAAAGAAGAATATCACTCAAAAACAAGGGCAAGGCCCAGGAACGACCTATAAGTTGATTTAAAGCGTGGGCAATTTAGGTATCTAACGGCCCTGACTTAGCAACACTTGTGCTCCTGCACTTCGGAGTATTCATATACACCTTAGTTTGAAGCACTGCGTGTTGCGTCGTCATCATCCGTTATATACCTAAATTGCGGAAATGACACAAAAACGAGTTGCGTCACCATCATCTCCGATCTGCCCCAATTGCGGAGGGTACTTCCGCAGCGGGAATTGTGACCGAAGGTCGCGGGGAATTTGCGAGCAATGCTCTCGCGGGGAATTTGCAGCAGAGATACGCTGCGGAGAATTTGCTGAATAAACCTTTCAGCGGAGAATGAAGGCTTAATCTTTAATGATTAAATTCACCGCCGGATGGGACTCCCGGCAAATTCTCCAGCGATGAACTTCGCGAATTCACCACAGGACAAAGTCCTGTAAATTCTCCAAAAGGTTTTCTGGATTCACCGCCTGATGGAACCAGGCAAATTCTCCAGGCGCAGCTGTATTTTTTAGGCTTCGCATTGCGGGGAATTGCGGCCAAGCCCAGCGTCTCCCCGGTATGCCGTCGAGTTAGATTCTCACTATCGTTTGACAATTGTTTGACTGCTCCTACAACTGCTTCGCCACCGCTTCGCGGCGATGAAATCGCCACTTCGCGCGGTATCTTCATGCCGCACTTCGCTATGGTACTTACATACGTTGAAGCGCAGGACCGCAAATGTTGCTAAGCTAGCGCTGTGCTTTTAAGGTTTTACGATAGTCTTTAATATCGCAATTGGGGCATAGAGGAGATCATGACGATGCAACGCGCTTTTGATCTTAACGATAGCTCTCTCCAAAATTGCAATTGGGGCATAGAACGGATGATAACGACGCAATGCGCAGCGGAGACTCATAAAGGCGTATATTAATACGTCGAAGTGAGGCTCCGCAAGCCTTGCTAAGTTAGCGCCGTTATATGCCCCAATTGCTGCCTCCCCCTTGACAGGGGAAGGGGCAGAGTGCTATCATTCCTCCGTTGCGCGGAAATAGCTCAGCTGGTAGAGCGATGGCCTTCCAAGCCGTAGGTCGCGGGTTCGAGTCCCGTTTTCCGCTCCAGAATATTCAAGCCCCTGCCTTTGGCCGGGGCTTTTTTCTTTCCCAAACGATCTATTGTGTGTATAGTATGGATAAACTAAATAAGAATTTCTTTAGCGTAATTTTTAATGTATATCTAAAACTGGTCAGACAAACAAAATCAGGAGAAATACGATGAAAAAACTTACTGCTTCTTATAAAAAGCTGAAGGCCGCAGGGGAACGCCAGGGATGGTGGGACTCTGAGGGACTGGTCGCTGCGCTTTCGGGCGGCGGGGACTCTGTGGCGATGCTGTGGCTACTTCACCGCTTTTACAAAGGAAGGATAGTTGCGGCACACCTTGACCACTGCACACGTGAGGGTATGTCACACGAAGACGCGGCCTTCTCGAAAGACCTTTGTGAGAAGTGGGGCATTAAATGCATCGTGAAGACTGTCGAAGTATTTCAGGAGCGTTTGACCGGCGAGTCTTTTGAAATGGCGGGACGCAGGGAGCGTTACACCCATTTCTGCGAGACAGCGGAGGCGGAAGGGCTGCCATTTATCGCTGTCGGGCATTCATCTGACGATGTAGTCGAGACGCAGCTCATGAATCTTTTCAGGGGGACGGGGCTTGACGGTCTCAGGGGTATACCTGAGAGACGCGGCATGATAGTCCGTCCGATAATCGATTTTCGCAGGGATGAACTCAGAGAACTGCTTCGTGATAACTGTGTTGAGTGGCGTGAAGACGCAAGCAACGCAGACACTGTTTACAAAAGAAACAGGGTAAGGGAAGAACTCATACCGTGGATCAGGGAAAACATGAACCCGAACTTTGAGTCATCCATGATCGGCCTTTCGAAACAGATAGATGCGGAGCTTGAGCAAAAGCAGAAATTTACAGAAAAACTCCTTGCAGATGCGGTTATCGCCATGCCCCCTGCCATCGTCTGCTGGTCTCCTGCCTTTGTAAAAAATGTTCCTGACACTGACCTGGCGGACATGCTCCGCCTTCAGGGCATTATGCTGGACCTGCCCAGGCTGGACAGGGACAGGACCCTAAAACTGGTCGCCCTGATCCGAAAGGGCGGAAACTGGCGCTTCCAGTGGGCAAGTGATATCGAGGTATGCTGGTCGAACAGGGGAATGGGATGGCTGCACCGTGAAGATATTGGAAAAGGCGTAGCTGAAAATAGGCAAAATGCCGAAAAACCCGTCCTTCCATGGTGGGCGAGATAGTGATATTTATGTTATTATGTCTAATGTTTTTGAGCGGAAAAATCTTTGGCATCAAGGAGTGTTTCTCACTTGGAATATAAGATTGGTAAAACACTTATTTCTGAAGAAAAACTACAGGCCAAAATCAAGGAACTCGGAGAGAGATTAAGCAAGGATTATGCCGGAAAACAGCTGATCTGCGTCTGTGTCCTAAAAGGTGCAGTAATATTTCTTGCAGATCTTATCAGGTATATCAGCCCTGAAGTGGATGTAAGGATAGACTTCCTCGCTATTTCCTCTTATGGGGCATCAACGAAGAGCAGCGGGGTAGTGCAGATCCAGAAGGATCTCAGTACAGACATCTATGGCAAAAATGTCCTTATAATTGAGGATATTGTCGATACCGGACTCTCACTGAAGTACATCAAAGCACTGCTCCTTGAGCGTAAACCGCAGAGCCTGGCGATATGTGTACTTCTTGATAAACCTGACCGCCGCAAGGAAACAGTTGAAGTCGAATATACAGGTTTTACGATCCCCGACGAATTTGTAATAGGCTACGGCCTGGATTATGCGGGAATGTACAGGCATCTGCCGGCAGTCTTTATCGCCGAGCCCAGCGAATAGCAATTGGGGCATCTCGAAGCGCTAACTTAGCAACCTGCCATTGTGAAACTGCCGGGAGATCACCGGCGTGAAGCAGTAGTGAAGCAATGGTGAAGCAGTTGTTTCAAAACAATTGTGAAGCTGTTGTTAGAGAACATGTGTGAAACAATAGTGAAGCGATTGTGAAGCGGTAGTTACCAAACCATTTGTGAAACAATAGTTAGACTATAGTGAAGCAGTAGTGAAGCGGTTGTTTCAATACTTTTGTGAAGCTGCGACAAAAACTGTCGCGTGAAGCAATGGCGAAGCGGTAGTGAAGCCGTTGTTTAAATACGATTCAGAAAAAAACAATTGCTTCACCATCGCTTCACAATTGCTTCACGGCGATGGGAATCGCCAGTTTAACAATAGTTAATCGTGGAGGAACTGTTATGGTGATGAATTTTTATTTTCAAAATCTGGAGGTTTACCAACTAGGAAAAGAAATTGTTAAAGATAATTATCGAATTACGAAAACATTTCCTTTTGATGAGAAGTTTTGTTTGATAAACCAAATGAACAGAGCAGCAATTTCAGTGCCTTCTAATATTGCTGAGGGAACTGCAAGGAGCACTAAAAAAGACAAAGTACACTTTATAAACATGGCATACGGTTCATTAATGGAACTCATATGTCAAATGGAAATAGCTTCAGATCTTGGATATCTCAACAAGGAAGATCGGGATAAGTTTGTTACAAAAGCAAAAAATTTATCTGTTAAATTAAGCAATTTTAAAGCGGCAATAGAAAAAAACGCAAAACTATGTTGAAACTGTGACAAATACCGTCAAGTGAAACAAAGGAATTAAAATATTTGTGAAACAATAGTGAAGCCGTAGTGAAGCAGTTGTAAGAACCTTAAATACACATAAATTGTTTAATGTAGTATATGTGGTATAGATGTTAACAATTGCTTCACTACCGCTTCACCACTGCTTCACGGTGATAGGAATCGCCAGTTTCACAATTGTTTTTATGCAACCGCTTCACCATTGCTTCACTACTGCTTCACGCGATCTTTTGGGGAGCAGTTTCACGTGGCAGGAAATTCGCCACATAATGTTAATCGCATGAAAGCGAGGTCACACGTTTGAAGAAAACCTCTAAAAATGTTGGGATGTATATAATACTGATCGTTCTTGTTGTCAGTCTGGTGAACGTATTCTTGACGCCGGATGCAAACAAGTCCGGTCAGGGTGCTGAGGTACTTCCTTATAGCCAGTTTTTGAACGAAGTAAACGCAGGCAATGTAGCCAAAGTAAAAATAGACCACGAGCAGCTCAAGGGAACATTGAAATCCGGCAAGGAATTTACGACATACATCCTTGATCCGGGAACTCTTCCCAGTGAGATATCCCAGAAGGGCGTCGAGGTCGAGGTCGTTCCTCCTCCAAAGAACTCATGGCTGACGTCCCTGCTTGCTTCCCTGCTTCCCACACTGCTTCTGATAGGTGTATGGATATACTTCATATACAACATGCAGGGCGGGGGAAACAAGGTCATGGGCTTTGCAAAGAGCAAGGCCAAACTCTTTATGGACAACAGGCCAAAGGTCACGTTTGATGACGTTGCGGGCTGCGACGAGTCCAAGGAAGAGCTTGAAGAGGTCGTCCATTTCCTCAGGGATCCCGCAAAGTTCACCCGGCTTGGTGCAAAGGTACCCCGAGGTGTACTGCTTCTGGGTGCACCGGGAACGGGTAAGACCCTTCTTTCAAGGGCTGTTGCCGGAGAGGCCAATGTGCCCTTTTTCAGCATAAGCGGATCTGACTTCGTTGAAATGTTTGTCGGTGTCGGTGCTGCGCGTGTCAGGGACCTTTTTGAGCAGGCCCGCAAGAACCAGCCGTGCATAATATTCATAGACGAGATAGACGCTGTAGGACGTCATCGCGGTGCCGGTCTCGGAGGCGGACACGATGAACGTGAACAGACACTTAACCAGCTTCTTGTCGAGATGGACGGTTTTGAAGCGGGGACAGGCATTATCCTGCTTGCCGCAACAAACAGGCCTGACATACTTGACCCGGCGTTGCTGCGTCCGGGACGCTTTGACAGGCAGATCGTCGTAGACAGGCCGGACGTAAACGGAAGGCGTGACATACTTAAGGTCCATTTGAAAAACAAGAAGGTAAGCAAGAAAGTCGACCTTGATGTCATTGCTCGCAGGACCCCCGGTTTTGTCGGTGCTGACTTAGCCAACCTTGTAAACGAAGCCGCGCTTCTTGCAGGACGGAGAGGCAAGGCCAACCTTGGAATGGCAGAGTTCGAAGAGGCCATCGACAGGGTAATGGCCGGTCCTGAGCGCAAGAGCAGGGTAATAAGCAAGAAAGAGCGGGAGATCATTGCTTACCACGAAGCCGGACACGCGCTGGTCGCGAGCAAGATAGACGGAAGCGATCCGGTACATAAGATATCAATAATACCGCGCGGCCACATGGCGCTTGGATATACACTGCAGCTGCCGGAAGAGGACAGGTTCCTGATCTCTAAGAAGGAGCTTTCGGACAGGATAACGATACTGCTGAGCGGCAGGGTAACAGAGCAGCTCAAGTTCGGAGATGTTACCACAGGTGCTTCGAATGATCTTGAAAGGTCTACGCAGATCGCAAGACAGATGGTCACACAGTTTGGAATGAGCGACAGGCTTGGGCTGGTAACGCTTGGCAGAAAACAGCATGAGGTTTTCCTTGGCAGGGATATCATGGAGGACAGGAACTACAGCGAAGAGATAGCTTACGCGATAGACCAGGAAGTCCGCAGCATAATAGATGAGTGCTACACAACTGCAAAGAACATCCTTACAGAACATAATGACCGGCTTGAGGAAATAACGGCACTGCTTCTGGAGAAAGAAGTTCTTGAAGGCGACGAGCTTGACGAACTTCTTGGATACCCGAAGAAAGAGCACCCGGTTTCGACTGCCGGATCTGAGGATGATGAGTCTGAGGATGAAGAGGCAGATGAAAACGGGACCGAGGAAGAGAACGGATCAGAAACAGAAGAGGAAGAAGAAAAAAAGAAACAGCAGCAAGACGAGAGTTCTGAAGATCAGGATGATGATGATGACGAAGACCCTGACGAAGAGGAAGAATAAAATATAAGATCAAAAAGGAGCCGCGAGGCTCCTTTTTTTATCGGATATTTTATAGCCTCATAGTCGTAATATTTCCACAATCAAAGGAATATATGCTATAATGCCCATCGTCACGGGATGTAGCGCAGCCTGGTTAGCGCACCTGCTTTGGGAGCAGGGGGTCGTCGGTTCGAATCCGACTATCCCGACCAAGAATTTAAAAAAGCTCAGCGAAAATTATTTCGCTGAGCTTTTTTGTGAAGCAATAGTGAAACTGCCGGAAAAACGTCGGCGTGAAGCGGTTGTAAAGCGGTTGTAGGGGCGAGAAGCGGGAGAATTTGCAGCCTTCGGCTGCGGTGAATTCGCCTTTACAGTGGTGAAGCTGCCGGAATACCGTCGGCGTGAAACTATAGTGAAACGGTTGTAGGGACAAAGGGGCAGGTTCGGTGAATTTGCATTGCTCCGCATCGCGGTGAATTGCGGCCAAAGGCCGCAGTGAATCAAAATCACCGCACCCCCTCTCCCGATACAAGCATTCGGGGAAGACGGTGATTTAGATTCTCACGATCGTTTGACGACTGTTGGACTACTGACCGTTTGACAATTCTTTGCCCGCCCTTGCAACCATTTCGCCATTGCTTCACTATAGCTTCACGCGACCGTATTTGTCGCAGTTTCACGAAGTATTTTTTACGCATTCCCCACATAACATTCACACACCTTAACGTTATAATTATAACGTGATAAGATTTTATCATGCTAAAGATATTGACTGGAGGGATCCATATGACACATGAGAGTATACAGAGAGTTAAGAAGATAGCTGCCCTGATGGCGGCATTTGTTCTTATATCAGGTACTGCAGCTATTGCTGCTCCAAAGGTAAAGAAAGATATGCCGCAGCAGAGCCAGCCGGATGGTCAGGTATGGCAGGATGTCCAGAATCAGAAGGCAAGCAGGAAAGAAGTTAAGATCCGCGAAATGAAGTACAAACAGGGAGGCAAACTGTTGGTCGTCTTTGGATATCCTGAAGGCAACGGTTACCCTCCATATCCGGGATATCCCGGAAGACCGGGCAACCCAGGCAAACATTATGGAAATAATATCCGTTGGGATAAAAACCAACCCATCACCATCACCGACAGATTCGGCAGAACGTACAATACCAGAGTTGTAAGATCAGAGAATAACGTTCTCGAACTTATTGTCGACGGACTGTACGGCGGATCAATGTATAACTTAAATATCGGGGGCGTATACCTCGATGATGTTATAAACGGCGTAAACGGTGAATTCTGGGCAAAGGATAACTGGCAGTATAGGAATTAGTCATTGCGGCGAGGAATCTGCCGCGTATAGCGGCGATCTTATCGCCGTGAAGCAATGGTGAAACGGTTGTGAAGCAGTTGTAGAAAAGGTCAAATGATAGTCAAACAATTGAAAAGACCGGTAGTGCCTATAAGTTTGTGTAAACTTCCTCATAGTCGGTGGGGATGTTTACACAAAATTTTCTGCACTACCAAAAAACCTGAGAAACTGACCATTTCCGTCGTTCTTGCAGTATTTGGAGACGACGGTTTTTTTATTGATTTTTGAACCTCTACGACCGCGACTGCTTAACAACGCTCAGCAATTGCTTAGCCATGTCTAGAAAACAACTGCTTCACGATCGCATCACCATTGCTTCACGCGACATCTCCCGTCGCAGTTTCACAATAGTACTTAACACGGATGACGCATTCTTTAAAAAGCTATATATTAATAAAGTTGTATTTATATAAAGGAGAGAATTTATGTCTGACGAATTTAAGCTCTTTTCACCCTGGCCTATGTCCGGGGACCAGCCTCAGGCGGTGGAGAAGCTGATCCGGGGATTTGAAAAGCCGGGGGCTGTGCAGACGCTGCTTGGAGTTACAGGCAGCGGTAAGACCTACACGATGGCCAATGTGATCCAACGTCTGCAGAGGCCTACTCTTGTTATGGCCCACAACAAGACGTTGGCTGCTCAGCTCTACAGTGAGTTCAAGGAATTTTTTCCGGAGAACTCGGTCAATTATTTCGTCAGCTATTACGATTACTACCAGCCTGAGGCCTACATGCCGGCTCAGGATATTTATATAGAGAAGGACGCTTCCATAAACGAGAGGATAGAGAAGCTGCGGCTTGCAACGACCAAGGCACTGCTGGAGCGGCGCGATGTAATTGTTGTTGCCAGCGTCTCCTGCATATACGGTCTGGGCAAACGTAAAAACTATGAGGATGCCATCTTCCGTTTTGCTGTCGGCGAGCAATGGGACCGCAGGGCATTCATGACGAGGCTTCTGGATAATTATTATCAGCGCAATGACCTCGTGCTTCAGCCCGGAAACTTCCGGAGCAGGGGAGAGTCTATGGAGATATACCCCGCATACAGCGATACGGCAGTGAGGGTCATTTTTTTTGATGATGAGATAGAGCGTATAGAGGAGATAGACCCTGTGAGCGGAAGGGCGATCCTGACAAAGGACCACACTGGGATATTCCCCGCCCAGCACTATGTTACCTCTTCCGATGCGATAAACAATGCGGCAGAGCTGATAGAGAAGGAACTTGCAAACAGAGTCACAGAGCTTGAGTCTGCAGGGAAGATCGTAGAGGCTCAGAGGCTCAAGATGAGGACCAAGTATGATCTTGAGATGCTTCTTGAGGTCGGCTACTGTTCAGGGATAGAAAATTATTCGCGTTTCCTTGACGGACGTGAGCCCGGAGACGCCCCCGGAACTCTTATGGACTTTTTCCCGGATGATTCACTTATCTTCATCGACGAATCCCATATGACGCTCCCCCAGGTTCGTGGGATGTACAACGGGGACAGGGCAAGAAAAGAAGTCCTTGTTGAGCATGGTTTCAGGCTTCCGTCATGTTTGGACAACAGGCCGCTCAAGTGGACAGAGTATGAGCCGCTTCTCAGGAACGCGCTCTTTATCTCTGCAACGCCGGGGGATTATGAGTTTGCCCATTCAGAGAATGTCGTGGAGCAGCTTATACGACCGACGGGAGTTACAGATCCTATCGTGGAGGTCCACCCCGCAACGGGACAGGTGGATGACATTCTTGGCGAGGTCAGGCCGATCATTGAAGCAGGCGAGCGTGTCCTCATATCAACGCTGACGAAGCGCTCGGCGGAAGATCTTGCGGAGTATATGGCAGAGCTCGGGATAAAGGTACGCTACATCCACTCTGAGCTTGATACATTTGAACGGGCCGAGTTGCTTCGTGATCTCCGCCTCGGGGTTTTTGCCGTTCTTGTGGGAGTCAACCTCCTCAGGGAAGGAATAGACCTGCCGGAAGTCTCCCTTGTGGCGATCCTTGATGCGGACCGCGAGGGGTTTATGAGGTCGCAGCGGTCATTGATACAGATGATCGGAAGGGCTGCAAGGAACCAGGCCGGGAAGGTAATACTATACGCTGACAGGATAACGGACAGCATTGATGCCGCGATGAAGGAGACGGAAAGAAGAAGAAACCGTCAGATATCATATAATGAAGAACACGGTATAATACCTCAGACGATATTGAAGGCCGTAAAGGACCTTCTGCCCGCGGAACTTCTCGAAGACGGGGGATATGGAGGCAAGAGGGCCGCTTCACCGCATAAGGGCGCAGAGAATACGCCCGATATACATGAGCTTGAAAGAAGGATGTGGGCCGCGGTAGAAAAGCTCGATTTCGAGACTGCCGCAGAGTTAAGGGACGATATACAGAGACTGAAAGGCGATGCGAAAATTGGAACAGAGCATAAAAATTACAGGGGCAAGACAGCACAATTTAAAAAACATAAACGCGGAAATTCCTAAAAACCAGCTCGTAGTGGTGACGGGCCCATCAGGTTCGGGCAAGTCTTCACTTGCCTTCGACACCATATATGCCGAGGGGCAGAGGCGCTATGTAGAATCCCTCTCGTCCTATGCGAGGCAGTTTTTGGGAATGGCGGACAAACCCGATGTTGACGACATAAGCGGGCTCTCTCCGGCCATATCGATAGAGCAGAAGGGCGCAGGCCACAATCCCCGCTCGACCGTCGGGACCGTTACAGAAATCTATGATTATTTGAGACTTCTTTTCGGCAGAGCCGGGACTCCGCACTGCCCAAGCTGTGGCAAAGAAGTGCGCCGTTACAGCGTTGACGAGATAGTGGACAAGATATACAGGGACTATGACGGCAAACCGATAGAGATACTCTCTCCGCTTGTAAAGGGCAAAAAGGGAGAGTATAAGAACCTGTTGCTTAAGCTCCATCAGCAGGGCTACCTCAAGGCCAGAGTGGACGGGACTGTCCTCTGGCTTGAGGAGGAGATAGAGCTTGACAAGAAGAAAAAGCATACGATCGAATGCATCATCGACAGGCTGAGGGTCAAGGAAGAGAACCGCCAGCGCCTTTCGGAAGCTGTCGAAATGGCAATGAAACTATCTGAAGGATTTGTCCTTCTCGTCTCCGAGGGCATGGATGACCTGGAACTAACGGAAAAGTATATCTGCCCTGACTGCGAGATAAGCCTGCCCGAAATTGAGCCGAGACTTTTTTCCTTCAACAACCCATACGGGGCATGTCCCGACTGTTCAGGACTTGGGGTGCACCTCCATTTTACCGAGGAGCTTGCTGTCAACCCGGAATATCCTATCGGTGAGGGCGGGTTTATACCCTGGAAGAGCATGAAGTATATGATACAGAAGGCTGAGCTGATGGCTGCTCGTCACAAAGGCTGGGACCTCTCCAAACCATTTAGGGACCTTCCGGAAGATGCGAAACAGGCCCTTCTCTATGGCACTGATGAAGTTATACCGATGATATTCAGCGATAAAAACGGAGACTGGGAATACAACGGTCATTACCCCGGACTTCTCCCCTGGCTTGAGAAACGCCTTGGCGAGACTGAGTCTGATAACTACCGTGAAGAACTCCTGCGCTACCGTTCAGAAGATATCTGCCAGACCTGCAGCGGTGCCAGGCTCAAGCCGGAGGTACTTGCTGTAACCCTTGGCGGATACAACATAGCTCAGCTTACAGAGATGCCCATTGAGGACCTTATCAAGGTCCTTGACACGATGCAGCTGGGTGCAAGAGAGCAGAAAATTGTCGGGCAGGCGTTGACGGAAGTCCGCAAAAGGCTTGCATTCCTCAACAACGTAGGCGCGGGATATCTGAGCCTTTCAAGGCGTGCTGACACTCTGAGCGGAGGGGAGAGCCAGAGGATAAGGCTTGCCACCCAGATCGGATCTCAGCTCACCGGAGTCCTGTATGTTCTGGATGAACCGACGATAGGTCTTCATCCCAGGGACACCAACAGATTGCTGGATACGCTCAAGGATATCAGGGATATTGGCAATACAGTTATTGTAGTCGAACATGACAGGGAAACAATGATGGCGGCTGATTACATACTGGAGCTTGGTCCCGAGGCCGGCGAAAACGGCGGGAACCTTATCGCATGCGGAAGCGCAGCCGACATTATAAACGGAGATACACCGACAGCCCTCTACCTCAGAGGCGAGGCGGACGGGACATACAGGCCCAAACCAAAGAGACGGAAGGCTAAGGGTAAGATAAAGGTAACGGGGTGCCGTGAGAACAACCTTAAAAATATCGACATTGATGTACCGCTCGGGGTCCTTGCTTCACTGAGCGGAGTCTCAGGATCAGGAAAGAGCACATTCCTGTACGAGATACTCTATAAGGGACTCAAGGGAAAGTTCGACAGGGAATACCGGGACCGCGCAGGAAAGTTTGACACCATTTCGGGTTACGAGTCACTAAAGAACGTGGTACTGGTTGACCAGAGCCCCATCGGAAGGACGCCGCGCTCGAACCCCGCAACTTACACGGGTGTTTTTACCCCCATAAGGGAGTTTTTCGCACAGCTTCCCGAATCAAAGCTCAGAGGATACCAGCCGGGCCGTTTCAGCTTCAACGTAAAGGGCGGGCGATGCGAGTCTTGCAAAGGGGACGGGGAACTCAAGGTCTCCATGCTATTTTTGCAGGATGTCTATGTCAAATGCGATGTCTGCAAAGGAACGAGGTACAACAGGGAGACGCTCGAGGTAAAGCACAAGGGGCTTTCGATCGCTGATGTGCTTGAACTGACGGTCGACGAAGCTGTAGAGCATTTCAAAGATATTCCGAGGATAGTCAACAAACTGAAAGTGATCCAGGAGGCAGGGCTTGGGTACATAAGACTTGGACAGCCTGCGCCTACGCTGAGCGGGGGAGAGGCCCAGAGGGTAAAGCTTGCGACTGAACTGAGCAAGAAGTTCAGGGGCAGCACCCTCTATCTCCTTGACGAACCGACTACAGGACTGCATTACAACGACGTCAAAAAGCTGCTCAAGCTGCTGCACAAACTGGTAGACCACGGAAGCTCAGTGCTTGTCATAGAGCACAACCTCGACGTTCTTGCATCGGCTGATCACATAATGGACCTTGGTCCGGAAGGCGGACGGAGGGGCGGAGACCTTATTGCGCAGGGAACTCCTGAAGAGATCGCCGCATCGGACGGCCCGACAGGAAAGTACCTTGCAGAATTTTTCAACGATATCAAGGAAGGCAGGAAAGCCGGATGAGAGATGAAAAGGCAAGCGTAAGCGAAGACATATGCTGGGGCAGGAACCCGGTATTTTCCCTGCTTGAGGAGTCACCTGAGAGGTGCATGAAGGTACTTGTCTCAAAGACAGCCCAGCCTCACATAAAGGCCAGGCTGCAGGACCTCTGCAAAGCCGCCAACATAGTCCTTCTGACTGTGGATCCGGCAGCCCTGGATAAGATGACCAACAAAGAAAACCACCAGGGAGTCGTTGCCTATATGGCGCCGATGAAACTCTGGGACGCAGAGGAAATTATCCAAATGCTGCCCAAAGCGCCGGAACCCGCAATGGTGCTCCTCTGTGATCACCTCCAGGATCCCCACAACCTTGGAGCCGTGATCAGGAGCGCCGAAGCCGCAGGAGCATCGGCTGTGATGATCCCCAAGAGGGGCGGAGCGCTTCCGACAGGTACGGTCGTCAAAACGAGTGTAGGCGCTGCGTTGAGACTGCCCATTGCAAAGACAGGCAACGTATCCCAGACGATAAGGCTGCTTCAGGAAGCTAATTTCTGGGTGGTAGGCCTTTCGATGGAAGCCGAGGAGACGCTCTTCAAGGAAGACATGCCCCCGAGGGTAGTGATAGTTATAGGTGCCGAAGGCGACGGCCTGGGCCAGGCCGTCGCAAAGTCCTGCGACGAGCTGAGGCACATCCCCATGGCCGGAAAGACCGGATCGCTGAACGCATCGGTGGCGGCTTCCTTGGCGCTCTTCGAATACTCTCGCAGCAATTGGGGCATATCTAAGCGCTAGCTTAGCAACATTTGCGGTCCTGCGCGTCAACGTATGCCCAATACGCCTCCGCTTGAACCACTGCATGTTGCGTCGCTATCATCTCCGATCTGCCCCAGTTGCAGCAATTGGGGCATATCGAAGCGCTAGCTTAGCAACATTTGCGGTCCTGCGCGTCAACGTATGCCCAATACGCCTCCGCTTGAACCACTGCATGTTGCGTCGCTATCATCTCCGATCTGCCCCAGTTGCAGCAATTGGGATTTATTGCGGCGCTAACTTAGCAAGGCTTGCGGAGCCCCACTTCGACGTATTGGTATACGCCTTCGTGTGACCCCACTGCGCATTGCGTCGTTATCACTCGCTCTAAATCCCAATTGCGATATTGTAGTTGGGCTATCGCTAAAAGCTTAAGAGCACGGCGCTGACTTAGCAACATGCGATGGTGAAGCTGCGACATCTTGTGTCGCGTGAAGCGGTAGTGAAGCAGTTGTGAAACTGCGACAAATACAGTCGCGTGAAGCGGTCTTTGCAATTGTGAAACTGCGACAAATACAGTCGCGTGAAACAATAGTGAAGCGGTAGTGAAGCAATTGTTAAATTCAAAAAATATAATATCAAGCATAATCCAAACAGAGATCCCTGATTGGTCTTTTATCCGCCCTTACAACGGCTTCACGATTGCTTCACAACTGTTTCACGGCGATGGGATCGCCGCTTCACAAGCAAGCTTCACAAGCAAGACAAAGCGAATTTGCGCTTTGTATTGCTTTTTCTGAGAATAATGCTACAATTTGATAACTAATTCAGGGGCAAGTACTGGAAGAGTGGGTCGTGCCCACTCTTCTTGCTTTACAGGGGGGTATACGGTGGAAAAGATCAAGCTGAGCGACATTTACAGCGGACTCAGGGAGCGGATAGAATCGCTCGGCTACGACTGTGTCGGCTTTGAAAACGTCACCGAGGATGAGATGAAGATTCTCCGTGTCTATGTAGACCTTCCCGGGGGAGTGAACCTCTCCGACTGTGAAGCAGTGGCAAGGGAGGTAAATGTCTATCTCGATGAGATGGAAAGCTCTCTTCCCGATAAGTATTACCTTGAAGTAAGTTCACCCGGACTGGAAAGGCCCCTCTTCACTCCTGAGGACTACAGGACTTTCTCCGGCAGGGAAGTGCAGGTGTCGCTGAAAGGCGGCAAAAAGATCGCCGGTATTATCAACGGAGTGGACGACGATGACATGGTAAATTTCCTTTTTGCAGACGGTGAGAGTTCTTTCCCGTTCGCGGACATAAAAAAAGGCAAACTCATATATAAAGAGGAAAAGGGCCAGAAGAAGACTTTCAAGAAGATAAAGAAGAAGTGATTTTCATAATAACATTCTTTTCGCCCCGCCTGTTAACGATAGGACAACAGTTAAGAATAATTTCATGAGAGGAGTTTAATAGATGCAGCTTGGAAAAGATTTCAAGAAAGTACTCAAGCAGATAGAGGAAGAAAAGGGACTTTCGGAGGAGATCATCGTCGCGAGTCTGGAAGCTGCCATGGTATCTGCCTACAAGAAGTACAAGGGCGGAAATCAGACGGCAGAAGTCCATATAGACGTCGATTCCGGTGACTTTACCCTGTATGAGGTCAGGCTCGTCGTACCTGACGATACTTCCGATGAATCTGAGATCTCTCTTGCCGAAGCAAAGCGCAGGGGAAATGACGACGTTGAACCCGGAGATATCATTAGGAAAGAAGTTTTTCCTGAAGATTTCGGCCGGATCGCCGCCCAGACAGCCCGCCAGGTCATCATCCAGAGGCTGAAGGATGCTGAGCGCCAGGTGATCTACGAGCAGTTCTCGGACAAGATAGGCAATATCATCACGGGAACTATATTCAAGTCTGAAGGCGATCAGATACTGGTCCGCCTTAACGAAAAAACAGAGGCTATAATGCCCAAGGAAGAGCGTATAATCGGTGAAAAATATCTTCCGGGGTCAAGGATGAAGTTTTATCTGCTTGATGTCAGGCAAACTACCAGAGGTCCGCGCATAATAGTATCGAGGACCCATCCGAAGCTCCTGCACAAGCTTCTTGAGCTTGAGGTGCCCGAGATCCAGGACGGCGTAGTCGAGATCCGCAACATCGTCAGGGAAGCCGGGACCCGCGCCAAGATCGCCGTTGCAAGCCTTGATGCGAACGTTGAGCCGCTTGGAGCCTGCGTCGGCAAGCAGGGGGCCCGCATTAAGTCTATAAGCAACGAGCTGCACGGCGAGAGGATAGATATTATCGTGTGGAGCCAGGATATCCTTACTTATATCAGGAATTCCCTCTCTCCCGCGAAGGTGCTGAAGATCGAGCCATTGCTTGACCAGGATCGCTCTGTTATTGTTTATGTCCGCTCTGACCAGCTTTCACTTGCGATAGGGAAGGCCGGACAGAACGTACGGCTTGCCGCCCGCCTGACGGGATGGAAGATAGACATCAAGGTCAAAGAGGACGAAAAGCTGCCCACTATGAAAGATCTTTTTGAAGACCTGAGCAGCGTTATCGAAGACGAAGACGACGAAGGATAGAACGGCATGATGGGCGAGGAACGTAAGACAGAAAAAAGAAAACGTCCCCGCACATGTGTAGGATGCGGCGAAGAATCTCCCAAACGCGAACTTCTGAGAGTCATAAGGACTCCTGAAGGCGAGGTCAGATATGATCCGACAGGGAGAGCTAACGGCCGAGGAGCGTATGTATGCAGCTGCCGGGAGTGTGTGGCTCTTGCTAAAAAGAAAAAAGCGCTCTCAAGGGCCCTTAAGTCAGATGTCAGCGAGGATGTTTACGAAAACCTCATGACGATTTGCATAGATGAAAAGAGGGAGGCTTGAGATGAATCAGTCAAAAAACGAGGAACTGATGAATATCCTTGGCCTTTCCAGAAGAGCAGGAATACTTCTTATCGGGCAGGATCAGGTGTTTGCCGGCGGTAAACACAATGAAAAGCTGGTAGTTATAGTAACTTCGGATTGTTCCGCCAGCGTCCTCCGTTCCCTTAAGCCAAGGGTCGAACGTGGAGAAGTCATCCTGCTGAAATTGGAAAATACGGACAGGACCACTCTGGGATCACATCTCGGAGTTGGATCAGCACAGATCGCCGCCCTTCCGCATGGCGGACTGGCTAAAAAGGTTTTGGCAATTTATGACAGGAGTGATGCCAATGAGCAAAATCAGAGTTTATAATCTCGCGAAAATGTTTGAGATGAGCAATACGGAGATGGTGGAGTTATTGACTGAAATAGGAGTCAATATCAAATCGCATATGAGTTCTATCGATGAGGAAGTTTCCATTCTTGTCGAGGAAGAACTGAAAAGAAGAAAAGATGCGGAAGAGAAAAAGGCTGTTGAAGCCATAACGACATATCCGGTAGTAACTGTCAGCGAAGGTTCCTCAGTATCGGACGTTGCGGCCAGCATCGGGGAAAAGCCGGGCAATGCGGTCAAGATCCTTATGGCTGAGGGCCATATGGTCCCTGCAACAGTTGCTGCTGACGAGAAGATCCTTGAGATCCTCGGCAAGGGCTTTGAAAAGCACTTTGTCTTCGGAAAGCCTGAAGAGAAAGAGACTGCATCGGATAAGACTGAAGCCAAGACTGCCAAAAAGGAAGAGAAGCAGCCTGCACCCCAAAAAGGGACAAAAAAGGGCAAGGACTCTGCAGCGAAGGACCCCTCGGATCTGCCTTTCAGGCCTCCTATCATTACTGTCATGGGGCACGTTGACCATGGCAAGACGACGCTTCTTGACTACATAAGGAAGACAAGGGTCACTGAGAAGGAAGCCGGAGGCATCACGCAGCACATAGGTGCCTCAAGGGTCAATTACGAAGGCAATACGCTGGTATTTCTCGATACACCCGGCCACGAGGCATTTACCTCGATGCGCGCAAGGGGCGCTCAGGTGACAGACATAGCGATCCTGGTAGTTGCGGCTGATGACGGCATCATGCCCCAGACCATTGAGGCAATGAACCATGCCAAGGCAGCAGGAGTTCCGATAGTCGTAGCAGTAAACAAGATAGACAAGCCCGCAGCCAAGCCCGAAAGGGTCCGCCAGCAGCTCTCTGATTACGGACTTGCTCCGGAAGAGTGGGGCGGTGACACGATCATGGTCGACGTTGGTGCCAAGACCGGCATAAATGTTGATCAACTGCTCGAGATGGTCATTCTGGTCGCGGAGATGCAGGAACTTAAGGCAGACCCCAATGCGGCTCCTGAAGGAACTGTCATAGAAGCGAACCTCGATAAGGGGAAGGGCCCTGTCGCAACAGTCATCGTGCAGAACGGGACGCTTCGCCGCGGAAACATTATCCATACGGAAACTGCCTGGGGAAAGATAAGGGCAATGATAGATGATTCAGGCCAGAATGTTGACAGCGCCGGTCCCAGCATGCCTGTTGAGATCCTTGGACTGGAAAACGTTCCGCAGCCCGGCGAAAAGTTCTCGGTCATAAACTCAGAACGTGAAGCACGCGACATAATGTCGCACTACGAGTTCGAGCGCAGGGAGATGGACCAGAGCAAGTCTAAGAGGCTGACCCTTGAGGAACTTTATGAGAAGATGCAGACCGAAGAAGTCCCGCAGCTTCGCATAGTCCTTAAGACGGACGTACAGGGTTCGCTAGAGGCCTTCCACTCGTCACTTATGAAGATGAACACGGATGCTGTAACTGTAAACATAGTCCATGAAGGAGTCGGAAGGATATCTGAATCCGATGTCATGCTTGCATCGGCTTCCAACGCCATCATAGTTGGATTCAACGTCAGGCCTGACAGCAATGCAAAGAAGATCTCCGAAGTAGAAGGTGTCCAGATAAGACTCTATCAGGTCATTTACGACATGCTGGACGATGTCCATGCTGCAATGGAGGGTATGCTAGCTCCTGAGCTTCGTGAAAACACACTTGGAACGGCAGAGATAAGGGAAATGTTCAGGGTGCCCAAGATAGGCAACATAGCCGGATGCAGAGTCATGGAAGGCCTTTTGAGAAGAAACGCCAAAGTGCGCCTTATCCGTGACGGAGTGGTATTCTGGAACGGAGAGCTTTCCAGCCTCAAACATTTCAAGGATGACGTAAGGGAGATCCGCTCTGGCAACGAATGCGGCCTCAGCTTTGAAAGGTTCCAGGATTTCCGTGTAGGCGACGTGATCGAAGCTTACGAAATAGTAAAGGAAAAGAAGACTCTGGATTAAGGAGCAGAAAATGCCTTTCTGGATAGGAGTCGCCGAGTGTTCTTTAAGGCTCCCTTACGCGGGAAGCCTTAAAGATCGAAGGCATGTTGTCCGGTCAATACTGGACGGGGTGCGAAACCGTTTCAGCCTATCTTCCTCAGACCTGGGGCCTGCAGACAAATGGCAGGACGCAGAGCTGGGTTTTGCCGGTGCCGGTTCTTCTCCATCTGAGCTTGAAGAAAGGCTCAGGAACCTGGAGAGCTTCCTGGCAAGAAGAGAGGCGGAGGGTGAGTTCGAGATAGTACGTTTCACTTGGGAGGTTTTTGCCTATGGTGACTTATAGGATCGATCGTATAAACAAGGAATTTTTAAGGGCAATTTCTGAGATACTTCAGGTCCGGATAAAGAAGGATAACGTAAGGGATGCGATCCTGACAAAGGTAAGCACATCGAAAGACCTGAGCTTCGCCAAGGTTTTTTATACCCTTATAGACATGGACCGCAAGGATGAGATACAGAAGGCGCTTGACTCCACAGCAGGACAAATAAGGTCTATGCTTGGTAAAGATATGCATCTGCGTACAATACCGGAACTTCACTTTGTCTACGACGACTCGGAAGCAAAAGCGAGAGCGATGGAGGAACTGCTTGACAAAGTTGCCGCCATGGATGCAGAAAAAAGGTCCTCAGGAGAAAACTGATGATGGATATGGCAGTTATGAGAGAGGTAATAGAAAAGTTCAACTCAAGCAAAAAATGGGTCATCCTTTGTCACGAAAATCCCGACGGGGATACTATGGGATGTGGCCTGGCCCTATATTCACTGGGAAAAAGGCTGGATAAGGATGTCAGGATCATGGGGAGAGACCCCATTCCTGGTGGATACCGGTTTCTTCCATATTACCAAGATTTCGAGTGCTGCAAAGAGATCACGGAAGAGGAGATCAAAAATTCTCTTATTATCTGCGTAGACACCAGCACAGCGGCAAGGAGCATGCCGGGCCTTGAAAAGGTGCTCCTCATTGCGGACAGCATAAACATTGATCACCATGGCGACAACCACCTTTACTGCAAACTTAACCTGGTGGATCCCGATGTCTCCGCATCCGCAGAGTTGATCACTGAACTGCTTATAGAAGGCGGATGGGGCATAGAAGAAGGGGAGGCGATCTGCCTCTACACCGGACTATCCACCGACAACGGCAATTTCAGATTTGGAACTACCACGGCAAGGAGCCATCTATGTGCTGCAAGGCTTCTGGAGGCAGGAGTAAAGCCTGATGTCATAGATGAACATGTAAATGAAAACATGACGCCTTCGATACTCAAACTGTGGGGATGTGCATACACAAGGACAGAGATGTTTTCCAACGGCAAAGGAGCTATGTTCTGGCTGAAGAAGGAAGATTTCGAAGAAGCCGGAGCAGACTCAAGCGCGGTCGACGGCTTGGTCAATATGCTGCTCAGGATCACAGGTGTAAAAGTTGCATTGTTCCTGACTGAAATAAATGGTGAAAATAAGGTCAGTATAAGGACCAAAGCTCCATGCGTTGCCAGGGAGATAGCATCTGTATTCGGTGGAGGCGGCCATCTTCAGGCAGCCGGAGCGAAGATAGCGGGTACTTTTCAGAATGCAGTTGACTCTGTAAAGGCAGAAGCGGAGAAATATATCGATGACAGGGCTGCTGCTTTTAAATAAGCCGGTAGATATGCGCAGCACAAAATGCGTTGAGATGGTGCGCAATAAACTTGGCAGAAAAACTAAAGTCGGACACGGAGGCACGCTTGATTCCACAGCCTCCGGTCTTCTTATTATCCTTGTAGGGGCGGCGACCAGGCTCAGCAATTTTGTCATGGATATGCCGAAGTCGTACGAGACTGTTGCATGCCTGGGGGCCGAGACATCGACCGACGATGCTTCGGGCGAGATCATAAGCAGGCAAGGCTGGGGAAATATCAGCGAAAAAGATATTGATCTGGCTCTTCCTTCTTTTTTTGGCTGGAGGATGCAGATTCCGCCGAATGTCTCTGCAGTCCACGTTGACGGGCGTAGAGCACACGAACTTGCAAGAGAGGGACATGATCTCAATATTGAAAAGAAACCCGTT
Source organism: Synergistota bacterium (assembly GCA_034331105.1). Classification (GTDB taxonomy): domain Bacteria; phylum Synergistota; class Synergistia; order Synergistales; family Synergistaceae; genus Caenicola. The sequence continues at coordinate 38,714 of JAXQGB010000011.1, read as the reverse complement.
TTTTTTGCTTATTCTTCAAGAACAAGCGGAATATCGGACGACGGCAAAGTATCTTTCCGGATAACCTGCAGGAAGGGCACCTACATCAGAAGCTTTGTGAGGGACATGGGACAAATGCTTGGCTGTGGAGCACATGTCAGCGAACTTAAAAGAATAAGCTGCGGCCCCTTCGATCTGGATAAAGCTCTTGATGCAGCTTTACTGGAAGACATCAGCAAAGATGATCTGATCAAAAAAGTTCTGCCTCCGGAAACGGCATGTCCTGCAGCGACCTCTTACCTTTGCGGGGAAGAAGATACAGAGAGGCTTATCAACGGTCAGCACATTTCTCTGCACAGGCTGAAAAGAGAGAACTTTGCAAGATACTCAAGCACTTCCGGGAACATGATAGTAAGATCTGATAAGATATTTTCCATCTGTAAATTCAAAGATCAGGGGGATCCATACGATCTTTTGCCTGCAGTCAATATAATCAACGACAGGAGCAATTGAAATGATTTTTGCACTAGGAGCCTTTGACGGTTTTCATCTGGGTCATCAGCGTCTGCTTGAGACAGCTAAAGAACGTGCCGCAAAAACGGGAACCGGATGGGGAGTCATTACCTTTGAGGGACATCCCCAGCTGGTCTTCAATAAGGATTCATTCAAACTTCTATTCACTCCTGAAGAGAGGGACATGCTGATAAATTACCTTGGCATACCTGTTGCGGACAAGGTGCCCTTCAACATCACCCTTGCAGACATGCTTCCTGCAGATTTTCTCGACCACATAGCGAAGAGAGTATCTATAGACGGACTTGTAATAGGAGAGAATTTCCGTTTCGGAAGAGCCCGGATAGGGACTCCGGAGCTCCTTTCAGAACTTTGCCGGGAACGCGGCTGGTCCCTTGATGTTATTGGTTCGTACAGGCTTAACGGCGGCATAGTAAGCAGCACCTCTGTCAGGGAGGCTGTATTGAGAGGCCAGATCGAATCAGCGTGTGAAATGCTTGGTTATCCCTTCATGATCCAAAGCAAGGTCATCAAAGGCGACGGAAGGGGCAGAGTGCTTGGATTCCCGACAGCTAACCTCTCTGTGAGGCCCAATAAGATCTATCCGGCGAGGGGAAGCTATGCAGGAATTTCCCATATAAATGGGAAATGGTATCCCGTAGCCCTTAACATCGGATATAACCCGACATTTGAAGGATCAAGAGGGCTGCACTGTGAAGCTCACATCGTTGGATTTGACGGAGACCTCTACGAAAAGACCATAACGCTGCAACTTGTTGCAAGAAACAGGGAAGAGATGAAATTTGCCGGTGCTGATGCTCTTGTCCAGCAGCTTAAAAAGGACATAAGGCATGCCAAAGCCAAAGCAGCGGAGTATATGAAGAACTCTGCAGCGCAGCTTGATAGGTTTGCGAAGCTTATTCTTTGACATGAGGGCGTAGCTGACGTATTATTGTCACCGTGTGCCCGGCGCAATTGGGGCATATCGAAGCGCTAACTTAGCAAAATTCATTGTTCGTCGCTTCGACGTATGTAAGTACGATGGCGAAGTGCGGCATAAAAATTCCGCGCGAAGTGGCGATCTCATCGCCGCGAAGCAATTGGGAAGCAGTTGTAGGGGCGGTCAAACAATTGTCAAACAGTAGTCAAACGGTTGTGAGGTGACAAGGGCTGGGTCGGAGAATTTGCAGCCTAGGGCCACGGAGGTTCAAAAACGCTGTCGATTCGGCCATTGACGTTCTTCTCCGTCGTTCCCGAATGCTTAGATCGGGGATCCAGCGGCTTAGAACTTAGGTTATTACAGGGTTTTAAAGATTTAAACAAAAGACACTGGATCCCCGATACAAGCACTCGGGGAAGACGGAATGAGAAGCATACAAGGATAATGAGATTATAAGTTTTTTAGGTTCTACAACTGCTCAGCAACTGCTCAGCCATCGCTTAGCAACTGCTCAGCAATGTTTAAAACAATAGTTTGACTACTGTTTGACAACCGTTTGACCATTGTTTGACAGTATTTTAATCGACTGCTTGCCAATTGCTTGCCAGTCTTCACAACCGCTTCACCACTGCTTCACCATTGTTTCACGCGGTGCTGGGCACCGCAATCTCATGTCGGAGGTATCACCCGACCGTACCAAGGCTTTTTAATTGAAGGAGGACGATTTTCCTTGTTGAGGTATCTAAGATCGCACGTTAAGTCAATAATGATAGCTGTAATAGTTTTGTTTGTGGTTTCCATTTTTGCCGGTTATGGGCTCTATGCCCGCTCCGGAAAGGGGTCGGACGGCCAGAGGGATTATGCTGTTGCTGAGGTAAACGGGAAAGATGTTTTGCGTTCTGACATAGAAAAAGGAACGATGCAGCTTGCAGAACAGCTTGGTTCAGAAAGGGAAGTCACGTCCGCCGATATCCCATTCATGAGAAAAGCTATCCTGGACAGCACAGCGATAGAGGCCGAACTCGAAAAAGAGATCAAAAGCCGCAATATCGAAGTAACTAAAGATGAAATAGATGAAAATTACACAAAAATTATGGACAGCTATCCTACAAGGGAAGAATTCAAAGCATTTATCGAACGCTCAGGCATAACTGAAGTCCAGATAAAGTCAGACATCAAAAAGCAGATATCACAGAAAAAGGTTATGGATGCACTTGCTGCTGAAATAAATGTGCCTGATGATGAAGCACGCAAGTTCTATGACTCAGCTAAGACCTTCATCTATAAACAGCCTGCAGGTTTTAAGGTAAACATAGCTACCTTCAGAAGCAATGAGGCTGCCAAGCTCGCACAGAAGTCGATCGAAGGCGGAGAAGGCTGGGATAAGGTCATGGATCAGCACAAAACTGACATAATGACATCGACGCCTTACGACAAGCCTGTTCTTATAACAGAACAGATGATGGTCGATTCGCTTGCTGCGCTGAAAGATCTCCCGCTCAACAAAGTCTCCCCTGTGATGCCTGTTACCAGCAGTGATTCTTACGTTGCGATAAAACGCAGCAAAGAGGCGGAAAAACAGCTTAGCTACAATGAAGTAAGCGCAGATGTAGTTGCCATGATAAGGAATCAGAAGGCGCAGGAAAAGCAGCAGGAGTTTTATGAGGAGCTTCTTTCCAGGGCAAAGATAAAGATCCTTGATCCCGAAATTTTTCCTGCTCCGGCATCAGCTGACGTAAATACAGAGGTAAAATCCGAAGATAAGCAGTAATAAGCCTTATTAAAGGTATTGACAAAGCCAGTCTTGAGCAATAAAATAGCCCCTGTTGGTGAGGTGGCCGAGCTAGGCTGAAGGCGCTCGCCTGCTAAGCGGGTAGGGTGGCCAAAACCGCCCTCCAGGGTTCAAATCCCTGCCTCACCGCCATCAAATAAGGAATTGCGCCGGTAGCTCAACTGGATAGAGCATCGGACTACGGATCCGAAGGTTACGAGTTCAAATCTTGTCCGGCGCGCCATTGGAAACAAAGGAGTCCCGTCTGTATAGACGGGACTCCTTTTGATTAAGCGGCAATTGGGGCATCTCGGAGCGCTGCCTTAGTAATTTGCCATTGTGAAACTGCGGCCGGAGAAATGCCGCGTGAAGCGGCGATTATTATCGTCGTGAAGCGATTGTTTTTCAAGACGTCCGAACTATGGTTTCATCTTAAACGACTGCTTCACTCTCGCTTCACGTGACCGTATTTGTCGCAGTTTCACAATTGTAACCATTGTTTCACAACCATTTCACGCCGGAGATTTTCCTGCAGCTTCACTACAACCCTTTGCTAAGACAGAAGGGACAGAGATCTCATTGCTTGAGACAAAAAAAGCGGTCCCGTCTTTTGACGGGACCGCTCGCCGGATAGCTGGAAACAACTTAAATTAGAATTTCTCTCCTTCAGATCTGGCAACTACAGCGGAGACACACATGTCGCCGGTGACGTTGATGGAGGTACGGGCCATGTCAAGGACTGCGTCGATACCTGCAACAAGTCCTATACCCTCAATAGGAAGGCCGGCAGATGTAAGGACCATGGAGAGCATTATCAGTCCTGCTCCGGGGACGCCTGCTGTCCCTATCGATGCGAGCGTTGCTGTTATAAGGATGCCGACCTGGGCTCCCATTGAGAGCGGGATCCCGAAAGCCTGTGCAACGAATAGGGCACATACCCCCTGATAGAGAGCTGTACCGTCCATGTTGATGGTCGCACCCAGCGGGAGGACGAAAGAGGATACCTTTTCAGAGACACCAAGGTTTTCCTGCACGTTTCTCATTGATATCGGAAGGACGGCTGAGCTGGAACGGGTGACGAAGGCTGCCAGCATTGCCTCCTTGACTCCGCCAAAGAACCATAGCGGTGATTTTTTCAAAACTACAGTGACCAGACCGGAGTAGACAACGATCGCCTGAAGTGCGCATCCGAGGTAGACTGCAAATATTACCTTCGCGAAGGGTGCAAGGACTGCAGGGCCGTACCTTGCAGCAGTCACAGCGATCAACGCAAGGATACCGAGAGGTGCGAACTTCATTACGATGCCGGTCATCTTGTACATTGTTTCAGCAAGGGATTCATTGAATTTTAGGAAGGTCTTTCCCTTTTCACCTATAAGCGTTGCCGAGACTCCAAGGAAGAGTGCAAATACTATGATCTGAAGCATTGTTCCGTTTACAAGGGCCTGCAGCGGGTTAACGGGGATGATCCCAATCAGGACATCGATCATGCCGGCGGCAGCCTTTGCTTCTCCTGCGGCACCTTCAATGCTGAGTCCAACGCCGGGCTGTATGACGTTGCCTAGGACCAATCCAAAGAAGATCGCTACGACTGTGGTGCAGATGTAAAGTGCTACTGTCTTGATACCAATGCGTCCAAGTACTTTCGGGTCTCCTATCGAAGCCGCACCGGTTATAATGCTCGCAAAGACAAGGGGAACGATGAGCATTTTCAAGAGTCCGAGGAAGATCTTACCAATGAGGTCGAGAAGGGGAATAAGGAAATTCGAGATGAAGGTGCTTGATTGCTGCATCGGGCCGATTACGAACCCTAAAACGATACCGATTACGAACCCAATGGCTATCTTCCAGATAAGGGGCATCTGTTTTTTCTCCTGCATTCGTATCACTCCTTAAAAAAATTGTTGTATAAAAATGAATCCAAAGGCATTAAGAGATACAGCCCTATATCTCTTACGGTAATTTTAGCATAAATGATAGATAAAGAAGCAAAAAGGAATAAACGATTTAAAGAGAATAAAACTTTTCCAAATTGTAGATGGTTGTTATAATCTTTAAACGTAAGGAGTTGATGAACGTGCATATGGCAGATGCGCTTGTTTCCCCTGCGGTCGGCAGCGTTTTCTGGGCTGCCGGCGCTTATCTGATTTTGAAAAGTTCTTCCGCGCTGAAAAAAAATGATGACAGAGGCAAGACCGCATTGATGGGTGTGCTTGCAGCATTTGTATTCGCTTCACAGATGATAAATTTTTCTATACCCGGGACCGGATCAAGCGGACACATAGGCGGAGGACTGCTCCTTGCTATATTGCTTGGCCCTGAGCGTGCTTTCGTCTCTATGGTATCGATACTGGCAGTACAGGCAATCTTCTTTGCAGACGGAGGATTGCTGGCGTTGGGGTGCAACATTTTCAATATGGGATTTTTCCCTTGCTTCATTGCATATCCTTTTATCTACAAAAAAATAACAGACAGGATAGACGGTACCAAAGGGATATTCTGGGGGTCCGTTACCGCTTCCATAGCCGGTCTTCTAATGGGAGCATTTTTTGTTGTTCTTCAGACTGTCTTTTCAGGGATAACTTCTTTACCTGCAGATATATTCCTGCTTCTGATGCTTCCCATACATTTTGCAATAGGGGCAGCGGAGGGCTTTGCCACAGCGATGGTCATAATTTATGTATATTCAAAAATGCCTGAAGTCCTGACCTTATCAAAGGTCGAGGCCTATTCAGGCGGAATGAGGCGCGCGGTCGTTTTCTTTGCACTGCTTGCCATCGTGACCGGCGGACTTTTTGCCTGGTACGCTTCTTCCTCCCCTGATGGACTCGAATGGTCGATCGAACGTGTTGCAGGCACTGCTGAATTAGACAGCCCGCAGTCTTTTCTCCATTATTTATCTTCTTTCATACAGGAAAGATTCGCTCCTCTGCCTGATTATTCATTCAGAAGCGCAACGCCCTCCGAAAATATGGGTACAACAGTTTCAGGCCTTGTCGGAAGCATTATCACCATGACCCTTGCCCTTGCCCTGGGGATGCTCTTCAGAAAAAGAAAAGGCCGGCAGTGAGGCTTAAGGATCTTTACAGGACAGATATATATGATGAGAGGAGAGGACCCTCTTTCTCCCCTCTCATTCTTTTTGTCGTAACACTTGCATACATTATTACAGTTGTTTCCTTTGGCCGTTATGAGACATTCAGGCTGTTTCCCCTTGCTGCATACCCAATTTTCATGGGGTCATTCACGAGGGTATCAGGCAGGGACCTATTCAGGAAGATGCTTCCTGTTATCCCTTTCATCATATTTATCGGCATTTTGAATCCATTTTTTGACACGACCCGTACAGAATATCTCGGAATTGTGATCTCAAGGGGATGGATATCTTTTTTCTCCCTGATCCTCAAGTTTATGCTTATTGTCCCAGCGTCGCTTATAATGGTCGCTGCAACAGGTTTTGACGGACTTTGCAGGACCGCCGCATCTGTCGGTCTCCCCGATGTCCTTGTGACACAACTCTTTCTTCTTCACCGATATATCAGGCTTCTGGTTGAAGAAACGCATAATATTGTCAGGGCCAGGGTCTTCAGGGGTGGTAAAATAACAGTTGCAAATGCCGGAAACGTTTGTGGTCCGTTGCTGCTCAGGTGTATCAGCAGATCAGAGAGGATCCACAGTGCACTTGAGTGCAGAGGGTTTGACAGTCAGCTATATCACAGGTCAGGCCTATCTACGAGGGTCCCGGCCAGGGAGCTGATATTTGCTCTATGCTGGATCGTTTTCTTTACAGTTGTGAGAATGCTTGATATTTCTAAAATAATTGGCGATCTGATAGTAGGGTGTGTATTTTGAAGGTTTTTGAAATCGAAAATATCTGCTATTCTTACCCGGATGGAACGAAAGCGCTGAACGACCTTTCTTTTTCAGTAAATGAGGGAGAGATACTTGGCATAGCAGGTGCCAACGGTTCCGGAAAATCGACGCTTCTTATGCTGATGATGGGCTGCCTTTCTCCTTTACACGGAAAGATAATTTATGAAGGAGAGAAACTCGGCAAAGAAAAACTCAGGATCATGAGGCGTGAGACGGGGCTACTCTTTCAGGATCCTGACGATCAGCTTTTTCTCCCTACCTTATGGGAGGATGTTGCCTTTGGTCCCCGAAACCTTGGCCTGACCGAAGAAGAAGTGGCTTCAAGAGTTAACAGCGCACTGCATGATACCGGGATAGAGGCGCTTGCAAATAAGGCGCCATGGAAGCTCTCAGGCGGAGAAAAAACACTTGCCGCTCTCGCGGGGCTTTTTGCAATGAGACCCAAAACCCTTCTGCTTGATGAGCCGACTTCAGGATTGGACCCTAAAAGCAGACGTGAACTGATAAATATAATAGGCAGGACAAAAATCACCGCTGTGATTGCCACTCATGATCTGGACATGGTTATGGATGTCTGCCAAAGGGTAATTATTATGAAAAACGGGACAATTGAGAGTAACGGAGAAGTACCCGGAGTTCTTACAGATCGAAAGTTTATGGCATCGTGCGGGCTTGAAATACCTCTAAGCCTCATGAGCCGTTTCAGTTAGGAGAATATAATGTTTCTATTCAGATCTTTACCAGGAATGCCTTTACCGGTATTAAGCCTGTTGCTGCCACTCGCCGCAGCTTTTCTTCCTCTTGGTTTTTACCTGTACAAAAGGATCAAATGCTGGCATAAATATGAAGAATGTGTCTGCGAAATAAATTTAAGGTTTTTAAAGATCTTTTTTCTTGCCGTTCTCACAGCAAACCTTGTTCTTACGTGGTCAGTATGGACAAGCATGGGGAAGGGCGGAACGGAACTCTTTGTCCTTAGCAGCGGAGGATGGTCCCAAACGCTCTCTCCGGACAGCCCGATGCTTATCAAGGCAGTGCTTCAGGTAGATGTCTTTGGTGCTATGTCTGCTTTCCTGATGGGCTGCATAGCCTTTATTGCCGGGCTTACTGCCATGGCTGACAAGAATGATACGATCAGCCTCCCGAAGGTAAGTTTTTTCCTCACAACACTTGTAGGGATCCAGGGGATCTTTTACTCAGGAGACTTATTCTCTCTATTTATTTTTATACTTATTTCACAGATAGGAGCATCAGGTCTTTTCCATGGGATATTGACCAAAAAGGAAGAAATAAAAGAACTTATCTGGTTTTACCTTTCAAGGACAACAGCATTGCTTATGTTCCTGGCAGGAGTAGTGCTATTTTATTATAATTATAAGACAACGAATATTGCAGTTTTATCTACAATGATAAAACTGGGAACAAATGAAAAGTTTTCGTATGCATTTCTCATCGTTCCGCTTTTTTTCATGTTTGTAAAGTCTTCTTCATATGTAACAGACGGTTCAAGACGGGTGTTTTTTGCGATACGTGCACAGGCGGCACTTTTTGTGGTTTTCAGGATAGTATTTTCCCTGTACGGTCCCCTTCAAGGACTGGAAAAGATCCCGAATCTGTTCATCATGCTTGGTTTGATATTGCTTGTTGTATCCCTGATCCTGACAGTGAAAGAAAAAGATCCTGTGAAGTTTGCAGAGGCAGCAGAACTGTTCATGAAAGGGTTCCTGGTCATCTCAATGGGAATCAGCATCAGCGGAACATACGCAGCTCAGGCTGCTGCAGAGTATGGTTTCGGGGCGATCGAGAGCATGGTCGCGCTTTGGATCCTTTTTCTGCCTGCTTCAGCGACTCTTTCGTTTGTTTGCTGCACACTGAAGCAGAAGACGGCTGACGGTGAATTATGGCAGCAGCAGGGACTTTTTAGAAAGATACCTATTTCAGGTGTTGCATTTTTCTTTGCAGTCTGTGTGATCGCCGGACTTCCGCCATTTGTCGGCTATCCTTCAAAGCAGTTCCTTTACAGGTCTTCGAGTTACATTACACCGCTCCTGACGATATTTCTTCTGATAGCGGCCTTGCTTATGCTTTTGATATCTATCCGGTACATATCAAAAGTGATGTTCGGCAAGCCATCAGAAAACTCTGAAAATATAAGAAATTACGATGTTCAGGTGATAGTTCCGCTGATAATCCTTTTCGCTTTCCTCTTTTATTCCACAGTAACTCCCTCGCTTTTTATCAACTCTATGGTCTCACCGTCTGTCTATTCCCTGCTCAACAGGGGGCAGCTGGTCAACGCGATCCATCAGGGAGGGGCTTCTGAATGATTTCAACATTAGAAACAGGATATTTTATATGGAATTTTTCTGCCTGGTTAAAAATCTTCCTTCTCTCTGCATGCGCTTTCTGTCTTTTGACTTTCATTATCAAAAAAAGTACCGGTGGGAGTCTCGTAAGCAACAACATGGCGCGGGGATGTGAGAGGGATATTGAAGAGGGTTTTTTTGAGAAGATAGTAAGCTCGTTCAGGAGCAGGATCATGAAGCCTTGGTTTGATTTTCCTTTTTCTCACATCTTGTCAATTCTTGTGCTTTTCCTGCTTTTTGCAGTGGCTCTTTTTTCGAAAAGCGGGGTCGAATAAGAAATGCAGAACATATTATTTAATATACTTGGATATTTTACATCATGGATGCTGATGCTTGTCACATTGATGGTCGCCCTTCTCGCAGAGAGTACTCACATATATTTTTCCGGCAGAAGTTTGACCAAAAGGGGCATGATCACATCGCTGCTTCCTCTTCGTGACATATTTAAATCAATGACTATACCAATAAGTCTTCCTGAAGCTTCAGTGATAAGGCTCTCAATATACTTGCCGTGCTTTGCTCTTGCAGCCCTGATACCAATTGCTGCAAGCATTCCATTTTTTTCGTTTTTGCCTATAATGGACAACGGCGGAGATATGATGCAGATACTTCAGTTTGCAGTTCTTTCTGAGACATTGGCTATATTGGCGATATTCTCACTGGGGACAAATGATGCACAGATCACTGCTGACAGAATGATAATGGAGCTTGTCAAACTTATTGTTCCAATGATGGCTGCATTTATATCAATAGCCTTTTACTATTCAGCTAACGGGATCCAGGGAGATCCTTTCAGCCTGAATGTATTCACAATGGCCCTGCATATGTCTCCTTCAACTCCCTTTTCATTGGCAGGGACATTGATTTTTATCTTCGTGATATTCAGTCAGATACCTCACAGCAACGCCGGATTCGGCTGCTCATTGCTTGAAAACTGCGAACTCCCTGACTATAACGGGGCTCCAAGGTCAATGCTCCAGCTTTGGTCGATATTCAGGGCCTTTCTGGTGGTTGCTCTGGTCACCCACATCTTTTTCCCCTGGGGGTATTTCAAGGGGCTCAACGCGGGTTACAGCATTTCCTGGTGGGCACAATCTGTCAATTTCATGGCTTTCTGGACTACGGTCCTGTTAATTCGAGTCTTTGGTGTTACGCTATGTTGGAAAGTAATGGATCTGATCGAAAAAATGATAAGAATAAAGAATTCCAGTGTATGGTTATGTATAATACTTACCACAGCAGCGACCCTTCTCGTCGTATATGAAGGTATAAAAATATCGATGGAAGTGGCCGCGTTTTAACAATTGTGAAGTGGTCCTTACAATTGTGAAACTGCGGCAAGAATACGCCGCGTGAAGCGGTAGTGAAGCAGTGGTGAAGCTGTGGTTTTAAAACATTGTCAAACAGTAGCCAAACGGTCGTAAGGGCCGAAGAAGAACCTTCTCCGTCGTCCCCGAGCGCTTGTATCGGGGATCCAGCGGCTTGAGACTTGTGTTCTATAATAGCAATTATGAATTAAACGACTGCTTCACTACAGCTTCACCATTGTTTCACGCCGGTGTTATTCCGGCAGTTTCACAAAGGTATCCGCTGTTTCACGCCGGTGTTATTCCGGTAGTTTCACTAATTGGCAAGCAGTGATGGCATAACATATAAACTAATGGTAAACTGAACTTTTGACTGACGTTTATCTGGAAATATAGAAAGCGATCTTGGAGGTATAATCAATGGCTTTTGATGAAGGATCTAGGAATCTTAATTTTCTTGAAGAGATAATAACGAAAGATCTTGAAAACGGTGTCACAGAGAGCGTAGTTACCCGCTTTCCGCCAGAGCCCAACGGCTACCTGCACATAGGTCACGCAAAGTCGATATGCCTTAATTTTGGCCTTGCACAGCAGTTTGGCGGAAAGTGCAATCTTCGTTTTGATGACACGAATCCTGCAAAAGAAGAGACAGAGTACGTAGAATCGATAATGAACGATGTAAAATGGCTCGGTTTTGAATGGGCAAACCTCTGCTATGCCTCTGATTACTTCGATCAGTTCTATCAGTGGGGTCTCGACCTGATCAATGCAGGAAAGGCTTATGTTGATGACCAGAGCGCCGAAGAGATGAGGCAAAAGAGGGGCACATTAACAAAACCGGGAGAAGATTCTCCATATAGGGAAAGAAGCATAGAGGAAAACCTTGATCTTTTCAAAAGAATGACAGCCGGAGAATTCGAAGAGGGCACAAGAGTGCTTCGCGCTAAGATAGATATGTCCAGCAACAACCTAAACATGAGGGACCCTGTTATATACAGAATATTGAAGAGAAGCCACCACAGGACAGGAGATAAGTGGTGTGTCTATCCGATGTATGACTTTGCTCATGGCTACGAAGACGCAATAGAAGGAGTAACTCACTCCATCTGTACGCTGGAATTCCAGGACCATCGCCCCCTCTATGACTGGTTCATAGATAACGTTGACGTACCGCATGTCCCGCATCAGTATGAATTTGCACGTTTGAATCTGACATACACGCTTATGAGCAAACGCAAGCTTCTTGAGCTTGTCACTACAGGTATAGTTTCAGGATGGGACGATCCCAGGATGCCCACCATATGCGGTTTCAGGCGCAGGGGCTATACGCCTGAATCGATCAGGCGCTTCTGCAAAGAGATAGGTGTTGCAAAAGCTGACAGTATGGTAGAAGTGGAACTTCTGCAGTATTGCCTCAGGGAAGAGCTCAACAGGACAGCACAGCGAGGCATGGCAGTTTTGCGTCCTCTTAAGGTGGTCCTTGAAAATTGGCCCGAGGGTTTCGTTGATGAGCTGGATGCAGAAAATAATCCTGAGGATGAAAATGCCGGAAACAGAAAGGTCTCAATAGGAAAAGAAATATACATCGAGAGGGACGACTTCATGGAAGATCCTGTAAAAGGCTTTTTCCGCCTTGCTCCCGGCATGGAAGTCCGCCTGAAATACGCCTATATCATTAAATGCACAGAAGTGATAAAAAACGAAAGCGGAGAGGTGACAGAGCTTCGCTGTAACGTTGACATGGACAGCCGCGGGGGAGATGCGCCTGACGGCAGGAAGATAAAGGGAACGCTCCACTGGGCGTGGGCCGGAGAGGCTGTAAAAGCAAAGATCAACCTTTATGGTCATCTCTTTACACTTAAAAACATGAGTGACATGGAAGAGGGCAAAGACTATAAAGATTACCTTGACCCCAATTCTCTTGTCGTTATTGAGGATGCTCTTGTAGAACCTGCCCTTGCTGATGCCAAGCCAATGGACAAGTTCCAGTTTATGCGCCACGGCTACTTCTGCGCCGATCATACCAGCACACCGGAAAAACCCGTATTCAACCTCACTGTGTCCCTAAAGGATTCCTGGGGAAAACAGATGAGGTAATAACTATGCTGAGCAATGGCTGAGTGGTAGCTGAGCAGTCCCTAAGCAAGTTGTAGGGGGGCAAGCCATAGGCAAGCAGTCGGCAAGCAATTGTAAGAACCTTAAAACACGAACTAAAATCTCCGTCGTTCCCGAATGTTCCTATCGGGAATCCAGCGGCTTAGATTTAAGGGGTGTAAATTTAGTTATAGCAAAGACCTAGAGACACTGGATCCCCGATTTAAGCATTCGGGGACGACGATATAGGGGCACCAGCGACCGCTTGTCTATCGTTTGACCGCCCCTACAACTGCTCAGCAACTGCTTAGCCATCGCTCAGCAACTGCTCAGCTGTTTTTCACGACTGCTTGCCTATTGCTTGCCCACGCTTGCCTATTGCTTGCCAGTCTTTACAACTGTTTCACCATTGCTTCACCATTGTTTCACGCCGGATGATCCCCCGGCAGCTTCACGTAGCACTTTACATGCCACAAATATTTAAAAAAACTACCGGAGGTTTATAGAATGTCTTTTAAAACACGCGTCAGATTCGCTCCAAGCCCCACGGGGTCACTGCACATCGGGGGAGCGCACACTGCCCTTTTCAATTGGCTATATGCACGCCATAACGAAGGTACATTTGTCCTCCGCATAGAAGACACAGACAAGGAGCGTTCAACTGCTGAATACGAGCAGTCGATAATGGACGGGATGAGATGGATGGGGCTCGACTGGGACGAAGGTCCCGATAAGCCGGGGGAGTTTGGCCCCTACAGGCAGTCAGAGCGCATGGATTCCTACACTAAATACGCAAACCGGCTCCTTGATGCCGGACTTGCCTATAAAGATGACGGCGCAGTCCTTTTTAAAGTCCCTTCAGGCAAACTCGTCACATTTGACGATGAAGTCTATGGACACATCGAGGTGCTGAGCGAAAATGCCTCTGTCAATCAGGACGGGACCATCAAGGACATAGTCATCCTCAAAAGGGATGGTATGCCTACATACAACTATGCTGTTGTAATTGACGACTACACTATGAACATAAACATGGTCATTCGCGGAGAAGACCATATTATCAATACGCCCAAGCAGCTGTTGATCTATCATGCCCTTGGATTTGATGCACCAAGGTTTGCACACCTTCCGATGATCCTGGGAAAGGACAAGAAAAAACTCTCTAAGCGCCAGGGAGCAACGAGCGTATTCGAATACAACGACCTCGGATACCTCCCCGACGGAGTCTTTAACTTCCTTGCCCTTCTGGGATGGTCGCCGAAGAGCGGACAGGAGATCTTTACAAGGGAAGAGGCCATAAAGCTCTTCGACATCTCCTCGGTAACAAAAAAACCCGCAGTCCTTGATATGGACAAACTGAACCACATCAACCAGGAACAGATGAAGATAATGGATCCCAACAAGCTCCTGGAGATAATAAAGCCGTTCTGGAAGGACCTTCGGCTGGACATCAGCGGCTATTCAGACGAATACCTGGCATCATCACTGCAGGCAATGGGCGGCAGGGGCCAGACTACACTTCAGCTTGCTGAATACAGCGACTACTTTATAAGTTTTGATGCAGTCAAAGAGAGATACAAGGCGGACGATATAAACGAAGAACGCAGGCCTGTACTGAAAAAATTCTACGGGGAACTCCTCAATGCCCCTGACTTTACACCTGAAGCACTGGAAACCTTCACAAAATCATGGGTCGAAACCAACGAAAGCAGCATGAAAGAGGTCGCCCTCCCGCTTAGATGGGCCCTTACCGGAAGAAAGGTGAGCCCGGGAGTTTTTGAGGTGGCAGCTCAGCTGGGCCCGGAAGAATGCCATAAGAGACTGGATTATTACGAGCTGGTCTGATGACTGGCAAGCAATAGGCAAGCAATTGTTTCAGGACAAAGCTAAGCTGTTGCTAAGCGGTTGTAGAACCTTAAGAACCGATCATTCTTCGTTGTTCTCGGCAATCGCCTTCCTCTCTGTCGTTCCCGGACGCCAGTACGATGGTGAAACTGCGACATATTTTGTAGCGTGAAACGGTTGTGAAGCAGTAGTGAAGCTGTTGTAAGGGCGGTTAAACGATCGTGAGAACTAAAATCACCGTCATTCCCGTATGGACCTGAGCGGGAATCCAGCGTCTTCGGTTTTAGGGCAGGCATTTTCCCGACGACATGGAATTAAACAGCGACCCCCCGATTCACAGGTTCAAGTAATTTATCCTGGCGGATGTTGTTTTCTTCCAGTTTCTAACAATTGCTCAGCAACCGCTTAGCGACTGCTCAGCAATTGCTTAGCAAAGCAAATAAACAACCGTTTCACCATTGCTTCACTATCGTTTCACGGCGATGAAATCGCCACTTAACCATTGTAACGGCGTCGGACGGTGAAATAACCTTTTTATTGCGAAGAGGATGGTAAATATGAGTAAAAACCTGCTTCTGATAGACGGGCACGGACTTGCATTCAGGGGATTTTACGCGCTTCCGGAGACATTGTCCGCTGCTGACGGAACGCCTACCAATGCTATCTTGGGATTTACAACGATGCTTTTGAACGGTCTTGATAAATGGGGCCCGGACAGGGTAGGGCTCTTTTTCGACCCAAAGGGGCCGACAAGGCGCCATGAGCTCTTCAAAGAGTACAAGGAGGGCAGAAAACCTACCCCGGAGGGTTTTAAGGTCCAGATGCCGCTGATAATCAAGATAAGCAGGGCAATGGGCATACCTGTATTTATCAGGGATGGCATGGAAGCTGATGATTATATCGTATCTACCGCAAAGAAAGCCTCCGATGAAGGATGGAACGTCAGTATTTTTTCTGCAGACAAAGACCTTCTTCAGATCATAAACGGAAATATCAAAATTATTCGTCCGACAAAGGGAGTAAGCGACTTTAAGATCTACGACAAGGAACTTTTTATTGAAGAATATGGCTTTAAGCCCGAAGCCATGGCTGACTACCTTGCTTTAGTGGGGGATGCCGTCGACAATATTCCCGGAGTCCCCGGAATTGGAGAAAAGACTGCCAAAGAGCTGATCGGGAAATTCGGGTCATTGGAAGGCATTTTTGAAAATCTGGAAGAGGTGCCCAAGGGAAGAAGGTCAAAGCTTGAGGAAAACATAAAGCTTGCCTATTCAAGCAGGGACCTGATAATACCCCAGATAACAGAAAGCGTTCCTCTGGAAGAGCTTGTAATGAAGGGACCTGAGGAAGACCTTCTTGTGGAACTATGCACAAGGCTGAGCCTTAGAAGGCTTTTGGAACGTATTCTGCCGCATGCAAAGAATTCGGACAGCATAAAGGTTCAGAAGAAACCGGTCAGCAATGTACTCACAAAAGTACCTGCTGTCACTCCAATGATCGATATCGGGGATACGCCTGACAGCGTAGAGGCCGTCCACGAAGAGCTGTTCAAAGCTGTTGAGCTTGCCCTGGCACTTGCCGACAGGGATAAGAAAATATTCTGCCTCTTTGACAGAAAGGGGAGGACCGCATATCTGGACCTGGGGGACCCCGAACAGACGGAGAAGTGGGCAGAATGGTGCAAACGAGGCACATTGACTCTCTTCGGTTACAGGGATCTGCTGTCAAAATTTAATATACCCCTTCCGCCAACGAAGATGATCAGGGACGTTGAGATAGCACATTACCTTCTCCATCCTGACCGTGGGGGAAGCTCCATTGAAAAGACACTGGGACGCAAACTTCCGCAAGGGATAGACCTTGCAAGGGAGCTCTTCGCCCTGTGGGATGCTTTTGAGCCGGAAATGAGGAAGTTCGGACTCGACAAGCTCATGATGGAGCTTGACCTTCCGCTTTCTGTAGCACTGGCTGATCTTGAGCGAAATGGTGTATTTGCAGATGTCACCAAACTAGCATCAATGGGTAAAGATCTGGAGAAAACTATAGCGCAAACTGAAACAGACATAGAAAAATTAGTGGGAGAAAGAATTAACCTTAATTCACCAAAGCAGGTAGGATGGCTTCTCTTTGAGCATCTTCACCTGCCTCCGTTAAAGAAAACTCAGACCGGCTACTCAACTGACATGAGCGTTCTCGAAGAGCTGGCACGGCTCCCCGAGCCGCTTTGCGACGTCCCAAACAAAATTATCGAGTATCGTGAAGAGGCTAAAATACTCTCCGGATTTGTCCAGCCCTTCCTTTCTATAGCTTCAGAGGGGGATGGTTTTATCCATTCTACTTTTGACCACCTTTCGACCGGCACGGGCCGTCTCTCAAGCAGAGACCCAAATGTGCAGAATATGCCGCTTTTCGGCAAATGGGCTGTCAGATTCAGGGATTGTTTTATTCCCTCAGATAACGGAAAGATATTTGTAGCGGCGGACTATTCACAGATCGAGCTGAGGGTTCTTGCCCACTTATCCGGTGAGGAAAGGCTGATAAGCGCTTTTTCAGAAGGGCGTGACGTACACATGGAGACAGCATCGTGGGTCTTCGGGCTTCCTGCGGATAAGATAACCCAGGAGCAGCGGCGATTTGCGAAGGTCGTCAACTTCGGTCTCCTATATGGGATGGGGGCTCACGGTCTTGCGCAGCGACTGGGAATATCCAGGCCACAGGCAGCGAGTATGGTTGAGAGGTACTTCAGCGTCCTTCCCAATGTGAAAGGGTATCTTGAAAAGAGCGTGAAGGAAGCAAAGGAAGCTGGATATACTCGTTCAATATTCGGCAGGATAAGGCCTCTTGCTGAAGTAGCCACGACAGCGGGAAGAGGAAATAACCCGATAGACAGGGTGGCTGTAAATACGCCGATCCAGAGTGCCGCATCTGACATTGCAAAAATTGCCATAATGAAATTTGATAAGGTCATAAAGGATGAATTCAAAGGTGCAAAGACAGTTTTGCAGATCCATGACTCTATAGTCTGCGAGTGTTTCACAGAAGATGCTGACAGGCTGGAGAAGAGGCTGGTCGAAGTAATGGAAAGCGTTGATGTCCTGAGCGTGCCTGTTAAGGCAGAACCAAAGCGCGGCTCTTCCCTCAGTAAAGTGTAATATTACAATTGTGAAACTGCCAGAATAACGCTGGCGTGAAACAATGGTGAAGCTGTGGTGAAACGGTTGTAGAGACCGGCGAGCGATTGGCAAGCAATGGGCAAGGAATTGGCAAGCAGTCGTGAAACCTAAAAAATCTTTACATCCAAGACGCTGGAATTCCCGATTTAAGCATTCGGGAACGACGGTGAATAGGTTGTTACAATCGTTTGACAATCGTTTGACCGCCTTTATTAACAACTGCTTCACTACCGCTTCACCATTGCTTCACGCCGGTGTAATTCCGGCAGTTTCACAAAGGTATACGCTATTTCACGCCGGTGTTATTCCGGCAGTTTCACAATTATTATGAATAAATTAGAAAGTTGAGTGAAAAACCAAGAAAATATATTGGAAATAGTGTGTAAATTTGCTTGCGTCTTTCTGAAACCTGCAATATAATATACAGCTGTATGTTAGACGTATCAGAACATCTGGAGGTGCAATACATTGAAAAAGGATATACATCCAAAATACGAAACCTGCAAGGTGACCTGCGCCTGCGGCAACACTTTCGAAACCAGGGCTACTACAGGAGACATGAGGGTCGCGGTTTGCAACGCATGTCATCCATTCTACACTGGCAAGAAGGGCCGCGTAATAGAAGCAGGACGACTTGAGAAATTCCGTCAGAAGTACGCAGGCGTGAACTACGGACAGAAGAAAGTAACAGAGGGTACAGAAGAATAGCTTTTACCCACGAGGGGAGCGAATCGGCTCCCCTCGTTTTTCTAGTGACTCCAGCCTGTTATCATATCGATATCTGTCTGATGAAAGGAGGCTTTCTCCTTGCCTATAGAAGTTGAATTGATCGCAAGTACACCTGATGCAGCCAGGATAGTTGCCGCTGCCGCCAAGATCTGTTACAGCCCTTCAGGAGCTGTCGACATACTTGATGGACTCGACAGAGAAAAGACGGTCTCTTTTCTTAAAATGCTTCGCGAATCAGGACATCTTTCACCATTTGAACATATATCTTTTACCTTTGCTGTTGAGGGCGTAAGCAGAGTAGCTACCCACCAGCTTGTGAGACACAGACTTGCAAGCTACTCTCAGCAGAGCCAGAGATATGTTGCCATGTCCGGACAGACATGCATAGTGCCTCCTTCGGTACTAAATAATGAAAAAGCTCACGCATTATTCATGAAACAGATCGAAGATGCGTGGAACTGCTATAAAGAACTCGTCGATCTTGGCATCTCCAAGGAGGACGCCCGTTTTATACTGCCTCATGGAACTGAGACCAGGCTTGTGATGACTATGAACGCGCGTGAACTCCACCATTTCTTCTCACTGCGGCTCTGCAGGAGAGCTCAGTGGGAGATAAGGGAACTTGCACGTAAAATGCTCATACTGGCAAGGGATGCCGCCCCTGAGATATTTGATCTGGCCGGACCTTCATGTGTTGTTGAAGGTGTATGCAAAGAGGCCCATTCCTGCAACGAACCCTACGATAGCATGGAGAAGATGTTGTCTGAATGAAAATAAATATTGTGTTGCAGCGGATGATATTATCCGCTTTTATTGCTGTTCCCAAAAGGATACCGGTTGGCGGACAGGCTGTTATAGAAGGAGTCCTTATGAAAGGCCCTGAGCATTGGGGGCTGGCAGTCAGAGAACCGGGAGGCTCTATTTGGCTAAAAGCCTGGCTTGGTTCAGATTGGCTCAAAAAAGGGGTATGGAAGTATCCAATTATCAGAGGCTTTGCCACCATGGTCGAGATGATGAGGATAGGTATGAGGGCATTGTCCATTTCTGCCGAGATCAGTCTCGGCGAAGAGGATAAAATATCGCCTCTGGAGATGGCAGGTGCAATAGCAGTTGCTATATTTGCGGTTGCCGGCCTTTTTGTTGCGCTTCCGATGCTGGTTTCTGAATATCTGACATCCCTTTTGGGACTTACCCATCTTTCTAAGAATATAATGGAAGGTATCCTAAGAGGAGTAATTTTTGTGGGATACGTTGCAGCGATAGGGCTTTGGAAAGACATACAACAGGTATTCGCCTATCATGGAGCAGAACATAAAACGATAAATGCATACGAGAATGATGCTGAACTGACGCCTGAAAGTGTAGCAAAATTTTCCAGGATCCACAGGCGCTGCGGCACATCCTTTTTGCTTGTAGTGATCTTTGTAAGCATAATAGTATTCTCTGTCATAGGGGGAGGCCCACTCCTTTGGAGGATAGGGAGCAGGGTGCTGCTGCTGCCCTTTGTTATTGGCATATCGTACGAGTTTATAAAAGGTGCCTCAAACTCTGAAACATGGGGCAGATACTGTATCATGCCCGCTCTCTCGCTGCAGTACATAACGACAAGGGAACCGAGACTGGATCAGATAGAGGTTGCCCTTGCTGCGCTGGATCTGGCTCTGAACCCGGAAGCGGCCGGACAGGAGTCCGTCGGGCAAGCAGTTGACAAGAAATAGGCAAGCAGTTGTTTCAGGACAAAGCTAAGCAATTGCTAAGCGGTCACTAAGCAGTCGTAAGGTTGGACAAAAATCAGGCAAGCAATTGTAAGAACCTTAAAACACAAACTAAAATCTACGTCGTTCCCGAATGTCCCTATCGGGAATCCAGCGGCTTTTGTTTAGGTCCTAGAAAGCTAGTCATAGCAAGGACATAGAGACACTAGATCCCCACTCTGAGGCATACGGGGATGACGGGGATGAGACACTGGATCCCGGCTCACGTGCATACCGGGAAGACGATAAAGATAAGTAAGTCTATTATTAGCTGATGAAGATTCAAGTTTTTTAAGGTTTCACGACTGCTTGCCAATTGCTTGCCCATGCTTGCCAACTGCTTGCCAGTCTTTACGACTGCTTGCAACTGCTTGCCAGTCTTTCCAACTGATTCCCGCGGCAACATAGCCGCAGCTTTACGCAGGAAGTATCATCCTGCAACTTAAACAGGTGGTGTGATCATATATGGAATTAATGGATAAGCTTAGAGAGATCGAGAAGAGTTACAAAGAAATTGAGGCCAGGATGGCAGACCCTGATGTGGCAAACGATCAACAGGAGATGCAGTCTCTTGGAAAGAAGCATGTTGATCTTTCCAAGATCGTGGATGCTTTTATGAAGTATGAGGCAGTCCTTAAGGGAATAGATGACGCTAAGGAAATGATCGCTGCAGATGACAAAGAAATGGCAGAGCTTGCCAAAGAAGAGCTTGCCCTTCTTGAAGCACAGGTCGATGATCTTGAGAAGAATATCCAGGTACTCCTTCTTCCCAAGGACCTCAATGACGACAGGAGCGTTATCATTGAGATAAGAGGCGGAGCAGGAGGAGATGAGGCAGCACTATTTGCAGCTAACCTTTTCCGCATGTACACAAGATTTGCCGAACGTGAGAGATGGAAGACAGAAATAATCTCAGGAAGCGAGACCGGTATCGGAGGATACAAGGAAATAGTATTCAGGATCGACGGGGTAGGCGCTTACAGCAGTCTGAAGTTCGAAAGCGGCGTCCACAGGGTACAGCGAGTTCCGGAGACAGAGGCAAGCGGCCGCATACATACCTCTACTGCAACTGTGGCTGTTTTGCCGGAAGCTCAGGATGTTGATATTGAAATTCGCACTGAGGATCTCAGGATAGATACATACCGATCAAGCGGAGCGGGCGGACAGCACGTCAACATGACAGATTCAGCTGTCAGGATAACCCACCTTCCGTCAGGAATAGTAGTTACCTGCCAGGACGAAAGATCCCAGATCAAAAACAGGATAAAGGCGATGCATTTCCTCAGGACGAAGCTGTATGATGCCGAACTTCAGAGACAGAATGACGTAATGGCCGCGGAAAGAAAGGGCCAGGTCGGCACAGGAGACCGCTCAGAGCGCATCAGGACCTATAATTATCCTCAGAACAGGATATCGGATCATAGAATAAACCTTACTCTCTACAAACTGGATCAAATTTTGGACGGGGACATTTATGAACTGATCCGTGCACTTTCTGATGCGGACCAGGCAGAAAAACTTAAAATGCTCACTGTTTAAGGTGTTAAATTTGAAACTCTCCGAACTTCGTTCCGAATGTGTTGGAATACTTCTGAGGGAAGGAATAGAGAGGCCCTTCTATACTGTTGATCTAATAATATCAAAGGTCCTTGATATAGAGAGGGCACTTTTGGTAACAAAAAGAGAAATGGAGATTCCCGCGCAGAAATGTGTGGGAATTTTGTCTATGGCAGAGATGCGTTCCAAGAGAGTGCCGCTCTCATATATTTTGGGGGAGGCAGAATTCTACGGCAGGCCGTTTGAAGTTGGTGAAGGCTGCCTCATACCACGTCCGGAAACGGAATTACTGGTCGAAGAAATGCTGAGAGCCTGTCCCGATGCTTCAATGTTCGCTGACTGGTGTACGGGAAGCGGATGCATAGGTTTAACATTGCTTCTGGAAAATCAGAACTTATCCGGTTATGGCATAGATTCAAGCCAAGAGGCCTTAGATTGGGCAGTTATAAATAGCAATAAATACAACATGAAACCAAGATTTCATTTGATATTGAATTCTGATCCTTCTATTTGCGGCATAGTGCCCGGATCGCTTGATTTCATAGTTGCCAATCCACCTTACATTCCTTCCAAAGATGTTGAAGGGCTGATGTCAGATGTAAGGGATCACGAACCCATTGAAGCTCTTGACGGGGGAGAGGACGGAGCAGACTTGTACAGGCTCTTTTTTACTCACTTACCCGGATTGCTTAAAGATGGAGGTTCAATAGGATTTGAGATAGCGGGAGACGAACAGGCAAAGATACTTCTGTCGATAGCCCCGACGAATTTTGTTCTTACGAACAGGATATTTGATTATAATGGCATATTAAGGCACCTGACGTGGAAAAAGACTTAAAAATAGTATAGAATTCTGAAAGTTATATCTGGTAAACAATATTTTCGTGAAGGAGCGTTTTTTATGGAAAAAAGAGAACTTGTCATAATAGGAGCGGGACCCGCAGGTCTCACCTCTGCTATCTACGGACGCCGCGCCGGCCTTGATGTGCTGCTTCTCGAGAAAGGCATCCCCGGAGGCCAGATCAACATCACAGACGAGATAGAAAACTGGCCCGGTGTTATACATTCATCTGGTTCAGATCTTGGTCTTTCCTTCAGGAAACATGCCGAGCACTTTAAAACGGAATTCAGGGACTGCACAGTTTCAGGGATCGAGATACGTAATGGAAGCAAGATCGTTTTGACGGATAAGGGCGAAGTTGAAGCCGAAGCGATAATCCTTGCTACCGGGGCAAGCTTCCGCAAGCTCGGCTGCAAGGGCGAAGCAGAGTTCACAGGCGGCGGAGTCAGCTACTGTGCTGTCTGCGATGCTGCATTTTTTGAAGATGAGACGATAGCAGTGGTAGGCGGAGGAAATGTTGCTGTCGAAGAGGCCGGTTACCTCACCCGCTTTGCATCAAAGGTTTATATAATCCACAGGCGCGATGAATTCCGAGCGGACAGGCTCGCGATAGAGCAGGCTCTCTCAAATCCGAAGATCGAACCGATCTGGAACTCTGTTGTTGAATCCATCGAGGGTGAAGATCTTGTAGAGAAGCTGGTGCTGAAGAACGTCAAAACAGGAGAAGTCTCTGATCTTCCTGTTGCCGGAGTCTTCATATTTGTGGGCACTGAGCCTAACGTATCCTATCTTGGCGAGCCGGGATCTGTAGTAAAACAGACAAGAGGCGGCTGGATAGACACTAATGACAAAATGGAGACATCGGTAGAGGGAATATTTGCTGCAGGCGACATCCGCGAAAAATACCTGCGCCAGGTCGTCACTGCTGCAGGGGACGGCGCTGTTGCATCCATGGCTGCATATTCCTACATTACGGAACAGCTCCACCTCCGTTCTGTGCTGATCGACCCCGAACATGTCTACGCCCTTCTGACGTCGAGTATCGACCAGCATCAGATCAACCTTCAGGTCGAAGCTGAAAAATATGCCATGGAAAGCGGAGTTAAGATAGCACTTATTGATGGATACAGGAACGCAAGGATGGTCGAAAAACTAGGCATCAAAGAGCTTCCGTCGCTTCTTGAACTTAAGAAGGGCGAGATCGTCCGCTCTGCCAAGCCTGATAATATGGAAGCGGTCAAAGAGTTCCTTAAGTAAGAGTGTTTCTGCAATGGTGAAGTGCGGCGTGAAAACGCCGCGCGAAGTGGCGATCTTATCACCGGGAAGCAATGGTGAAACGGTTGTTTAAAAGATAGAGAAACAATGGCTGAGCAGTTGCTAAGCGATCGTAGTAACCAAAATCACCGTCATTACTGCGCAGGACTGATCATGAAGGCGCTGTTCCTCTTTTGAGGAACAGCGCCTGAACTCTTTCAAATACGTTTCGGGATATGTAATCCTGTTTTAGATTTTTACCCTGACCGTCTCCCCTTAGGACGTCGAGTCTGGGTCCAGATCCCTATTCGTCGTACCGGTATGCCAATACAATTGTGAAACTGCGACAAATACGGCCGCGTGAAGCCATTGTGAAGCAATTGTGAAACTGTTGTTAGAGCTTGAAACCCTAGTTCCTTATCGTCTTCCCGGTATGCCTTCGAGCCGGGATCCACCGTCTGGGGTTCCGGTTTGAATTAATTTCCCAATTGATTTGCAATTGACTCCCAACCGACTTTGACGGTGTTTTTCCGACTGAATTTTACCAATTGACCGCCATTTATTTTTCACTGCCACTCTGCCCTTACAACAGCTTCACCACTGCTTCGCCATTGCTTCACACGGCATATTCTTGCCGCAGTTTCACAATTATAAGGACCGCTTCACCATCGTACCCTCCCTACATCAATATATTGCAGTAATTCCACCAATTGTTTCATCATGATCTAACAGCTAGAATTAACAAATGCAAATATAACTCCTGGGGGAAACTTAATGAAGAAGTTACTGATGTTAATGTTTTTTGTCTTAATGATATCTGCCGTCTTTATTTCTCAAAGCTCAGCCTCTGATAAAGACCTGACCTCTGATGATATCAGTGAGAAGGAAAAAAGGATCACAAAAAACATATCAGAACAGGTAGAGAAGCAGATCCCCCGCGTCAGGGATCCTGAACTTGAGAAGAGACTTTCATATATTACTGCGAGGATCTCACCTCAGATGACGAGGGATCTTAATTACGAAGTTCGCATAATAAAAAGAAATGACCCACATGCTTTTTCTCTTCCGGGAGGACTGACTTACATAACGACAGGAATGCTGCAATTTTTAAAGAGCGAAGATGAGATCGCTGCAGTTCTGGCACGTGAATTTACGCACTCGGATCTTTCACATTGGCTTGTCCAGTCATCCCGGAACGAGAAGATAGATTTTCAAACCATGGCAGAAGTTGCTGCGGCGACCCAAAGCGGTAAGGTGGCAGGCAACATGATCAGAGCATATCTCAACAGGGCTGTCATTAACTTTTATGACATAGACTTGGAAAAAGAGACTGACCGTAAAGCTGTTGATGTCATTGAAAAGGCTGGAAATAACAAGGTAGCCCTGCTGACCTTTCTGGAACGGATGAGGATGGAAAGACTCCAACAGATTTATGTCAGAGGCATAGACATTAAGTACAAGAGCGGATTCAAACCATTGGAGACTGTCATGGATACGATGAAATTCCTCAAGAAAAGCGACGAGAAAAGACTGACGGACCCTGTCCAGACAGATATGATCCAGGCCAATACAGACATGGAAGAAAGAGTGGAGCTATTATTAAAGTACTTCAAAGAGAACAACATAGATATAAAAAGAAAGAGTGTACTGAACATACTTCGTGTCAGTACTAAGGATCATTCAGACCGGATAATACTAAGTATTGACAACACGGAAGTTATGAGTGCAGAGAAGAACGACAGGACTGATAGCATATTCGAAGTATTCAAATCCAGAATTGACAGAGACCTGCAGCTTGAGACAGCCCCATATGACATACAGGTGCAAAATATACTTGGCACCAAAGCTATTTTGATCTCAGGCAGACCTCTGCTATATGAGAAGGATCTCACCGATGGAATGCCGAACCTTTCTATTATAAGGGCACATATAATAAAAGCCCTTACAGAGGCAAGAAGGGAGAATTTTTTAACGGATTATTACGAATAATGCAGCGGCACGCAGATGCCGCGTGAAACTGCAGGACTTAAGTCCTGCGTGAAGCTGCGACAAGAAGATGTTGCGTGAAGCAATGGTGAAGCGGTCGTAAGGGCGGGGACTTGTGGCGTCTGTGCCACGGTGGATTTGCAGCATTAGGGCTGCGGAGAATTTAAAATAATATCTTTAAAACCAAGAATCAAATAATCGTAGTTCCCGAATGAATCCATCGGGAATATAGTGGCTTTGAACTTAGGCTATTACAGGCTTTTAAAGATTTAATCAAAAAACACTGGATCCCGATCTCAAAGCGCATTCGAAATGGTTCGAGCACTAAGGTCAATTTAATAAGTTTTTCTGACTAAAAACAGTGCTCTCCCGATGGATTCATTCGGGGACTACGGAGAGGGAAGTAGACCAGCGAGACGGAGAAATGGTTTTAGGTCCCAACAATCGATTTGCCATTGATTACCAATTGATTTGCAATAGATTTCTGCGGTATGAATATCGCCGCTGTACCATACGACTGCTTGCCCACGCTTGCAAACTGCTCGCCAGTCTTTACAACTGTAATAACTGTTTCACCATCGTTAAAGGTAGGTGGTACAACATGGTGAGAAAACTTTTCATATTCATCCCGGCAGTATTATTACTGCTCCTCCTGTGTACTGCACAGTCATTCGCAGCTGCTTCCCCTGAGCCTACGGATAAAACCATCCCAAAAGAGATAAAGATAGGAAAGAAAACTGCTGAGCAGGTGGAGAAGGATATCCCCCGCGTCCATGACCCATCGCGGGAGGCAAAACTTGCGATGATCGCAAACAGGATGACGCCTTTTCTTCAGCGCGATCTTCAGTACTACGTCAAGATCCTGGAGATGAAGGATCCAAATGCTTTTTCACTTCCGGGAGGTTTTACATACATCACAACAGGTATGCTCGATTTCCTCAAGAGCGAGGATGAAACAGCAGCGATACTGGCTCACGAATTTGTCCACGCCGACAGAGCCCATGGCATAATTCAGGCAGCGCGTAACAACAGGCTCAGTCTGCTGACACTGGCAGGGATGATAGCTGCGACCCAGGGCGGAGGAATGGCTGCCGCAATGCTGTCAAGCGCTATCCAGACTGCGATAATGGGAGCATACAGCATTGAGCTTGAAAAAGAGGCCGATGCAAGAGGAATAGACATAATGTACAAAGCCGGTTATAACCCGGCAGCAATGCTTACCACAATGGAACGCCTCCAGGTCGAACGTATGAAAAGGGCCTATGTGGATCCTGGAATATTCCAAACCCACCCTGAGGTCGAGGAGAGGGTAAAAGCAGCACTCAAGTATATGAAAGACAATGGAATAGAGGTCGACAGGAAGGAAGTTGTCCGGAGACTCAAAACCGAAGTATTAGTGAAGGACGGCAGGGCAGTTCTGATCATTGACGGGAAAGTATTTGTTGACCTGTCTGAAGGTGATGGGTCAATTAAATTTCTAAACGAACTCAAAGTCAGGCTGGACGATAACCTTGCGCTGGAACTGGCTCCATATGATGTGACAGTTCATGGCGAACAGAGATATCAGACCCTTATCATCAAGGGCAAGGTCATATTGAGCGAAAACGAAATGCCTGAAGAAATGCCCTCTATCCCGGAAATCAGGGAGAGAGTGATCACGGCTCTTGCTGACGCAAGAAGAGACAACCCGTTGGCAGATTACTACGAATAGCCTGATGATCATGGGATCTAAATATTTGCTCACATAAACAGAGGTCAATAATTCTTGTTCTTCCTGTAAAATAGATAGAGCTGAATAGGAGGGGTAGAATGTACATTTCACTTTATCGAAGATACAGACCCCAGAAATTTTCTGAAATGGTAGGGCAGAGTGCAGCGGTGAGCGTCCTCCGCGAAGCCTTAAAAGAGGGTCATCTTGGTCATGCATATCTCTTTTCAGGTCCGCGCGGCTGCGGTAAAACATCTGCTGCCCGTCTTGTCGCAAAAGGACTCAACTGTCAAAATCTTGGATCTGACGGTGAACCATGCGGTGAATGCGAAGCATGCAACGCGATCGCCCAGGGTGAGCATCTTGATGTTATAGAAATAGACGGCGCATCAAATAGGGGCATCAATGAGATCCGTGACCTAAAGAGTCATGTCAACCTCAAACCACTGATCGCGCCTTACAAAGTATATATAATCGACGAAGTCCATATGCTTACCGAGGCAGCTTTCAACGCGCTCCTGAAGACTCTGGAAGAACCGCCTGCAAACGTGGTCTTTCTTCTTGCAACGACTGAACCCCACAAGGTGCCTGTTACGATCAGGTCAAGATGCCAGCATATCCCATTCCACCGGATATCCATGGCAGACATGGTCAACAGGATAGCGTATGTCTGCGCCACCGAAAATATCCAGGCCGACATGGAAGCAGTATGGGAAATTTCAAGGCAGGCAGACGGCGCACTCAGGGACGCACTCTCCCTTACAGAACAGGCTGTTTCTCTTGGGAAGGGAAATCTTACCCTTGAGAGCGTTAAGGCTTTGACAGGGGGAAGCAACAGAACAGAACTTGAAAAATGGGTAATTAACCTCCGCCTTGATCCCAAGGAATCAAACTCTGCTCTCCACGCAATGCTTGGCAGAGGAATTTCAGTGGAGAGGCTTACGGAATCTCTTTTTGCAGTATTCAGGGACATGTGGATATATTCCCTTTGGGGAGAAAAGGGGATGGAAGCCCTTGAGATATCTGAAGAAGAGGGCAAGTTTCTCAGGGAGGAAACTCCGCATTGGAATGCAAAAAAGCTTAGGTCAGCATGCATTTTCTGCAACAGCCTATTGCCAAGGGCAAGATATGGTATGCGCATGGAGGTTTTTTCCGGCCTGATCATGTTAGAGCTGGTCAACATCTTAGGCGGGAATAATGATACCTTGTCCACGGTCCGGGAAGGCATCAAACCTCAGGAGAGAATAGAATCAGCAGTGACAGGACACCCAGGACCTGAGCACATGCTCAGACAGGCGGTGCCGTCAGCGAATGACAATGAGCCCCTCACTGAAAGAGTTGCGGATATTCCGCCTTTTGAAGCCACAGAAGCGGCATCTTTTGAAGATCTGCCCGACAAAAACTATGCGAAACTCCTTTCAAAGCTTGGAAACAGGGGGATAGCAATTGGGGCAGCCCTGCTGAATAACGGCATTTTAATAGAAGATTCAGAATGGAAACTTGATTCCGATGTTCACTCACCATCACATACATACCTTATGGTGCCCCAGAACCGCAAGCTACTCTCGAAGGTCCTGGAAGAACTTTGTGGGGCAAAAGACCCGGCCGGGAAGGATAATTCTGCGGTGATGCCCGATAACTTCCCTGTTGAAAACAGAGTTGCGGAGGATAATTCAAATATCCGTGAGAAAGTTTCAAAGGGATCACTCATTTCCGACACCGACAGAATAATTAAATTGCTTGGAGCTGAAGTTCTTTATGTCAAGGACGCTAACGGAGAAAACGAGACAGATGATTTTGGGAGCGCTGACTTATGAGTGAGAGGCCATTTGTCCATTTGCACGTCCACAGTGAGTACAGCTTGCTGGACGGCGCAAATAAGTGTGACAGCCTTGCATCTGCAGCTGTCGAAATGGGGATGGACTCCATAGCGATCACCGACCACGGAGTTATGTACGGATGTGTGGAGTTTTACACCAAATGTAGGGCTCAGGGTGTAAAACCGATCCTTGGATGCGAGGTTTACGTCGACCCTAACGGCTATACCTGCAGGGAGGGCAAAAGCCAGTACCACCTTTTACTGCTCGCCGAAAATGAAGAGGGGTACCACAACCTCATGAGGATAGTTTCTGTTGCGAACACAGACGGATTCTATTACAAACCAAGGATAGACCACGAACTCCTCTCTAAATACAGTAAGGGGATAATAGGCGCCTCCGCCTGTCTTGGAGGCGAGATACCGGGACTTATACTAAAAGGTGACATGGAGGGCGCAGTCTCCAGAGCCGCCCTCTACAGGGACATACTCGGTGAAGGTAATTTTTTCCTGGAACTGCAGCACAACAGCATTCCCGAGCAGGCCATCGTCAATAAAAGGCTTATTGAAATTGCAAAGAAAGATAATTATCCACTGATAGCAACAAACGACGTTCATTATATGCGTAAAGCTGATGCTGAGTGGCATGACGTTCTTCTTTGTGTTCAGACAAACAGCAATGTGGATGACCCTAACAGGTACAGGTTCAGGGGAAATGACTATTACTACAGGTCTCCGCAGGAAATGTGGGACCTTTTCGGCACAGAGATCCCTGAATCTCTTCTCAACACGCAGAAGATAGCGGACAGATGCGACGTTAAACTTGAAATGGGACATTATTACCTTCCTGAATTTCCGCTTCCCGAGGGCGAGACACTCGAATCTTATCTCCGAAGGACAGCAGAGGCAGGGCTCAAAAAAAGGCTCAAAAGCGATGCTCCCCCTGAAAATTATCTTGAGCGCCTTTACTACGAACTTGGCGTGATCGAACAAATGGGATTCCCCGGCTATTTCTGCATTGTTGCCGACATCATCTCAGCTGCCAGGGAGAGAGGTATACCGATCGGTCCCGGCAGAGGATCTGCGGCAGGTTCCGTAGTAGCCTGGTCTCTTGGCATAACAGATCTTGACCCCATTAAATACAATCTGCTTTTTGAACGTTTCCTTAATCCTGAACGCATAAGCATGCCTGATATCGATACTGACGTCTCTGATAAAAGAAGGGACGAACTTATAGAGTATATAGTGCAGAAGTACGGCAGCGACAGAGTAGCACAGATAATTACCTTCGACCGCATGAAGAGTAAGGGTGCGATCACGGATGTTGGCAGAGCGTTGGGAATGACTGTTCCCGATGTTCGCAGAGTCACGAAGCTGATACCCGATTCACTGAAATCCGGGATCACCAACATAGGCGAAGCGCTTGCAGGGGTCCCTGACCTCAAGGCCATATATGACACCGAACCTGCGGTAAAGAAACTCCTCGATATATCAGCCAACATAGAGGGGATATCAAGACATTGTTCGCAGCATGCCGCAGGCGTCGTCATTACGCCTAAACCGATAATTGAAATGGTCCCGGTGAGAAAATTCGGAGAAAACCAGATAGTAACACAGTATTCAATGGACCCGGTCGAAAAGCTTGGGCTTGTAAAAATGGATTTTCTCGGGTTAAGGACGCTTTCTGTTATTGAGGGAGCGCTGGAAAATATCAAGTCTAACGGCAAGGGGACCATAGACCTGGAAGATATCCCGATGGATGACCAGAAGACATTCGAAATGCTCCAGCGCGGTGACACACTGGGGGTATTCCAGCTTGAATCCAGCGGCATGACAGCACTGGTCATAAGGATGAAGCCTGACTGTTTTGAAGATCTGATAGCACTTGTCGCCCTTTATAGACCGGGACCGCTGGAAAGTGGAATGGCAGACCAGTATGTAAGGTGTAAACACAAGGAAGAACCTGTCCATTTCCTCCATCCTGCACTTGCAGAATCTATGAAGGAAACTTACGGAGTCATACTCTATCAGGAACAGGTCATGCAGAGCGCATCAGCTCTCGCAGGTTACACTCTTGGGGAAGCCGACCTCCTCAGGAGGGCCATGGGAAAGAAAAAAGCAGAGGTAATGGCTGAACAGCGGGAGAAATTCATAGGAGGGGCAGTCAAAAACAATGTCGATCCAAGAAAAGCCGGAGAGATATATGACATCATCGAAAAATTTGCGGGATATGGATTCAACAAGTCCCACAGCGCTGCATACGCACTAATAAGCTACAGGACCGCGTGGTTAAAGGCCAACTACGGTCCTGAGTTCCTTGCTGCTTATCTTTCCAGTATCGTAGGATCGAAAATGAGCGTTTTAGGGCAGTATATAAGAAGCGTTAGAGAGGCTGGATACTCTGTGTTACCTCCAGATATTAATGAATCCAAAGAAGATTTCTCTGCCTCTGGAGAGATAATAAGACTTGGGTTGTCTGCAGTTGCAAAGGTAGGACACAGCGCGGTAAAAAACATCACAGAGTTGCGTGAAAAAGAGGGAGCATTTCAATCCTTCTGGGATTTCTTCCTGAAAATTGACACGCGGGTGGTAAACAGGGGCGTAATAGAGAACCTCATAAAATCCGGAGCCTTCGACAGCCTTGAAAAGAACAGGGCAAAGCTTCTGAATGCGCTGCCTTCGTTTTTGGAGTACGCATCGAAGAGGTGTACCGATACCAACCAGTGCTCTCTTTTCGACAACGTGGAGGACGCAGTGCTTGATCCGGTGATGGATGAATGCGAAGATTTTTCTGTCAGGCAAAAGCTTGATTTTGAAAAGGAGAGCATGGGGCTTTATATCTCAGGACACCCTTACGATAATTATTTCCCCATTATCAAAAATTATATCAACTGCTCATTCTCAGACATGCAGCTCTGGCAGGCCGGTAACCAACAGGTCGTTACTGCAGGTCTGCTTACTTCATATAAGGAACGCTATACCAAAAAAGGAGACCCTATGGGAGTCCTGGATTTTGAGGATTCCGAAGCAACTATCGAGGCTGTGATGTTCCCCAAACAATGGAGCAAATACAAACCGATCCTGAATGTGGGGTCCCTTTACTTCATCAGGGGGCAGGTAAGGCAGGACAGGGGACTTTCCATACTTGCCGACGAGGTCTACCCCGAAGAAGATTTTCAGTCGTTCCTTACGCCTCATGTTACAATTACAGTTGAAGCAGAAGGAATGGGAGAGGCTTTTTATGGAGATCTCTGTAAACTGCTTCGAAAACATCCCGGCAAGTATGACGTACTGCTTAAATTAGTTAATTCTGAACAGACAGTCGTCTCCTTGCTCAAGTCGATCAAGGTAGACCTTAACGAGAAACTGTGTGCAGATATCATAGATCATTCAAAGGGCAGGGCATATTGCTCCTGACGGACAAAAGCAGATGAGAGGAGAGGTATTCATGCCTCAGAGCGACAGCGAAGGACGCCTCACCGGCGGAGACTATATCACGGTGAAAGCGCTTGAGAACGGAGTTACAGTCATAGGTGTGACGAGAGGTGCCGAGAACAGGTTTCTCCACACTGAGAAGCTTGACGAAGGGGAAGTATGGATCGCCCAGTTTACCGAACACATATCGGCAATGAAAATCAGAGGCTCTGCCACTATATTGACAAAACACGGTGAGATCAAGAGCGGAAAGTAAAAGGTGTATTCACCTATTATGAAAAGATTAGAGAGAAAAGTTAAAATAATTTGCACCATGGGTCCGGCGTGCTGGGAGGAGGAGACCATCACTCAGCTTGTGAGCTCCGGGATGAATGTTGCTCGTATGAACTTCAGCCACGGAGACTATGCCTCGCATACAAGGACAATTGACAATGTCCGCAAAGTCGAAGCCAAACTTCGCAGGCCTGTCGCGACACTGCTCGACACAAAGGGCCCTGAGATAAGGACCGGCATGCTGCCAAATCATGAAAAGGTCTGGCTTGAATCGGGCAAAGAATTCTATCTTTTCTTTGAACCTGTCGAGGGCAACGCAGATGGAGTATATGTAGATTATCCTGATCTTTATAAGGAGGTCTCTGTTGGTCAGGAAATATTTATAGACGACGGTTCTATTCTTCTGTCAGTCGAAGCCCTTGACCCCGCAGCGATCAAATGCCGTGTCCTGGTAGGCGGAGAACTTGGTGAAAAGAAGGGCGTCAACGTGCCGGGAGCGAACCTTTCAGTCCCGACGCTTACAGATAAGGATATAAGCGACATCAGATGGGGCGTTGAGCACAAAGTTGACTATATAGCTGTTTCTTTCGTCAGGGGAAAGGAAGATATCATTGGCGTAAGAAAAGTTTTAGAGGAAAATTCGGGCGAATCAAAGATAATCGCAAAGATAGAAACAAGACACTCGGTCGAAAATATAGATGAAATACTTGCTGTCGTAGACGGAATAATGGTCGCGAGGGGTGATCTTGGTGTTGAAATGCCCACTGAAGATGTCCCGATGGTCCAGAAAGAGATAATCGAGAAATGCCGCTCACAGGGTAAGCCGGCCATAGTGGCAACGCAGATGCTTGATTCAATGATCCGTAATCCCAAGCCGACGCGGGCAGAGGCAAGCGATGTCGCCAATGCTGTAATAGACGGTGCAGATGCAGTTATGCTTTCAGGCGAAACAGCAAGCGGCAAATATCCTGTTGAATCAGTAAAGATAATGAATAAAATATTGATGAGGACAGAAGAAAACCTCAGGGAATGGCAAAGAACACCGAAGATATTTTTTAACTGCGGAGAAATAGCGGATGCTGTAAGCCGTGCTGCACGGGATATTGCTGAAACAGTAAACGCGGCTGCTATCCTTTCCTTGACGAGAAGCGGGTCAACAGCAAGGATGGTCAGCAAGTACAGGCCTAACTGCCCGGTCATTGCACTGACGCCTTCGTTTTCAACATGGCGTGAACTGGCTCTTGTCTGGGGGGTATATCCACTGGTTTGTCCATTTACTACAGATGTTGAAGAATCTGTTTCAAATGCCCTCACCTTAGTCCAGGAAGAAGGGCTTATCAAAGGCGGGGATAACGTCGTATTCACATCTGGGATCCCACTTGGTGTTCCGGGCAGTACTAATTTAGTTCAAGTCTATACTGTTGGAGAAATAATCGGAAAAGGGCTCTCTCTTATAAAAAGAAAAGTCAGAGGGGTAGTTTGCAAGGCAGAAAGCTGCGAGGAAGCAAATGAGAAGGTAACTCCTGGTTCGATCCTGGTCGTAAGAAAAACTGACCGGGGTTTCATACCCTCCATGGAAAGGGCCGCAGGCATCGTCAGTGAAGAGGATGGTTTTTCCTGCCATACCGCAGTAGCCTCCTTAGATCTGGGACTTCCGGGAATTGTTGGAGTTTCAGGTATATTTGATGCTGTCGAGGACGGTATGTTAATAACCCTTGACGGGATACGCGGAGTAGTCTATCTGGGGCGGAGCCAGTAGTGGCTCTTATAGGAGCTCATATATCAACTGCGGGAGGCCTTCACAAAGCATATCAGAGAGCTGACGCAATTGGCTGTGAGTCAATGCAGATATTCACGAGGAACCAGCGTCAATGGCTTAACAAACCACTCTCTTTCCAGGAGATAGAGGATTTTTACATAGCATCTAAACATAGCTCAGTCAAAAAAGTGGTGTCTCATGCTTCTTACCTGATAAACCTTGCAGGTACAGACGATACACGAGAAAAAAGTGAAGAAGCACTGATCTGTGAACTGGAAAGGTGTAATAACCTAAGTATCGGCGATGTTGTCCTCCATCCCGGATTTGCTGTCAATGGGACCCGGGAAGAGGCTTTGAAGCAGGTATCCTCATCTCTTCAGAAAGTGCTCGATCGTACCTGTGAGATGAAGGTAAGGATATTGCTTGAGACTATGGCCGGACAGGGTTCAGTGCTTGGCGGTGACGTGGCTCAGTTTTCCGGCCTTCTTGATCTTTTGGAAGATGATCCCAGGATAGGCTTTTGTGTGGATATTTGCCATGTTTTTGCAGCAGGATATGAGATAAGGACTCACGAATCATACAACAGGCTGGTAGGAATACTCCAAAAGAATGTAGGCCTGGAAAAGATACATTGCTGGCATCTCAGTGACAGCAAAATGGAAAAAGGAAGCAAAAAAGACAGGCACCAGCACCTGGGAGAAGGAACTATAGGGCTTGCACCCTTTTCAATGCTGGTAAACGATAAAAGATTCGAAGATGTCCCGGCAGTACTTGAAACACCCAAAGAGGGAATGGGTGATGAGGGAAATCTTGCGCTGCTCAGAAAACTCAGGGGACAGTAGCAGCAGGCGTGAAGCTGCCGGAAGACCGCCGGCGTGAAGCGGCGATTTTATCGCCGTGAAGCAATGGTGAAGCGGTTGTAAAGACTGCGACCCAAAGCAGCCGCAATGAATTGGATCCGTCCTTAACAATTGCTTTACCACGGCTTCACGCAACACGTTTCACGTTGCAGCTTCACGCCAGACGTTCCACCTGGCAGCCCTTAACAACTGCTTCACCATTGCTTCACGCGACTGATTTCTGTCGCAGTTTCACGCCAGACGTTACACCTGGCAGCTTCACGCGGCATATTTTACGCCGCAGCTTTTATAAAAGGAGGTGGTACCATTGCCGTTTTTTGATTTGCGCTGGCAGGATATCCCTGACATTTTTATTGTTGCCTTTATCATTTACAGAGTTCTTTTGCTGCTGGTCGGAACTCGAGCCATGCAGCTCATACGAGGCGTAATGATCATTGGACTGATCGGTGCCTTAGCTAATATCCTTGAACTGAGAAGCCTTTCCTGGATGATAGGAAAACTTTTGAGTGCTTTCATTATCGTCATCCCCATCCTGTTCCAGCCAGAACTGAGGCACATGCTTGAAGAACTTGGCAAGGGGCACTTGTGGAAAGTCGACAACAACGAAGAGATGGTAGACATAAAAGCCGAGAACCTCACCAAGGCTATGCTTTACTGCAAATCTCAGAGGATAGGGGCTCTTTGTGTACTTCAGAGAAACACAAGCCTCAAAGAGGTATGGAGGACAGCTGTTTCCCTCAAGGCAGACATAACGGAGGAATTGATGGTATCGATCTTCTGGCCTGGCACTCCCCTTCATGACGGTGCGGTGGTCATTGACCAGAATAATATCATAGCAGCAGGCTGTTATTTGCCGCTCACAGAAAAGACTGACATTTCAAGATGGTACGGAACCAGGCACAGAGCTGCTCTCGGTGTTACAGAGATGTCTGATGCCCTTGCGATAGCAGTTTCTGAAGAACGGGGAGAGATCACAGTTGCAGTTGGCGGCCGGCTCTCAAAACCATTGAGTGAGGCCCAGCTCAGAAGCATTTGCGGTCATTATTTCAGTTATGAAGGCAGAGGCTCCAACTTTATGGACAGGCTGAGAGAAGAGATCGTTCAGCAGTGGCCGGGGAGTGTTCCAAATGAAGAATAATAATAGCGGCAGCCCAAAGGATGTTCAGAAAGTGCAGGGTATAACTAAAAAATATATTGAAAGGCTGAATCGCTGGATCAATATACGTGGAACGGGAAGACTCAGGTCTAATCTTGGCCTTTTTGCTGTCTCTCTGGTGATCTCACTTATGTTGTGGGCTTTCGTCGCATGGGACGGAAACAGCGACGGAACACGTTCGATGTCTGCGAACATTGAGTATGTGAACCTCCAGAGAGGGTACTCAATGTTCGACAATTCAAGGAAAGTTGAATTTAAGCTGGCAGGAAACCTCAATGCTCTTTCCAGGGTCGAACAGGCCGATGTTACAGTCAGGGTAGATCTGCAGGGGCTGCAGCCGGGCAAATATAACCTTCCGATAAGCATCAGCACACCGTCCTTCGTAAGGCTGAGAAGCTGGCAGCCCTCAACAGCTGATGTTGAAATATACAGGCATGTAGAGCGTACGGTGAGTATATCTTACAGGGTAGAAGGAAATATACCGGAAGGCATGGTCATATCATCTACAAAGATCCTTCCCAAGGAAGCTGTGATAAGCGGTCCTGAAGCTGATGTCCTTGCAGTTCAGGCTCTTGAGACAGTTATTCCCGGTCAGAAGATCAAAGACGGTGAGAGCATGACGCTCCCTGTTAAAGTAGCAAATACTTCCGGAAGTGCCGACAGGATCAACATAACCCCGAAGAAGGTCGGAGTGACAGTTGCTCTCGAAAACGAGATACTGAGAGAGAGCATACCTGTCGAGGTCTCTGTTGTCGGAACACCTGCCGAGGGATATGAGCTAGATTCTGTAAAAATAATACCCGAAAGCGTAGCGATCAAGGGAAAGAGTACTGCTGTGAAAAAAATGACATCCCTTGTTCTGCCGCCTGTGGATATCTCCGGGCTTGATCAGAATCTTAACCTCATGCTTCCGCTCCAGCCTGTTGAAATAACGCCTGAAATAGAGATCAGCGGTCCTGAAAGGGCAAGAGTAGAAATATATATCCGAAAAAAAATTGCGGAGAAGACATACAACAACGTAGGAGTCATGACCGAGGGGGCTGTACAGGGGAAAGAATGGAAGCTCTCTCCTCAGTCGGTAAAGCTGACTATCCAGGGTACAAAGGCAGAAATAGACGCTCTTCAGCCGGGATCTGTGCCTTGTGATCTTTATGTAGACGTATCCAATATAGTTTCAAGTCAGCTTAACCTGCCGGTACTTGTAAAGAATCTCAGATCTGATTTTAAAGTGCTGAGGATAGAACCGGAACAGGTAACTGTGACAGCAGTGGATTAGGGGATTAAGGGCATGGCTGAGCAATAGCTAAACTGCAGGACTTGTGTCCTGCGGGAAGCGATAGTGAAGCAGTTGTAAGGGCGGTCGTAGGGGCGGGCAAGCAATTGTAAGAACCTTAAAACACGAACCAAAATCACCGTCGTTCCCGAATGCCCCTGTCCCTATCGGGAATCCAGCGGCTTAGATTTAAGGGGTGTAAATTTAGTTATAGCAAAGACCTAGAGACACTGGATCCCCGATTTAAGCATTCGGGGACGACGATATAGGGGCACCAGCGACCGCTTGTCTATCGTTTGACCGCCCCTACAACTGCTCAGCAACTGCTTAGCCATCGCTCAGCAACTGCTCAGCCGTTTTTCACGACTGCTTGCCTATTGCTTGCCCACGCTTGCCAATCGCTCGTATCATGAAATATATTTACCAAAGAGATAACAGAAGAATAAAAGTAA
>JAXQGB010000010.1:0-87371 GCA_034331105.1 Synergistota bacterium | reverse complement strand
ACCCAAATGACCATGATTATGAAAAGACGCTTACTTTTATTCTTCTGTTATCTCTCTGGTAAATATATTTCATGATACGAGCGGTTGGCAAGCAGTCGTAAGGGCGGGCGTGGCGAGCACCCGCCGGGAGTCTATTGGGAATCAATTGCAAATCGATGGCAAATCAGTTGGTCCTTATATCTTAACAATTGCTTTCCAACCGCTTCCCGCGACAGATACTGTCGCAGCTTTGCGCGGCATCTTCATGCCGCACTTCGCAAAAGTACCATCAATACGTCGAAGCGAGGACACGCAAGCCTTGCTAAGTCAGCGCCGCGAAATGCCCCAATTGCAAAAATTGGGATTTAGAGCGAGTGATAACGACACAACACGCAGCGGAGCCTTCCGAAGGCGTATATCAATACGTCGAAGGAGGGCTCCGCAAGCTTTGCTAAGTTAGCATCGCTATAAATCCCAATTTTTTATTTGCGAAAGCGGACGATGGTAACCCCATACCCCCCGTCGTGAGGGCCTCCGAGGTTGTGCTCTATTATGTAGGGAGTCCTTTTGCAGAGTTCCTGTACTTCTCTTCTTAATATGCCCTCTCCGCGGCCGTGGATGACCGTTACTGTATCGTAACCGGCCCTGTAGGCCTGGTCAAGGTACTGTTCGACCATTGGTATCGCCTCGTCTATCGTCATGCCACGGACCATTATCTCGCTGGGGACTCCAGTCGGGCGGGAGACTTTGACCTGTACGGAAGGGGGAGCCTTTGGGATCTCCTTCTGCGGGACCAGACTCAGTTTTGTTATGGGAACTTCGACCTCAGCAGGACCAGCCTGCACGAGGATCTTTTTGCCTTTGACCTGGAGTACTGTGGCAACACCCTTTGTGCCGATTATCCTCACAGTGTCCCCCTCTTTGAGGGTCTCCTTCTTTGCTGCCACGGACTGTTCGGTTATTTTTTTCTCTTCCCTCTGATCAGCAGATCTTTCTATCTTGTGGAAGTGGCTTCTCTTCTTTTCCAGTTCGCGTCTTGCGGTCGACTCTGCATCGGCCGATTCGAGGTTTTTAATAAGTGCCCTTGCAGAATCTTCTGCGTTTTTAACTATGCTGAGAGCTTTCTTGTCGGCTTTGGCTATGAGAGTGTCGCGTTTTTCTTCTATTTCTTTGACCTTTTCTTCATAGTCTTTTTTAAGCTTTTCAAGTTTTTTGAGTGAGTTTTCTACCTCTATGCTTTCTCTTTCGAGTTTTGCGCGCTTACCGTGGAGTTCGGCTATCAGGTCTTCCATGGAGATCTCCTTGCCGCTGATGGCCTGCTCCGCCCTTTTTATGACTTCGCGGGGCATGCCGAGCTTGCCGGCTATCAGAAGGGCGTTGCTCCTTCCGGGGATACCTGTGAGTATCTTGTAGGTCGGGGACAGAGTGGCTATATCGAATTCAACGCTCGCCGTCTCGATAGAAGCAGTTGCAAGAGCAAACCTCTTGATCGGGTTGTGGTGCGTGGTAGCGAGCACAAGTGTCTTTTTCTCCCTAAGCCAGTCAAGGATCGCTATGCCGAGCGCCGCCCCCTCTTCGGGGTCTGTTCCTGCTCCCAGTTCATCAAGCAGCACCAGTGAATTCGGACCTGCTCCTCCAAGTATCTCAGTTACATGTTTGACATGCGCACTGAAGGTTGAAAGGCTCTGTTCTATACTCTGTTCATCTCCGATATCGGCGAAGAGCTCATCAATTATGCCAAGCACAGATCCTTCGGCAGCAGGGATCGGAAATCCCATCCAGCCAAGGATCACGCATACGCCTGCAGTCTTCAGTGCTACAGTTTTTCCGCCGGTGTTTGGACCTGTGATAACAAGTATCCTGTATTTATCTCCGCATCCGATGTCAATTGGCACTGCTTTGTCGAAAAGCAGAGGGTGCCTGGCCTTTTTGAAGCTGAAATTCGTCTTCTGAGATAGCTCCGGCATCGTCCATCTTTCAAGACGCCTTTTCTCCGAGAGAGCATAGAAGAGGTCAATAGTACCGATCACTTTTTCGGCATCCAGTATCCCTTTTGTCTTTTTCTGTATCCTTACAGTAAGTTCGCGCAGTATCCTCTGTTCTTCATAGATCTCAGAGTTCCGGCATGAGGTGAATTCATTGTTGAGCCTTATCATGGAGTTTGGTTCCATATAAACGCTGTTGCCTGAGACCGATCGGTCTATTACCGTACCCGGGAATATGCTCAGGGCATCCGGCCTGACAAGAAATGTGTACCTTCCGTTCCTTATTGTCATGACCCTCTCCTGAAGCATTCCAGATATCGAAGGGTCGTTTATCAGAGCATGTCCCTTCCTGCGTATGGTCTCCCTGAGTTCCTTGATCTTCTCCCTGACATTTTTGAGCTTTTCGGATGCGGAGTCGTATAGCCTGCCGTCATCGTCAATGACAGAGAGCCTTTCTATCTCATCGGTAAAGTCTCTTATTTCCTTCGTGATCAAAGAGAAAACCGGATATTTTTCTTTTTCTGAGTTAAGGATCTCTTTGAGTTTCATGGAGAGTTTTATGAGATGGCGTATCTTCAGGAGTTCTTCGCCCGTTAGGAAGCCTGTTTCATCTGCCTCTGCAAGCATTGGAGTCACAGGGGCCAGACCATTCTGCCATGGAAGCTCGCCCTTTTTCTCCCTGTAGTCTTCTATCGACAGGAACAGCTCCTGCCTTGTATTCAGCTCGTCAAAATTTTGTGCGGGAACAGCCCCAAAGGCAGCTTCTTCGCCTATTTCGCTCCTGCAGTATTTAGATATGAGGGGGATTATCTTTTTTATCTCAAGGCTGTTGTATGATGCTTTTTCTGCAAACATGAAAATCAAACCTGTTCCCGGATGCCTGTTCCCATCATGGTCCTGTCACTGTCAGGGATGTTTCCCTCCGGGCCTGACTCTCCATTCCGATATGGTCTTAGGATCTGTTCCAGCGTTCCTTCGGGCAGTGTTTCAGCATTCGGAAGAAGGTTGAAATCTACGAGTATCTGCTTTACCTCTGGCCACTGCCTTCCGGCATAGCGGATAATATCGCTTTCAGTCATCCAGGTAGGTTCGACTACAGGAGCAAGGAGGAGGCCACCTATCATGACAACGTAGACTGCTATGAATGTTTTGAGCAGACCGGATAAAATTCCCAGCAGCCTGTCGATACCGCTCAGGCTTATCGCAGAGATAAGTCCCTTCATCATTTGGCGGATAAAGGCAACAATTATTGATATTACGAGCCAGACAAGGATAATGGCTGCGAGCTGCGAGACTGATTCGTTTATTCCTGTTAAGGCGCTTATTCCATCTCCGAATTTTCCTGAGAATTTAAACGAGACGTAGATAGAGCAGAAAAAACCGAGAAGGGTAATTACCTCTCCTACGAAACCTCTAAAGCAGCCCCGGATAACAAAGTAGCATCCGAGAAGGATAAAAAAAATGTCGATCAGATGCCATCCGACAAGATTCAATTATCAGACCCGCTCTCTTTGAGAGTTTCGGTAACAGAATCGATCCTGCATTTTATGTCGTCAAGCTCATGGGAGAAGGACATCAAGGCAAGAAACAGCCTTTCCTCCTGTGAAAGCGTTGGAGGAAAAGAACTCACCAGCTCTTGTATTCCGGAGACAATGCGGACGAAGCGCCCCTCATCAAGCGCAGTGGTAAGAGTGTATCTCTGCCTGCCGACAAGGAAAGAATATTTCCCCTCACCCAGGTTTCGGATCTCAGGCGCTTCGTCCATTGTAAAAACTCCTTTTATCTCAATTTGGCGCTATTGTGTATCTTTTTTTCCTGCTGTAAGGGAAGAGACCCTGCCAAGTAACCCTTCCAGCTTGTGTTCTATATCATTTCTCTCAGTATCATGGACAGTGGACTTCTTCTGAAAGTCCTCCTGGAGCTGTAGTATCTCAAGGTCTCTGTCCTCAATTATGCCTTTAAGTTCCTGGGCTTCTTTTTTAAATTTCTCGTTTTCTTTTTTCATTTCCTCTATGCACGCTTCAAGACCGTTTATCGCGGCTTCAAGCTTTTCAAACTGCTCTATCATATCAGCACCTCCTGATCTTTCTTCCTCTATTTTACCAGAGCTTTATGCCCCGCGGACATCTCCGCCAAATTTCTTTGACATCTTCTTCATCATCTGTTTTGTGATCATCTCTATCTTTTCAGACGTAAGGGTACCTTCGTCTGAGCATATCCTCGTGCGGAAGGAAACAGATTTCTTGCCCTCTCCCGCCTGCGGACCACGGTATTCGTCTATAAAACGGACATCTTTGACAAGTTCTACCTTTAAAGCCGTCTCGTAGATCTCTGCCCATGTGATCTTTTCGTCAAAAACTATTGAGAGGTCAAAATCCACACAAGGATATTCGGGAAGGCGCATGTACCTGTTCTGTCTTGATGCGAGAGGCACCAGTTTCTCGACATCGATCTCAAAGAGTACGGTCATACTCCTTTTTATCCCTGCTTTGCGGGCTGACCTGAGGGAAATGAGTCCGATGCAGCCGATGGACTGATCTCCATACATGACGTTGAGCCAAAGCTTGTCGTCCGCCCACTTCGGTTTTGTGACCTGAGCAAAGCTGAGAGGTTCCATATGGACCGCCCTGTGCATGTGCTCAAGCGTTCCTTTGGCCTGCCTTAATAAAAGCCTAGGATCAGCTCCAACAAAGGCTCCGCCAAGGTGTCTTGCTATCTCCGGGAGCTGCTCTGCAGGATCATTGATGCTGTGATAATTTTCGTCGGCAAACACCTGGGTAAGCTCGAATATACGGAAGCTGTCAAAATACCTTAGGTTAGTGAATACGCCTTTCATCATACCCGGGATGAGCGTGGAACGAAGCCTGCTTTCGTCAGGTGACGGAGGTGTGCTGAGGCAGAGCATCTTGTCTGTCTCTGCGCATGACGCCTCAATATATTCATCCTCAATCCATGGATAGGTAAATATTTCCTGCATGCGGCACCTAAAGGCTAGGTATTCCCTTATAGAGCGCTCCATTTCCACTTTTCTCTGGTTGATGGGTTTTTCAAGTATGACAGTCGGGGGTATAAAATCAAAGTTCTCATATCCCATGAGTCTCGCGACTTCTTCAAGGATGTCGTCCGGAAGCGAGATATCTCCTGTCGACCTCCATGAGGGCGCCGTTACGTGGAGCATGCCATCCCTTGCCTCTGTTTTGAAACCAAGGTTGTCGAGTATCCTAATAACTTCTTCCGCGGTAAGTTCCTTGCCTAACCTCCTCGAAAGGAATGCGAGAGGCACTTCTACCTCGGAATTTTTAAGGGGAAGAGGATATGAATCGACAAAACCCACTATTTCGGACTCCGGGAAGTATTCTTTAAACATGTTTACGGCTACTGCTATAGCACCATCAACGCGCTGCGGTTCTACACTCTTTTCAAAACGCGAGGAGGCTTCCGTGCGTATGTCGAATCTCTGTGCGGTACGCCTGACACCCATCGCTGTGAAGTTCGCCAGTTCAAGTATTATCTCCGTTGTACCCTCCAGGATGGAGTCAAGCTTGCCACCCATTATGCCGGCAAGGGCAACAGGGTTCTTCTCATCAGCGATGACGAGGTCTGCAGTCGTAAGGTCAAGGACCTCGCCGTCAAGCAGTTCAAGCTTCTCTCCCTCTTTGGCTGTCCTGATATGGATATTGCCATTGATGTGGTTTTTGTCAAATCCATGGGTGGGCTGTCCCGTTGCGAGCATCACGTAGTTCGTTATGTCGACGGGAAGGTTGATCGGCCTCATGCCCACGCGCCATATCATGCTCTTAAGCTCGAAGGGTGAGGGGACATTTTTGATGTTTTTGAAAGTAATGGCAGCGTATCGTGGGCATCTGTCCGGGTCTTCTATCACGATTCCAAGATCACCGCTTCCATTAGGCAGATCAGCTTTT
The DNA here is from genome assembly GCA_034331105.1 of Synergistota bacterium. Lineage (GTDB taxonomy): Bacteria > Synergistota > Synergistia > Synergistales > Synergistaceae > Caenicola. The sequence goes on along the minus strand of JAXQGB010000010.1, from coordinate 81,484 downwards.
TCTAGGGGCATCAGTTTGCGGTCGTAAATGGCTGCAAGTTCACGCGCCATTCCATAGTGTCCCCATAGGTCAGGCCTGTTCGTCAGCGACTTGTTGTCTATCTCAAGTATGATGTCTTTGAGTCCGAGGGCTTCAGCTGCAGGGCTCCCGGGCTCAGAACCAAGTTCCGTGATGTCCATGATCTCAGCTTCGCGTGATGTCGGAAAGAGTTCCTCAAGTCCTATTTCGCCTGATGAGCATATCATTCCATAGCTCATAACGCCCCTGAGCTTCGCCGGTTTTATCTCGACAGGGTCGCCGACTCCGTGCCAGCGCACCATGGCTCCGGGTTTTGCCACTACTGTAAGCTGACCGGGGATCAGGTTGATCCCTCCGCATACTATCGTACTTGGGGCCATATCGCCTACGTCTACTGTGCATATCCTGAGTTTGTCCGCATCGGGATGCGGTTCCACTGTGATTATCTTTCCTACGACAAGTCCTCCGAGACTTTCTGCAAGGTCGACTGCATCCTCAACTTCGACGGTGCACATGGTGAGGTCGTAGGAAAGTTTTTCCATGGTCAGATCTTCGGGAAGATCCACATATTTTTTTATCCAGTTAAGTGAAAGTTTCATCGTATATATCTCCTATTTGAACTGATCAAGAAAACGAAGGTCGGCGCTGTGGAAAAGGCGCACATCATCTACACCGTATCTCATCATAACAAGCCTGTCCAATCCAATGTTGATGTAGAATCCGGACCAGACCGCAGGATCGAGGCCTGCCGCTTTCAGCACGTTGGGGTGGGGGGTCCCACCTGGCATTACCTCTATCCATCCTACGTGTTTGCAGACTTTGCAGCCCTCTCCTCCACATACGAGACAGCGCATATCTATCTCAAATCCGGGCTCAACGAAGGGGAAGAATCCGACCCTCATTCTTACTTCAACGTCTCTTCCGAATATTTTGTCGAGGATCGTTTTTACAAGCACCTTCCCTGAAGCAAATGAGAAATCCTTGTCCACTATGAGCGCCTCGTACTGGAAGAAGGCCCTTTCATGCCTTGCGTCAGTAGTCTCGTTCCTGTAGACCCTTCCGGGGTAGACGAAACGTGCGGGAGCACCGTGCTGCTGAAGGTAGCGGACGCTTGCTCCGGTCAAGTGAGGTCTGAGGCAGAGGCGCTTTGCCCCTCTCTCCTCGTCATGGCCCTTGATCCAGTATGTGTCCATGCTCTCACGTGCCGGATGTTCCGGGGCGAAATTAAGATTATCAAAGGCATAAAACTCGCTCGTTATTTCAGGTTCCGAAAAAACTTCAAAACCAAGTGAACGGAAGACGTCGTTGAGGTCGTAGCACATCTGGGTTATCGGGTGGAGCCCGCCGGAAGTGAAATCCACCCCCGGAAGAGTGATGTCCGCCGCTCCTTCAAAACAGGAGGTGCAGTTTATCAATTCCTCATTCTTCTGCTCGATGGCCTGGCTCAGTATCTCTTTGACCTCGTTTGCGGCTTGTCCAAGAACTTTTCTAAGCTCAGGCGCAGCCTGTCCGACACTTTTAAGGACCTCAGTGACCTCGCCCTTGCGTCCGATAAGGTTGGCACGCACTGTCTGCAGATCCTGTGGCAGCGATGTCTCTGATATCTTTTCCATCCCTGCTTTTTTGAGTTTTTCAAGCCTTTCCAGAAGCCCCGAATCAGCAAGTTTTTCCATCCCATGTTCCTTAAGTTCCTCAAACATCTTCATATTCCCCCAGTGTATGCATGAAAACCTGATCCAGCCTCTGCAGTGATCACTTGTCTTCTGGATCGGTTTTCGTTATAAGTTTGTCCATGTCCTCTCTGTGTCCCAGCACCCAAAGTCCGTCTGTATCCTTAAAAGGTCTGATAGGGGATGGTGATTCCTGTTTTCCGGCATGTTCCAGCAGTATTACTATAACTTTATACCGCTGAGAAAATTTCAGTTCTGCCATGTTCTTTCCGATCATCTCAGGAATAGGCTTTATCTTTCCAAAGTAAAAATCTCCGCCATTTATCTTAGTAAATTTTGAATACCATGGGTATACAAAATTCTCGGCAATTTTATGCCCCATATCCCACTCAGGGAATACTATCCTGTGAGCGCCGACCCTTGCTAGTATCTTGGCATGCAGTGCGCTGTTAGCTCTTGCTACGACAAGTGGGATCCCAAGATCTACCAGTATTGAGGTACAGAGAATACTGTTCTCGAGGCTCGCGCCTATCGTAACTATGGCAATATCGACCTCTTTTGCCCCGACTTTTATCAGTGCATTCTCATCAGAAACATCGAGTTGGGCTGCCACATCAATTTTTTCAGACATCTCTGCTACAGGACCTGCAAGCTGATCCACTCCTATTACGCTCTGTCCGAGCTCAACAAGTTTTTCGCTCAAAGATATTCCAAAACGTCCCAGTCCGACTATAAGGAAACTTTTTTTCTCTTTGCTCATCGTTTCCGCTCCTTCGTGGATAGTTATCCTATGGGAATATTGACTTCTGTAAAGTGTATTTCTACCTTTTTTTCCTCTTTGATCAGGGTCGCAAAAAACGAGAGTATGCCGACCCTTCCCCAGAACATCAGGACCACAAGGACCATTTTACCAGCAACAGATAATTCTGATGTAATTCCGAGACTAAGCCCTACAGTGCCCATTGCAGAGACAGCTTCAAAGAGCAGGGCTTCAAAGGAAAAGTCTTCAATCAAAGATAAAGCAACTGCTCCTATAAAAAAAGTAATTAAATACATAAATGACATAGCCAGAGCTCTCCTGACTGTTTGATAACCGATCTTCCCGTGCCAGAAAACATTTTCGTCCCTGCCGAGCATCTCGTTCCAGGCAGCAACTGCAAGCACACCAAGTGTCGTTGTCTTAATGCCGCCTCCTGTAGAGGCAGGAGATGCACCTATTACCATCAGCGCTATCATAAGTATCTTACCCAGCTCTGAAAATACAGAGGGCTTGACTGTGTCAAAACCTGCAGTCCTGGTAGTCACACTTGTAAAGAGCGCATTCCAAATTCTGGCCCAGTCCGGAAGCCCTGCAAGTCCTTCCTTCCAGTCTGAAATCAAAAGCATAACAGTTCCTAATGTTATAAGCCAGAAAGTAAGCAAAAGAACAAGCTTAGAATAGTGCGACAACCTGCTTTTCTTCCATAAAGCTTCCCAGCAGTTCGCAAAAACCGGAAACCCTATGCCCCCCAGTATTATTAACATCATCACAGCAGCAGGGACTATTATAGAGAGGGAAAAACCATTGAGTCCATTCGGAAGCGGAGAAAAACCTGCGTTGCAAAAAGCGCTGACAGAATGAAATACAGCATAATAAATTGATTTTTCGACAGGTATTCCATGACGGATGAATCCCCAGTAAAGCAATAAAGCACCAAGGCTTTCTACAACAAATGTATATTTTGCGAGTATAGTCAGTAGCCTGACAGCACCACTCACGCCATTCAAACCGAAACCCCCAAGAAAAAAGAGCCTGCTCTTTATGCCGATCCTTCTTCCCGCAACAAGTCCGAGCATCATTACAGCAGTCATTATGCCTAGTCCGCCTATCTGTATCAGGACGAGTATTATGAGCTGCGAGACCATCCCCAGCCCTGTTGCAAGGTTTATTGTCACAAGCCCTGTCACGCAGACAGCCGAAGTGGACATAAAAAGAGCGTCTACAGCTGCGATCGGCATATCGTACAAATATTTGTTGGATAACCATAGCAGTAGGGCTCCCACTAATATGACCAGCAGGAACCCCCAAACTATAACTTGCTCAACTCTGTAAGAAGTATGTACTTTCAATTTCCCGCTCTGAGGAAATTTATGATTTCAGGGCTGACTGGGCCTTTTCGACAAGTTTCGAGAATGCAGGCATGTCGTTGACTGCAAGGTCCGCAAGGATCTTCCGGTTGATGTTGATCTCAGCCTTCTTCAGTCCATTGATAAGTGCGCTGTAAGCTATTCCGTTTGCACGGGCAGCTGCGTTTATGCGCATGATCCAGAGTTTTCTGAAATCACGTTTTTTAAGCTTGCGGCCTGTAAAGGCGCTGGTAAGAGCATGCAGGTAGGCTTCACGAGCCCTGCGGTATACGTTCTTTTTGCGTCCCCAGAATCCCTTTGTGATGCTGTATAGTTTTTTAAGTTTATTGCGGCTTGCACTTGATCCCTTTACTCGCATTTAATGTCACTCCTCAGTATTATTTCTCGTTAAAAGAGCCCCGGCCTCATGCGTAGGGCAGAACTTTCTTGATATGACCTTCTACCGCTGCGGGAAGTATACCCTGTCTCCTCAAAGAACGGCGCCTTTTGGCGTTCTTCGAAGAAAGAAGGTGTGAACGGCCGCTCTTCTTGAAGGCTACCTTGCCGGTTCCGGTTATCTTAAAACGCTTTTTTGTAGCGGAGTGGGTTTTCATCTTGGGCATTGAATTGTTCCTCCTCTTGCTGTTATATCTCTGTCTAAAAGAGACGATCACGCATTATTGTTTTTATCAGCAGTAACGAATATAAAACTACTCGATGTCTGAATTTTCCTTGGCCTCTTTTGGTTCCTTTACCTCTTTAGGTTCTTTGGCCTCTTCAACAGGAGCAGCATCAGCTGTTTTCGGGGCTGCTTCTTTCTTTGGCTTCTTTTCCGGAGCCGGAGCGCCTTCTTTTGGAGCTGAGGGCTTCTTTACAGCCTCTAACTGGATGGCAGGGGCTATCATTATTCTCATGTATGAGCCTTCCATCCTTGGCTCCATCTCCATTTTGCCGAAATCGACTATCGCAGCCATGACCTTGTTCAGGACATCTCTGCCGCGGTCAAGGAATGCCATCTCTCTTCCTCTGAAGAAGATGGAGACCTTTACGCGATGACCGGCCTGAAGAAACGTCTTTATTGCCTTCACCTTGAAATCATAGTCATGCTGGTCGATCTTTGGACGCATTTTGATCTCTTTTACTACCTGATTCTTCTGTTTCTTACGGGCGTCCTTGTCACGCTTCTGCTGCTGGAAACGGAACTTTCCGTAATCCATTATCCTGCATACCGGCGGGGTCGCCTGAGGGGCCACCTCCACCAGGTCAAGTTCAGCCGCTTCTGCCATTGCCAGCGCTTCTTTAGTGCTTATTACGCCTCGTTTGGCATTTGCTTCATCGATGAGAAGAATCTCTGTTGCCCGAATGTCGGAATTCACGCGGGGCTCGTCGTCCCTGTTTGCTATGGCGTTACACCTCCTGAGTGTAGATCTTGGTCAAATTAAAATGGGCCCGGCACAAAACGCGCCAAGCCCATTGGAAATTTCTTTCCGGGTAGACCTGACAACTTACTTCGTCGGCAGGCGAGAGGCGCATCCTCTGCTTGTAAACCCGTTGATATAAATCAACTTATGCATGTTAGCACATATTCTTTCATTTCGCAACAGTGACAATAGCTTTTAAACACTTCACCAGTAATTTGTCGAGGCCTGTGTTACTTTTTTCAAAGTCATCAGCGTCCTACTTTTTATAGTAGTGTCACTATCACATTTAGTTAATAGAGACTCTAATAGATCTACTGCAGCATTACTTCCAAAAAAAAAATTAACTTTACTCTATCCTTGGACTTGAACATCATTGTCACTATTTGATTATAATAGCAAATGACTTAATATGTATGCTTGAAAGGACAGAACTTTCGGCCCACTGCCACAGGATCGTACAGGAGCCGGACAAACACATATTATATTGACCAGTCAAGTTACTGTAATAAGACCAACGGGATCATTTTCTTTTTGCCAATTATTGATCTGAGTAGTGACTTCAAATCTGTATCAAATTCGATCGATCCTTTCTATTAGCTGCATTAAGGAAAAAGGAGAAATGTCATATGAAAAAAATATCTGTTCTGCTATTCCTGATCACTATCTTTTCAGTTTCCACCTGCTTTGCAGGATATGCTCCTGCTTTTGGAGCAGGACCTGTGACTGCTGATAAAACATGCACATTGACAACAGCTGCGAAAGATGCCACTTCATTAAAAGACGTTTTCACACTTGACAGCAATGGCATACCGGAACTTAATAATGAGAGGAAGCTTATTGTATGCATTAGCGACCTCCATCTTGGAGCTGACGACAGCTATACTGAAACTAAAAAGAATCGGGAGCCGCTTGTGAAGTTTCTTGAACAAATCAGGCTTGCCCCGAATATTAAGGAACTTGTAATTATTGGAGATTTGGTTGATTTATGGTTTGTGCCGAGCGAAGCAGATACTTTCAGGGGAAAAACTCAGAAGGAATTTGTCGGCATTGTTGCAAAAAACAATAAACATGTAATGGCGGCATTCAATAATATTATCCGCGATGGGAAAATCAAAGTAACATATGTTCCCGGAAATCACGATTTACTTGTAACTGCAGAGGATATTCAGAGCATACTTCCAGGAATTAATCAGCAACGTGATGTACAGGGCCTGGGAAGCTATTCTCCCGACGGACATCCTGAAATTATAATGGAGCATGGACATCGCTATAATTTTTTCTGCGCACCTGATCCTATTTCAAACAGGGATATAGCTCCGGGTTCCATACTGCCGCCCGGATACTTCTTTACAAGAATAGCCACAACCTCAGTCGTCGAACGATTCCCCGACGCTGCCGGCAAAATTCCTGAAGTAACAACAAATTCCTTCGGGGAAGACCAGACCCTTGCGTATATTTATTGGAAAGCCTGGTATGAATTAATGACAGATTTCCCGGTCAACGGGGGCTTTGATGAAAAGATAATAAAAACAAACATCGACGGCTTCACTGAAAACTATTCCATTAGCGATCTCATGCCTTATCAGCTGTCAGCCGGAGGTTATATCAATTTGAAAATGTATAAGGGAATTCTTGCCACATGGGATGAACGACAGGAACTGAACAAAGTTCCCGTCAAAATACCACTAAAAGAAGCCCTTATGGAGGCAGGTTCCGGAGCCGAAACTGACTCTCAGGCAGAAGTTCAATATTTTAAAAACCCTGATTCTGATATGCGGATAGTTGTTTTCGGGCATACCCACGAGCCAAGAATTATTCCTTCTGAAAACCTCAAGGGTCAGAAAACAATTTATGTAAATTCAGGAACATGGATCGATCATAACCCAAAACTGCCTACGATGACTTTTGTAGTAATTACGCCTCAGGGAAATAGTTCGGTTCCTTTGTATCTTTCCCTTTTTTACTATTCACCGGACGGAACCATAACAAAAATGGATACTCAATCACTGTAAAGGATATTTCCAAAGAGAGACATCTACTGTTTTAAATTTAATTGAAACTAAAATCGAGCTCAAAGAATAAATTCTTTGAGCTCGATTAATCAACACTACAAACAGCGGACCTGAAAAAATTAATTTTTAGAGAGGGTCGAACTCCGATTTGAGATGTTCGAGGAAGCCCTCGAAGGTCATCGATCCAAGGTCTCCCTTTGATCTGTCCCTTACGGCGACTGTGCCCTCTTCGACTTCCCTCGCTCCTATAACAAGCATGTAAGGGATCTTCTGCATCTGGGCGTCGCGTATCTTTTTGCCCAGCTTTTCATCCCTGGAGTCGACCTCGATCCTTATGCCCACATCCCTGAACTTTTTCGCAAGATCTTCGGTGTATCCGGCAAATTCTGAGCTTACCTGAAGCAGCTTTACCTGCACGGGCGCCAACCAGTACGGAAATGCTCCCGCATAGTTTTCGATGAGGATGCCCATGAATCTTTCGAGGCTGCCAAGCACTGTTCTGTGAAGCATCACAGGGCGGTGCTCCGCTCCGTCGTTTCCTATGTAGGTCATGTCGAACTTCTCAGGCATCTGGAAGTCGAGCTGGATCGTACCGCACTGCCATGTACGGCCGATACAGTCTTCAAGATGGAAGTCTATCTTGGGACCGTAGAATGCTCCGTCTCCGGGATTAAGCCTGTACTCGGTCCCTGTCTCCTCAAGCGCTTCCTTGAGCCTCTGTTCTGCGAGATCCCACATTTTCGGGTCACCCATGGAGTTTTCAGGCCTGGTGGAAAGTTCAACGTAGTATTTGAAACCAAATACATCCTGGTAGAAATACCTGTCAAGTTCCATTATCGCCTTTATCTCGTCCTTGATCTGATCGGGCGTACAGTATATGTGTGCGTCATCCTGGGTAAATGCTCTGACTCTCATAAGTCCATGAAGCGCTCCCGATCTCTCGTGACGATGAACGAAGCCAAGTTCAGCCATCCGAAGGGGAAGTTCCCTGTAGCTGCGGATAGCGCTGTTGTACACAAGTATGCCTCCGGGGCAGTTCATCGGTTTTACCGCGAACGGAGCTTCGTCTATCTCTGTGAAATACATATTTTCCTTATAATGATCCCAGTGTCCTGAACGAAGCCATAGTGACCTGTCGAGGATCATCGGAGTCTTTATTTCGACATATCCCCGCTTTGTATGTTCTTTTCTCCAGAAGGAGGTAAGGTTGTTCATTATTACCATGCCCTTGGGATGGAAGAAGGGAAATCCTGGTCCTTCGGCATGAACGCTGAAGAGGTCAAGTTCTTTCCCCAGTTTCCTGTGATCCCTTGCCTTAGCCTCTTCCATACGGCGGAGATATTCCTTGAGCTCCTCCTCAGATCCGAATGCTGTCCCGTATATGCGCGTCAGCATTTCGTTCTTCTCATCGCCGTGCCAGTAGGCACCGGCAAGTGAGAGAAGCCTGAAAAATTTGCAGCATCCCGTATGCGGAACGTGCGGGCCGCGGCAGAAATCAATGAAATCGCCTTCGCGGTAGGTCGAAAGGATCTCGCCCTCAAGACTGTCGATCATTTCCACCTTAAGATCTTCACCAAGCTTAGTGAAGAGTTCTTTTGCCTGCTCCTTTGTGTGCTCTTCCCTCACAAGGGGGATCTTTTCCTGAGCTATCTTCCTCATCTCTGATTCGATTTTAGGAAGATCCTCGTCTGAGATGGGTTTCGGGAACCTGATGTCATAGTAGAATCCATCTTTGATAGAAGGACCTATACCAAATTTAGCTTCCGGCCATAGCCTGAGAACAGCATGAGCCATTAAGTGAGCTGTAGAGTGGCGCAGGAGGTCGAGCCCCTCCTGTGAATCAGGAAATACCGGGATAAACTCGGTATCTTCAGTGAAAACTTTGTCGCAGTCGACGAGCGTGCCTTCAACTTTTGCTCCGACAGCTTTTTTTAGGTGCCAGATATCAAGAAGCTGACGCAGTGACGCGCTGTCAGCTTCGTAAACTTTACCTTCAGGTATTGAAAAACGTGCCATTAGTATCGCCTCCAAATTTGCCCCCATGGCAAATCAATGCTTTTGATCTATTTCCTTCCAGTGCTCCCGAACCCGCCTGAGGAACGTTCTGTCTCATCCAGTTCCTCAGATCTCTCGAGATCCACCTGTGTAACTTCCGCAAAAACTATCTGGGCTATCCTGTCTCCCGGCTCGATCCTGAAATCTTCACTGCCGTGGTTGATGAGTATGACCTTTATCTCTCCACGATAGTCTGAATCGATCGTTCCCGGCGTATTAAGGACGGTGACGCCGTGTTTCAGCGCGAGGCCGCTCCTTGGCCTTACCTGGGCTTCGCAGCCCAGTGGCATTTCAAGGAAGAGTCCCGTTCCCACACAGCCACGATCTCCGGCAGGGATAACAGCTGCTTCGGCAGCGCGCAGATCCAGTCCTGAAGATCCCGGAGTCGCGTAGCCGGGAAGGGATATCCCGGCATCTGCTTTTATCTTGACTTTCATTTTTGACATTTATATTTCCTACTTTTTGCGTTCTCTTTCAAAACGTCTGACCGGACGGTTGTCAGATCCTCTGTCTCCCCTGTCTGAACCAAAGTCCCTACGGGGCGGCCTTCCTCCGTCGTCATGTCTAGGACCGCTGTCACGCCTGGGGCCTCCCTCGCTCTTAGGGAAGTGGGAGAAGCGCTCTTCACGTTCTTTTTCTATGGCTGCCTGCTCAGCAAATTCAGGATCTTTAGCAAGATCGTCGAGCTGATCCAGGATACGCTTACGGCTCAGGTTGACCCTGTGCATGTCGTCGATCTCCTTGACTGTGACGAGCACCTTGTCTCCTGTATTTATTGCGTCTTCAAGCCTCGGGACGTGGTAGTTGCTGATCTCGCTTACGTGCAGAAGACCCTCTTTGCCCGGCAGGACTTCAACGAAGACTCCGAAATTCATCATTCTGGTTGCTGTTCCGACAAATGTCTCTCCGGCCTTTACCTCTCGTACGAGATCGTTGATTATTTTTACCGCGGCCTGTGCCGAGTCATCGTTTACCGCTGCAACATATACGCGGCCTGTGTCATCTACATCGATCTTGGCTCCCGTACGCTGTACTATCGAACGGATCACCTTGCCGCCGGGGCCTATGATATCGCGGATCTTTTCCGGATCGATGTTTATAGTGATTATCTTAGGCGCTGTCGGTGAGAGATCCACGCGAGGGGCAGGTATGGCAGCATCCATTATGTCAAGTATCTGCATACGTCCATTTTTCGCCTGCTCAAGGGCCTGTGTCAGGATCTCCCTTGTGATCCCACCCGCTTTGTTGTCCATCTGGAGCGCAGTAACGCCGTCTCTTGTTCCTGCGACCTTGAAGTCCATGTCGCCGTAGTGGTCCTCAAGACCCTGAATGTCAGTGAGTATGCCAAACTTGCCGTTGTCAGCGATGAGTCCCATCGCAATACCGGCAACAGCTCTTTTGACAGGCACACCTGCCGCCATCATTGAGAGGCTTCCGCTGCAAACACTTGCCATGGAGCTTGAGCCGTTTGATTCAAGGATGTCCGATACCTGGCGCACTACATAGGGGAATTCAGTTTCGCTTGGGAAGACAGAATGAAGTGCTCTCTCTGCAAGCGCACCGTGACCTATCTCGCGTCGTCCGGGACCACGCATTGGCCTTACTTCTCCGACAGAGTACGGCGGGAAATTGTAATGGAGAATGAATCTCTTTGACGGTTCGTCTAGCTTGAGGCCGTCGAGGACCTGATCATCGGTTCCCATCATTCCAAGAGTCGTTACTCCGAGTGACTGTGTCTCTCCGCGTGTAAAGAGTGCCGATCCATGGGTCATGGGCAGTATGTCGACTTCACAGGTGATCTTCCTGAGTTCGTCCATTGCCCTGCCGTCAGATCTGCGTTTGTCATCAAGGAGAAGCTTTCTCACACATTTCTTTACCATTTCATCCATTTTCGTCGCTATGTACTTGCCTGAATCAGGGTGAGACTCTGCAAAATGCTCCTCGGCCCTCTTTTGTGCCTCTCCTATCGCTGCTCCGCGCGGCTGTTTCTGTTGTATCTGCACTGCTGCGTAAACATCGTCGTAAAGTTCCTTATCCATCCACTCATCGATCTCTGTGATGACTTCAGGTGCGGGAAGCTCTGTCTTGGGCTTTCCGACCTTCGCGCATACTTCGTCGATAAAGTCCACTATTTTGCGTATAGCATCGTTGGCAAGTTCCATGGCATCTACAAGAAGCTCTTCCGACACTTCTTTGGCTCCTGCCTCTACCATCGTCACTCCGCCCCTGTGACCCGCAACCACAAGATCCATCGTGCTGTTGGGCATATCTGTCTCATCAGGGTTTACGACTAATTCGCCGTCTATGCATCCGATGCGTACAGCTCCTATGGGACCATCCCATGGGATGTCCGACATTGAAAGGGTCAGTGAGGCTCCGTTTATCGCAAGGATGTTCGCAGGGTTGGCCTGGTCGACTGACATGACCGTAGTCACAACGTGGACATCGTTCCTCATCCATTCAGCGAAAAGTGAACGGATAGAGCGGTCTATCATCCTGCCGCTCAGGATCGCTGTTTCTGAGGGACGTCCCTCTCTTTTAATAAATCCGCCCGGCACTTTGCCTGCTGAGTAGAAACGCTCTTCGTAATCTACCAGGAGCGGGAAAAAGTCCATCCCCTGTCTCGCTTTTTCTGCCAGAACTGCAGTGACCAGCACTGAAGTTTTGCCATGGCCGGCAAGGACTGCCGCGTTTGCCTGCTTCGCAAGCCGTCCTGTCTCAAAGGTCATTGTCTTGCCATATAGTTCCAATTCAAATATTTCTTTCATTTTTCTTTTCCTCCCATTTTATGTCTTCAACTGTTGAAGAATAACACAAAATAGCAAAAATGGCGAAGGTATTGCCCCCTCGCCATGCGTAAGTTGCTTATTTTTTGCTTCTCTTTGTCAGATCGCTGTTAGTGGCGCAGTCCGAGACGCTGGATAAGCGACTGGTAGCGGTTGAAGTCGCGGTCTTTGAGGTACTGGAGAAGCTTACGGCGCTTACCTACCATGATAAGGAGTCCGCGGCGTGAGTGGAAGTCCTTTTTGTGGATCCTCATGTGGTCCGTGAGTTCACGGATACGTGTTGTCAGGATGGCCACCTGTACCTCTGTTGAGCCTGTATCGGCTCCGTGCACTTTGAACTCTTCGATGAGCTGCTGTTTCTTTTCTTTCTGGATCATAATGATCACTCCTGTCTGAGCCTATTACGCTCGATATTCCCAAGACTCAGGCCAGCGTCGCTATGCGCCGGTCCGTGTGAAGGGCAATGGAAATAATAGCAGAGAGTCTCCGATATGACAAGCCTGCTCTGCAATAACATTATTAATGAGATGGGGCTTGTCCTATTGGCACTTATTTTCGCTTCCGTTCCTCCGCTCTTTTCTTCATTCTTTTGTTCACAGCCGAGCAGTAGACTGCAGCAAGTGGATTGTGTCCCAGAGCCCTGTCTTTGACAACTAGAGGCACCACATAGGTGTGTGAATGTTTTATAAACAGGGCGTCGTGACCCACACAGAGTCCGATGACCAGGTTCAGATCTGTCTTTTTTTCTTCGAGCATCCTTGCCTGTTCTATAGGATTGCAGCTTACAGGGCCGACCCTGTCACTCGTAGGCGCACCCATCTCTGACTTAGGTATTCCGCAGACCTTGCAGCATACGGCTTCTATTTCAAAAAAACCTGAGAGATAATCTGCAATTTTCGCAGCTTCATCGTTAAGGCCGACACAGAAAGCGATCCCAAGTTTTTTGTATCCCATTCGGGAAGCAAACTCGACCACTTCCTCTATCCTGTTTAGGTCTCCGTAGAACTCTGACTCGACAAAAGCCGCGGTCTGCATCATCATTTTTTCATGCGGGTCTGAATAAAGTTCAATGCTGTTCCTCTCTATGCAGGGTTCTCCCTCGCGACACTTCTGGTCTTCACAAAGGTCACATCTCATTAAAATATTCCTCCATATCTTTTGGAAGAGGAGCTTTGAATTCCCTTCCCCTTATTGTTTCCGGCAATCCACTGTCGTCAGGTAAGGTAACTGAGAACGCGTGAAGCAGCGGCCGTTTTGACCGTCCCGCGTCTCCGCCATATTTCCTGTCTCCGATGATCGGATGGCCTATTGCAGCAAAATGGACTCTTGCCTGGTGCGGTCTTCCTGTTACGAGCTCTGCCTCCACTGCACTGATCTTTTTGAAGGATGATATTTTCCTGTATCTTGTGAGGGCACTCTGTCCGCTCTCATCTACTTTTACAGTATTTCCGTCCTGATCCTTAAGCAGAGGAAAGTCAATATTGCCTGATTCGATTATATCGCCTGCAACGACTGCCCTGTAAATTTTTTTTATCTTCCGTTCCCTTATCAGTTCTGAAAGGTACCTCAGGGACGGTCCTGTCAACGCCACTATCACCGCTCCGGACGTGTTGCGATCCAGGCGCTGGACTGTTGATGGCCGAAAATCGGTCCTGGTCCAACTGAGTTCCTCCAACACCCTCGTAATAAGAGAATCTCCGTTTTTTGTATCCGGCTGTGTCAGAAGCCCTGCAGGCTTGTTTATTATCCAGAGGTAGTCGTCCTTGTATATTGTTTCCAGTCTCTCATGCCTGATGGACGATGTATTCTCCTTTGTGCTTTTTTCGGCCGGCATATCGTCATTCCAGGGGACCTGCAGGAACTGTCCCTCATCTACCCGGGTGTCCGGCCTGACTTTTTTTGCATCCAGCCGGACCTCTCCTTTGCGGATAGCTTTCATGAGGGTGCCAAGAGGGACCTGGGGCCACATGTTTCTTAAAAGCCTGTCGATCCGCCTGCCTGACTGATCGCTGGTTATATAAAACTCCTTTGACATTTTTTCTCCCCTGTCTAAACTCATGTGCCCGGCACTATCCTGGACGGTAACAGAAATACAGGTCACCTGTTCCAGAAACGGCGGCCTGTGGCTTGATGCCACTGGGATATTGGCTGGTCTTCCGTAAGGTCTTTGACGGAATCCTTCCAGCAAAAGACCCTAAAATCCAGTTCATCAGCAGAAGAAACTACCATTGCCTCCGGGGTCGCCGGGACTACTGGCGAGCCGAACTCCCGCTGCCCGTGGTGGCTCAGAAGGATGTGCGCGATCTGGAGTTTTAGTGAGTTGTCAAGTCTGCTTTTTTCGGCAAGCTCCATAAACTTTGAATATCCTATCGCTATGTGATCAAGAACTGCTCCCTCGAGGGTCATCTCTGGGATCGAGCCCATCCTGTATGATCCAAGCTTGCCAAGGTCGTGAAGGAGCCCTCCGGCAACAACGATGTCAACATCAATGTCATACCCGGATATCCTCAGTGATTCAGCCATCGACCTTGCACAGTCAGTGACCGAAAGCGTATGCTCAAGCAGGCCGTTTGCGTATGCGTGGTGATGGCTCACTGCAGCAGGCCAGTCGCGAAACTGCTTCCATGTTTCACCGTCATAAACAAATCTTATAAAATCAGCGACTTCAGGACGGCATGATGAGACCAGTTCTTCGTACCTTTTGACAAGGTCCTCCATGGGTATCGGTGATCTCGGCAGGTACTGCGACGGGGGAAATTTATCCTGGTCGAGGAGAGTGACCTTGTTGAAGTTGAACTGAGTCTGCCCCCTGAATTCTGTTGTCTTACCGTCTACGCCTACTGTGGACCCTGCAACAGATCTTAGCTTTTCATCCTCCAGCCTCTTTGCAGTCGATGAAGCCTCCATGTTGGGGTCAGACCTGTCGAACCAGCTGGCATCAGACCATATCTTGGCTTCGAGCGTACCGAATGAGTCGGTTACAGCCATTTCATAATAGGGTTTCCCATTTTTATCGTTTTTCTGAAAAAATGAAGATACTACAAAGATCGCCTTGAAGGGGCTACCCGGGGCCAGTTTTCTGATCTCCTGGCTGTTTTTTAGTATAGATTGTACATCTGACATATTTATCTTCCTTCCGAAGCATGTTCGCTTAATATCAACACTCCAATAATAGACGTTCATGCGAAGTATTAAAAGGGGCAAAACGTTGTACGGACCGCTGATATATCATTTTTGTCGGTGACAATCGGCATTTTTTGTGTATAATGACAATGCGACCTCTTTCACATGAGAGAGGCTATGTATGTATTGTGAATAATTATTTGGAGGGATCATGCTATGAGTTCAGTAAACTGGAATGCGAGACTGTCGGATATAGCGCTTAATGTCAAACCTTCGCCTATAAGGGCCCTGATGAAATACACCAAGACACCCGGTGTTATCTCTTTTGCGGGAGGCAACCCTGATCCTGCAGTCTTCCCGGTGGCAGAATTTTCTGAAGCTTCTGCGATCCTGGCCCGCGAAGGCAAAGATGTCCTTCAATACGGTGCTACGGACGGATATATGCCGCTCAAAGAATACATCGCAAAATGGATGGCCCCAAGGATGGGCCGTGAAACAAAACCTGAAGAGATGCTCATCTCAACGGGCTCACAGGAAGGAATGGACCTTCTCTGCAGCGTTCTGCTAAATGACGGGGACACTATCATTGTTGAAGGCCCTACATATCCCGGTGCGATCCACGCCATGAGAAACCGCGGCGCAAGATTCCTCTCTGTCCCGTGCGATAAAGACGGACTTTGCGTCGATATGCTCCCTGCCGTTATCGAACAGGGACGCAAAGACGGACACAGGATCAAGTTCATCTACACTATCGTCAACTTCCAGAACCCCTCCGGATCGACACTCTCTGAGGACCGCAGGGCTAAACTTCTTGATATAGCTGAAAAATATGACCTGATCATATTCGAAGACGACCCATACGGTCATCTTCGTTACACAGGAAATCACGTTCCGACGATCTTCTCGATGGATAAAAAGCAGAGCGGAAGAGTCGTTTACGCCTGTTCCTTCTCCAAAATACTGGCACCCGGGACACGAGTCGCATGGATCGTCGGAGATCCCGACCTGATGCAGAAAATGGTCATGATCAAACAGGGCACAAACCTTTGCTCAAGTGTAGTCGCCCAGGCACTGGTCTATGAGTACTGCAGGCTTGGCCACCTGGATGGATTCCTCCCCAAGATCATCTCCCACTACGGCAAAAAGCGCGATGCGATGGAAGCCGGATTCAAAAAGTACCTGCCCTCCAATACCGTTTACAACACACCTGAAGGTGGTTTCTTCTTCTGGCTGCAGGTACCCGGCATCGACTCAACTGAACTCTTCATGAAGGCGATAGAGCATGGAGTTGCCTTCGTAACTGGTCCCTCCTTCTTCGTAGACGGTTCAGGACTTGATTTCATGCGCACATGCTTCACCTTCGCACAGCCGGAAGAGCTTGAAGAGGGCGCAAAACGCCTGGGCGCAGCAATAAAGGCACTTTAGCAGAAAACTCCGGCAATAAATATTGGGCGGCCTCTTCATGAGGCCGCTTTTTTCTTTCCCAAAAACCTTCATTTAGGAATTCGGCAATCATTGATAGAATCGTTGATCGAAGATTATAATGGTAATGATGCAAAGATAACAAAAAGACGTCACTGTAGAGTTAAAACAGGAACAGGTCGCAGAGAGCGAGTGATCTCATGGAGGATATAATCGCAGCGCTGGCCACAGCGTGGGGCGAAGGCGGGATAGCGGTCGTAAGGCTTTCTGGAGAAGGCTCAGTCTTGCTCGCCGATAAAATATTTACCGGACAAAAGAAACTTGCCGAACAGCCGGCACGCTTCCTCACCCTTGGCAGACTTCGTTCATCCAAAGGGGAGTTCTTTGACGAGGTGCTTACCGTAAGGTTTGATAAAGGGGCAAGCTATACAGCGGAAGAAAGTGTTGAGATCCATTGCCACGGGGGTCTGCTGCCCGCTCAGAAATGCATGGAAGAGCTCTGCTCAATGGGAGCGAGGCTTGCACAGCCCGGAGAATTTACACGGAGGGCTTTTGTGAACGGACGGATCGACCTTCCGCAGGCAGAAGCTGTGCTTGGTGTGATAAGGGCTGAGAGCGACGAAGCACTCTACGCCTCTTCACGGACCCTGCAGGGATCGTTCGCAGAAAAACTCAGGTCTTTTCTTGACGATATTACAGGACTTGCCGCATTCCTGGAAGTAGATCTCGATTTCCCGGAGGAAGACGAAGGATACATAACAAAAACAGACTCAGAGAAACGACTGGAAGATCTGATCTCAGCGGGAGAAGCGCTACTTGCAGACTGCCGTTCCGGACTTATATTGAGGGAAGGTATAAAGACAGCCATCATTGGATGCCCAAACGTCGGCAAATCATCCCTTCTCAATGCTCTTCTGAAGGAAGACCGGGCGATCGTGACCTCCGTACCCGGCACAACGAGAGACAGAATAGAAGAGACATTCACCCACAAAGGAATCCCTATCAGGATTATTGACACTGCCGGCATACGTGAGACCATGGACGAGGTCGAGTGCATCGGTGTGAACCAGTCGATAAAGTCGATGACAGAAGCGGACCTCCGTGTGTGGGTCATAGACGCGGGAGATGAACTGACTGCGGAAGACATGGAACTCGGCAGGCGAGTCTCTTCAATGAAGCACATTGTCGTGCTCAACAAAAGTGACATGCCGCAGAAAATATCCCTTGATCAGTTGAAAATGAGCTTTCCTTTAAGCCGGATAGTATCTGTTTCAGCCCTTAAGTCTGACGGGATAGAAGAACTGAAGGACATAATGGTCAACGAGATCACGGGGGGCATAAAGGTCACAGGAGGATACGGAGTCACTTCCAGACAAATAGAGTGCCTCTCTGCTGCTCTGACTTCCCTGCGGGAAACGCTAAAAATTGTCTCGGAAGGTCTTGGAAATGATCTTGCAATAACCTGTCTTTCAGATTCAAGGTCAGAGCTCGCAAAGCTGCTTGGCATCGATGCCACGGAAAACCTGCTGGATACGATCTTTTCACAATTCTGTGTTGGCAAATAGTACTGAGTCAAAAAATATCTATAAATGAGGGAATTTTTAGACTAAAAATGGGAGGCTAACTGAGCCTCCCATTTCGTATGCATTAGTATCAGATCTGCTGTTTCTCCCGGATCAGTAAGCCTTTGCAAAGATGGCTTTACGGGCTCCCTCTTTTCCGGTGTAGAAGCATTTGCCCCGCTCTTCGGAGTATTCTAGCGGATAGCATCTGGGAGTGGCCCCTGTTGCTTCCTTGATGGCTTTTTCATCTTCTTTGCTTCCGTCGAAGAAGACTTCAACAAATCCGCCTTTGCTCTCAAGAACTTCCCTGAACTGAGCCATGTCTGCAGCCTGGTATGTGTTCTCTTTCCTGAATTTCAGCGCTCTGTCAAATAGGTTCTTCTGTATCTCGACAAGAAGTTCAGGGATGCGTTTTTCGAGGTCTTCCCAGCCTATCTCCATCTTTTCCCCGGTGTCTCTTCTCACGACTTTGACCTTGCGGGCTGCAAATTCCTTTTCTCCAAGTTCAAGGCGAAGCGGGACTCCCTTCTGAAGATGGAAGAAGAACCTATCGCCCGGGCGAAGGTGCTGCTGTGTGTCCACCTGTACGAAACGTCCGCAGAGTGTCTTGTTCAGTATTGCCTGAAGCTCTTTTGCCTTCGGCACTATTTCTTCATCAAATTTGGCTGAGTCGGTTGAGATCGGTATTATGACAGCTTTTGTCGGAGCTACTCTTGGAGGCAGAACCAGCCCGTCGTTGTCCGAGTGGGTCATTATAAGTGCTCCGATGAGACGCATCGATACTCCCCAGCTTGTCGTATGGGCGAAATCCATTTCCCCGTTTTTATTCTGGAACTTAATGTCAAAAGCTTTGGCGAAATTCTGCCCCAGATAGTGGCTCGTCCCGGCCTGAAGCGCTTTTTTGTCGCTCATCATCGTCTCACAGGTATATGTGTTGTCTGCACCCGGAAAACGCTCTCCCTCTGTTTTTTCTCCGGGGAGTACAGGGAGGGCGAGTTCATCTACCATGATCTTTCTATATACCTCGAGCATCAGAAGCGTTTCTTCGACTGCCTCTTCTTTTGTCGCATGTGCTGTATGGCCTTCCTGCCAGAGGAACTCAGAAGTACGAAGGAAGAGCCTGGGCCTTTTCTCCCAGCGCATAACGTTGCACCACTGGTTGATCAGGATCGGCAGGTCGCGCCATGACTGGACCCACTTGCTGTACATATACCCTATGACTGTTTCCGAGGTAGGCCTTATTATCAGCGGTTCTTCAAGCTCTTCTCCCCCTGCGTGGGTAACTACTGCACACTCGGGAGCAAAACCCTCAACATGCTCTGCTTCCTTCTCCAGGAAAGATTTAGGGATCAAGAGAGGGAACGATGCATTTACATGTCCGGTCTCTTTGAAAGCCTCGTCAAAATGTTTCTGGATGAGTTCCCATACTGAGTAACCGGTAGGTCGGACGACCATACATCCGCGGACCGGCGCATAATCCGCCAGTTCTGCAACACGTATTACGTCAAGATACCACTGTGAAAAATCCTGTTCCTTGGGTGTAATGTTCTTAGCCATCCGGTTACCTCCATCGTTGATACTTTGATAAATATCATCACTCAGCGCTTTGCTGTGCAGGTTATTGTAACATTTATCTCTACATTTAGAGCAAATTAATTTGCAATGTTTTACTTCTCTTGACAATTTACCATTTTATCGTATTCTTAGAGCGTACATTGCAAGTATTTAGCACATTACTATAGGGAGGGCATAATCATGGCTTTAGAGTGGAAAGATGAGTTTACCGACCAGCTTTGTGACTCGATTGTGGCCATTACTGACAGGGAAGAAGCTTATCGTTTCCTGGAGGATGTCGCCACTTTTTCAGAGATTAGAGCATTTGCACAGAGACTTCAGGTGGCTAGCCTGCTTCTCAAAGGAATGTCATATCCGCAGATAGTTCAGGCCACGGGAGCAAGCACTGCAACTATCAGCAGGGTCAAAAAATTTGTTGAGTACGGTTCAGACGGTTACAGGGATGTCCTTGCGAAGCTGTCTGGGAACAAAAATGAAGAAGTAGAAAAGAAGAAGAAAAAATAATCAAGACGGATCTTCATGACAAACAGCCCGCATTTTTTGTGTCAATAAATCAGACACAGGATCTGCGGGTTTTTCTTTGATGGGACCGGAGACAGCGTAAAGCTTACGGTCTTATTTTATTATCGCCCAGGCAGCAAGGTCATCAATATCTCTGGGAGGAGTTCTAAGTGATGTAGGTACCAGCTTCCATAACCCTTTTGGCGGGTGGAGTTTCCAGTAGAGCTCGCGTCCTTTAAGAGTGGTGCCGTATTCGTCTGTTACCTCGAGCTCGCAGATACTGCTAAGGAGTTTATTCAAATCTTCTGAAGATGTGCCGTTACCAAGGCAGATCTTTTCAAGTACTCTGCATTCCAAAGAACTCAGATCTCCCTCTTTTTTCCATGGAGCAAGAACATCCCAGTTTCCCTCTTTAAGCGACAGCAATAAAACTTCCTCTGACGATTTGGGTATTATCGCTGAAAAAAGCAGTCTGTCACCTTCCGCGAATGCCACTCCGATTTTATGGCGACCCGGATCTATCCCACACTTAATCGAAATCACCTCTCTCAACAGATTCCCACCTTGGATACATCCACATCCACTGGTCAGGATATTTTCTTATCCACTCGGAGATGACCTGATTGCAGTCGTCTATGCTGCTCTGAAGATCTTTGCCGTAAGGTTTACCGTCCCTGCCTTTAAGCGCAGGGAGAAAGTGCAGTTCAAGCTTTTGCGTGTCAAGCCATCTGACACAGTATGCCGGGACGACAGCGCATCCAAGCTTGTCGGCTAGTTTTGCCATTCCGATCGGCGTACTTGCGGGGTATCCAAGGAAGGGAGATACTATGCCCGCTTTTTTGGCATCCTGATCCACGGGGACAGCAATTATTTCACCTGCCTGGAGCGCCTTTATCATGGCCTTAAGATCTGAAGCCTTGCCAAGCGCCTTCATCCCTCCGGCCTTTCTTAATTCCATTATAAGTTCGGTTATCCTCTCATCCCTTTGATCAGTTCCAAGACCGTTCATAGGGTATCCGTGCTGTGCACACCAGGCCCCGGCGTACTCCCAGTTCCCAATGTGTGCGGTAACTACAAATACTCCTTTTCCTGCTTCGTAGGCCTCACGGAGGTTCTCTTCTCCGTAGACTGTGACTATATCATCGAGTTTTGAAGCCATCACAGGGATCCTTATGAACTCTGCAGTTGATTTGCCAAAGTTCCTATATGCCCCTTTTACTATCCTGGAGGCATCTTTACGAGGTATGGCCAGAACCCTGGCACAGCGGTCCGTTGCTTCCTTCAGCTTGTTTTGTGTAAATGTTGGAATGAGGGAACCAACAATGCCGCCTAGCATCACAGCTGCCTGATGAGGGAGGACCGTTACTATTTTTCTGAACCCTGAAAGTACGGACCAGATGAAGGACTGTTTATTATTCATACTCTTACCTCTCCTGAAAGATCACGCTTTTGATCGGATCATATATATTATTATCAATATTTAACGATAATATTGGCAATTATCGGCACTACGATCAGTATCGTCACTATCCTGCATATGTTGAAAAGGATAGAGATAGTAGGGTCTGCTCCAATGTCTACCGCTACTATTGCAATCCCTGTAAGCCCCCCGGGGGTCGTGGCAAAAAGAGAGGTCAGAAAATCCATTTTACACAGCCTAGAGAAGACCCATGCGAGGCCCAGTGTAAAGATGAGAAGGGAAAAGCTGTATGCAATAGCTGCAGGCAGATATCTTGGTATTTCGGCAATGGAAGAGAAGTCGCTGCCCCTTACAAGGACATAGGCGACAAGAGCCTGTGATACCCAGGAGAGCCAGCCTATCTTAGGGTCAAGCCCCATGTGCATGACCGCCTTGACGACCAGCCCCACAAGAAGGCCGCCAACCAGTGCCCCTGCGGGGAACCCTGACTTATGTCCGATGGCGCTTCCGCCCAGGACAGCAAAAAGTACCATGTAATTTGGATTCACAGACCGCCCCCCGTTTCTACCGCCAAGTATACAATAAAAAAGCGCTCCCCTCCAAATCCGGGAGCGCTTTTTATGACTGTTGTTTTCTTACCTAGACTGCGGGTTCAAGTTCCTCATTTTTCGATGTCTTTTTAAGGTAGAGCATCATTAATATTATTGCAACTGTAGCTCCAAGGCTCAGAGCCATGTTGTGGTGAATTGCGATCAGAGCAGCAATACCAAGAACAACTCGTTCAAATTTGTTGATGAAGCGGAACATCCATCCTTCAAGAGCTCCAGCAAGCACTATGACGCCCAGAAGAGCCGAAACTACAAGGATAAAGAGCTCATGGGGAACGACATTCTGCAGCAAAAGCATTGGGTTGTAGACGAACATGTAGGGCATGAGGTAGGAAGTCAGCGCTATCTTTGTAGCAGTAAAGCCCGTCTTGGCAGGGCTTGCTCCCGCGATGCCGGCACCGGTAAATGCTGCGAGGCATACAGGCGGTGTGAGGTCAGCCATGATACCGAAGTAGAAGACGAAGAGGTGCGCTGAGAGTGGAAGTACATTCATTCCTATTAGCGCCGGTGCAATGATCGTGCTGCATACGATGTAGTTCGCAGTCGTCGGAAGCCCCATGCCAAGCACTATGCATGCGACCATCGCCATCATCAAGGTCAGGAGCAGGTTGCCCCCCGATATGTCGATTATGTTGTTGGAGATCGTCAGCCCCAGTGATGTGAGCGAAGATGTCCCTACGATGAATCCTACGAGAGCACACGCAAGAGCAACTCCTAGAGCTCCCCTTGCTCCCTCTTCCAGTGCTTTGATGAGATCACGGATGCTCATTCTGGTCTTCTGCTTCAGTGAGCTTACTATTATTACCGACACGACACCTATGAATCCGGCGCGGAGCGGCGTGTACTTCATCAAAAGTGTCGCTATTATTACTATGACCGGGATCAGAAGGTGACCATCAGTTCTCATTACCTCCCTGAGGACAGGAAGCTGGTCCTTGGGAAGTCCCTTGAGCTTCTGTTTCCTGGCTCGTACATGGACGTTTGTGAAAATAGCCGTGTAGTAGACCAACGCCGGGATTATTGCCGCTGCAGCAATGGAAAGGTAAGAGATGCCTAGGAATTCGCTCATGATAAACGCACCTGCTCCCATAATGGGCGGCATGAGCTGTCCTCCGGTCGATGCACAGGCTTCGACAGCCCCGGCATAATGAGGCGCATATCCTACTTTCTTCATGAGAGGGATCGTGAATGTGCCTGTCGTTGCAACGTTAGCGACGGAAGAACCGTTGATCGTACCAAGAAGTCCTGATGCAACTACTGCGACCTTGGCAGGACCGCCTGGCTTGCCGCCTGCTATTGCAAGTGCAAGTTCATTGAAGAATCTGGCTCCGCCGCTCTGGGAAAGAAACGCACCGAAGATTATGAAGACGATAACGAATGTGGCTGATACTCCGAGAGCCAGTCCGAATATGCCTTCCGGGGTAAGGTACATGTGCTGTATGATCCTGCTGACAGAGTATCCCCTTATCTGGAACATGCCGGGGGCAAGATATCCAAAGTAGCAATATGCAAGGAATACCAAACTCATACACGGAAGTACGTTTCCAACGACCCTGCGGCCGGCTTCCAGAACGAGAATGATAGCCGCTATGCCAAGCCAGATCTCGTGAGGAAGAGGTTCTGCTCCGCGGCGGGCGATCTCATTGAAGAAGAATATTATGTATCCAATAACTCCTCCGGCTATGGCTGCAAGTATCCAGTCGTAGATCGGAGTCGATGTTTTCGATCCTTTTCTTCCTGCCGGAAAGAGAATGTAAACTGCAACTATAGCAAATGTAAGGTGTACTGCCCTCTGTATCGTTATGGGCATTGACGCTATACCGGCAGTGTATAGATGAAAAAGGGACATACAGCAAAGCCATGCGGTTATAAATTTGCCCTGCAGGCCTGTAAGCTTTCTGTAACGGCTTTCTGCATCATATTTTTCTATCAGTTCATTAATCTTTGATTCATCCATAGATACTTCATCAAGGATGTTGTGCTTTTCACCATTGTTCTTGATAATTTCGTCGCTCATAAATACTGCCTCCTGCTTAAAAATACTGTGGGGGCAGTATATGCCCCCACTATGAAATACTTTTTTATGTTTGCTTATTTAACAGCGCCGATCTCTTTGTAGTACTTCAATGAACCCTTGTGAAGGGGGACCTGGATATACTTGAGGTTCTCCGGTGACATGGAAGCAAGTCTTGTGGAAATGTTGAGGATGTCCTGCTTGTGCTCATAGAGGGCCTTTGTCATCTTGTAAGCATCTTCGTCACCAAGTTTTTCTGTGGTGATAAGAACGTTCCAGCTTGCCATGGCCTTTACGGGCTTTGTCTGGTCTTTGTAGGTGTTTGCCGGGATCTCGAAGGGCAGGTAATAGGGAAGCTCTTTGCCCAGCTTTGCTATAACGTCTGCAGGGATGTCGCGGAATTCTGCTGTGCCAAGTGTGGTGATCTCAACAACTCCGGCGATGCCGAGTGCGCCGACTGTAAGTGCGGCGTCTATGTTCTTGTCAGCAAATGCTCCGGCTGTGTCTGAAAGTCCGAGATTCTCCGCCCTGATGTCCTTATCGGGGTCGATCCCTGCGACTTTGAGAAGTGTACGAACTGTTACTTCAGTTCCGCTTCCGACTGCTCCGACAGAGACTCTCTTTCCCTTAAGGTCCTGGATCGATTTGATGTTGCTGCCCTTTGCTACGAGGAAGTGGATAGGCTCAGCGTAAAGGGGGACAAGTCCACGAAGTTCCTTCATAGGCTTGCCTTCAAATGCTCCCTTGCCCTCATATGCAAAGAAATAGAGACCATCTGCAAAAATAACTTCTGCTTCACCCTTGCCAAGGAGAGCAAGGTTCTGTGCTGTTCCGCCGGTTGACTGCGCATTTGCCTTCATCCCGGGGATAGCGCTGTTCCAAACTTTTGCCATGCCCGCACCGACAGGATAATAAGTTCCGCCTGTAGATCCGGTCCCGATGTTGATAAATGTTGCTGCTGATGCGGCCCCTGCAAATACGAGGATCATCGCCATTACGATAAAGAATCTTGCTGTCTTTGTCATACAAAAAGCACCTCCGTAATATTTTTCCGTACCTGAAGATGAAATGATTTATAAACAAGAAAAATTTTATCTCTGCAAGCACGGCTACGCAATTCTACCAAACATAGAAGATAAATACAATGGTAAAAGTTATTTTCTTATTTATTTCACTGGTACGTACCAGTAAAAACGTTATAATTGAATGTCAATACATACTTTTCCTTACAATCACTCTCCAAATATTGACGTTCAGAAATATTAGATTGAAATTATTATATTATTTAAGTGTATTTAAATATATTTTTTATTCAACCATGTTACTAAGATTCACGTAAATTCTCTTTGATCCGATCTTCAGTTGTTCACCTGGATCAGTTTCACTGCTGCTTCGGGCCCGGAAACGTATATATCTCCCCCGTGACAGTCCGCAAGCACCACCAGTGGCATCTTATCTATCCACAGACGAAGGACGGCCTCAGGGCCAAGCTCTTCATAGGCTACCATTTCAATAGAGACCACTGAGCGGGAGAGAAGCACCGCAGTGCCTCCGGTAGCCCCGAAATATACAGCACGATGTCTTTTAATGGAATCCAGGACTTCAGGACTTCTTTTACCCTTCCCGATCATCCCTCTGAGACCTCTCTCAAGGAGAAAGGGAGTGTAGGGGT
Source organism: Synergistota bacterium (assembly GCA_034331105.1). Taxonomy (GTDB): domain Bacteria; phylum Synergistota; class Synergistia; order Synergistales; family Synergistaceae; genus Caenicola. The sequence continues at coordinate 55,519 of JAXQGB010000010.1, read as the reverse complement.
CCATCCTTCCACTGGTCGTCGGTCCGATAGGACCGATCACTTCACCCGGAGGTGTGGGGGCAGGCCCTGCATAGAAGATTATCTCTCCTTTGATAGGAAAGGGCTCTTCTTCGCCAGAAGAAATGCTCTCTGTCAGCCTTTTGTGGGCTGCGTCGCGCGCAATAAGAATACTGCCTGACAGGGAGACGAGGTCACCGGCCCTGAGTTCCATCACATCTTCTTCCGACAGCGGCGTGTTAAGGTGCTTAATCATTGAAGATCCTCCCCTCTATCGTTCCTTCCGCGTGCCTCAGTGCGTGACAGCAAATATTTACAGCAACAGGCATACCTGCTATATGAGTAGGCAGCGTCTCAATGTGAGCGTCAAGGGCAGTCGTCATTCCGCCGTATCCTCCCGGACCGATCCCGAGCGCGTTGACCCTTTCTAAAATCTCCCTTTCCATCTCTGCATACTCAGGGATGTCATGCCTGACACCTTCCGGTTTCAGAAGTGCCCGTTTTGCTGCCATGGCAACAGTTTCAAAGTTACCGCCGATCCCAATGCCAAGGACAATGGGCGGACATGGATTGGGGCCTGCGATCTTCACTGTCTCTACGACCGAACTGATGACCCCTTCGGCACCGTCCGCCGGCTTAAGCATATATATCCTGCTCATATTTTCGCTGCCCATGCCCTTTGGACTCACTGTTATTTTGATGTCACTGCCTGCGCAGACTTTCCAGTGGATGACAGCGGGCGTGTTGTCTCTGCTGTTCTCTCTTTTGAACAAAGGGTCTCTTACGACCGACTTACGAAGAAAGCCGTCAATATATGCTCTTCGGACACCTTCGTTTATCGCATCCTCTATGATGCCGCCTCTTACACAGAGATCCTGTCCTATCTCGACGAAGACTACAGCCAGACCACAGTCCTGGCATATTGGCAGGTTTTTTTCCTCCGCCAGTTTTGCGTTTTCAAGAATATCTGAGAAAGCCTGCTTTGCAAGAGGCATCTTTTCTCTGTCACTTGATGTACTTATAATTTTTTTAAGGCCTTCGGGCAGGATCCTGTTCGCCTTAAGTGATAAGTCATAAACCATTTGCATTATCTCCAAGGCTTCTATTTCATATCTTTTGCACATATTGCTCCTCCTTTATGACTTCTGTCAGACAGTAAAAATACACCCCACAATCCCCGCATGCTTTTGATCGCACAACGGAATGCAGGTGAAAGAGCGAAAAAAATGCCGATCAGGCCTGATGGAAAAATTGATTATATTATACGGCGTTTTCTAAGTTCAAAGTATAGGTGGATAACTGCAGCCATGTTGAGAACAACAATAATTGCAAGACTTGTCTGATAGCCCTGTGCTGAGAAGCGACCATTGACAACAGGGTAAAAGTCAAGAACTACGCCAATGAACCACTGGAATATGAAGGACATGAGAAAAATCGTGAAATTTAGAAGGGAGAGTGCCCTGCCCACTTCACTGCTCGCGTAGAGTTTCCTCATAAGGGGAAAGGAGATCATGGTCATAGTGGACAGGAACATAACGATCCCCCAGAGGATCGCAGAAGCCCTTCCGTTTTCAATAGCTATGAAAGCAAGGACCAGCGTTAAGAGAACTCCGGAATACAAATACATCTTTTCCCATGAAAGCCAGCCCTTTTTCATGAAAAGATCAGCAAGTATTCCGTTCAGGAAATACCCGGCAGCAGCTCCGGTAAATGCATACATCATGAATGTACCTGACTCGGCGCTCTCCATCATTGCAACATCCCTCATCCACGGACCGACCCACAGATATAAATACGCAAACATTACACTTTGGGCGGCTATCACCACAGGGGCTACGAACCAGAAGCGCGAGTCAATAAAAAATGAGAGCATCTCTTTGAGCTGTCTTCCAAATGATATTTTACGGTCGGGTACAACGTGCCCGTCTTTTGGAGTCACGAACCATATGGACAGGCATATCAGAAACGTAATGAATGCCAGAAATATAAAAGTATATCTCCATGAAAAAAGACTTATTGCATATCCGATCGGTTTCGTTGCGACCATCCCACCTATCCCGCCTGTAAGGCATTCGAGACTGAAAACAAGAGGAAGACGTTCGGAGGGAAGCCAGTCTGAATATGCTTTGAATGCTGCCATCAGGCATCCTGAAAGGCCTATCCCTGTAAGGGCCCTGGATAATATGAGGTGGCCCATATTCTGAGAAAGTGCAAATACCAGGGCGCCGGCTACGGCAAACAGCATAAAGGGCGCCAGGGTCTTCCTTGCCCCGTAACGGTCAAGCCAGACACCAAGAGGAAACTGCGCCACTCCAAAAGATATGAGGTAAATTGATGTCATGAACCCCAGATCAGAAGGAGAAAGCGAGAATGTTTCCACAAGTATGGGAGACATAATAGCGTTGCCGCTGCCAAGCAGTACCGATATAAAATACCCCAGGCCAAACGGGATAAAAAGCCTTAAAAATAGAGGAGAGAGCAGTGAAACTTCTTTATCGTGCAATACAAACACCCCAGACACAATGATCAAATCTATAACATTATAACCAATGATTTTAATTTTTGCTGAGGATCCTCAAAAAAGCCATAAAAACAACCGCTTGTAAAAATCAAAGCGGCCTCAAATTGTAAATTTACAACTGACCTGCAGTATTATAATCTACTGTCATTAAGAACAAGAAATTCTTTCTTGATGCATATGACTTCTTACTTAGATATTTATACTTTTGCTACGATTTCTTCATGGTCTGTACCTGCAAATACATTGCCTTAACAATCCTTTTATTTAGTTTAAACAAACAAAAGTTTTGTCGATATAATAAACATTAATTTAAAAAGAATATTTTAAATTAATGTTTATGTGATTTCAATGTATAATTTTATTTATATTAAGTTATATATTTTATAAATCTAATCTTTTATAAACGTAAATATCAGCAATTATATTTAACATAACAATAATAATAAGGCTTTCTTTGTAACCTACTGAAGAAAAATGGCCATCGATGACAGGATATTTATTTAATATTAATCCAATAAACCATTGCATTAAAAATGATGTAAAAAATATCATGAAATTTAATAAAGACATTACTCTTCCTACTTCTAAAATAGCAAAATATCTATTCAACAAAGAAAATGAAATCATTGTCATAGTTGATAAAAACATAACGATTGGCCATAAATACAATGAAATCTTAGGGTCCATTAACGCTATTAATAATAAAGAGGTTGAAAGTAACACCCCTGTAACAAAATAAAGTTTTTCTCCTGATATTAAGTTTTTTCTTTGGAAACAATTTAACAGGGCTCCATTTGTAAAATATCCAAACGCAGCTCCGGTAAATGCAAACAACATATATTTTGATGTTAAATTACTATCTAATAGTGCGACATCTTTCATCCAAGGTCCAATCCATAAATAAAGATAAGCAAACATTACACTATCACCTGTTATGGCAATAGGGGCAATCTTCCAAAATCTTGGATCCCTGATAAATTCGAACATTGTTTGTAATTGAAATACAAATGACACTTTATTATTTTTTTTGTAATTCTGCCTATATGGAGGTAAAAACCATACGCAAATTATCACAATAAATACTAAAAAAGCTAAAATGATAAATAATTCGCGCCAGTTTATTACTTTTAAAATAAGAGAAATTGGACGAGTCGCCACCATCCCTCCTATTCCTCCAAATAGACATTGCATACTATAAACAAGCGGAATGTTTTCTGGTAACAGATATTCTGAGTAAGCTTTGAATGCTGCCATCAAAGCACATGACAATCCTACACCTTGTAGCGACCTAGATATTACAAGATGAAATAAGTTGTTTGATCTTGCAAAAACTACTGTTCCTAATACTGCGAATAGAAGAGAAAATGCCAATGTCCGTCTCGCGCCATATCGGTCAAGCAACACTCCCAATGGAAATTGTGCGATCCCAAATGATATTAGGTAAATTGAAGTCATCAAGCCTAAATCTGCCGGAGAAAGTGTAAATGTTTCGACAAGTACGGGCGACATTATGGCATTGGCGCTGCCTAAAAGAACCGACAAAAAATATCCTAATCCGAAAGGTATAAAAAGTCTAAAAAAAGTAGGGGATAACAATCGAACTTCATTATCGAACATTACTAACACCCCAAAACAAAAATATAAAATTAATATTTATGTAAAATATGTTTTTTCACATATTAAAATTATGACTACTTAATTTTTTGTTAAGTAGCCATAATTTATATAAAATTTACTTTTTCTAAAGTTTACGATCTTCGAGCACTGGGAATTCTTTTCTTATTCTTAAAAGTTCTTCTCTTGATATTTCGGCTTTCACAATTGCTTCTTCATATCCTGTCCCTGCAAGAACATTGCCCCATGGATCTACTATCTGGCTGTGTCCGGCAAGCCTTATTCCTTTATTTACACCTGCTGCGTTGCATGAGATGAGATAACATGTGTTCTCAAGGGCTCTGGCCTGGTTAAGCACATTCCATGCTTCCAGTCTGGGATATGGCCATCCGGAGGTAACAAGGAAAAATTCTGCCCCCATTTCAACGGTCATTTTTCTGAAAAGTTCCGGAAACCTGAGGTCATAACAGGTGGCAAGTCCAATTTTTCCGAATTCTGTATCTACAACCGTTAACTTGTCTCCCGGTGTGAGTATCTCCGGTTCCTTGCATTTATAGGTAAAAAGGTGGATCTTTCTGTATTCTGCAACGTTTTTTCCTTCCCTGTCGAAAAGGACGCTTGCGTTGTAATATTTATCCTCCTGTTTTTCTACAAAGCTGCCTGAAAAAACATAGGCACCCAACTCACGCGCTTTTGCTGAAATAGCGGAGGCTGTCTCTCCGTCAATTGCTTCGGCATAGTTTTTGTAGTTGTCATAATTAAAGAACCCAACGTTCCACAGTTCAGGGAGAATAATAAGATCATCGCCCCTGCACTTATCCATCACTGAGAGGACATGGCTTATCATTTCCTGTTTATTTCGTTCATCATTTATTTCAAGCTGGATCGAAGAAACCCTCATTATACTTCTCCCTTTTAATATAATTTAAAATAAATACGGCACGATGTTTAAAATATCGCGCCGTATTTACTGTTAAGTTACTAGTATCCTAGTGATTTTTTTGTTTTATTAACTGTCTCAAGGACTAATCTATTACCTGATGATATTTTTTTGAAATCTTCATGCACGGGGAGAGATGCTTTCTGAAATTCAGAAACTTGTTCTGGATTTAACCGATAGACAGACATACCATTTTCTCCAAGAAACTTAATTATTTTTTCATCTTCTTCTGCTACAAATTTTCTTTGTTGGGCAATGTTTGTTTTTGCAGCTTTTAAAACAACATTACGTTCTTCTTCTGATAATTTATCAAACCATTTTTTATTTGCAACAAATAACCCCATAAATAACCCATGCTTGGATACTGTCAAATAATTTTGTACTTCGTTGAATTTCTGGGCCTTTATTACAGAAAGACCATTTTCCCCACCGTCTACGACCTTCTGTTGAAGTGCAACATACAGCTCTCCAAACTCAACTGGCGTTGGATTAGCACCCCATGCCTTGTAAGTAAGTTCCAGCGTTTTAGATGGCATAATTCTAATCTTTAGTCCTCTTATGTCATTCAAAGATTTAATTTGACGTGTCGACGTGTGAAGGCTTTTGTATCCGTAGGGTGCAATGCCTAGAAGAACAAAGTTTTGTTTTGCAAGTTTTTCAGATAAAATCTTTGATAAGTCACCATCAATTACTTTCCATGCCTTGTCATAATCTGTCGGGAACAAAAATGGTAAATCTAAAACGCCGATTTCTGGCACAAACTTTGAAGCGGCTGAGGCTGCAACATAAACTGTTTCAATCGCTCCACTTTGGCACGCTTCATAATGTTCTCTCATTCCTCCTAGTTGGCTTCCTGGAAATATTTGCAGTTCCATCTTGCCATTTGACCATTTACTGATGTTATCTCTCATTGTTGCTGCAGCCAATCCACCAGAATCGTCCATGTTTACAGTTATAGCATGTTTAACTTTCGTTGTTGCTGCGTCAGATGCTTGAGGCGTCATAATTACCATAATACATAAAACAAATATTAATGTGAGAATAGAATACTTTTTCATATCTTTTCCTCCTTTATTTTTTGTCGAAAACTTCGACATTTAATACATAAACCATAGACAACATTCAATATTTAACCCATCATATTAACAAAAAACATGGATATCCATGGAATATATGTAATTATTGTCAGGGAGACTATACTAATACAAATGAACGGCAATACAGATCTGTAAATTTTACCCAAAGGGAGCCCCGTAACACTTCGAGCAACGAATAGATTTAGACCAAAGGGAGGGGTAAACATTCCTATTGATAAATTTGTTACCATAACCACTCCAAGATGTACTGGGTCTACACCTAGTTTTAGCATAGGAAGATAAACTAAAGGGGCTAAAATCATAACTGCAGCGCCAGCATCAATAAACATTCCGGCAATCAAAAATACAATATTGACAATAAAAAGCATTGTATATTTGGATGTTATCGTTGCTACTATAGTTTCAGTAAGGATTTGAGGAAAAAAAGAAATAGTTAGGACCCACCCAAACAACCCTGCTGTACCCAATAAAATCATTAATTGCCCTATTGTGACGACAGAACTCATCAATGCACTATACAGAGATTTTAATGTTAACTCTTTATAAACAAACATACACACAAGTAGAGCGTATACAACCGAAAAACCAGCTGCCTCCGTCGGTGTAAATACTCCTGCTGATATCCCACCAACAATAATTATTGGTACACCAAGTGCCCAAGAAGCGTCCTTTGCTGCTTTTACGAGTTCTCTAGTAGAGGGTTTCTCCTTAATCACAATATTGTTAATTAATGCGTAATAGTAGCTGTAAAGCATAATCGAACCACCAAAAACAAGTCCAGCCCCCAAACCACCAGCAAACAACGCCGCTACAGAAACACCAGTTGTTGCACCATAAACAATGAATGTTATGCTTGGAGGTATTAGTAGTGCAACGGCTCCTGAAGAAGTAATCAGCCCTGTAGTAAAATTCTTTGAATAACCTTCATCTTCCGTCATCCTCGGATACATCATCGAACCTATGGCAACAACAGTCGCGGGACTCGATCCAGAAAGAGCACCAAAAAACATACACGCTCCTTGTGTAACAATTGCAAGACTTCCCCTAAAGTTTCCCATGAGCACATTGACAAAGTCTACGATTCTCCTGGACATACCCCCAATTGTCATGATATCTGCAGCCATTACATAAAAAGGCAAGGACATTAGTGCAAATTTGTCCATCCCACCGAAAATTCTTTGCATAACGGCAGATAAACTATAATCGCCAAAAATAAACATAGTAATTAGAGAAGATGCCGTCAACGCAATATATATTGGGGCACTTAAAAAAAGGAGCAAAAAAAGCGTTGCAAATAGCACTACGGCCATTTCCATTATTTCACCTTCTCTCTTAAAGCATTTATTAATGCTTCAATTGACCTTATTGCACAAAATAATACGCCTAAAGCAACGATAAAGTAAGCAATATATATAGGATAGTCTGTAGATGGAGTTATTTGACCTGTTTTTATAGCTTCAGAAACAAGTAAATATGAAAAATAAACTAAAAACCATAAAACTATGAATTCTACTAAAACACCTAGAATGTTAATAAAATATTTGACTTTATTTTTTGTTATTTGTAACAATATATCGATTTTCATACTCTGATTTTTAGCAATTGCAAGACTAAGTCCAAAAAAAGTTGCAAATATTACAGAATAACGTATAACTTCTTCACACCAAGGGGCTCCATAATTAAAAACATACCTACCAACAACATTAAAAGCAACCAGTATCACCGCAATTGACAAAAAAAATACAGCCATTATTGATGTAATCAATTCTAATTTTCGTATCATTGCAATCATTCTCCTACCTATAATCACCAAGGTATATTGGTACTTCACCCTCCATAACTATTGCATCCTTGGGACAAAGGGCGGGGCAAAGTCCGCAGCCGTCGCATTTATTGGGATCGATAATTGCTTTCTTTTTACCGTCTTTTTCGACCATCCGGATCGCGTCGTAGAAACACCAGCTGGGACAAAGTCCGCATCCAATGCATTTTTCTTCAACGACTCTGCTGATCGCCTTGTGATCACGATCGACCTTGTCCCATGTCGTGATCTGGGGCAGTGTTATGCCTCTCAGCTTATTGATATCATCAATATTGTGTTCGACAAGATATTTTTCTACTCCTTCAAGGAAGACCTTTACCTCGCCAAACTGTTTCGGGCCGTACATGATAGCTGTACAGGTCTGGACTGTGGTAGCTCCGCACATGATGCACTTGATCACATCTTCCCAGCTGAATATACCGTTAGTTGCAGAGATAGGCATACCGTGTGCCTCTGCTATTTTTGCTATCCATTTAAGTGTGATAGGTCTCATCCAGGGACCTCCAACTCCGGCAAATCCTCCGTGAAGAAGGGGGCGTCCTGTTTCTATGTCTACATCCAGCGCAGAGAATCTGTTGACAACTGTAAAACCTGCTGCTCCGGAAGCTTTGCACAGACCCGCAACATCAACGATATTAACTGCTTCGCTTGTCAATTTTACAAAGACAGGGATATTTACGCTGTCACAGACTATCTTCGTTACTTCTGCCGCCGCCTCGGGAGAGTTTCCTAACTCCTGGCCGCTCTTATAGCCAAGATCCTTTGGGTGCGGACAGCCAAAGTTCAGTTCAAGCATTGGAAGCCCTATGTCTTCCATTCTTTTTGCCAGTTCTGTCCAGCTCTCTTTTGAGTTCCCTGATATGCTTCCCACCAGGGTGCAGTCTCTCTCATCACAGGCAGCCTTCGCTGCCTTCATTTCCTGCATCCATTGTTCAGTATTGTATGTTGCCAAAAATTCGCAGGAATAATTTGAATAACTGTGGGGCCAGCCTTTTTTATTCAGGACCGTAAAACGGGGGGATACATACTTCTGTGCAAGTGGTTCAGGGCTGAAAGTTTTTGCGATGACTCCGCCTGCTCCTGAATCCGCACAGCGCTTCATGTATTCACCGTTTTTACTCGGGGAAGCAGATGCGATAACCATGGGATTTTTAAATTTAACTCCGCAGTACTCTACGGCAAGATTTGGCTTCATTATTTTTACCTCCTGATTTTTAAAAAAATGGAAGAAAAACAGTCATTCTGCCATTTTTCTTCCAACAAAAAATTCACATTCCGGTTATCTGGGAGCTCCCAGTTTATTCTTCAGAAGCGTGCATTCAGGATCGATCGGCTTTGAGGGATCCTGGTAGCGGATCTCCATGGTTACACATCCGAGAGGAATGTCATAAGGTCCATGTTTCATTTCCGGCAGACGGCTTCCATAATACCCTGCCTTCATCGTTATATCTTTCTTCTCGTCTTTGAGGAACCCTTCAAGGATGTATACTTCCTCACAGAAGTCATGAGAAAGAAGATCAGGGACTTTGGTCTGAGGAGGGAATTTCAGAAGCCTTGTGTAGTTTCCGGTCTCGGGGTCATAGGAAAGAACTTTTTCCATTGTACCATTGTAACCGCCCTCTACCAGACGCCATTCTCCGTAAAGATCAACATCGCAAATTTCATATTCCTGTTTTGCCATTACTGTATAACCTCCTTAAAATTTGGAATTAATATAGTAAAAACTTATTCAGAAAACTACCAAAACAACGTATTGCTTAGTCACCTTTGTACCAGGATGACTTAGGCTCCAGTTCGTAATAATTACGAAGTTTTCTGCCAAGGACCGGATCTTCCAGCTCAACTTCAAAGTAGGGACTATATTCTGATTTAATGATCGATGCAACAGTTCCGGAATAAACCACAAGGCCCTGAGTATCTTCAGGATCAACAAGAAGTTTTTTTACGCGATCAATGATATCGTTGGCATCAAGCATAGCAGTGAGCACTGCTTCCTGAAAGAGTGTTCTTACTCCGTCGATCTTGATCCAGCTGCGGATGATAATATCATCCCAGTGGTCAACAACATCAGAAAGTTTCCAAAGATCCCTGCTGATCGTATTCGGGTATATCTGCTTGGCTTTTGGAATATCCACTGTCTCCAGCTTCCTGTCCGTATGGTCACTCCCTGCTCCGACATATACTTCTCCATTGTAAAACAGCAGGGCAAACTCAGCTTCACCGGAATGGTCTGTTTCGTCAAGGACTTCAAAAGAGTTTTCCTGAGTGATCCTCTTTTCAAACTTGGTAAAGTAAACCGGTGTCTTATCCGGAGCAGGAATACCTTCTTCCTTAAGCTCATCTATGTGGGCCTGAACTGCAGCCTGGTCTCTTCCTGTATATCCGGCGTTAATAATATGTACCGGTATAAAGTCAATGTTTACTTCATTGCCATTTTTCTCTCTTACACAGAATCTCATTACTATCCACACTCTCCTTTTTTGTAGCAGCAGGAATATGTCAATCCGACATGCCATAGCTATCACTATATTCCATACTTGTTTTGGCATGCCAATTATCTCAATTGGATACATACTTGTCAAGCGATATCCATAAAAAATCAGGCAATGAGAAAATTTAATAAATCCTCTCACTGCCTGATAAAATAATAATTCTATAAAAGAAACAAATAATTTTATTTTAAATTTTTAAAAATACATTGTTTTAATTAGTCGCACGCAACGATATAGAACCTAAAATTAGGTGAGCCTATTTGCCTGAATAACCATTTGATCTGTTGTTGTCTGTCCCTTCAGGAATATCGAGATGTGCAAGAAGGGAAGCAAAACTTTTTTCAAGGTGATCTTTCATCGAAGTCTTGACTTCATTAGCATCCTTTTTCCACAGTGCATTCACGAGAATTTCGTGCTCATTTATTACTTCTTTAAACCTATATTCGCCTCTTAATGCCATGAGGCCCATCCTAATAACTTCTTCCTGGATAGTGGCCCAAAACCTTATTATCCTTTCATTTTGCATACTTTTAATTATCAGACAGTGAGAACTGAGATCCAACTTTGTGAATACATACTGTTCTGTGGTCTTTTTCATCTCGTTCAAGATCGAATCAAGCTGTCCGGCAACGACCCTGGGCTCTCCTTCATTCACCAGCCAGTCAATAGCTGAAAATTCTATGATATTTCGTATTTGGATTATCTCACGGACGTCCGCTGCCGTTACCGGCCTTACCTGCATCTTTTTACCGTCACCGGAAATTATCCAGAACTCCTGAGAAAGTCTTTGTATGGCCTCTCTAACCGGAGTCCTGCTTACGCCAAGACTTTCTGCCAATTCTCTCTCCCTAAGATATGAACCTGGGGGATATTTTAAAGAAACTATATCTTTTTTTATCGCCTCATAGACTTGGAGTGACAACGGTTTATCTTCCACTATTATTACCTCCCAATAGCATGTTGTATAATTTTACACCATTGGCATACCAAAAGCTAGTTGTCAGTACAATAAAAAATAATATTTTATTCTAGTCAGTGAAGGCAAACTTCTTAATTAAGAGGCTTCAAATAATGTTGCTCACAACGGGATCGTTATGAGCGCAGACAAAATGAAATAGTAACGAAACGACATGAGGAGGGGGACCTCCGGAAGTGTATATTAATACCCCGAGATGGCACTCTCAAATGTTGTGAACTCAACATTACATCTTGAGATAACGTTCTGAGCGCCGGCAAGAAGCGGCGATAACGATGCAACATGAAGAAAGAGGCCGCATAGACGTATTAAAATACGCCTAGCGGCCTCTTTCGAATGCTGTGAAGTTAGCGTCGCTTCTTGTCGAAGCTCAGCTTACTTAGTAAGAAGGGTAAGCATAGCTCCCGCAGCAACCGCGGTACCAATTACACCGGCAACATTGGGGCCCATTGCGTGCATAAGGATATAGCTTCCCGGGAATTCCTTGGAAACTACCTTCTGGCAGACTCGGGCTGCCATCGGAACGGCAGAAACTCCGGCGGCACCGATGATGGGGTTGATCTTCCCGCCTGATACCACTTTCATTACCTGGCCAAACATTACTCCGCCGGCGGTGCTGAAGATAAACGCGACAAGTCCAAGTGCTATGATCTTGATCGTCGCAACAGTAAGGAATGATTCTGCACTCATTGTCGCACCTACCGAAATTCCGAGGAATATTGTAGTGGCATTAAGCACTTCATTCTGTGCAGCAAGTGAAAGACGCTCCGTGCATCCGCATTCACGAAGAAGGTTGCCGAACATGAGCATCCCCACGAGCGGAACTGATGCAGGAAGGACAAGTCCGCAGGCGACCGTCGAAACGATCGGGAAGAGGATTCGCTCTGTCCTTGTGACCGGGCGGAGCTGCTCCATCTTTATCGCACGGTCCTTCTTTGTTGTCAGAAGCCTGATAACGGGCGGCTGAATGAGCGGGACCAGCGACATGTAGCTGTAAGCGGCAACAGCAACGGCAGGAAGTATTCCTTTTGCAAGTTTTGCACAAAGGTAAATTGCCGTAGGCCCATCAGCTCCGCCAATAATTCCAATGCCTGCTGCTTCCTGGATCGTAAAGCCCATGAACATGGCTCCGATAACAGCGAAAAATACGCCTATCTGCGCCGCTGCACCAAGCAGGAATGTTATCGGGTTTGCAAGAAGCGGTCCAAAGTCAGTAAGAGCACCGATCCCCATAAATATGATAACGGGATAGAGCTCATGGTCGATACCGAACTTAACGAAATAGAGAAACCCGCCCGGATCAACTATGCCGGAAAGAGGCAGGTTGACAAGCATACATCCAAAAGCTATAGGCAATAGGAGCAAAGGTTCAAAACCCTTTGCTATGGCGAGGTAGAGCAGTATAAACGATACCAAAAGCATAACAAGAGTAGGTATGTTAAGGGCTACAAACCCCGACTGTTCTACAGCGCCTTTCAGCGCGGTCAAATATAGATCCATTTATTTTCCCTCCTTGGAAAGTGCTGCTAACGCAGACTAACCGATAACGAGGAGAGTATCGCCAGTATTGACAGAATCTCCTTCCTTACAGCCAACCTGAGTGACTGTTCCTGCCATGGGTGCATAAATTTCGTTCTCCATCTTCATTGCTTCAAGAATAAGAACAAGCTGGCCGGATGTTACGGGAGCTCCCTGCGAAACAAGGACCTTCAGGACCTTCCCGGGCATCGGGGCTTCAATCGAACCGGCTCCGGCTGCTACGGGTGCAGGAGCTGCTGCCGGTGCGGGTGCTGCTACGGGTGCAGGAGCTGCTGCCGGTGCCGGTGCTGCTGCCGGTGCAGGGGCTGCTGCCGGTGCTCCTGCTCCCATCTCTTCAACATCTACGTCGTATGCCTTACCATTTACTGTAACTCTGTACTTGCGTGCCATCAGAGAAAAACCTCCTCAAATATTATGTAAAAGTTTATTGTTAGTCCTGAAAACCTTCAGCGTTCTGGATCCTGCCTATAAATTTCCAGCTGGATCCCGCAGGGGCTTTTGCAGGGGCAAAAGATACCACTCTTGCTGCACTTCCACACATAGCTGCAATTGCTGCTGAAATAACGGCCAGAAGCTCTCCGTCATCTCCGGCTGCAGGAACGGCTACCGCTTTTGCTGCGGGTGATGCCGGTGCAGAGGGTGCTGCAGGTGCAGTTACGGGTGCTTTATTGCATCCGTCGATAGCTTTGCAGACATGCTTCATTCCCATCATTATGAACATAAGGCCCATAATGACGATGAACACTATACTGAAAGCTATCAGAGACATAACGAGTCCGCCGCCGACGCCTGTAAAATGGGCAGCTACTGCGCTCTGAGTCATTTAATTCTCCCCCTTAGTTAGGCAGGATGCCATGTTTACGTTTCGGACGAAGCTCGCACTTGGACTCTGTCATTACGAGAGCCTGATAAAGTGCCGGCCTGGTCTCTTCCGGAAGAATGACCCTGTCAACGAAACCGCGGGATGCAGCGCAATATGGGTTTGCAAAGGCTTCCTTGTATTCATCTATCATCTGAGCTCTCATAGCCTCTTTGTCTTCTGCTGCTTCGATATCTTTACGGAAAATGATATTCGCCGCTCCTTCGGCTCCCATGACTGCTATCTGCGCCTGCGGCCATGCGAGTACAACATCTGCTCCAAGGTCTTTGCTGCACATGCCAAGGTATGATCCGCCGTAAGCCTTGCGAAGTACTATCGTGATCTTCGGGGCTGTGGCTTCGCTGTAAGCATAGAGCAGTTTAGCACCGTGGCGGATGATGCCGCCCATTTCCTGGTTGAGTCCGGGGAGATATCCGGGGACGTCTTCAAATGTAACGATCGGAATGTTGAATGCATCGCATATGCGTATATGACGGCTTGCTTTGTCAGAAGCATCTATGTCAAGGCATCCGGCCATGAATTTAGCCTGGTTTGCAATGATACCGATGGATCTTCCGCCTACTCTCGCAAAACCGGTAACGATGTTACGGGCATACATTTCCTGGACTTCGCAGAAATCTCCGTTGTCAACGATCTTTTTGATGACATCGCGGACATCGTACCCTTTGTTGGGGTTGGTCGGGACCATTTCACGAAGGGCTGGATCCATTCTTGCCGGATCATCACCGGTTTCTATGAACGGAGGCTCTTCCATATTGTTGCTGGGCAGATAGCTGAGAACTTTTCTTGCCTGAGCATAGCACTCTGCTTCATCCTTCGCGAAGAAATGCGCGCAGCCTGAGGTACCGTTGTGTGCCCTGGCTCCGCCGATCTGCTCTGAAGTAACGTCTTCACCTGTTACGGCCTTGATGACCTGGGGACCCGTGATGTGCATGACACCGATCTTGTCGACCATAAACACGAAGTCGGTAAGCGCGGGGCTGTAAACAGCTCCTCCTGCACACGGACCGGCTATTATGGAGAACTGCGGGATAACGCCGCTTGCCTTGACGTTCTTGAAGAATATGTTTCCGTATCCGGAAAGGGCATCTACCGCTTCCTGGATACGAGCGCCGCCTGAATCGTTGATGCCGATGCAGGGGGCTCCGTTGGTAAGGGCCAGATCGAGTACTTTGCAGATCTTTTTCGCATGCATTTCGCCGAGGGAACCGCCCATTACTGTGAAGTCCTGGCTAAATAGATATACGATACGCCCGTCAATGTTTCCATACCCGGTAACTACACCGTCGCCAAGAAAAACTGTCTCCTGAAGACCGAAGTTTACACAACGGTGTTCAACAAACTCATCGATCTCAACAAAGCTACCTGGGTCGAGAATTGCGTCGATCCGCTCACGTGCGGTCATCTTACCCTTCTCGTGCTGTTTGGCAATGGCCTTTGCTCCACCGCCCTGTACGGCCTTTTCCCGTTTTTCTACGAGACTCGCGCACAGTTCGTCAATCGTCTTGTCCGCCATTACTACTAACCTCCTTGATGTTCTGGAACTTTCGGTACTTTTTAGCAAAGACTCCCGTGCTGCGTATACAGCACGGGGGTCCTTCTTACCTTATATTAGCGTTCGCTCAGTTCGAGCAGAATGCCTCCGGTCGCCTTGGGATGGATGAAGGCGATCTTTGCACCGCCGGCGCCTAGGCGCGGTTTTTCATCGATAAGGCGAATACCCTTTTCCTTGAGCTCCGCAAGTGTCGCCTCGAGGTCGTCTACTCTTATGGCCATGTGGTGAATACCTTCGCCCTTTGCTTCGATAAATTTTGCTATGGGGCTCTCAGGGCTTGTGGCTTCAAGAAGTTCGACTTCAGTATCCTTTAGGGGCAGGAATGCTGTCTTTACCTTCTGTTCGACAACTTCTTCCACACCATGACATTTGATACCCAGAGTGGCTTCCCAGAGCTTGAGAGATTCATCGATGTTTTTTACTGCTATTCCGATGTGGTCGATAACTGTTGGTTTCATGACCTATGCCTCTTTCGATCTCTTCTCAGCGACTGCCTTTTCAAGCCAGGCTATTGTCTCTGTTGTGGGTGTGCCGGGACCGAATATGGCTCCGGCTCCGAATCCCAGAAGCGTAGGATAGTCTGACTCGGGGATGACCCCTCCGCCAAATACTATGATATCACTTGCATTCTTTTCTTTGAGGAGATCAATGATCGTCTTGAAGCAGTATTCATGAGCTCCTGAAAGAATGCTTATACCAATGGCGTCTGCATCTTCCTGGATAGCGGTGGCTACGATCTGCTCGGGGGTCTGACGAAGTCCTGTATATATTACTTCCATGCCTGCGTCTCTGAATGCTCTGGCAACGACCTTTGCGCCGCGGTCATGGCCATCAAGTCCAGGTTTCGCAACAACTACGCGAATTTTACGGTCCATCTTTTTTTCCTCCTTATCAGCTCTCTAGAGATCCTAAAGAACCACGTTTTCCTTGTATTCGCCAAACACTCCGCGTAGAACTCCGCATATCTCGCCTTCTGTTGCATAATGGCGGACCGCATCAAGGATAAGGGGCATGAGGTTGTCTTCGCCCTGCGCTCCCTTGAGTATTGCTTCAAGGCAGTCCTTGACCTTTACGTTGTCGCGGTTTTCCTTCATTGCACGGAGTTTCTTTATCTGGTTGACTCCAACGCTTGCATCGACTTTAAGGAGTTTGCGCTCAGACATGTCTTCTTCGACCTGGAACTTGTTGACTCCGACGATAATGCGGTCGCCTGATTCGATCGACTTCTGATACTGATATGCGGCATCCTGGATGTTCTTCTGGGGATATCCTTTTTCAATAGCAGTCATCATTCCGCCCATCTCATCTATTTTGTTGATGTACTCCCAGGCGCCGTCTTCGATCTCTTTGGTGAGAGCTTCAACAGCGTAGCTGCCTGCAAGAGGATCTACCGTGTTGGTGATGCCTGATTCATAGGCTACGATCTGCTGAGTGCGGAGAGCAATGCGGACCGACTTGTCTGTCGGAAGTGCAAGTGCTTCGTCGAGGCTGTTGGTGTGGAGAGACTGTGTTCCTCCGCATACGGCTGCCATTGTCTGGATGCCTACGCGAACGATGTTGATCTCCGCCTGCTGTGCCGTCAGGGTGCATCCTGCTGTCTGAGTGTGGAAGCGGAGCATCTGGGCGCCCTTGTCTGTTACGCCGAAACGTTCCTTCATGATCTTGGCCCATATCTTGCGTGCAGCGCGGAACTTCGCTACTTCTTCAAGGAAATCGTTGTGCGAGTTGAAGAAGAAGGAGAGGCGCTTCCCGAAAACGTTCGGATCCTGCCCCGATTTAATGGCTGCTTCGATGTATGCAATACCGTCTGCAAGAGTAAACGCTACTTCCTGAATGGCTGTAGATCCGGCTTCCCTGATATGGTAGCCTGAGATCGAGATCGTGTTCCACTTGGGTATGTTGTTGCTGCAGAATTCAAAAATGTCCGTGATGAGTCTCATCGACGGCTTGGGAGGGAAGATGTATGTTCCCCTGGCTATGTATTCCTTCAGGATGTCGTTCTGGATGGTCCCTGAAAGCTCACTCATCGGGGTGCCCTGTTTTTCTGCCACTGCTATGTACATTGCAAGCAGGACAGAAGCAGGTGCGTTTATCGTCATTGATGTTGATACCTTGTCGAGCGGGATCTGATCAAAAAGGATCTCCGCGTCAGCAAGACTGTCAATCGCTACTCCGACCTTTCCACATTCTCCGATCGCCATTGGATCGTCAGAGTCGTATCCTATCTGGGTGGGAAGGTCAAATGCAACTGAAAGACCGGTCGTTCCCTGGCTCAGAAGATAACGGTAGCGCCTGTTGGAATCCTCTGCCGTTGCAAAACCGGCATACTGGCGCATCGTCCAGAAACGGCCGCGGAACATTGTTGGCTGAACTCCCCTTGTGTAGGGGTACTGACCGGGAAAGCCAAGGTCCTTTGAATAATCCAGACCTTCAAGATCCTCAGGGGTATATGTTCTCTTGAGGGGTATTCCTCCCCCTGTTGTGAAGTTTTCCTTCCTTTCAGGGTTTTTCGCCAAAGTCTTAACTACTGATGATTCATAGCACTTACTGCCTTCTGCCACTTCCTGGAGCTGTTTTGGGTCAAACACTTACTCCGCCTCCTTATGAAACATTTCGTGACCGTTTATACAGATCACCTGCACACTTAATTTGGGTTGTAAAAAATCACACCGTACTATTATCAGTCAGGTTTGCGAAAATTGCAACATTTGACAGGTCATTTCAGACATATTGGTCAAACCGAAAAATATATCTACTATGGAAGCTTTTTTCTTAATTTACGTAAAATACTTTGAAGCCTGCCTTTACGTGAAGTGTTTCACCTTCTTTTAGGCGCTAAAAATTACATTCAGCCTTGATTAAAAAATGGGCGCAATAAAATGTCAGAATAATCTTTCTTGTTTGAAAATTATTATTTTGTCTTATTTGCAATGTTTCTAGTTTGTTTTTTTGCCATCTTATCCTATCATTGATGTTGCTGTATCATTATTATGCATTTATAAATGCAGATGACCATGAAAGGCAGGAATAGCGATGCAGAAAGCGATAAAAATCACAGAAAATATCTTCTGGATAGGCGGAAATGACCGCGAGACTGATCTGTTTGAAGGCCTCTGGACTCTTCCGCAGGGAGTATCTTACAATGCTTATCTGATCAACGACGACAAAACTGCAATTATCGACACCATCAAAAGCGGCAACCTTTCCGACTATATTGAAAGGCTGACATCAGTCCTGCCTGCAGGCAGAACTATCGATTACCTGATAGTAAACCACATGGAACCCGACCACTCAGGCTCGATCAGGATGCTTCGCCACCTCTACCCTGAAATGAAGATCATAGGCAACAAAAAGACAGTTGAAATGATCGATGCCTTCTACAACATCACAGAGAATATAATTGAGGTCAAAGAAGGGGACGTCCTTGACCTCGGGCACCACAAGGTGACTTTCGCTATGATCCCGATGGTACACTGGCCTGAGAGCATGGTGACCTACGATACGACAGAAAAAGTCCTTTTTTCGACGGATGCTTTCGGCGGATTCAGCGCGCTTGAGGGCGGGATCTTCGATGATGAGCTGGACATGGTCCATTATGAATATGAGATCCTCCGGTACTTCGCGAACATAGTCGGCCGTTATTCATCTCCGACTCAAAAAGCCATTGCTAAGGTAAGAGCTCTCCAGCCAAGAATTATCTGCCCGGCACACGGGCCGATACACAGGACAAACCCGAACCACATAGTAGATCTTTATGATAAATGGAGCAGGCACGATACCGATGAAGGAGTTGTGGTAGTGTACGGCTCCATGTATGGAAATACCAAGTTCATGACCGACGCGATAGCACGTTCGATATCTGAGGCCGGCATTAAGGACGTATTCGTCCACGATGTTTCAAGGGACAACCTTTCATTCATGGTAGCTGACATTTGGAGGTACAAGGGGCTGGTCCTTGGGAGCTGCACATACAACACTGAACTTTATCCCCCAATGGCGACCCTTTGCAGATCCCTTTCAAACAAAATGATGAAAAACAGGATACTTGGCATATGCGGTTCATACAGCTGGAGCAAAGGTGCCCTGGCAGAACTCCAGCTCTTTGCCGAACAGAGCGGGGACTGGACCCTAATACAGCCTTCGGTCGAAGTCAAATCATGTCCGACTGAGGAAGACCTCGATCAGTGCAGGCTGCTGGGAAAGAATGTTGCAGAAGCGGTAAAAAAGCACTTCAAATAAACAGCTGATTTTATATGGCAAGATAAAGGCAGCCCCCTGAAACCTTAGTTGTCAGGGGGCTGCCTCTGTGTTTGAAACTACCGGTCTATCTCATTGATCTCAATATCCGGGATATACTGCTTAAAAATTCTCTTGAGATCTTCCACCTGACCTCGCTCAAAAAGTACTTTCCACCCTAAGCTGTCCCTCTCAAGAAATACCATTGTCTCACCCTTCTTGTGCATCAAAGTAATGAAGTTGACATCCTCCCATTTCATCACTTCTCTGTGGTGGGTGATCCAAGTGTGAGTCTCCTTGACCATCCCTATCGGAGATAAATATACAAGTTTCTGATACTTGAGAGCAAAGAAACTTGCAACCCCCAGAATAACGTTTGGGAGGGCTTTGTCAGTAATTCCCAGAGAATAATACCTCCAGAGAGTGCCTCCAAGGAGATAAACACCTATTGCTGCAAAGGTCGCAGTCTTATAGTTACTGGCGGTCATTCCTGATCTTGAGGTCAGTAGATTTTCAAGTTCCGGCAGTTTTCCCTGCAATTTAAAACGCTCTTACCTTATTAAACCAGATCTGCAGGACGCGTCTTTGAAATAACAGGTTCGCCGTCCTTGCCTCTCCACGCTATGCCAATGCCCATGTAGGTAAGAAGTATCGCAACGATCGGGTTTAGATAGTTGAGGAATGCATAAGGAGCATACTCAATGGTTGGGACTCCAAGGACTGTAGTGTGGTATGCGCCGCATGTGTTCCACGGTATCAGAACTGAAAGCAGTGTTCCTGAATCTTCCAGCGAACGGGAGAGCATCCTCGGGTGGAGTCCTTTTTCTTGATATGCTGCCCTGAACATCGTTCCCGGCATCGCTAAAGACAGATACTGGTCGCCAAGGAAGATGTCGCAGACAAGGCAGGACATGATGGTTGCTGTGATCATTCCGCCAACTGACTTGATCGGTTTCATTATAGCTTCGAGCATGACCTTGAGGAACCCGCATGTATCCATGGCAAAACCAAATGTGAATGCGCAGATGATAAGGGAGATCGTCCAGTTCATGGACTGCAGACCGCCGCGCTCCATAAGCTTAACTATGTCGTTCGCTGCTTCCAGAGCAATATCCGGAGCAACAGTTATGTTGCTCTCGGCAAGAACTTTAGCCAGAGCAGCAGCATCTTCACCCGCACCTGCTATAGAGGCTGATACTGAGGGTGCATAGCCGTACTGCATGATATTCAGGATCTCACCAAATCCTGAACCATTGACCAAAGCAATGACAATAGCTACAAATATACCAGCCCACAGACTTGGGAGGGCCGGTTTACGCGTTGCAGAAAGGCCTATGACAACAAGAGGCGCGATGAGCGTGACGGGGTTGATCCAGAATTCAGCTTTCATAAGTGCCTGGATGGCAGCTATCTTAGCAGCGTCAAGCTCTCCGCCTGCATAACGGAAACCGATGACGATCGTGATCGCAGCAACTATGATGTAAGTAGGCCCTGTGGTCCACACCATGGCTCTGATGTGCTGGAAAAGGTCAGTGCCCGCAACAGCCGGTGCCAGGTTGGTAGTATCAGAAAGCGGAGACATTTTGTCGCCAAAGTATGCTCCTGAAATTACTACGCCTGCCGTGAGAGGTGCAGGGATGCCAAGACCAAGCGCGATCCCCATAAGGGCTATGCCGACAGTTCCCGATGTCCCCCATGATGTACCCGTTGAAAGCGAGACGACTGAGCAGATGAGCAGTGTGGCAAAAAGGAAAATTGACGGGTTTAAAATGGCCAGCCCATAGTAAATCATGGTTGGTACTACTCCGCTGAGGATCCACGTCCCGATAAGCGGACCAACTGTATAAAGGATGAGACAGGCCTGCATGCCTGTCATTATGCCGTCTATAATACCTTTTTCGATTGTGGCGTAATCATACTTAAGGACTGCAACTCCAACCGTGATCGCAATCATTGCGCTAAGGATAAGTGCGATGTGAATATCAACTTCCCATACCAAGACACTGGCCCCAATAAGTGCAGCTGCTGATAAAAACACTGCAAGAGTCAACGCCAGTGAAGGTTTACGAGGCTCCATAATAAGACAACTCCCCTTTCAATTTTTGAAAAAATAATAAAAATATTTGTATGAATGTACAAAACCGTGTGAAAAGAAAACCTACCGATAAACCACCTCCGTCTTTCGAAATAATAACCGTCAAAAGCGGCTTGGCATAAAGTATTATGCAGCAAATGAAAAGGGTACTTTTATTTTTACCCGTATAAGTAATTCTACTACCTTAACAAGTAATCTGTCTACTCTTGCACGTTCAATAAGGATCTGATCTGAACAAATATCTGCAATGCATATAATTGGAAAAAGCTGGTTAACGCTGAACTTTATGTATAATAGGAGCGGAGAAAGGGTCCCTTTTCTGACATTGACCTCTTCCTAAGTTCACAAAACAGAATGTTTATTTAAAATATACCGCTGAATAAGCTGTTTGACAGCAACCAAACGATAATATATTATCTGTCTTTCCTGCTAAAAATCAGCTGCGCTCTGGAGGTTTGGTCATGAATGTCCCAATAAAGGTCCTTGTAGAGGGTTCTCTTTGCATTGCACTGTCCATTGCGCTTTCGTTCGTAAAATTATTTGCCCTTCCCCAGGGAGGCTCTGTCAGCCTTGGGATGCTGCCTATCCTTGTATTCGCTGTCAGAAGGGGTGGAACAGCCGGTATCTCGGCCGGACTTGCCGTAGGGCTGCTCAAGCTTTTTCTGGGAGGATATGTGGTCCATCCGTTGCAGGCTCTGCTTGACTATCCTGTTGCAAATGCCCTTGTGGGGACTGTGGGCTTCTTTAAGACAAACACGTACTTTGGGGTAATTGTTGCCGCATTTTTGAATCTTTCTGCATCAGTCCTCTCAGGAGCGATCTTTTTTTCCGAGTACGCACCGGAAGGTATGAACGTATGGCTCTACTCACTTCTTTACAATTCAAGCGTTGTTATCCCTGAGGCTGTCATCTCTATGGCTCTGATCTATTTCATATTGCCGCGGCTTGATAAAATAGGCAGATAGATTTTTTCATATAACAAAATACCGATTTATTTCACAAAAAAGGTTGATGCATTTTCTTTTTCAATATAGAATACGCAGGTGCGGGGTTTCATTTTTCCGCAAAAATACTTTTGAAACATAATCTAAGGAGGACTTCTTACAATGGCTAAAGCAGTAGTTGACCAGGATGCTTGTGTAGGTTGCGAGGCATGCGTAGGCGTTTGCCCGACATCAGCGATCAGTATGAATGACGGCAAAGCAAAGGTAGATCCCGACACATGTGTAGAGTGCGGGGCCTGCGTTGCGACCTGCCCTGTCAGCGCGATTTCTCAGTAATAATTACATCACGATGAAATAAAAAAACCGGAGGCTTATGCCGCCGGTTTTTTTATTTACTCTCTTACAGTTCTGAGCCTGCAGCAATGATCAAGGGGGCCTCTGCCCCTTCCGAGATCCAGACCGCTTTTCAGCGCATCCGAAATGTACTCTTTTGCAGCCAGGACGCTATCTTCCAGTGAAAGACCCGATGCAAGCCCACATGCTATTGCAGATGACAAAGTACATCCTGTGCCGTGAGTATTCGGGTTGTCTATCCTTTCAGAGTAAAACCAGACCTCTGAACCTTCACGTGTTACGAGAAGGTCATCCGCCCTGTCACCAAAATGCCCTCCCTTAAGAAGTACACCTGCCCCTGTTTTTTCTGCGATCAGACGTGCGGCCTCAGCCATACTCTCCCTCTCTTTGATCCTGATGCCGCTCAGGACTTCAGCTTCCGGGATGTTTGGGGTTATGACTTTCGCAAGAGGTATAAGTTCTTCTGTGAGCGAGTTCACGGCGTCATCCCTCAAAAGCCTGCTTCCGCTTGTCGATACCATTACCGGATCGACCACAATATTTACTGCATCATACTCTTTAAGTTTCTCTGATATTATCCTGATCAGGCATGAATTCGCTGCCATGCCGATCTTGACAGCATCGGGACGGATGTCCGTAAAAACCGCGTCTATCTGTTTTGCCACAAAATCAGGATCTACCTCGATTATTCCGGAAACTCCCGTGGTATTCTGCGCTGTCAGTGCAGTGACAACGCTCATTCCGTAGACACCGAAGGCTGTCATCGTTTTGAGATCTGCCTGAATGCCCGCGCCGCCGCTGCAGTCGGAACCGGCGATCGTCAATACCTTTCTGATCATTTCGATCTCTCCTTTTGCCTTATTTGCTCTCCAGCATTTTTTCGGTAAGTGTCAACAGTTTTGCAGCCGATACCGCGACATCCTCTTTGGCAAATATCGCCGAAACAACTGCTGCTCCTGCGATCCCGGAACCCGAAAGCTCCATTATGTTATCTTCAGTAATGCCTCCTATTGCTACCACAGGTATGGAGACAGAATCGCAGATCCTTTTGAGTTCGTCGAAAGACATTACTTTTGCATCCTCTTTTGTTGATGTTGAAAACACAGCGCCCGCACCGATGTAATCAGCTCCGCACTTTTCCGCTTCAAGAGCCGTTTCCGCACTCCGGGCGGAGACCCCGAGTATCATAGAACTGCCGATCCTCTGCCTTGCCTCGGATGCGCAGATATCCTCCTGTCCGACATGTACGCCGTCAGCGCCTGATACCAATGCGGCTTCAATGTCGTCGTTGATTATCAGGGGGACATTGTATCTATGGACTACAGCCCCAATTTTTTTTGCCAGGCTCACAAGTTCGTCAGATCCCATATGCTTTTCCCTGAGCTGAACCATTGTCACACCGGCCCTCACAGCCTTTTCTACTTCTTCTTCCAGAGAGTTTCCTTTGAGCCATTTTCTGTCAGTTACGGCATATAGTTTTAATGAATTTTTATCTAATCTCAATTTTAACAGCCTCTCTCATTTTTTCCGGGGTCATGTTGCTTACCTCATCTATGATGTATGACCTGTAGGTAGAAGTCCCTCCGCCTTCGGAGGTGAGCCGTTCAAAAGCCAACTCTCCGGCAACTCCGAACATTCCCGCTGCTGAAGCTGCGGCAACAGCAAGATCTGAATGCGCTGCCGCACAAAAGGCGCCTGTAATCACAGAGAGCATGCACCCTGTACCGCTGACTCTTGACATCATGGGATGACCGTTTCTGACTATGTATATATCTTTTTCCCCGGCAACTATATCTTTTGGGCCGGTAACCGTGATCACAGCACCTGTTGTTTCTCTGAGCTTCAGGATCAGGGAGATGACATCTGCGGACAGATCCCCATCCAAAAGTCCCGGGTCGGACGCGTCAACTCCGCGTGTCTTTGACTCCCCTCCTGCTATAGCTGTTATCTCTGAGATATTTCCCCTGATAACAGCAAAATCTATTTCCCTCATCAGGTCCATTGCCGTTGCAGTACGCAGAGATGAGGCACCCGCCCCGACAGGATCAAGGATCACAGGTCGTCCTAGTTCGTTTGCCCTCCTGCCTGCTTTGAACATGGATGGGATAGTCCTGCTGTTGAGCGTTCCGATGTTTATCACAAGAGAGGAAGCTATCGATACGATATCTTCTGCCTCGCGCTCGTCATCCGCCATCACGGGAGACGCTCCACATGCAAGCAGTACGTTGGCGCAGTCGTTTACAGTCACATAGTTGGTTATACAATGGACAAGAGGACAGTCCCTACTGACTTCATTCAAAATTTCTGCAAACATATTTATTCTCCTTCCTGTTTTCAGTTTCCTGAAATAAGCTTTTTTGTTTTGCCGGCCGCAGCTGCAAGTATCATTACAGAGGCCATTACCGGCAGGGTGCTTCCAAACACTGTTTCCATCGCCATAAACCACCTGTAGATAACAAATCCGGCTGTCCAAATGATAAAGTTTGAAATATTCAGGCTTTCGGTGAAATGATCTTTTTTCAGAATAAAGAAGTCTGTTATGAGTATGGATACCATCGGGGCAAACACAGACCCTATCAGGAAAAGAAAGTTTTCATACTGTTCTATCGGAGTAAAAACTGCGAGAGCAGTACCGGCTATACATGCAATAAGGGCAGTAGTCGTGCTGCTTACCTTGTCCGTTATGCTGCTGAAGCTCACTCCTGCGGAATATACATCCAGAAAAGTGGTAGTCACTGTCGATATCACAATAATGAATACCGCGGCCACTCCAAGACCGGCACTCAGCATGATCCTGGCGATATCGCTCTCTCCCGTGAAGATCGAGGCTCCCAGTCCTATCATGTACATCCACGTGCTCCCGGCAAAATATACCAGCACGCTTACCAGTGATGCTTTGCGTGGGTTTGAGGAGTTATGCGTATAGTCTGAGATCAGAGGCAGCCATGAAAGCGGCATCGCCGCCGACAACTCAACAGCGCTACCAAAACTCATGCTGCCTGCAGTCGCAGTTGCAGTTGCAGTATCTCCACTGAATATTATGAAGCTGAGAAGGACTGTAAGAGAAAAAAGAGCTGCCATAGTGAAAGTATTTATCTTTCCGAGGTTTTTTATCCCTATTTTTATCCATACTATTATCAGAAGGCATATCACCACACACCAGAGAGAAGGATTGTATGTCCCCGTGTACTTTTCTGCAATGACTGCAACTGCCCGTCCGCCCCCTATGATCATCACCGCCGTCCATCCGACGAGCTGGGTCACATTCAGCACGGAAAAAAAGACAGATCCCTTTTGACCGAAAGAAATTTTCACAGTCTCCATCGCGCTTTTTCCGGTCTCTGCACCTATGCGGCCTGCGAGATAGAGAGGTATGCAGCCTATTATGTGACCTATGACGACAGCAGCGGCCCCTTTCGAAAAACCGAGCGGTGCAATAAGGCTGCCTGTCAATATCTCTGCAATGGATACAGCCGCTCCGAACCATATGAGCGCACTTCCGAACACTGTCGTCCCCTGTTTATCTTCCATATAATTTCCCCCATCCCAAAATAAAAAGCGGGAAACGCCATCTCCGCGTTTCCCGCTAAATTTTGCAATTTAGTGTGTTCCCTACGTTGGCATTATCCAAATCAGGTCCAGGGTCGAAGTTGATTACTTCCTCTCAGCCTGCCACGCAAGCTCCCCGAATATTCAATTGTCCAAGTATTATAGCTCTGAAGGCAATGTTTCTGCAAGGGTCGTCAGAGCATCAGATCATCTGTTCTGCCCGTATCTTTTCTTGAGGTCATCAGCCTCGCATCTGACCTGCTCATCAGATAAAACTACTCCTCCCCCTGCAACTTTTGCAAGAATAAATATTTTTGAAAAGATCTCAAGCATCTCGCATCTTATCAGTGCTTCAGACAGGTCATTCCCCACACAGAGAGCGCCATGGTTTGAGAGAAGAACCGCGCTTCCCCCTGCAAGAGAGCGTGCAGCGCTCTGAGCAAGCTCTTCTGTTCCTATCGGAGCATAGTCTGCAACAGGCACAGTCCCGCCAAAAAGAGCGACCTGATTGTCCGTGATCGGGCAAAGGGGCTGTCTGGAGGCTGCCAGTGCCGTGGCGTATACGGAATGCGTGTGTATCACAGCGTTTATGTCTTTTCTCGACTGGTATATCTTCGTGTGCATCTCTTTTTCTATGGATGGTTTTCGTGCGCCTTCAACCACATTTCCTTCAGGGTCCAAAAGCACCAGGTCTTCCGGGACCAGGGAACTGTAATCCATCCCGCTCGGGGTTATGAAAATACCTTTTTCAGTCCTGCAGCTTATGTTGCCTCCGGTGCCGTGTATCAGGCCTTTTTCTGAAAGGAGGATGCCTGTCTTTATTATTTCTTTTCGCGTTTCAATATCAGTGACCATCTTCATCCCTCGCCAGCCTGCTCAATAATGGTGTTATCAGGAGATTGACAATACCAATTATAAGAAAAATATTTATTATGGATATCTTAAGCATGAGCATCAAAGCTACAAAAACAGCAGAAAGAACCATTCCGAAAGAGTCTGTTATGTTGAGGCATGCGACGACCCTTGCCCTGTGCTCGTCAGAGCTTCTGGACTGCATCAGAGCATACATGGGAACGCTGAAGATGCCTCCCGAAGCCGCAAGCATGAGGAAAGAAAATATTACTCCCCAGGAACCGGGTCCGGATACGAACTCCATTACGCCCACCAGCTCCCCTGTTTTTGGCACTGTCAGACTGAAAAAATACAGCAGAAAGGTGGCAGCCGTCATGCCTATGCACCCGAATGGGACCAGTCTGGCAGATACCTTTCCCTTAAGTAGCCTGTTGCAGAGGGTCGAGCCAAGACCTACACCGACTGAGAATACGACAAGGAAGAGGGTTGATACCTCTTCGTTCCCTCCCAGTATGTCCTTTGAAAAGGTAGGGAACTGCGAGAGGAATACTGAACCCAGAAACCAGAACCAGCTGATGCCCAGGATCGACCTGAAAACTATCACGTTTGGCCTCACGTAGGAGATTATGTCCATAGTTGACCTGAAGGGATTCCAGTCTATCTTCATTCCGGGAACCGAGGGTTCTGCCTTGGGTATCAGAATGCTCGCGATAAAACCCAGGGTCGCCACTCCTACAACTCCTGCTGAAATGAACGCCCTTCCTGCAGGGTGAAGAATGAACAGGCCCCCGCATAGCGTTCCCGATAGGATCGCTATGTATGTACCGGCGCTTACAAGGCCGTTGCCTGCGACAAGTTCGTTTTCATTCAGGTGCTGCGGAAGTATGCTGAATTTCAGAGGTCCGAAAAAGGCCGACTGGGCTCCCATAAAAAACAGGAGGATGATCAGCCCCCAAAGGCTCAAAAAGGTAAAGGAAACCGCCGTGAGTACCATCAGGACTATCTCAACAAACTTGATGATCCTTATAAGGAAGGACTTTTCATACTTGTCAGCGAGCTGTCCGGCTGTCGAAGAAAAAAGAAAAAAAGGAAGTATGAACAGGCCGGCGATCGAGGTTATGAGCAACTGTGCGTTCAGTCCATACTCATCTGCAAGCCTGAATGTGATCAGTATGACAAGTGCATTCTTGAACAGATTATCGTTGAATGCCCCGAAAAACTGTGTCAGGAAAAGCGGGAGGAATCGTCTGACTGTCAATAGTTCAAACTGTGTCTTTATCTTGGCGCCCCCCTATATATATTTTGAGTTTTGATCTTCTATTTCTTTGCTACATCTTCCAGGGATATCCCCCTGGTATGTTCTGTTTTTACCCATGTCCCCTGGTCTTTTGCCAAGAATGCAGCCTTAAAAATTATTGGTATCCATGTAAGTCCGAACCAAAAATATGCAAAGGTATCCTTCACATATCTAAGCGTGAATTTCTTCTCATGCATCGAAGGACCTACTATCACGCATATCAGGCAGAAAGCGATGATGAAAAATATCGGAAGCCCGAAAAAGAGCACCCAGTCGATCATCGTCTGGGGAGTGTCGCCGGACAAAGTCGGGAAAAGGACCATATTGTTTATAAGAGTATATGCCATACCCGCTATCATTATTATTATACCCAGACATGATTTAGCAGGAGCAAGCAGGTAGAGGAAGAGGTCCAGGTACTGAAGCTTCCTCGTGACGAAGAAAGACTTGAGAGCATCCCTCCCGTAGTGCCATAACACCCAGTAGTGGCCCTGCATCCATCTCGTTCGCTGACGCTTTGAGATAGCCATGCTCTGTGGTTTTTCATCATATATTACCGCTGCGTCGTTCCAGTGTACCCTGCTGCCCGATAATATTAGCCTGGTGGACATCTCCAGGTCCTCTGTCAGGCTTTCGAGATTCCAGCCGATCCTTTCAAGGGTGGCAGCCCTGATAACGAGGCCTGTTCCTCCAAGTGTGCATGACAGTCCCCAAAGCCCCCTTGCAAGCTGCCAGAACCTGTTTGAAAACCAGTACGCAAGGGCATAAGATCTTGTCAGCCAGTTGTCGTCCGGATTTTTCACGTCCAGCACTCCCTGGATCGCCTCTGCCTCAGGGTGCAGCTCCATGTAGTTGTTCATGTTCATCAGGAAGTTGACATCGACAAGGTTGTCAGCATCGAACATAGCAAGGGCATCAGCCTTATGCATTGGGAGCTGGCCAAGAGCCCACCTTACATTCCAGGTCTTGCCGTTTCGTTCTTTGTCAAAACGCTCCAGTGCTACCGCACCGCTTGTGCGGGCAAGTTCGGCAGTATTGTCCTGACAGTTGTCACACGATACATATACTGTATAGCAGTTTTTGGGGTAGTTCTGTTCAGCCAGGCTGTTAAGAAGGGGCAATATGACCTGGGCTTCGTTATGTGCCGGGATAAGTACTACGAATCTGCGGTAGCGTTTTGCCCGCGGCATCTCTTTCTGGTTCCAGAACCCCCTTATGCTTACGATTATCTGATAGGCTCCGTCGCACATGAGGAGAGCAAGCAAAGAATAGAGGATAAACTGCAGTATCCACCATCCCCACCATATAAACCAGTATACTAATTCCTGAGAAACTTCCATTACTTCATTCCTCCAGCAAAAGAGCACAAAAAAAGACCTTCTCTAATTTATTATCTTTGGTGAAGGCTTTAAATACCTACCCTTTAATCAAGAATATCATTTATAAGATTTTTTTCTAGGATAATATCATTGTAGCTCAGCATGAGATCTACTTCCTTAGTAATTTCATCATACTTTGAGGCATCCATTGATTCATGGGTAATTGTCCTTGTGGCTCTTTTGACGGCAGGCTCTACAAAGACCCCTTCAATAATATATGAACCGTTGCGGAAAATCACAGGGAACGGGCCGTTTTCAAGAGAGAGATCTTTTCCGAAGTATGTACCTATATTTATCCCCAGCAGTCCCGCTGCCGTCGGCATTATATCCATTTGTCCGGTGTCTGTAAACACAGTGCCCTTTTTTACTTTTGGCCCGGGGATATGGAAGATCAGCGGGACCCTCCTTGTATCCTTCCACTCAATAGACTCTTCGATCTTTTTTCCTGTCAGTTTCTCCATCTCTTCCTTATAGGCTATAGGCACAGCTGGATGATCCCCATAGAGCACTATCAGGCTTTTCTTATCCAGGCCTGCGGTCTTCAGCCCTTCCAGGAATCTCCCAAGTTCCCTGTCAAAGTAGTTCATTGCAATGATGTAGTCACCAAGAAGGGTCTCCCTCATCTCATCAGGCAAGGGAAAAGTTCCGTCATCCAAGCCTTCGAAGTTATAGGGATGGTGACCGCTCAGCGTTACAATAAAACCGTAAAAAGGACCTTTTGTCTTTTTGAAAACACTCAGCGCTTCGGTGAATATCGTCCTGTCGCTCAGCCCCAGCCCTATGACCTCTCCTTTTGGGAAGGTATTGCGGCTGTACTGCCTGTCAAAATAGAGCTTGGGGTGCATCCTGTGGCAGTTCCAGAATGAGCTGGAGGTACCTTGGATAACAAAAGTGCTGTAACCATTTTTTTTGAGTGCTCTGGCCAGGGAATTGTAACTGTTGTTAGCAAACCTGGTGTAGGCAGCACCTGACGCAGACGGGAAGAAACCCGTGTTGGCCATGAACTCCGAATCGCTGCTCAGACCGCCCGCTGTCTGATCCCAGGCATTTGGAAAATATAGAGAGTCCTCGGCAAAACGGTTTAAATTGGGAGTGACTTCTGTTCCGTTGATCTTCATTCCTACTATAAACTGCTGGAGAGCCTCGCATTGTATCATTATCAGATTCTTGCCTTTGGCAGGTGAAGTCACGTTTGTTTGTACCCTGCCGTTGAACCATTCGCGCAGCTCATCGATCTTCTGCCGGGGGACGTGATCCGGTTCAAATGCCCTGACTGTAAGGGAGATAACATCCCCCCAGTGGAAGGAGGCTGTGCTGACCCAGGCGCAGACTGAAAGTCTGTCATACATGGCACTCATTATGTTGGGTCTCTGCTCTCTTAGCCTGTACCCTGCGGCGATCTGCACAAAGACCGCAAAAAAGAGTATAAGCAGCGAGATCCCTATCCTTTTCCCGGTGACCGGTGAGAAACATAGCGCAATGCGTTCTTTTTTTAGCAGCCAGACAATTATCGGAATGTCGGCAAAAATCAGCACGTCCCACAGTTTGAGCAGCGACCATATTGATTTGGCGATCAGTCCGGTCTGCGGAAGAAGGAGTACATCGTGAAATATAAAGATATCTGAGTAATATCTGATAAAGAGCACATCTGTGAGTACAAGGATCGAAAAAAGCACGTCGATGATCAACAGAGCTCTGCCCCTGTATTTAGCCCGGACAAGGGAAACGGGTATAATTACAGAAAGGATCGCTCCCAGGGAAGGGACTGCAACAGCAAGTGCCCGGAGCGTGTGCCTTACAGGATGGATCTTCATAGTCCCGAAAGAGGGCCAGTTGAGGACATCCGCGATCATGTAATCAACAACAAAAAATTTGATCCAGACCAACAGTGTCATAAGGATCAATATTCTCAGTTCTTTTTCATGGCATTCCATTTCTATTGCCGGAAGGATGCGCATTTTTTCAATCTTCCCTCACAAGCACAGGAACCAGGTCATGTTCAAGTATCAAATCGTTGTATCTGAGACGTTTGTTAACTTCTTCGGCCATCGGAGCATATTTTTCGTAATCAAGAACTTTGCCCTCAGGAATCTCTCTTGCACTTCTTGATGATGGATCTACAAATGCATTGCCTGTTATAAATGAACCGTTCCTGAATATTACAGGCTCACTTCTCTCATTTTCAAAAAGGTTCGTTCCAAATCCTGTCCTGAATTCAAAATCCATAAGATATGCAAAAGTATCGGGCAGGTCTATGAGCCCTGCGGGTTCCTTAATTTCTTCCTGTGGAGCCTGGAGGCCGGGGATCTTTATCACGAGAGGTATACGCTGCATGTATTTCCATTGCCAGTCATTTTTGAGACTCCTGCCAAGAAGTTTCTCAAGGCTCGACCTGTCCCAGCCCGGAATGGCCGTGTGATCCCCGTACAATGCTATAACAGAGCTTTCCAAAAGTCCATTTTTCCTGAGCCCTTCTATGAAACTTCCGAACTTGTCGTCAAAATACTTCATAGACGTAAGGTAGTTGCCCATAAGCGTTCCTTCAAACGGCGACGTGTTAAGTTCCGTCTCTTTCAAAATTTCGTCGAAGTTATATGGGTAGTGGCTTGTCAGGGTTATCAGAAAAGCATAAAACGGTTTTTGCGTCTTATCGAGTATATCAAGGCTCTGCCTGAAGAAACTGGCATCACTAAGGCCCATCCCGATGTTTTGATCAACGATGAAGTCCTTTTTGCTTATGAAACGGCTGAATCCCATCGAAGGGTACATCCTGTGCCTGTTCCAGAATCCCGGTCTGTCCCCGTGAAGCGCCAGCGAGACATATCCATTGTCTGCCATCAACTTTGGCAAAGCCTCATAGCGGTTTCCTGCAAACCTCGTATAAGCCACTCCCGACGCAGACGGGTAGAGTCCGGTATTGATTATGAATTCAGCGTCGGAACTGTTTCCTGAGGCAGTCTGGCTGTATATCCCACTGAAATATGCAGACCCCCTTACGAACCTGTTAAGGTTCGGGGTCACTTCTGTTCCATTGATCCGCAGGTCAACAACAAACTGTTGGAGGGATTCGACCTGGATCACGATGAGGTTTTTACCCTTCGCAAAGCCATTTAGATATCCAGGTGATCTTTCTCTCTTTTTCTCATTAAAAAAATTTTTCACTTCTGATATCTGCACATCAGAGATCTTCTCCCTGAAAAGAAAGTGACCTGCCGCGTTATTAACATCGGCAAGATGGTATGTCAGTGCTCCGATGTTATTGCTGACAGCTGGCCTATCCCACATCGAACTCAGTACGGCCGGCATCCTTTTCTCGTAAGACCAGAACCTGTACACCACCGGAAGGACTCCGACAACTATCAGCAAAAGCGAGGCAAGAAAACGCATTTTGCCAACTTTTTTAAAGAAAGGGACTGACCTGAATTTTCGTGAGATGTATATAAAAAAAATCAATAGCGGGATATCCGCAAAATAAAGGAAGTCAAAGGGATGTATGAGAGCCGCCACAGAATCTGCGATCTCTCCCACCTGTGCAGAAAGGCCTATGTTCATGAAGGTGAACATGTCCGAGTAATAACGCAGATGGAGCAGATCTGTTACTGCAAGCAGCGAGATCAGAAAATCGACAGTAAGGGCAGAAAATGCCCTGACCTTCCTCCAGAAGAGAGAGACCGTGACAGTGAGACAGAGGACTATGCCTGCAGAGGAGGCAACAGAGGCGGGATTTCTTGTTGCGTACCTAGAGACTTCGTACTCAAGGAAGTAAAACTTCGTAAAAATAACGACAAACAAAAGTAGAAAAAATATCAGTTCCCTGCGGTCATTATCTTTTTTTGCATGATAAAGTCTGTGTCCTGAGAACTCCATACTGAAAAAAACTCCTCTGCTATCTTCCAAAAAGGGAATTGAGCCTTTTATAACGCACCATGATATGCGAATCAGCCCGGTTCAACGCATCAAGGTCTGAACTGCTCATCCGCCAGAGCCAGTTGCCCCCGCCTACTCCCGGCACGTTCATCCGGCAATCACATCCGAGTCCAAGTATATCCTGCATCGGGATTATCGCAAGCTTCGATGTTGATGAAAGGGCCATCAAGCTAAACACTTCCGAAACATTCTCGTTGTTGATCTCGCGTCCTGTGTATTCTGAGACCAGAGATCTTGAGCGCTCATCCGATTCGCTCTCCCACCAGCCCCTGACGGTGTTGTTGTCATGAGTACCGGTATAAACGACAGACTCAGGAATGTGGTTATGGGGTGCATAAGGGCTGGAGCCAACTTCTCCGTCAAAGGCAAACAGCAGGACTTTCATTCCCGGAAGCCCAAAATCAGCCATAAGTTTCCTGACATCGTCTGTAATGATGCCAAGATCCTCTGCAATGAGCGGCAATTCATCCATGCCGTCTTTCCTGATATTTTCAGAGAGGGCTTCAAGAAGCTTTCTGCCGGGGGTCTCGGTCCACTCGCCGTTTACAGCCGTTTCTTCTTCTGCCGGCACTGCCCAACACGCAGAGAACCCCCTGAAATGATCTATCCTTATGAGGTCAAAGTGCTCCAACGCCTTTCTGAATCTGGCTGTCCACCATCTGAAGCCGTCCCTTCGCATCGTCTCCCAGTTATAAAGAGGATTCCCCCATCTCTGTCCGTTGGCGCTGAAATAGTCAGGAGGGACTCCCGCCACTTTATTCGGTGCCCCTTCAGGGTCAAGGTCAAAATATTCCCGGTTTGACCATACGTCCGAACTGTCAAAAGCAACAAACATCGGGACATCTCCCATCAACCTGACGTCCCTGTCAAGGCAGTATCTATGGAACGCCTTCCACTGCCTGTCAAAAATGAACTGTTCGAAGCATATCAGCTCAATTTCCTCGCTTTTCTCTTTTTGTGAAGAGTAGTTTTTAAGTGTGCCTTTATCTCTCGTTGCAAATTCTTTCGGCCATCTGTTCCATGATAGGTCTTCAAAATCTTTTTTCAGCACCGTGAAAAGGGCATGGTCCCTGAGCCAGTATTCCTCTTTCTCAACAAAGCGGCTGTAGTCCTCAGAAAAAGTTCCATATATGCCCGGCTCACTCTTAAAACGCAGCCAGGAGAGCCTTATCAGATCCTTCAGGTTTTCAGTCGAA
The DNA here is from genome assembly GCA_034331105.1 of Synergistota bacterium. Classification (GTDB taxonomy): domain Bacteria; phylum Synergistota; class Synergistia; order Synergistales; family Synergistaceae; genus Caenicola. Next base: position 20,257 of record JAXQGB010000010.1, on the reverse strand, counting down.
TAGCCGTGGTCAGCAATGCACTCGGGGCCGCCGCAATGATATCTTTCTACATCTTCCATTTCTAAAAAACCATCTTCAGCCAATTTCTCAGGGCTTATAAGAATGTGGCTGCCTGCAAAAGCAGATCGGCTGCTGTAAGGAGAATAAGATGAAGAACCATCTACCGGCGAAGTCGGAAGGACCTGCCATACTCTGAATCCTGAATCTTTGAGAAAATCTGCAAAACGCTCAGCGCTCCGTCCAAGTCCTCCTGTGCCAAACGGTCCCGGCAAAGAGGATAAATGCATCAAAACTCCGCTTCTCCTATCCAAAAACCTTACCTCCGGTTTTCCTTTATCTGCTGATAAGCATCTTCCGGCAGAAGCACCAGGCAGGAAAGCGGCGGCAGGGTCGCCTCTATCGAGTACTGGCGGCCGTGGAACGATATCTTTTCTGCTTTTATTGCGCCCATATTTCCGATGTTTGATCCCCCGTACAGTGAAGAATCGCTGTTCAAAGCTTCTCTCCAGACAGTATTTCTTGGAACTCCTATTCTGTACCCGTTCCTTGCCACGGGAGTAAAGTTTCCAATAAATATTGCTTCTTTCCCATTTTTTGATCGGCGAAGGAATGATACCACACTTGAGGACAAGTCACCGCTGTCTATCCATTCGAAGCCGGCAGGGTCATAATCCTGTTCCCAGAGTTGAGGTGTTTTTTTGTAAAAATTATTTACATCTTTGAACCAGAGGAGTATCCCCTTGTGTAGATCATCGTCCAGCACGTGCCAGTCCAGACTGATATTGTGATCCCATTCCCTCTCCTGGCCAAACTCATCTCCCATGAAAAGAAGCTTTTTGCCCGGATGTCCCATCATCCAACCGAAGAGGAGCCTGAGGTTTGCCGCTTTTTGCCAACTGTCACCCGGCATTTTGCCCCACAGGGATCCCTTGCCGTAAACCACCTCGTCATGGGAAAGGGGCAGAACAAAGCTTTCTGAATACGCATACCACATGCCGAACGTCAGTTTATTGTGATGATACTGTCTGAAGACAGGGTCTTTGGACATATACTGGAGGATATCGTTCATCCAGCCCATGTTCCATTTGAACCCGAAGCCAAGGCCGCCAAGCCAGGTAGACCTTGATACCATGGGCCAGGATGTAGATTCTTCTGCAGTCACCTGTACGTCAGGATATTCCATGTATATTGTCTCGTTCAGTTTTTTTAGGAAATCAATAGCCTCTATGTTCTCATTCCCGCCGTATTGGTTGGGGATCCATTCTCCCTCTTTTCTGGAATAGTCAAGATAGAGCATTGAGGCAACAGCATCCACACGCAGGCCGTCAATATGGTATTTATCCAGCCAGAAGTGGGCGGATGAAAGAAGGAAGCTCCTTACCTCGTTCCTTCCGTAATTGAATATGCAGCTTTTCCAGTCCGGATGGAATCCTTTCCTTGGATCTTCGTGTTCAAAAAGGGCCGTTCCATCAAATTTGGCAAGCCCGAAAGCATCGGCAGGGAAATGAGACGGCACCCAATCCAGTATTACTCCAATTCCGGATTTGTGAAGAGAGTCTATAAGTTTTCTGAAATCGTCAGGCGAGCCGTATCGGGCTGTCGGAGCAAAATAGCCTGTTGTCTGGTATCCCCAGGAACCATAAAAGGGGTGTTCCATAACAGGAAGAAATTCAACATGGGTAAAACCGTTTTCAACAAGGTAGGGCGGCAATTCCTCCGCAAGTCCGAGCCAGGAGAGATATTCGTTTTCATCGGTCCTTCTCCAGGATCCTGCGTGCATTTCATAGATAGACTGCGGAGAGGAAATGGTATTTTTTTCTCCTCTTGATGATATCCATCCACTGTCGCTCCAATCGAATGATGGGTCAGGGCAGACCTTTGAAGCTGTATCAGGGGGAGTTTCCCAGAAAAAGGCAAAAGGATCGCCTTTGTCCAGTATTTTTCCTTTATCGGTCGTTATGGAGTATTTGTAGGAAGACCAGTCCTGAACGCCCGGAACAAAACCCTCCCATATTCCCGATGAATCCCATCTTGGAGCGAGTTTATGGCTGTCTCTGTTCCAGGCATTGAAGTCTCCCATGACAGAGACATCCGCAGCGTTGGGTGCCCACACAGCGAACAGTACTCCATCTTTCCCTTCGTGGACCATCCTGTGTGCGCCAAGAAAATCGTAAAGTCTGCAATGGCTTCCTTCACGAAAAAGATAGATGTCTGTCTCTCCTGCAAGACTCAGACCATGGATTACACTGCTCTCCATTTCTTTTTTCAACAGACGCACCCCCTGCCTATAATAATGCTATTATAGCTGATAAGCTAAGTATCCTGACTAACCTGACTTGAGTGATCCGGAGGCATGTTGATGAGCTCATTATTTTCATATAACAAGGTCGACAAAAAAATATTATCTCTGCTGAGATCAGCCATAGGGGATAAAAACGTATCTTCCGATGAAGAAAAACTGATCTCGTATTCTCACGATGAGGTGCCGTCTTCCGCATATGAGGGCGAATACAGGGCTGAAGCGCTCGTATTCCCTGAATGCAGTTCTCACGTCTCAGAAATAATGAAAATAGCTTCAGCCAACAGGATACCTGTTACCCCGAGGGGGGCAGGTACAGGACTTTCCGGAGGGGCACTGCCGGCATTCGGCGGCATAGTGATGTCCTTTGAAAAAATGAATAAAATAATCGAACTTGATGAAAATAACCTTACTGTGACAGTTGAGCCCGGAGTAGTGACATCAGAGATAAGCAAACTCGCAGCGAGACACGACCTCCTTTACGCAGGGGATCCATGCAGCGGGGATGCCTCCTTCATTGGTGGAAATATCGCGGAAAACGCAGGCGGCAACAAAGTTATAAAGTACGGAGCAACAGGTGCGCAGGTGCTTGCACTGGAGGTAGTGATGGCAGACGGCACAGTGATATGGTTTGGCGGGAAAAGACGCAAAGACGTTACAGGGCTGGATTTTACACACCTGATGGCCGGATCTGAAGGGATCCTGGCAATAATAACCAAAGCCGTACTAAAACTTCTTCCTCTTCCAAGACATTCCGTAGACCTGCTTGCGGCCTTCCCGGATCCTGAAACTGCCATAGCGTTTGTGCCGCAGATAATCCAAAAGGGAGGCATCGTTCCCGCCTCGATAGAATTCATGGACAAAAAAGCTCTGGAACTCGTCGAAAGATACCTGAACAATCCGGTGCCCGCAAGCGATGCCGGAGCAGCTCTCATAATCCAGCTTGAAGAAAACGATCAGGATGTCCTGGAAAAGGAGTACGAAAGAATAGGTGCTCTTTCTAAAGAAAACGGTGCCAGTGAAGTTTATGTTGCTGACACAAGAAGCACAAAAGAGAGGATATGGCAGGCCCGGAAAGCAATACCGGAAGCAACTGCTTTCTTTTACAGCAGATATACAAAAGAGGACCTGGCTGTACCAATAGACAGGGTCCCAGACCTTCTGGAAAAGATAAAGATAGTCTGCCTGGACAAGGGCCTGGAATGGGTAGCATACGGTCATGCCGGTGACGGCAATATGCACTGCACTGTTATAGGGCCCGATACCGAGGACTGGCATGAAGTCCTCCGCAAAGCACAGGAGGAGATATACTCAGCTGTCATCAAAATGGGAGGAACTCTTTCAGGCGAGCACGGAATTGGATTTAAAAGAAAAGGATTCATGAAGCTCTTTCTCGACAAAAATCACCTTGAACTGATAAAAAGGGTCAAACTAGCTTTCGACCCTGATAACATCCTGAATCCAGGCAAACTTGTCGAATGGAACGAATAAAAAGAGAAGGTTTTCGGAAAGCCGAAAACCTTCTCTTTTTATTTATCTATTTCTATCTTCCTTAACTCCCTTCGGAGGATCTTTCCCGCAGCGGATACCGGAAATTCTTCAAGAAAGCCAATCCTGCGGGGCACCTTGTAATGAGCAAGGTTTTTCTTGCAGTAGTCTATAAGTTCTTTTTCCGCAGTAACTTTTCCCTCTTTCAGTATTACAAATGCCTTAACTATTTCACCTGTCATACTGTTTTTCTCCCCAACCACGGCTGCTGACTGAACAGCCGGGTGTTTGCACAGAGCGTTTTCAACCTCCTGCGGATAGACATTGAAGCCGCTTACTATAATGATGTCAGTGGCCCTGTCAACTACCTGTACATAGCCATCTTTATCAACTCGGACCACATCACCTGTGTTGAACCATCCGTCCACGAATCTTTCGTTTGTATTTGCCTCGTCCCTAAAATACCCGGATACCACAGAGGGTCCTTTGACCCAGAGCACTCCCTCTTCGTGCATGTCAAGGATATTGCCTTCCCTATCCCTTATCTGCACCTCGTATGTTTCGAAAAATTGCCCTACTGTTCCAAGCCTGCTGTCATCTGCACTGTGACCGACAGCTACCACAGGTGAGCACTCGGTAAGGCCATAGCCTTCAAGTATTCCTGTTCCAAGGTATTCTTTGCTCCTTAAGTTCATCTGCACGTTCAGCCTGTCGCCGCCGGTTATCACGAATTTGATGCCGTTCAGGCGCTCTCCTTTTTTTGACAGCGCTCCCAAAAGAAAGATCATTATCGTAGGAACTCCGATTATGCAGTTTGCACCTGATGCCCTTATCGCATCTAACGTATGGTCCACCGGGACAAAACCCGGCAGTAATGTCTGTCCGCACCCGCTCATGAGTGCAAGCATACCGGACATGTTGAAGCCGAAAGAATGAAAGTTGGGAAGAACGTTTAAAATCACTGAATCCCTGTCCAGAAGCCCCGGGACATGTTTTCTGATCGGATCGATATTTGACAGTATGTTTACGTGGGTGCATGGAACTGCTTTCGGCCTGCCCGATGTTCCGGATGTTGAAAATATGACCGCATGATCCCCATTTTCAGGTATACCTTTTACACATTTGAATTGCTGATCAAGTTTATCGTGAGAGACGGAGAATATTCCAAACTTCATCCCTTCGAAGACGCGGCCTGAGAGTTCGTTGGCCTCCGCAACGAATACAGCAGCCGGATCCAGTACTCGCAGTGTATCTTTGAGATTTTCATGTCCGGATCTGGCGTTGACCGGGGCCACAGCTCCTCCCAGCCTCCAGCATGCAAGTGAGAGTGCAATGACTATAGGCGAATTGGGTAGTATAAAGGCGATCCGCTGTCCTTTTTCAAAACCTGCCTCTTTTAATTTTTCTTCACAGTCAACAGCAAGGCTGTTAAGTCTGTTCCAGGACCACCAGGTGCCATCCCACCAGAGACAATCCTCAGTTTCTCTGCTTTTCCACGCGGACGCGAATCTTTCCTCAAGTCTTTCCTGCCTTCTTGTCTCCATAACACCAACTCCAAAATATATTAAATTACTCAACCTTACACCTCGTGATACTAGTGGATTCAAAACCTCTATTTTTCGTCTTCCCTACATGTTTTTTTACGGGGAACCAGTAACCCTAAAAAATATTGAAGTCGCTGGATCCCCGCTCAATAGCATGCGGGAAAGACGGTGAAAAAGTTGAGTTAAATTATTATATAAGTAATTTTCAGGATAGGAGCCCCATTATACCTACTGCCTTATTTAAAGATCCCTTATTATGATGCTTTACTGTTTTCATGGTCAATCTATATTTTTTGTTCTAACCCTTCTCTGGAAAATACCCTTCTCATTAGGACAATAGACTATTGCCATGGCCTTGTTGAGCGGACCGTGGGTCCTGGGATCTATCGTCAGGGTAGCGTGGACTGCAGGAAAATTCCTGGTAGAAAGAAGGGCATGCCTTATTGCCTCTCCCCTGTAGCCTGATGCGCTGTAGAGGGCATTCGCTATCCACCTGACCCCATCATATGCCAGTATGGCTGACTCCACATCAGAAGGCGGGCAATTTTCATTATAAAGGGTCCTGAAATCTTTCATTACAGAACGTATCTGTGGGTCGAGGTCAGAGACTTCGTTGACCCACCAGCTGCCTAAAAAAGTTCTGTCACTGCCTGCAGTCAAATTCTCAGTATAGCCTTCGGCAAGCACTGTATCACTATATCCGGACTCTCTTACGAACCTGAAAAGTGATCTGATGTCGATCTGTTTTCCGGGAATTATCAGCACTTCTGCTCCGCTTTTGACGATCGCTTCCATGGCTGCTCTGTGGTCGTTATTTTCTTTCATCTGACCGCTGATATCTGCTGTGACCTTTCCCCCGAAGATCTTGACCCATCTCAGAGCCGATTCATGGAGAGTGAGGGCCGTTTCATCATCAGAGTTGTAAAGAAAGGCTATCTTTTTCTTTGAAAGTCCCTGTACAGCGAAATAAGCCATCATTTTTGCTCTGGCATCAGTGTCGTTCGCTATGCGAAAAGCATAAAGATATGGTTTTTCACCCTTCATAACGGCCCCTGATGTCAGATCTGAGGCTGTTATCACCAACGGAACGCTTATATCATCTGCTATTCTCGACATTAGCTGGGCCTTTTCCTGTGACGCAGGTGTCATCATGACAAGTATGCTATCGTCCTTCATGACTTTCCTGATGCTCTCTTCTGCTTCAGGAATGCCGTCAGGAAGGTCGTAACCAACTATTTTGATCTTGTAGCCTCTTACTCCGCCCTGTTTGTTGATCTGTTCGACTGCGAGCTGGGCAGCTCTCAGCTGGTTGTGGCTCGACTGTGCGGCACTGCCTTTCATTGGAGCAAAAAAGGCTACTCTGAATTCGTCCCCAACAGGGTTACGCTGGTTTCCTATCTGGAAAAAGAGCACTACTATGGCCAATAATGCAGCGATCAGAACTATGCCATTGTAGAATGATTTCTTTCTGATCCACATCGTCCTGGGTTTATTCGATATCCCGCCTGCTATCCTTCTAAGGTTTCCAGGCCTTGCCACCAGATCATCAGGGGCTTCATCTCCAGAGCTGCACTCTGCGGGTTCTTCCCTTATGATACGCTTCAGTGTAAGCAGTACATCCTCCGCCTCTTCCTGAGTAAAACCGAGATGCTCTGAGAGTTTAGCCCTGAAGTGAGCCTCAGTTTTATTGCTGATCTTTGATTTAACAGACCAACCCGATTTGATCATATAGCGCAGGGCAAATGCCAGCCTGAAATTGGCAGCGCTTTCACCGGGGTTCCTCGCTTCGAGGAACTGAGAGAGCCTGTCCGGATCTTCCAGGATGCAGAGACCATAATCTTCAATAAGTTTTTCAAGAACTTTTTTTATACCCTCAGCCAAAGATAACACTCCCCATACTCAAGAGTATAACTTGCCCGGAGCAGCTCCGCAATAAATCATTCCAAACTTGAGGCCGAAATGTCTGCTCAGCAGAACAAAAACGCGCAGGACCGACCGGGCCCCGCGCATTCTGTTCTTAACAAAGGTACTGCCTTATATATGTTATCTACTTGTCATTAAAGATCGCATCATTGATGCGTTTTTCTTTTTTTTCGTAGAATGAGAGTATTAGAGATTCCAATGACACCTCAGCTTTCCATCTGTATGGCCATTTGTGCTCTCCGTCCCTGTCCCTCGATGAGAGGACAGGTTCTCCTCTTACCTCAGAGCAGTAGCACTCCACTGTACATATCTTCCTTAACTGCACCGGTGTTAAAGGAGTCCCGTTTTCAGGGCATGGCATTGATTCCTCAAACAGCAAAAGGTCTGCGACATCAGGTTTGAAATCCCTGCCCCAGCAGCAGCCTGTTCTGTGGTAATCAGGCCTGTTGCCGCCGACTACGAAGTTTTTGCCGTCCACGAGTGACTTGTCAGCGACCATTTGAACTCCATCAGGTACTCCTATAGGTCCGCAAAAACCTGCAACCTCGCCAAAGGCTGAGACAATTTCCTCGTTTTCGGCCCTTCTGAAGGATGCCCCGTTGAATTTTGAATCTACATAAGCAGTCAGCTTGTTTATACTTATATTTTTGTCTCCCCTGATCATTGCAAATAAAAGAGTCTTTTTTCCATCCTGTAAAATAACAGTGTAAAGCATTGCTTTGAGCGTCTGTTTCGGATCCAGGCCGAGCTGTTCACAGAGAAGGGTAATAGTGTGAGCCCCAGGAGTATGGACATCTTTTACCTCTTCCTCTTCCTGGTCCGAGTTGACAGGCTCGCATGCATATATGAAGGCAGAGTCATCATGGTAATAATAGTCAGAATCAGCACAGGTCAGACCTTCCAGCTCATATAGCGAACCTTTGCCGGTTGAACAGACACCTGCCATTTTGTTGATAGTTCGCGGGCAAACCTCGAGAAGATAGTCAAAATCCGGGATGTAACGCTCCATGATAGAGCGGATAGTGTCAGCAGCCATTGCTGTCTTCATTTTCACATCTTCTTCAGTACTCTCCCATCCCCATAGTTTTAACTTTCTTCCCGAGACAGCCATCCAGGATAGCGCTTTGCTTCCATATTCTCTTACGTAGCGCTCAGCAAGGGATTGGACGGATTCATCCGAAGCACTGCAGTCTATATGCTGTATACCGTTTTTTTCAAGAAGTGCCTCGGTGAGGTCTTCAGAAATGCTGTTCAGGGTGCTCTTGCCAATAGGAAGGAGTATTATCTCCCCGCTTTTTGCATTAAAAACACCTGCGCCTTCCATTACAAGGCTGATGAGCCCCGGATCCTTTACCTTTGCCGGGGGATTTTTCGTTTCAGGGATAAAAAGTTCTCTCATTTGTCTACCTCCTTCGCAGATTACATATATAATACTACTTAGTTTACAATATATCCATTTGTATTATGTTTAATAATAACATTACCTTAAGTCGACATATTTTTGACAAACACTGAGATCAAGGCCCTGGATCACTTAACTCAACAGCTTTGATGAAACATGTTACTTTAATGTCCGGAGGTCGGATGATGAAAAATATTACTCACTGCGTCATGCTTATTCTATCCCTGCCCATACTCTTCCTGACTGCTGCTGCGGGATGGCGTGTGGATGTTTTTCAAATGGAAGACCATGAAGGCCGACTCATTTTTCAGTCTCCGGTCTCCCTGGGACACAAGTTTACAACACGCTATATACATTCAGTCGAACTGACCCCTGTAGAGGACGAATACAAAATCGCAAATGGCCTCCTTTGGACATGGGAAGAAAGAGTGAGGTCGACAAACGCGGGACTCCCGTTTGACAGACCCAAATACGGGAGATTTATAAACACAGGTGAGTGGATGGTATTCCAGGGTGGAAGGATGTCGTGGAAAGAATACTATTACAGGGTCGGCAATAAAAATATCGGACGGAACCAGATAACACTTGAGCCATTTGGACGAAGGAATTTTTTTGAAATATATGAAGGAGAGCGCCTGATAATCCGTATCCTTAAAATGCCTATGATGTCAGCTAAATTCTACAGGACAGATATCCTGGAAAAGGCTCCTATGGGAGTTCCTCCCATGGAGGGCGGTTCACGCTGATCAAATATAAAGGTCAAGCATAAAAAAAACTATCCCTGAAGCACCTATTATTATTTCAGGAAGGGATTCGAGTTTTTCCCTCCACTTTTCAGCTGTTCCTCTGAAGGCTTTGCTTGCCAAAGGGATCAATAATAACTGCACCAGCAGCACTTTTATCCAGAAAAGAACAAAGTCAACAAGATACATTTTAAAACCTATCAGTCCCAGGAATATTCCCAGGCGCATCGGGAAAAAGACCGATACTATCATCGCAGGCGCAAGCATTGAACGTATCGCGTCAAATATTTCAGGTATCTGGACGTTGTCCACGATCCTTGACCTCGTAACTCCCCTTGATGGCGAGACGAGTGCGAGCAGCAGCAGAAACATGACAGCACCAAGTTTTCCCCACGGTCCCGTTACAATCCAGAGCGATGTTGCGGTAAATGTTTCAAAGCTGAAAATACTGCCCGGCATACCCCGGTGGAGAGCAAACCAGGATAGAGTTCCGCCCATGGCAATCATTGTCACTGCTAATTTTGAGAGTACAAAGAGTTCTTTGCTGTCAAACGACTGATATATTTCTCCTGAAAAAATTTTCATTCCCCTGATATAGAGCCCCTGTGATGCCAAAAGAAGGAATATCATAATGACAAAGTCCCCTTCGGTTTCCACGAACTGAGGAAGAGACCCCATAGGTATAAACAGGAAGATCAAAATAAGAGAAAGGCAAGATGCAAAAAGCAACGGAGGCGGACACTTATCTGAGCAGCGTCCCGCAAGGAACCTTCTGTAAGGGGCAAGCAAGGAAGAATCCGTTCCATGGATATCGTAGAGTACGTTTTCTGCCCCTATCAACAGCAAAGATATCGTCAAAACAAGGAGCAAAAACGAGATGCCCGAAATGAGTGTTATAAAAAAAGAAAAAAGCATTTTTTAGCCTTTCTGCGGTATCGGATATTTTTTGCACCGTTGAATTATACTACATCGGCAAGTCCCTTTTCTCTGAGTTTCAAAAGAACAGATGGCTCAATAGTTTTTAATTTGTACTTCATGTAGAAAGCCAGGAAAATTGCTCCAAAACCGAAAACCAGCCCGGAAAAAGTGCCCCCGAAAATATCCGCCAAAGCTCCCGCAGTCAAAGACCCAATAGGTCCGATGCCTATGCTTCCTACTGTGTAGAGGCTCATCACTCGCCCCCTCTTATCATCCTCGATTATGCTCTGGACCAGAGTATTGAAGCATACAGACCCTGTTGACATCCCAAAACCCAAAATCGTGAGGGCAGCACAGGAAAGTTCTATCGATCTTGAAAGAGAAAAGGCAGCCAGACCAAACCCGAACATGCCTACACTGTAGATTGCCCTTACGTGCAGTTTGCAGAGAGGAACAAGGCTTGCCTGGTAAATGACCCCTGTAATGGCTCCAAGTCCTACCGAACCAAGAAAAAACCCGAGAACGGATGCATCTCCGTGAAAGACATTCCTTGCAAAGAAGGGCAGCAGGGTACTGTAGGGGAAGCAAAGGAAAAAAAACAGGGTGGATGTCAGAAGTATTTTCTTAAGCGCATGGAATCGCATCGTATAATCTAATCCCTCTTTGAAGCCCTGCCATCCGCTCTGACGGACAGGCATCTCAACTTTCTTTATCTTCAGGCGTGTAAGTGAAAATATAACTGCGATATATGCGATGCCGTTAAGGAAAAAACACATCGTCTCACCCACAGCCTGGATCGCAAATCCGGCAAAAGCCGGACCTACGAGGCGTGCAAGATTAAAAATCGTAGAGTTTATCGTGAGGGCGCTATTCAGCTGGTCAGGCCTGTCAAGCATCCTCACAACGCTGGACTGGCGTGCCGGAAGATCTATAGAGGTAACTAATCCCAGCATGAAACTTAAAAAGAGCACCTGCTGATATCTGATTATTCCCGTGAAGTCAAGAAATGCCAGTGAAAAGGCCTGTAACATGCAGAGAGACTGTGTGATTATCAGTATCTTCTTCATGTCGTAACGGTCAAGGATGTGACCTGCAAAAAATCCTGTTATAAGTATCGGAGCCTGATTTGAAAGCTCAACAAGGCCAAGTCCTGTTGCAGAACCAGTAAGCCTTAATACAAGCCAGCTCATTGCAAGCCTCTGCATCCATGTACCGACAAGGGATACAGACTGTCCAAATATGAATATTCGAAAGTTTATGGCCCCAAGAGCCATAAAGGCCTTCATTTGATAGATCCGGTTCAGCATTTGACCTCTCTCCGGGTTTAAGTCATGAATAGAGTATACCAGATGCTTTTTGCCACAGGTCAAAATAAAAAGGCCCCGCGAATTCGCGGGACCTTTGCTGTTAAACTGTTGCTGAAAGAACTCTTACTTAAGGAGTCCCTTCTCTTTGTAGAACTTCGCTGCGCCGGGGTGAAGAGGAGCTGTAAGTCCGTCAAGAGCACCCTTGAGTGTGATTTCCTTACCCTTAGCGTGTACTGCCGCGATATCATCGAGGTTCTTGAACATTGAGCTTACAAAATCATAGATCTGCTGCTCAGGAACATCTGCGTGCGTGATAAGGATAGCCATAACGGCAGGGGTTACCGTGTCCTTATCTATACCCTTGTATGTCCCGCCGGGGATCTTGCTGGCGACAAAGAAGGGATACTGCTTGTTGAGCTTGTCAAGGAAAGGCTTGTCAAAGTTGAGAAGGCCTACGTCCTTGGTCGTAGTGAGGTCCATGATAGCTGCTGTCGGGTAACCGGCGACAACGAAACCTGCATCGATCTGGTTGTCCTTAAAGCGGCTTGCAGTAGCACCGAAGTCCAGGAAGTTTGCCTGTTTGAGATCTTTGTAGGTAAGTCCCGCTACTCCGAAAATAGCCTGTACGTCGCCTTCGACGCCTGAACCGGGGGCTCCAACGCCTACGCGCTTGCCTTTAAGGTCATTGATCGATTTAATGCCTGAATCCTTGGCAATGACGACCTGTACGTGTTCAGGATAGAGGGAGGCTATGGCGCGGATATTCTTGAGGGGTTTACCCTGGAACATAAGCTGACCATTTACCGCCCAGAAGGTGATGTCGTTCTGTACGAACGCGATCTCGATACCCTTTGTGGAGATAAGGTTGGCGTTGGCAACTGACGCGTTTCCTGTCTCTGCTGTGCACTGGATCTTTCCGTCTTTTGTTACCGCTGCCGCAAGGGCTCCGCCTACTGCATAGTAGGTGCCGGAAGTGCCGCCTGTTGCGACGGACATGTATGTTGCTGCTGAAGCCACTGCTGTAAATGAAAATGCTGCAAGAAGCGCTACAAGTGTTACGATGATGACTTTCTTCATTAATTGTTCCTCCCTATAATGATTTTATGTTTGTTGAACGAACTGATATCAGCCCGAATACAACCAGATTTTAGAACATAAAACTGTTAAATAAATCAGTATTTAGTACATCATTTTGTCTATTCTGACTTATCTGCATCGTCCGCAACTGTCTCAGCTGCTCTCTTCTTAGCTATGCTTTTCGCTTTTGCTGTCTGAATTACATAAATAAGCACGAGAACAGCAAGTCCGCCGGCGTCAGTCATGTTGCCCGGAATAAGGAGGCCTAGGGCTCCAGCAAAGGCGACCACCCGGAGATACAGTGGTATAGAAGCTTTATAGTATCCGATAGTGAACATTGAGAGCAGGAATACTCCGAGCATAGCCGTGAAAATAGCCTGGACCATCTGAAGAGGCACCACATCTATAAATAGGAGCATCGGATTATAGACATAGATATAGGGGATCAGAAATCCGGCAAGGGCAAGCTTAAAGGCTGTTACCCCCGTCTTCATAGGGTCAGAGCCAGCAATACCCGAGCCTGCGTATGCCGCCAGAGCGACAGGAGGAGTCAGGTCAGCTGCTATACCGAAATAGAAGACGAACATGTATGCCGCTTTTGCCGGTACTCCCAGTTTAAAGAGGGCAGGTGCCGCCATCGTGCTTGTAACTATGAAGTTGGCTGTTGTCGGTAATCCTGTCCCGAGAATTATACTGGCAAGCATGGTATAAAAGAGGGTAAGTATCTTGCTTCCGCCTGCAAGGGTCACTATTGCGTTTGCTATTCGAAGGGCCAGGCCTGTAAGCGTACCCATACCGACTACCATTCCGACAGTTGCACATGCACAGGCCACACCTATTGCGCCTCTGGCTCCTGATTGGAATGCCTCCAGAATACGCGTCGGTGTCAATCTGGTTTCCTTGTTCAGCCACGAAAGAGCAAAGCTTACAAGAATGCCGTTAAATGCTGCTCTTAGCGGAGTATATCCAGCGATAAGGAAATAAATTATAGCTATCAACGGTATAAGAAGGAAACCTTTTGATTTTATGAGCGGCCAAAGCGGAGGGAGCTGCGCCCACGGAATACCTTTAAGTCCAAGCCGCGTGGCTTCAAAGTGTACCTGGACCATGACTGCAAAGTAATAGAGAAGTGCAGGAACTACCGCGGCAAGAGCTACTTCCAGGTAAGGAACTCCCAGGAACTGTGCCATAATGAAAGCACCTGCCCCCATTACGGGAGGCATGATCTGTCCCCCTGTGGATGCAACTGCTTCAACTGCGCCCGCAAAGTGCGGCTCGTAGCCAACGCTTTTCATAAGAGGTATCGTGAACATACCTGTCGTACATACGTTTGCTACCGATGAACCTGAAACTGTCCCCATAAGGCCGGAACTGACAACAGCGACCTTCGCAGGACCGCCTGTAGACCATCCGGCCAGAGCCATGGAAAGGTCAATGATGAACTTCCCGAGTCCCGTCTTTTCAAGCACAGAACCGAAAAGTATAAACATAAATACAAAGGTCGAAGATACTTCCAGCGGCGTGCCAAATATACCCTCTGTTCCAAGATACATGTGGTTTACGATACGGGGGATAGAGAATCCTCTGTGGGCTATCATATCCGGAAGCGAGCGCCCGAAATAGCAGTATAGGAGCGCTGTAACAGCAAGACATGGCAGTACCGGGTTCGATATTCTCCTGGTAGCTTCCAGCAATGTAACAATAAGCAGGAACCCCATAATAAGGTCTGTTTGCGTCGGTAGTCCGGCCCTAGTGGTAAGGTCGTTGAAAAATACGACCAGATACATGGCTGAAGCCACGCCGACTGCGCCAAGTATAAAATCATAAAAAGGGATACCGCTGGTCTTCGACTGCTTTGAAGTTGCAGGGTAAAGAAGGAAGACAAGGCAAAGGGTAAAGGCAAGGTGCACCGCTCCCTGTTTCTGAGCAAGAAGAAGTCCGAAACCCGAAGTATAGAAATGGAAGCACGACATAGCAATGGCTATCAAAGCTACGAGCTTTAACTGCCAGCCTTCCAGTGTCCTGAAGCGCGCTTCTGTATCATACTTGCGCATAAGGTCATCAAGATCTATCTTCTGATCTCCTTCCTGCAACAATTCTGCTGTTTTTATTTCTGATTCACTCACTGAAAATTCCTCCCTTGTGGAGACTTTGCATAAGCTGCATTTTTTGCACAAACTCCTTTAATATTCGTTGATCTATTTTAGTTTGTCAAGGCATCTCTAAGATTTTTGATTATTAAAATTTACTATATATTATTCTGACATTATTTTACATATAAAAACAGAACGAGACGTACCCAGCCTGTTTGCTCCCGCTGCTATCATTGCCTCTGCGGTTTCCCTGTCTCTTATCCCTCCTGACGCTTTAACACCTATTTCAGGAGGCAGACTGCGTCTGATAAGTTCAACATGCCTGACAGTTGCCCCTCCCGATGAAAATCCCGTCGAGGTTTTGAGGAAATGTGCACCTGCTTTGACTGCCTCACTGCAGGCTCTTATTATTTCATCGTCTTCCAAAAGGCAGGTTTCCATGATGACTTTGACCTTACAGTCAGGAACAGACCTTACGACTCCCGCGATATCTTCTCTGAGCAGATCGTAGGATCCGTTCTTAACATGTGATATGTTCATCACCATGTCAATTTCTGACGCTCCGTCCTTATAAGCCATCTCTGCCTCGTAAGACTTTGATGACATTGTGTTTGAACCAAGAGGAAAACCAACGACAGAGCAAACTTTTACACCTTTGCCCTTAAGCCTTTCTGAAGCAAGAGCCACGTAGCACGGATTGACACAGACTGATGCGAATTGCCACTCCGAAGCCTCGTCGCAAAGCCTCAAAATTTCGTCTGTTTTCGCTGCAGGATCCAAATTTGTATGATCTATATAATTTGCGATATCCATTTAAGCCACTCCATTTTTATTTTACCCCAAATCCATATTCCTTGACCACTTCATCGAAGATCGAAAGTCCCGGAAGAGCGCTGGCCCTGGGGTATCTGTGCGTTATTTTATAGTAGACCAGCTCGGGCGGATCTTCCGATATCCTTTGAAAGACGATCCTGTCATTTCCAACCTTAAGTTCTTCCATGGCAGAACAGGGGACCATGCACCACTGGCCCGGCTTGTCCATGAAAGCTCCAACAAGGTTGACAGAATCGAGCCTCATCTTGGCAGTCCTTATGGGATCCCAGATATGGTCGTGCCACAGACGGTATCCGCTGCTCCATTCGATATAGAACTCAAGCTCCGGCATTAAAAATTCCGGCTGGATGACATTTGATAAACTTTCATCTTCATTAGGTATTCTGGCTACCACGAGGCTTTCCTTAAAAAAGGGATCTATCTGGACGTACCTTGTCGTCTCCTCGTGGAGGACAATGGCAAGGTCTATTGCGCGGCTTTCAACTGCCTGGTACATCTGGTCGGTGGGGTCTGTCAGCAGCCTGAGGTAGACTGGAGGATCATGTTCCAGCAGGTCTTTGTATACTTTTGGCAGAAGCCTGTAGTTTACTGTTTCGGAACCCCCTACAGCCAGTGAAAAAGCAGAGCCGGGATTACGGGCGTTCCCGATCTCCCTGCTGACCTCCTGCCATTTCAAAGCAAGTGGAAGGAAGCTCTCTCCTGCAGGGGTCAGGCTGATCGATTTCATTCCTTTCTGGCGGTCAACAAGCATCATGCCCATTTCGCTTTCCAGCTCATTCAGGTTGTAACTCACTGTAGATTGAGTAACATTCAAGAGCTCAGCAGC
This sequence comes from Synergistota bacterium, assembly GCA_034331105.1. Taxonomy (GTDB): domain Bacteria; phylum Synergistota; class Synergistia; order Synergistales; family Synergistaceae; genus Caenicola. Next base: position 3,803 of record JAXQGB010000010.1, on the reverse strand, counting down.
TTTTCCAAGCGTCCTGGACATCGACACGGCCAAAAAAGTTTCTATCCCTTTTTCGTGCATTGGCTCTCACCCCTACAGCATTATTTGAAAGCCTTCTGAATATAATTCCAATCACTGCATTATGCAAGCAATTATAAGATTATTTTATTCCCTTTAAGTTGTATGCATATCTGTTGTTGACAAAAAAATCACCGGCAGGTCCTTCATTTCCGATCATCGGAACGAAGTCTGCCGGATACTATTATAAGGCAGAATACGCTTATCTTTGCTCTTTTTTTCTGCCGGTATGGAAATGTACTGACCATGATGCAAAAAACGAGAGTGCAAGCGCAGCAGCAGTACAAAGCAATATCTCAATGATCTGCATATAAAACCTTTCTACCTTGAAAGTAATGTAAGCATAGCCCCCGCAGCAACCGCGGTACCAATGACACCTGCAACATTCGGCCCCATTGCATGCATAAGGATGTAAGATCCGGGAAATTCTTTCTGAACGACCTTCTGGCAGACCCTTGCTGCCATTGGAACAGCTGAGACACCTGCTGCTCCGATAATGGGGTTGACCTTACCCTTTGTAGATATTTTCATTATCTGTCCGAAGATGACTCCGCCGGCTGTGCTGAAAATAAATGCCACCAGGCCAAGACAAATTATCATCAGCGTCTCTATTCTGAGGAAAGATTCCGCATTCATGGTCGCTCCCACCGATATTCCAAGGAAGATAGTCGTAGCATTAAGGACCTCGTTCTGCGCCGCCAGACTTAGTCTCTCTGTACATCCGCATTCACGAAGCAAGTTTCCGAACATCAGCATACCTATAAGGGGGACAGATGCCGGAAGGATAAGTCCGCAGGCAATAGTGGATACTATCGGGAAGAGGATCCTCTCGCTGCGTGATACAGGGCGAAGTTGCTGCATCTTTATGGCACGGTCTTCTTTGGTTGTCAGAAGTTTTATCACCGGCGGCTGAATAAGAGGTACTAATGACATATAGCTGTACGCTGCTACTGCAACAGCCGGCAGGATATCCTTTGCGAGCTTTGCGCAGAGATAGATAGCAGTGGGGCCGTCTGCACCTCCGATTATCCCGATTCCAGCTGCTTCCTGGATCGTGAAGCCCATTGTCATTGCCCCTATTACAGCAATGAAAACTCCCAGCTGGGCTGCCGCTCCGAGCATAAACGTCACGGGGTTTGCAAGAAGGGGACCAAAGTCTGTCAGGGCGCCGATCCCCATAAAAATTATTATGGGGTATAGCTCGTGATCTATTCCAAATTTCACAAAATAAAGGAAACCTCCTTCGTCAATTATCCCTGAGAGCGGCAGGTTGACAAGAAGACATCCGAAAGCTATCGGAAGGAGCAGGAGAGGCTCAAAGCCCTTGGCTACTGCCAGGTAAAGAAGAACAAATGAGACAAAAAGCATTACCAAGTTTCCGCCGCTTAGGGCGATGATGCCGGACTGATCGACTACTCCCTTAAGAGCGCTAAGGTAGAGTTCCATTTCAATTGCTCTCCTTTACGCTGTTTTTTGAAGATTTTGCCGACATTGAGGCATTCACCAGTTTATGTGTAACTACCATCACAAGCATCAATCCTACTATCACAAGAAAAACTATGCTCATTGCTATTAATGACATCACCAGAGCACCTATGGGCCCGGTGAAATTTGAACTCATTGAAACAATTTCGGACATTTCCATTACCTCCAACCGTTAAACAGATAAAAAGAGAAGTGCAGGCATGAAACGGCTGTCCCATAAACATCGCAGGGATAGTCTTTCCTTTCCGGAGGCCGGCACAGGACACATGTCTCCTCCCACAGAGCAGACATGTCAATTTTTAAAAGAAATGAACGTTGGAGGTGGTTTATTCCAGTTTACGTGTGGTTTTAACGCTGTAGAAAGCTTTTGCACAAATGTTTTCGGAACCGCAAAAGTTTAGTTCAAAAATTGAGGGAATTGGGCAACTTCCGTCAGCGGACGTCAAAAAACCCTCTGCTAACTGAGATAAAGTTTTATTTCTCGCCCTTAAATTACATGTCCCCGTGTTGCCGAACGCTTCGCAGAAGTTTCTCAGAGCAGCAGGCAGTCCATCCTCATCCTGATCCGGTGATAAAGGAGTGTCAGGAAAGTTGGGCGTTCCTATCGGCATAAAGTGCGAAGGTAAGGATGAATAATTCTGATCGCGATCAAATTCTGAAGGGACCATAAAGGCCAAGGAGGCAGATATGGAATAGGAGGCAAATACAAAAATGCCTATCACAACTGCAAATATTAATTTATTTAAAAAAACGCCAACGCTGCGACGGTTCATTTCTGATTTTTGCCCCTTATACAGCAGGATGTAATATCCATATTTAATAACTAAAAAGGGTCACTTCAGACTCAGCGCAAGAGAGTCCGCGACTCGTTATACCACTTTGTGAAATAAAAGGCAAGACAGAAATCAAGGGACAGACATCAAAATGTCCGTCCCTTGATGTATTTATTTTTTGTGCTGATATTAGATGAATGCCGGTTCGAAGAAAAGATCGTTCTCAGCAAATCTTGCAAGACGGAAACGGTAAAGGTCTACAAATGGCTTTTCACCCATGAGGAACTCTTTGCAGACTCTTCCGCCCGAAGGTCCGAACTGAAGTCCGTGACCGCTCCAGCCGCAGTTTACAAGCAGTCCTTCAACAGGAGTCCAGTCGATTATTGCGTTGTGGTCGGGTGTGTTGTCGTAAGGACCTGACCACTGACGGACTACCCTTACTCCGCTGAGTGCCGGGATCCTCTTCAATACGCTCTTCGTAACGCCTTCGAGGAATTTTGCGCTGTTTGTAGATTCTGTGGTATGCGGTTCGCCCGGATCATCACGTCCAAACATAAAGGTACCGTTCGGGCACTGCTTGAAGTATGCACCATCGTCAAGGCAGAGGACCATCGGGCAGTCAAAGACTTCCACCGGTTCTGTAATGAGTATGTTATGACGCTCAGGATAAACCGGAAGGTCTACTCCCACAGTCGCTGCAAGAGGCGTTGACCATGGACCTGCAGAGAGGAGGACTTTTGGAGCATGCCACTCTTCGCCGTCTTCCGTGACTACACCCTTTATCTTGCCGTTTTCTGCAAGAAGCTTCGCTACCGGGCAATATGTCTTTACTGTTGCGCCAAGTCTGCGTGCGGCGTGACCATATGAAAGGGTCAGCGTCTGGGGATTGATGTGGCCGTCATCGCCGCAGAAAGCGGCTCCGATGATACCGTCCATGCAGAGATACGGCCAGCGTGCCTTAATTTCATCGGGTTTCATCATCACTGAAGGGATGTCCATGCTCTTCTGCAGGTCAACGTTCTTTTGAAGCTGGGCAAGAACTGTATCTGCGTAAGCTACCCACATGTATCCCCACTGAGTAAACTCCAGTGACATACCTGTATCAAGTTCTTCCTCAAGTGTCGGAAAGACCTCGAGATTGTACTTGGCCATAGCAAGGTTCGTCTCTGTTCCGAAATGCTGACGAAGGCCTGCTGCAGAACGGCCTGAACCGCCTGAGCCAAGATATTCCTTTTCGAAAAGAACTACATTTACACCGGCTTTTGCCAGTTCATACGCGGTGGATGCTCCGTGAACTCCCCCGCCTACAATAATTACATCAGCTGTTTTTACAGTCATAGCACCCTACCCCCTATTCGTTATCTTCGGCCAATAGTTTGGCTTTGACCGGTTTCACCGGAGGCCTGATAACTCCAGGCAGAAGCTCTGCTACTGGTTTGCCTGTCGCCTTGGAAAGCTCGCGAAGGATTATGTCGCGGCAGCCTCTGC
>JAXQGB010000009.1:81514-105729 GCA_034331105.1 Synergistota bacterium | reverse complement strand
CATCGGCTACATAATCGACGGGGTAATTGAACATAAAATCAATGAAACAGATCCCAGTTATTTTTATGAACTGCTCTCGTGGAAATAATGGGGGCCCCCTTTACTGGCTAGTGATGCCAGCAGCTATACTACCGGTTCTGATGTAACCGTTGACGGCGGGCATACTTGCATATAAAAAATAGGTTCTATGCTCGAACTGCTCAGTTAAAGCAAGATAGAAGGGACTATCCTAAATTTTTTGATTAACCTCTTACAGGTTCAAAAAGAGGCATTTAAATATCAGATTCGTGCTGCTTTGAGCTCCAAACCATTTAAATTCTTCCACTATAGATAACAGGCATAGTCATATTTTCAGGTTATGCTTGTTATTGTGCCAAGAGGAAAATTACATCAGATCCGACATTCGAAAAATATCTCCAACTGGGATGGCCTTTAAAGTGGTTCGAGATATTTTTATCCTTTCCCCGGATTTTTAAAGGATCCGAAAGATAAGCATAATTTTTCACATCATGTGAAGCTGCTGAATAAAAAAGCAAGAAGGTGCCGAAACTACCGCACCCTTTCAAGGGTGAATTGCGGAAGCTGCAACTGTTCTACTTGATTTGACAATCTAAGAGCAAAAAAAGTATACGAGCTTTGGAAGATATCATTAGATTCTTCCTCGGCTCGCATACATAATAAACTTCAAGCTTGTATTATTATATATAAATTGAATCTGAAAACTTTACTAACTTCACTAATTTGTAATTTCTTTAACAGACTGAGCCAAATCAATTTGTTTTTGAGAATATGCCGGTTCCTTGGTCATTAGGCTTACTATTACAGTCATAGCTATTGAAGCTGCAAGAGCAGGCACTAGTTCGTAAACAAAATCCTTAAGCATCGGAACATTGTACCAAACTACCGTTACAACAGCCCCTGTAATTATACCGGCTAAGGCTCCTTGAGCCGTAACTCTTTTCCAATATAGCCCAAGGATAATAGGCGGTCCAAAGGCTGCGCCCATAACTGCCCATGAGTATAAAACAAACCAAAAAACCATCCTGATATCGCTTATTGCTATTAAAGTTCCTGCAACACCTACAAATAGGATTGTAGCACGGCCAACCCAAAGTACTCCTTTATCCTTAAGATCCTTGCCCATTACACCTTGGAGTATATCAAGATGGACAGTCTGAGCTACAACCATTATTAAGGAGTCTACAGTAGAAAGTATCGCAGCAAATATTGCAGCAAGAACAACTCCTGCAATTACCGGATGCATAATTGCTTTAACTAGTGTAGGAAAAGCATATTCAGGGTCAGAAAGTCCAGGCTGTAAAACTCTACAAATAATTCCTATCATACTTGAGCCACCCATGACAGTCAGAACCCAAAAAACAGCTATAACTGCTGAAGAAATAATTGTTTTATCATCCTTGGCAGATATAAATCTTGCAAGTATTTGTGGCTGTCCTGGTTCAGCTAACCCTCCAGCAAAAAGACCAAATGCAAAAGCAAAGCCCGCATAGCCTTTAATACCGCCGGTAGCAGAAACCAATATTGGGTCTATTGCAGCAACCTGATTCCAAAAGGATCCCCAACCACCTAGTTGAATAATTAGCATTACTGGGAAAACCCATAAAACAATCATCATAATGCAACCTTGAAGAACATCTGTCCAAACAACCGCTTTGTATCCTCCAAAGAAAGCATAAAAAGTTCCAAAGAAAGCTGCTACTAAAATAGCTGTTTGGTAGTTCCAACCAATGATAGCATTAAAAGCTTTACCTGCACTTGTTAGCTGAGCACCAGTATATATTATAAAGAAAATCACTATCATAATTGAAGATAAGGTGCGCAACAGTTTGCCGTATTCTGGATACCTAACTTCAAAAAAATGTGGGATAGACATAACTCCAGTTCGTCTAGTGTAGCGTCTAAGAGGGGGCGCAAGAAAAATATAGTTTATAAAATACCCTACTGTGTAACCTACACACATCCACATAGTAGATATCCCATAAGCATAAGAAAATCCAACAGCACCGATGAAAATCCAACCACTTGTATCAGTAGCGCCGGCACTAATGGCTGTAGCTATTGCTCCAAAGCCCCTATCAGCTAAATAGAATCCCTCTTCTGACTTTGAAAAGAACTTTGAGGAAACTATGCCAACAATAAATATCGAGAGCAAGTATATTATCGCAACTAATATCGTGAGGTTCATTATGATTCCCCCCTCTTATTTAAATTGCCATCTGAATTTAATTTCTTGAGTGCTAAGTGCGAGCGCAGAGCCATTCCAAAAAAAGCTACCAAAGGGAATATTATAAACATAAAGGTGACAATTAAAGGTGTGCCTTGACTATTTTCCATATTACTTCCACCCTTCTTTTATTGTTGTATGGCTGGTTTATAAACCAGCCATACAACAATATTTTTAATATTTTTCCTTTAGAACCTTTGCAAAACCCAATACAAAATCAGCAACAACAAATTCTGCTCCAACAATTTCAATAGGTTTTAAACAACCTATCGGGTCTTTGTCGCTTCCGTTAATGACTAAATTCGCTTTACCTAGAACTCTTTCATGTAGCTTGGCACCTGATAATTGATTCATAACCACATAGTCCATGTCATAACCCTGTCCATCCGCACGCACAAATCTCTTTAGCTGTAATCTTGGCTGCATGTTTGGACGTTCAAAATCATTAACTTGTTTGTCTTTTTGAAAGTCGATCGAAATTAGCGTAGTTCCCCTCCGTGTAATTGTGCTAGATATAACATTTTCATTTTCTTCGAAAGTCATTGATACAAGTTTTTTGGGATATCCCCAAATTTCTCTTCCCGCTGTTAAAGAATCATCACTTGTTACGTATTCATAAACAACGTGTGCACCATTGAGACCTTCAAATGAACACGGAATAACTAACCCTCCTTCCATATATGGATCCAAGCCATCAACTTCTATGTTATTCATGCAAAATGCCTGAATAACGTTTCCTACCGGTGTAAATGCTGGGGGAAGTGATTTCCTTATTCCCTCAGGATCAGCTTTATAAAATACATTAATCTGTCGATACCCCTTATAATTAATAGGTATCTGATCGTAAAGAGGTGATGCGTCAGGCATTGTCATGCTTCTTCCATAAAACATATCAAAATACTCCCTTTCTTTGTTTTAGTTTTTATGTAAGTTTTAGTTCATACATAAACCACCGTTAATATCATATGTCGCACCTGTTATATATGAAGCGTTATCTGAGGCCATGAAAACAGCTAATTTAGCTACTTCAACCGGCAAACCTTTTCTTTTTAACGGAACATATTGGGAGACGATGTCGTTCATCATTTCCTCTCCCCAATCGTCTTTAAATTTTTTTAATAAATCAGTATCTATAAAACCCGGAGCTATGCTATTTGCTCTTATGTTCCACCTTGCCCCTTCTCGCGCAATACATTTAGCTAAACATATGACCCCCGCCTTCGATACTGCGTAATCAGCAGAAGACATAGTTGAACCTATCTCTCCAGCATCAGAGGCTATATTTATAATCACGCCCCCTTTGTGCTGCTTCATTTTCTGGTAAACAAAGTGAGAGGTATTGTAAGTACCAGTAAGATTAATATCAATTGTTTGCTTCCATTCATCTTCTGATAATTCATCAAATTTTTTAGATCTTAGAATTCCAGCACAATTAACAAGCGCATCAATTCCTTCTAAAATTTCCCAATATTTATGGATCGAAGCTTGAACAGCATTTGCATTGGTAACATCTAAATAACACTTAATAATATTACTTTTATTAGGTTCTATGTTTTTTCTATTTATCGAAGGATCATCACAAAATTCAACATCAGCAGAAACAACCAAGGCACCTTGGTCAGCAAATTCTTTTGTAATAGCAATACCAATCGCACCTGCACCGCCAGTTACAAAGCATTTCTTACCTGTTAGCATGGCTGTCACCCCACAGTAAAATTTTACACATAATAAATATTTTATATATACTAAAATTTAAAATACATTAATATATTTATATAGCTAAATTTTGCCATTGTCAAGAAATTTGTTTAGGGTTAAAATTCAAAAGAGAATAGTAAAAAAGCCTTTACATAGGCAACTGGACCGGTCTTAATTTACATTTTTATGAGAACGATTGCCGTGATAGAGAAGGGGATGCTAACTTTTCCCTTAAAAATACTAAGTATTTAATAATAGGAGCGATTAAAATTGCTAAGTAATAGGATAAATCAGCTAAGAAAGTCGCATGGGAAAACATTAAAAGAAGTTGCAGCTGCTATTAATATTTCAGCTGGTTATTTAAGCCAAATAGAAACAGGGAAAATTGAGCCATCAATTTCGATCTTAAGGCGGTTGGCATCTTACTATAAAGTATTACCTGTTTATTTTTTTGACACGGATCCAATAGATGAAATAATTGTAAAGAAAGTTGAAAGGAAAAAAATTGGCAGAGTTGGTTCGCCATTAATTTATGAGCTATTGCAGAATAATTTAAACAACAAAAAAATGGAAGCAGTTATTATGAAATTAGCTCCTAATTACAGAGATCCTGAAGGTTTTTATATGGCTCATGTCGGAGAAGAATGTATTGTAGTTTTGAAAGGCACTCTTGAATTCGATTATGAAGGTCAAATTTACGAACTAAATGAAGGGGATAGTGTTTACTATGATTGCACAAGACCTTTTAGACTATCAAATCCAACTGACAAAGTGACAGAAATTTTAGGATTTTGCACGCCACCTTATATTGAACCGTCTATTTAATTACTAGCATATATTTGTACATACATAAAAACGTTAATTGAAAGAAGGATGATTTTCATGGAAGTGAAACATGGTAATAATATGCCAGTTCAATCTCCTTTAGTTCCTGATCCAGTATTGCCTTACCACTGTAAAAACAGTAAAACTGTTTACGCTATCTGCAAAATTGAAAAGAGGTCTCTTCTTGAACATTTAAAACCTACGCCCTTTCAATATGTAAACGACCTTTGTATGATTTATGTAACTGATTTTTTAGAAAGCCCTGAGCTGCCTTACATGGATGCAGGTATTATTTTTACAGTACAGTACAAAAGCCAATATGGTGGATATTATATGTATGAATGGGAAGACAATGATGTTGCGATAGAAACCGGAAGATATTGGGGATATCCTAAAAAATATGCAAATATTACTTTAAAAAAAGAGGGAAATTTTGTTCGGGGTACTGCTATAAGAAATAATGTAAAGCTAATAGACATTGAACTTGATCTCACTAAACCTATAAACAGTGTCCCAAAACTTCATACTGTTTTCCCACACCTCAACATTCTGACGATTCCTAAACCAGATGGACCTGGGATTTTTTCACAGAGAATAACATCTAGAGACAACTCTTCTACTTGTAAAACTCTATCTAATCAACTTGCTGATGTTAAAGTTAAACTTAACAGTTCAATTAATGACCCAATAGGAGACTTTGAACCGCTAACTGTATTAGGCGGCGGATATTCTGTTACGGATTTTCTTGCTACGACAGAGAATGGATGGGCAAAAGTAATCGATACAATTATCTGATATAAAAAAGAAACCAAAGTAAGATTTCACTAAGCAGGGTTATACTTTTTTCTAATGCCACAATTACCTTACAGATTTTACCGCAGGGCGTGTTGTTGTTCAGTAGAACTACTCCCTAAAGAGAGGAAATACAATAGCTGGGAAAAAGAAAACAGGGACTAATTACAGCATATAAAAGCATTGTATTAACGGTGCACTACGTGCACCGTTAGTGATAACATACTTCAACTGAATAAACAATGGTTGAAAATTGGAGGTAGAAAAATGAATCAGGAATTTGAGAAAAGAACAATAAAATCTAAGCAACTTTTTGACAGGGCTGTTAAGGTTTTTGTCGAAGGTGCAAATTCACCATCAAGAGGGATTGCTGCATGTAAACCGTATCCGATATACATTAAAAATGGTAAAGGTGGAAAAGTTTGTGATGCAGACGATAATATTTACATTGACCTTATGCTTGGTTTTAGTGCAAATATTATGGGACATGGACATCCTCGCATAGTAGATGCAGTGACTAAAGCAATTGCAGGTGGATCTCATTTTGCAGCTTGTACTGAGATTGAAGTTAAAAACGGGGAAAAATTTCTCGAAATGATTCCTAATGCAGACAAGGTGCGTTTTGGAAATACAGGTACAGAAGCAGTAATGATGGCAGTCCGTTTAGCGAGAGCTTTTACTGGGAAGAAAAAAATATTGAAATTTGAAGGCCAATATCATGGCTGGTACGATGGTCTTTTGGCAAACTGTCATGTGCGTCCCATTGATTCTTTAGGTACAAAAATGGATCCTGTGAAAATTGTAGAAGGATCCGGTATTCCGTTGGAACACATTCAGAACCTGATCATATGCCCTTGGAATAATGTTGAGGTTCTTGAAAAGACAGTAAAACGACACAAACACGAAATAGCAGCAATAATAACAGAACCAATAATGGCTAATGTAGGTGTAATTACGCCCCAAAACGGATACTTACAAGAATTGCAAAGGATAGCTAAAGAAAATGACATTCTATTTATTCTTGATGAAGTAGTAACAGGTTTTAGGTATGGGAAGGGTTCTTATCAAGAAATGGTTGGTCTAAATCCGGACATTTCAACGTTTGGCAAAGCCCTTGGAGCAGGTCTTCCTGTTTCAGCTGTCGCTGGCAAAGAAGAAATTATGCAGGATATGCAGTGGGGAAGAGCTTTAAGTTATGGCACATTTAATTCAGCCAGGCTTCCAATGGAGGTCACTTATGTCAACATGACAGAAATGACAAAAAATAACTGCGAAGGATACCGTCATATTAATGATTTAGGAGAACTTCTGATCTGTGAATCGAAAAAAATAATTAGAGAACTGGGAGTCCCGATTATTGTTCAGGGATTTGGACCAATGTTTCAATACTACTTTACTGAAAAAGAGTCAATAAATGATGTAAGAGAATATGCTGAGTATGCAGACAGATCAAAGTACGAAATATTTTCAAAAAAGCTCTTGTGTAAAGGTTTATATGTAACTTCATCAAATGGATTACACCACTGCACCTGCCTACAGCATACAAAAGAAGAAATATACGAAGCTCTATGCATAATAGAAGATGCATTAAAAGAAATGAAAAAAGAAGGGATTTTGTAGCTTTTTAAGGAGGTCTAACAATGAAAACCTTGTTATTTAACGGCCATGTTAGAACTTTAGATAACAATAACAGCATTTACAATTCTATACTTTTCGATGAAAACTCAATAATTGAAATAGGCAATAACATTGATTTAAATTTAAAGTACAGTACAGATCTTGAGTTTATTGATCTTAAAGGCAGGACTGTACTTCCAGGTTTCATAGATTGTCACAACCATCTTTTCTGTTATAGCACGGCAAAGCTTGGTATCGACTTTTATTCTAGCAACATAAAAAACATTACACAATTACTTAACGCTATCGCTTTAAAGGGACAGATGCTTAAAGAAGGAACATGGCTTAAAGTGGCAAATTTTGATGAAAACCTTCTTGAAGAAAAAAGACGTCCTACTATTGAAGAATTAGATTCTGTTTCACGAGGTTTCCCGCTTGTTATTTTGAGAAAATGTTTGCACGAAGTAATTGCAAATAGCGTTGCATTAAAACTTTCCAATATTGATTCAAGTACCCCAGAACCCTATGGCGGAATAATTGAAAAACGCCTTAACGGAGAAAAATTAACAGGGGTGCTAAAAGATTCTGCAATGGACATACTTAAAATGTCTATGGGGCCATACTCAGTTGAAGAGCTGACAGAAGCCCTTGATTTGGGTTATCAAGAAATATTAAGTGAAGGAATAACGACAGTACATGAAACAGGCGTTGGGCTTATGCAATCATTGCATGATGAAATGGGAGCTTATCAACTTGCATATAAAAACAACAAATTAAAAGTACGTACACGCCTATATCTTCTTTCACAAGAATTGAAGAATGATATGTCAATGCTTGGTATAAGAGAAGGTCTCGGGAGCGATATGTTAAACATCGCTGGAGTTAAATTTTTTCAGGACGGTGCTTTTTCAATACATACAGCAGGGCTGCTTGAACCTTACGCAAATGCTCAAAACACATGTGGAAGCATATTGTACTCAAAAGATGAACTTAAGGCATTATATGTAAATTGTCATATTAATGGACTTCAAACATCAACACATGCTATAGGAGACAAAGCAATTGAATATGTCATTCAATGTTTTGAAGAAATAAGATCCGAGTATGCTTGGAATGACATGCGTCATAGGATAGAACATTTTACGCTCGGAAATGAAGCACAAATGAAACGCGTAAAAAAATGTGGAATTGTAATAATGTCAAATCCATCTGAAATATATTTCTATGGCGATAGTATGGTGAACAATTTTGGCTTAGAGCGAGCCAGCAGGTCGTATCCACTAAAAAGCATGATAAAGAATGATTTGTTAATTGCATCTGGATCTGACAGGCCGTGTGGAGAAGGAAACCCCTTAATCACAATTCAAGCTGCAATTGAACGGACAACAAGAGACGGAATTGATTTATCTGGCAATGAATCTGTAACAATAGACGAAATGATTAAAATATGGACCAAAGGGTCAGCTTATTGTGAATTCAGCGAAAAGAAGAAAGGAACTCTCGAAGTAGGGAAGATGTCAGATATTGTAGTTTTTGAAGAAGATCCATATAAAGTAAAAACTTCAGAAATTGCAAGCATTAAAGTTGATTATACTTTTGTTGGTGGAGAATTAAATTTTACAAGATAAAATAATGTATTCTATAAGCTTAATGATATTTGAGTAATATTTCATTTATATTGATAATTTATATTCATTATGTCGCTGCTGTCAAATATGGCCGAATTTGCCAAATGCCCTCCGGTAATAGCAAGACTTTCTTAATCGTTTTTTGACGCATTTAAACCTGGGTTGTCCTTAATTGTTTCCTCACCGAATTGTAAAAGGCTGTTTTGATTGTGATTCTAGAAATTGTTTCCGAAAGAAGGAAATATTTTAGCCGAGAAATTATTGAGAGGCATGGACTGGCAAGCAGTCGTTAATGCCGGCGGAGAGTGAATCCACCGTGGAATTTGCAGCGAACACACTGCGGTGAATTTGCCAGAAAAATATCTGGCGGAGAAGAGACGACATTTTCTCCTCGCTTAACTTCGGCTTCTGCATCCTCTTCAAATCTTCTGCTTACCTAGATAGCACCGAACCCCACGGAAGATACAGACCCCTTATCTTCATCAGCTCAGCTGTAGCGATAACTCAGAAAGATACCTTTCTGTCAATTGTGTAGGTCTGACCCCAATTATTCCTAGGGTTCTTTGTCACGTGAACTATTGTATCTTATTATCGCGATATATGTTCACATTGATTTTGGGAAAATCAATTCATATTTGGTCATAATATGCCGTGAATACTGTCTTGAAGCTTATCTTCGCGATTTTTGCTCCCTTAATGAAATCGAGATTTCTTCTCTGAAAAGACCCCCCAAAAAAACTTTTTTTAAATATTCTTTTTTTGCCGTTTGTATTTTCAGACCCTCCTGCGCACTATTAATAGTATCAGGGACGAAAGGAGGAGACCTAATGGCAAATATTAATCTAATTTCCACGTCGATCCGCATGACTCTCAGTCTTGGAATGGTCGACGGCAAAGCGGTCGAGAAGACTTTAAACATCAACAAGCTCGAGAACGAAATTCTTCCACAAATAAAAAAGGACCCTTAGCTTGTACAGCATCCGAGTCCTTATCTTCATTGAAGTTCAATTAGAAATTGACAAATTTATTAAAGTGGCAAGTTATGATTCTATAATTTGTATCAACATTGAGAAGAGATGTTGATACATTGCTCTTTGTGCACCTAATGAATCTCGTTCTTTAATCAATTTTAAAATTTTTTCATGGTCTGATTGATTCCAGAGTATTCTTTTCTGAAGCATATTTTGGTCCGTAGAATTTATATAGTAAATTTTGCGAGACTGAATTATTTCACTGGCAATAGATTCAAAGAATTTCAAAGCTAGGCTATTTCCACACATATGAGCAAGAGTTTTATGAAATAAAGATGGCTCTTCAAATGTATTACTAAGCACTTCCTCACTATCAAGGATAGCTCTATCTCTTTGGACAATATTTTCAAGTTTTTCAATGTCTTCAGCAGAAGCTCTTTCGGCAACCCAATATGCAATTTGTGAATCTAGCGTCATACGGATCTCTGTCAACTCAGCTAAAGACGCTCCTTCCGATATTAATTCAACAAATTCATAATTTATTATTCTCTGCAATGCTTTTTCTGCTATATGTGTGCCTGATCCTTGTTTTTTTTCAAGCATACCAATCCAAGATAGAACATTTAATGCTTCTCGGACACTATTCCTACTCACCCCAAACACGTTTGCAAGTTCTACTTCTCCCGGTATTTTTACACCAGGTTTGATCCTTCCGCTTTTTACGGCATCAATGATCTGATTTACAATATTTTCAGACAAGCTTTCCCTTTTTTTTGATTCCCAAAATGGTTTTAAGCTACACTCAGGTGTGTTATCCATCATAATTGCTCCTTGTGTTAAATTCTAAATAAACCAAGATACCGGCAGGTACACTAGTTTGTACCCACCGGTATATTTAAACATCTAACTTCCGTGATGTTTTATTCCAGTACAAAACCCATTCCGACTTCATCTTCGTCATCAATAATAAAATGGTGATGACCTGTTACATATGCCTTTCCTGTAACCTGAGGAATTATCCCTTCAAATTTACCTATTTTTACACTTTCTAGAATCTTACCTTTGAAAGTACCTGAGCCAAGCAGTCCCTGTGAAAATATTTCGTCTCCAACTTTTAGAATACCTCTTGCATAATAGCGTGCAAGCATTGCCGACGTGCCAGTACCTCCAGGAGAACGATCTGCTTGTTTTGTGCTAAAAATATGTACATTACGATACTTAATGTCTGGTTCGGTATCTTCGGTGAAGAACGTAACTATATCAACACCTTTTATATACGACTTTTCAGGGTGCACAATCTTGACTGCCTTATTTGTAGCCGCTTTGACCAAAGCTCCTAATTCTTTCAGTTTTGTTGTATTTTGGGGCTCGATTGTAACACCAAACTGTTCAACTGGTAAAATAGCAAAATAATTCCCCCCAAAAACTACATCGACTTTAATTTTACCGTAACCTTCTACATTAACTTCTAAATCAATGTATTCGGCAAACGCCGGTGCATTGGTGAGGGCTGCTGACTTGACTTTTCCAGTTTTCTCATCGAAATCTACTTTCACCTTGATTAGTCCGGCAGGAGATTCAAAAGCTATTGTTTTGTCTTCTCTATTGCGGATATCTACCAGGCCGGACTCAACTACGGTCGTCGCGATACCGATTGTTCCATGCCCACACATATTAAGATAGTGGTAATTATCAATGAATATTATTCCGAAATCGGCTTCTGAGGAGGTTGGTTCAACCAGAAAACATCCAAACATATCTCTGTGTCCACGTGGTTCACAAATTAAAGCTTTACGTACATAGTCGTAATGTTTTTGAATATAAACTCTTTTTTCCTGAATATCTTTGCCTGGTACATTTACAATTCCACCCACTATAACCCTTGTTGGTTCTCCTTCAGTATGGCTATCAATCGTATATATGTCTTTTTTCATCTTGACCCCTCCTAATAATAATTAAAATTTATAACCTGATACCAATTTAGAGAAATAAAGAATATAATCTGGAACAAATACTATTGCAAGTAAAATTGCCAATAATGCGAGAATGTAAAACACTATATATCTGGCCGCTTGGATCATATCAACATTTGCTATTGCAGTAGTGACATATAGTCCGCTGGCCACAGGTGGAGTTTGCTGCCCTATACACCAACAAAGTAAAACAACCATTGCAAATTGGAGCGGATCTATCCCAGCATGCTTAACAAGTGGCATAAATAACGGAACGATAATTATTACCATTACGGTGCCATCAAACACAAACCCAGCAATTAACAATATTAAGCTTGCTATCAACATTATTGAAATTTGGGTTGTTGCAAAGCTAAGCATTAGATTCATTAATTCCTGAGCTGCTTCAAGATATGTCAGTGCCCATCCCAATAAATCTCCTGAGGCAATAATAAGCATCACAGCTGCACTTCCAACTAAAGATTCTTTAAGGCATTGAATAAAAACCTTTAAGTTCAACTCCTTATAGATTCTCCCTACAACTATGGATAGAATCACAGCCATCCCTGCTGTCTCTGTTGGGGTTGCAATTCCGTAAACGATGCTGCCAAGAATTAATATAGGCAAGGTCAGCGCTGGAATAGCTGGCAAAAATGACTTAAATATTGATTTAATATTTACCTTTTCTTCTCCCGCTGGAAGATCATACTTTATGGCTAGAAAGTGAGTTACTATCATGTAAACTATTGACATCAGTATTCCTATCGGCACCCCGGCCAAAAAAAGCATTCCAACAGACAAACCAGATACTGAACCATAAAGAATTAACGGTAAACTTGGTGGAATTACTATTCCCAACGATGATGAAGCAGAAACTACTGCTGCTGCATATCCAGGATCGTAACCTTTTTTTATCATTGAAGGAATCATCATACTACCAATTGCTGCGCTTGTACCTGTCGCAGTACCACTAATAGCCCCAAAGAAAGCAGAAGCAACAATCGTTATCATTGCAAGTCCACCTCGAAGACGTCCCATTAGAGATGCAGCAAATGATATCAGCCTGCCTGAAACACCTCCGCGATTCATTAGATTTCCTGCAAGAATAAACATTGGCAGTGCTACCAGAGAGTAACTTTCTGACCCCATGTAAAGCCTCTGGAATATATATGTTAAGGGCACGTCTCCTAATAGTAATATCGCGCAAATTCCTGACATAGCAAGTGCAAATGCAATTGGAATGCCGATTACAAGCAACAAAAAGAGCAAAAATAATACACAAATAACTATCATCTTTTAACCTCCTTATCTACCATTACGCATATTGGAAATTAAATGATACTCTTCGAAAATAGTCTCCAACAGCATAAGGAATAAGGATATCCACATTACGCCAAATACATAAAAGTTTTTAATCCCTGTAACAGGCATTTGAATATTTCCCATTTGATTAATAAAATCTGCACCGTAAACAACAACGACCAACAAAAGAGTAAGCACCATTGAATTAGTGATTAATGATAAAATTCTTTTCTTTTTCTCGGTCAATTTATCAATAATCAATGACATTAATAGATGCTGTTTGTTGTGCAAAGCAACGTAGGATCCTAAAAAAGAAATCCAAACAAGAAATATTCTTACTATTTCTTCAACCCATCCCAAAGGTGAGTTAAAAACTTTTCTCATAATAACCTGATAAAAGACCAAAAGGGCGATCGACAATAACAAGCTACAGCCAGTAAAATCTATCAATCGCACAATGATTTTCCTAATTCTCAACACACGATCGCCCATAGTTTCAACTCCAATCACTTCATTTGAGTGATCTTTGTAAGTATTTCTTCACCAGTCTTGCCATGTTTTGTTTTGTATTCATCCCATACAACTTTTATGGCCCCCTGTATTTTGCTAAGTTCTTGTGGTGTCAGCTGATCAACAACCATACCCTTAGCACGTAGCTGGTCTACTAGCTTTTCATCATTGTCTTTGTTTAATTTGCGATTTAGATCCCGACCTGCTATTGCAGCAACAAGAATTGCTTCCTGCTGTTTTGGAGAAAAACCCTTCCACTTTCTTAAGTTAATAAATAATGTTGCTGGCGTATACACATGATTTGTTATTGTTAGATACTTTTGAACATCATACAACGAGCTGTCCCAAACTACAGATAAAGGGTTTTCCTGACCATCTATTACTTTTTGTTCAAGAGCTGAGAATACTTCAGAAAATGGCATTGCAGTTGGTTTACATCCAAGTGCTTCAAATGTTTTTAGACGCTGTGGACTATACGGGGTTCTGATTTTCAAGCCAGCAAAATCCCCTAGTGTCTTGATTTGTTTTTTGCTATTTGTTACCTGGCGAAAACCACCTTCCCAGTATGCAATAAACTTAAGTCCGTTTTTTTCTAAGTTATTTCCAACAGCTGTTCCTACTTCGCTATCCAAAACTTTCCATGCCTTTTGACGAGACTCAAAAATGAAGGGAAGATCGAATACTTCTTGTGCAGGGTTCAATAAGACTATAGGTGTCTCAGATATACCAACATCAATAGTTCCCATCATTACTCCCTGTTGGACATCTTCTCCTGATTTACCTAACTGACCTGCAGGATATAGTTTTACTGATATATTGTTCTCTTTATTTTCTTCAAGCATCTTCTTGAATAACTCAGCGCTTTTCCCCCATGGGTGAGTGATAGGCAATTCAAAAGCAAAACGCAATTCAACGTGTTTTTCTGCAGCCATTACAGGGATACATGTCGCAAACAAAAAGAGTACAAAAGAAATCAAAAAAGTTTTTTTGTAAGTCATAAAAAACACCCCTCTTCTTTTTTTTAAATCTTAGAAAAATAACTATACTCACCTCCAAGTAAAATTTGAAATACTGCTAAAAAATTGTATAGTTGTCCAACAACTTCACCGCAGTATAAATTTTATGTTCACTCTTGTCAATATAAATAAATAAAATTTAGCAGCATGTTTTTACAATAAATAATAGTTTCACAAAGTAATTTAAGAAAGATTTTTCTTGAGATGAGCGCCTAGCTCGTTTTTTTAAGAAATCCACGTTTATGTGTTTAATTATATAAAAGTGATCATGTAATCCTTTTGCAGAAAAGCAACTTTTAGTTTGTGGTTTTCTCTACTCCTGCGCACTATTAATAGTATCAGGCACGAAAGGAGGAAAACAAATGGCAAGTATCAATCCTATTTCCACATCGATCCGTATGTCCCTTAATCTGGGCGTGGTCGATGGCAAAACGGTCGAGAAGAGCGTTAACATCAACGCACTGGACAACGAAATTACTCCGGATGTCGTTGATGCCGTTGTTACCGCACTTGAGTCTCTTCTCGAATATCCCGTAACAGAGACAAAGCAGTATGAGACCAGCCTTCTCGTAGAGTAGGGCTGAATGGAAAATTGATCAGAGGAAGGAGGGTGGTATTTTGAAGACTATCAAACTTAAGTTCCTTACGGATGCAGGGAAGGCTTTCAGCGTAAGCATGAATTACGCGGATCCGGCTCTTGCCGAGGAGGGCGGAGCAGCCCTGGTGCAGTCTGCAATGGACGCACTTATGCTTCAGCAGCCTTTTGGCGTTACTTTGGCAGCTGCTGACGGCGCAGAGCTGATCGACCGCACAGTCGTGGATATCATATAAGCGGCGGGGAGGCGCGCTGAAATGCGCGCCTTTTCTATACTAATTGCCAATATTCCCAATATATTTACTATAGAGACTATTTACAAATAACAAAAAAAGGAGGGTAAACGAAAAGATGGAAGAGTTTATGGCAAACGTGCTCCAGAGCGGTTTTTCGGTTGCTGTTGCCTCTTATCTTCTGATAAGGATGGATCACAGGCTGGAGGAGCTGACGCGGGCAGTAGTCAGGCTTGGAAGCGTAATAGAAGGAAAGGAGAATAATTAACGGTGAAAGATTCGCTTTTATTTAAGATAAGGGATATTCTTTTTCTTGTATTGATGCATTTAAAGTTTATTGAAGAAAAAAGGTCAAAAAGATGAGGTTGAATGATTTTCAGCTCACTGAGAACTTCAACCTGAAAGAGTTTGAGTGTCCCTGCTGTCACACTGTCCTGCTGCACCCGCTGCTTGTTTTGAAACTGCAGAAATTAAGGGAGGAATGGGGGCTGCCGTTGATCATAAACAGCGGTTACAGATGTGAAGTCCACAACAGGGATGTGGGGGGTGTTATGCGGAGCCTGCATAAAGTCGGGCAGGCGGCGGATGTGAGGGTTCCGAATGCGGAACATGGGAAATTTCGGGCTTTGGCTTTGGAGTCTGGGTTTACCAAAGCGCTCTGTTACGGCTCGAAAAATTTTGTACACATACAGATTGGAGAATAAATGAAGAATTCACCAGATACAACATTCACGAACGAAGAGCTTATCGTTAAATACGAACCTTTGGTCAAGGCGACTGCCAGGCGTTATGCGGGCAGAGGCGCGGAATATGAAGATCTGGTCCAGGAAGGTTACCTCGCTCTTTTGATCCTCAATCAGAAATGTACAGACAAAGATTGGCTTACAGCCTTTATAGCAAGACGACTTCCCGGATATGTGAGGACAGCCGCCCAGAGGCTCAGGGGACTGAGAAGAAAGACAAATTTCGCAGATTTTGATACCGCAGCCGATTGTGTTATAGATCCTTCAGAAATAGAGAGAAGGCTGCTTTTTGAAATTTTAGAGATCCTTAGAAGGAAACTCAGACCCGGTGAATTCATTTTGGCGCGCGATGCTATGGATGGCTGGTCGCAGAGCGATCTTGCGGGAAAGCACAATATTACCCAGCAGGCTGTGTGTGCCAGGTTAAAAAAGATCCGAGCCAAGCTGGAACCGGTTTTTATAGATAGAGAATAGCAACAGCGCGGCGCTAAGCCGCGTGGGCAAGCAACTTATACAATGGTGAAACTACGACAGATACGGTCGCGTGAAGCGATAGTGAAGCAGTTGTAAGGGCAGCCGGGAAGAGCACCGGCGCGAATCGATAGTAAAATCGGGCAAGCAATTAGCAAGCAGTGGGCAAGCAGTAGGTAAAAGCAATCAAACAGCAGGCAAGCAATAGGCAATACTTAAATTCAAACCCCCTCCTTTATTCCTCCTTTTATCCTTTTAAAAATTGGCAAGCAGATTATACAATTGTGAAACTGCGACAAATACGGTCGCGTGAAACAATGGTGAAGCAATAGCGAAGCAGTTGTAATAACCTGAGCCTTGCCCCTTAATCATCTTCCCGGTATGCAGTTGTCAGGAGAGCACTGTTTTCCGAATAGGAAAACTAGTAAAAATAACATTAGTGCTTGAACTATTCCGAATGCGTTTTGAGATCGGGAGAGCACCTTTTTCCGTCAGGAAAATTATTAAGTAATCCATAGTGCTCGAACCATTTCGAATGCGTTTTGAGATCGGGAGAGCACCTTTTTCCGTCAGGAAAATTATTAAATAATCCATAGTGCTCGAACCATTTCGAATGCGTTTTGAGATGCCGGCATCCAGCTCTGGGGCTTGCCCTACGCCCCCCATCGTCTCCCTCGAGCGCTTATATCGGGGGCCCAGTGGCTTGTTTTTAGCCCTTGTGAATGTTGTAATAGTCTAAAATCTAAAGTGCCAGCATCGCACTTGGGATTTAGAGCAAGTGTTGCTAAGTCAGCGCCGCTATAAATCTCAAGTGCTGCAATTGGGGCAGATCGCGGATGATAACGACGCAACTTGTGATGCTTCGAACTGAGGCGTATATGAATACGTTGAGGTGAAGGAGCATCGCATGTTACTAAGTCAGCGCCGCGAGATGCCCTAATTGCCGCAATAAATGCCAATTTCACTGTATAAATTTGTAAAACAATATAGTAATATATACAAAATATTCCAATATTAAATATTGGTTTAATGCGTTTTTAGCAGTATCGCATCTTAAGCAGTTTTTCTGAGAATGACCGGTTGATAAACATCAAGAATGTTCTGCCTTATTCCTCAAAATGGATACGGAGGGGAAACATGAAAACCAGGATACTTATAGTGGATAACTCTGCAATAGACAGGAAGATCATCAGTAAAATGATGGTAGATTTTGATGTGATCACTGCCGTTAACGGCATTGATGGCCTTCGCATCATTGATGAAAACCCCGATATCGAACTTGTCATACTGGATCTTTTCATGCCTATGATGAACGGTTTTCAATTGCTTGGAATACTGAAGTCGGATGAAAAATACAGCAAGATCCGCGTGATCATTCTGACGAACGCGGAGGAGATCGAATACGAGATAAAAGGGCTGAAACTCGGGGCGGTCGATTATATAAGAAAGCCTGTAAATTTTGAATCCCTCTTATCAAGGATCGATATCCAGGTCAAATTGAAGGAAGCATGTCAATTGGTAGCGATGCACACTGAACATCTGGATCAGATCGTCGCAGAGAGGACAAAAGAGGCTGAAGCAGCACGAGATATAACCATTCTTGCCCTTGTCGGGTTGTTGGAAATAAGGGACATTGAATCTTTCCAGCACACAACAAGGACACAGATGATCATGAGGGTCCTCTGTGAGAGCTTAAGGACAAATGACAAATACAAAGACGTTCTTACAGACAGCTATATTTTCGAACTTATCCGTACATCCCCTCTCCACGACATCGGCAAGGTGGGGATCCCCGACAATATCTTATTTAAGCCCGGAAAACTTTCGGCCGAAGAATTTGAGATCATGAAGAAACATGTCGGGTTTGGTTCAGATTCATTGAAAAAAGAGCAGTCCTGCAAAGACGAGGATCTTCCCTATTTCATTAAAGTTGCAATAGAAATTATTGACGGCCATCATGAAAAGTACGACGGGACGGGCTATCCCAGAGGTCTCTCAGGTGAGGATATACCCCTGCCCGGCAGGCTGATGGCGATAGTAGATGTTTACGACGCACTTATGACCAAAAGAATATACAAAGAAGCCTGGCCGTTTCCAGAGGTTACCGACTGCATCAGGCAAGAGAGAGGAAAGCATTTCGATCCCGATATTGTTGACGCTTTCATGGCGAAATTAGAAGAAATACACGGAATTTCCATTCAGTATGACGCATTAGTGCAATTGGGGCATCTCGGAGCGCTGACTTAGCAACACTTGCGGAGCCTTCCTTCGACGTATCTTTAAATACTTTGGCGAAGTACGGCATGGTGATGCCGCGCGAAGTGGCGATTCCATCGCCGCGAAGCAGTGGCGAAGCAATTGTGAAGAACTAAGGACCAACTGATTTCCAATCGATTCCCTACTGACTCCCGCCGGATGTTTTTCCGGCAGATCCTTGCGTCGTTATTACTCGCTCTAAATCCCAATTGCGGCAATTAGGGCATCTCGGAGCGCTGACTTAGCAACACTTGCGGAGCCTTCCTTCGACGTATTGGTATACGCCTTCGGAAGGTTCCGCTGCATGTTGCGTCGTTATCGTCCGCGATCTGCCCCAAGTGCGGCAATTAGGGCATCTCGGAGCGCTAACTTAGCAACACTTGCGGAGCCACACTTCGACGTATTTATATACGCCTTTGTGTGGCTTCGCTGCATGTTGCGTCGTTGTCATCCGCGATCTGCCCCAATTGCACTATTTAAATATGTAAAGCATTATAGTAATATATGTATTAAGGTTCGTTAAGTATTCGTTGCTGAAACACATGCCATAGTTTTGTTTTTCACTATAGATTCGCATCCTTCTTATTTTTATGAAGTATCTCCCGGTTTTTTGAAACCTAAGTCTGTGACAAGGTGTTGGTGTGAGTGTCGGAGCAAATTGCCCGGTCAGTTTTTCAAATAAAGCGCGTGCAAGAAAGTATGTCCCAATGTTCCGACTGTTTATTTGAAGGATTTGGAGGGGTAGTATGAAGACCAGGATACTTGTAGTTGACGATTCTGCGATCGACAGGATGATCATCGGCAATATGCTGCATGATTTTGATGTAACGGAAGCCTCTAACGGTATCGAGGCTCTTCGCGTGATAGATGAAGACCCGGATATTGACCTTGTGATCCTTGATCTGTTCATGCCGGAAATGAATGGTTTCGAGCTGCTCGCACTCCTGAATTCGGATGAAAGATACAGCAGGATACGAGTGATCGTCCTGACTAACGCGGATGAGATCGAAAACGAGATCAAGGGACTCAAAATGGGTGCCGTCGATTACATCAGGAAACCGGTCAACATTGATTCTTTGAGGGCAAGGATAGATATCCATGCCAAATTGAAGGAAGCTCAGAAAGTGGTCGAGAGAGATAATCATTATCTGGATCAATTGGTCGCGGAGAGGACAAAAGAGGCTGAAGCTGCCACGGACATAACGATACGCGCCCTTGTAGGCCTGCTTGAGATCAGGGACATTGAATCTTTCCAACACACCACAAGGACACAGATGATCATGAAGGTCATCTGCGAGAGCTTAAGGAAAAATGACAAATACAAAGATATTCTTACAGACGGCTATATATTTGAACTTATCCGAACCACCCCGCTCCACGACATAGGCAAGGTAGGGATCCCGGACAATATCCTGTTGAAGCCCGGGAGGCTTTCGCCTGAAGAATTTGAGATCATGAAGAAGCATGTCGATCATGGAACGGAAGCGCTGAAAAAAGAGCAAAACTGCAAAGAAGAAGAACTTCCATATTTTGTTAAGATCGCACTTGAGATAATCGGTGCACACCACGAGAAATACAATGGAACAGGCTACCCAAGGGGCCTGGCCGGAGAAGATATCCCGCTTCCCGGCAGGCTGATGGCGATAATAGATGTTTACGATGCTCTCATGACGAAGCGCGTATATAAGGAGGCATGGCCCTTCCGGGAGGTTATAGGCTGCATCAGGCAGGACAGCGGAAAGCATTTCGATCCCGATATCGTTGACGCCTTCATGGACAGGTCAGAAGAGATACACGATATATCAATAAAATATGACGCGTAAAAAGGATCAAAAAATGAAAAAATTTTTTGGGCTCTGCGTGCTTGTTTTCATCGCGTGCTTTTCCTGTGTGGCTGCGGCTGCTCCTGCAATAACTCTGACCCCTGAAGAGAAGTCTTTTATAAAGATCCATCCCGAGATACGATTGGGAGTTGACCCAAAGTTCGTGCCCTTTGAATTTATTGATACGGACGGGGAATACAAAGGCATCACTGCCGATTACATAGACCTGCTCTCAAGGGTCACCGGCATCAAAATGACCGTGGTAAAGGGACTTTCCTGGACAGAGGCCTACAATAAGGCGCTGCAGAGGGACATCGATGTACTGCCCGCTATCGGGAAGACGGCGGAACGTGAAGAGTCTTTTCTCTTTTCTGAGCCCTATTACCATTTCAAAAGGGTCATCGTAATAAGGAATTCAAATACTGACATAAAAGGCATCGAAGACCTGTCCGGGGAGACTGTCGCTGTCCAGAAATTCAGTTCTCACCACAGCTATCTGCAGATGTACCCCAATATCAACCTCAGCCTCTATGACTCTGTCGAAGCAGCATTGACTTCTGTCGCAAACGGAACTGAAACGGCTTACCTCGGAAACCTGGCTACGACCCATTACCTGATAAATTCTACGGGACTTACCAATTTAAAATTTATCGCCTTTGAATCGGAAAAGAGCCAGCCGCTTTTCATTGCTGTAAGAAAAGACTGGCCTGAGCTGATCTCCATCATAAACAAAGGGCTGAATACGATAACACAGGAACAGAGGATTGCGATCAACGACAAGTGGATAAGCGTTGAGAGCGGCGTAGACTACGGTCCCCTGATCAGGAAATTGCTTTGGGCGGGCTTTCTGATTCTGGTCATATTGTCAGTATCGTTTTATTGGATACTCAGGCTGAAAAAGGAGATAGAGAAACGAAAAAAGATACAGGAGGACCTGGAGGCGGCAAAGAGAGAGGCAGAGGCCGCAAACAATATCAAGTCAAGTTTTATGGCGAGGATGTCGCACGAGATAAGGACTCCGTTGAATGCTATCACCGGGCTGGCCTATCTGCTGAAAAAATCTGAAACCTCCCTTACCCGCAAAATGTACATCGAAAAGATCATACACGCTTCAAACAACATGCTGAGCATTATCAACGACATCCTTGATTATTCAAAGATAGAGGCAGGCAAGATGGAGCTTGAAAGAGTCTCCTTCAATCTGGACGACCTTCTCAAGAGCGTTGTTGACATCGTCTCCTACAAAATTGAGGAGCGGGGCATCGGTTTTGAGCTTATCAAGGACCCAAGGGTGCCGACGTGGTTCTTCGGAGATCCCAAACGGATCGAACAGGTTTTGATAAACCTGATAAACAACGCGGCAAAATTTACGGAGGAAGGCAAGATCTCGTTTGAAATAAAACTGACAGCCAAGAACAGGGATGAATGCCATCTGGTCTTTTCAATAACAGATACGGGGATAGGGATGTCGCAAGATCAGATAAGCAACCTTTTTGAACCCTTTACACAGGCAGATCCGACGATCAACAGGCGTTTCGGAGGGACGGGGCTGGGACTTTCGATCGTAAGGAACCTCGTCGAAATGATGGATGGAATAATAAAGATATATAGTACCGAAGGAGTCGGAACGACCTTCGTGGTAGAGCTCGTACTCAAGGTGGACGGTGCGAAAGAGGAGCTGCTGAGCAAGGAATTGTCCGCATATTACTTTAGCAACATAAAGACCCTGATACTTGAGAAGACCGGGGCAAACATGAACATTATCGACAGCTACCTCCGTTCACTGGGAATGCACTGCGAGATGACGACCTCGGAGGAGAGCGCCAGGATCATGCTTGAGACGAACAATAAAGAATTCTCCCGTTCATTTGACCTTTTCATTGTTGACTATGACACACCGGAGGAAAAAGGTTTCAGTTATGTGGAGAAGCTGCGTCAGAACGGCAGGATAATAAAGATGCCCCGCGTGATCATGCTTCTTCCGGTCATGAGGGAGGATCTTTTTGATGCGCTTGACAGTTACGGGATAGATATTGGCATGGGCAAACCGGTCATACCATCGATACTCTTCAACGGCATACTTGACATCTTCAAGGAAAAGGCCTTTGCCGCCAATAAGGTCGAAGATGACCGCGGCATTGCCGGAGAAGTGAGCGAGGAGAGAAAGGAAGGTCTGAGCAAAAAAGGCACAGTCCTCCTTGTCGAAGACAATACAACGAACCAGATCATTGCGAGAGCACTTCTCGAAGATGGAGGCTTTTCTGTCCTTATCGCCGGGAACGGAAGCGAGGGTGTCGAGTCTTTCAGGAAAAACATGGATAAGATCGACCTTATACTCATGGATCTCCACATGCCGGTAATGAACGGGTACGAGGCAGCAGACAGAATAAGGGAAATAACTGAAGATGTCCCGATAGTTGCCATGACAGCAGATGTGATACTTGGCGTGACGGAACAGTGCAAAGAGCACGGCATGGAGCATTACATCAGCAAGCCCTTTGACCCGGAAAAATTCTCAAACACCATAAGCAGCATAATATCCGGGAAAAAACCGCCGACAGAGGAGGAAACCCCCGCAACAGCCCATAGCGGAGTTATCCTCGACAGGGAAAAAGGGCTGAGGTATCTGGGAAACAATGAAAAACTCTACGATGCCGTACTGAAGGAGTATCTGAAAGAGAATAAGGAAACTGCCAGGGATCTTGAGTCGGCGATAAGTGAAAAAAGATATTCCGATGCAGCCGGAATAGTCCACAAGATCAAAAGCAGCACCGGAAGCATCGGCGCGACAGCACTCTACAACTCAGCTGTGAGTTTGGGACAGGCGCTGAGGGAAAATGACGAAGCAAGGATCGCAAGCGGCAAAGATGAGTTTGTCGCAATGCTTAGGGAACTGTTGGAGGTTATACAACGGTGATGCGGTTGTTAGGGGCAGCCGGGAAGAGCACCGGCGGCAAGCATTGGCAAGCGGTCGTATAAACTAAGACCCTGGCACCTTTCCGTCTTCCCGGTATGCCGTTGAGCCGGGATCCAGGGTTTATGGCTTTAGTTTCTTACTGTGTTTACAAGACCTTAAACAGAAGCCGCTAACCCCCCGATCTCAAAGCGCATTCGAAATGGTTCGGGCATTAAGGTTAATTTTACAAGTTTTCCTAATCGGAAAACATTGCTCTCCCGATCTCGGAACGCACTCGAAATGGTTCGAGCATTAAGGTTAATTTTACAAGTTTTCCTGACGGAAAACATTGCTCTCCCGATAAGGATCGTCCGGGGACGACGCAGGATCTGCCGGAAAAACATCCGGCGGGAGTCAGTAGGGAATCGATTGCAAATCAGTTGGTCCTTAGATTTTAACAACCGCTTCCCAACCGCTTCCCGCGACCGTTCCTATCGCAGCTTCCCGCGGCATCTTCATGCCGCACTTCGCCATCGTACTTAATACGTCGAAGGGGGCTCCGCAAGTGTTGCTAAGTCAGCGCCGCTCTTTTAAGTTTTTAACGATAGTCATCAATATCGTAATTGAGGTTTAGAGCGAGTG
>JAXQGB010000009.1:0-81414 GCA_034331105.1 Synergistota bacterium | reverse complement strand
GCGTATATGAATACGTTGAGGTGAAAAAGCATCGCATGTTGCTAAGTCAGCGCCGTGCTTTTAAGTTTTTAACGATAGTCATCAATATCGTAATTGAGGTTTAGAGCGAGTGATAACGACGCAACTTGCGATGCTTCGAACCGAGGCGTATATGAATACGTTGAGGTGAAAAAGCATCGCATGTTGCTAAGTCAGCGCCGCTCTAAACCTCAATTACTCCGAGTGCGGAGATCGTCTCCATATCCTTATCCCCCCGCCCCGAAAGATTAACAAGTACCTTCTGCTCGGGTCTGAGTTCCGGAGCGATCTTTATCGCTCCGGCAAGGGCGTGGGAGCTCTCAAGCGCTGGGATGATCCCTTCTGTCCTGCAAAGAAGCCTGAATGCATGAAGCGCCTCTTTGTCGCTTGCGCATATGTACTCTGCGCGTCCGCTCTCCTTGAGTGCGGCGTGCGCCGGGCCGACTGATGGATAATCAAGTCCGGCTGCTATTGAATAGACCTCTGCGGCCTCTCCCTTATCATCTGTAAGAACGTAGCTTTTGAATCCATGAAGGACTCCCGGGGAACCCTTTGTAAGGCTGGCGGCGTGATCTCCGTATGTCAGTCCTCTTCCTGATGGTTCGACACCGATAAGGCGGACATCCTTGTCTTCGATGAAGGCTGTGAATGCTCCTATCGCATTGCTTCCTCCGCCGACACATGCAATGACCGCATCCGGAAGGGAGCCGGTCCGTTCAAGCATCTGGGCCCGTGCTTCCTCGCCGATTATTTTCTGGAAATTCTGCACCATAGTCGGATATGGGTGAGGCCCGACAGCAGAACCGATAAGGTAAAAGACTGAGGTGTCGTTGCAGAATGCCGCAAGCGCCGCATCTACAGCTTCCTTGAGCGTTCCCTGTCCGTCTGTGACAGGTACGACTTTAGCGCCAAGCGCTTTCATTCGGAGGACGTTCGGAGCCTGGCGCTGTACATCTACTTCTCCCATGTAGACATCGCATTCCATGCCCATTAGGGCTGCTACTGTCGCACTGGCAACACCGTGCATGCCTGCCCCTGTCTCCGCAATTATTTTCTTCTTGCCCATCCTTTTGGCAAGGAGCGCCTGTCCGATGCAGTTGTTTATCTTGTGGGCCCCTGTGTGGTTGAGGTCTTCCCTTTTGAGGAAGATCCTGGCCCCACCTACTGTTCTGGTAAGGTTTTTGCACTCGGTGAGTGCAGAGGGGCGTCCCACGTAGTCCTTTAGAAGGGAGAGGTATTCTTCCCTGAATGATTTGTCTGCCGCGCATTTCTCATACTCTTCCGCTATCTCCGTAAGGATAGGCTCGAGTGCTCCCGGAACGTATGTGCCTCCGAATCCGCCGTAGATGCCATTTACCGGAAAACCTGCCTGATTTTGTGATCTCTCTGTCATGATGATATCCTCCTCTTAGCTCTTGTAAACTCTCTGGTCTGTTCTCATCTTTTTAGCGCGTGCTGCTGTGGTGCATTTATAAAAAAAGGGGGACTGAAAGAAAATTTCCCTTTCAGTCCCCCTGTATCGACACAGCAAGATACGGGCGGACGCTAGACGCACCACCAGCTGTTGAAATTCTTATTCGTGAGGTCGGTAAATGATCTCATGCAGCTTCCCCCGAACTTTCCATATGTTGGTGGAAATAGTATCACTGCCGTCGACAAATTGCAACCCTGCCGAAGGATGATATCCCCCGGATCAGCGGCAGCACTCCCTACAGGCATGACGGGTCTTTTAGTGTCTCCTCTTTGAGCGGAACTGTTTCCTCATAGCAGACGCAGTTCCTTATCCTTTTGGCAAGGTACATCTGGTCGTCTGCCCTTGAAAAGAGCCTGTCCACGTTCATATCGGAGTTGGGGAGGCATTCCGCCAGCCCAAAGCTTGCAGTTGCATGTATCTTTGATCCGTTATACTCTATCTCGGTGATTTCGAGATTTTTTCTCAGTCTTTCCGCGATCATTATTCCCTCAGCAAGCCCCGTTGCCGGGAAGCAAATGAGGAACTCATCACCGGCAAACCTGCCAAGGATATCATAGGGGCGGATGTTTTCTGCAAATACCTGAGCCACCCTGCACAGGACTTCATCACCGCAGAGGTGTCCGTAAATATCATTGATCTTTTTAAAAAGATCCATGTCTACCATTGCCAGAGTAAGCGGAGTGCACGACCTGTTGCACCTTATTATCTCCTCTTCGATGCGCTTCATCAGTCCCCTGCGGTTGAAGATCTTCGTAAGGTAATCATATACGGCAATGTTTTCGAGGAGTTCCTTTTCTCTTTTTAAAGCCTCCTCAGCATCTTTCCACATTGAGATATCCCTGATGATTATCAGGCTGAGTGTGTCTTCATCCTTTGTCTTGATAACGGTTGAGGACAGGTCAACGGGGAACTTGGTCCCGTCTCTTCTTAAAAAGTTAAGCTCTATCCTGATCTTACCGTTTTTTTCGCGCTCTCTAAGGCCCCATTGAAGCCGGGGGTCTTCCATGTCGATTATTCCGTTTCTTCCCAATTTGCATAATTCTTCCTCGGTCCTGCCGAACATCGTACATGCTGCAGGATTAGCCCTTAGTATGTCTCCGTTAAGTTTTGTCAAAAATATCGCATCAAAACTTGACTCGAAAAATGTCTTGCAATACTCTTTGCATATCAATTCCTTCATGATTTCCCCTCCGGTGCTTTTATAGGGTCATTTAAAAAGAGTCTGTGAAAAGCATTGTTAACGTTTAATTTATTTGTAATTTAAAATAAATCAACACATTTGGCGTTTTTATAATTTTTCTGAGGTCAATGTTATCACAAAATTAAAATGACACCAAGCTATTTTGTAAAAATATAGCTGAGGTCCGGGCGGCCGGAAAATTATTTTTGACATTAAGAAATTTTTATTAAGTGCTTTTTTGATATAAAATGTTACAGTCGGATCTTATGAGTCATCGCAAGATCATTCTTTCACCGAAAGGTCGCGTTTTTTTGAGTTCTGTTAAAATTTTATTTTTTATCCTTACCCTTGGCTATGTCCTGGGGAGCATAAAATTCTTCAACATCAGGCTCGGAACATCCGGAGTCCTGCTGGTCGCCTTGGTCTTCGGCCATTTCGGACAGGAGATATCCGGCGCAGTGCGCGACATAGGACTGGTATGCTTTGTGGCATCCGTGGGATTGATCGCAGGGCCGGTCTTCTTCTGCAATTTCAAAAGCAGGGCCCTTGCTTACATGGTAATAGGATCCGTGACGATCATTTCCGGCGCAGCTTTATGCGTAGCCTCAATAAAAATATTGGGGATACCTGTCCCTCTTGCTGTGGGAATAATGAACGGCGCACTGACAAGCACCCCGGGACTGGCTGCCGCCATCGAAGCCACAGGCGATCCAAGCGCTTCCATAGGCTATGGTATCGCTTATCCTTTCGGTGTCCTTGGAGTGGTCCTCTTTGTACAGATAGTGCCCAAGATGCTTAAAATTGATTTCACCAGGACAAAGCCTGTTTTAGACTGTGAGCAAGACCTGCAGCCGGAGGTTGCGGCAGGCAAGGGCACATTCAAGATCGATCCGTTCGGGTTTTTCCCTCTTGTAATGACGATAGCGACAGGACTGATCGCTGCAAAGATAGTGATACCTCTTCCCGGAGGAGCCAGATTCAGCCTCGGTGCTTCCGGCGGACCGCTCCTTACGGGACTTCTGATAGGATATTTGGGTCACATAGGCCCTGTCTCGCTTGAGGTAAAAAAATCTACCCTTGAGACGATGAGGGAGTTCGGGCTTGCGCTCTTCCTTGCAGGAGCGGGGGCAGCTGCCGGCAAAGGCTTTGTCGCGACCCTTATGGAACATGGTCCGGTACTCTTCTTTGCGGGGGTCGGAATGACACTTCTGCCGATGATCGCAGGATATTTTGTAGCTGTAAAGATGTTTGGCCTCGACATATTCAATACACTCGGATCGATCTGCGGAGGCATGACAAGCACTCCGGCATTAGGGGTCCTTATTTCGGAGACTCGCACCGACTATGTCTCGCTTCCTTACGCCGCCACATACCCCGTGGCGCTTATACTTGTCGTCCTTGCATCCCAATTCATAGCGATCTTCAGCTGACGTGTCCCTATAAGGCCATCTCTATCTTGACTTCGCTGAATGCCTCTGTTGCGGCGTCGAGGTCCTCTTTCGTGTGTCTTGCCGAGACCTGGGTCCTGATTCGGGCCTTGCCCTTCGGCACCACGGGAAAGGAGAAGCCGGTGACGTAGACTCCCTTGTCGAGCAGCCTTGCTGAAAACTCGGTGGCTGTCCTCGCGTCGTAGAGCATTATGGGTACTATGGGGTGTGTCCCGGGCAGTAGGTCAAAGCCGAGGGACTCCATCTTTTCCCTGAAGTAGGAGGTGTTCTCGTGGAGCCTTTCCCTGTGTTCGGAGGACTCCCCAAGCATTTTGATGACCTCAAGGGAAGCTCCCGCTATTGCCGGGGCCAGCGTGTTTGAGAAAAGATAGGGCCTGCTGCGCTGCCTCAGGAGTTCGACGATCTCCCTTTTAGCACTGACGTAGCCTCCGGACGCACCGCCGAGAGCCTTTCCGAGGGTGCCGGTCAGAATGTCCACTCTGCCCATTACCCCGCAGTATTCGTGGGTGCCGCGCCCGGTCTTTCCCATGAACCCTACTGCGTGGCTGTCATCGACAAGTACGAGGGCATCGAACTCGTCCGCAAGATCGCAGATGGCCTTGAGATTAGCGATATATCCGTCCATTGAAAAGACTCCGTCCGTGACTATCATCTTTATGCGGGAGCCCTTTGCTTCCTCAAGCTGTTTTCTGAGGTCTTCCATGTCGTTGTTTTTATATCTGAATTTTGATGCCTTGCAGAGACGGATCCCGTCGATGATGCTTGCGTGGTTCAGTTCATCGCTAATTACGGCGTCTCCCTCGCCCAGTATAGGTTCGAATACGCCGCCGTTGGCGTCGTAGCATGACGAATAGAGGATGGTATCTTCCATCTCCAGAAAGTTGCTTATCGCAGATTCGAGATCCTTGTGTATCTGCTGTGTGCCGCAGATGAAGCGTACCGAGGCGAGTCCGTAGCCCCATCTGTCGTACGCCTCTTTTGCCGCCCTGATGACCCTGGGGGAGTCTGCAAGGCCGAGATAGTTGTTTGCGCACATGTTTATGACACCGAAGTTTGTTGTGGTGTCTATTACGTCCCTCTGAGGAGTTGTTATGACTCTCTCTGACTTATAGAGCCCCTGCTCTTTTATCTCTTCTGTCGTTTTGGCTATGATCTTTATGGCGCTTTTCATTTGTATCATCCCCCCGGTCATTGTATTTGGGTAAACAAACGTCTGCCTGTGGGTACGGGCCAATGGCAGATCAAAGGTTCTGCCAGTCCAGGACCACCTTGCCGGATTCGCCGCTGTTCATTGCCCTGAAACCCTCTTCGAAATTCCTGACATCGAACCTGTGGGTTATGACACGGCTTATGTCCAGCCCGCTCTGAAGCATCGTGGTCATCTTGTACCACGTTTCATACATCTGCCGGCCGTATATCCCCTTGAGGGTCAGTCCGTGGAATATGACCTTGTCCCAGTCTATCAGCGTTCCGGGTTCAAGGAGCCCCAGAAGCGCTATCCTGCCTCCGTTGAACATATGGTCGACCATGTCTGAGAACGCCTTTGGGCTTCCGGACATTTCAAGCCCTACGTCAAAGCCCTCGCGCATCTTCAGTTCGGGAAAAATGTCCCTCAGCTTTTCCCTCTTTACGTTGACCGTTCTTGTGGCTCCCATCTCTTTTGCAAGCGAGAGCCTGTAATCGTTGAGGTCTGTCACCACTACGTTCCTTGCTCCGACATGCCTGCATATTGCAGCTGCCATCATGCCTATCGGGCCGGCGCCTGTAATAAGGACATCCTCTCCGATCAGGTCGAACTGAAGTGCCGTGTGGGTGGCGTTTCCGAGAGGGTCGAAGCAGGATACGATGTCGTCGGGTATCTCGGGAGCGCATCTCCAGACATTCGTCTTGGGTATCGAAAGATATTCCGCGAAGGCCCCGTTCCTGTTGACCCCGACACCGACCGTGTTCGGACAGTTGTGCCGTCTTCCGGCCAGGCAGTTCCTGCACGTGCCGCAGACGATATGCCCCTCTCCGGAGACTCTCTCGCCTATCTCCCAGCCCCGTACATGGCTGCCTGTCTGTACTATCTCCCCTACGAACTCGTGGCCGATGGTCATGGGGGTCTTTATGGTCTTCTGAGACCATTCGTTCCAGTTGTAAATATGGAGGTCCGTGCCGCATATGGAAGTTTTTTTGATCTTTATCAGGACGTCATCGTGACCTACTTCGGGAACGTCGACCTCACGCATCCACAGTCCCGGTTCCGGCCTTTCCTTCACCAGAGCGACCATTTTTTTTGACATGACCTCACACTCCTGGAGAGATTATTTTGATGACTTCCTTGAAAAGCAAATGACTGTTTTGTTAAAGTTGATAACTGAATTTTCCCATCTGTTTCAATAAGTAGATTCAAACCCCTTCTTCTTCGCCTTCTCCGAATGTTTTTAAGCGGAGTCCCCGTGGCTCTAAAATATTGGAGTCGCTGGATTCCCGACAGGGACATTCGGGAAAGACTGAGGGAAAGATGAGCCGATAAAATTAATGGGGCAGATACTATTTTAACCCTTTCATTGGTTTACGGCTCGTTTATCTGTGTGACAGCGCACTCATGATGATCTGCGCTTTTCTATGAGGGCTTCCAGATAACGCGATTTCAGCTGCGCCTGGGCCAGGCTCCTCTTCAGCCCCGGCATTTTGAGTATCGTTCCGAGTACGCCTGCAAGGAGCCTGTGACTGAACAGTACCTTGTTGTCAAAAATGAGTTCCTGCAGCAGCCCTCTCTCAGTCGCCATCACGACTATTCTGTGGGTAGTGTCCAGGGGTGTGATCAGCCTGTTCGGGCGTGGTTCGAAGATCAGTGCTCCAGCCGGGCAGTGCTTGAGGCAGACTCCGCAGCCGATACATTTCTTTCCGTCCACTGCGGCCTTCCTTGCTGGTCCCTCACCTGCCATCTCTATTGCGTCAACGGGGCATATTTTTTCACATTTTCCGCAGCCTATGCAGCTCTCTTCGTCTGTTTTTGTAATGAAGTTTGAGCAGATCGTCTGGGCCACCCCGAAGCGCCTTATCGCGAGAAGCGCTTCACAGCAGCATGAGCAGCAGTTGCAGATAAAATTGACCTTTTGGCGGACGTTTTCGCCAAACTGGACCAGGTCATGTTCGTACGCCTGCTGCAGGAGGTCTTTGCATTCGGCTGCATCGACCTGCCTTGCGTGGCCGTGTTTGATAAGTGTGGCTGCGGAGGTGTTGAAGGTCATGCATATATCCATCGGAGCGTTGCACGCCGTGCCGTTGTGGAGGGCTTTGTGGCGGCAGTAGCACATGCTTATTCCTATGTGCGAGGCAGTCTCTATAACGTTTGTCGCCCTTTCATAGTCCAGCACATGGAGGGCATATTCATCCGGTATCTGCGGTTCCTGGGGGAAGATCCTCCCCATCTGGGTATCGCCGCCGCAGACAAGCTCCTTCATGAAATCTTCCTCGACGGAGATGTACTGGCTGAAAAGTTCGCTGAGCGTTTTCTGGTCTATATCCTCCCTGACCCTCATCAGGGAGAATTCAAAGAAGCCCGCCATGGGTGGAGGGACTGCGTATATCTGTTCCCCGTTCTGCTCGATGTCGACCAGTATCGCTCTGTCGGCAAGCTCATCGAGTACATTTTGTGCCTCGTTTTCGGGGAGTTTCCATATCTCCGCAGCCTGCTTCGCCCTGAATGGCTTTATCGGAAGCTGGGCCATCAGCCCGGCCTCTTTTTCAGTCATTAATATCTTTAGAATGTCAAAAAGAAGTTTTGAGGCCGGCGCTCCCTGTGGGAACCTGTTCAGTCTCTCAGTAAGCCTTGAATAAGGTGATCCGTGAGTGTGGTTGTGTGCCATATCCAATACCTCCGTGAAGCTTTTTTATCACGCGGAAAGAAAATGTAAACTGCACAATAATTATACCCCTCATAACAAAAACAGGGGCTTTTGCCCCTGTTTTTGTTATGTATCCTTTGTATTTATGATGTTTTCTCTCTTAAAAATTATGCGACCCTGTTTAAAAAACTACAGGTCAAGCTTCATGTCTCCCGGCTTTATCAGTCCGGCCTTCCTCATTATCTCTGCTATAGCAAGGGTCGTGACTGCGGGCAGCAGGAAATGCATCAGCCCTATCTGCATCAGGACAGCGGAACTGCTGCCCATCGCATCTATGGCGCCAAACTGTCCGACAAAACCGCTCGTTCCCATGCCTGCGCCGGAAGGGATGTTTTCCATTTTAAAAACAAGTGTCGATATAGGCCCCAGGATAAGGCTCGCAAGTGTCGGAGGGACCCATATCAACGGGTGCCTCACGATGTTGGGCATCTGGAGCATGGATGTCCCCAGTCCTTGTGACAGCAGCCCGGAAAGACCGTTCTCCCTGAAGCTCATGACCGCGAATCCGATCATCTGTGTCGAACATCCGACCGTCGCAGCGCCTGCGGCAAGGCCTGAAAGGTTCAGTGCCACGGCGATCGCAGCGCTTGATATCGGCAAAGTCAGTATCATTCCCATTATCGCTGAAACTATCGCGCCCATCGGCCCCGGCTGAAGTTCCGTAGCGTTCATGATTATTATCCCGATCCCGGTCATCATCGCGCTTATTGTGGGGCCGGCCAGCTTTGCCACAGCCATGCCCGCTATTATGGTCCCCGAAGGCGTCGCTATGATATCTATCTTTGTCTCTTTTGATATGATCTTACCTACTTCAGCTGCCACTACAGCACCAATAAAAGCTCCGACGGGACCCCCCCATGTGTTGCCGGCGAAACCTACGGCCACGCAGGAGAAGACCACCATTGCAGGGGCTTTGAGAGCCTGGGCTATTGCCACTGCTATTGCTGCGCCCGTCATGGAGCTTGCCAGGCCTCCGAATTCCACCAGTATCGGTATCCCGGCCTTTGTACCGATGGTCTTGAGGATCAACCCGGTTATCAATGATGAGAACAGGCCTACTCCCATTGCTCCGAGCGCGTCCACGAAGTAGCGTTTGAAGGAGAACTCTACCCCTTTGCGTTCGAGAAAAGCAGAGATTTTGTTATTGCTCTTTCCCAAGAAACAGGACCTCTTTTCAGGTTGGTATGTGAATGGCTTTGTTGGCAAGCATTGTAATGAAGTTCTGCCTAATTAACAACCCCAATCTTTAAAATTAATGACATCGGAGACTGAATGTGATATTTTTACAGACAACACGAAACAAAAAGATACATCCACAGGGAGGCAATATAAGATGACAACAGCAAGCATTCTGAACAACGTCATAGGTCCGGTCATGCCCGGAAGCTCAAGTTCGCACACAGCAGGCCCTTACCACATAGCAAAGATGTGCCGCAGCATGATTGGCGAGCTGCCCTGCGAGATATCATTCACATTTGAACCTGCATCTTCGATAGCGGAGGTATACCACGAACAGGGAAGCGACCTGGCCCTGATAATGGGGACCCTTGACCTGCCCCTTACCGACCCCCGTTTCAAAAAGGCATTCGACCTTTTTCCCTCATATGGAGCGGACATTAAGTTTATTGTTAAAAGTTTTCCGGAGGCATGCCATCCAAACAGCATAAAGATAGAGGCGAAGCTGAAGGACGGATCCATATTTACGGCAGTTGCGGATTCCACCGGAGGCGGAGCCCTGCTCTTCCGTCGGCTCAACGGATGGGAAGTAGAAATGACCGGCGATGCTTACTGGCTGTCTGTCGAAGTTCCCACGGAAAGGTCTGCGGACATCATGGAGCTGCTCCAAAAGTCCGGTAAAGTTTCTCTCAGCGAAAAAGAGGGCAGGGCTATGCTGCTTCTGTCTTCACCCGCTCCCGTTGATACCGCAGTCATTGAAAAACTGAAGTCCGAAAAGGAACTTTTCGGCTGTTTCTGCGCGATCCCTGTCTTTTTCCCTGTCAGGGGTGAGAGGATATTCACCTCAGGCGAGGAGATGGTCAGGTATGCCGAAGAGAAGGGGCTTACCCTGGGTGAGGCCGCCCTTGAGTTTGAGTCAGTACTTCTCTGCATGCCCAAAAAGACCCTTGACGCCGAGATGGACAGGCGGCTCCAGGTGATGATAGATTCCGTCACGCTTGGGCTGTCAGACGAGAGCCCTCAGATGTTCCTCCTTGACCCCGCCGCAAAAAAAATAATGAAGGCAGAAAAAGAAGGACGCCTCGCCCTCGGAGGCATACATACCAGGGCAGCGGCACGTGCGATGGCCGCGATGCAGGTCAACAGCGGGCAGGGGATAGTATGCGCCGCTCCGACGGGAGGCTCAGCAGGTGTCATCCCCGGGGTAATGGTGACGATGCTGGAAGACATGAAAAAAACACGTGAGGAAGTCGTCCGTTCCATGTGGGCTGCCGGTGCGATAGGCTGGGTACTTGCGACCAGGGGCACATTTGCCGCAGAAGTATGCGGATGCCAGGTCGAGATAGGCGCGGCAGGAGCCATGGGAGCGGGAGCTGTGGTCGAGGCAGCGGGAGGTTCGGCGCGTCAGGCTGCCGATGCCGGGGCCATAATGTTCCAGAACGCTATGGGGCTGGTCTGCGACCTTGTGCAGGCGATAGTTGAGATCCCATGCCACACAAGGAACGGTTCATTTGCATCCCAGGCATTCATTTGCGCGGATATGATCCTCGGAGGATATTACAACGCGGTTCACATCGATGACACCGTGGACGCGGTCTACTCTTCGGGAAGGATGCTCCCTCTCGAGCTCCGCTGTACTTCACTGGGCGGCATGGCAGTCACGCCAAGCGCTCTTTCCATGCCAAGAAAGAGATAAGCGGATAAAAAACGGGGCTGTGTAAGATGTCACGCAGCCCCTTAAATTTTTACATCCTGTTTCTCCATCGGTGGTTCCTGAAGTAATCTTTCACAAAATCTTTTGAGCTCTGCGGTATCAGAGGCGGCTTTCCCTCGTCTATCCTGTAGTTCCTGTAATAGATCATAAGGTCACAGCTCACAAGCAGTGCGTTGAAGGTATAGGGGAAGATCAGGAAACTGCCGTCGTTTCTAAGCATCACCCTGGTTATCCCAGCAACATATCCGACAAAGACTATGGCGAGAAAGAAAAGGCTCTTGCCCTTTCTCGTCCTGCTCGTCCATGATTTATGGATAGAAGCGGGCCAGGCTGCCGCAAAGCAGATCAGCATTATCGATTCAAGCGCACTGTCCCAGAACATAAAAATAAATTCCCTCCGGTCTAGATGACAGTTCTCTGAGCAGGGTGAGCAATATCAGGAAGCAGTTCCCAGATAAGCTCCCTCTTCTCTTTTACATTTTCAAGAGCTTCCATTGAAACTGTCCATATCTCACAGGGATTTGCGTTCTCAACAAGTTTTTCCCCGAACTTAGCAAGCTCTTCCGCCATAGCTGCCGCCTCATCTTCCCTCTCTGTTGTGAAGATGAGCCAGCTGACGCTGTCCTGCTCCTGGGTATCCCTGTCGACGTAGCCCGGGATCATCATCCGTCTGAGTGTGTTCAGCCAGAGATGGAATTTTGCGACTGCTGCAAGATCCTTTTCGATCTCTTTTTCGGGGAAGACGAAGAGGAACCTGTCCGTGTTTATCACTTTCATCCGGTCGTTTGGGTGATCTCCAAAATCCCTGTACTGCATGAAATCGTAGTGGCAGAGGTAGAGCAGGTCGATATTCAGTCTGCCGGGCTCCATTGAGTTATCCTCACACCACGAGCGCAGCCTTTCGGGGGTCACGAGATCCTTTCTTCTGCCCTCGATAAGAGCGGGTTTGAACTCCTCATTTATCTTTCTGTAGAGAGGGGAGTAAGTATAGAGCCATTCCGGAGTTCCGCTTTTGAGCGACAGGAGTTCCTCATCCTTCAGGTCAGGATAAAAAATGAGATCTCGCCCTGCATGATAGACTTTGATCCCCCACCTCTGAAGGTGCGCGTTGTCCAGAAGCAGGCGGAGTTTTGTTCTCTTCACGCTTCTTAAGGGATCTGACGGTTTGTCCCCGGGCATGCCTTCCAGAAAAAGTTCGTCCCTTGCACTTACAAAGTCCGCCTTTCCTTTCTCAGTCAGGATGTATATCCCGTCAGAGAGTTCGAGTGACCCCGAGCTGACAAGTTCATCAAGCCCCGAGGCATCCTCTCCCGCAAGCTTGAGGAGTTCGGCTGTCCAGCATGGATTTTGTTCGTCAAACATCGTTAATAATATTTCTGACACGGTCATCTCCTCCTAAATGTTGATATTCGGCATAAAACCTTTTATAACGGCTGTAAGTGAGAGGATGGAAATAATAAGCCAGAGTGTCACAGCCATAAACAAAGGCTTAAAGCCTATCTTTTTCAATTTATCCCTGCTCAGGCCCGCTCCTATAAGAAAGAGCGTGCCGGTCATGAGATGTTTCCCCGCAAGGGACCCAAGGTCCCAGACCGTTTCAAGCGCGGGGAAAAGTGACCTTGCCGCGGCAGCAGCCAAAAATCCTATCAAAAACCACTGGAATGGAGCCTTGCTCTCAGATTTGTTGAGTTTTGCGCCTCCAATAGCCAGCGGGAGGATCCACAGCGCGCGTGTAAGTTTGACCGTGGTCCCGATCGCCAGCGCCTCTGCTCCGTAGATCGCTGCCGCCCCGACCACGCTGCTTGTGTCATGTATGGCTAGGGCCGCCCAGAAGCCGAACTGCTGCTGTGAAAGTTCAAAGAAACGGCCTATTGCGGGGAATATCAGCAGTCCGGCTCCGTTGAGCAGGAATACTACCGCCATCGCCACTCCGGTATCTGACTGAGATGCCCCGATAGAGGGAGACATTGCTGCGATCGCGCTTCCTCCGCATACAGCCGTACCGGTGCTCAGAAGAATGGAAAGGTCCCTCTCCACGCCGAATATCCTGCCAAGGATCATCCCAATTATAAGGGTCAATGATATCGATATCATAGTGACCCAGACAGAAGTGAGGCCGATCCTTACGACAGCGTCAATATGCATCCCGAACCCCAGAAGTATCACTGCTGCCTGGAGGAGTTTTTTTGACACCTTACCGGTGCCTTCTGCGGCAGGGTTTCCTGCAAAAAGGGCTGCGACTGCCCCAAGGAGCAGGCCCCATGCCGGATTTGGCGTAAGGATCGAGAGCAGCGCTGCCGCTGCCAGCCATATTTTAAGATCAGATGTGATATTTTTTAAGTGATTTTCCAAAACAGGGCCTCCAAAAATGCATGGTCGTTCAATAATAAGGGTAAATTATAATCCCACAAGTGGTATTTTGGGCCTATTTCCCCCTTCCTTATCTACTGTTGATATATTACCTGTGAAAAAACCATCACTTTGTTTTGTTTAATGTTGACCGTCCCGGAGAAATGGAATAGAATATCCGGTATTCCGTTATTGCAAGGAGGAGAACGAACTGAATCCTATCGTCAGCTTGCCGGATCCCCTTATCCTCGGACTGCATGCTCTTGGAGAGCTTGCCGCGACCCCGGACAGATGTCTTTCCACACAGCAGATAGCAGCAGCAATAGGCTCCACGGAGCCGCATCTTTCAAAAGTCCTCCAGCGCCTTAACAAGGGAGGCATGGTCAAGTCTGTGCGCGGTCCGGGCGGCGGTTACAAGCTCAACTGTGTGCCGGATGAGACTCCCCTTCGCAACATCTTTGAGCTTCTTGGCGGCCCCTTCGACTCAAAGGGCTGCGGGCTTGACGGCTGCAAAAACAAAGTTTGCTTTATCGGTGCAATGATGGACGAACTGACAAAGGCCTTCTTAAGATATCTTGAATCGAGGTCGCTGGCCGATTTTACAAAATACTACGAGCATTCCATCCCTGTGGAAATTGAAATATCTGTTATCACACCAAGTCTTGGTCAGAAGCACCCGAATTTCAGCCACATAAGTTCCAAATAAAAATCATAAAAAACAATTTATTCGAGGAAGGATTGAGTTAATTTGAAGAAGTTAAGAGGTCTTTTTTGTCTGTTGCTTTTCGCTCTGATCTTGGTGCCCCACGCAGCATTTGCCGATGGATTTGCTATCTATGAATGGTCTGCGGGAGGAGTGGCGATGGGAGAAGCCTACATGTTCGCCGAAGACGACCCCTCCCTGATCGGGTACAACCCTGCAGGCATAACAAGGCTTCAGGGTAGCTGGTTCGGCGGAGGTATCTCGTATGTCAACCCGAGAGGCAGAGTGGATTTCCACGGAGCGATGGCCGGCGGGGAAACATGGAGCAATACTGAAGCTGCCGGGTATGTTCCCAACCTTTTTTATGTGAAGCAGCAGAATGATAAGCTCTGGTGGGGAATAGGAGTATTCTCCAGATTCGGGAACTCAACTGAATACGAACCAACATGGCCCGGACGCTACAATAGCTATCTTGCAAAAATTACAGGTATCACAGTCCAGCCGACAGTAGCTTACAAAGTGACGGACAAGCTTTCATTGGCCGCGGCTCTTGATATAAACTATATAAAGCTTGACCTTAAGAAAAAGATCCCCCAGGCAAGGCTTTTGGGTGTTGCCGGACCTGATGTTGATTTCGATCTTTCCGGCGATAATATCGCATTGGGCTGGATCCTTGGTTTGAACTACGATATCACTGACGCGACCTCTTTTGCAGCAGTTTACAGATCAAATATCAAGCAGAGCATGGATGCCGATGCAAATCTGTCTATATCGGCTCTTAACACAGGCGCGCATGGAGAGGTTACTCTCCCCGACAGTTTTACGTTTGGCCTGGGACACAGATTCAATGAAAATACAAGAGCTGAGATAGGTGCCACTTACACAAAGTGGAGTACCTATGACAAACTTGAGATGACTTTTGATAAAAACCTCCCTAAAAGCACCGAGATCAAAGATTGGCAAGATGTCTGGCGTTATCAGGTCGGTATAGAACATAAGCTCAACGATACATGGAGCATAATGGGCGGTTACGCCTACGACAACAGTCCGATGCCTGATGAAACAATGGATTTTCAGGTCCCGACCGGTGACAGGCAGACGCTGAGCATCGGTTTCAAAAGGCGCAGCGAGAACGCAGAACTTGCATTTGCATGGGGCTTTATGTGGATAAAGGACAGAGTGGTCGCGGGTGCTAAATACAGCCCTGTCCCCACTGACTATGCCGATGTCCGCGACAACACCGCCCATATCCTGTCCTTGAGTTATACAGTCCATCTAAAATAACCGCGATATTTTTAATGAATGATAAAACGGTTTCGCCTTAAGGGCGGGGCCGTTTTTTATATTTCTGTAAATTGTATGATTTGTACATTCAGTCTTGCCAATTTTTTTTATTGTTGTAAGCTATAGACAGGGCGGTAAAAACGCCGCAGTTGTTTTTTGTGCAAAAATATCATTTATTTCCCGGGGAGGAAATTTCCAATGGCTACACAGGGGCATTTCGTGGATCTCGAGAGCTTCAAAAAACTTAACACTATTCCGATCAGGACCACAATAGAGACAGCTTTTTACGGCAACAACGTCATAAAGATCAAAGACCTGAGTCAGGCATATGAACTTGCAAAAAAGAGTCCCGGAGCAATAGAACTCACAGGAATGCCTGTCCATCGTCCTACAGAGCTGGGGCTTCCCGAAGGCGCCAACGTAATACTTTTCAACGACGGAGCAGTCTTCGGCAGATGCGCCGCAGCAAGGAGGATCGTCGGTTATCCCAATGTTTCGGTCCCGGAGTATGCGACCCTTCTCAGAGAGGCAATTTACAATTCCCGATTCAGGAAGTTTTACTCAGCGGAAGCCGTTATAGGTCTTGAAGAGAACTTTATGGTAAAGGCAAATGTAATGGTCCCTGAAAAGTTTGAGAATTCCATCTACAACTGGATGCTGAATTTCCAATACATGAACGATGAATATAGGGAACGCTATGCAAATTCGAGGGAGCTGCCCAAAGACGGAGACCTCTATGTATTTATAGATCCTGAATGGACACATCCCGATTATCCCCTGGGCCTCGCCTTCTTCTCCCCGGAACAGAACTGCGCCGCGATCCTCGGAATGAGGTATTTCGGTGAGTTCAAGAAGGGCACACTTACACTTGCCTGGGGAGTGGGCGCCAGGAACGGTTACGCCGCATGCCACGGAGGGGTCAAAAGATACAAGCTGAAGGACGGAAGCGACAAAAAATTCGTCATGGCCGTCTTCGGTCTTTCCGGTTCAGGCAAATCCACACTCACACATGCAAAACACAAGGACAAGTACGACGTTACTGTGCTCCATGATGACGCAGTCGTGATCAACGTGAAGGAAAAATATGCAATAGCCCTCGAACCTGCCTATTTTGACAAGATGCAGGACTACCCGATGGGCTGCGAGGACAATAAGTATCTCCTCTCCCTTCAGAATTGCGGAGTCGTAGTTGACGAGGCAGG
The DNA here is from genome assembly GCA_034331105.1 of Synergistota bacterium. Taxonomy (GTDB): domain Bacteria; phylum Synergistota; class Synergistia; order Synergistales; family Synergistaceae; genus Caenicola. The sequence goes on along the minus strand of JAXQGB010000009.1, from coordinate 64,970 downwards.
CAAGCTCTTCGTTGTCAGCGAAGACATAAGGAACGGCAACGGGCGCGCAGTAAAGTCAAGGTTCTGGTCACCGAACCGGATAGACAGGATAGATGAACCGCTCAATGCGATCTTCTGGCTTATGAAAGACCCAACGATCCCGCCTGTACTCAAGATCACCGGACACTCGCTCGCGTCTGTAATGGGCGCCACCCTTGCAACAAGAAGGACTTCGGCCGAAAGGCTCGCTCCGGGAGTAGATCCCGATGCCCTCGTAATAGAGAGCTATGCCAACCCGTTCAGGACTTATCCCCTTGCGATGGACTACATAAGATTCAGGTCCCTTTTTGAAGACGGGGTGGATTGCTACATACTCAACACCGGTTCTTTCCTTGAAAAGAAGGTAGAAAAAAATACCACACTGAAGATACTGGAAGACATAGTCGAGGGCAAGGCAAAATTCGTGCCCTTCGGCGGGATACCCGGAATGGAAGTGCTGAACGTGCCAGGATTTGATATCGATTTCAAGAACTGGACCTTTAAACAGCAGTTCATAAACAGGATGAACGACAGGATGCAGTTTGTAAAATCAAGACAGACAGAGCTTGGCGGCATGGACGCGCTTCCCCCGGATGCGCTGAATGCGATCCAGTCAGTCATAGACTATCTGAAAAAATAGTTCCTCAAAGATCGAATGATGACAGGAGCGGCGTACGGCAGACATTGCTGTGCGCCCTCTTTTTTTGTGGGACGATATTCAACTCTCCCATGCACAGAAGCGATAAATTCTGCTATTCTTATCTCAGATGATGGTGAAACTGCGACAAATACGGTCGCGTGAAGCTATGGTGAAGCAATGGTGAAGCAGTTGTCAGGACCTGAAAGCCTAGCCCCTTTCCATTGTCCTCGAGTGCGTTCCGAGATCGGGTATCCAGTGTCTCTATCGTTAGTCTATGATTGGTTTTTGAACTAAACCACGGCTTCACAACCGCTTCACTATTGCTTCACGCCAAGCGGTTTTCTTGGCAGTTTAACGTGGCATGTATTCTGCCACATACTCAAAAATCAAGGGGGGAATCGGCGTGGATATCAAAGCTTTTGAAGTTGAAGAGTGGATGAATAAATACGAGGATGATGCCAGATACAACATCGCGGAGACTTGTGTGGAATCCCTGAAAGTCGGAGAACTGCTCGATATTGCCTCTGTTGAAAGGGACGAGTTCTTTGGAAGGCTTGCGGAGACGAAGCTTACCTACGGAGCAATTCAGGGGAGCGTTGACCTGAGGGAAGAGATAACCAAGCTCTACCATAAAAAGAAAACGATCGATAACGTTATAGTCACAAACGGCGGTATAGGAGCGAATTTCCTCGCCATCTTCACCCTGGTCAGGCCGGGAGATGAGGTAGTGGCAGTCTATCCCACATATCAGCAGCTATACTCCCTTCCGGAGTCCCTCGGGGCCAAGGTAAGGCGGCTTCGGACAGAACCGGAGGACGGATTCATCCCCGACATGAACAAACTGAGATCCCTTGTCAAATCAAATACCAGGGCAATAGTCATCAACACCCCGAACAACCCCACCGGCGCCTGTTTCGGTGAAAAGGTGATGCAGGAGATCGCTGAAATAGCTGATAAAGTTGGGGCATGGGTGATCTGTGATGAAGTTTACCGTGGACTTGAGCACGAAGGAAGCTACTCTGTTCCCTCTATTGCCGACATATATGAAAAAGGCGTCGGCACCTCCAGCATGTCGAAGGTCTACTCGCTTGCAGGCCTGAGGCTCGGATGGGTGACCGCGGATCAGGAATTTATTAAAGAATGCTTCAAACACCGCGACTACAACATAATCAGCTGCGGGATGATCGACGATGCGCTTGCTTTGATAGCCCTCAAAAATAAAAAGAAGATACTCGAACGTAACATGAAGATCATTCTGGAGAACAAAAAGATCCTGACAGACTGGGTCGAAAAGACAGAAGGCCTCAGCTTCACAGTCCCGAACTCGGGGACGACAGCACTGATCAAGTACGACTATGATATGGAGTCAGAGGAATTCTGCAGAAGAATGTTCGAATACAACGGTGCCTTCGTAGTCCCCGGAAGCTGCTTCGAGTTCGAAAACCACTTCCGCATAGGGTACGCCCCGAAGAAAGAAGTCATGGTAGAAGGGCTTCACGCAATCAATGCTTTTTTGCAGCAATTGTGATTTATAGCGGTGCTGACTTAGCAAGGCTTGCGGAGCCTCACTTCGACGTATTAAGTACGATGGCGAAGTGCGGCATGAAGATGCCGCGGGAAGCTGAGATTCCATCGCCGCGAAGCGATTGGGAAGCAATTGTAGGGGCAGCCAAATGATCGTGAGGGGGCAAGAAGCACTCTCTCCGTCATTCCTGTATACCTTCGTGCCGTAATCCAGGTTTGGCCCTGTCTCACGCTTTCTCTGTTCTAGCCCCTACGACCGCTTCACCACTGTTTCACCATCGCTTCACGGCGATAAAGATCGCCGCTTCACTATCTAATGGGCATATCCTCCTCAGCCGGAGACCCGGAAAGTGCGGGTATCGTGAAAGTTCCTTTTTTTGCAAAGAGAATGAAAGCGGTAAAAGATGATGCAACTCCGGGCAGAATGGGGTGTATCGCCCCTATGATCCCGGGCGCTGAGATCCCGCTTATTCCCATCGATGTGGGTTTGTAGGCCAGCATGTACCATGCAATGGTCCCGGCCAGGCCGAGAACTGATGAGGAAAAGGCAGCCTTTGAGCCTGCCTTGGGTCCCTGGATGAGAAGAGCAAGATACGGGACCAGTATCGAACACGCCAGTATGGTCCAGCTTGTTGCGCATATAAGAGCGATTATCGAGGAGCTTTTTAGTGCGAAGATGCCGCTGCATGCTGTACAGAAGATTACTACTATTCTCCATGACCAGCCTGTCAGATGTTTTTTGAATACATCACGGCCAAGGCTTCCGCTTGCTATATGCAGAAGTGCGGATGCTGTGGAGAGAGATGCCGATACTATTGCGAGGGCAAAAAGCTGCTGACCGAATACCGGAAGAAGTTTATGTACCAGCGTGGGAAGCACTATATCAGGATTTGTTATCCCGGGTCCCAGGATCAGCCTTGAAAGCGCGCTTGCAAAGTATGCTCCGCCGACCACGACCGAGAGGGCAAGCATAGCCAGCGGAGCAGCTTTTCTTGTCTCCTGGATGCTCTTGAGGGCGAAGTGTCTCTGTATCATCTGAGGCTGGGCCCAGATTCCGACCGATGTCACGAGAGTCAGGAAGATAATGTTGAGCCCGGCAGGACCGCTGCTCAAAGCCAGAAAACCGTTGTTTGCAGCCTCTGTAGGAGGAAGCGCCGCCAGTGCCTGGAGACCTGTTATCGGACCGCCCACCTCACGAAGCAGAGAGAAGAGAAGGGCACCGACTCCGATGATCATTACAAGCCCCTGGAATGCTTCAGTGTAAAGAACGCCCCTCAGTCCTCCCCAGACGACACTTATGCCTACAACGGCCACAAGAAGGGCAAGCGCGGTGTTTGTGGAGATAGGCAGTACTCCGGAGACCATGACTGCTGCGCCCTTGAATACTGCAGAACCGTAAATTATAAGCAGTACTGTCGATATGAAGCCGAGGAAGACCTGCAGCTTCGGGGTCTCAAATGCCTTTGAGAGGAATTCAGCCGGTGTTTTTGAATTAAGCTTCCTCTGCCACAGCCTTGTCGGCCATGCGAGGTAACGGTAGACGAACCATGTCCCGAGCCAGACGTTGCCCGCCGCGATCAGTAGCATCTGCATCCCGAAGATGTAACAGAGGCCGCCGAACCCGACCAGCGCCACAGCAGAAATGTATGTGGCGACATATGCAAGGGCCTGAACAGCTACTCCAACTTTTCCCGGGAGCAGTGCGTCCCTGCTTCTGGAGTATTTGGCGATAAGGACCAGGAGTACAGCGTATCCGATCCACAGGGGGGCAAAAGTGAACATTTTATTTCACCGACTTGATGATCTTTATTATCGACCATGCCGCACTCCACAAAAGAGAAGCCCCGGAAACTATTACCCACATATCTGTATTTAACATTTATAATTCCTCCGATCATTTTTTTACATTTGGCTTAAAATGCAGATCCGCGTGATCAACAAAAAAGGACCGCCGGCCCTCGGGTCGGCGGTCCTTGAAGTGTCATCCAGCAGAAATATCCCTATGCTGACTCAGACTTCGCAGAAAACACCAATAGCCCCGAGGCGTGATCGCAGCGAGGATAAGAATATGCGTAATAATAGGAAACGTTTTTGAACATATCAGCCGGCATTTTCGCGAGCCTCCTTTTTGTCTTTAAAGTGGTACATCGAGTAATTGGAGGAGATAATACATTTACTTCTTTGCCTTGTCAAGTGCGGCATGAAGATGCCGCGTGAAGTGGCGATTCTATCGCCGTGAAGCAGTAGGGAAGCAGTTGTAAAAGCAGGCGGAAACTTCATTCGCCGGGGAATTCGTGAGAATCATCACTGGAGAATTTGCTGAATGAACTGTTCAGCGGTGAATTGGCCCTTAAATCATAAATCTTGAATTCTCCGTCTGACAGAGTCAGGCAAATTCTCCAGCGGCCGCTTCTGTCGCGAATTCACCGCAGCCAAAAGGCTGCAAAATCTCCGTCGGAAGTGATTCCCGGCAGATCCTGCATCGTTGTTACTCGCTCTAAGCCACAATTCTCCCCTCCCCGTCATCCCCGAATGCATAAATCGGGGATCCAGCGTCTTCTGTTTAAAACCTTGTAAACACAGTAGTAGTCTAAAAACAAAGCCACTGGGCCCCCGATTGGAGCACTCGAGGGAGACGATAAAAAAACAAATACCAGAGAGACGGGGATTTTAGATCCCCGATCCAAGTCCCAATTCACCGCAGCTTGAAAAGCTGCAAATTCTCCGCGATGCGAAGCGATGCAAATTCCCCAGCGACATTGATCTCTTTCTGCCCCTACAACCGTTTCACCATTGCTTCACCACAGCTTCACGCCGATGGTTTTTCGGCAGCTTCACTATTGTAAAGTCGCAAATTCACCGCGGCATTATCCACGCCGCAAATTCCCCCGCCCCTACAACAGCTTCACCACTGTTTCACCATCGTTTCACGCCGAACAAGGTTCGGCAGCTTCACGCAGGATGTTTCTCCGGCTGTTTCATCCTGCACTTCATGGTAAAATACATAGTTGGTTTTTATAAAATATGCCCGTTGTGGGAGGAAAGATATCATGCGCTATGTTGGAGCAGCTTCCAGAGGTATCCGTCTGCCGGTAATAACCAAAGGTGCAGATCTGATAAACATAATTTCCGATACGATCGTTGCGGCATCTGAGAATGACAGAGATCCGTTCGTGGTCAGGGACAGGGATATAGTTGGGGTGACGGAATCACTCTTAGCGAGGTCTCAGGGAAATTATGTGACCCTTTCCGATATATCTGAGGATGTAAAAATAAGGGTCCCGGAAGGTGATGTCTCCATCGTTTTCCCTATATTGAGCAGGAACAGGTTCCATCAGCTGCTCAGGGGGATAGTGAACGGTGTCAGGGGCAAGGTACGTGTATTTCTCTCCTATCCATCGGATGAAGTTGGCAACCAGGTCATCGATCCGATGAATTTCTACCTCAACAGTGACAGGCTGTCCTGCGACAGCTTTGATGAAAAAGAGTATTACGAGGTCTTCGGGGAATGCAGGCATCCCTTTACCGGCATCGATTACGTGCAGCTCTACAAATCGATCGACCCTGAAAAGGTATCCGTACATTTCGCGAACAATCCCCTTGCTGCGCTCAGCTTCTCAAATACAGTGATAGTGGCAAGTATACATACCAGGAAGCTCCACAGGGATATCCTTGAAAAAGCAGGGGCAAATGTGATCTCGCTTGATGAGATATGCAGCTCACCCATAAGGGATGGGGCAGGTTTCAATGAAGAGTACGGCCTGCTTGGATCCAACTATACAAATGACGACTCTGTGAAACTCTTCCCCAGGGGTTGTGATGGATTTGTCAAAGAGCTCCAGAAGGATCTTTTTGACCGTACCGGCAAAAAACTCGAAGTTCTGGTGTATGGGGACGGGGCTTTCAAAGATCCTGTCTGCGGTATATGGGAACTGGCTGACCCTGTCGTGTCGCCCGGTTATACAGACGGTCTGAACGGTATGCCGAAGGAGATCAAGTTCAAGTATGTTGCAGACAACGCCGGGGACAAGGACCCGTCTGATGCGATCCGCGAGGCCATTGAGTCGAAAGGTGATATGGACAAGTTCGGACACTGCACGCTCGGGACCACTCCGAGGCGGATGACTGACCTTATCGGATCGCTCTGCGACCTTACCTCGGGCTCGGGGGACAAAGGCACCCCGGTAGTATATATACAGGGGTACTTCGACTGTTACCTCGATGACTGAGATCGAGAACCAGATCCCTTTCAGCGGGATCGATCCCAAAGGAAGGCTGAAGTTTGGAGTTCTCCTGGAGATGTTCCAGGAGATGGCAGACATCGATGCCTCAAAATTCAACCTCTCGGTCAGGCAGACCCTTGAACACAATGTGACATGGGTCCTGAGGAAATATCGTATCGATCTTCAGAAATACCCCGTCAAAGAGGACGTAAAGATAAGGATAAAGACTTACGCAGAACCTTACCGCAACCTTTACTCTCTCCGCTCGTACAAGCTGTGGAACGGCGCGGGCGATTTCCTAGGCTCTGCCTATACCTGGTGGGTCCTGCTGGACCTTAAGAGGGAGAGGCCGATCCGTCTCGACAAGAGCGAACTTATGACGGGCTTCATGGAGAGGGTCTCGGAAACGCTTCCTGAGGACGTGAAAGTCCCGGAACTGACAGATCCGCAGATAGAGGAGACGTGGAAAGTGCGCTGGCAGGACCTCGACGTGAACGACCACACGAACCACGCAGTCTTCTTCAGCTGGGCGCTTGACACGGTGCCCGACGAAGTCAGCGAGGGGTTGTCGCCTGTCCTTGTTGATTCCGAGTTCATACACGCTATACCGCGTACAAGGGTGCGCTGCCTTACCCAAGAGTTGCCCTGCAGTGAGGGCAGGCATTTCCTGCACTCACTGCGGCACATTGAAGACGATACAGTTTATGCGAAGCTGAGCTCACTCTGGAAATAGAGTGAGCTTTTTTTATTAATCGATAAAACGGACTATCTCGTTAAGTTCTTTCCTCTTTTTGTCCCTTTGCCTGTTGTCTGACGGATAACCAAGCGCAATGACAGCACGAACGGTGTCGCCCTTCGGGATGTCAAGCAGTTCCTTTACATCCTTATCTTCAAAAGTTCCCATTATGCATGTCGCAAGGCCTGATTCTGCAGCCTTGAGAGTGAAGTGCGCTATCGCTATACCGATGTCGCCATGGGCAAAGTGTTTGCAGTTCCATCTCTCAAGCACTCCCGGCATAAGTTTGGGGCATTCATCTTCACTGACTGCAACAAGCACCGGAGCCGCGTCTGCGAATTTGTTGCCTCCCACTATTTGCAGAAGGGCCGAGAGCTTAGCTTTAGTTTCCGGTCCTGTGACCACCGTAAATTTCCACGGCTGGCTGTTGCAGGCCGACGGGGCCAGTCTGGCGGCATCAAGACATTTGATCACATCTTCCTTTGCCACAGGTTTTGTGTCGTAGCTTCTGCAGCTCTCTCTTTTCAAAATTATTTCATCCAGCAGCATTTGATCATCTCCTTAAGATAGTTTAAGACTTTTCCATCTTCCGCTTCTCAGATACATTATACCTATGGTGATCGAGAGCAGTGATGACATGGGGGTCGCGAAACCTATGCTGAACAGGTCGGCTCCGGGAATTTTGCTCAAAAGCCAGGTTGCAGGAACTCTTATCAGAAACGCGGCCATCAGGTTGTTGATCATGCTGAATCTCGTGTGCCCGCATCCGTTGAAAAATCCGTTCAGGCAGAAGACGAAGCATACCAATATGCAGTCCACGCTGAAAGACTTCAGGTATTGTGATGTTGCCCATATCAGTTCGCTGTCCGGCGTAAAGATACCTATTACTAAATCGGGGAAAAACTGCAGGACTGAAAATGATATTACTCCGAATATCAGAGTTACAGAGATCCCGACATATAGGCATTTAATAGCCCTTTTGGGCCGGCCGGCTCCCATGTTCTGCGAGACCATAGCAGATATCGCAGCTGAAAAGGCTATGGGCGGGAGCATTACAAACCCGTTTATCTTTGAGGTGATACCGATGGCAGCGGATGCGACAACGCCACCCATCACACTTACAGTGGCCATTATGAACATGAATGAAACTGTTGTCATGGACATCTGGACAGACATAGGCAGCCCTATTTTGAGCAGGTTTTTGAGTTTTTCTCTCTTGATGCGGAAGCTGTCGAGCTTGAAATCAAAATGGAAACTCTGCTTTTTCAGGTATATGACGGCCAGGACTGCGCTAAGTCCCTGGGAGAGTATTGTAGCCAGTGCAGCGCCGGGAGCGCCCATTTTGAATACAGCGACCAGGATCAGATCTCCTATGACGTTGCAGACTGATGCGATGGCAACGAAGACAAGCGGACTTTTTGAATCCCCGAAACCTCTCAACATGGCGCTGAGTGCATTGTATGCAAACATAAAAGAAATGCCTGCCGAACTTATGAAAATATATCCCTCCGTCTGGGAGACTGCCTCCGGTGGAGTTTGTATAAGGCTTACCAGAGGCTTTACGGCAGCAAACATTATCAGTGTCAAAACAACGCTTACGATCGCAAAGAGAGTAAACATTGTCCCTATAGTCTCTTTGATGTTGGAATCTGATTTTGCGCCGAAGTATCTGGCGATCAGGATAGTTCCTCCCATTGAGAGGCCGATTATGATGCCATTGATGAGGAACATGAACTGGCTTCCTATTGCAGCGGCCGAAAGGCCCGCAGCGTTTGTAAAGTGCCCTACGATGACAGTATCGATCGCTCCATAAAGTGCCTGGAGCAGATTCGCAGACATGTAGGGGATCGCAAATTTTATCAGCTGAGAGGTTATATTCCCCTCAGTCAGTGAACGTTCCTTAAAACGCAGTACGCCTTCAGCCATCAGGAAATATTTTTCCTTTCAAGCTCACTCAGATTTTTCATGTAAAAGTATAAAAAGGGGATGCATGTAAGGAAGCTCAGGATGTCTGAAATCGGCTGAGTCATCTGGACCCCTGTGATGCCGAAGATCCTTGGGAGGATCAGGATCAGAGGTATAAAATAAAAACCCTGCCTGTTGGAGGCCAGGAAGGTTGCCCTTACGGCGTATCCGGTCGACTGAAAAAGCATGTTTGTCGAAACAAAAAGTGGCTGGAGGATGAGTGCCGCAAACTGCATGCGCATTGCAAGGGAACCTATTGCGATGACCTCGGCATCCTCTCTCCTGAAGACCGATACGATCTCCTTTGAGAAGATAAAGCCTAAGATTGCCGTTGTCGACAAGACAAGAAGCCCTGCCTTTACAGTAAACCAGAAAGCCTCTTTTACCCGGGCGTAATTCTTTGCGCCGTAGTTGTACCCCGAGACAGGCATGAAGCCCTGCCCAAGGCCTATCATAACCGAAAGGACCAGCATAAAGGTGCGCCCGACTATCGACATCGCCGCTACTGCTGCGTCACCATATACAGAAGCGGAAACGTTCAATGCAACTGCTGCCATGCTTGCGAGTCCGTGTCTGAAGAGTGAGGGTGTTCCCAGGGTCAGGATGTCGTAGTATTCTTTTGGTTTCTTGGAAATATTGCCGATACTTATCCTGATACTGCTCTTGCGTAATATGAAAACAGACAGAAGTATTGAGAAACTTATGCATTGGGATATCAGCGTTGCGATCGCTGCCCCTGAGATGCCGAGACCGAAGGTGAATATGAATATAGGGTCCAGCACGATATTGAGCAAAGCTCCCGTTACAAGGCCGACCATTGCGAGCGCTGCCTTGCCCTCAGCCCTGAGGATGTTGTTCATGACAAAAGAGGTACACATTATCGGAGCTCCAAGAAGGATGTACATTGCATAGCTTTTTGCATAGGGAAGGATGGTATCGGTTGAACCGAGTCTGATCATGAAATCATCGAGATAAAGGAGGCCGAAAACAGTAAAAATGAGTCCGGTCCCGAAGGCAAGAAAAAAGGAGGTAGATGCGTATGTGCTTGCAGAGCCAGGTTCATGTGCGCCGAGCTTTCTTGATATCATGCTTGCTGCACCTGTGCCGAAAGTCAGCCCGATCGCGTGGAATATCGCCATTATAGAAAAGACTATACCGACAGCACCGCTGGCGCTCGTTCCAAGCCTTGAAACGAAGAAGGTGTCCGCCGTATTGTATAAAGCCGTAACGAGCATGCTTATCACAGTCGGTATCGCAAGCCTTATCACCAGGCCCGGTATCGGCTGTGTCGTCATTTTAAGATGTTGTGTTTTGCACGGATCCGGATCGCACTCTCTCATTGGCTGCCCCGCTTCGCATTTTTCAGTTTCCGGTCAAAGATAATTATGAGGTTAGCATCTTATCTTTGTTATCGCAATCGAGTGTATTGCCCATTCGGACATGTTGACAAAATAGTAAAATGTTGTAAAATCCATGTACGGATAATACGAAATAGGATTATATGGAGTTGTTAGTATGTTGGCCCTTAAAGCCAAAAATTATAAGGATATGTCCCTTCTCTTCTGCAGATTTGTCATCCCTGCGCTTACCTCCCAGCTCTTAAGCGGTGTTTATACGATAGTTGACGGATTTTTTGTTGGTATGGGTGCGGGCGAAGCAGGACTGGCCGCTATAGGTATCTCATATCCCTTTACTCTCTTCGCAACGGCCGCAGGAGCGGGGATCGGCATAGGAGGGGGAGCCCTTCTTTCAATAAGCAGAGGAAGAGGCCGGACAAGGCTTGCAGAGAGGATACTAACCTCTATGGTGATGCTGATGGCGCTTGCCTCCCTTCTGGTATCCTTCTCATTCAGCATCTCACTGCCTAAACTCATAGGTCTTTTTAATGTCTCGGCAGAACTTTCACATTTATCCTTAGTCTATGGACTGATACTGCTTTTATTCTCTTTCACGCAGATATTCACCATGGGGCTTCTTGGGGCGGTCAGAAACGACGGTTATCCGCGCAAAGCCATGTACATAATGGTCTCCGGTTTTGTGCTGAATATCATCCTTGACTGGCTCTGGGTTCTTGTCTACCCCTTCGGGGTGGCAGGAGCGGCCTGGGCGACAGTTCTTTCTCAACTGCTGACGGCGGCACTTTTCTTTTATCACTTTATCGGGGGCCGTTCCAACGTCAGGCTGAGATTTGAAAAAGCCTGGGGATCCCTGGCCTTTTCGGGAAAGATCATAACCATGGGCATACCGCCCTTTGGTGTACAGATGGCAGCGGCCATCACTATGATCATGCATAACTGGCAGTCCCTCGTATATGGCGGTGAACAGGGTATAGCTGCATACTCGGTGATAAGCTATGTCATCCCTGTAGGGATAATGCTGCAGGAAGGCGTTGCAGAAGGAATACAGCCCCTGATAAGCTACTACCAGGGGGCTTCACTGCCTGCGCGAAGGCAGTTCACGGCAAAAATGGGATTTTCCTCTGCATTTGGGATAGGGCTTCTATGCTCAGTGTTCCTTCTTCTTTTCGCCGAATATATTCCCGGCTTTTTCTCAATGAGCGGGACAACAGCGGCCATAACTGCCAAGGGGCTGATCCTTGCATCGCCGATGTTTCCCTTTGTCGGCATCGTTAAGGTAGGGGCTTCATACTACCAGTCTGTAGGACAGCCGGCCCAGTCTTCGTTTCTTACTTACTCAGATCCTCTGCTGATACTGCCCTTTTTCCTATGGCTGCTTCCTCTCTTTTGGAAGCTGGACGGTATCTGGCTATCGATGACCTTTGCAAATGTAGCTCTCTCTGCTATCTTAATTATTGTATGGGCTTTGGGATCGAGGGGCGTATCCATTCCACTCCTTGCCCACAAAAATATATAGGGGGCGATAACGGTAAATGAAGAAAAGAGACGATAAAGATTTAAGAACACTACTGGAGCTCTCAGATCTCTGGCGCCGTTACGACCGTGTATACACATGTTGGGCACAGAAGCACGGAATTTCGAACAGCGCAATGACTCTGATCGAGGAACTCTATATGAGGCCTGAAGGAGTCGAGCCCGCAGAGGTTGCTGACTACCTTGGGATACCCAGGCAGACAATGACAGCGACCCTTGACGCACTGGAGAGGAAGTCTGTCATCGGACGATTTCCTCATGAAAAAGACAGGCGGCGGAAGGTCATAAGGTTTACCCCGGAAGGGAGAGACCTTGCGGAAAAGCTGGTAAACGATCTGCACGAATGGGAGATAAAGGCCCTGTCTTCACTAAGCAAAACAGAGCTGACAAGGACTTTCAAAACAGTAAAACTTTTCTGCACGGAGTTGGAGAAAGGCCTTAAAGAGTAACGAACCGTCAATACCATAAAAAGGGTGGTAATTATGAAGGCAAAATTTGCGCATTTCAACTTTAACGTCCTTGACCTTAAAAAAAGCATGAAATTCTACGAAGAGGCCCTGGGCCTCAAAGAGGTAAGGCGGGTGGAGAAGCCGGACTTTACGCTTGTTTACCTTGGCGACGGAGAGACAGATTTTCAGCTTGAATTAACGTACCTTCACGACAGGACAGAAAAATACGACCTTGGAGAATCTGAATTCCATCTTGCTTTCACAGTTAAGGATATCGAAGCTGCCCACGCACACCATGAAAAGATGTGCTGCATCTGCTACGAGAATAAGGATATGGGCATTTATTTCATCGAGGATCCTGATGGGTATTGGCTGGAACTTGTCCCCCTCCGCAGATAGGAATTGGAATTTAGAGCGGCGCTAACTTAGCAACACTTGTGGAGCCTTCCTTCGACGTATTGGTATACGCCTTCGGAAGGCTCCACTGCGTGTTGCGTCGTTATCACTCGCTCTAAATCCCAATTCCCGGCAATTGCGGCAATTGGGGCATCTCGCGGCGCTGACTTAGCAACATGCGATGCTCCTTCACCTCAACGTATTGATATACGCCTCGGTTCGAAGCATCACATGTTGCGTCGTCATCATCCACGATCTGCCCCAATTGCGGCAATTGGGGCATCTCGCGGCGCTGACTTAGCAAAACTCAAAATCCTTCACTTCGACGTATGACTAATACGTCTTAGTTTGAATTTTTTCGTGTTGCGTCGTCATCACTCGCGATCTGCCCCAATTGCGATATTGTAGTTGGGCTATCGCTAAAACCTAAAAATACATTGGCGAAGTGGGGCCTGAAGATGCCGCGCGACGTGGCGATTTCATCGCCGTGAAGCGGTTGTTAAATGCAGCCGGGAAGATCTCCGGCAGGCAAGCAATTGTATAAATTCTCCGCCTGACCCCGTCAGGCAAATTCTCCGCGATGCGGAGCGATGCAAATTCACCGCGGCATAGATGCCGCAAATTCTCCGCAGCCTGGAGGCTGCAGATTCCCCCGCCCCTCACTCTTGCCCCTTGCCCTCGCCTCTAGCGATCGTTTGACCACTGTTTGACAACCGACCGTTTGACTATCGTTTGACGGCTGTTCTCACAATTGCTTGCCAACAGCTTGCCAATGCTTGCCAATTGCTTGCCTGCACTAAGGCAGCTTCACGTGGCACGTACCATGCCATCGCTTCTCAGGCTATTTCTCGTTGGACGAGAGTGTCATCTGGTTTTTTCCTTTGCTCTTTGAGGAATACATTGCTTTGTCTGCCCATTCCGTCAGGTCGGAGGCGCTTACGCCCGGTTCCCACTCGGCGATGCCTATACTCAGTGAGATCCTGATCTCCGGAAGGCCCTCCCTTTCAAGTCCATTGTAAAGAAGCCTTGACTGTATCCTTTGCCCAATGGATCCGGCCTGTTCTTTTGTTGCATGCGGCAGGATTATGACAAATTCGTCTCCCCCGTACCGGAAGCAGAGGTCGTCATCTCTTGTGCATCTTTTTATCGATGCAGCGATCCACTTGAGGACCTCATCACCTGTCAAATGCCCGAAACGGTCGTTGACATCCTTGAAATCATCGATATCTATGACTACCAGCGAAAAGGGCCTTCCATGTTTTGATGCTTCGCTGACGGCTGTTTTGATGCAGGTGTCAAAGTAGCACTTGTTGTAGAGTCTTGTCATATAGTCTGTGTGGATGTTTTTTTGCCTTATCGCAAGCAGAACATTGACAGCTGCACCGGCAAGCAGTATAGCTCCTAGGAGTCCGGTCATTATCAGAGCCCTGATCCCAGTCATTACCCTATCTACATACACGAGTGAAAAATCCACTCCTACCAGTCCGACTGTTTCACCCGTCGTTCTGTTTGTAATAGGGGCAAAGGCAGATATAAGTGTGCCCCACCTGTCATATTCAACAATACCCGAGACAGAACCGGTCTTTATATTAAAGGCTTTTTTCTCCGGGCCCGAAATGTCATCTTCTGATCCGAACGGAGAGTAGTCTTCGCTTGAGGGATCTTCCGCGTCAAGCACATAAGCGATCCTGTCTTCAGAAATCCATTTTTCAGTGTAGATAAATTTTGCCCCTGTTTCGATTTTTATATCCCTGAGAAGTCCTGACATTTTTTTGTAGAGACCCATGTCGTAGCTGCTTGGTGGGTTTTGAGCGGCTGAGGAAAGTTTTTCATATTCGTCTATATCCTGTTCAATAAATTTTGATACAGAGACTGCAACGGTCCCTGCCTGCTTGTTGGTTTCCGTGAGGACCATCTCTTCTATTTTTTGATACAAAAAAAATGCCGGGACAGAAAATACTGCACCGATCAGCAAAAGCACTGCAGCGAAAGTGTAAACTTTTCCTTTTAGCAGTTTTTTCAATAGTTCTCCTCCGTCTCGCAGTAAGAAGCTATTTCTTTATAATAATTTTCGTTTATCATTTTAGTATGTGTTTATATGTCCAGCCCTCGAATTCTATATCATCAAAGAGGACAAATCAATATGTGTTTACCATAATGGCTGATATTTCAATTACATTAAAGTAAAAATTCACTATCTTGTCTTACCGCTAATTTATTTGTAAAATTTAGAATATTCAGGTTGTTAATAGGCTTCATTTTTTCCTGACAATTAAAATGATTTTAGCGAGGAGGTGGCATGCAGGGAGGAAATGATTTAATAGCAAGTTAATTTAGAACTGGTTTAAACTTTGGATGGCGACGCACTTTAATTTATGATTTTGGCATCAGCTTAACAATTGACTTAAATTATAAAAAATCGTAGACAAATTTAATTCAGAGTGATAATCTGTCAAAGGAGTATGGGGTATTTTCCTCATTTTATTGCTTTATTATTTTGATTATAAGGGAGGAGTTTTTCGTGGAAGCGATATGGAAACTCAACGGTATTATCAATGGGATCGTCTGGGGCCCATGGATGCTTACCCTGCTTGTGGGTACAGGTGTATGGTTCACATTGATCCTTGGTTTTCCGCAGATACGTTATTTCGGTGCAATGGTCAGGGAAGTTATTGGCAGAATGAGGGAAAAAAGCACTGAGGAGGGCAGTATTTCTTCTTTTGCTGCTTTGGCGACGGCCCTTGCTTCAACAGTGGGAACAGGCAACATAGCGGGTGTCGCGACAGCACTTCACCTCGGAGGTCCGGGTGCCCTTGTCTGGATGCTGATATCCGCGATATTCGGCATGACAACGAAATTCTGCGAAGTTACCCTTGCAGTCCGTTATCGTGAAAAGGATGAACTTGGACAGTACAGGGGCGGTACCATGTATATCCTTGAGAAAGGCCTCGGGATGAAATGGCTGGCGGTCCTATTCGCCCTCTTTGCATTCCTTGCCTCTTTCGGGATCGGCAATATGGTACAGGCCAACTCAACAGCAGAGGGCATCTCCCTTGCATTCGGAATTCCTCATATCTACACAGCAGTAGCGCTTGCAGTCCTCACAGGCCTTGTAATATGGGGCGGACTTAAAAGTATCGCAACAGTAACGGTTTACCTCGTTCCTTTTATGGCGATCTTCTACATAATTGGAGCTTTTGCAGTTATCTTTAATCACCTTGACGCGGTGCCCGGAGCGATATCCATGGCAATACAGGGAGCTTTCGGAGATCCGATGGCACTGCCGGGGGCCCTTGCAGGATGGGGGGTCAAGACAGCTATAACCCGCGGTATAGCACGCGGAGTTTTCTCCAACGAAGCAGGTCTTGGTTCCGCTCCTATGGTCCACTGCACAGCCAGGGTCGACCATCCTGTACGTCAGGGACTCTACGGTCTTTTCGAAGTTTTTATGGATACTATAGTTATCTGTACTCTTACCGCTACAGCAATACTTACGACCGGTGTTCTGACCAGCCAGCCTGAGCTCACGGGAGCACAGCTCTCGCTCTCAGCTTTCTCGATGACGCTTGGAGGAGCTGGGACGATGATCCTTTCACTCGGACTTTCCCTCTTCGCCTTCTCAACTATCCTTGGTTGGTACTGGTACGGAGAGACTGCCCTTGTCTACCTTTGCGGCCCGGGAATGATCAAGCCGTTTAAAGTAGCCTGGATCGCGCTCGTAGTTCTTGGCGGATGGGGCGGAGCAGAGATCCTTACAAACCTTTGGGACCTTTCAGATACGCTGAACGGCCTTATGGCCATCCCCAACCTTATCGGACTTCTTCTGCTGACTAAGGAGCTGAGGCGTCTTACTGCCGACTTTGATGCAAAGATCAAGTCGGGAGAACTCAGAAAGTAGACATTATCATTCGATCCATACACTAAGAGAGGGCCCCTAATGAGGGACCCTCTCTTTTTAGTATTCAGCTAAGAAAATTCTCTGCCCTGTTCAGTCCTTGCACATTGCTATCAGGTCGACTAAAAGGGCCTGACCTGTCTCACGCCTTCCGGCGCCGGGACCTATAAGGGTGACCTCTCCGAGGTTGTCAGTTATGATGGAAACTGCATTGGTCGCCCCTTTTATTGAAGCAAGAGGGTGCGCGAAAGGTATTTCTTTGGGTGTAACGTACGCGTAAGGTATCCCGTTAAGCATGCTCAATCCTGCGATGAGTTTGACTGCATACCCATTCTCATTGGCCTCTTTTATTTTTTCCGGGGTCACACAGGTTATGCCCTGGCGGTCAATTTCTGAAACAGGGATACTTTTCCCGAAGATGATCTTTGCAAGGATAGATACTTTTCCTGCCGCATCCCATCCTTCAACGTCCCCGGAAGGGTCTGCCTCTGCGTAACCCAGGGATGTTGCTTCTTCAAGAGCTTCTGCATAGGAAGATGCGTTGTCGCTCATTTTTGTAAGAATAAAGTTTGTTGTTCCGTTCAGAATGCCTTCGAGTTTCAGGATGCTGCACCCTGCCATTCCGTATCGGAGCATCTGCAGCAAGGGAGTGCCGCTCATTACTACTCCTTCATACCTGAATTTTGCGCCGCAGCTCTTTGCAAGTGTTCTGAGTTCATCAAAGGCAACAGAAACAGGTCCCTTGTTTGTTGTCGTAACATGTATGCCCCTGGACAGCGCTGCCCTTATGTGAGTAAGGCCGGGTTCGCCTGTTTTAAGGTTTGTCGGAGTGGCTTCCGCCATCATGGTTGCACGGGATCTTTCAAGAAGTACTCCGAAAGCGCCCTGAGCTTTTGGGAAAGAGTCAAGGCTATTGCCCTCTTTAAGGTCTTTTAAAACTTTTTCAAGATCAAGCCCCTCAGGATCGAGCGCCGTGCCTTTCATAAGATCTGTAATAAGTGTCACCCTGAAATTAAAGCCGTGCCTCTCGGAGAGCTCGGCACGCTTTTCGTTAAGTATCTCGAGAAGCGCAGTGCCTACATTTCCGCAGCCTGCCAATGCTAAGTTGTGTATCATTGCTATGCCTCCTCTATCTTCAAAAAAAAGTTTTTTTTAAGTTTAAGTGATGATGTGAAAGTATATCACAATAAAAATAAAAGTGCCCGCCAAAAACTCAAAGATGAGTTTTTGGCGGGCAGCCTGATGTCTGTTGAAGTTAATGTCCTGCTATTTTGTGATCCGGCGCCTCTTCGGACGATCGGAATCTCTTTCTCTTGTTCCTGCCGGTTTGCGGTCGCGATGAGGGCCTCTGCTCTCTGATCTGGGCTTGCCTCCGTCTCTCTGCTCATGGTAGTCATGGGGGCGTGATTCTATTTTTCTGGCAGAAGTGACGTTGAGCCCCTCTTTTTCGAGGCGGTCCTTTCTGGATTCAAAAAGTACAGCTCCTCTTTCAGAAAGCTCGATCGATGCGCTGTTGTCGCGAAGCTTGATGTTTCCTACATCTTCTCTTCCGACACCGATGCACCTGCACATCAGTCCAAGAAGTGCTCCCACTTCCCAGCCGTCTGATTTTCCTTCAGAGAATTGAACGATGAGCCCTCCTCCCATGTTGGGTCTTGCAGAACTCTCTCTTCTTCCCTCCGAAGGCCTTTTTCCCGAGGAAACCGGTCCCTGGCGGCCTTTGTCATTTCTTGAATTCTCCCTGTTCAGCTCAGCTTCGACATCAGCCTTTATTGAATATCCTGAAGGCTGGTCTCCGTATGCTTTCGCAAGCAATCCTGATACGAGCATCAATGCCTCGTCACGTGTAAGAAGGTTCTCAGCCCATGATTGAAAATCATCAGATCCAAGAGCATGCTCTATAAGGGTCTTCTCAAAACGTATCCTGGCCTGTCCTTCGATCTCAAGTGCATCAGGAGTAGGTATCCACTCCATTTTCATTTTTGATCCGGCGTTTGAAGCCATATATTTAAACTGTTTTGCTTCGCGGGCAGTAAGGAGCAGCATGTTGCTTCCTTCGTGGCCGGCGCGGCCGGTCCTTCCGCTCCTGTGGACAAAGGATTCAAGATTCTGAGGCAGTCCGAACTGGATAACGTGGCTGACCGCATCAATGTCGAGACCTCTTGCTGCAACGTCTGTTGCGACAAGGATACCAACACGTCCTCCGCGAAGTGCTCCGAGAGCTGTATTTCTTTCCCTCTGGCTCATGTCGCCATGTATCGCGGTCGCCTTGAAACCGATATCGCAAAGCTTATCCGCTATGTCCTGAGTTTCCGCCCTGGTACCGCAGAATATAAGAGCTCTGCTCGGCGCTTCCCATATAAGGACGTTTGTCAGCCCTTCAAACCTTCTGCGGGAAGGGATTATGTAAGCTTTCTGAGTTATGTCTTCATGTGAAGTTATATCCGATACAAGAGAGATCTTCTTCGGCGCGTTCAGGTACTGCCTTGCAAGGCTCATTACCTCAGGCGGGATAGTGGCGGAGAAAAGCCAGGTCCTTTCGGCATTGTCCATAGACTGGAGGATAGCTTCCATTTCATCGTGAAAGCCCATGTCGAGCATGTGGTCGCCCTCGTCCAGTACTATGCTGTGTATAGAGGAAGTTTTGAAAGTTCCCCTGCGCACATGGTCAAGGATCCTTCCTGGTGTTCCTACAACAACATTTGCACCGTCCTTGAGGGTCCTGATCTGGCGCTCCATATCAAGTCCGCCTACAAGGGTCGCCACTCTTACTCCGATCTCAGAACCCAGCCATGCGAATTCACGCGCAGTTTGCTGTGCAAGCTCGCGGGTGGGTGAAAGAACTATTATCTGCGGTTCTCTGGTTTTGAAGTCCATAGAGTTGATAAGAGGAAGGGCGAAAGCCAGTGTTTTGCCTGATCCTGTTTTTGCCTGGACGATGATGTCGCTGTCGATGAGCGTTTCGTCGCCGAGAACGCATACCTGCACCGGCATGGGTGTTTCAAAACCTTTGCGCTCCAAAGCATGCAAAAGTTCCGGACGCAGATTAAAATCTGCGAATTTTTTTGTTTCCTGTGTCATTATATAATTACCTCCCGTTTTGCATCTTTGAAAAGATGCTGTGTTGCGCCATTGCATGAAATCCCTACGTGTGGCACAACTCAGGTAAGGCGATCATAAAACTCCCCAGCGGAACAGGCCGCGATAGCGGAAAGGTTTTCGTGCAACGGCAATTGGCTTTTTAAGCCCTGTGATAATGGCAAAAAAAATGAGACTCCCTGAGGGCCTCCCATTTTGTTGCCCCATATGTAGAATCTTTCTACAGACAGCATATTATGAACGATTATTAAAAATTGTCAAGAGCATAATAGTCTGATCTGAATTTTAGATACTCTTTTGTTCAAATTTGCAGCAGAAAACGGGAGCTTAAAAATGGCGGCTATTGCAGCAGTAAAGTATTTGCCGGACAGGTTTCAGCATCAAATGGCAAAAAACACTTACTTTTTTGATACAGTGAAAGAAAAAGTTAAAGAAAAGGTTTGACACGTTTTTGAAATGATGTTAATATGCTCACCAATCTGCGGGAAAGGGAGGAAGTTTGATGTTGCATAAAAGCATGATCCACCAGAACATCATTATTATAATTATTAACGCGGCTCCTCCTCGCAGGAACGGCGCATAGCGCTGTATTACCGAGCGAACGGATGGAGCCCTTCATTTTGAAGGGCTCCATTTTTTTTATCTTCCGACAGGATTTGCGGTCTGTAAATTTTGAAACATAGATGGATGGAGGAGTAGTTATGGATAACGGAAATAAGAGAACACTTGAAGTAAGATGGCACGGACGCGGCGGACAGGGCGCAAAGAGCGCATCAGCGATACTTGCCGAGGTCCTTTTTGAAGAGGGCAAGCATGTCCAGGCATTTCCTGAGTACGGTGCAGAACGTCAGGGTGCACCAATGAGAGCCTACAACAGGGTATCGGATACTCCTATCCGCCGTCGCTGCAGCGTAGAAAATCCAAACATAGTTGTAATAGTTGACCCGACGATGGTAGTCAGTTCAAACCCATGCGAAGGCTGCATGTCCGACGCGGTATATGTTGTCAACACGCCGGAGGATGCCAGGGTGCTCCGCAGCAGGATGAACCTTTCAGCGGATGCCAGAGTCCTTGTAGTGGACGCAACGAAGATAACGCTAGAGGAACTCGGGCAAAACAGGCCAAACGCTCCCTTGCTAGGGGCGCTTTCACACTTATTCACAGACGTCTCGGCAGAAACGTTTGCCGACCACTTTACAAAAAAAATGAAGCAGCTTTCGGCACCCGTCCTTGAAGCAAACCGGAGGGCGATCCTTCGCGGCCGTGAGGAGGCAGTATTGGCATGAGCAAACCTAAATGCTGGCAGGATGTTCCTCCCGCGACGATCGCATGGGGAGCGTCCGCGCTTGATGTCGAAACAGGCCTTTGGAGGAGCATGCGTCCTGTGCTTGACCCGGACAAGTGTATATCCTGCCTGAAATGCTGGCTGCAGTGCCCGGATTCCTCAATAAAGACCAATGAAGAGGGACGTGTATACGGGATCAACATGTTCTTTTGCAAGGGATGCGGGGTATGTGCGCAGGTATGTCCTGTAAACGCGATATCCATGCACCAGGAAGCAGATTTTACCAACGAAAACAGAGAGCACGGAGAAGATCCGGGGAGAGTGGCAGACCATGTTAAGTAAGAGAAAAGAGATGACTTCCGGCAACCTTGCCTTTGCAGAAGCAATGAGACAGGTGAACCCGGATGTGGTTGCCGCATATCCTATCACTCCTTCTACTGAGATCCCGGTAAAGTTTGCTGAGTTTGTTGCAAACGGAATGGTCGATTCGGAATATGTCGCTGTCGAAAGCGAGCATTCAGCGATCACAGCATGCGTAGGGGCATCTGTATCAGGTGCAAGGGTCATGACAGCCTCAAGCGCGAACGGCGTAGCCCTTATGCACGAAATATTCCCCATAGCGGCAGCATTCCGTGCGCCGATAATATTCGGTCTTGTAAACAGGAGCCTTGGTGCTCCTGTGAATATCCACTGTGACCATTCAGACAGCATGCCGGAGCGCGATTCCGGATGGATACAGCTATACTGCGAAGATGCCCAGGAAGTTTACGACTCTGTTCTGCTTGCAGTCAGGCTGGCGGAACATGAGGATGTTCTGACGCCTGTATTTGTATGTCAGGATGGCTTTATCACGAGTCACTGCTATGAGCCTGTAGAACTTCTTTCAGATGAGGCGGTCAAAAAGTTTGTGGGCGAGAGGAAAGCGAAATACCCGCTTCTTGATGTAGACAACCCGGTCTCCTATGGCTCATTCACAATGTCGGAATATTATTTTGAAATAAAAAGAACGCAGATAGAGGGAATGAACAACGTCCCAAGGGTCTACAAAGAACTTACGAAAGAGCTCGCTGAGTACACAGGCAGGGAATATCCGGCACTGGATGCCTACCGCGCTGAAGACGCTGAATACCTTATCGTGATCATGTCCTCGGCTACGGGCGTTGTTAAGGATGTAGTTGATGAAATGCGTGAAAGAGGAGTAAAGGCAGGATGCCTCAGGGTAAGATTTTTCCGGCCCTTTCCCGCAGAAGACCTTAAAAAACTTGCGAAGGGCAAAAAAGGCGTTGCCGTTCTGGACAGGAGTGCGAGCATCGGCGGGACTGCTCCGCTGGCCGCAGAGGTAAAGTCTGCGCTCTACGGACTCAGTGAAAAGGTACCGCTGCAGGAGTACCTGTTCGGACTTGGAGGCAGGGACCTCTACCCGAGGGATGCCGAAAAAGTTTTTTCAGGGCTCATGGAAAATGACTACAGCGATACCGCAAGGTATATAGGTCTGCTTGAAAAGGATGAAGAAAATGGCGGGAATTAACCTTAAAGAACTGATAAAAAAACAGAATCCCCTTACCGAAGGTCACAGGATGTGTCCGGGATGCGGGGCGCCTACAGCGGTAAGGCAGGCGCTTATGGCTGTCGAAGACCCGGTCGTAGTCGTAGGGGCTACGGGATGCCTTGAAGTCTCTACCACGGTTTACCCGTACAGTGCATGGAGAGTCCCCTTTATGCATGTGGCATTTGAAAACGCAGGTGCCGGAGTATCAGGAGTTGAAGCTGCCCACAGGGTATTAAGCAGAAAAGGTGTTGCCAGGGAGAATATAAAGTTTGTTGCTTTCGGCGGCGACGGCGGGACCTATGACATAGGGCTCCAGTCTCTTTCCGGGGCTCTTGAAAGAGGTCATGACTTTACCTATATCTGCTACAACAACCAGGGCTATATGAATACCGGAGCCCAGAGAAGCAGCGCCACGCCCTTAAGCGCGAACGCAACGACATCGCCTGCGGGAAGCGTGATCCCCGGAAAACTCCAGAGAGCCAAAAACCTTACGGAGATAGTAGCCGCGCATGATATCCCATATGTTGCCCAGACAACGCTCCATGACCCTATGGACCTTATCGCCAAGGTCAAAAGGGCTGTAGAAACGCCGGGCCCGGCATTTGTAAATGTACTTGTCCCCTGCCCGCTCTTCTGGAAAATTGATTCAGCGGACCAGATGAAAGTCTGCAAGCTTGCGGCAGAGAGCCGTTTCTGGCCGGTATATGAAGTGATAGAAGGAAAACATGTTCTCTCATATAAACCCCAAAACCCTGTCCCGCTCGAAGATTTCCTCAGGGCGCAGGGACGTTACTCCCACCTTTTCAAAAAGGGCAGGGAGAGGATGGACCTTGTTGCACAGGGCCAGGCTGATGTTGACAGGGAATGGGAGAGGCTTCTGAAAAAGTGCGCCGGTTAAGGCACTTCTGCCGGGCATGAGAGCTTTTTAGGCTGCAAATATACTGTTCCGGGCCCACCTTGACAGGAGGTGGGCCTTGGCATTTCTTCACGGCATGAGAGGAGTCCGCTGTTGCTACCCTTTGTTTGACTGGTTATAATATGAGAAGCAATACAAACGGTTGCACATGAGGTGTTCAGATGAAGGTCACGATGCAGGATGTCGCTCTTGAAGCAGGCGTAGACAAGGCAACAGTAAGCCGCGTTCTTAAGGGGGATCACAGGATCTCTGAAAAGACCAGAGTAAAGGTGATGGACGCTGTAAGGGCGCTCAATTACCGCCTTGACAAAAACGCCCGCAACCTTTCTACAAACAGGAGCGGACTGATCGGCCTGGTAGTCCGTGATTTCACCCCTGACTGGTTTCCGAACTTTATATCAGGGCTCGACAGGACTATCTCTAACTCTGAATATGAGATCATATTGAAGCGCACGGAGGGAAGTTCGCTCAGGGCAGCGAGGGAATATGGCAAACTCATTGACAGGAGCGTTGAGGGCATCATCTGGATCGATCCTGAAAACTTTCCCGGGGAGTCTGCCGCTCCGGTCGTCACGATCGGTTTTCGTTATCCCGGGTCCTATCCTGTAATATGGGAGAGGGAATTTGACGTCCCCTCCTTTGAAACAGGAGTGCTTGCAGGCAGGCTCATCCTCAACATCATTACCGGCAAACCCGTCCCCTCGAAAGAAATAGTCATAAAAAGCACTTACACCGGAGAAGGTCTGTGAGCCGAATGCACAAAAACTTCATCAGGCCGTTCTCTGTCTTTTGCTCTATCTTTCTGGCTACACTCCTGCTTGCAGTTCCAGCCTGTGCAGGAGAAAGATTTGATCCGGAGAACGTTTACGGCCCGAAGATCAAAAAACTTTGCATGGTCATAATCACAAATGCCGATTCCCAGGTGCTGGCCGCTGAAAAGGGAGAGTTGGATATTGTCAGCGATATAACAAGGCCTTCAGATATCGACAGGCTCAGCAGGGATCCGGGAATTACCATGTCGCTTGCAAGGGGGTTCCATGCCTTTTTTCTGCTGCTCAACAATAAAAGCAGGCCGTGGGACGACCCTGAAGTAAGGCATGCCGCGGCAGAAGCGATAGACAGGAATAATATGGTGCGTACCATATACTCCGGATACTGCGAACCGATAAACAGCTGGCTGCCGCCAGTATCACCATGGTCCCTGCCGGAAAGCACGAAGAATATTTATGACAGGGGATCCGCAAAAAAACGGCTCAGCGCAAAAGGATACAAATGGAACATTACAGGCGGCCTCATATATCCGGACGGAACTCCTGTAAGCAAAATGAAGCTCCTGACGCCACTTGCACGGGTAGCGCCTACAA
Source organism: Synergistota bacterium (assembly GCA_034331105.1). GTDB lineage: Bacteria > Synergistota > Synergistia > Synergistales > Synergistaceae > Caenicola. The sequence continues at coordinate 40,020 of JAXQGB010000009.1, read as the reverse complement.
CAGCTGAGCTTGCGGAACAGATCGCTGATTCTCTGAGGTCAGTAGGTTTTCCTGTTGATGTCGAGCCGATGGATTTCTCCGCAATGATAGGTAAACTTGACAGAAAAGAATATTCCCTCGGCGTCATCGCATGGAGCATGGGAAAGAACCCTGATTCGCTCTACTCCTTCTATCACAGCTCAATGGACATGCCCGGCGGCTACAACATGACGTCTATCAATGACCCGGTCCTTGACGATGTCCTTTTGAGGCTGAGATACGCAAAAAACAGGACAGAGGCAGAAACTGCTTCGAAAAAGTCACAGTTGATGCTGGCTGAACTTATGCCATCTATCCCTGTGTACAGCAGATTTTCTGTTTCAGCGGTCTCAAAAAAATGGAAAAATGTTTTTTCCAACGAAAAGATGACTGCGGATAATATGTGGACGCTCCTCATGGCTGAACCTGCTGACGGAAAAGAGCGGCCGCTGAACATGGTCCTTGCGGAAGAACCGCGGAACCTCAATCCTTTTGTGGCAAGCAGCGCATATTCCTGGCAGATCCTCGGCCTTATTTACGAAAGCCTGATCGGCACAGATCCATTCACGCTTGAGGACATGCCTTCGCTTGCTGAATCCTGGTCTGTCGAAACTGTGTCAAATGACGGCAAGGAACATACAAGACTGACCTTCATGCTCAGAAAAGGCCTCAAATGGAGTGACGGAAGCCCTCTCACCGCAGCAGATGTAAAAGCCACTTTCGATTTTCTCAAAAAAAACAGTATCCCCAGATTCTTTGACTCTGTAAAAAATATCACTTCGGTAACGGTGAAAAATAGTACAGAACTTACTGTAGACATGGAAGGAACGAGTTACTGGTACCTCGACAACATCGGGGGACTTCCCTGCATGCCGGCAAAGGTGCTGCAAAAGGTAAACGATTGGCAGAACTGGGACCCGATAGACCCAAACGGCAAGTCCGGTCCTTATGGCCTTGTGGGTGCCGGCCCGTTCATGCTTGATGAATACAGGCCGGGTGAGTTTGTAATGATGAAAAGAAATGATCATTATCGTATGCTCGAAAAGAAAAACGTGAGGACCAAATGAAGAACAGATGGTTCTGGGGCAGGTTATTATCATCGATAGGGGTCCTGGCCGCTGTATTGGTGCTGAATTTCATTCTTTTCAGGATAATGCCCGGAGACGCGGTAAGCACTATCATCGACCCTAATTTTTCTCCGGAGGCAAAAGACAGGCTGAGGGAACTATACGGCCTGGACAAGCCGCTTCTGGAACAGTTTTTTATTTACATCAAGCAGATGCTCACGTTTAGCTTCGGACTCTCTTTCCTCAGCAGGAAACCTGTATGGGACGAGCTTCTCTCCCGTCTGCCGGGAACATTGTTCCTTATGGCTACTTCAATGTTCCTCTCTTCGGCCCTGGGTATATGGCTTGGGATCAAGGCCGCCTTGAACAGAGGGAAACTTGCTGAGCGGATAGTTTTGAGGGCAGGTGCGGTCACGGCATCATTTCCCGGATTCTTTGTTCAGCTTGTCCTTATTATGCTGCTTGCAAGGACATTCCCGATATTTCCGCTGAGGGGAAGCGTCTCGATCCCTCAGCCTACCGGAGCCATTTCGATCACACTGGACTATCTGTGGCACATGGCATTGCCTGTCCTCTCCCTCACGCTTATGGGATTCGGCGGATGGGCGCTGTATGTTCGCAACCTGATGGTGAAAGCCCTGGGTGAAGACTTTGTCCTGATGGCGAGGGCAAGGGGGCTTTCAGAAAACCGCGTTGTTTACGGGCATGCCTTCCGGACGATACTTCCGCCGATCCTTACTATCCTGCTGATGTCCGTGCCTGGGCTTGTATCAGGAGCGGTGATCACAGAATCGGTCTTTTCGCTCCACGGGGTCGGGACATTCCTGCTTGAAGCAGTCTCAGGCCATGATTATCCTTCCGCCGGAGCTGCATTTTACATGCTGGCCCTGATAACCGTAATATCAAACCTGCTTGCAGATGTTGTCTACGGGCTGGTCGATCCAAGGGTGCGCGTAGGAGGCAGAGACCAATGAGGGACATCCTGAAACGGAAGAGCGTGATCCTGCTCATTTGCATATTCCTGTCAGGCTTCCTTGGCCCGATGCTTATCGCGGGGCATCCCTCAGATGTGACCGGGGCTCCGTTTGCCAGACCCGTATGGTGGAATGCGAAACTTCCCCTCTCTTCTGAATACGAGGTTGGAAACAGTTCAGTTGAAATCAACTGGGAAAAACTTCCCCCTGAAATTTTTGCCCTCAACGGAAGGATAACAGCAGACCCTGAAAAAGAAGTAAGGATAATATGGTCCACACCTCAGGGTGAACAGGTCCTGGATATTCTCAGAGGAAACAATGTCTACTGGATAAATATGGACGGCAGGGACATGATTTTCAAGCAAAAGCTAGGACTTCCCCTGATAGGAAAAAGCGCAGAACATCTTTTCCCTGCAGGCGGAAGATACTCCCTGCGTACTGAAGGGGCTATGGAAACGGAACTTTCCCTTTCTCTTTCCGGAGGCAGGGAGGGGTTGCTGGGCACAGACCAGAGAGGCCGTGACGTTCTGACTCTCCTGATTTTTGGCATCCGCACCTCCCTTATCGTGGGCATCAGTGCAACGCTCATTGCCAGCCTCCTGGGGCTTGGGCTGGGACTTGCGACAGGCTACATAGGGGGACTCTTCGACGCCTTTGTTATGCGGATCGTAGATGTATTGCTCTCGATACCGACCCTGCCAATAATGATGGTCCTGGCAGGGCTGTGGGGAAAAGGCCTGTGGCAGCTTGTACTCATACTCTCGATATTTTCATGGATGGGAACGGCGCGTTCAGTCAGGGCGCTTGTGCTCACAGTCAGAGAAAGCCCATGGGTCGAGGGACTGAGGGTCCTGGGGGCAAAACGGGGATACATCCTCAAGCGACACCTCGTGCCTGAGGCGGCACCGATACTCCTTGCAAATATTGCGCTTGGAGTCCCCGGTGCGATACTGGCTGAAGCCGGACTTGCCTTTCTTGGCCTGTCCGATCCGAGGCTAATATCATGGGGCAGGATGCTTCATGAGGCCCACTCCTTCGGAGCTTTCACGGAAGGTGCATGGTGGCTGCTTATACCCCCCGGTCTCGGTATAGTGGCTTTGTGCCTGATTTTCATGGACATCGGACGGTTTCTCGAAGAGAAGATAGACCCAAGACTCGGGAGCGGCAAAAATGCTTGACATCAGGGATCTCACAGTAAGATACAACTCTATGGGTAAAGCGACAGATGCCGTTAACGGAATTTCCTTCAGCATCGGAAAGGGCAGCTTCACAGGTCTTGTCGGAGAGTCGGGCAGCGGCAAGAGCACCCTTATGACAGCCCTTCTCGGACTTCTGCCTCCGCGGACTGAGGTCAGAGGTGAGATCTTATACAAGGGGGCCGATATTCTCAGGATGTCGGAAAGTGAGATGAGGAACTTGCGGTGGAAAGAGATATCGCTTGTCCCCCAGGGTGCCCAGAATTCGTTTACGCCCGTAATGAAGATAAAAAGGCATATCGAGGAAGTGCTTAACGTACACTCAGGCAAATTCGGGCAAGATGCGGAAAAAGAGACGGTCCGTCTTCTGGAAGATGTAGGGCTGGATGCAGGCTTCAAAGAAAGATATCCGCACGAGCTTTCGGGGGGCCAGAAACAGCGTGCTGCGATAGCCCTTGCCTTGGCGTGCTCTCCTGCGCTTCTTCTTGCTGACGAGCCTACCACTGCGCTGGATGTGATAATTCAGGCTGAAATACTTGAACTGCTTTCCGGGCTCAGAAAAAGCAAAGACCTCTCCATAATCCTTGTCACCCATGACCTGCCCCTCGCCGCGATGGTCTGTGACAGGCTTATAGTAATGAAAGACGGAATTATGGCAGAAGCAGGCACACCTTATGAATTGGTCAATGGTCCACGGCATCCCCATACAAAAGACCTTGTAAGAGAAATGTTCTGGCAGAGGAATAAAAAGGATGGATAACATAATTATTGAAGCAGTGGGACTTACAGTAAGTTTCAGGTCCAAAAAGGGCTCAGTCCACAAAGCTGTCAGTGATGTCTCTCTCTCCCTGTCTCCCGGAGAAACACTGGCCGTGGTGGGTGGATCCGGCAGCGGCAAGACCACACTGCTGCGCGCTCTTGTCGGACTTGTAAAGCCGGAGAGCGGCCGTGTTGCTCTCTTCGGTAGGGATCTCTCTCTGATGGGTGCTGAAGAACTGGCAAAAGTCAGGCAAAAATGCGGTTATGTCCAGCAGGATCCATACGGAGCCATACCTCCCGGACTTTCTGCACTTGATGCTGTGTGTGAACCGGCAGTTATTGCGAGGATTGATATCGGCAAAAATAAGATCAGGGAGAGGGCAGAGGCTCTGCTTGCAGAGCTTGGACTGAATGGCGAGAGGATACTTGGTTCGCGTGCTGTCTCCCTTTCCGGCGGACAGAGGCAGAGAGTGCAGATCGCCAGGGCCCTCATGCTCTCCCCTAAGATATTGTTATGCGATGAACCGACTTCGATGCAGGATGCGTCAACGCGCGGTGAGGTGGTCGAAGTGCTGGAAAAGTATGCGGCATCCGGCACCGCGATGATATTCGTCACCCACGACCTTTTGCTTGCGGGAAATGCTGCAGAGAGGATAATGGTGATGAAGGAGGGCAGCCTATGCGAGGAAGGTCCTTCTGAAAAAGTGCTGAATTCCCCTGTTGATCCCTATACGGTAAAACTGATCAATTCCATCCCAAGTTTTGGCAAGCTTAGATCGTAAGGGTAAAATATTTTTTGCATGCCGGCTGTAGATTTTTTAGTTTATTTTTGTCTTTTTCAGATGATACTATTTTTAATCTTGGGGTATAATCTCATCATTAATTGTGCGGAGGTGTTCTCATGTCAGTAATGCAGGAATTTAAGAAATTTGTAATGCGCGGAAACGTCTTGGACATGGCAGTGGGCTTGATAATAGGTGCGGCCTTTGGTAAGGTGATAGCTTCTCTGGTAACTGATATTCTCATGCCGCCGATAGGGCTTGCTCTGGGCGGCGTGGATTTTTCCAATCTATTCATAAACCTGTCAGGGACTCCTGTTGCAACGCTTGCCGAAGCTGTTGAAGCCGGCCTTCCTGTAATAAGCTACGGCCTTTTTATAAACACCATCATTAATTTCCTTATTCAGGCATGGGCCATATTCTGGGTCATACGCTTTGCGAACAAACTCTCAAAGCCGGCCCCGGCTGCGGCGCCCAAGCGTAAATGCCCATTTTGTTTCTCAGAGATCGACGACAGCGCTACGAGGTGCCCCCACTGCACATCGCAGCTATAGACCGACTGCCGGACCCTGAACTATAATCAGGGGAGAAAATCATTTATCCGTTCATGGATAGGCAGGAAGGAAGTTAGCATGGGAAAAAGTGGAAAGGTCTACTCAATATCTGTCAGTCCTCAAAGGGGACAGCTAAAGAAAGAGGTCAGGGAAGCAGTCTTTATTGCGGGCAAGGGGATCGAAAACGACGGACATGCCGGGGACTGGGGCCGCCAGGTCACATGCCTTAGTTTTGAAAGCCTTGATAATGTGAATAGGCTGAAGGGCCTGAACATGGGTCCGGGCGATTTCGCCGAGAACGTTCTGATCGAGGGGCTTGACCTCTCTTCACTTGCTCCCGGAAGCAGTATAAGGCTCGGGGAAGATGTTGTCCTTGAGGTGACCCAGGTCGGCAAGGAGGATCATCCCAGCGTCGTGAGCAGAACGTTCGGAGTCAGCCTGCTGCCTTTAGAGGGACTTTTTTGCGTGGTCGTTTCAGGGGGAATAGTGAAAAAAGGCGACACAGCTGAAATAGAGGATCAAAATTAAACTTCTTTTTGTACCGGAAAAACAGCCTGATAAAGCTAGGCCCGGAAGTTAACTTCCGGGCCTAGCTTTTTAGCTGATCCTAGCTGATCAAAGGTCAGTCAGTGTATTTTTTTATGTGTTCGTTGATATCTGAGAGCGAGACTCTTGTAAGTTCGCTTCTCGGGAGGTTGCTGAGTATCTCCCAGGCCATATCAAGTGAGTACCCTATTTCACGTTCCTCTTCTTTTCCCTGCTTAAGAAATTTTTCCTCGAACAGTTTTCCAAATTCCAAAGACATCTTGTCGTTTTTGGAAAGTTCGTCCTCGCCGACGACTCCTGCAAGGGATCGTACCTCCTGGACCCTGCTGTAGGAAGCGAAAAGCTGGCTGGAAACACTGGGATGGTCTTCCCTGGTGTATCCTTTGCCTATACCGTCTTTCATAAGCCTCGAAAGACTGGTCAGGATGTCTATCGGAGGATAAATGTTTCTTGAATCCAGGTCCCTTGACAGAACTATCTGTCCTTCCGTTATAAATCCTGTCAGGTCAGGTATAGGATGGGTGATATCGTCATTGGGCATTGTCAGTATCGGGATCTGTGTAACGCTTCCGCTGACTCCCCTTACGACCCCTGCCCTTTCATAAAGAGATGCCAGGTCGCTGTAGAGGTAGGCCGGGTACCCTTTACGGCTGGGGACTTCACCGGCTGCAACGCCTATTTCCCTGAGGGCTTCGCAGTAGCTTGTCATGTCAGTTATGATGACAAGTACGTGCAGTCCAAGTTCATAGGCAAGATATTCAGCTGTTGAAAGCGCCATCCTTGGAGTCGCGATACGTTCTATTACCGGATCGTCGGCAAGGTTCAGGAATGTTACTATGTTATTGCTGTGCCCCCTGTTGGATAGTTCCTGGGTAAAATAAGCCGCGTCGTCATGCTTGATGCCTATTCCTGCAAAAACAACGGCGAAATCATCGGATCCCATGATCTTTGCCTGAGTTGCTATCTGTACTGCCAGTTGATTGTGCGGCAGTCCGTTCCCTGAGAAGATAGGGAGCTTTTGTCCCCTTATAAGCGTCGTCAGTGTGTCGATAGCTGAGATACCTGTGTTGATAAAGTCCTTGGGATACTGGCGCGCCATTGGATTAAGGGGGAGCCCGTTGATATTGACCCTTTTTCCGCCGTATGTCTCTCCGCAGCCGTCTCTCGGTTCCCCAAGACCGTTAAAGGTACGTCCAAGCATATTTTTTGAGAGCCTGATCTCAAGAGGCTTTCCGAGGAAACGCAGTTTGGTCGTATTTGGAACAAGGTCTTCGGTCCCGGTGAATACCTGTACCAGTGTGGCTTTTTCGCTCAGGGACTTTACCTGTCCATGACGGAGATGTCCTTTGCTGTCACGGATCTCAACAAGCTCGCCGTAACCTACGCCGCTTACGTTCTCAACAAGAACAAAAGGGCCTTCAATATCTTTTACCCCGATATATTCAGCGTTTGCCACCGGCTACTCACCTCCAAGCTTTCTTGTTCTTTCAGCTGCTACCCTGTCGAGGTGTGCGTTTATCCTCTTTCTCGCCAGAGCAAAGCCATTTTTGTCATCGGGTGAGAGTTCACGGAGGTGCGTGATAGAGTCGACTGATTCGTCTTCTTTGATAAGGGATATCGGAATGCCCTTACGGATCAGTCCGAGAGCTTTCTTGTAAAAATCCATTATTACTTCAAGTATTTCGAACCCCTTTGACGGTGGAGAGTAGGAGTCTGAGCCAAAGGAATTCTGCTGCAGATATCCGTTCTTGATCAAAAAGGCTGTGAACGCGACAAGTCTCTGGTCATCGGGAAGTACATCCTCTCCGACCAGTTTTATCACCTGCTGGACTTTGTTGTCCTCAGCAAGTATCTGACGGATCTCGTCCCTGACATCTCCCCATCTTGGGTCAACGTTTGAGCAAAACCACCCGTTTACCTCTTCTGCATATTCGCTGTAAGAGTCTATCCAGGAAATGGCAGGATAATGCCTGGCGTTTGCGAGGTTTTTGTCCAGTCCCCAGAAGCATCTGATGAAGCGTTTAGTGTGCCTCGTAACAGGCTCTGTGAAGTCCCCTCCCGGAGGCGACACGGCTCCTATTACAGTAATGCTGCCATTTTCTCCGCCCAATGTCACTACACGGCCGGCCCTTTCATAGAATTCAGCCAGCCTGCTCGGCAGATATGCCGGGAACCCTTCTTCTGCAGGTATCTCTTCAAGGCGGCCCGAAAGTTCGCGAAGGGCTTCGGCCCATCTTGAAGTTGAGTCCGCCATTATAGCAACGTCATATCCCATGTCACGGAAATATTCGGCGATCGTGATCCCTGTATAAATTGACGCTTCGCGGGCCGCAACGGGCATATTTGATGTATTGGCGATCAGGATGGTTCGTTCCATCAGAGGTCTTCCTGATCTTGGGTCTTCGAGAACAGGGAACTGTTCAAGAACGTCTGTCATTTCGTTCCCTCTCTCTCCACAGCCTATGTAGATAACTACCTGAGCATCTCCCCATTTTGCAAGCTGGTGCTGGGTGACAGTTTTTCCTGTCCCAAAACCTCCGGGGATGCATGCCGTACCACCTTTTGCTATCGGGAAGAGTCCGTCGATGACTCTCTGTCCGGTCACGAATGGTTCGTTCGGAAGCAGGCGTTCCCTGTATAGTCTGGGCGTCCTTACCGGCCATCTCTGGATCATGGGTATTGATAGTTCACGCCCAAACGCGTCTTTGATCTTTGCGACCATTTCGCCGCCTTTGTGAGGCCCCTTTGAGATCACCCAGGTAAGTTCGCCCTCAGTGTCAGGCGGAGCCATTATTTTGTGCAGAAGGAGAGGTGTCTCCTGTACTGTGGCAATTACCGTACCTCCCGTTACAAGTTCGCCCGGCTTGGCAACCGGGGTCACTTCCCAGATCTTGTCACGGTTCAGCATATTGACCGAAGTGCCCGGAGAAATATACATTCCCTCAGATTCAAGAAGGGCATCCAGAGGCCTTCCTATTCCATCGAAAAAACTTCCTATCAGTCCCGGCCCTATCTCAATAGAGAGGGGTTCACCCGTGCCGGTGACGGTTTCATAGATGCTCAGCCCGTCAGTGTCCTCATAGACCTGAATAGTTGCATTATCGCCGTCCATGCTTATTATTTCACCCATAAGCTTTTTGGGGCCGACATTAACAACTTCACGCATTGCAAAATTACGCATATTAGAGGCCTTTATGACAGGACCGTTGACGAAGGTAACTGTACCTTCCTTATTATTTGGGGCGATGTTCGTCTTAGCCTCCAAGTTCCATTCCTCCTAAAGCAGCGGCAGGAGCCGTTCAGCCAGAGTATCGGCCATTTCCTGCGTCAGGCTTTGCCAGTCAGCATTGACCTGCCTGCGGTCGTCATTTGTAGATACCCAGCATCCGCCTAGTATGGGAGCCGTCTCAGGATCAAAAGTAATTCCGGCTTCCGGCATAAGTTCTGCTACTTTTGAGATCACTGAGTCAGCCAGGCCTGCGTCAACTGCTGAAAGCCTAAGCTTTAGTCCATTAATCTCCCTCAGGGCATTTATCGCATCTATGCACATCCCTGCAAGGATCTCAACATAGTCTTCACGTTCCCTTATGTGCACAAGCTTGTCCTGAAGCCTTCCAAGCGCTTCAGATAGTATCCTGTTCTGCAGTCTCAGTGTTTCTGTAGACTTTTCTCTCTCTGCAGACAGTATCTGCCTGCGTCTGATATCTTCAGCTCTTTTTCTTGCATCCTGAAGGATAAGGTTGGTTTCACGCTGAAGTTTTTCTGTCTCCCTCAGCAGCCATTCTTCGGCTTCCTCTCTTGCCCCTGCTACCAGATCTTTCTTCCTGGAATCAGCTCTGTCAAGGATTATGTCCCTTAATGTCCCTATTTTTTCACTTGATACTTCTTTCATTACATTTTCACCCCAATGGCTTCCTGTACGTAGCGGGTCAGAAAATCCGGTCCCCGTTTAGTACCGAATCTGTCAGGTATCTCAACCAGAAGAGGCAGTTCCCCGCGCTCTCGCAGCTGCTGAATAACATCCGGGGCCATTTCAGCAGCCTTTTCTGTAATTGCGAGAATGGCCAGGTCCGGCATCTTTAGCGCTCTGTCTATTGCCGCAAAAGTTTCATCGGCAGTGTGAACGAGGCAGCCCTGAATACCTGCAAGTCTCATGCCTACCAGGGAGTCATGGTTGTCGCTCACAAGAAAAGCTTTCATGATATTGCTTCTGTCCTTATATCCGTCCGAGTATCAGAAGTGAAACGATAACGCCGTATATAGCGATACCTTCTGAAAGTCCAAGATAGATGAGGGTCGTTCCCAGCATCTCGGGTTTTTCTCCTACCAGTCCGAGTGCTGCGGATCCGACGCTTGCAACGGCAAGTCCCGCACCCAGGCATGCAAGCCCTGTCGAGACAGCAGCCGCAATAAAGCCCATTCCTGCGCCTGTTCCCAGAGGTGCTGCAGTTGCTTCAGCGAAAGCGGGGTGCATCGTGAGAGACAGCGCTGCCCCTGTAAAGACGAGGAGCGATGATAGCCCCAACCCCGAAAGATAGAAGGCGCGGCCTCCCTTATAGCCTCTGCGCTGCATCAAATACCCCAGACCTATCATTGTTGCGACAGTGCCGCAGCACATTGCAAGTCCAAACATCAAAAACCCACTCCTTCACATTAATTGTACAAAAATTATCAGCTTGACCTTTTATTATGTCATAATGCATTTATGTATGTAATTACTTCTGGGAGGCCGGAGCAACATACTTGGAACCGTCCTTTTTCCAGCCGACCGGTTTGAATTCACTTCCCCCTCCCTTGTAGAATTTACCGAAGAACTCGTAATACTCGAGCCTTAGCGTTTGGATAAAGACAATAAGCCCTTCCAGACATACTATGACGATATTTCCTATTACGAGGATTATCCCTTTCATTACTATTCCGCCGGGGAGGGAATGGACCATCTCGGAGAGCATTATTACCGCCATTGAGAGCCCGACGTGGTTGAGCGCGAAGGCTGCAAGCCTTACAAATGACGCTGTGTTCGAAACGAATGACATCAGGTGGTGCATTATCTCGAAGATGTTCAGGACTGCCGATTCTCCTTCACCTTTCTGGTGCAGCAGATATCTGGCCAGGATATCCCTGAATATCATAAGAAGCATCAATACTCCGATCCCGGCCCACATTATGTCAGCTGCGATCTCAGGGATCTTTGTGCCCGTCATGTATATTGCGGCAAGGGCAGCCATTGTCCAGTAGAGCATGAGTCCGGCCATTCCCTGCCCGTCGAAGAGCAGCCTTCCAAAGTCCCTTGCCCTGTACTGTTTTATCATGTTGAGGACAAGCCCCAGGCTTATCATGAACACTCCGAGACAGATGGCGATCACCAGGAGTTTGTTGGTGTCGTGCATCGGAGAGAGCCACAGTGCAGGGATTATGTCCTCCATCCCGAATACGCTCCCGTAAAGCACTCCAAATACCATAGAGCTTACAGCTGCAGATTTAATGACCTGTCCAAAGGAACGTTTCATCATTCCCCGTTTGACCATGAACATTGCACCCAGGAATATCATCAGGCCGTGCCCGATATCTCCGAACATGAAACCAAAAAAGAGGATGAACGAGATGGCTACTATGGGAGAGGGATCTATCTCTCCGTAAGACGGCAGACTGTACATTGACACTATGTCCTGAAAAGCCCTGAAAACAGGGTTGTTCTGCAAAAGCGTCGGTATACGTATGCCCGAATAGCTGATGTCCTTTGTCTCTTCCACCATGACTGTTGTCATCGGGGCCTCTTCTTCGACAGTTTTTTTGATGCCTGCAAGGGTGTCAGCGGGTATCCATCCTGAAAGTACGAACATACCGCTTACTTCTCCCCGTCCCTTGCACACGTCATAGACTCTCTGCATCGTGTAGAGCTGCGAATAGAGAAGTTCGTAATCGGACCGATGTTCCCTGAGCATATCTTTGGCAGCTTTTGCAAGACCTTTGATGGCTCTCTGATGGTTGGCTATCCTTTTGTTTACAAGAGTAAGTGGATCCACCCCTTTTAACTGCGATGCGATGTCTTTTAATGAAAATTCCTTGAAGTAGACAGCTTCCAGAAGCTTACGGGTCGATTCTTCATGTCCCTTGACTGTCAAGACAAGGACCCAGGTGTTGCCGTTGAGCATTGTCAGTTCATTCGTCGTTATGGGTGACTCCTCGCTGCTCTCTGTCAGCCTCTGGTAGTTTTCATTCGAGAGCCGGCCAAAAAATGGGATCAGGAATGTCCCGCTTGCAAGTTCATCCGGACCGAATTCAGTTCCTTTGAGTGCTTCAACGAACAGTTTGGTGGCCGTGAGAAGATCTTCCCCCTCGGAAAGTGCGACCCTTCTCTTTTCCCATACTTCCAGCCTTTTTGAAGTCTGTTCAACTTTCCTTCGGGCCGCTGTAAGCGTAAACTCTTTAGTGATCGTGACAGGAGATGGATCGGGGATCATCTCACCCGCGATCTTCCATACCGTTGTGACCTTTGCCAGAAGTTCGTCGTACGGGTTTTCTGTTGCGGTCGTTACCTTAGACCGGAGGTTCCTGTCGTTTACCAGAAGGTCGAGCGGCAAAGGCTGGAAGCCTCCTGTCAATACCATCTGACGGGCTACAGGCTCCATTTCCGAGTCAGGCCCTATCATGGTCAGTGCGACCATCTTCATTACTGCCATTTGGGTTCACCCCCGGTGATTATCGGCCTTATAAGGTAATTGGCCGCATTCCTGCGATCATAATCATATCTGACATCTTCTATCACGCGGATCACATCGTCCAATTCATGAGATTTTAATACAAAGTAACTGATAGCTGTATGAAAACCCGGTGATCCCTTTTGGAATATAGCCAGGGCCTTGAGATAGTTGTATCTTTTTATGGACATCTCAAGTGCCAGTTCCCTGTCTTCCTGTTGAAGGGCGTTTCTGAATATTTCAGCATAAACAGGAAAAGTTGCCCCCAGCCTGTCGATCCTCTCTTCCCAGCTTGTGCCTTTTGTCATATCCCTTAGGTGGTGCGTCTTTACTTTGTATTTGACCGGGAGCATCCTGCTGAGCGTCTCTTCGAGCGTCATGTGGTAATACCATATGCACCTGTGGAAATGGTAAAGGTTAAGAAGGTCTATCCTGGTCCCGAACATTGGCTCAAGTAATTTCTGCTCGTTTTCCGGCAGGTCTTTAAGGTCGTTGTATAAAGATGTTTCTACAAGGTTGTCTATCGCGATCTCAAGCGAAAAAAGAGACTCCTCACCATTAATAAGGCGTCGGACCGGTTCTGTGAGGACCCTATGGTATCTTGTGTCCTTAAGTGCATCAAGTACATCATTATAGTCCCTGCTGTTCAGCAGAAGATCATAGGAAAGTTTTGATCCCGGGACGGCAAAAAGACGTTTTCTCATTTCATCGCGGTCAAGCCTCTTTGTCCTTACCCATCTGAAAATGCTTTTCAGATGCTCTGCCTCGTACCACCCAAGCCAGTCTATAAACAGCTGGCGTCTCGGTCCCGAAAGGTAGAATAAGAATGCCGTTGCTTCAGAGAGTATCGCCGACTTCACTGCATTCTCAAGATTTACACGGTGCACCTTCGCGGGAGGCAGAGTTTCAAGGTGTTCTTTGTATCCTTCAGTCTGTTTAAGGAAATCTGCTATCTCACTGATGCTGTTAAGGTTCAGCAACGCCCAGTATTCTTCAGAAGTAAGAAGCTTGCTGAAGAGTACGTGTGACTTAACACCTATGGCTGTTGCCTGCCCCTTTGAAGTTGAGTGCAACCTTAATTACCCCTTTTGGTTTTTGAAATGTATCTTTCTGCGATCTCAGATACCATAGAATCAATAACAGGGTCGACGTTCTCTTCGAAGCGCTTCTGCATACGGGTCCTTTCCTCTTTTCCAAGGACGGCGATCTGTTCAGCTTCTGTCCTTGCTGAATTGAGGGCAGTCTCCATCAGGCCCTTTGCCTGCTCCCTTGCCGAAGCCATCTGGTTTGCACGTTCCATGGAAAACTTTTCCTGTGCTGTGCGAAGGAAGCCATCTGATTCATTTTTTGAATCCTCAACGATCCGTTTTGCCTCTGATTCAGCTCCAAGCAGAACTGCTAAAACTTCCTGCAATGTACCCATTGTCATTACCTCCGGAATTTGATTACTTTTTTGTCTTTTTCTGAGCCATCTTCATCCTTGTAAAGTCTTCACGCTCACCCTCCTCCAGGACGTCTGATATAAATCTGATATCGGCCTGGTTTGAAGGGATAACTACCTTTTCAAGAGCATTTACACGCCTGTGTGTTTTTCTTATCTGGACAGCAAGCCTGTAAACGCTTGTCTCAACTTCTGCAAGCTGTGCAAGGAGCACCATGACCTTTCGGAATTTTGAATAAGCCGCATCCATAGCTCCGGAAGATCCGTAAAAAGAATAACTGGGGACGGTCTTATCTGATAACGGATCGACGTCGGGTATCTCGACCCCCATCACAGAGCGAAGACGAACTGTGATGTCAGATGTAATAGGAACTGCCTCGGAAATATCTTCAACTGTATCTATTCCAAGAGAGATGTTGGCTTTCTGGAGGGCATCGTATGCCTCTTTGAAAATTCTTTCAACATCCGTCTGGATAGTTTTTGCAGAATCTATAAAACGGACAAGCTCCATCATCAGGACCTGTCGTTTTTGATCCAGGAGATCATGTCCCGACTGTGCCATTTTCATGGAGCGTGTAAGCTTGACAAGGTTTCCCCTGGTTGGAGCAAGTTTAGTAGCCATAAGATCCCCCTTTGTATGGTCAGGGTCATTGTCTTTGATCAAAAATAATAAGTTAAGGCCTGTTCAGCCAAAATGTGCTAGAATTCCACTTGGTGCCTAATTCCGCCCAAAAAACAACAAGCTCTGCTGAAAACAGAGACCATAAAGAGGATTCTAACTCTTATTTCTGAGTTAGTACAGGGGGTAAAAACAGCTTATGTTTATATTGTTTATCAGTGAGACAGCCCTGTCCAGGGAGAACGGACTCTCTGCCGCGGGAGCCAATGTCGAGGCCCTTCCATATACTGCTCCGGCAGATGCGGATATGCTCTATTACGACAGGCCCAGGGTCATCGACTGCATCCCGATCGACCCGTCCGGCCATCCGACTCCGGCCCTCGTCACCAAGGCAGCAGTGCTGGAGGGAGGACTGCCGGTTATGAACATAAGGGCCGGTACATCTATAGCCCCGGCGGCTCCCTTCAGGGACCTCGGTGCACTCCCCGGCAGGGATCCGAGGATCGGGACTGCCGTGCCGGACTTCTCAGAGATCTCTGAAAAAGCCAGGGCAGCGGCAGAAGATCTTGCAGGATCAGGCATAAAAAAGTTTGTCCTCGCCGAATCCATTCCCGGAGGCACAACAACTGCCCTTCTTCTTCTGAGATCTCTTGGATACAACGGGACAGTTTCATCGGCAGGACCGGTAAACCCTCTGTCCAAAAAAGAAGAAATATGGAACGCAGTCGCATCAAGGCTGGGCATCAAAACAGGCGGAATGAAAGGCGCGGGTCTTGCAGCAGCCGCAGAAGTCGGAGACCCGATGCAGATATCGGTAGCTTCCTTCGTATCAGCGCTGCCTGAAGATGCAGAGGTGGTCCTGGCGGGAGGCACACAGATGATGGCAGTTGCCGCCCTGCTGCGGGAAATGAAGATCACCAGGCCTTTGCTTGTAGCTACGACCAAATATATATGCCAGGACAGAACGAGCTGTTTCGTCGAATATGCAGAAAAAATTGGCGTCGACTGGTACTCGGCTCCCCTTGATTTTTCAGCTTCAAGATTTCCCGGCCTTGCAGATTATGAAAAGGGATATGTAAAAGAAGGTGTCGGAATGGGAGGAGCAGTCTGGTATGCGCTACAAAACGGGGCAACGGTCGAAAGGATCACAGATCGGACCGAAAAACTATATGAGTCCCTTACCTCCTGAAAAAACTATTAAAAATTATGTTTAACTGAATTTGAAAAAGCGGCAGATCATTCTGCCTCTTTTGACGCCTTCAGTGTTGAATAAAGGGCGGCAGATAAGATCAATGCTCCTCCTGCAAACTCGCTGAAGGATGGTATTTCACCGAGGAAGACCGCAGCTGCGGCTATTCCGTAAACAGATTCAAGGCTGGCTATCATCCCGGCTGTCTGTGCCCTCACGCTTTTCATCCCGTTGATAAACATGGAATGGGCGGCTGCGGTGAAAAGAACTCCGAGGAGAATCAAAAGAAATATGCTTGTCACCGTAAAGACCGGCCTGTATATAAAGAAGGCAGGGAGCAGTACAAGTGTGGCAGTCCCCTGTTCGTAAAAGGCAATAACCCTTCCGGAGTATTTTTTTACGAATTTTCTGTTTATCAGTGAGAGCGCTGCATAGGTAAGGCTGCAGGTCATTCCCCATATGATCCCCATTGTGATGTTATTGCTCAGATGAAATTCCGGAACAATTATCATTACCCCTGCAAACATAACACAGGCGCAGATAACGTCAGTTATTTTGATCCTTTCACGAAAGATCAGCGGCTCAAGAAATGTGATAAAAAGAGGGAAGGTCGAAAATGTAAGGACTCCTATCGCCACTGTTGACACCTGGATGGAAAGGAAGAAAGTAGTCCAGTGGACTGCCAGCATCAAGCCGGCTGCGGCCAGGGTCAGATAATCACTTTTCGATCCGAGGCTGATGCCTGTACCCCTGTACCTGAAAAGGAGGTACATAGAGATGCTTGCAAAAAAGACCCTGCCGAGCGCGATTATTACGGCAGGCTGTCCGACATACCTGGCAAAGAGGCCTGAAAGTCCGAATAGGACGACCGCGATATGGATCTCTATGAGGCTTCTTGTCGTCTCTTTCATTGAAATGCTCCTATTTCAGAAGGGGAGCGGGATCAAAGAATTCTCCACGCCAGGAGAGGCTGAAATGGAGGTGAGGGCCGGTAACCCTGCCGCTTTTTCCGGAGAGTCCTATTGTCTCTCCGCGTTCGACTTCGTCTCCCTTTGATTTTGAAACCTTTGACATATGGCAGTAAAAGGATATGAGTCCTGCCCCGTGGTCTATGTATATGCATTTGCCTGCAAACCAGAAATCCCCCGTCAAAACTACAGTTCCGGATGCCGCAGCCTTCACCGGAGTCTCCACCGGGGCTCTCATGTCAACACCGCCGTGCCTTCCCCTGAATTGTCCGTTTAAATACCTGCTCTTTCCGTAAACGGAGGAATAACTGCCGGGGACAGGCCGCAAAAGAGGGAGCAGCGGCGCCGATCCCGGGGTGTTGGTCTGTATTGCTCTCCTGCCAAGCTCCGCTTCTTTCTTTATCCTCTCATTGAGGCTTTTGGGAGGAGTCAGCTTTTCAGCTTCGACCGTCAGGTTTTCTCTGGGGTATTTGTGCTCGACAAGTTTGATCTCATCCCTGTGTTCCCAAAATTCACCGTCGACCATGGCGCTTATGCAGAACTCGTTTTTCCCGGCCTTTGCGTTTTTTAGGTCTGTTCCCAGAAGGATGCTGAAAACACCGTTATCAGTGGTAAGCTGAGAATCCTTTCCCTGCCATGAAACCGAAACGTCCTGCAAAGACGATTCAGACCTCACTGTGACCAGAAATGGCTGTCCGATGTCCGCCTGTGCAGGGAGGGTGACAGTCACGGTTTTATCTGCGGCGTAAAGGACGGTCTGGATAAAAAGCAGCGCAATCAATGCCAAAATGGCCCTTTTCATCATACCCCTCCCTTTTCTCCATTACTAAACTGTTACGTGACTCAACTTTCCCACCGTCTTTCCCGCATGCTCTTGATCGGGAGAATGCTGTTTCCAGTTAAGGAAACGTATAAAAACACAATAGCATTTGAACCATTTCGAGCGCGTTCCGAGATCGGGGATCCGGCGACTTCAATATTTTAGAGCCACTGGTTCTTTGCTAATAAACATGTGGAGAAGACGAAAAATAGAGGTTTTGAATCCACAATTAGCAAGAGGTGGAAAAGTTGAATTATATGACTATTATAGTATGATTTTAAAGAAGAGGTTCAGAAGTCCTCCGGTCAGCAGTGCGGCTGTGATCATTATGCCTGAGCTCATCAGCATTCTTTTTGTCCCCAGTTCCTTCCACAAAATAATGAAGGTAGCTATGCATGGGAATGTCATAGCAAGGACTACCACAGCGATAAGTGTCTGTGACGCAGAGAGCTCAAGCGGAATGAGCAGCCCCATGGCGATGTCTTTCCTGAATACACCCATAACTATAGGAATTGCTGTTGCAGAAGGAAGTCCAAGGAAGCCTTCAAATATCGGGGAAAGGACATCCGCGACCTTTTTCATGACCCCGAGGGTCTCAAGTATATTAACGAGGAATATGCCCAACAGCACCAGGGGAGTTGCTTCATATAGGAAATCCTTTATCCTGAACCAGAGTTTATTCAGCCAGGCTTTCATAGAGGGCATCCTGTAGGGCGGGATCTCTACGATCAGTTCGGGGCTGTAGCCTTTCAACGTCAGATGCATTATCCTGCCCAGTACTAGCCATACGCAGAAGAGTATCCCATAGACGGCCGCGACATAGATCATCCCGAACTCGCCCAGCGTTGCCGAAAGCATCGCCTGGATAGATACGCACGGGATGCCCACAGATATCAGAGTTGCAGCAATAAATCTTTCCCTCTCAGATTCAAGCACGCGTGTTCCGAGGATCCCCGGGACGTTGCAGCCGAAGCCAAGCAGTGTGGGGATTATCGCATAACCATGTATTCCGAACCTGTGAAGAAGGGCATCAAAAACAACGGCGAGCCTCGGCAGGTAGCCGAAGTCTTCGAGGAAGCTGAGGCCTGAGTAGAATGCGATTATATAGGGAAGGACCATTCCGAATTCCACGTAGATCCCAGTCGAGAGAACTCCGAGACTTTGCTCAAGGTCTATCTCGCCATTTATCAGAGTTCCGATCAGTATATTCCTAACAGGTCCTTCACCCAGCATGGTGTTTAGCTTTTCCAGTACAGGCATCCAGAGGTTCTCAAAAATCGGATCTGTCACATAGGTTATTATGCCCTCGCCTACGAACCTTATCGCCATAAATCCCATAATGAGAACAAGAAAGCCCATTATGCCCCCGAGCACGGGGTGTGCGGATACGTCTTCGATCCTGTCCATGGTCGTATGGTGCCTGTGGGTGACAGTCTGTACCTTCGTTATGATCTCACCTATGGCGAGCCAGCGAGTCTCTTTGGACATGGGCTGGAAATGGCTTACCCTGGCATTTTCCATTTTTGATACAAGCTCGCTCAGGCCCTGACCGGTCACTGCTACAGTCGGAACTATCGGTACGCCCAGTTCCTCTTCAAGTTTTGGGATGTCAATCAGGATCCCCCTGTGCCTCGCCTCATCGACCATGTTGAGTGCGATGACAACGGGGATACCACGCTCGAGCACCTGGATCGCCATGACGAGGTTTCTTTCAAGGGCAGTAGCGTCGATGACAAGTATCACAACATCGGCGCCGTCTTTTAAAATACGGCGCGCTATAACTTCTGCTTCATTGGTAGGGTCAAGTGTGTATGCTCCCGGAACGTCGATCAGCCTGGCAGTTTTGCCGCCATATCTCATTGTTCCCTCAGTAAAGCCTACAGTTGTGCCGGGGTAATTTGAAGAAAGAGCATGAGTCCCGGTAAGCCTTGAAAAGAAGACGCTCTTTCCAACGTTGGGGTTTCCCATAAGAAGGACGCGGCCGCAGTCCTGAGATATTGAAGGACATTTATTGCCTCTGGTGTTGCAGAGGCTGCAGTCGCGGCAGCTCATATAAATCTGGGCCACAGGCGGCTTTTTTCAACAACCGGCTGGGGAGTGGAGTCAACGCCTTCAACTTCGATCTTGCCGGCAATGGCATGTGCCACTGCGAAGTGCCTTCCGTCGAGCAGGAGGGTGATCGGACCACCGAAAGGCATCCCGGAAACTTTCCGGATCCTTTTGCCAACACGAAGTCCAAGCGCTTCAAGCCGTTCGCCTGATTCACCCTGCGGGATGCTCTTTATTACAGCACTCTCTTCGTCCTTTACCTGTAAGAGGTTCATATGGTGCAGTCCCCCGTTCGATTCTTATCAGTTGCTTATTGCTAACCGATTATCCTACGGCGTAATAGCCTTGTCAAGAAATATATAGCCTAATTTCAATATGTCTTTCTGTGTTTTTTAAAGGCAAATATTTCAGGTCTGGGAGAGCTTTAGAGGATATATAACCAAATATGTGATCTTTACTGAAGTAAGGACTGAATAAAAAATAGGTGATCACCGCAAATATAAACAGTCCGGAATATTGAAGAGAGCTCTCTATTTTCCGGCTTGATTGCTCAGCAGCGGCTGTTTGTAGTAGACTAAAGCAGGCAGACATAGAGATACTAATGTCGTCTGGAATTGATGCGTAGAAGGCTTTGAAGTTCGGGGCTTTTATGAGATGATAAAAAATCACTGCTACAAATAAGAATGGAGTGGTATTGGAATGCTGCACTGCGGAATAGTGGGGCTGCCCCTGAGCGGCAAATCTACAGTATTCAACGTGATAACGAGGGCCGGAGCGGAGGTAAAACCCTATGCCGGTGGGAAGACGGACCCCAACAAGGCTGTCGTAGAAGTTCCGGATAAAAGATTCGATTTTCTGGTCGATGTGCACAAACCCAAAAAAGTGACTCCGGCTCAGGTCGAGTTTGTAGATCTTGCCGGTCTCTCGCGCGGAGCTGGCAAGGGAGAAGGGCTTGGGAACTCTTTTCTCTCTTTTGTCGCTGATGCTGATGCCCTTATTCAGGTCATCAGGTGTTTCAGCAACAAATCTGTAGAACACCCCGAAGGCAGCGTTGATCCGCTGCGTGACTGGGACATTATCGAAAATGAGATGATATTCCGTGACCTGGCCGTCATCGAAAACCGGCTTGGAAAGCTGAAAGCCAAAAAGAAGCTCATTCCCGAAGAAGAGACGGAGAAGAGGCTCCTTGATCTTTGCTTTGAATGCCTTCTCGAAGAGAGGCCGCTGCGCAGCATTGAACTGAAGCCGGCCGAGTGGCGCCTTCTCAGGGGGTTTTCATTCGTTACTTCAAAACCTGAGATAATCCTTCTCAACCTCGATGATTCTCAGTCAGATGAGACAAAGATACCCAAATGGACTGAACTTAAAAAGAGGGCGGATGAACAGGGAGTAAAGCTCTGCACCCTTTATGGAAGCCTTGAAATGGATATAGCCGAGCTCGAGGAAGAAGAGGCTGCGGCGTTCACAGAAGGTCTTGACATAACCGAACCCGGCAGGGAAAGGCTCATTGAGGAGGCTTACAGGGTGCTTGGGCTGATAAGCTTTTTCACATGCGGCCCGGATGAAGTCCGGGCGTGGACACTGCATCGCGGAGACAATGCCGTTGATGCAGCAGGAGCTATACATTCAGATCTGGCGAGAGGATTCATAAGAGCCCAGGTAGTTGCTTTTGACGACTACAAACAACACGGGAGCTCTTTTGATGAATGCAGGAAGGCCGGCTGCCTGAGGCTGGAAGGCAAGGAGTATCTCGTCAAGGACGGCGATATCATTGAAATCAGGTTCAACGTATAGGGGGTCGGAAAATGATTTTTGAACCGGTTGAGCTCAAAAACAAAGTTCTGGCGAACAGGATCGTGTCGGCACCCCTGGCATCTTCGAGTTCAAAAGAGGATGGAACTCCTTCTGAAAGATCTCTCGAAATATACGGTCGTTTTGCCGCATCTGGTGCGGGCCTCATAATAGTGGAGCATCATGCGGTAAATGGCTGCGGAAGGACAAGGCCTGCTCAATTCCTTGCTGACAGTGACGAAGTGGCGAAAAAACACTTGGCGATATCAGCAGTTCTGAAAAGCGGCAATTCCCTTTGCATGGCACAGATCAACCATGCGGGGGCAAAAATAGCAGATCCTGCCGTTTTCGAAATGGAGGGCTACAGGGCCTTTTCCCCTTCCGGAGTGCCGGTAGGTGATAACTGGGACAAACCCGGCCGCAGTCCTGAAGTTATGACGCGCAGTGAGATAAGGCGAACAGCAGACGATTTTATCAACGCAGCTGTGCGCATGGTCAGAACAGCTGGTTATGACGGAGTTCAGATACATGCCAGCCACGGTTATCTGCTGGGACAGTTTTTGAGCCCCCTGACGAACAGGCGGGACGATGAATACGGGGGTACGGATGCAAAAAGAGCCAGGCTTCTCTACGAGATAACTGACGGAGTCAGGCAGTCTCTGAAAGACATCCCGCTCTCAGTGCGCCTGGGAGCAGCAGATTTTCTACCCGGGGAAAAACCATTGGGGCTTTCGACAGACGAGACCGTTGCTGTTGCGCGGGAACTTGCAAACCTCGGCGTGGACATGATAGGAATTTCAGGAAACCTTTGCGGATACGGACTTGACCGTAAAGACAGCGCGTACTTTGCACCCTATGCGGAAAGGATCAAAAGCTCGCTGGGATCTTCTGTCCTGGTCGAGTGCACCGGCGGGGTAAGCGATGTGCATACCGCGGATAAAATGCTCCGGGACGGTGTTTGCGACCTTGTCGGCGTCGGAAGGCTCATGCTGCGGGATCCCGGTTTTATTGCGCGATGGAAGGAGTCATATTGATTTGAAGGTATATATAAGCTCAGATATGGAAGGCTCGACCGGGGTAGTCTCGGCAGAACAGGTGATGTACGGAAAGCCGGGATACGAATTTGGACGGATGATGCAGCTACATGACACCATGGCTGCGGTCAACGCGGCACTGGGCTGGGGTGCTGAGTCCGTTACAGTGAACGACTCACATGAGAGGATGATAAACCTTGACGTCTCGATGTTTCCCCGCGGGGTCACACTTATAAGCGGGACGCCGAAGATACTCGGAATGGTCGAGGGAGTTTCCGGTCACGATGCTGCCATCTTCATAGGTTACCACGCGATGGCGGGCACAGAGAAAGCCGTACTTGATCATACATACAGCTCCAAAGTCCTATACGGACTCAAAGTCAACGGCATAAAGCTTGGGGAAACAGGACTAAACGCACTTTTCTGCGGAGCCCTCGATGTGCCTGTGTCCATGGTGGCAGGGGATACCGCGGTTTGTCTTGAGGCATCGAGCCTGCTGGGAGAGACGCTTCTCACATGCGCACTAAAGGATGGCCTTGGCAGGAATGCAGCACTGACAAAAACTCCTGATGAAACGGCAGCCCTGTTGTCGGAAGCTGTAAAAAAAGCTCTGGATGCAGCTGCTGAAGGTAAAAGCCCTGTTCTGAAGATGGAAGCCCCTTATAAAGCGGAACTTACTTTTCATACAACAGCGCAGGCAGATGCTGCGGGACTTGTTCCCGGAAGCGAGAGAATTTCAGGAAGGACCATGGTCTTTACCACAGAGGATATTTTTGAGATAAGGCGCTGGTGTTCTTCCTCGATCGACTGCGCATCGCTCGCGGGGTATTGACGAAATTGCTCTCTGTAGGTGTTGATCTCGGAGGACATACCATATCAGCGGCCCTTGTCGAGGGAGAGGGTAAAGATGCCCGTATCCTTTACAGGGTCGACAGGGATACTCCCCAGGGCAGGGACATTCATGAGGTAGTGGACTGCATAGCTGTTATGACAGCAGAGGTCTCGCATGGCAGTGAGATATCATATGCAGGTGTGGGCATACCGGGATTTCTCGATGTTTCACGCATGGTCATTACAAAACTTACAAATTTTTCCGGACTTGAGAATATTGCTTTCCTCGACTACCTTAAGCACGCCCTTGAAAAGAGGGGGATGTCACCGTTGCTCGCAATGGAAAACGACGCCAACTGCTTTGCCGTCGGAGAGGCCTTTTGCGGTGCTGCGGTGGGATGTAAGGATTTTATAGTGCTCACTCTCGGAACAGGTATAGGCTCAGGCATATTCGTGAACGGCAGCCTTGTGACAGGAGCTCATGGGATGGCCGGGGAGGCCGGGCACATTTCGATATCGGAGCACAGGGATCTAAGATGCGGATGCGGCAGTACAGGACACCTTGAAACGCTTGCATCGGCAGATCACATTGAGCGTAAAGCGGCCCGGGAGGGCCTGCCGGGTGACTTCAGGTCCCTTTGGCAGATGCGGGATGACAAAAGGGCCGACGGCCTTATCTCAAAAGCGCTTGAAACGATGGCCAGAGGCATTGCCTCACTTATCGTCGTGCTGGATCCCGAAAAGATCATTCTGAGCGGGGGTATGAGCAAAGCAGAGGGGATAGCAGAGGAACTTGAAGCGAGGACACTCCCATGGCTCCCGCTGCCTATGAGGGAGCATCTCAGCATTGAGGTCTCGTCGCTCGGAGCTGATGCCGGCCTTTACGGAGCGGCTTCCATAAGTTTGCTGAGGAGATTATGTTGATGTCAAAACCTAAAGTATTTTTGACCCAGCTCATACAGGATACCGGAATGTCATTGTTGGAAGGGAAGGTCGATCATACGATCTGGAGCATCGACGGCAAGCCGGATCCCGAGACCGTATTAAGAGATATCCCCCTGGCCGATGGCCTGATAATGACGATGGGCATTCGTATGGACAGGGATTTTTTTCAAAAGGCAGTGAAGCTGAAAGTTGCAAGCCTCTATTCTGTCGGATATGACAACGTTGACATAAAGGCAGCGACCGAATTTGGAATAATGGTGACCAATACGCCCGGGGTGCTTACGGATGCAACAGCTGACACAGCGATGTTGCTAATGCTTATGTCAGCCCGGAAGGCGAGGGAAAACGAGAGGATAATGAGGGAGGGCGGCTGGACCCACTGGTCTCCAAACCAGTTTGTCGGCAAAGACCTTTCAAGTTCCGTTCTTGGGATCGTAGGATTTGGCGAAATAGGCCGGGCTGTAGCAAAAAGGGCACAGGCCTTTGGAATGAAGATCTTATACACGGGCAGGACACGCAAAGCAGAATATGAAGAAAAGCTTTGTGCTGAATACGTAAGATTGGAAGAGCTCCTTAAAAGAAGCGATTTTGTATCTCTCAACTGCGCCCTGACAAAAGAGACGACAGGACTCATAGGAGAGAGTGAGCTTCGTATGATGAAAAAAGATGCGGTACTCATAAACACTGCCAGGGGGGCTGTCGTCGACCAGAAAGCCCTTTTCCTTGCATGCTCGGAGGGTTGGATCTGCGGAGCGGGCCTTGATGTATATGAGAAAGAGCCTGTTCCTATGGATGAACCGCTGCTCAAACTTGAAAACGTTGTGATGATGCCTCACATAGGCAGTGCTGCGGTGAGATCCAGAGAGGGGATGGCGCAGCTCGCCGCTACTAACCTTATTGAAGCTCTTGAGGGAAGGATCCCGCCAAACTTGGTAAATCCCGAAGTATTGAAACGAATTTGAACCAAATACATTTCATACGGGCAGGAAAATCACCGCTCACATTATA
The DNA here is from genome assembly GCA_034331105.1 of Synergistota bacterium. Classification (GTDB taxonomy): domain Bacteria; phylum Synergistota; class Synergistia; order Synergistales; family Synergistaceae; genus Caenicola. The sequence continues at coordinate 14,731 of JAXQGB010000009.1, read as the reverse complement.
TAGGCGGTGATTTTTTATTATCCGCCATGAAATATAATAAATTGTATAGTTGACAAAAAAGTGTATAAAATGCTATTATCTCTAAAGTGAATTTAATCACATTAAACTGGAGGCTGGTAAGTATGGTCAAAATACTGCTGTTGTTAATCGTTCTGGTAAATGGTCTGTTTGCATTCCGATTCTTTACAGATTTCATGAAGCACAAAAAGGAAGCATGGGCAGAGCCTGGAAACAACATACTCCTCGCGGTCTGGGGAGCTGTATGCTTCTTCTTTTCAACTTTCGGCATTTCCGATTTTGCGCTTTCAACAGTCCTCTACCGCGCAAGGAAGCTTGTGGATGACGCAAAACTTCCCGGAACGCTCAACACACAGTGTGCGATACCGGTAGCGGTCATGGCCCTTGCCTACATATCATCCATAGATGTCGATCAGATGACCCTTGTCCTACTGATAATCTCACAGATGATAGGTGCCTACTTTGGCCCGCGTTTTGTTGTCAAGATGCCTGTAAGGCACATAAGGATGTTCATGGGAGTCGGACTTGTGCTTGCGACATTCTTCGTCGTTGCCGGCAAATTCGGGCTGCTTCCCTCCGGCGGTGAGGCTACAGGCCTGACCGGCGGAAAACTCGCGCTCGGCATGGTGCTTCTGTTGGTCTACGGTGCACTTAACAATGTCGGAGTCGGATCTTACGCGCCTACGATGGCAACAGTTTACGCGCTTGGACTCAACCCTGCGATCGCGTTCCCTGTTATGATGGGTGCCTGCACATTCTCCGTTCCGGTCGGCGGCATGGAATTCATACGCCTCGGTCAGTATGCCAGAAAGATAACCCTTTTCAGCAGCATCTTTGGCATCCTCGGAGTCCTTGCGGCGGTATTCATCGTCAAGAGTCTTGATACCAGTATGCTCCAGTGGGTAGTTGCAGCGGTCATCCTTATTGCAGGTCTCGACCTTCTGCGCGCTGCATTCACAAAAAAATAAGATAAGATCGTCAGACAACTCTAAACTAATAGTCTTTTCAATGAAGTATAATATCCAAAGAAACTGAAAAGACTGAAGCCGGCAAGTCAGGCAAGAAAGGGGCGCCACGTATGTTACTTTTATCCAGAGAAGATATTCTATCTGTGTTTACCATGAGAGATGCCATTGAGGCGGACAAAAAGGCATTTGTCCTCCACACGAAAGGCAAGGCGAAAGTTCCTCTTCGCATAAACCTGGATACAGAATCAAAAGACGGACAGTGTATGTTTATGCCCGCCTACGTAGGGGGAGAGCTCAACATGGCCGGTGTCAAACTGGTCTCATATTTCCCCGCAAACGCTGAAAAGGGTATACCGGTCGTTCCGGCTACAGTGGCACTGATAGACGGAACAACAGGACTCGTTACTGCAATAATAGAAGGCACAACACTAACTCAGATCAGGACAGCTGCAATATCAGGAGCTGCAACAGAGCTTCTTTCAAATCCTGACAGCAGGGTCGCGGCCCTTTTTGGAACAGGCGGACAGGGACCTGCACAGCTGGAGGCACTTATGACAGTCAGAAAACTTGAAGAGATCAGGATATTCGATGCGCTTCCCGGACGTGCTGCGGCCTTTGTTGGAAAAAACCAGCCGCTTGCAGACCGTTTTGGGGTGAAGCTTGTCGAGGCTGTTTCTTCAAAGGCAGCTGTTACCGATGCGGACATTATTACAACAGTCACTACTTCGGCAAACCCGGTCTTCTCCAACGAGGACATAAAACCCGGATGCCACATAAACGGAGTCGGTTCATACACTCCCGACAAGAGGGAGCTGCCTGCGGAGCTTATCCGCCGTGCAGGGAGAATATTTGTTGATAACCGTGAAGCAGTCCTTTCGGAAGCGGGAGATTTTATCATTCCCATGAAAGAGGGTCTCTTCTCCTCTGATTCGATAGCCGGAGAGCTTGGCGAACTGATAATGGGCAAGGTCGAGGGACGCCGCTCCAAAGAGGAGATCACGGTCATGAAGACAGTCGGTTTTGCAACTCTTGATATAGTGGCAGCGGCAGAGATAGTTAAAAAGGCAACTGAAGCAGGCGCAGGTACAGTTATCGAACTTTCATAACAAAAAACTATTCTGACGGGAGATGATCCATTCTGTTCTCCCGTCAGTTTTTCGTGAGGCGAGTACATGTCAAAAAAAGTCCATCCTATCCTTCTTCCATTCATACCTGTCGTGGAGCTTTTCGGCAAAATGCTGGGAAGCGACTATGAAATAGTCCTGCATGATGTTTCTGACGGTGACACGTCAATAGTTGCCCTTGTAAACGGAAACCTCACCGGCAGGGATATAAACGCGCCTATGACGGACTTTGGAAGGTTCCTTATGTCAGATCCAAAAGCCCTTGATGTCGATTACATTGCCAATTACCCGTCGGAAGCCGGGAACGGCAGGCCGATGCGTTCGGGAGTCTCACTGATAAAAGATGAAAATGACAAGCTCGTGGGCTTTCTCTGCATCAACTTTGACATGACAAAGGGCAGTATACTAAAAGATATGGGCGATTTCATGATGAGGACTGAGCCCTTGTCATTTGATGCGGTAAAAACCGAAAAATTCAGCGGGGTAAAGGATGACCGGTCCCTAATGGAAAAGGCCAGAAAAAAATTTGGCAAACCTCTGAATTTTCTGAGCAGCGAAGAAAGAAAGCAATGCATTAAATATATGGACAGTCTGGGATTTTTCAAGCTTAAGGGCTCGATCGAAAGCCTTGCCAAAGAGATGGGAAGAAGCCGATACACCCTTTATGCCGATCTAAGGTCGGTAAGGAACGACCGGGACTGATCAATATAACAATATATTCTGTTTCGGCCGCCTTTAAGGGCGGCTATATTTTTTTTGACTTGGTAAGGTAAAAAGTGATATAATCCTCGTTTGTCAAATATTGTAATATTTAAAATTTAAAAATATCTGTGCCGTTTAGCGGTAATCTGCAGATGAAGGGAACAAAAACAATGCAGGACTCATCAAAAATCAGGAATATAGCCATTATAGCCCATATCGACCATGGCAAGACGACCCTTATCGACGGTATATTTAAATCCGCGAGGCTTTTCAGGGATAACCAGGTCGTCGAAGAACGTGTCATGGATGCAGGAACGATCGAACGGGAGCGGGGCATAACCATTAAGGCCAAGCACTGCACAGTCGAATGGGGCGGCTACAAGATAAACATTGTTGATACTCCCGGACATGCGGATTTTTCCGGAGAGGTCGAAAGAGTACTTTCAATGGTAGATTCTGTTCTTCTACTTGTGGACGCGAACGAGGGACCTATGCCGCAGACGAGATACGTTCTCATGAGAGCGCTCAGACTGGGACTAAAGCCTATCGTGATCGTAAACAAGGTCGACAGGCCGAATGCAGATCCAAACGGCGCTCTTGATAAAACTTTCGATCTTTTCATAGAACTTGGAGCAACAGAGGAACAGTGTGATTTTGCGGTCCTCTACGGCTCAGGTCTTCAAAGCTGGTTCGTTGACGATCTCGACAAAAGGGAAGATAACACCAAGGCCGGAATGGACGACCTTTTCAGAACGATAATTGAAAAAGTCCCGGCGCCCCAGGCTGAGATGGACAAACCCTTCCTGATGCAGATATGCACTCTTTCATGGAGCGAATATCTTGGAAGGATAGGGTGCGGAAGGATCCTTCAGGGCACTTTGCATAGGGGAGACAAAATTGTCAGGACACATACAAGATGGAAAGATTACGATCAGACCGAGTGGGAGATAGTTTCTACTGATACTTCTTCCTGTACGCACCTTTATGTGACCAACGGCCTTATCAGGACAGAAGTTGATGCTGTCGGAGCCGGTGATATTGTCTGGTTTACAGGACCGGAGAATATTGACCTCGGTGACACGATCAACTCGCCTGAACTTTCCGGACAGGTGATGCACCCGCTGGATATTGAAGAACCTACAGTTTCGATGTTCTTCCTTGTCAACACGAGCCCCTTTGCGGGTCAGGACGGAAACGCTATAACCCTGAGGCAGCTCAAGGCCAGAATTGAGCGTGAGACAAAAACAGATCCTGCGCTCCGCATGGATGATATCGGCCGTCCCGATGGAGTCAAGGTCTCCGGCAGAGGTGAACTTCATCTCGGCATACTGATCGAGGAGATGCGCAGGGAAGGTTCTGAAATATGTGTATCAAGACCTGAAGTCATAGTCCAGCACGATGCCAGAGGCAAGACGCTGGAACCGATGGAGGAAGTCATAGTAGATGTTCCTGAGGAATATCAGGGAGTCGTGATCCAGAAACTGGCTCAGCGCAAAGGTGAGCTGAAAAACATGGAAAACGGCGGCACCGGAGTGCTCCGGCTTTCTTTCCGGATACCGACAAGAGGACTTATAGGATACAGGGGAGAGTTCCTTACAGATACAAGAGGCCTCGGAATACTGGCTTCAAGATTTGTCGGTTACGGCGAATGGGTAGGGGATATAGCATCAAGAAGCAGAGGTTCCCTTGTGAGCATGGACAGCGGGACGACTACGAGCTACGCTCTCGATAATCTGCAGGAACGCGGCACGCTCTTCGTTAAGCCAGGAGAGCCTGTCTATAACGGTCAGGTAGTGGGAGAGAGCTCTAGAAACAAGGACATGCCCTGCAACCCAAGCAAGAGAAAACAGCAGACCAACCACAGATCAGCTACGAAAGATATGATAACGGTCCTTGATGTCCCGAGGATAATGACAATAGATACAGCGCTTGAATGGATAGGCGATGACGAGCTTGTCGAAGTTACCCCTCTCAACGTGAGGATCCGTAAGATGATCCTCAACGCAGATGAACGCAAAAAAGCAAGAGCCAAAGCAGGTATCGTAGAGTCTGACGAGGAAGAGTAAATGAAAGCGGAACTGATGGCCCTCCGGGAATTTGAAAAGGACGAGGTCTTCGCATGCATATCCGGACTTATAAAAAGTGCGGGACAGATAGATGACGGATACAAGCAGGAGGCGGTCTCCTGGTACTGTGAATCTGTATGCCGCATGGCAGAGGCAGCTGAGATGATGGGTATAAGCGGCAATATCTGGCAGTCATGGATAACCATGCTTTTTGCAAAGTCCGAGACAACTTTTTCGCTTGCTCAGGAACGCAGGAAAGAGCTCTCGGGGACTCTCTCCAGACTCGTAAAAGAGGATATTGATACCATCCGTTTCTATTTTAATTTCGATCTGAACCTCATTGATGAAGACCTCAAAGTTTCCGCTTTTGGAAGGTACGGGGATTACAAGCCGCTTGATCTGGAAAACGGTGCGCTTGACAGGTCATCCGGACATATTATCTGCGAATTTGCCGATGCACTCAGAAAGTCTGCGGATACAGATGATTTTTACAAAAAGATTTTGGGGTTTCATTACAAACACGGCTCAGGACAGTTTGCCCTCAACAAGGCTTTCAGGTGGGACGGCAAAAGAGGGGAATTGATCCCTGTAACACACACTGAAGAAATATCTCTCGAAGGGCTTGTCGGGTATGAAGAGCAGAAAAAGATACTTGTCGATAATACAGCAGCATTCCTTGAAGGCAGGCCTGCGAACAATGTTCTGCTTTACGGGGAGAGCGGCACAGGAAAATCTTCAACCGTCAAAGCGCTTCTGAACCGGTTTGCCCCGGAGGGACTCAGGATGGTCGAGGTGTACAAACACCAGATCGAAGACCTTGAAACTATTGTAGATATCATAAAAAATAGAAACTACAAATTTGTTATTTTTATGGATGATCTCTCTTTTGAGCATTTCGAGGTGGAGTACAAGTTCCTCAAGGCTTTCATAGAGGGAGGCCTTGAAAAAAAGCCTGACAACATCCTCATATATGCAACGTCCAACAGGCGCCACTTAATGAAAGAGACATGGGCTGACAGGGATGACAAGTATGAGGACTTGCACGAATCCGAGACGATGCAGGAACGTATGTCCCTGGTCGACAGGTTTGGCCTCATGATCAGGTATTTCTCACCGGAGCAGGAAGATTATCTCAATATTGTAAGGATCCTGGCAAAAGAATACGAAGTAGATGCTTCGGAAGAGGAACTTGTGCTCGGAGCTGTTCAGTGGGAACTCAAACACGGAGGTTTTTCAGGCAGGGCGGCCAGGCAGTTCGTAGAATTCATGGCCGGAAGAAAAGAATAACCTGCTGCCTGAGCGAAAGAGTTTTGATGAAATCAAAAAAGAGTTCCGGAGTTATCTTTTCCGGGACTCTTTTTTAGGTCATATTTAAAACGGGGATATCATACAACGTATCGGGTCAGGTATCCGTAGCCTTCTTTGTCCATTTCTCCGAATGGGATGAACCGCAGTGAGAGGCTGTTTATGCAGAAACGGATCCCGTTAGGGGAATGTGGGTCTCCGTGGAAAACATGTCCCAGATGCGAGTTTCCGGCTCTGCTCCTTACCTCTGTCCTTCTCATCCCGAAAGAATTATCGTTTAAATAGACTATTGTGTTGGGGTCGATGGGTTTTGAAAACGCAGGCCAGCCGCACGGACTTTCAAACTTGTCTTTTGAAGAAAATAGCGGCTCGCCGGTTACTGCATCTACGTAGATACCCTTTTCTTTGTGATCCCAGAACTCGTTGTTGAAGGATGGTTCCGTGCCGGACTCAACTGCTACCATATATGCCTCTTTTGAAAGCATTTTTCTTATTTTTTCATCTTCAGGCCTTCTGTATTTGGCAGGGTCGACTGTCATATCTTCAACCATTTTCATCTCAGCGGGAGTGATGTGGCAGTATCCTCCCGGATTTTTGTCAAGGTAATCCTGGTGGTACTCTTCCGCATCATAAAAAGACTCCAGCGGTTTTATCTCAACTGCGAAGTTTTTATGGCGCATCTTTTCGACCTTAACTACGTGTTCTACAGCCTTTGCGGAATTTTCATCTGTAAAATAGATCCCGCTCTGGTACTGGCTTCCTATATCATTGCCCTGCCTGTTTTTAACTGTCGGATCTATTGCCCCGAAGAAGGCAAAGAGTATGGCGTCAAGGCTTATCTTATCTTCTTTGTATTCGACACGCACAGTTTCGCGATAGCCGGTCCTCCCTGAACATACTTCCCTGTATCCTGGCTTGATAGAGGAGTCTCCGTTGGCGTATCCGCTTGTAGCCCTTACGACTCCCGGGATCGACTGCATCATTTTTTCAAGTCCCCAGAAGCAGCCACCGGCGAGATAGATCACCCCCGTTCCTTTTACACTGATGTAACTCTCATCTTTAAAAGTGAACGTCATCTTATCTCCCCCCTTTGTCGTTTTCGCTGCAGTTGAGGAACTTGCTGCAGCTTCGGCATATATCCTCACCAACGGCTGAAATACTGCCAGTGACATAAATGTAAAAAGAATAATCAAAAGAAAAATTTTCTTCATTCAGTCACCCCTTTCATATGATCGTCCGGATGCCATGTTGAAGGTCTTATGCCCTTTTCGGATGTTTCTTTGATGAGGGTTTACTCACTTAAGAAATTTCTTTCTTTTAAAGATCCAAAGGCATCCTATGACGACCATGATACTTAAGATGAATACATAAAGGTATCCGTAATCCCAACGAAGTTCAGGCATATAGTCAAAATTCATTCCATACCAGCCGGCAATGAGCGTCAGGGGTAGGAATATCGCGGTAACTACCGTCAGCACTTTCATTACGACATTCTGGCGTATGTCGATCTGGGTCTGGTAGGCTTCGCTTATCTGGAGGGAGTATTCACGCAGCATCTGGGTCTCCTGGCGGAGCCTGTGGGCCCTGTCAGAAAAATGTTTCAGCAGTCTCAAGGAAGGATCATCAAATATTTCGTTATCGTTCTCAAGGAGTTCGAGTGCAACATCTGAGAGCTGTGAGTAATAATGCGAACGGGCCAGTATTTCTTTTCTGATCGCCACTATGCTGTACATAAAGCCTTCAAGTTTGTCAGACAGTACGGATGCCTCCAGCTTTGCAAGGCGGTCCTCTATACTTTCAATGTATCTGAGGTCATCTTCAACAAGCGTCTCCATAAAAACGTAGAAAAAGTGGCCCACAGAAGGCTCACGCCATGTTGAAGTCTTCTCGATCTTTTCGAGGATGGACGAAACTAACCCTGAATCGTCTCCAAATACTACTCCGTTGCTCCTTATGTAATATGAAAATCCGGAATGTTTCCCAAGCATTTTGTTTTCAGGGACAGAGAAAGTTCCCGAAAGCATGTCCTCGTGTACTTCCGCTTTGCAGAAGCGAGGTTTTGGATAGCGCGGCATACTTGAGTCATTGAACCCCGGCGGCAGGTCCTTCTCGTTTAATTCATCAGACCGCACCACAGCGATAAAAGGCTGGGGAATGTCGCTCCCCTCTTCTGTCTTCATAAGCTTCTTGCCTATCGAATAATACAAAGTATGACCCTCCTCTTGAGGAGCAGCTACTATTATCAGTCGTTCTTAGCCTGTTCTTTTTTTTTGTATCTCCAGATGTAGCCCGCTGTCAAAATTACACATGCTATTATCAGTAAAATAGAAATTTTCTTGATCTCCTGGTGGATCAGCTCCTGATTGCTTCCCAGGAAGTAACCGGTGAGTGCCAGTATTACCACCCATATCCCTGAACCCAGTGCTGTGTAAAGACAAAACTGACCCATAGGCATCCTCGCGAGCCCTGCGGGAAGCGATATATACTGTCTTATGACAGGGATCAGTCTGCCCGTAAATGTGCTTATGTGTCCATGCTTTGCGAAAAATATCTCTGCTTTGTCAAGTGATTCATGTGTTACAAAAAAGTATTTCCCGTACTTCTCAAAGATAGGTCTTCCCCACTTTACTGCTATCCAGTAATTGAAAATGCCCCCAAGGATACTTCCTGCGATGCCGGAGAGAATGACAAGCAAAAGGTTCATCTCCCCTTTCCACGCAAGATAACCTGCCGGAGGCACTACGACCTCGCTGGGGAATGGGAAAAAGGAAGATTCGAGAAACATAAGTCCGATGATCCCCGGGTAACCCATGTGTCCGATTACTTCAACCAGCCAGTTGATAAGTGAAGAAAACATCGCTGCAAGTCCTGATAAAGCTTCCAAATCTGATTTCCTCCCGTTGATCGTATCCATGCCGGACACCCTTTTATAGTAAGCGCCATGTTATTGATAAATCATAACGATGCGCATGCATACCCGCACTCATAGTAAGATAAACGGAAAAAGACCAAAAGTCTACAGAAATATTATTCTCACGAAGCCCCGGTAACTTATCACAGCCGTGAGGAATATAATTTCGTTTGTAACGTGCCTGACTTTGAGATAAAATGCACGTTGAGGGCATAGTAGTATGTTCTCAGCATCCAGGATGGAGGAATCGATTTGGAATCCAAGACAAAGCTTGCTCTGGTGATCGCCGGCAATTTTTCAGGAGATGAAGAAAACGCTGATCCGTGCTCGCTTTTAAATTATTTGCCGGAGGACATAGTTGATTGCTGCCAGCTGATCGAGTGGAGCTGCCAGCCCAGCAACCATTACTCCATGAAATTGACAGCAGAAATGGAGAATATGTTTGAAACGCTGGTCTCAGACGGCTATACAGGCATAATTGTGATCTCGGGAAGCGGAGTAATGGAGGAGATGGCGTATCTTACAGACCTTCTCTGGCAGCATCCGCAGCCTGTAATATTCGCTAACCTGATGGTACAGGGCCGCGCAGGCCTTAAAGAGGGACTGATGAACCTCAGGTGCTCTGTTAATGCTGCACTTTCTGAACAGGCAAGGGACAAAGGAGTTCTGGTCTGTTCAAGCGGGGAACTCTTTGCAGCCTCGGAAGTGGTAATGGTGGATCCTACGAGTCCAGAGAACATATTTCAGTCACCGGAAAAAGGTTCCCTCGGGAAAATGCTGAATGATGAGGTCAAGTTCATCCGCAGTCTAAGAAGGCCGGGTTTTCTTGCAAGAAAACCTGAAACTCCTGCAGCAGTAGAGCTTGTATATGCATCACTGGGAGGCGGGGAAAGGATAATATCCTCCCTGGCTTCGAATAAAGAGATCCAGGGCCTGGTCCTGGCAGGGTTTGGTACTGGGAACGTCCCTCCCTCATGGGTCCCTCATATCAGGAACATACTCAGAAAAAGAATACCCGTAGCAGTGGTTTCAAGATGTTTTCAAGGGCACGTTGCCAAAGCCAACTATTTTGAAGGGTGCTTTATGAAACTGCTCGAGATGGGCGTAATGTCCGGTGGAAAGCTGAATCCTTACCAGGCAAGAATAAAAATGGCGCTTGGAATAGCAGCAGGACTCACCGAACAGGGACTCAGCCTATATATGTTAAATCAGGCTGTAAGCGAAGACTCTAAGCTTCTTTATAAATGAAGGTATTTTGTCTGAGTCTTGGATGTGCGAAAAATAGGGTCGACAGTGAATGTCTGGCAGGAGAACTCCGGCGTGCCGGTCATACATTGGTCGATGATGTTGGATCTGCTGATGTAGGGATAGTAAATACATGCGGATTTATACAGCCGGCATCAGAAGAGAGCATCGCGGCGATCTTGGATCTGGAACAGCTTAAAAAAGAAGGAAAATTAAAAAAAATAGGTGTCGTCGGATGTCTTGTAAACAGATATTCAGATGATCTGATCAAAGAGATGCCATCCGTTGACTTCTGGGCGAGGAGCGAGGATTGGTCTTCCGTTATAAAGAGCATGGGAGGCGTACCGGTTGATGGCAGGTGCAGGACTTCGCTCCCATCGTCGTCAAAATTTACGAGATATCTGAAAATAAGCGAGGGCTGCGGCAATAAATGCACATACTGCGCGATACCGGGGATCAGGGGAGGACTTAGAAGTCTTTCCATGGATACCCTTATCACTGAGGCCGACCAGCTTGTGAAAGAAGGAGCCGTGGAGCTGTGCGTAGTGGGTCAGGATCTGACAGTCTACGGGACCGACCTGTATGGGAAAGATTCTCTAATCGATCTCATCAATGAGCTGGAAAGCGCACTACCGAAAAACATTTGGATCAGGCTCCTCTATCTTCACCCCAGCCGGATCACGAAGAAGCTCCTTGAGAGGGTCGCTTCCGGGAAACAGGTCCTTCCCTACCTTGACATACCGATACAGCACGCTGATCCATATATCCTCTCTGCGATGAACAGGAAAATATCGCCGGATGAGCTTGGATCGATTTTTACAGCCGCAAGAAGCATAAACGAAGATTTCGCCCTTCGCACGACATGTATGGTAGGCTTTCCCGGGGAGAAAAAGGCTCATTTTGATAATCTGCTGGATTTCGTCTCTAAAACACGTTTTGACAGGATGGGTGCATTTGCCTTCTTTTCTGAAGAGGGGACAGAGGCAGAAAAGATGGATGATCAGGTCCCAGAGACGGTAAAACAGAAGCGTCTGAAAAAACTGATGGCCCTGCAGGAAGAGATATCTATGGAAAGACAGCTGCTCTTTGAAGGCAGAGTTATGGACGTCCTTGTTGAGAGGATCGACAGGGAAGCCTCATTTGCCGAGGGACGGAGTTTTCGTGAAGCACCCGAAGTTGACGGCCTGGTAGAAATCAGGAACATCAGTCAGATGATCAAAGAGGGCGATATTGTGAAAGTCAGGATGACGGAGGCAATGCCTCACGATATGGTTGGAGAAGAGTTGAGATAATGGTACTTATTCCTGAAATGAAAACATGGTATGGGATGATATCCACTCTGGGTACTCTTGGCAGGTTCAGCAAGATGCCCGGAACACTGGGATCCATGGCAGCGTGTTTAATATGGATAGCTTTTGGCGGACTGCCTCTTTGGGTGATAGCGGCTGTAGCAGTAATTGGAACGATAGCTGCTGATAAATACGAGAAGGCTGTTGAAAGGGAGGATCCGCCGGAAGTCGTGATCGATGAAGTCGCGGGATGCTGGGTGGCATGCTGGGGTTTTGAGCCTACGTACGCAATAGTCGGACTTTTTATTTTCAGGATAATCGACATAACAAAACCATTTCCTGTAAGGGAGATGGAAAGGCTGCCCGGCGGAGTGGGCATAATGGCAGATGATATTTTAGGGGGCGTGATCGCCAACCTGCTTCTCAGGGGACTGACATGGACCTTCTTTAAGGGCGGGATGGAAACGATCCTCGGCTTTGTCGGGAGATGACAATGGATACAGGCCTCCTTGCAGAAAGACTGATAGAAGAAGCAGCTTCGCGCAATATGACCATCTCACTTGCTGAGTCATGTACCGGAGGAATGATAGCCGGATCGGTAACTGATGTTCCCGGAGCCTCGAAGGTATTTCTTGGTTCAGCTGTAACGTACAGCAACGAAGCAAAGATCGATATCCTTGGGGTCGATCCGGGGATAATAAATGATCATGGTGCGGTGAGCTCCCAGTGTGCAGAAAGAATGGCTGAAGGAGCAAGGAAGATATTCAAGTCTGAAATAGCTCTTAGTGTAACAGGGATCGCCGGACCTGACGGAGGAAGCGATGAAAAACCTGTAGGAACAGTCTGGTTCGGGATATCTTCTAACGAAGCCACATATACATTTAAAAAACAATTCAGCGGGGAAAGGGCGCTCATACGTAATTCTGCAGTAGAAACAGCCCTTACAGCCCTATTGGAAAGGGTGCAGTGACATGGTAGGGTGAATACCATCGTTTTCGGGAGTTCTCCTGAGGACTTTTGTCTGTATAACTATTCCTAAACCCCAGTTAAAGGTACTATCAGACTGGCTTTCTGCGAGAAGACGTGAATCGCACGAGTTCAGGTGGGCGTACCCTGAAACTATGCACATAACTCTTAAATTCTGCGGTGAAAGGCCATCCGAGACAGTTGACATGCTTTTGGATAATTTAAAAAACATCAGGCCAACAGGTCCATTCGATATTAATATTGAAGGGATCGGGGGATTTCCGGATCTGGTCAGGCCCAGAGTAGCCTGGGCAGGTATCGGGGGAGACACAGAACTTCTTCAGGCAATAAGGAATGAAGTCGAAAAAGCTGCCATGAAAGCTTCTGTACCAAAGGAAAATAAAAAATACACTCCTCACATCACGATCGGCCGCAGGAATTCTGACCTCCCCCTTCCTGAGAAGACTTTAGCTTCAATGGAGAGCGAAGTGCTGGTGACTGCGCCATGGACAGTCAGAGAGATAACTCTTATGAGAAGTGAGCTTTCTCCAATGGGACCAAGGTATACTCCGCTGGGTCTTTTCAAAATATGACATACTGTATATAATGTATTTGTAATCAAATAGCGCCAAATAGATACGGGGAGGCAATCGAATGGCCAAAAAGAAAGATTCGGTAACCAGAGAAGACATACTCGAGCAGGCGTTGATCGAAATAAGAAGCAAGTTCGGCGACGGAGCGATAATGAGGTTGGGCGATGAGGTTCAGCGAGTTGCAGAAGTGATCCCGAGCGGGATCCTCCCTCTCGATGTTGCTCTCGGCATCGGCGGTATTCCTCGCGGACGTGTTGTTGAGATATTCGGCCCGGAGGGCGGAGGTAAGACGACGATCGCTCTCCACATCCTCGCAGAAGCGCAGAAAAAAGGCGGACTTGCGGCCTTCATAGATGCTGAACATGCACTTGACCCCCGTCTTGCATCCTCTCTCGGAGTTGATACCGCAAACCTCTACATGTCTCAGCCTGACAGCGGCGAGCAGGCTTTCTACATACTTGACACCCTTGTCAGAAGCGGTGCGTTTGACGTTGTTGTAGTAGACTCAGTCGCAGCTTTGACGCCTCAGGCTGAGATCGACGGAAAAATGGGAGAGGGCAGCAACCAGATGGGCCTTCATGCAAGGCTCATGTCATATGCACTAAGGCGCCTTACCGCGGCAATTTCAAAAAGCAACACGACCGTTATATTTATAAATCAGCTGCGTGCTCAGATAAGCACAGGCTATGGAGCTGGTCCTACAGAAACTACAACAGGCGGAAGGGCACTCAAGTTCTATAGCTCAGTAAGGATAGAGGTAAAAAGGGGCAAGCAGGTCACCCAGGGAGAAACTGTTATCGGCCATGAACTTTGGATCAAGGTCGTCAAAAACAAACAGGCTCCTCCATTCCGTACAGCTCACACTACCCTCATATACGGCAAAGGAGTTCCCAAGGCGATGTCGGTACTTGACATGGCTATCGACAGGGAAGTGGTCAAAAGAAAAGGTTCATGGCTTGCCTACAAAGGTGAAACTCTCGGACAGGGCAAAGAGGGGGTCGCATCATACCTTGATGAGCATCCCGAACTAATGGAAGAAATAACAAAGGATGTCCTGCATAAGGTCGCGGAGGGTCTTGGCCTGCTGGCTGAACCTGTCGCAGAAGATGAAGACGCCGTTCCGGGAAGTATCGAAGACTCTGTGGAGGCACTCCTCGAAGAGGGCGTATTGAAGCTCGATATTAATGAGGACGAATAAACGAAAGTATCGATATTAACTCAGTGATTGACTACTAAGTACATTCACTGAAAAATAATCTAACAATATAAATCTGGGTGTTTCTGCGAGAGCTGAACACCCAGATTTATGTTTAATTGAAAGATATGTAAGGGCATAACACAACAATAAATAATATATATAATTATATGTATGGCTTTGCATACAATTAGTTTATATTAAGCAGTATAAAAGCCCAATTGTATTTGTTGACAGTAATGGCAATCATCTATAGAATACCTCTTGCACTCTCCGGCGTAGGTCGGCTGAGTCCGCACCATGACAGTTGAATAGAGGGAAAAGCAAAAGTACGGATAAGGTTTACGGA
>JAXQGB010000008.1:0-7951 GCA_034331105.1 Synergistota bacterium | reverse complement strand
ACGAAATTTTGGATAGTTATCTGACCCAAAATCATAAGATGTGATAGAATAGGGCATCGAATCAAGCAGCAATGCATAGGCGAAGAGATTTGCTGAATTTTGCAAGTGTTTGGAAGAGAGTCAAGCGAAGGTGTATAAATATACATTGAGCGCAGGCGAACGAAAAACACGCAGCAAAAACAGCAAAGATCACAGCCTATAGAACATACAAGTTTCTGGTGGTTATTGAGGAGGGGACACACCCGGTCCCATGCCGAACCCGGCAGTTAAGCCCTCCTTCGCCGATGGTACTACGGAGGGTATTCGTGGGAGAGTAGGTCACCGCCAGAATTATTTTAACAAAAAAGCCCCGTGCATGAGCACGGAGCTTTTTTGTTGGGAAGCTGCCGGAAAATCACCGGCGCGAAGTGCGACATAAACATGTCGCGGGAAGCGGTTGCGAAGCGGTCGTAGGGGCTACAGGACCGCCCTCTCAGTCGCTTGCGGATGCTTCCATCGGGAGACCAGTGGCTTCGAACTTAGTTTGTGAACCGTTTTGGCTTTAACAATTGCTTCCCAACCGCTTCCCAATTGCTTCCTGCGGCTTGCTTTTAGCCGCACTTCGCCAAGGTACTTAGTGATGCCAAACCCGGCAGTTAAGCCCCGTGAGGCTGCATCTTCACGCCCGAAAGCGCAAAACATTTGCAGAGTGTTTTTCGGCGTATTAACTATACGCCTACAAAACCCGCTGCTGCATGTTTCACACTTTCAGACGCAAATCTGCAGCCTCACGCAAGTCCTTCGCCGATGGTACTATAAATACTTTTGCTAAGCTGCCGGAAGAACTCCGGCGCGAAGTGCGACAGGAGCATGTCGCGGGAAGCGGTTGCGAAGCGGTCGTAGGGGCTACAGGACCGCCCTCTCAGTCGCTTGCGGATGCTTCCATCGGGAGACCAGTGGCTTCGAACTTAGTTTGTGAACCGTTTTGGCTTTAACAATTGCTTCCCAACCGCTTCCCAATTGCTTCCTGCGGCTTGCTTTTAGCCGCACTTCGCCAAGGTACTTAGTGATGCCAAACCCGGCAGTTAAGCCCCGTGAGGCTGCATCTTCACGCCCGAAAGCGCAAAACATTTGCAGAGTGTTTTTCGGCGTATTAACTATACGCCTACAAAACCCGCTGCTGCATGTTTCACACTTTCAGACGCAAATCTGCAGCCTCACGCAAGTCCTTCGCCGATGGTACTATAAATACTTTTGCTAAGCTGCCGGAAGAACTCCGGCGCGAAGTGCGACAGGAACATGTCGCGGGAAGCGGTTGCGAAGCTGTTGTAAGATCGGTCAAACAATCGTCAAACGTGGTCAAACAGTCAGTAGTCAAACGATCGTAATGGGCAAAAAACACCTCATTCACGTCGTCCCGGTATGCCGTTGAGCCGGGATCCACAGGTTTTGGTTTTTAACGTTCTGGGTTTCGAAGTCAAAACAATGGGCCCCGGCTCAGGGGCATACCGGGGAGACGGAGGAGATGGGTCCAGGTTCAGTCCGGCAACGGGGGAGATGGGGCGCGGCCCAGTCCGGCAACGCGGGGAGATGGGTCGCGGCCCACGGCCAAAGAGCCAACGAGTTACGAGTTGCGCGAATCGGCTGGTAGTTACACCAGGCTCACACCGGGGAGACGGGGGAGATGGGCCCCGGCTCAAGCCCACACCGGGGAGACGGGGTGGGGCCGCATTTCTCTGTCCCTTACAACTACTCCCCTATTGCTTTTCAACCGCTTCCCAATTGCTCCCCGCGGCTTGCTTTTAGCCGCACTTCGCTAAGGTTTTCTTCCGGCAGTTTGTACATTATCGAATAAAAATGGTTTTGACTTAGAATAGGTTTAGGTGTAGCATAATTAATGTTAAAATTCGCTTCATGTATGTTGTGTATAGTGTCTAAATGGGATGTCATTGTGTACAAAATTCATGGGTTTGATATTTAGGAGGAATTTAGAAATTTTTATTGTTATTTTTTAGAATATATATTGATATATCACTTTCTTTATAGTATAAAATTTACGGTAAACTATGTTAAAGTAATAAAGCTTGAAAATTATTTTTTTCTCTGATGCTATGACCCAATACAAAGCTGGACGGCGGTGAGTTTTTTGGACTTTCAGTACAAGGCAAAGGCTCCTGACGGGAGTATTTTAAGCGGTACACGAACTGCCCCTTCCCAATCTGATGTTGTAGGATGGATAAAGGGCCAGGGTTGGTCTCCTATTGACATATCAAACATAATTGACAGGAGCGGCAAAAAATCCAAGGTTGAAAGTTCAATAGACTGGTCTGAGTTTTTTGATTTTTCGCCCAGGATAAGGCTGAAGGATAAACTTGTCTTTTTCAAACAGCTCTCAACAATGATCTCCGCCGGTGTGACTGTATCAAGGGCAATAGAGATACTCGTCCAGCAGACACAGAACAAAAGGTTCCGCAGTATAATCACCCAGATACACAAGCGGGTCAGTTCAGGAATAGGTCTTGCAGAAACTATGGCGGAATACCCAAAGACTTTCGATATTCTTTCTTACTCTCTGATAAAAGCAGGAGAAGAGTCCGGTACGCTTGACGTCAGCCTCATCAGGCTGGCGGCTTTTCTCGAGAGCCAGAACAATTTAAGAAAGAAGATCATTTCTGCTTTTACATATCCTATAGCTGTCATGATGATCGCCTTCGTCGTACTCGGTGTTATGGTCGTTGTCGTTGTTCCGCAGTTCCAGAAAGCTTTTCAGCACATTAAAGTTCCGCTCCCCATGATAACCCAGATAATATTCAATATCGGGACATGGGCAAAGGACAGCTGGTATTATGTTCCGATCGGCATCTTAGCTCTGTTTGTCCTCATATATTTCCTTAAAAAGATAGAGTCACTCAAGTACCCGATAGATTCGGCGCTGCTCAATATCCCGATATTCGGAGGGATATTGTACAAGGCAGCCATTGCTAGGTCATTCCGCACAATGTCTTCGCTTTTGGATTCCGGGGTCCCGATACTGAAGACGCTTGATCTTGCAGGGAATGTGGCCGGGAACGAAAAGATCAAAAAAGGCTTTGTGTACATGCGTGACGGAGCGATAATGGGCTCACCCATAAACAACATAATGAGGGAAAAGAAGCTCTTCCCTCCAATGATCTCGCACATGGTGGCAGTAGGGGAAGAGACAGGAAAGACGAATGAAATGCTCGCAAAGATAGCAGAATGGTACGAGGGTGAGCTTGAAGAGACGATCAAGCGCCTGAGTTCGCTGCTTGAACCTATACTTGTCATCTTTGTCGGCTTGATAGTCGGGATAATGGTCCTTGCAATATTCATGCCTATCATCTCTGCTATCCAGGCATTTATGTAACTTAAAAATTAAATTTGACCATAAAATATTTTTAAAATTAGTGCTTGTGCTACTTTACGCTACATTAAAAACGTTATAATATAAAGTCACATTGGGGGGTGATCTTTAGGGGTCTGTTTTGCAAAACGGTTTTATCCGCGCCATGGCTTTAATAAGATCAACAAAAATATAAACAATATAGGAGGAATATGAAAATGAAAATTATTAAGAAAATGCGCAAGGCAAAGGGGTTCACTCTTGTTGAACTGCTGATAGTCATAATCATCATCGGTATACTGGCAGGCATGATGATGCTTGCGACCGGTTCTGCAACAGACAAGGCAGAGGCCACAAAAATCGTATCGAATCTGCGCAATATTAAGGCAGCCGCAATAATGTATTACGCTGATGAAAACGATTGGCCTGCAGATGGAACAATTGATGTGGGAGATTCAATTGACAAATATTTAGACCAGGTTCCAGCAGGATATTCAATCCTTAATGACGGGACAAATGTATCTGTTCAGGCTGATGGAGGATCAACAGTGCCTACTTGGGCTGCCGGTTCTGGCATAGCTGAAAAATTGACTCAAATAGAAACCGGATCTGCAATTACTGTCAGCGGCGACTTGGTAACAATGCCTATCAAATAAAAAACAGGTTTTTCTGCAATAGCATTAGTTGATCCCCCATACCCATACATATTTATGTGTATGGGGGATAACTTGATTTTTACGAGGACGAAATTATATATATTTTGTGATCAGGGGATGGTTTTATGAAGCATAAAAACAATATCCTCTATAAACGGTCCGGAGTGGCCATTATCGGTATGGTCCTTGTCATGTTCCTTGTCTTTTCAATACTTACCGTTGCTGCCTTCAATTATGCCATACAGACCCTCCGCATCGAACGGTGGCATGTTGAATATCAGGAACAGGTACGCCTTACTTATATTGCAAGATCTGCAGTGAATGCCATCGCGGAAGAACTGATGAAGTTTCAGGCAGACAACGGTGGGGCATTCAACTACTTCAGCACAGACCCTTTTAATGATAAAAATACCGGCTTAATTACTGTCAGTGGGATCGAAGTTAATGTAATAGTGAGCGGAGATCTTGATCCCAACCTTTATATAGAAGCTGAGGCAGAGAATGCAGAGGCAAAGAAGTCCAAGGTCTCTGCACTTTATTCGACAGATGAACAAATGATCATAGACTGGAGCGAAAACGAATGAAACGCCCCGGTTTTTCTATTATTGAATTTATGATCGCAATTTCGGTCTTCCTTATAGGAGTGATGGCGCTTGCACTGGCCCTTACTTTCGATCTTAGGGTGATCGTGCGTTCCAAAGAGGCTATACAGGCAGACCAAAATTTGATCAATGAAGTTAATACTTACATTATCGATAGGATCATCTCGCATGACATTTCGCCGACGGGGCCAAACGTCACATTGGAAAATTCGGGGCAGGAACTGCTTATAAACAGCAAGCCTGTCAATTTTTCGCTTTACAGATATCAGAGAGATGACAGGGATTCTGTTGTCTACAACATAATTGAGCGAGAGGAGTGATCATAATGAAAGCTGACAGCCGCAGGGCCTTTACACTAGTTGAGATCGCCGTAGTAATTCTTTTGGGCCTTATCGTTGCAGGGCCTATAGTAATGACACTGCGTTCCGGGGTCGAATTATTTTTTAAAGCCGATGCGAATGCAAAGGTCACAGACGGCGTGCGCTTTACTATGAACTCCTTTGGGAGGACCATCTCCCCGATGCTCAACCAGACACCGGATATCAAGGTGCTCCTTGATCCTGTGATCCCTGATCCTGTGCCTCAGTATATGAATTATGTCTATCTGGATGAGAATTCTATCGTACATAAAAACTCAACCGAGACACGAGTCCTCGAAGGTTCTGAGTACATTAGCGCGGTAAATTTTGTCCTGCCCTCGTCAACTGCTGAATCGGCAGACAATTTCCTGCTGAATATGACTTTGAACGGAGAATATAAAACAGCGAATCTGGAAGTAGAAAATAAAGAGACACTTTTCAACAAACCGACCAAAGACGGGAATCTTGTCTCAGACAACTTCGTCGGCAATGTGCTCGTCTTCAGGACACCGGGTTATACGATATCGCCTGATATAGACCTTTACGACAAGGATACAATGATAAAGATCAACAATTCCACCATGCCCAAGGGAACTGTGATACTTGCAAAGTATGATCTTAACGCAAAGAGGAACAACGCTGATATTTCGGTTACAGATCAATCTACCCTTGAATGGTACGTATCCGGAAGCACAGGTGCAAATCTCACGCCGTCTGCATCCGTTCCTGACGGTTCAACAAAGAATGACTATCAGTATTTGCTTGTTGATGAGTCCAACGACCCTTACACGGATGATACTCTGCCAACTTCGGCAGATAAATTTTATATCCGGACAGGCACTGATACCAGAACAGAATGGATCGACGGAGGTTACGGGATCATAAGGGCAAGGCTCAAACCCAGGGCGTTAACTTCCTCAGGCAAGGTGCTTGAGACTGATTACATATGGAGCCCATATGTAAGGATAGGCAACAAGACCTTCTGGGAGACATGGCTTGACGCTATTTCAGGAGTTCCCACAGAAGGATTTTACAACACAAACGTGGGTTTGGATAAAAAGGTTGAGCTTGACGTTATTACAGAGACAGAAGAGCTTGCTATCGGAATAAATAAAGCTGCTAAAATAAAGGCCGGGGGAGGAGCTTTTACTGTTGCAAGGCTTGACTACAAATATTTCGATAATGACAGGCTCTACAGTATCTGGGAGGAAAGACCATCTAGCTCGAGTTCCGACACCATACCGACCTTAATGACTGTCACGAACTACTCGGTGCTGGTAAACTTGCGTCTGAACGACATAGCAATGTTCGGCCTTACACTGAGCAACACACCTAATACTGTCGACGGGGTCGTCAGTAACGATACCTCATTCAATGACCTTGGATACTCGGTGATCATGTCAGTATTGGACAAAGATGTGGATAGCGGTCCGGATATTACATCGAAAGGAGATTTTGAAAGAGGTGTCTTTGTCCAAACCATGGATGGAAGCACCACAGATAATAATGCGAATACTACGTTTGTCACCAGGGGTGTAATTAGCGCCTACTCCGATCCCGATGACGATTATCATAACGGCAACGCGTACAGTCCGGCACAGGTCCAGAATACCAAGTTTTCATATTCCAACCCGACGGATTGGTGGGTTAACGGATACCACAGGGTACTCTATTCCGTTCTTGAATATTATGACAGAAGCGGAGGCAAAACGCGGCCAAGATATATAATCAGGGTCCGGTTCCTCAAGAATGTTGCCGATCTAAATCTATCTGCCCAGCAGCTGGCTGATCTCAAAGTCAGAGACCCTTGGTTTATTGGGCCGCAATTCTTTGCTTCAGAACCTATGTGGTTTGGCGATTTTGTAGGCGATACGATCGGGGCTGACAATAAAACCGTTGATGTAAGAAGACACAATACTCCGGCTGAGACATCTGTGGCTTCAGTCATTAATATTGCACATGTTGCCGCAGACAGATTCTATGGCCTATTGTACTCTGCTGTTAAAAAGATCTTCAAAAAAAGCACAATGGACCTATACACTGATGCAAGAAGTACAAATGGAGGACTGACTGACACAAGGCTTTCGCTTCCTTACAGAGACAGGTATCTGGGGATGATGGTATACATTAAAACTCCAAAAAGCACGGAAACGATGAATATTTACGAAATCGACCTTGTCCCGGGCTTCACCGCTGATGAGATAAGATCCATCCTTCCGGCAAACGGCAAACTTTATACCGTAGATGAGACTGTTCCTGAAACCAGAAGACCTTCAGTGAACGATGTCTGGTATGGCCCCGGAGCGCTTATCAGAAATTACAACGATGCACTTTTTGGAACTGACGGATGGTCTGACGGCAGCGGTGACAACGGGAGCAGATATTTTGATGATCATCCTTCATATCCCGGGATCTTGGGGATACAGCATGTTCCGGGGACGTCCTGCACCTGCCCACTTGAAAATGAACTTTTCAAGTGGCTGAAAGACAGGGTCATCCCTTCACCTTGATTTCATTTTGTCTGCATTGTTTTATGAATCATTTATTGATTTAATATGTTGCTTGAGATAAACTTAAGTCTACCTTTTTAATGCAGTTTAATTTTTATACTTTTTAATAAACAGATTTCATATTTACGTGCACACATTCTCAGGTCGCTTTCTGACCGGCAAAGGAGAAGCTCATGAGGTCTTTATTCAAAATTAAGAAAAAAGAATCTGCGGGGCTGTTTATCGACAAGGGGATGTACAGGTACATTGCCCTAAAGGGCCATCCGGGAGATTACGAGGTCATCAGGGCTTTTGCAGGGACACTTCCCAGTACGGTAGGTCCTGACGGAGAGCCATATGTTGAGCCCGGTAAATCCCTGAACTCGGCCTTGAAGGCAATTATGCTGGACGTGGGAGGAATGGGGTCTTCTGTGAATTTATCCCTTCCGACAAGATACCGTCTCAGCTGTCAAGTATAAAAGTAAACTTTGTTTCTTGTCTTCCT
>JAXQGB010000007.1:0-8323 GCA_034331105.1 Synergistota bacterium | reverse complement strand
TTAGATGCGGCTTGTTTCTTACAAATTTCTCCTTTGCCATTTCTGTCTTGCCTCCCTGTATTTGTTTCAGTAATAACGCCCTTAGGGCTAATATTTCCGCCTATTCCTGAGCAACATCAAAAGAGATCCGGAATTCGAGCCGGATCTCTGAAGATAAGTAAGGCGCATTATACATTAAGGATCCAGCATATGCAAGAGTTCTCCGGGTTATTGTTTGTCACACTGTAAATGATAACACAATGAGCATTTTTGCGACTGTTATTGAATATAAATCAAAATTGATCAGTTGATATAAAAAAAATAATTTGATAATTCTAAAACTTAGGTGTATCGTATTTCCGGATACTTGAACATATTAATATAATGTAATGATAATGCCGCGGGGGTGCGTGATCTGGAAGATCTATCTTATCTGTCCGAAGCAAAAGAAATATGGGATGAATGGCGTTTTGAGCCCTGGAAGAACGGCTCGGCAGAGGGGCTTAAAAGGCGTGTCAGCCTTATAAAATCAGGGCTGATCGGAGAGATAGCGAGATATTATGTAGATGACTATATAGTATGGAAGTATCTTCCGGATGATCCCAAAAGAATATTTAAGACTGCAGTATCAGAACCTGACCTTATGTCTCAGCGCTTTCTTTTTGTTAAAACAGAGGGCAGATACTTCACAAGAAAAAAATCTTTTTTAATGGGTCTGAGAGGATTTATTGAGATCCATTTATACAGGCCCGGGGATGATCCTCCAAAAACAATTGAGGATCTGGCGTATCTTGTTAACAAGGCAGGGGAGGTGACAGGTCAGAAACATCCCGGATGAGGCCCTCCATATGGGCGGCAGACCGGTCGGAACAAAATTTACTGGGAGGTGTTATTTATGTTTCCTGTAATGTTTATCGTTTCGGCAGTTCTTTTTGTAGTTGGCTACAAATTTTACGGAGACTTTATGGCAGGGGTCTACGGTCTCGACAACAAGACCCCCACACCGTCTGAAAGGCTCAATGACGGTATCGACTACTGTCCTGCACACCCGGCAGTCGTTCTGGGGCACCACTTCTCATCAATAGCCGGAGCAGGACCTATTGTAGGACCTATAACGGCTGCATCGATTTTCGGATGGCTCCCGACTATCATGTGGTGCGTCCTCGGCTCAATCTTCCTCGGAGGCCCTCATGACATGGGTTCTCTTGTCTCATCTATGCGCCATGACGGCAAATCTGTCGGAACGGTAATTGAACGTTGGATCGGCGAAACCGGCAAAAAACTTTTCCTCGGGTTCACGATTCTTTCCTTGATACTTGTCGTCGCGGTTTTCCTTGTTCTGACGACAGCCACGTTTGTAACAGACCCGGTCGTTGCATTCGTGGGATGCATGTACATCCTTCTTGCAATGATCTCAGGTGTGCTTATATATCGTTTTAATATGAACTTTAAAATAGTTACTGTTTTCATGCTGGCAATAATAGCTGTATGCTCAGTCAAAGGCGGAGACTGGCCATTTGTCGCTGCAATGTTCACTCATTCGGCAGACCAATGGAACATTTTCCTCGCAATATACATCCTGGCTGCATCTGTCCTTCCTGTGTGGCTCCTGCTCCAGCCAAGAGATTACCTCGCTTCCTTCTTCCTCTACTTCGCGGTCGGCATAGGCGCAATAGGAATGATCTTAGGAGCCAAGATGGACAGCGGTGCTATCCCAATGATAGCTGATAACGTTAAATACTTTGGTCTTTCAAAACTCCACCTCTGGCCGATGCTCTTTGTTATCGTCGCATGCGGAGCGATCTCAGGCTTCCACTCCCTTGTTGGGAGCGGAACGACTTCAAAGCAGCTCTGCCACGAAAGGGATGCTCTCCCTGTAGGATATGGCGCCATGCTTCTGGAGGGACTCGTGGCGGTCATCGCTATCGGCACACTGATGGTAGCAGGCGGTATCCAGAAGGGCGGTCCGGTAGGGACATTTGCAGCCGGATTCGGCCAGTTCTGTACTATAGTCGGGATAGACCCTGTCCTCGGGACAAGGCTCGGAGCGATCGCCATCAACGGATTCCTGCTGACTTCTCTTGACACGGCCACCCGCCTTACACGTTATCAGATCCAGGAACTTTCAGGCGGCAAGATCGGCAAATACTTTGCAACGATAATAGCTATAGCTGTAGCACTGGGACTCGTCTATGTAAAGACGACAGACGCATCAGGCAAGGTGATCGCAGCCTGGGCAATGATATGGCCGGTATTCGGGGCTTCCAACCAGCTGGTCGCAGCTCTCGCCCTTCTTGGCGTTGCGGTATGGATCATCCGCGGCCTTAAGAAAAAGGCGACCTTCCTTATCATTCCATTCTGGTTCATGCTTGTTACCAGCATGACAGGTCTTGTCATAGAGATAAAAACAACTATGATGAGCCCGAACCCAAATTACGCTCTGGCGGGTATATCTGCCATACTGTTGGTCCTAGCGGTACTTATGGTAAAAGAGGGGCTTAATGCCCTCAAGATAGACAAAGCGTAGATCAGGCGTAAATTAAGAATTCTCTAATAAAAGAGAGCAGGTTCCCAACAGGGGCCTGCTCTCTTTTATATTTGACATTCTCATCCTGTAACCGTTCGTGATCATCTGTCTCGATGATAGACCTAAAAAAACGCCTTGCGGGATTTCCGACATAGACACCGCCGGGACCTGGGTTTTTGATTGTCGTTGAACCTGCACCGATAGTAACGTCATTTAAAATGTGCCTTTTCGGTATGACGACCGGACCCATTCTCAAAAGTACATTTTTTGTTCCCATATTTTATGCCACGTGATAAACTCTCTGTTATCCCATTTACTCAATGGATGGGGCTGAAACCAAAGTCTACCCACGGAGGGATCTTGAATGCAGCTTGAGCGCTATAACGGAAGACTGGAAGATGCTGATTTTGTAAACTTGTTAATGGTAGACATATATGGAAACATCAGAAGTGTATCTCTTCCCCAGACATACGCAAGTGAAAAGGTCCTCAATGAGGGGATAGGATTTGACGCATCAAACTACGGCTATGCCAAGGTAAACAATTCAGACATGGTCGCTATTCCGGACATGACTACAGCTTTTTTTGAATTACGCGGCAACTACAGGATGCTGCACGTTCTTTGCGATGTTGTCTCAACGGAAAGGGAGGTCTTTGACCAGTACCCAAGAAACATCGTAAAGAAAACGAAGGAGTATATAAAAAAAGAGGGTGTGGCGGATAACGCCAAGGTCCTTGTGGAACTTGAATATTATGTCTTTGAAGATGTCGAATATTCAACCGGGGCAGACCACGCAAACTACAGAGTAACGTCATCGGAAGGCATGGGAGAGGGTTTTTCTGTCGCGCCAAGGGTCGATCCGCATAAGGCTTACCACAGGATGCCCCCTGAGGATAAATACATGGATTTTAGGAACGAGACCGTAAGCCTGATGGAAGTTGTCGGTATCCCGGTAAAATACCACCATCACGAAGTAGCCATATCACAGCTTGAGATAGAGCTTGATTTCATGGATATTGACAAGGCCGGAGACCAGGTCTCCCTGGCCAAATGGATAATCAGACAGGTCGCAGAAGAGATGGGGCTTTTCGTCACCTTTATGCCCAAACCACTCTATAAAATGCCAGGAAACGGTATGCACGTGCACCAGTTCCTCGAAAGCAAAGGCAAATCCATTTTCCCGGGAAAAGCACTCTTCAATCTTTCAGAAGCAGGACTCTCCTACACGGCGGGCATTCTCAAACACAGCCTCTCGGGAAGCCTCCTGGCTTTCGCATGCCCGAGCACAAACAGCTACAGGCGCCTGGTCCACGGCTATGAGGCCCCTGTGAGCGCGACCTTTGCAAAAGGATCCCGTGCCGCTGCTGTCAGGATCCCCGGGTATGTCAGCAAAAAAGAGACCCGCATCGAGTATCGTACAGGCGATGCCTCGGCGAATATCTATTTCTTCCTCGCTGCTATGGTCCTTGCCGGAGCAGACGGGATAATCAAGGGGCTTGACCCGGTAGCGCTGGGTTATCAGTCACAGGACGCAAAAGAGGAACTTACATTCCCGCTTGACCTCAACTCGGTCCTGGAAGGCCTTGAAAACGACAGGGAGTATCTTGCCCCCGTCTTCCCAGAAAAGCTTATCGAACTTTGGGTAAAGGCAAAAAAGGCTGAAGCCGAGTATATTTACAATGCCCCGACACCACAGGAGTACGAGCTCTACTTCTAAATATGACGTCTTTTGCCACAGAAATTACTTTGTTCTGAAAAGACAAATATATTCCTGTATATATAAAAAGAAGAGGCAGAATTGCCTCTTCTTTTTAATATGTGCATATTTTGTGCTTGCCTTTACCTGTTCTTCTGACGCTTCCCTCTTAGAATGCCGGGACTATCCCCTTTGGAACGAGCTCCGTTTCTATGTACTTTTTGACTTCTTTTGAATTAACTGCCTTGACCAGGGTCTTTACAGCAGGGCTTTCTCTGTCCGCTGCCCTGACCGCTATAACATTGGCATAGGGGGAATCCTTGCCCTCGATAACTATGGCGTCCTTTGCCGGGATTAGCTTAGCCTCGACTGCAAAATTAGTGTTGATCACAGACGCGTCAACGTCCGGAAGTGTCCTGGGAAGCTGTGCGGCCTCGATCTCCCTTATTTTTATCTTTTTGGGATTTTCTATGATGTCTTTTGCTGTCACAAGTTCTCCCGCCTTGACCTTGATAAGACCGTTTTTCTCAAGCAGCCGCAGTGCCCTTGAGCAGTTTGTGGCGTCGTTGGGGATGGCTATCTGGGCTCCGTTTTTAAGTTCACTGAGCTTTTTGATCTTCTGTGAATAAAGGCCAAGCGGTTCTATGTGTACCTTTGCGACCCAGACAAGATCCAGCTTCTTTTCCTTGTTTGTGTTTTCCAGGTATGGAACGTGCTGGAAAAAGTTTGCGTCAAGGCTGCCTTCGGCAAGGGCCGTGTTGGGTGTCACGTAGTCAGTGAACTCTTTTATTTTGAGATCATATCCCTCTTTTTTGAGGAGGTCTTTGACCACGAGCATTATGTCCTTATGGGGAAATGGAGTGACTCCTACCGTTATGGTCTTTTCGGCAGCGAAAAGAGCTGTTGGGATTATCAGAGACAGTAAAATCGCTATTGCAAGTTTTTTCATATCAAATGCCATCCTTTCTTCTTAAAGGGCAGAGCCCCACGGTCAACCCCGCGACTGTATCTCGCGATGTTTTTCTTCCTGTCTCACGCATGCCGCACATATCACTTTCGTTTTCTATAGGCTCCACCTCCCTTGAAATATCCAAAGATGACCGGATGCTACTTTATTTTTTCGTATACTTTATTTCCCACTGACTGTATCAGCTGGACTATCACTATGAGTATCGCGACGGAATAGATCATTACGTCTGTCTGGAACCTGTTATATCCATACTTGATGGCAAGGTCTCCAAGGCCGCCGCCGCCGACTACCCCTGCCATTGCCGAGTATCCGAGAAGGTTGATGGCAACTATTGCCCAGTTGAGCACTATAGAGGGCATTGCCTCTTTGACCATTACACCGAAGACTATCTGCATATCTCCGGCACCGAATGACTTTGCCGCCTCAACGACCCCCGGGTCTACCTCGAGAAGGCTGCCCTCCATCAGACGTGCAACAAACGGCGTTGCCGCTATGGTAAGAGGAACGATCGATGCGGTGCTTCCGATGGAAGTCCCTGCGATAAGCCTTGTAAGGGGTATGATCGCTATCATAAGTATTATGAACGGGAATGAACGAAGCAGGTTCACGATCAGGCTTAAGGTGGAATAAACTGCTTTGTTGGGCTTAAGGCCGTTTGAACCCGTCATTATCATAATTATTGCAACAGCAAATCCAAAAATCCCTGAGAAAAGGGTGGACAGCGCTATCATGTAAAGTGTCTCCCAAAGTGCGAAGAGCAGTTCATTCAGCATTTTTCATTACCTCCCAGAACATTCCGTTATCCCTCAGCCAGTCGACCACTTTTTCCAGGTCGGCATCTGAGACGTTAATTATCAAAAATCCCATCACGGTATCCCTGTATCTTTCTATCCTTCCGCCAACCACAGAAAAGTTTATGTCAAGCTCCCTGGCCATCCTGGTTATTATGCTCTCGTTGGCTATCTCACGCGGGAACATCAGCCTTATGTTGGTACCGGATGGGATCACCGCGTAGTCGTCTGTTATGAGCTTGCGAAGTTCTTCTCCGGGAGCGAGGAAAAGGCTGTCAGCATCACCTGATGCGACGACCATGCCTCCGTCCAGTATCACGACCTTGTTGCAGACCATTTTGACAACTTCCATCTGGTGTGTGACAACTATTATCGTTACACCAAGCTTTACATTGATATCCATAAGCAGTTCCAGGATAGATATTGTGGTCTTGGGATCAAGTGCTGATGTTGCTTCGTCGCAGAGCAATATCTTAGGTTTGAGCGCCAGGGCCCTTGCGATTCCTATACGCTGTTTCTGGCCTCCGCTAAGGTTACGTATCTTCTCATTTTTCTTCTCTGTCAGCCCAACAAGCTCAAGAAGCTCTCTTACCCTATCCTCAGCTTCTTTTTTAGGGACTCCCCAGACCTCCAGGGGAAACATGATGTTTTCGTAAACGTTCTTTCTGTTCATAAGATTGAAATTCTGGAAGATCATGCCCATCTCTTTGCGAAGCTCCTTCAGCCCCTTTGGATCAAGTTCGCATACTTCCTGCCCCATTACGCGGACAGAGCCTTCAGAGTATCCTTCGAGACCGTTCAGGCAGCGCAGCAAGGTAGACTTGCCCGCCCCTGAGTGCCCTACTATACCAAATACGTCTCCCCTTTCAACATTAAGGGAGACATCGTTGAGGACCTTAAGCTCTCCAAATTTTTTACCAAGTCCCTTGACTTCGATCATAAGCTCTACCTTCCTTTTATCCTTGCAGTTGTTTTGGTACGCAACAAAAAAAGACCGGGCCCATCAAGGCCCGGTCTCACTGATCTTTGCAATCGACGCTCTAAGCGCCCGCCAGATCAGGAGAGGAGCCTTGAGTGTACATGCACATCATCATGTTGTTGGTGCCGATATTGTTTATAAGCATGGCGGTTCCTCCTTCCCCGAAATGTCTGACAACGCGCATTATATCACCACAGTACATTTTGTCAAATTAAAACCTCTTCAGATCACATCCGTTAAAAGCTTGTATCAGCGCATTTATGAGGACAACCCGTCAAGCGGGCAATTTTTTTCTGTAGTATCAAAAAATTGTTTCTTTGTTTGTCAATTTGGTGTAAAATGTCTGAACATTGGGGGGTGCTGATTTGTCTAAACATTTAAAAATGAATCCAAAATTGAAAATCATGATACCCGTCGTTCGCGGCCTCGCTAACATTCTCGGGAAAGATTACGAGGTCAATCTCCATGACGTCATGATGCCCGAACACTCTCTGGTGATGTGCGAAAACGGCCATGTGACCGGACGTGCGCCGGGAGCGCCGATGACTGACTTTGGACTTTACATGCTACAGTCTGAAGAATACCAGAACAAGGAAGGGATCTATAACTACCTGGCTCGCAACAACCGGGGCGAACTCATCAAATGCAGCGCGATCTTTATCCGGGATGAGAATGAGAAGATAATAGGCTTCATGTGCATAAACTACGACATAAGCAAGGCTGTGGCGGCCCAGGAGCTGATCGAGAGCATTCTCCACCTTGACATGGAAAAGGTCGAACAATACCCGGAGTATCCTCAGACTGAGCCTCAAAAGCCGGACAAATTCCCGGTACCCATCCGTGAGTGGTATGCGCAGGACCTTGAAGAGGTAGTGACAGATTCTCTTACACAGGTAAAAACAAGGATAGGAACTCCGCTCAATTACCTGACAAAAAATGAGAAGAAGGAAGTCATCAAGGAACTTCACGACAGAGGCTTTTTCCTTCTAAAGGGTTCCGTTGACAGGGTGGCAAAAGAGATGGCGAACACAAAATACACCATCTACTCTTATATACGCGACGTACAAAAGCTGGAAAAGATCGAGAAAGCGCATAAAGCCCCGGGGGAAAAGGCAGTTGAATAGACATTTCAACTGCCTTGCTGTTTTTTTTGTCAGAAATTTCATTTCCCCTTGACAAAAATTTATTATGGAATAACAATATTCTCCGTTAGCATCAAAAAATTGTTACGCAGATAATTTTTTGATATCATCGTCAAAACACACCTTTATGCAACAAATCTTACTGATCACCATACCAAAAAAATCTCTATGGGATTCTGCGAACAAGCACAAGGAGGGAGAGAGGGCATGGAACTGATACAGAAACACCCGATACTTGA
>JAXQGB010000006.1:0-128605 GCA_034331105.1 Synergistota bacterium | reverse complement strand
CAAGAAACAAAGTTTACTTTTATACTTGACAGCTGAGACGGTATCTTGCCGCCGGAGCTTTTCCCGGCTGCATTTAACAACCGCTTCCCAACCGCTTCCCGGCGATGAAATCGCCACTTCGCGCGGCATCTTCATGCCGCACTTCGCCAAAGTCCCAGCATACGTTGAGGTGAAGGAGTATTGCGTTTTGCTAAGTCAGCGCCGCGATATGCCTAACTTGCCTTAATTGGGATTTAGAGCGGGTGATGACAACGCAATGCGCAGCGGAGCCTCACGAAGGCGTATATCAATACGTCGAAGTGAGGCTCTGCAAGCCTTGCTAAGTTAGCGCCGCTATAAATCCCAATTAGAACAGTTGCTTGATAGCATCATCCTGATCTAGGGGCCGCGCTATAAGATACCCCTGGATCTTTTCGCATCCGTTTTTCAGCAGGTACTCCTTCTGCTCTTCGTGCTCAACGCCTTCTGCGATCACGAAGTGGCCCATCTTATGGGCTATTGATATTATTTCTGCAGTAATAGCTTTTTCTGAGTCAACTTCTAAGAGCTTATCGATAAAAAATTTATCGATCTTCAGGCAGTCAACATTAAGTTCCTGCTCTCTTGCAAGAGAAGAATATCCGGTACCGAAGTCATCGATTCCTATGCGGATCCCTTTTGCTTTTAAGTTGCCAAGTATACTGTTAATTTCACCGTAATCCGAAGAGAACACCGACTCCGTTATCTCAATTCCAATATTAGCCGGACTGACATTCATTTCATCGATCATCTTAAACAGATCTTCAGTGAAATCATTTGCCAGCAGCTGAATGGCAGAGATGTTGATCGAAACGTTGATATCGCCATGTCCGGCCTCCTTCAGCCTGTTAATGAAACCGAAGGCCTGAAGTATGATTTTATTGCCGATGGGGATGATGAGTTTTGTTTTCTCCGCGATCGGTATAAATTCAAGCGGCGAAACGGACCCAAGTTTTTCACTTTTTAATCTTGCAAGTGCCTCAAAACCGGATATGCGGTTTGACGTGAGATCAAGTATAGGCTGATATTGCAGGTATAGACCTCCGTTGGTCTCATTGTCGGCGATCGCGGCGAGCTCTCGTTTTATGTTCTGCTCACGGACAATTTCCTTTTCCGTTTCGGCATCATAAATATAAACGTTAAAATCTTCTTCCTGAGTATTAAGCGCTTTCTCCGATGAGATGAGGAGTTTTTTCAAAAGCTGGTCTGCACTGAGTTTGCTGTCCTTGTCTATCTCAACTATTCCTATTCCTGCTCCTACTCTTTCCGGCGAAAGGAAAAAGTCCAGAGTCCTTATAATGGCATTGCTGAATTCGAGCAATTCATCCTTGTCTTTGTAGTCTTTGATGAAGAAGACAAAACGGTTCTCATGGGCATGGAACAGTGTGCGCTTGTCCGTGCAGAATTTTTTAAGGGAATTGGATATTTTTTTGATCAGTTCCTGAGTGTAGTTAAATCCGTAAGCTGTGGTCAGGGAGTGGATCGCAGAGAGGTTAACGCACATAAGAGCTTTATTGTTCTCTGTATGCATGATCGCATCGTTCGCCAGCGTCTTCTCCATATAATTTCTGTTATAGAGGTTGGTCCATCTGTTATGGTCGTTGTTATACCTGAGTGTATTTTCAATTTCTTTTCGGTCGGATATATCGATGATGATCCCCTCAAGAGCCTCCACTTCACCCTGTTCGTTGAAGATGCCTTCCGCCAGCTCAAGGACCCATTTGCGTTTTTTTCCTAAGGTCATGATCTCATATTCATACTTAAACGGCAGCCGTTCAGAAAGGATACGCACCCACTCCTTAAATAAAAGATCGCGATATTCCGGTGTTATGATATCGTTGAAGGAGAGATCCCTGTTGTTGATGAAGCTTTCCGGTGGGTATCCGGTCAGTTCCGCACAGCCTTCAGAGACAAACTGCATCGTCCAATCCCGATCATAATTACACCTGTATGCCATTCCGGGAAGATGGGAAAGAAGTACAGCCTTGCTGCGCTCGCTTTCCCTGAGTGACTCCTCCGCCGCTTTGCGCATGGATATGTCCTCGAGAAGACAGAGATGCAAGGGCTGCATTTCCGGACCGCCCAAAAGGTGGGATATCTTCATGTTTGTCCAGACGCTTGAGCCGTCCGGCCTCAAAAAACGTTTTTCTAATGAATAACTATCGATCATACCGGCCATGAACTGATCAAATTTTTCGAGATCTGCCGCCAGGTCGTCCGGGTGTGTAATTTCTGTCCATTCTATTTTCATTAATTCACTGCTTTTCCAGCCAATGATCCGTTCAAACATGGTATTTATATTCAAATTAATATATTCCGATCGTGAGACAAAGCTCTTGTCATTGACGATAGCGATCCCCGTCGGGGCCTGGTCGAACACGCTGCGATAGAGGGCTTCGTTCAGGGCCAGTTTTTTACCCATTTCCTTAAGTCTGGAATTCTGACTCCATAAACGAAGCAGGACAAAAAAGAGTATAAGGAGGCTTAATACGATCACCACATCAGGTATCATGCGTTCCTTCAGGCGGGCATACCACTCCGATGCCAAATAATCCACTCCGAAGATCGCGATAACTTCTCCGCTTGCCGGGTCTTTTATTGGCACAAGCACGCTCATCCATGTTCCCCATCTGTCAGTCGTCGGACCGGTCAGCTCTGTTTTGGCTGATTTAAAGACCGATCTTAAGGTTTCATCCGCCTCTTCATAGATTTGTCCCGGAGGCGAATAATCCGGTGAATCGGGCGGCTCTGAATCTACAAGAATAATTATTTTTCCGTCTCGTTGGGCCATAAGGTAAGCGAAACGGATCGGGTTGGTTGTCTTTACCAGTTCTGTGAGGCTGAGTTTTGTCGTTATGTAATCTGGATTTGAGATGTCTTCTTCGCTGCCTGACATCTCTAAGATATGTTCAGAATGAATGGCTGACTCTACCGACTCAGCAAGCATGATGGCCTCAGATGAGGCCGCTTCGTTGTATCTGTTCCATGAGAAACGCAAATGGAGGGCAATAATAAATAATACCAAGGCGGTAAGAATGATCCCATGTATAAGGTTTTGTCTGGTTTGTTGGTTGTGGGATGAAGAAGGCATATTCGCTGCTATCTCGTTTTTCATCTATAAAAACACCTCTTTCTTCCAACGGCACAAATTTTAAAAAACCAGACAGGGACTGAATGAGTATATCTTTATTTAGCATTGCCAATTATGGCTGTTGTATTAAGATTTAGACATATTATATATCAATTTAAATAGTTAAATAATAAGCGTATTGGGCAACTGATGCAATACTTATAAATGCAGCCGGTGCTCTCCCGGCTGCCCTTACAACTGCTTGCCAACCGCTCGCCCATGCTTGCCAACTGCTTGCCGGTCTTTATTATCGCTTCACCATTGCTTCACGCGACCATATTTGTCGCAGTTTCACAATAGTTAAGGCATTATTTAAAAGGGATTTTTATAAACGCTTTGGGGGTGTTTGGGAAATATCTTCCGATATTTGGAATGTATTAAAACAATTGTCTCGCAACTGATTCGCAATCGATTTCCGATCGACTTCCGGCGGATTCTCTCTCCGTCAGCCTTTGCGACCGCTTCACAATTACTTAACGCCGACGGGCTTTCGGCAGTTTCACGCGGTGCAGTACAACGCAGTTTCGCGCCAGGTGTTTCTCTGGCAGTAAAAATCTGGTGCCGGGAGGGGGGGTCGAACCCCCACGAGTGTTACCTCGGAGGATTTTGAGTCCTCTGCGTCTGCCATTCCGCCATCCCGGCAATATGCTGACCCGGATATTCTAACGGAATTATAGTTTAACCGCAATGCCTTTACCTGTTAAAATGTTGTAAGATATATGGGGTTACAAAGAAGCGGCGATTAGGGGGACAAATGATGAAAAATATTATTCTTTCGCACTATACAGTCAGAGATATTGAGCCCGAACCGTGGAAAGAGACATGGGACAACCTCGTCGATTTCGGCGAGAGAATGGCTCCCAAGCTTGAACCTATGAACATAAAGCTGAAGCTCAGGAAGGTGATCCTTGACGAGGTCACACAGGAGACACTGATGGCCGGCAACATGGTGACTATCCAGTCTCCGGAGATCGAAGTCGAAGAAACACCTATTGAAGAGCTCATCATGCTCGAGGTCGGATTTGCCGAATGTGATTCCTGCAGGGTGTCTGACGGAGTAGGATTTCCATGCCGAACTCTGAAGGATTTTGACGGAAATGAGAGGATGGTCCTTCCAGAAGAATTCTTCATGGAGGCTACACTTCGCGTCGCTTTCAAATCACAGCATGAGGGAAGCTGCGGCTGCTCTGACTGTTCTTCCTGCGCCAGCGGATGCGGCGACGAGGAACAGGGAATACGCCACAAAGACTGAAGGACCTGAAGGAGAATAAGATGGCAGATATAAAAATCACCACCAAAGGCGGAGACAAAGGGACCACTTCACTTGGCGACGGGACCAGAGTGGCAAAAGATGACAAAAGGGTGGAGCTTTACGGGACCCTGGATGAATGTCAGGCCGCGCTGGGACTCGCGAGGGCAGCATGCATCTCTCCGAAGACAGCTAAGGACATCTTCTTCCTGGAAGACTATCTTTTCAACGCCATGGCGTACTTTGCCGGATGCGATTTTCCAGAACCGGACCCTCAGATACTGGAGAACGTCTCTTCAAGGGTGTCAGCAGCAATAAAAGAGGCGCAGATATTCGTGAGACCGGGAGACTCTTCCTGCGGCGCGGCGCTGCACCTTGCGAGGACGATAGCAAGAAGGGCCGAAAGAGCGGCGACCCCGCTCTTCAGGGAGAACGGAATAACAGAGAAGAGCTACGCCTTTTTGAACAGGCTTTCCGATGTGATCTACATGATCTCGCTGAAGGTCGACGAGGAAGAGCGGGAAAACAAAAACTGAAATTTAAAAAACATGGGCGGCTCCGGCCGCCCTTTTTTGTTCCAATGAAGTCGTTTTATGATCCCTGCTCATCGGCCGGATCGTCTGCGAACCTTTTCCAGAAGAGCTTCAGCCTTTCTTTGATCCGAGCCTCGGCACCAAGTTTTCCGGGATAGTAGAAACGCCTCTGTTCGGGCAGGTATGCTTGAGGAACCCAGTGGCCCGGCGAGTCATGGGGATATTGATAGCCTTCGCCGTCATTCCTGAGATGGTATGGAACTTCCATGAGGTCTCCCTCTTCCACCGCTTTCATGGCAGCCCTTATGCCAAGGTATGAGCTGTTGCTCTTCGGAGCGGATGCAAGATAGACGACTGCCTGGCCCAGTATGATATCGGCTTCCGGAAGTCCGACCCTGTCAACTGCCGCGGCTGCGTTTTGGGCCACCACAAGAGCCATTGGATCTGCAAGCCCGACATCTTCGGATGCAAATATGCAGAGCCTCCTGCATATGAAACGCAGGTCGTCCCCGGCGGCAAGCATCCTTGCAAGCCAGTATAGGGC
Organism: Synergistota bacterium; assembly: GCA_034331105.1. Classification (GTDB taxonomy): domain Bacteria; phylum Synergistota; class Synergistia; order Synergistales; family Synergistaceae; genus Caenicola. Next base: position 123,131 of record JAXQGB010000006.1, on the reverse strand, counting down.
GGCATCCGGGTCTGATCCCCTGAGGCTTTTTATAAGGGCTGATATGACCGCGTAATGGTCATCTGAGACCCTGTCGTACCTCTGGGTCGCCATTCCGGTGCTTTCAGCGATGACCTTGAGCGTTACCTCACGGCCGCCTCCGAGGGCGACCGAGGACGCAGCTGCTTCGAGCCTTGTCAGAGCCTGCCTGGCATCCCCGCCCGCAAGCAAAGCCAGTTTTCCTATGACTGACTTGTCGGCAGTCACTTCAAGCATTCCAAGACCGCGCACTTTGTCATAGAGCGCCTTTTCAAGCAATGATATGATGTCTTCCTCATCGAGGGGTTTCAGTGTGTAGACGACCATTCGTGAGAGGAGCGTCTTGTTTATCTCGAACCAGGGATTTTCTGTAGTCGTGCCAACGAGAATTATGTCGCCTGTCTCGACGGAGGGAAGAAGTACGTTCTGCTGTTTTGTGTTGAAGTGATATATTTCATCCACAAATGCTATTGCGGATCTGCCTGATGTCCTTTTTGATGCTTTGGCCTGATCAACAAGAGTGCGCAAAGTTTCGACCTTGGCGCTTACCGCGTTTATCTCAAGCAGTTCCCTGCCTGTGGTTTTGGACATTATGCGGACAAGAGTGGTCTTTCCGACTCCGGGAGGGCCATAGAGGATGCAGCTGGGGACTTTTCCCCCTTCGAGCATTATACGGAGAGGTTTGCCCGGACCTAGGATGTGCTCCTGCCCTGCGTAATCATCAAGGGCGTCCGGCCGCATACGTTCAGCCAGCGGAATTTCATAAATTGGAATTTTATGATCTTTTTCCGGGCCGAAAAGGCTTCCTTCTTCCATTTAGAAGATCTTTCTTTCTATGAACCTCGTCAGGTCAAGTGAGTTCTTAGGCGCCTTGATACCCTCTTCTTCTGTAGTTACGGTGATCATGGGATAACGGGATGCAAGGTACTTTTTAGCTATCGATGATATCGTAAGCCCCATGAAGTACGGCTCAAAGGACTGATTGTTCTTCCATTCCGTTGGTCCAAGTATGTAGTCACTGGATACGGTGATAGTGCCCACACAAAGCGCTGCGACCCTTACAAGCCAACAGTCGAGGGTGGGTGAGGTTGTTTCGGGAAGTTCAAAGGCAAGTTCAAAGGCCGCATGGAGCCATTTTTCGCCCCTCTTGGCAAAGATCTCGCGATATTCCCAAGGTGTTATGGGCTTCGGGTCATCCAGATCTGCAACAAAATCAGTCATTTTGGGGTAAGCGACATCTGACCAGGCAGTCCAGTCAGGCTCATCCCTCTGGACAAGCACTGCCCTCATTCCTGCTCTCCTTGCTCCCTGGAGATCATATAGAAAATCCCCGACAAGCACGCATTCAGCGGGTTCAAGTCCGATAGAACGGGCGGCCTCTGCAAGCGAGCGAGGATGCGGCTTGACCTTTTTCTGTTCGTCCCTGCTCCATACGTTCTCCGGAAGCTTGAGTCCGATCGTCTTTGCTGCAAGTTCTATGGATTCCCTGCAATTTCTGGATACGATTGTGTAAGGGATATTTTTTGCTTTTAGCCATTCAATAAGCTCAAAGGCTCCCGGAATGGGTTCCGCTTTGCCTGCGCCTTCCATTTCAAGGTCACAGAGCTCTTTCATAAATGATGCCTGATCTTCGGGAGAAAGTGTTGAAACATCTTCAAGCAACATAGCCCGACGTCCCCCGTAATAACGTTCCCTTAATCCGGAGAAATCAAGCTTTGTGTCTGCTATTACACCATCCCAGTCAAGAATAAAACCTCTTGAGACTGAGGGGTGCCAAAATGGTGGTTTGATGTTCATAACTTTGCTCCTAACTGTTGTTTTCAAAAAAGGCCAAAATACCCCGCAAAAGCCGTGTACGGAAGGTCTTGACCCGCTCCTTAAAGAGGATTAGAACCCCACCCGCAAAGCTTGGTCAACCGACGAGGTCTCCGCCGCTAACGGGAAAAAAGTTCAGCCGGGATTTATTGTTGGCTCAAGACACAACCCGTATTCCACGTACTCCGCAGGGTTGATTTTAGATTCTTGCTTAATTATAGCTTTAAGAATAAAAAAAACAAGAGTACCAGTGTATATAAGCATCATCAGGCTCCTGGCACCAGTGTTAATTCCCGCTTATCATAGTATAATCATATTGCCGGGCTGACCGGCGTACCCTTCCGGAGGTGATCGTTAGTTGTTCAATATCGCGGTTCATGGACATTTCTACCAACCGCCGCGTGAAGATCCATGGCTGAACGCGGTGTTAAAGGATCCAACAGCAGCTCCTGCCCATGACTGGAACCAAAGGATAGCCAACGAGTGCTACAAACCAAACAGTGCGGCCAAGATCCTTGGATCGGACGGCCGCATTATATCGGTGATAAACAACTACTCTCACCTCAGCTTCAACTTTGGGCCGACCCTTCACAGATGGATAGAAAAGGAAGACCCGGCGCTTGACCTTATCCTTAGAGAATCAGGCAAAAAAGCCATATCCCAGTGTTACAGCCATATGATCATGCCTCTGGCTTCCGCAGAGGACAAAAAGACCCAGACCTTATGGGGGATAAAAGACTTCGAATACAGGTTCAAAAGAAGGCCTAAGGGGATGTGGCTCCCTGAGACGGCTGTTGACACCGCAACTCTTGAAGTTTTGAGCGAAAACGGGATAGCTTTTACTATCCTTGATCCAAGGCAGTGCAGCGCCGTATTTATTGATGGGATATGGAAAGAGACCCCTGAAGGTACGGGCCTTGATGTCACCCTGCCCTACCTGTGCAGGCTTCCTTCAGGCAGGACGATAACGATAGTCTTCTACCACGGAGGACTTGCCCATGACATCGCTTTCGGAGGTCTCCTGAAAAACGGCGACATCTTCCGGGACGCGCTTGTAGGAGCGGTAAAGGTGCGCTCTGAAGAGCGGCTTCTCGTGGTCGCAACAGACGGGGAGAGTTACGGCCATCACCATAAATTTGGAGAGATGGCGCTGGCTCGCCTTTTTGAAAGGTTTGATCAGGATCCTGATATCTCGCTTCCTGATATAGGGACTTTTCTCGAAAACCACCCCGCCAGGTTTGAATGCCGCATCAAAGAGAACTCATCATGGTCCTGCGTGCACGGGATAGAGCGCTGGAAAAGCAACTGCGGATGCAGCACAGGCGGAAAACCTGGTTGGAACCAATCGTGGAGAGGTCCGTTAAGGGAAGCATTCAACAGCCTGGCAGGCAGGATAGACGAGGCATTTTACGAAACAGTCTCCCCCTATTTCGATCCGTGGGACCTCAGGAACTTATCGATCGAGCACTACCGTTCGGCAAAGGCAGACAGAAAAGAAGAGTATGAGGAAGGGATGGAATTCCTTTCAAAACACCTGGGCGGCATAGGTGAAAAAGAGGGGGCTTCGATCCTCTCGATGCTTGACGCGGAGCGGATGAGGATGTTCATGTTCACCTCCTGCGGATGGTTTTTCAACGACATCTCGGGAGTAGAGACAAAACAGGTCATATCCTTCGCTGTGAGGGCTGCCGAGCTTGCCGGCAAAGTGACAAAAAAAGACTTTATAATGGACCTCCTGGCCGATCTGCGAAAAGCCGGAGGCAACGATAAAAAATATGCCAACGCAGGTATACTGGCTGAGCGCGATATAATTTCCAAGATACCTGCGAACGGAAACGGAAGAAACGGAAAACAGGCAAACGGAGCACTGAAAGCAAACGGGCAGGGACTGGTCCCGGATGCCGAAGACGCCCAATTTGGAGGAGAAAATATGACAGTCATGAATTACGGCGGCAACCTCGCCCAATCGATCCTATCCACACTTGAAAGAGATCCTGCATTCAGGAATGTGGCCTATTTCTCGATGGAGATAGGACTTACTCCGGAGATCCCGACCTATTCAGGCGGTCTGGGAATACTGGCCGGCGACATCCTTAAGAGTGCGGCAGACCTCGGAGTGCCGATGGTCGGGATCACACTCCTCTACAAAAAAGGCTATTTTGCACAAAAGATAAACGAAGAGGGCAGGCAGACAGAAAGACCCGTGGAATGGGACCCGACAGAGCTGCTTACCCAACTGCCAAATAGGGTCTCCATCATAATGAAAGGCAGGAGCGTCTCTGTCGGAGTGTGGTCTTACACGATAATCGGAAATTCGGGCCATCCCATCCCGATCCTCTTCCTTGACACAGACCTCCCCGAAAACACACCTGAGGACAGGGCGCTCACCGATGAGCTCTATGGAGGGGACAACCGTTACAGGCTGTGCCAGGAGCTCATACTGGGGATAGGCGGCCTGAGGATACTTCGCGACCTGGGATACCGGAATGTAAAAACTTTCCACCTGAACGAGGGGCATGCCGGCTTTATCACCCTTGAACTGTTGAGGGAGCAGGGCTACCCTGACATCCAGAAAGTGCGCAATCAGGTAGTCTTCACAACGCATACCCCCGTAGAAGCAGGCCATGACTTCTTCTCTTATGACCTTATAAATGAGGTCATTGGGAGCACCTTCATAGAAAAGCTAAAAAACACCATAGGCGGAAGCGGACTGTCAATGACAGACCTGGCGCTCAAGTTCAGCAGGTATGTAAACGGCGTATCCAGGAAACACGCTGAGGTGAGCAGGGCGATGTTCAACTCTGATTCGATAGACTGGGTCACCAACGGAGTCCACTCCACCACATGGACATGCGAATCATTCGCAGCGCTGTTCGACAAATACACACGGGGCTGGAGAACAAACACCAGCAGGCTGATGCAGGCGATCCAGATCCCCAACGATGAGATCTGGGAGGCTCACCAGACTGCAAAGCTCAAGCTCCTTGATATGGTTTATGAGGAGACCGGACAAAAGCTGGATCCCGAGATCCTCACGATAGGTTTTGCAAGAAGGGCTGCGACTTATAAAAGGGCTGACCTGGTCTTCACCGACATTAAGAGACTTCTGGAAATAGGTGACGGCAGGATACAGTTCATATTCTCCGGAAAAGCCCATCCCCACGATGAACCCGGGAAGGACATCCTTCAGAAAATATTCAACATATCGAAGGAACTGGGGAAAACAATGCCCGTGGTCTTCATTGAAAATTACAACATCGCTCCTGCTAAGCTGATCACTTCAGGGGTCGACCTGTGGCTGAACACACCGGTAAGGCCCAGGGAGGCATCGGGGACAAGCGGCATGAAATGCGTACACAATGGGATAATGAACTTCTCCGTCCTGGACGGATGGTGGATCGAGGGCTGCCTTGAAGGTCATACGGGCTGGGCCATAGGACCTGAACCGGGTCCGGATGACATGAAAGGCTACAACGAGGCAGAGGACGCGGATGATCTTTACAGGAAACTACAGAATAAGATCCTGCCCCTCTATTACAACAACAGACCAAGGTGGATAAGGATGATGAAGTTGGCTATTTCGATAAACGCGAGCTACTTCAACACACACAGGGTAGTCAGGGAATATTGCGAGAAAGCTTACGGAACTGTTTTCAGGGGCCTTTAAAAAATGATAGCCTATAAAAATTTTACGCTCAAGGTGCTGCACATTGCTCCCGAGTGTTCTCCTCTCGCTAAAAAAGGCGGACTTGGAGATGTTGTAGGCACTCTCCCAAAGGCTCTTAAAAAGCAGAGCATAGACGCAAGGGTACTGATGCCTGCATGGCCCGGCGTACCGGAGAAGGCCGAAGAGATGGGAAAGCTCAACAGAGTGCCGCTTGGAGAGATAAGCGTCGCCCTTAACTGGCGTGCCTATACTGCATCAGTCCTTGAGGCTGAGGTCAACGGACTCCATATATATCTGCTCGACCAACCGGAACTCTTCTCCGATCCGTGCATTTACCCCGAAAAACTGGATGCTGAGACTGTGCTCCCATTCATGTTTCTCTCTTTCGCTCCTTTCGAACTTCTTAGGCTCACCGGATGGAAACCGCAGTTCCTGCATGCACATGACTGGACAGTTGCGCCTGTATCCGCAGCATTGAAGTGGCACAGGTATTATTCATACTTCAACGGAGATTACGACACCGTCTTTACTATCCACAACCTTGCGTTCCAGGGAATAATAAACTCTTCTGCTATTGAGGGCTGGGGTTTCAGCCCGAAAGCGTTTTCCAACCTTGATATGGACAGCATGGAGTACTACGGACATGTCAACATGATGAAAGGCGCGATCACGACCTCCGAAGCATTCACAACAGTAAGCCCGAGCTATTCATGGGACATCCAGACTCCAAACGGAGGCCTGGGGCTTGACGGTGTGATAGTCGCCCACAGGAACAAGCTGCGCGGGATAATCAACGGGATAGACTACGACATCTGGGACCCTGAAACAGACAGCCTTCTCCCTGCCAACTACAGTCTGAAGGACATGACTGGAAAAGAAGAGTGCAGGAAGGCCCTTTTAAAAGAATGCGGCTGGAAGGCAGACAACAGGCCTATTTTCATATTTGTCGGAAGGCTGACGGAGCAAAAAGGGATAGACATAATGCTTGAAGCGGTCAAACCCTTCCTGGCAAAAAAAGCCAGATGCGTAATAGTCGGATCCGGCAACGATCTTTACACCAGAAAGATAAAAGAGTTTGAAAAGGAAAACCCCGGCTCGGTGCACGCTATCCTCGAGTTCAACGAAGTCAAGGCGCATCTTACGTACGCCGGAGGGGACATGCTTCTGATGCCCTCCCTCTTCGAACCATGCGGACTGTCTCAGCTGATAGCTTTTGCCTACGGTACGATCCCTGTTGCAAGGGCAACAGGAGGGCTTGCCGACACTGTCATAGACGCGGATGGATCACCGGACGGGACAGGCTTTCTATTCAAGGAATTCACTTCGGAGGAACTTGAAAAGGCCATCGAAAGGGCTATCGCTGCTAAAAATGATAATAAAAGATGGGAGAGCATAGTCAAAAACGCAATGAATTCCGATTTTTCATGGGACAATTCGGCAAAGGCGTATGCAGAACTCTACAGGGACATACTTACATCAGACTGATCTTTTTACACAAATGCAACTTCGGTGAGACATACTTTTTACAGAAACAAAATATAATAAAAAAATAATTATAATTGTTATAAAAAACATCTTGTTAATATTTTTTAGGCTATAATTGTTTTGTAGTATCAGTGCTTCATATGCGATCATTAACACTGCGCGATCTGAAAATGACTGACTTTTATCCCGAAAATGGCAAGGCATCGTTAAAAAGATTTTTTAGGAGGGGTTAAGATGATCCATGGCAAGTACGGTCGTGTCCTGGGCATGGTACTGGCGGGAGGTAAGGGCGAACGTCTGATGCCGCTTACAAAGTACAGGGCTAAGCCTGCTGTCCCTTTCGCAGCAAAGTACAGGATCATTGATTTTGCGCTTTCCAACATGGTCAACAGCGGCCTTTTTTCAATTTATTGCATGATACAGTTTAAAAGCCAGTCACTCCATGAACATATAGGAAAGGGATGGCAGTTTGGAAGCGCGCTGCGCGGGCGTGACTTTTTCGTCAATGTCGTACCTGCCCAAATGTGGGACGGAGAACGCTGGTACGAGGGAACTGCTGATGCCATATTCCAAAACCTCCATCTGGTCACCCTTTTCAACGCAGACAGGATATGCATCTTTGCTGCCGACCATGTCTACAAAATGGACATCGAACAGATGCTCCAGTACCACATGGAAAACAAAGCGGATGTCACTGTTTCCGCATATGTGGTGCCATCTTCTGAAGCTAACCAGTTCGGCTGCATAGCAACAGATGAGACAGGAAGGATAATCGACTTCGTGGAAAAACCGGCCGTACCCCCCGAGATCCCGGGAAGACCCGGCTTCAGTTTCGTCTCAATGGGCAACTACATTTTTGAGAGGGAGACACTGGAAGAATCTGTCCTTTCAGACAACGAAATAAAAGATAGCTCTCACGATTTCGGCAGGGACATAATCCCCTCCTTATACAAAAACCAGAAAGTAATGGCCTATGACTTCTCCACCAACGTGCTCCCCGGAGGAGACAGGCCCTACTGGAAAGATGTGGGAAGCATAAAGGCCTATTGGGAAGCCCAGATGGACCTTCTCAAGCATCCCTCCGAACTGAGCCTTTTCAACCAGCAGTGGCCTATAAGGACAGTATCCTATTCCGATCCGCCGGGATTTACCTATCCTGCTGCGGACCACTCCTGTTCGGTGGACGGATGCCTCAGAGCCGAGGCGAGCCGTGTCCTCGGGGCATATGTGAGAAAGAGCGTGCTTTCCCGTAACTGCGTCATAAAGCCCGGAGCCGTCGTTGAAGAATCTATCATCGGCCAGAACGTTGAGGTCGGGGAGAACTGCAGGCTGCGCAGGGTGATCGTTGACGCTCACAACATAATCCCGCCCGGAACCTCTATAGGATTCGATCCTGTGGAAGACGCAAAGAATTATTATCTGGACCCAACTTCAGGCATAGTCGTCCTGGGCATGCCCAAAATACAGCTGCGAAAAAAACTTATAATACCGGGAAGCTATGAGCAGCTCTTCCGTTCGCCCGATGAGACAGGCTTCTAGCTCGGACCGGGGGCACTCCGATGAGAAGTCCCCGGACCGGGAGGTCATACAGGAAGCTCTTGAAAAGGCAGTAAACGAGGGAAAACGGTTTACGAAAAACGGCAGGGTGGCTACATACATCCCCGAACTCTCCAAAGCCGACCTCGAGCATATCGGGGCATGCATAAAGACAGTGACCGGAGAGACTTATTCCGCGGGGGACTGGCGCGAACCTTTTACTATGCAGAGCATATCCAAGACGATATCCCTGACGCTTGCCCTGCAGACAGCCGGATATGACAAAGTCTTCAGCAAAGTCGGGCTTGAACCGACAGGGGATTCCTTCAATTCCATAGTGAGACTCGAGACCAAAACGGCTCACCCGCTGAACCCTATGATAAACGCGGGCGCGATCGCTACAGCAAGCTGCATACCGGGGGAGGACCCCTTCGAACTTTATTTGGACCTTGCGAGAAAGGTCTGCCTCAACAACGAACTCTCTATAAACATGGAAGTCTACCTCTCTGAAAAACGTGCCGGGATGAGAAACCGCTCGATGGCATACTGGATGAAGAGCGAGAACATAATTGAGGGAGACCCCGAAGATGCGCTCGACCTCTATTTTAGGATGTGCTCGGTCAACGTAACTGCTGAAGACCTGGCCAATTGGGGAATGGTGCTCGCAAACGACGGGGTCCATCCGATAAGCGGCGAAAGGGTCGCTGAAAGCTGGATATTGAGGATCGTCAAGACTTTCATGGTCACCTGCGGCATGTATGACGGTTCCGGTGAATTTGCGATCAAGTCCGGGATACCCTCAAAAAGCGGTGTCGGAGGCGGCATCCTCTCAGCAGTGGAAGGCAGAATGGGAATAGGCGTATTCAACCCCTCTCTTGACCATAAAGGAAACAGCGTAGGAGGCATGCACCTCCTTGAACATCTTTCAAAAAGCCTGGGACTGCACTATTTCGCAGGAAAACAGCAGTAAGTGCCGGCTGAGCAATTGCTGAGCAGTTGCTGAGCCGTCGTAAAACCTAAGGATCCGGCCCATAACCGCCATTCACATATGCCGTTAATAGGGGATATCGATTTTTTTCTTTTATTTGATAACCAATTCTTCGCAGCTTGAAAAACTGCGAATTCCCCGCGATGCGAAGCGAGCAAATTCACCAGCGACCCGGCTTGTCGCGAATTCTCCGCGGCGGTCACGCCGTAATTCCCCGAACCTATCCCTTACAACCGCTCAGCCATTGCTCAGCTATTGCTTAGCGACTGCTCAGCCATATCTTACGCATTTTATGTATTGACAACAAGGAGAAATAATAGTAATCTTCACTAGCTTGGTAGGGATGGTGAGGATTATGGCGATTTCACAAAAATGTCAATACGCTCTTAGGGCAATATACGAGCTGGCGCTTCATCAGGACGAGGGTCCCTGCAAGATAGGGACTATTGCCGAAGCCCAGTCTATACCGGTACGTTTCCTTGAAAATATCCTTAACAGCCTCAAAGGCGCGGAAATTGTCGATTCCGCGAGAGGAAAAGAGGGCGGATATTATCTTCTTAAGCCTGCAGACAGCATAACTGTCGGAGAGGTGATAAGGTTTGTCCAGGGGCCCCTCGGACCCGTTGAATGCACGAGCCGCGTGGATGACGACTGTGATTTTTACAGCGACTGCGTCTTCAGGCCTCTCTGGGACAAAGCAAGGGCAGCACTTGAAAGCGTTTATGACGGGACCACATTTCAGGATCTCGTCGACCAGTCAGCGAATGTTTGCAGAACACCACAGTGCAGCTGCAATAAAAAAAGATAGAATCAAAATCCCATTAAGAGGTGACTTGTTATGACACCGCGTAAAGTTTATCTGGACAACTCAGCAACAACTCAGGTCGATAAGAGGGTACTCGAAGCAATGCTTCCCTACTTCTCGGAAGATTACGGAAACCCGAACAGCCTCCACGCCTGGGGAAGACAGGCAAGGGTCGGAGTGGACAAAGCCCGCGCACAGGTGGCAGAGCTCATCGGAGCACAGCCGAAGGACATAATCTTTACCGGAGGCGGAAGCGAAGCCGACAACCTGGCGATCAAGGGAGCGGTATGGGCCCTCAAGGAAAAAGGAAAACACATCATCACCAGCTCCATTGAGCACCATGCCCTTCTGGACACGGTGAAATGGCTCGGGAAGAATGGATTTGACTACACTATCCTTCCCGTTGACGAGACAGGAATGGTGGATCCCAAGGAACTGGAAGCGGCTATAAGGCCCGATACGATCCTTGCCTCGATAATGTTCGCAAACAATGAGATAGGTACTATCGAACCCGTAGCCGAACTTGGCGAGGTCTGCCGCAAACATGGTGTACTCTTCCACACGGACGGTGTCCAGGCTGCGGGTCATATCAAAATAGATGTCAAGGAACTGCCGATAGACATGATGACCATGGCTGCCCACAAGATGTACGGGCCCAAGGGAGTCGGCGCCCTCTACGTCAAAAAGGGCATAAAGCTGATCCCGGTCATACACGGAGGCGGACAGGAATTTGGAGTCCGTTCGGGAACGGAAAACACCCCGGGGCTGATAGGTTTCGGCATGTCGGCTGAACTGGCGGGAAACCGCCTGGCGAGCGGCGAAATAGATAACGAGATACGCCTGCGCGACAAACTGATCGACGGCCTTATGGAAAGGATACCGGAGATCACACTGACCGGGCACAGGACAAAGAGGCTCCCATTCCACGCCAGCATCTGCGTGAAGTATGTCGAGGGCGAGGGTATGCTCCTCCTAATGGACGCAGCCGGCATAGGGGTATCAAGCGGTTCTGCCTGCACCTCGGGAAGCCTTGAGCCAAGCTATGTACTCCTGTCCCTCGGAATGGACCACCCGACGGCGCACGGTTCTGTAAGGATGACGCTGAGCAAGGATACTAACGATGAGGACATCGATTATGTTCTGGAGAAATTCCCGCCCATCGTAGAAAAGCTTCGCTCCCTGTCACCTTTCTACAAGAAAAACCAATAAATATTGAATATCCCTGACAAAGGAGATGTTATAACATGTACAGCGAAAAGGTAGTAGATTACTTCATGAACCCCAGAAACGCAGGCAAGATGGATGACGCTAACGCAATAGGTGAAGTTGGAAATCCGAAATGCGGAGACGTAATGAAAATATATCTTAAGATCAACGACCAGGAGGTCATCGAAGATATAAAGTTCGAGACCTTCGGCTGCGCGGCGGCTATTGCCACAAGCTCCATGATAACCGAAATGGCGAAGGGCAAGACGATCACAGAAGCACTTAAGATAAACAACAAAGACGTGGCAGAGGCCCTTGGCGGCCTGCCTCCTGCAAAGCTCCACTGTTCACTCCTCGCACAGGAAGGCATAGAGGCTGCTGTAGCAGACTACTTCATCCGCAAGACCGGCAAAGCTCCGGAGGGATACAAGGCAAACGTGACCTGCACGGCATGCGGCGGCTCCTGCGGCGGGGGTGCCGGCCATGACCACGAAGAGGAAGAAGAGACCTTTGTGAGTGAGGACCACCGTGCTGCAGAATAAAGAGGCTGTCGGGAAGATCATTGCGGTCTGCACATCCCCCGAAAAAGGGATGATAAAGCATGACGTAGGCGAAGGGCTTCTTCTTGAGGAACTTGGAATAGAGGGAGACGCACACGCCGGATTCATGCACCGCCAGGTGAGCCTGATCGCGATCGAAGACATAAGGACCATGATGGAAAAACTCCCGGACCTTGTCCCCGGAAGTTTCGCAGAGAACCTGACGACTGAGGGATTCGACCTTTCCGCATTGAAGGTCGGGGACAGGCTCAAAGTCGGAGAAACGATCCTCGAGGTCTCGCAGATAGGCAAGGAATGCCATACGAAATGCGAGGTCTTCAGAAAGACCGGTGACTGCATAATGCCCAAAAAGGGAATTTTCACCCGTGTCATAAGGGGCGGAAAAGTAAAGACAGGAGATACTGTCCGGTTCGATAATTAGATCATTCGGCCTGACCTCAGGCAGCCGTGCGCTATATGCGCCTGCTGCCTTTTTTTATAAGGAAGGCATCACGGAGGATATAGAAAATGGGCGACACTGAACACGAAAAAGGGCACGACAACGACACCGAACAACATGAACACGAATGCTCATGCTGCTCATGCTCAGCAAATGATAATATTTTCTGCGGATGCGAAGAGGATGAGAACGAAGAAAAGGCTGTTTTTGCCAGGGAGATAAAATTTCTCTCGGCAGCAGCAATAGTATTCGTCCTGCTGCTCGTCACAGAAGAATTCTATTCAGGTTCAGTCAACGGAGTCCTCCTGGGTTCGGCTTTCATAATCCTCTACTTAATATGCGGCCTGCCTGTACTGAGATCAGCAATGCGTGCGATCTCAAAGCTTGATATTTTCAACGAGTTCACCCTAATGGGCGCGGCCACTCTCTCCGCTGTAGCGATAGGTGAGATGTCGGAGGCTGTCGGCGTCATGCTCTTTTACAGGTTGGGAGAGGCTTTCCAGGAGAGGGCCTCCTCCGGGTCCAGGCGTTCGATAAAAGCGCTTCTGGCTACCAAACCCCTATCAGCAAGGGTAATAAAAGATGGCGAGCTGCTCGATGTAGACCCGAAAGAGATAGTAAAGGGCGACATCATACAGGTAATGCCCGGAGAGATGATACCTATCGACGGCATTATTAGATCAGGAGCCTCGGATATCGATTCATCTTCTATGACCGGTGAATCGGTCCCCGTCCATGCCATCCAGGGAGATCCGGTACACGGAGGCACTCTTGCCCTTGACGGACTCATCACAATAGAGGCAGCAGGTCCCTTTGAAGATTCCACCATCGCAAGGATGCTTGAGATGGTACAGAACGCGGCAGCACGGAAATCACCCACTGAAAGGTTTATCACAAGATTTGCAAAATGGTATACTCCCGCTGTTTTCGCCATGGCCTCTATGGTGGCATTCATCCCGCCGCTTACCGGCCACGGGGACCTTAGGGAATGGTTTTACAGGGGACTGGTACTGCTGGTCATATCCTGCCCCTGCGCACTTGTAATATCGATACCTCTTGGATATTTCGGGGGTATCGGAAGCGCTTCTAAAAGAGGGATACTCGTAAAGGGAGCCAATGTCTTTGATGCTCTGAGCAAGGTGACGACTGCAATATTCGACAAGACAGGGACCCTTACATACGGCCGTTTCAAGGTCACAAAGGTCGTCCCGTTTGGAGAGATCAGCAGGGAAGATCTTCTGAAGACCGCGGCAGCTGCGGAAGTGGGATCTACCCACCCAGTGGCGGCATCGATAATCGAAGCTGCCGGGGAGACGGATATCGATCCTGAGGCTCTCATCACACAGTCCTCCGGAAAAGGGATGATCCTTACAAAGGGGGATTCTGTCACGGCAGCGGGAAACTCAGCCCTTATGAAGGATTTCGGCATTACACCGGAGGAAGTCTCCACTCACGGAACTGTAGTCCATGTCATGAAAGACAGCCTCTATATGGGATACATAGTCCTTCAGGACAGCCTCAGAAAGGAATCCGGAAGGGCAATAAGAGAGCTGCGCGAGCAGGGGATCAAAGAGGTCTACATGCTTACGGGAGACCGTGACAGCGTAGCCAGGCTGATTTCAGATGAACTCGGCCTCGACGGGTACCGTTCCGAACTGATGCCTGAGGATAAAGTTGATGCATTGATGGAAATATGCAAAGGTGAGACAGAAAAGACCCTCTATGTCGGAGACGGCATAAACGACGGCCCTGTTCTCGTGACCTCGGAGACGGGCATAGCCATGGGAGGGTTCGGCTCGCAGGTCGCGGTCGAAGTGGCAGATGCGGTCATTCTTGACGATTCACCTCTTAAAGTTGTCGAACTTCTCCGTATAGCGAGAAAGACCCGTGCTATCGTCTGGCAGAATGTTTTCATGGCTCTGGGCGTAAAAGGCATATTCCTTATCGGCGGCGCGGCAGGGATCGCCGGCCTTTGGGAAGCGGTCTTTGCGGATGTCGGCGTCGCTCTGCTTGCGATCCTCAATGCGACAAGGGCATCAAGAGCATAACTTCTTTACCTCCAACAATACCTGAAGGCGTAAAAATCAAGCCGGCCCCCTATTTGAAAGCGGGGCCGGCCTTTTTATTCCATCTTGATCAGTGATCAGGGTTTTGTCTCACAGGAACATATCGAGCAGTCGCGGAAAAGGCATCCTCCATCAAGGTTGGAAACATCAAAACCTTCCTGCTTCATGAGGCACGCGGCGTAGTAGCCCTCTTTTCCGTTCCTGCAGTGGACATATACAGGCTTGTTCCTGTCCAGCTGGCTGAGCTTTCCGCGAAGTTCCGCCAGCGGTATGCGCCGGAAACCGTCTATCTTTATTTCGGAGACAGAGATGTCGTCGTCCCCCCTTACATCTATGAATATAGCCTCTTCTTCGGCAGGCATGCCTTGAATTGAGCTCCATTCAACCTTTTCAAATTTGCCGGCCAGAACGTTTTCAATGACGAACCCTACCATGTTAACTGCGTCCTTAGGTGTTCCGAAAGGAGGCGAGTATGCGAGCTCAAGCTCGGTGAGGTCATAAGCCGTCGCACCCATGCGTATGGAGGCGGCCAGTACGTCGCAGCGTTTGTCTACTCCCGTGCGGCCGACTATCTGAGCACCGAGGATCCTTCCTGTCGGCACCTCGAAGACGACCTTCATCGCCATTTCCTCTCCGCCGGGGTAATAGCCGGCATGGGGATGATGGTAGACCAGCACCTTGTCAAAATCAAGACCGTTCCTCTGTGCCTCTTTTTCACTCAGCCCCGTGAAAGCGACTGTCATATCGAATATCTTCAGTATCCCGGTGCCCTGTATCCCGCCGTACCTGCTCTTTATTCCGGCAATGTTGTCCGCGGCAATACGCCCCTGTTTGTTGGCAGGACCTGCAAGAGCTACGGAAGCAGGCTTTCCCGTGATGAAGTTTTTCACCTCTGTCACATCGCCGACCGCATAAATATCCGGATCGGAGGTCACCATACGGTCATCGACCTTTATGAAACCGCGCTCGTTGAGATCGAGTCCTGCTTCTTTGGCAAGCTCGCTCTGAGGTTTCGCACCGACGGACATCAGGACCATATCCGCCTCGATCCCGCTCTCCCTGAGCCTGACCGTTAGGCCGTCACCCTTCTTCTCTATTGCAGTTACACCATCATTTAGGATTACCTCTATCCCTTTTTCTATCACATATTTACTGACAAGGGCCGCCATGTCTGAGTCCAAAGGCGCAATAAGGTGATCGCTCAGCTCTACTATAGTTATCTTCAGGCTGGACTCCGTCAGATTTTCGGCAACTTCGAGCCCAATGGCGCCTCCGCCTACTATGACTACGTTTTTGACTTTTTTTTCGCTTATATACTCTTTTATCTTCACAGCATCGGGGATGTTCCAAAGGGTGAAAACTCCCTCTGAATCTATACCGGGAATGTTCGGACGGAAGGGAAAAGACCCTGTTGAAATGATAAGCCTGTCATAGCTTTCTGTGTACTTTTTCCCGGTCATAAGGTCTTCGGCCTCTACCTTTTTATTCTCCCTGTCTATAGAAGTCACCCTATTGTTGACTCTTGCGTCAATATTATTTTTTCTGAGAAACTGCTCAGGAGTCCTCACTATTAGCTTTTTCGCGTCATCGACTATCCTGCCGCCAAGGAAATACGGCAGACCGCAGGCAGCAAATGAGACGTAAGGCCCCTTCTCGAACATTATTATCTCAGCCTTCTCGTCAAGCCTGCGCAGTCTCGCCGCTGCAGTGGCTCCTCCTGCGACTCCGCCTATTACCAGCACCTTCATATTTGCTGCCCCCTTTTTGTTTGATCGGATGTTTTTCATAATAAAACATATAGCATAGCAATATATTATCATCATTCCTCTGCCCGCTGTACAGGGATCATCATATAGCGGATAATCAGTAAAGGCTGCAAATAATTCTTATGCAAAGGGGATGGACTGTATGCTGTTCATATGTTTACCGACTTGAGAGACCTGCAAAAAAGCCAAGGAATGGCTTGACAAAAACAAGATCAAATACAGGGAGCGCGACATAAAGATCGACAACCCCACCTCAGAGGAAATTACAAAATGGCACAAAATGAGCGGGGTCGACCTGAAAAAATTTATCAACACAAGCGGACAGGCCTACAAAAGCCTTGAACTTAAGGACAAGATGCCGGATATGACCGAAGGTGAACAGATAAAGCTGCTTGCGACAGATGGGATGCTTGTAAAAAGGCCCCTTCTCGTAGGAGATGATTTTGTCATCACCGGCTTCAAAATGGAAGAGTGGAAAGAAAAACTGCTCAACACAAAGAATTAACAGACAAAAAATAAAATAGCAAGGGCCGGTTTTGTCCGGGAAGAAAGTCACTGCGATAATAAAAGAACCTCAAATCATTGCAGCCGCAGCTGAATAATTTAAAAAACATGGCTGCAGCGGCTGATCAAACTTCAAACGTAAAGACACCGGGCGATCGCCCTGTGTCTTTTTAATTTATTGGGTGCTCATAAGCCCTTGACTGATCTTTAGAAAGGCACGAGAATTACACTTTCTACAAATTAAGGTAAAGTGATGAATATGCACAATGCGGTAACGTATGGGAGGGCATGAAGATGGAAAAAGAGATAAGAAAAAAAATACTTGGGATACTTGAGAAGGATGCCAGGCTGAACGCGAAGGACATCGCCTCAATGCTGGGATGCGACGCTGAAGAGACAGCTGCCGAAATAAATGCGATGGAAAAGGAAAATATCATCTGCGGATACCATGCCTTTATAAATTGGGACAAGACTGACGATGAAAAGATCTCCGCCCTTATCGAGCTGAAAGTTACGCCCCAGAGGGGCAACGGCTTCGACAAGATAGCGGAAAAGATCTATCAGTTCCCGGAGGTAGAGTCTCTATACCTCATGTCGGGAGGATATGATTTCACAGTGATCTTGAAAAAAGCGACCATGAAGGAGATCGCCTTCTTCGTTTCCTCAAAGCTCGCTGTGATAGATGAGGTGCAGAGCACTGCCACACATATCGTTCTTGTCAGGTACAAGGACCACGGAACTTCGTTCATAGAACCACACAGGGATCTGAGGATGGTCGTAACACCGTGAGGGACTTCATCTGCGAAAAGATCAAAAAGATAAAGCCCTCTGGCATACGGAGGCTTTTTGACATAGCAAACGAGATACCTGACGTAATATCTCTCGGGGTCGGCGAACCTGATTTCGACACTCCATGGCACGTAAGGGAGGAAGGCATGTACTCGCTCCAGAAAGGACGGACCTTTTACACCTCCAATGCCGGGCTTCCCGAGTTAAGGGATGAGATATGCAAAAACATAAAAAGAAAATACGGCCTTGATTACGACAGCAAAAACGAGGTAGTTGTGACGATCGGCGGAAGCGAGGCTATAGACATTGCCTTAAGGGCGCTTCTGGATCCAGGTGACGAGGTGGTCTATCCCGAACCCTGCTTCGTCTCATACCAGCCATGCATACTCCTCTCTGACGGAGTTCCAGTGCCGATACCGCTCAGTTCCGATACAGAGTTCCGCCTGACTCCGGAGAAACTTGAGGCCGCAATAACAAAAAAGACAAAGGCGCTTCTTATGTCATACCCAAGCAACCCTACCGGAGCCATAATGGAGAGGGAAGATCTTGAAAAAATCGCCGAAGTGGTGCTCAGGCATGACTTAATAGTAATAACTGACGAGATATACAGCGAGCTTTCCTATAAGGGAGCTCATGTAAGCATCGCAAATATGCCCGGCATGCAGGAAAGAACGATACTTATCAACGGGTTTTCAAAGGCCTATGCTATGACTGGATGGCGTCTTGGGTATGCGCTGGCCCCGGCCCACATTATGGAATACATGCTTAAGATCCACCAGTTTGCCATAATGTCCGCTCCTACTGTCAGTCAGTACGCTGCCATATCTGCACTGAGGGACGGAGACAAGGACATCGAGATGATGAAGGCATCATACGACCAGAGAAGACGTTTCCTCATGGAGGCGTTCAGGGAGATGGGACTTCCCTGCTTTGAGCCGTACGGGGCTTTCTACGTCTTCCCCGATATTTCTGAGTTCGGAATGACCTCGGAAGATTTCTGTACGGCATTCCTGAAGGCAGAGAACGTTGCAGTGGTGCCGGGATCGGCATTCGGTGAGTGCGGAGACAGACATGTGAGGATCTCGTACGCCTATTCAGTCGACACGCTCAAAGAGGCGATGAAACGGCTCGGCCGTTTTGCAGAGGAGCTTCGGTCGAACCCCCGTTCCTGAAAAAATGCGAGCCGCAGAGAATTCTGCGGCTCTTTTTTATTCCAATATTCAAAGGCTCTGCCGATCACAGTGACGCCTTTGCCCCGCACTTTACCGAGCTGATGATCCGTTCGATCTCCGCGTCGCTCATGTTGATGTTAAGCCCTGTCATTACAGCCCTGCTGAGGATAGCTTCTGTCGCTGCCATGGTTTCGGGGGCATATGAGGGCGATTGTGTCCCAAATATATTTTTTTCTCCCATCTCTTCAAGTGCCTTCCAGTGCTTTGCGTAGTGCCATGTGTTTTCAGATATTATGCTGAAACAGGTCCCCGCCTCCCCGGCCGCACGCCTGAAACTCACTGCGGCCTCCTGTGAGGGCAGCATGAATATGAGATGGGAAGCCGTATCGCCCTCGACGTTATGCAGCGGACGTGGCTTTATCCCCGTCTCCCTTACTGCATCCAGTATCTTTTTCTTTGTTGCCCTCAACTTGCCCAGCGTGGCATCCATCTTGTCCAGTGCAACTACACCCAGCGCACCCTGGAGCTCGCTAAGCCTGTAATTGACTCCCAGGCCGAACTTGCCCTCTTCACCCCTGTCGTGCGCTTTGCTGTGGATATGCCCGTGGTCATGATAGCAGTCCATCCTGAAGCAGAGGTCTTCATCGTCAGTGAGTATCAGGCCTCCCTCTCCTACTGTAAGTGTCTTGTTGGGGTCAAAGCTCCAGGTCCCGCATCTGCCTATCGACCCAAGATACCTTCCTTTGTACGTCCCTCCAACGACCTCGCAGGCATCTTCGATCACAGGTATGCAGTATTTACTGCCGATCTCCATGAATGGGTCAAGGTCAGCTGCGCCTCCGAACATGTGCACGGGCATTATCGCTTTTGTCCTTTTGGTTATCAGCTTTTCCGCCGATACAGGATCAAGTCCCAGCGTCGCATCTATCTCTCCGAGCACGGGGACAGCGTCGCATGCAACTATCGCCTCTATGGTGGCGATGAAGGTGAAGGGGGACGTTATCACTTCATCTCCCGGCCCTACTCCCAGCCCTTTTAGGGCTGTGATGAGCGCGGCAGTCCCGTTTGTCAGCGCAAGAGCGTGCTTTGATCCCGTTATTTTTTTGGCTTTCTCTTCAAATTCTTCCACACGGTATATGCCGTTTCTCACAGAGTGAGAACCGTACCTGTGGATCATCTTTCTTTCTATGACATCAGTCAGCGCCTGAATTTCTTCAATGCCAAACAGCTCGGTCCCTGCCATTATTATTCCTCCCCTGTCATATACTTGTAATTTTCATGTAGGCACTTCTGACAAAGTCAGGAGTTGCTTCCTCCTGCCAGTTATTGCCAAAACAGCTCTGCCACAGTTTCTCCATGCCAAGGGCTGTTTTTGTCATCTTCCATATATCTTTTTCGCTTATCCCATAGTCTGAAGCACAGGGGACCGCTATCCCGTTCAGGTCAAGGAATCTGAGTGTATCTGAGTACCCGTCGGGGTATATCTCCTCCATGGCCAGCATCGAGATCGTTACGGCAACGCTGTGGGGCAGGGCAGGAGAAGAGTTGCTCAGTCCGTAGGAAAGGGCATGTGCTGCGCCGACCCTTCCGCCGATGCTGCTGCTGCCTCCGAGCACCGAAGCCATTGCGGCCTTTATTGCCTTTGCCGCATCAAATCCGTCAATTTTTTGGGAGAGAGCATCCTTGGCAAGCATAAGTCCCTTTGATGCGTCAGCAAGCGCTTCCCCCGAGCTTGTTTTGCTCTTTGTGATCTCATAGTGATGGTAGTAGCAGTCCATAAGCGTGAAGAACCTGTTGAGTTTCGTGGCTGATGCTGAAAGCTGCGGATCGATGAAAGCGACGGCAGGCTCTACAAATTTATTGTTTATGCCCAGTTTTTTTTCCGGACCCCTCAGCACCGCTATGGGTGTGATTTCCGCTCCGGTACCATTAAGCGTGGGAAGGACCCATATATCAAGCCCTTTTTTCATTTCCATGTCATAGCCCTGATATTTGAAAGAGGGACCCGGATTTGCGGTGCAGATCGCGGCTGCTTTTGCCAGGTCCATCGTTGAACCTCCGCCCGCTGCCACTATCAGGTCCGGATGATCAGTCTCTGAACCGATCAGCTCTACAAGCCTGTCAACATCCACTGTCCTGGGTTCGGAGGCCGACGCATCAAAAATGAAGACGGGGGCCCTGCCGAAAAGAGGAATAAACGCTTCCTGATCCCTGAGGGAACTGTCCAGGACATAAAAGGGTCTTCGTGACTCACCCTGCACTCTTTTTATCAGATCTCCGACTCCGTCTCCGGAACATACCACCTCTGTTGGAAAGCCTGTACTCCACCAGGGTGAGGAATTTACAAAAGCCTTTATATCAGCTGGAATTTTTTCCATGTTTCACCTCTCCTTAAGGTCTCCCTGATGTCCCTGCACGGGACATATCTCTGCCGCCTCCGAAATGAAAGTTTAAATGCCAATTTCATGCTGATAAAGCTCACGGGAATGTTCCGGGACTTCAGGGGCCGGAAAGGTATTCCTCTATTCTAAGCAGGTCGTTCGGGGTATCTATCTCGATAGTGTCACGCTGCGTGACGATGCACCTTATGGAATGCCCTCTCTCAAGGACCCTGAGCATCTCAAGGCTCTCTGCCTTCTCAAGCGGGGTCTGCTCCCATTTCGAAAAACCAAGGAGGAAGTCACGCCTCCAGGCATAGGGTCCGATGTGCTTGTACCATGTCCCTTCTGGACTCCGGGGGAAAGGTATGGGGGAACGGCTGAAGTAGAGTCCTTTGCCGTTTTTGTCAAAAACCATCTTAACGATGTCGGGGGATGTTATCTCTTCGTCACGTTCGATCTTTTTTGCGAGAAGAGCGAGTGAGACATCCGGAGCAGAGCTCAGCACCTCAATGAGAGGGTCTATCATGTCGCTGCCGACAAGGGGGTCATCAACCTGCACGTTTATTACATATTCTGAAGGGATCCTCTCTGCGGCCCATGCGACACGGTCTCCACCGCTTGGAAGATCGGGAGGGGTCATCATTGCCTCTCCTCCGTTCTCACGGACGAGCGCGGCTATCCTTTCATCGTCTGTGGCGACGACTACCCTGTCTACACTTCTGCATCTGCTGACATTCGAGAGGACTCTTATGACAAGCGGCACCCCTGCTATCGGAACGAGGGGCTTTCCTGGAAGTCTTGTGCTTGCAAATCTTGCGGGGATCACTGCAAGGGTCTTCATCCCTCTAACCTCCTTCTCAGACAGCTTATGCAGTGTATGGCCGAAATATCGGCTTTCTCAGCTGTCATTTTTTGGTTAGAGGCCAAGAATAATCCTCTTTATTAAAATTGTCAAATACTTTTTTTGCACAAAAAAAGACCGCTGCTAAGCGGCCCCTGGATGTATATTTTTTAAGAAACAACGCAGAACTACTGTTCGAGTTTATAGATCGTCCACTTCAGAGAAGCTGCCTTTTTTGCCAGATTGAGATCACCTTTGAAATAAAGGCCTTTGAACTGCTTATCCTCACCGGGTGCCAGCAGGGTCTCCTCGATGAAGATATCACCGATCTCATTTCTGTTCTCACCTACAAAACTACAGGCAGCTGAAAATTTTACAGGAGCTTCCCCTTTGTTCACAATAGTGATGTTGACTCCCTCTGATGTTACCTTGAGTCCACGGTACTCGACGGGAGCTCCGTTGGGGATCTGCCCCTTTGAGCTGAATACGGCAAAAGCCGGCATGGCAAAGATCAGTATCAGTATCACAGCTGCAGCTATTCTTTTCAATTCGGGCAACCCCGCTTCCTTTTCTGAATGTATAAATTTTATCATATATGTCCCCATTATCAGTTTCTTTACGAGTAGCCATATCAGCAAAAAAACCTGTATACGCCAAAGAGGGTAAAGTATCATTATAACGATGAGCGGCTCCCGTGAAGGAAGCCGCCCTATATAAAGCCTGGCGGAGAGCAGAGGATTCGAACCCCTGGGGCTGTGACACCCAACTGATTTCAAGTCAGTCACCATAGACCACTCGGACAGCTCTCCGGACAACGTTAATATTATAGCGACCTTTTCATTTCAGGCAAGTCTTTATGTGATTTTTTTTGGAGGTTGGCCATGTCAGAACAAAAAATGTCTTTTCGCGTAACAGGTATGACCTGTACGACCTGTTCGAAAATAGTTGAAAGGGCGCTCTCGAAAGTAGAGGGTGTATCTTATGCTTCCGTCAACCTTGCAACAGAAAGCGTCTTTGTTGCAGCTGACGGTTCTGTTACATTTGAAATGCTTGAAAATGCTGTTGAAAAAAGCGGGTATAAGATACTTAAAGAGGCTCCGGCAGACATAGATGACATAAAATACCGCGAGGCCAGAAAAGACCTCTTCTTCATACTTCTGATCGGCATACCCATGTCGGTGCTGATGTTCATGCACATGGCAATGGGTATCCACTACCACTGGTACGGGATAATGGAGATAGTTGCGGGAGGCATCGCCATATTCTGGGGCGGGCGCAAAACGCTCCGCGGGGCATGGATAGCAGTTGCACACGCCCACACCAACATGGACACTCTTATAGCTATAAGCGCCGTGGCCTCATGGGTCACAGCACTCATGAACTACTTCGGCCTTGACATCCCCTCCTTCGGTACAATAGGAGTCATGATACTCATGCTGCACCTTACGGGCAGGTATATTGAATCACACCTCAGGGACAAGGCAGCAAAACAGGTAAAGGCCCTTATGACGCTTCAGCCCAGGGAAGCCCGCATCGTCTCTGAAGGGATGACTCTCATGGTCCCGATAGAAGCTGTAAAGCCTGAAACGGTCATCCAGGTCAACCCGGGTGAGAGGATACCGCTTGACGGCGTAGTCGAGGAAGGGCTCTCCGGAGTCGATGAATCCCTTTTGACAGGTGAATCCCAGCCTGCTGTGAAGGATGTTGGATCTGACGTTACAGGGGGGGCCATGAATCTTACAGGCGTGCTTCTGATCAGGACAACAAAAGTAGGCGAGGACACATTCCTCTCAAAAATGCTCGACCTGGTGAGGGAAGCCCAGGGGAGCAAGGTGCCCCTTCAGGATCTTGCAGACAGGATAACCATCAAATTCGTTCCTGCTGTCATTTCGCTCGCTGTGATGAGCGCTTTGATTTGGTTTTTCTTTTTCGACAGCCTTTCTGTCTATATTGCGCCGCTGGCAGCATATCTCCCCTGGCCAACGGCATTCAGCTCAGCTGTATCCGCGGCCGCATATTCCTTCGTGGCAACTCTGGTCATAGCATGTCCCTGCGCACTTGGACTTGCGACCCCGCTTGCCCTTGTGGTCAGCACCGGCGAAGCTTCAAAAAACGGCCTTCTGATCAGGAATGCGGAGGCGATCCAGACATTGCACGAAGTTGACCACGCCATCCTCGACAAGACAGGCACACTGACCTTAGGCGAACCGAAAGTGCTTGAATGGGAACTTGAAGATGAGGCCATCCCCTTTGCGTACGCCCTTGAATCCAATTCCGGGCACCCTGTAGCCAAAGCTGTAGTCAGGACCCTGGGTACACGTGAGTACGAAAAACCAGAAAACGTTGAAGAGATACCGGGAGAGGGGGTTACAGGAAGATGGGGGGATGTCGAATGGTTCGTGGGCAGGCCTCTCAACAGGTCAAAATGGACAGCCAGGTCAGCTCTTGCACGCTCTATTGTTGAAGTGAGAAAAAACGGCATCCCGGTCGGTTTTTTTGCCATCTCTGATCCGATAAGGGAAGACTCTAAAGAGGCTGTCTCAGCCCTCGCGGAACTTGGCATAACCACGATGATGGCCACGGGGGACGGTATGGAGGCAGCATTGGAAATTGCTGAACAGGCAGGGATAGAAAACGTCAGATGGGAAGTCCGTCCCGAAGATAAACTCTCGATAGTGAGGGAGACCCAGAGCAAGGGCAGGAAAGTCCTTATGGCAGGAGACGGTATAAACGATGCCGCGGCCCTTAAGGGCGCACATGTCGGCGTAGCGATGGGCGGAGGCATGGATCTTGCCGTTGACAGTGCAGACATAGTTATCCTTAAAGGCGGTATCTCAAAGATAGTATCAGCTGTTAAAATATCTGAAAAGACATGGCAAGTTATCCGCCAGAATCTTTTTGGCGCATTCTTTTACAACATCATCGCCATTCCACTTGCGATGCTGGGACTGCTCCATCCGCTCGTAGCAGAGCTGGCGATGGCAGCAAGCTCTATAACAGTAATTTTGAACTCGCTTCGCATTTCAGGCTCGGCAGACAAATAACAAGGAGGACATGAAAATGAAAAAATTTACGCTTTTAATTCCGGAAATGACGTGCGGCCATTGCGAAAAACGTATACGTGAAGCTGTTTCATCTCTTGGCGGGAACGTGATATCTCTTGATCTCGAGACAAAAATAGTTTTAGTTGAAGCAGATGTCTCATCCGAAGAACTACTTAAAAAAATAGACGAAGCAGGTTATGACGCCGAAATAAAGAGTTAATTATGATAGAATTGATTTCAGATAAGGGGGAATAGAAATGAAAAAGACCTTGATCTATGCCTTTGCAGCTCTGTTGATACTGGTCTCAGCAGGTTCATCCTTCGCACACCCCCCAAAAAATGTAAATGCAGTTTGGGATAAAGCGTCTGAGACCCTGACAGTAACATCTGAGCACAGTGTCAATGATCCTGTTAAACATTACATCCTCACACTTACAGTCTTTGAAGGCAACAAGCAGCTGCTTCTGAAACAGTACGACAAGCAGGGAGGACCGGGCGGCTTCAGTGACAGCGTAATTCTGCAGGGACTGAAACCCGGCTCGATAGTTAGAGTACAGCTTGTCTGCAACATTATGGGCTCGACAGAATCTGAAATAAAGATCCCATAGGACTTGCTTATCCCATATATACAGCAAAAAAGAGGGAAGCCTGCCTGAGATCAGGGGCTTCCCTCTTTTATATCCACAAGAGACTTGTTTAGAGGATCAACTGTCTGAAATTTTTCCGTCGGGCCAGAAGAATTTCGTCGCCGGATTACTGCCGGGAGCTATAGGAAATATCTTCTTTCCTTCCCACAGTATCGAGGTACTGCCTGGTTTTCCTATCCTGACCCTTATCGGCAGTCCTGAGCTTACCTCATACTCTTTAAATTCACCGGGCTTCATAGTTCCCTCGAAAAGTATTTTATCGCCCCGGCTGATCTTCATCCATACATAGGCACTTTCTGCCGTAACCTTTAGGGATCTGGGGCCGGTTGCCTGCTTTGATGCTCCGGTCTGCGGCGCAGTAACTTTAGCGGCTTCAGCTGAATCAGTCACCTGCATAGGCTGTTTGCCGTCCATCCATGAGAGGTCTGTCTGCCCGTCTTTGCTGACGACATCCCCTGATGCGGGGGGGACTGCTTCGTCCGCCGACAGCGGAACTTGCTGTTCTTCCGGCTTCTGCTCCCTTACTGTACCGGTCGTTCCTCCGTCTATAGGGCTTGTCGCAGAAGTTTTAATGTCACCTCTGTACTGCCAGGTTATCCACCCGGCAGCCCCAAGTGACAGAGCTATCAAAAGATAGAGCCACAAAAAAGATCTGGGCTTGAAGATCTTAGGAGAATCGCTGTAATTCGTTTCGTCCCCTGCAGTGATCAGTGGTGCTGTCGCTTTCTGCCTTTTGGTTATGACGTCGTAGCTTTTCCATATATCAGGAGCGCTCAGGTGATCGCAGTACTGCCGTACGAAACTTCTGACGTAAGGGCCCTTTGGCAAATGGTCAAGATCTCCATCTTCGATCGCTGACAGATAGTGTTTCTGTATTTTGGTCACATTAGAAACATCTGCTATTGAAAGTCCCTGGGCTTCCCTTATGCTCTTCAGTCGCGACCCGAGTTCCTTTATCTGTATCTGGGTCTTTTGTTCCTCATTATGAGTCTCTTTTTTCTCCAATCTGACGCCCCCTTTCTGCGTTGACGCGCATTTCCCTGATCACCGCTGCCGGATCGGGTTTGCTGAATATCGCGCTTCCCGCGACCAGTACGTCACACCCATGCCTTACTGCAAGCTCCGTGTTGTCAGGGCCGATCCCGCCATCCATCTGGATAAGATAGCCGCCTTCGTTTGTTCTGCGCCATTCCGCCAGAGCCGATACTTTCTTCAGAGTTTCGGGTATGAATGACTGCCCACCGTATCCGGGGTTGACTGACATTACCAGTACAAGGTCGACCATATGAAGGATAGGATAAAGCACTTCTGCCGGTGTTCCCGGATTGATCGAAACGCCACAGGGAACACCTTCGAGCCGTATGCTCTGGAGGACCCTGTGTATGTGCGGGGTCGCTTCAGCATGGACAGTCAGCACGGAAGGCTTCTCCGCAAGGAACATTCCTGTAAAGGCTTCCGGAGGTTCGACCATAATATGTACATCAATAAATTTGTCAGGGTATCTCTTTCTAAGCGCTTTTAAAAGAGAGGGGCCGTATGAAAGGTTCGGCACAAAATGTCCGTCCATGATATCGAGGTGGAGCCATTCGGCCTCACTCTGAATTTTCTCGATATCCCTCTCCATATTGAGGACATCCGCGGAAAGCAGCGAGGGCGAAATGATCACGCTCCTGCCTTCCATCTCATTCATTATTTGAAACGATCCTGCCATACGAAGTCACCTCCCAGATAAATGGTAATCGTGGCCTGTCCGGTGTAAGGAACATTCATCGAGATATACTCGCTGCTGTTTGCCATGACATCCTTAATGACCTTTGTTCCCGTATCATCTGTAAGCTCAATTTTCAATGAGAGAGGTTTAGTCAGAGGCGGGACCTGGTATCTCAGTTTTGCTGTTTTCTGATTCAGCGCAGGGGCGGGCTTTGCCGGTTCCGGAGCTTTTACAGGCTCTTCCTCGATTTTGACTTCCTCTTTATTGGGTTCTTGTGACGGCGCCGGGGCAGGGTTTTCAGGCAGCTTCGTCGGGATATCCGAAGGTTCGGTGTTTTTGATAACAACAGTTCTGACGGCAGCGGCCCTCTGAGTATCCTGGTCGTCAGCCGGCGGAGTTTCATTCGAAGCCTCGCCCGGTTTTAAAGCTCTTGCGATCGTGATGTTGACCGGTGTTCCGGCAGGGACATTGGCTCCGTTCTTTGGATTGGTCATTACTACCGTACCTGCAGGTACCTCTATCGAAGGCGTTTCTGACTTGCTTCCGACTGTGAGTCCTATCTGTTCGAGCACCTGGGCCACCACATCAACTCCCTGGCCCTTGAGATCGGGGACTGTTACAAATGCACCGACGCTGCTTCCGCCTGAACTGACAAGGAGGCTTACCATGCAGTTAGCCGCTACCTGCTGAGGTGCAGCCGGGTTCTGTGCAATGATCGATCCGGCTGGTTTAAGTTTATCTGTTACCCTGGTTATCTCGTCCACTTTGAAGCCTGCTTCGCTTAGCCTTTTTACGCCTTCCTCAAACTTCAGCCCCCTTACATCGGGGACCGGAAGCAAAGATCCGCCTTTGCTGACCCTGACGATGACCACTTTTCCCTTTGATACTTTCTCTCCTGCCGGGAGGTTCTGTGAGATCACTGTGTCTGCCCTTTCAGGCGAATCGACCTGGTCGACTTTGGCAAGGAGTCCTTCCTTCTGAAGAGCTTCTACTGCATCTACAAGCTGCAAGCCTACCATGTTTGGCACGGTGGCACTTTTGTCCTCAACGAAAACTGTCTTTATCCCGAAATATGCACTGGCTATGATCACGATAAATGCTATCACCATACCCCAGCGATGAACTTTACCCATAAAAAATGCTCCCCTTCCCCTCTATTTGCGCTTTACAAGAAGCGCCAGATAGAAACCGTCGATCCACGGAAGACCGGGCCAGATAAGAGTGCCGTACGGTTTGCCCTTTGACATGAGTTTATGGCTTCTTTCAACCGGAACTTCGTTGATTTCAGGGTGCTGGGCCATTACCGCAGCGACTACCTTCTCATTCTCTTCCCTGAACACGCTGCATGTGCTGTAAGCCACAATGCCTCCGGGCGCAACGAGAGATACAGCCCGGTCAAGAAGTTTTCTCTGAAGATCTGCAGCGTCTGAAACCATCTCGGGAGTTATCCTCCATTTGCTTTCCGGATGCCTTCCCCAGGTACCGCTTCCGGTACATGGAGCATCCAGAAGTATCGCTTTGGGCACTGTCTTCGGCTCAAGGCTGAGGGAATCTCCGCAGTAAAAACTGACTCTGTCCCCGGTGCACATCCTTATCATCTCGTACTCAGCAGATTTTATCCTGCCTTCGGATATGTCCCATCCCTCGATCCTTGCTTCCGGCATCATATCAGCAAGCTGGCCTGTCTTGATGCCCCGTCCGCAGCACATATCAAGCAGAGGCTCACCCTTCCAGCGTTTGGAAAATGCCTCCGCAACAAACATTGACGATTCGCTCTGCGGTGTTATCCTGCCATCTGAAAATCCGGGGATCTCAAGCGGGTAAGGATTCGCAGGGGTGCGGACCGACCTTTCAAGAAAGGGGGATGCCCAGGCTTTTTTCCCTGAAGCCCTGTATTCCTGCAGCCATTCTTCCCTGTCTACTCCACGTGAAAGCCTGAGCGAAAGATACGTTCTCATTCCGCTTGACTTTACAAGGTGCTTTGCCTCTGATATCGACATGTCCTTGGCCCACTGAGCAGCCGCCCACCCCGGGACACCCCAGTAAAGTGCCTGGTCCCTGAGTGCGCTGCTTTTTTTCAGCTCTGCCAGATATGACTTGGCTTCATCTGCTACGGTGTGCAGGACGGCATTGACAAGCCCTATATCGTGATCATCGCCCTTTGATTTTATTGCCTGTACAAGGCCGTTGATGAGAACAGGAAGTGCGAAATATTTAAGCTCCACTATCCCTGCTATTCCAATGATAAGAGCATTATGCGTAAGTGGCGACATATCTTTTGTGTTGCGTCTGCAGTATTTCATAAGCAGATGCTTCCAGAGCCCCTGCCTTCTCAGCGAACAGTAAACGAGAGTCGCGGCAAGTACCCTGTCAGAAGGAGCAATATCCGTGTATAACTTCCTGAGCGCTTCAGCGGCGAAGGCGCCTTCGCTTACTTCCCCATACACCTGGAGCGCTGCTTCAATACCTCTCATCGGTGCCGATCACCTCTATGTGCGGAATACCGCTTTTTCATGGAACGATTCAAATATAACAAAAAAGGAGGCAGCTATATGCCACCTCCCGATATTTTACACTATTTTGCTAGTCTCTGCGCATCCCCCTGAGGGCGAGCAGCCTTACCAGCTGGAGTATGGTCATTACAAGAGCTGCAATATAAGTGAGCGCGGCCGCGTCAAGAACAGCTTTTGCACCGCCCACTTCGTTGCCTGCCAGAAGGCCTGTCTCAGAAAGGAGCTTGAGTGCCCTCGCGCTGGCGTCGAACTCTACGGGCAGGGTCACAAGATGAAATACAAGGACTCCGCAGAAGAGCAGTATCCCTATGTTGAGCAGCGGGGTATAGCCCATTATCAGCCCTATGAAGAAAAGGGGCATGGACATAGTGGAACCAATATTAACAGCCGGTACTATCGAATTTCTGATGCGAAGGAAGGTATAGCCTTCTTTGTCCTGGATCGCATGTCCTACCTCGTGTGCGGCGACACCTATCGCGGCGATGCTTGAATTGCCCGATACCGCATCTGAAAGGCGAAGCACCTTGCTCCTCGGGTCATAATGGTCAGTAAGATGGCCCTGTATCCTCTCCACTTTTACATTGCTGAGCCCAAATTTATCAAGCAGGGCCCTGGAGACCTGGTCAGCGGTAACACCGCTTGCGGCCCTCACCTCACTGTATCTTGAAAAAGCTCCCTTGACCTTGAACTGGGCCCAGAGAGAGAAGAGCATCGCAGGTATCAACAGAACTATGGTCGAATCTAAATATGGGAACATCATTTTAAGACACCTCCGTTGTTGTTATAAACCATATTAGTCTATATTAGTCAAACTAATTGTGTCTTCCGTAAAATCCCGCAATCTCCTCCACGACTCTTTCCTGTTCCTCCGGCAGGAGTTCCGGAAAAATGGGCAGCGCCAGAACAGAGCCCGTCAGGCTCTCTGAAACGGGGAAATCCCCTTCTTTATATCCAAGATATGAGAAACAGTGCTGGAGATGGAGGGGCAGCGGATAGTAGACTCTTGTAACGACACCGCGCTCTTCGAGATATACCTGGAGCTCATCCCTTCTCTCCGCCTTCACTACATACTGGTGATATACATGCCTGTTGCCGGACTCTTCGACCGGGGGAGTGACCTTATCAAGAAGCCCCTTCTCTTTGAAGAGGATCATGTATCTTTCGGCCACTATCCGGCGCTCTTCGTTCCACTCCTCCAGATGGCGGAGCCTGACTCTCAGTATGGCTGCCTGGACTGCATCAAGACGGCTGTTTATTCCAACTTCTTCGTGGAAATACGTTTTGCCGGAACCGTGGACCCTGAGACTCTTTAACCGTGCTGCGCCTTCCTTGCCGTGGGGTATGGATATCATACCTCCGTCGCCGTAGCAGCCGAGGTTTTTAGTCGGGAAGAATGAGAAACAGCCAATGTCCCCAATAGATCCGGCCCTGCAGATCTTTTTGTCTATTATTCTGTGTGCTCCGATTGCCTGGGCACAGTCCTCTATAAGAGCTATCCCTCTTTGGCTGAGTTCGTCCCTTATCAGTTCCAGCTTGCATGTCTGTCCGAAAAGGTGTACCGGGAGGACCGCCTTTGTCCTGGGTGTTATTTTTTCCATGACTGATTCCATAGAGAGATTGTAGGTGTCAGGTTCGACATCGGCAAAAACAGGTTTTGCACCGTTCCTTGTTATGCAGCTTGCCGTGGCGAAGAAGGTAAAGGGCGTAGTGATTACCTCGTCCCCCTCTTTGAGGTCCAGTGACATGACAGCCAGCACCAGGGCGTCCGTACCGGATGCACACCCTACCGTGCTTTCGACATCAAGGTATGCCGCCACCTCCTTCTCGAAGGCCTCAACTTCAGGTCCCAGAATGAAGTGCTGTGTCTCAAGCACCCTGTCGAGTGCTACCCTGACCTCTTCTTTTACCCTGTTGTAATTTCTTGTCAGATCAAAGGACGGTATTTTTATCTGTCCTGTCATAACCCAATTCCTCCCTATGATGAAAATGCTTTATTCTGCTGAGCAAGACCATTTATGTTTGCCAGAATATTTCTTCTCTCATATGGTTTTTCAAGGACCGCATGAGAGTGGCGGAGATGGTCCCTCATTAACCTGTCCGCGGACTCTTCATCCCGGGACATGATCGATGCCAGTATTTTTCTGTGTTCCTCCGTGCTGTAATTTTTTTCCTCTGTGAATGGATCGTAGAAAAGAATATATACATTCGTTCGAACAATTATATTTTCAACGTATTCAATGAGGACGATGTTTTTGCTTGCTTCAGCTATCAGCCTGTGGAAATTATTGTTTGCTTCGAGATTTGCCTGCAGGTCGCGGGCGAGGAAGGCTGATTCCTCATCCTTAAGCACATCTTCGAACCGTCCCGCGGTTCTCCTGTCGATACCGTTTCTGCACGCCAGCTGAACGCTCAGGGCCTCAAGGTATCCCCTTACATCGTAAGCTCCCTCTACCTCTGCTGCGCTTGGAGCTGCGACTCTTGCCCCGCTGTTGGGGATTATCTTTACAAGCCCCTCGCTTCCAAGACGTCTCAGAGCTTCCCTGACAGGTGTCCGGCTGACTCCCATTTCACTGGATATCTTAACTTCGGGAAGCCTTTCCCCCGGCTTGAGCTGTTTGTTTACAATTCTGGCCCGCAGTTCGAGATATACAAAATCTGATGAAGTATTGTAGTAGTTTGAATAATTTATCACTAATTTTCCCCCTGAAACCAATATGTTCAAAATGAAACACTGCACCTCAGTTCAACAACGTCTCATCATAACATATATTCATACTATGGCAAGTTTGACATATACCGTTTTATGACTAGAATTATCCCATGTGCAAACGACTTTTGGTCCTTATTTTTTCATTTGGAACGATAATCGCCTTTGGCTATGCCCTGGGCGGGCTTGGCGGCTACATGTTCGATCAGGGCAAACCCCTGGTGATAGCTGCCGGTCTTATCGGAGGGGTCATCTCCGCCATTCTGGCTCTCAAAATATGGAGGACTTACCTCAACGACATCGACAGAGAAAACGAAGAGGCAAAACTGCGGGCTGAAAATGATAGCCCGAAGGAGCAGCCTCAGCTTACTGACGAGAAATAGTCACAGACCTTATCTGCTATCTTTGAAGCCGCACCCCGTTCAAGAACGATATGAGAGTATCCCCTCACTATCGCGCTCAGCCTTTCGGGATCAGAAACAAGTTCTTCAACAAGCCCAGCTACCATAGACGGTGTCATGACTCCCCTGTGTTCAGGAACGATCTCCTTACCCGTCATCCTGTTGGGAAGCGATGCATATTTGAGTCGCCTGCTATACCAGTAGACCAATTTTTTCTTGAGCACCTTCGCTCCCGGAACGGACATCGGGATCATTCCGGGGATGCCGTCAAGTGGAATGTTCTCAGCCTGGTTCAGGGGGATCACGGTAAGGAGGGGCACACATAGCGAGGTTATCTGGAGGTTGTTTGTGCCCGGAAAAGCAACAGCAAGTGTGGAGGCTTTGATAGCCTCAAAATTGTTTTCGCGTATAAACCTTATCCTCCCCGGTCCATCCCATAATATTTCTTCCGCAGTAGATCCGCCTGTCCAATTCAGGCCTGCCTCATCAAGGCCTTCGATTAGCAGTTTTTCATCAACGGTGGGAGCAACAGGCAAAAAGGCATGATAGTTTGGGTGATTTCTCAAAAACTCCATTGCAGCGCACGAAAAAAAAGGAAATCCATCACGGTATTCGAATGGCCTGCTGCCCGGCAAAAAGGAGACAGCTTCCTCATCCCCGGACAGCCCCATGATCTTCCTTGATCCAGCTGCATCTTCACATTCGGGGGCGCTGTCAAATATCAGGTTCCCGACCCTGGTCAAACGGTCCCTTTTGACTCCCTGAACAGCAAATCTGTTTTCAGCGGCTGCATCCGGCACAAAATAATGGCCGACCCGGGATCTCCATCTTGGCCTTGCCGTGTATATCATCCATATACATTTCAGTTTCGCGGAAAGTATCGCGCCGAAGAAGGGATCTCCCCCAAGCTGAAGGATCAGCCTTTTTGTTTCCTTCAACGCCACGGAGGTTTTCCATAACTCTTTAAAGGTGGATACAGAGTCTATCCCTTCGATCTCTTTTCCATACTCCGCCTCCATTCCGCTGGCATACTGGCAGGGAAGGACAACAAGAGAGACTTTCGCGGGAAAGCCTTTTGAGGCAAGCTCCGATACTACCGGCCTTACCCATCCCGATACTTCTCCGGGCGAATTAGTCAGAATAAAAAGTTCGTCCATTTTTACGATACCACTCTTTCCATTTTCAATGTCACGCAATGTAACGGAGGAACATTGAGCAATGAGATGGTATAATTATAAGGTTAAAAATTACAGATTGGGGACCTGGTCATTGTTTATTCCTCTTGAAGGCGAAAGCATCATTTGCCTTGCAAACACAGTAGCCATCTATAAAACAGAAAATGGAACAGAGATACTTAAAAGAGACGGCTCTGTCATCAGGACCGGCTTCACCCCGACTACCCTAAAAAAGCGACAGCTTGATTTCCTCAGCAAAAGGACGATCAATGGAAGGAGTTCATCAATAAATGGATAATATGTGCATTCCAAACAACTCAATGCTGACAAAAGATTCCGAGTACTCAGCAAAGGATATTCATGTGCTTGAAGGTCTCGTGGCCGTAAGAAAACGGCCTGGGATGTATATAGGGGACCAGGGACCGCGAGGCCTGCACCATCTGGTGTACGAGGTAGTAGACAATTCGATCGACGAATCCCTTGCAGGTTTCTGCGACACTATCAACGTAACGATAAACGAGGATGGAAGCATAACAGTTGTAGACAACGGACGCGGGATCCCGACAGAAGATCATGAGTCCGGAAAATCGGCGGCCGAAGTGGTAATGACTATCCTGCATGCGGGCGGCAAGTTCGACAAAAGCGCGTATCAGGTCTCAGGCGGACTCCATGGAGTTGGCGTATCTGTAGTCAACGCCCTTTCCGAATGGCTTGAACTGACTATCTGGAGGGAAGGCAAGGAACACCGTCAGCGCTACGAGCGAGGGATCCCGGTCACGGCCCTTTGCGTGGCAGGCGATACTGACATGAGAGGCACACGAGTCCAGTTCATGCCGGATGAAGAAATTTTTTCCTCTATTGAATTCCAGGCCGATGTCCTTAAATCAAGGCTTCGCGAGCTTGCATTTTTAAACTCTCATATAACGATCAACTTCGCGGATAAAAGACCGGAGAAACCTCAGGAACGCACTTACAACTATCCCGGAGGGATCTCCACCTTCGTCGAATACCTTAACAAGGGCAAAGAGGTCCTTTTTAAGGAACCGGTAGTAATATTCGGGGAAAAAGATAAAACCGAAATAGAAGTCGCCATACAGTACAACGATACTTACATGGAGCGGCTCTATGGTTTTGTAAACCTAATTAATACGATAGAGGGCGGAACACATGTCGCCGGATTCAGGACAGCACTCACAAGGGCAGTGAACGACGAAGCGAGAAAACTAAAAATACTCAAAGAAAAAGACTCAAACCTTACGGGGGACGACCTAAAAGAAGGCCTGACCGCTGTAATATCGGTAAAAGTCATGGAGCCTCAGTTCGAAGGCCAGACAAAGACCAAGCTGGGTAACGGAGACGTAAAAGGGATCGTTGACTCACTCGTATACGAGGGGCTGAAAGAAGTCCTCGACGAAAGGCCTGAGATCCTTAAGCCCATAGTCGAGAGCGCTATCAGGGCAAGACAGGCAAGAGAGGCCGCAAAGAAGGCAAAGGACCTTGTCCGCAGAAAATCCGTTATGAACGGGCTGACACTGCCCGGCAAGCTTGCTGACTGCTCCAACAGGAACGCCGCGGACTGCGAGCTGTACATAGTAGAAGGAGACAGCGCCGGAGGCAGTGCCAAACAGGGAAGAAACCGTGAATTCCAGGCCATCCTCCCACTGAGGGGAAAGATCCTCAACGTTGAAAAGGCCCGTCTCGAAAAGATCCTGGGAAGCGAGACTATAAGAAATATTATACTCGCACTGGGAGCCGGGGTCGGCGATGATTTCAACGAGGAGAAGCTGCGCTACCACAAAATATTCATAATGGCAGACGCCGATGTTGACGGAGCCCATATCCGTACCCTGCTGCTCACGCTTTTCTTCAGGTACATGCCGCAGATAATAGATAGGGGATATCTGTATGTGGCGCAGCCGCCACTTTACAGGGTACAGGTAGGAAAAGAAGTCACCTACTGCTTCTCGGAAAAAGAGATGAAAGATATCCAGGCTGCGGCCGCAGGAAAAAAAGTTGATGTACAGCGCTATAAGGGACTTGGAGAAATGAACGCAGAACAGCTCTGGGATACCACAATGAATCCTGAGAACAGGATCGTGAACAGGGTGGAGGTACAGGATTCGGTAGAAGCCGATGAGCTCTTCGGAATACTCATGGGTGACGATGTTGAGCCCCGCAGGAAATTCATTGAGACTTACGGCCGCGAAGTCCGAAATCTTGACATATAGAAGGACTCAAAAAGATCCGGTGGGACATAAAGACAAATAGAACTGAAGAGGCGCTGGAATATTTTTTCCCGCGCCTCTTTAGTAAGCATAATACGAGGGTTTTTTAATACTGATTATAATAAAATTATGTAGTACTTGATATCTGACACAAAAAAGACACATTTTTGGGTTATAGTATCAATGTTCTATATAATGTTCTATATAATGAAATCTTTACATAAGGATGAAATATTTATATGAAAATTATCGAAGTATCTCTCCGAAGGCCTGTTACGGTCCTTATCTGCACTATAGCTCTGATCGTTTTTGGCACCTATTCATACATGAATATGGGCGTCGAACGAATGCCAAACGTCGAATTCCCCATCGTTGTGGTCAGGACGATAATGGAGGGCGCAAGTCCCGCTATTATCGACAATGATGTTACAGACGTGCTGGAGGCAAGGATAAACACGATAGAGGGCATCAAAAACCTGAGCTCGAGCAGCTACGAAGGGCGTTCGATAATCGTCATAGAATTCGAACTGGACAGAGACGTTGACGATGCCGCCGCTGATGTTCGCGGAAAAGTCAGTATGGCAGCCAGCCGTCTTCCCGATGATGCGGATACTCCGCAGGTAGATAAATACGACCCGTCTGACAGGCCGATAATGAACGTGGCAGTCAAAAACGACGGCAGGACAGACATGAAGACACTTGCCCGGTACGTTGACAAGGTAGTCACAGAACGCCTGCAGACTGTCAAGGGCGTCGGAGGTGTCCAGCTTGCCGGTTTCCGGGACAGGGAGATAAGGATATGGATAAATACTGACAGTCTGGAAGCCTATGACCTTACAACTAAAGAGATCAAATCTGCGGTTTACACAAAGCATGTTGAACTTCCGGCCGGCAGGATAGAGACCGCGACCAAAGAATACGGGATCAGGCTTGAAGGGGAGTATTCGTCCGTCTCTGAGCTTGAATATCTCCCTATAGCGGTGAGGAACGGCGCTGTGA
This sequence comes from Synergistota bacterium, assembly GCA_034331105.1. Taxonomy (GTDB): domain Bacteria; phylum Synergistota; class Synergistia; order Synergistales; family Synergistaceae; genus Caenicola. Next base: position 85,671 of record JAXQGB010000006.1, on the reverse strand, counting down.
TCAGACTGAGGGACGTGGCAAGGATAGAAGACGGCCTTGAGGACAAACGAAGCGGAGCCATTTATGAAGGCAGGCCCACTGTAATGGTACAGATCCGCAAGCAGAAGGGCGCCAACGAGGTCCTTCTCTCGCGCATGGTCAACGAAAGGATAAAGGAGCTAAACCTGACCGCGCCTCCCGGAACTAGCCTTGCAGTAGTGCAGGACAATGCTAAATTCATCATGCGCTCGATGAGCGGAGTTTTCTGGGATATCGTAGCATCGATACTCCTGACCTCCGTTATAATGTTCATCTTCCTGAAAACAATACGGGCAACGATAGTTGCTGTGATCACGATCCCTGTCTGCCTTCTTGGAAGCCTCTCGGTCCTTTACTGGATGGGCATAACGATAAACAACATGTCCATGATGGGACTCTCACTGGCTGTCGGCATGGTCGTTGATGCTACCACTGTCGTCATGGAAAACATAACGAGGCACCGCGACATGGGCAAGACTCCCTACAGAGCGGCGCAGGACGGAGGCGGAGAAGTCGCTTTCGCAGTACTGGCAGGAGCCGCGACTACTCTTGCTGTATTCGTTCCGGTAGCCTTCATGGGTGGCATTATGGGGCGTTTTTTCAACTCTTTCGGCGTAACAGTCGCAACAACTATAACTATATCACTGATAATATCGCTGACATTGACACCGTATCTCTGCTCCAGGATCCTCGGGAAGAAGATTGACGGTCCTGTGCAGAAAAAACTGGAAAAACCATTTATATGGATCGAAGGGAAATACAGCGGGGTCTTAAAATATGCAGTTTCACACCGTAAATCCGTTCTTATTGCGGCGCTTGGACTTTTCTTCCTCGGAATAGGATTCGCATCCACCCTCGGCACAGAATTTTTCCCAAGCGAAGACCAGGGACGCCTTAGGGTCCAGATAGAGCTTCCGGCTGATTCATCTCTTCAAATGACAGAAAGCGTCGTAAAAGACATGGTCAAAATTATTCAGGAAGACGAGAGGGTAGCCTACACATACGGGATCGTAGGCAGCGGAGGCGGCGAAGAAGTATATAAAGCCTCCATCAATATGGAACTGATCGACAGGGGCAGCAGGCCCGCTGCCGGTGTGGTAATGAAACAACTGCGAGGCAAGCTCTCTGTATTCCGTGATGTGGATATCAAAATGGGTACATGGGGCGGCTCTGACATCACGCTCGTCATTCAGGGACCAACAAGCGAAGCTCTGGCAGAAATTGGAGAGCTGATAAAAAAAGACCTGGCAGAAAACGCCAGGGGACTTGTCGACATAACAACGGATCTTCAGATGAACAAACCGAGGATAAACCTGGCACTGAACCGCGCGCTCGCAGATGACCTCAACATTAACATACGGGAACTCTCCGACGAACTCATGACCTGGTTCGGGGGCGACAGAGCCGGTTCTTTCAACCAGGATGGATACAGGTATGACATCCGCGTCAGGGCAGAGGGAAGCGGAAGGGACGATCCTGAAAAACTGAAAAATACTCTTGTCAGGACAAATGGGGGGCAGCTGATAAGGGCAGAAGGACTTATTTCCAGCTCTATCGGAATGTCGCCAAACGTCATAAAAAGATACAACAGGCAGAGGTCACTCCAGCTAGGCGCCAATGTTGAAGGCGTTTCTCCCGGTGAAGGCATCCTGATCATGGAGGAAGTATTCAGGAAGTACGCTCCGCAGGACGGAACATTTATAATCACTCCCGCAGGAGATTCGGAATATATGAAGGAAAGCTTCTACTATATGTCCATTGCCCTCATCTTTGCCGTGATCCTTGTCTACATGGTAATGGCCATACAGTTCGAATCCTTTATCCATCCGTTCACAGTCATGTTCTCGCTCCCTCTGATGACTGCGGGGTCATTCGGACTCCTGGCACTGGCAGGGCTAAGGATAAGTGTAATGAGCTTCATGGGGATAATCCTGCTTGTCGGGGTCGTAGTAAATAACGCCATCCTTCTGGTCGACTTTATAAATCAGCTGAGGGCAAAAGGAATGAATAAGATAGAGGCCGTGCTGGAAGCAGGACCTCTCCGCCTCAGGGCTATCCTGATGACCACCGTTTCAACAATGTTCGGTTCCCTCCCTATAGCACTGGCTCTGAGCGAGGGTGGGGAGACTCGCCAGCCTATGTCGGTGGCAGTTATCGGGGGGCTTTTTACCTCGACCATGCTTACACTCGTCGTTATCCCTGTTGTATACCTCCTGCTCGATGATATAAAAGACAGGGTAAGTGCAGCAATAAAGAGATACCGCGCTTACAGGAGATTCAACAGGTCTGCGCAGTCAAGGGCGCTTAACTCCAAATAGGGAGCGTGAGAAAAACATGAACAGAAGCAAAATTACATATATCCTGATCGCCTTCACGCTGCTTCTGGGAACTTCAAGCAGCAATGCAGAGGGCAGCACCTTGGACATACATGAGGCTATCGAACTGGCCCTTACAAACAACTCGGGCCTGAGATCCCTGAGACAGGAGACTATAAAGGCATACGCCTTCCAGATCCAGGCTGACGGGACGCTCCTTCCAAGCCTTTCCGCAAATGCATATCTGGACAGGCAGAAGGAAAGCACTACAAATGACGGTGAAAGAAACGACAACAAAGGCGCGAGGGCTACTCTTGAACAGGTCATCTACTCAGGAGGCAAAAATTCTGCGATAAGAAGCCAGTCAAAACAGGTGAAGAACATAGCCGGGATGGTAATAGCAAACGGAGAAAACAATGCTGTGGGAGAGCTCTATGCGAGGTTTTACAATGTACTTCTGCAGCGCGAAAGGATAAAGGCTGAGGAGTCTGCTGTGAACACATCCGAGCAGCACCTCAAAGAGATCCAGAAGATGAGGGAACTCGGGCTGGCAAACAGCCTTGAGGTGATAAGGGCGGGACAGCTTCTTGCGACCAACACGGCCAACCTGAGTACCGCGAAGGGGCTTTATGAGTCTGCCCACATATCATTAATGAACTACATGGGCATACCTCCTGAGAAAAGGCGTGAGATAACAGGCAACCTCAGCGTTCCCGAAGCGGAGGGCACAAGGCAGACATCACTTGAGACCGCACTGGAAAAGAGGGCTGACCTCAAAAAACTTGAGGAACAGCTTGGATACCAGAAAAATCAGATATTGATCGAAAAGAGCGGTACACGGCCCAAAATAACATTCGGCGCATCCGCTGGATATTTAAACCCATATTTAAAAGATGACAGAGGCGACGACACGTGGAGGGCTGAACTGTCCGTCACGGTCCCCATCTTTGACAGAAACACCGCCCGGAGCAATGCGATAAGGGCGGGCGCTGTCCTGGAACAGGACAAGATAGCTCTGGAACAGAAGGAACTCGATATAAAATCTGAGGTCGAAACTGCATGGACAGAGATAGAGAGCACTATGCACCATCTTAAGGCCTCGGAAAAGGCCCTCGAGCTGGCAAAGGAATCCCTCCGGCTTGCCGAAGTGGGTTTCAGGGAAGGGGTAACACCTCAGCTGGACCTGCTGAACGCCCAGACTTCGCTGACCTCTGCAAGGCTTGATCATGCACGCTCACAGTACAACCACCTTCTTACAATAATCGCGCTGAAAGTTACAGAAGGCACCGTCATAGAATGGACCGAGGAGAGAAGATGACCATGAGTGACAAAAACAACTATGGAACTTATTCGAATAGGATCTCAGACAAAAAGAGGCTGATGATGATAGTCGCTGCGGCGGTCATACTGCTGGCAGCTATCGGGATATACAGCCGGAGAGAAGCTATCTTCTCGCCTGACTCAAACGGAAACGGCAAGCAGGCGGCTGCTGTGAAGATAGAAACGGTCAAAGCAGATAAGACCGTCAGGGAAAGCATAATCCAGAACACCTCCATAGACGCAGTGGACAGGGTAGAGTTACTCCCCAGGGTGACAGGAAGACTCGAAAAACTCCACGTCAAGCAGGGAGACCTGGTAAGAAAGGGACAGGTCATAGCGACACTCGAACACGACCAGCAGGATGCTCTCATAGGTTCGGTACGCGCCCAGGCGGCATCGGTAAAAGCCGACACTGAAAGGGCAAAAGCTGAGATGATGAACGCAAAAACAACTCTTGACAGGTACGCAAGGCTCGTCAAAGAGGGATTCAGCACCCAGCAGCAGTATGATTCCATAGAAACAGCTTACACAAGCGCAAGGGCTTCCTACAATGCTGCAATTGCAAAAGAAAAACAGGCGGCTGCGGAGCTGGTAAGAGTAGGCTCTGCGAAAGCGGATTATATAATGGTCGCTCCGATAGACGGCACTGTGCTCAATGATTTTTCGCTAACGACAGGCGCAATGATTTCTCCTAACTCGCCGATAATCGATATTGCTGATCTGAGAAGATTAAAAGCCACCCTGAAGGTTCCTGAGTCAAAAATTTTTGTTGTTAAAAGCGGAATGCCTGTATTCCTTAAATTCGACGCTCTGCCGGATAAAGAATTTGTTGGAAAAGTGACAAGGGTGGATCAGTATGTAGACCCTTCGACCAGGACCAGCAATGTAGATATCGAGCTGGACAACAGAGAGACCGGCGGTCAGCTGAGGCCGGGAATGTTCGGACAGGCCTCAATAGTGGAAAGAGAGATCAAAAATGCGGTGCTCATACCGGAAAACGCTCTTCATGAAAGTGAGACAGGCCATTATGTCTTGCTTGAAGTGGAAGGAGCTGCGAAACTCCGTGACGTCGCCACCGGCGTAAGACAGGGATCTCTTATCCACATAACAGAGGGGCTAAAGCCGGGCGACAGGGTCATAGTTTTTGGAGGAAGCACCCTTAATGACGGAGACAAAGTCACTGTCAGCGGAGAAAACAACAATAAGGACAAAACTGAATAGGAGGCATCTTGGATGTACAAGATAGTATTGCTCAGGCATGGGGAAAGTGAATGGAACAAAGAGAACAGGTTCACCGGATGGACCGACGTCCCGCTCTCTGAAAAAGGACTCCTCGAAGCGCAGTCCGCAGGCAAAGTCCTCAAGGAAAAGGGCTTCGCCTTTGACAAAGCATATACATCCGTCCTGAAAAGATCCATAAAGACACTCTGGTGCGTACTTGAAGAGATGGACATGATGTGGATCCCTGTAGAGAACTCATGGAAGCTGAACGAACGCCACTACGGAGGACTGCAGGGACTCAACAAGTCCGAGACTGCCGCGAAATACGGAGACGAACAGGTCAAGATATGGAGGCGCAGTTACGGCACAAGACCCCCGCTTCTTGAAAAGACAGATGAACGTTACCCCGGAAAAGACCCCAGATACGCCGGACTTGCCGAAAACGAACTCCCCGCGGGAGAATGCCTTGCCGACACTGTCGCAAGGGTAGTCCCTTACTGGAAAGAGGCGATAGCGCCCGACATAAGGGCAGGCAAGAGGCTTGTGATAGTCGCTCACGGCAACAGCCTTAGGGCCCTTGTCAAATACCTGGACGGCATATCGGAAAAAGAGATACTGGAGCTTAACATACCTACCGGGATCCCCCTCGTCTACGAACTGGACGAAGAACTCAAGCCAATAAAGCATTATTACCTCGGAGATGAGGGCGCTATAGCCGCTGCCCAGGCTGCGGTAGCAAACCAGGGCAAAAGCAGGTAGAAACCGGACAAGAACTAAAAACCATACGAAGGCCCCTTTATCCCTCCGGGATGGGGGCTTTTTTAATTAAGCAATAATTGAAGCGGTTTTTAAAAAAGACATGGTAATATCATGAGAGCAATCGCTGATAATATAACCGACCGACAGGGGGTGTTTTTTTGAAACTTCGCCGACTTTTTTGGCTTGTCTTTCTCCTGTGCTCAATAATACCGTTTTTCATACTCTCTGTTTTTTTTATAACCAGGTCATACAATAATGAGAAAAAACTGGTCCTTAGAAACCTTCAGACCACATCTGCAGTACTTTCGACTTCCATGAGAAACATCCTTGAGGCAAACAGGGCAGACATAACCGCGACCTTTGAGGGGCCGGCACTGCAAAGGGCTATTGCCTCCAAGGGAGAGCTTGGGGATATGGACTCCGATATCAGGGAGAACCTTACTAATGCCTTTAAGGCAAGGGTAAGGGCATCGATGCTTGTAACCGGAGTATCCCTGATGGACAAAAACGGATTTGTCATAGCAAGCAGCAGCGAGGCACTTATAGGAAGTAAAAACTCCCTGCCCGAAAACTCATTCGAAAAGGCCAAGGAAAAAAAGGGTTATTACTTGACAGACACTTTCTACCTTCCAACTTTGACAAAAGTGCCCCTCTACGCGATAGTAATGCCCCTTTATTCAAAAGATGGATTTCTGGGCGCTCTTGGGTTCTCCTTTTCAGCTGATTTCATTCAGAATTTGGTTGATACGGCTGAACTGACCAAAAGATTTAAGACAAGGCTCATAACCATAGTCGACAGGAACAAAAGGATAATCTCGACCAGCAATCCTGACTTCCGCAGAGGGGAATCGCTCAGCAACTATCTTGAGAATGCTCTGCCGGAAGAGCCGCCAAATATTCCCGGGGGTGATGGAGAGACGCCGAAAATTCAGGTCCCTGTACGCTTTACATCAGCTTCAGGAAAGAACATCGGATATTTCTCAAATATAGAAGAAAGCGGATGGGGACTCCTTCTGTCTATCAACGAAGATGAGATAATGGGACCGCTTCGCATTATGATAATGTGGAATGCTCTCTTCGCAGTCGCGGTAATTATAGTGGTCTCATTGATCTTCACCCGTCTCTTTTCATATTTTTCGAACCCGGTGATGAAGCTGACGGAAGCCATGGGAAGGTACAGGAGAGGGGACGAGTCAGCAAGGTTCGATTACTGCGGAGATGACGAGTTTGGACACATAGCCGTTGCTTTCAACGAAATGGCCGAGACACTAAATGTCATACTCGCGAATGAGAAGAATAAAAGCAGATACTATGAGGACAAATCAAACATTGACCAGCTTTCGGGCATACTGAACAAGGCCGCCACGGAGACTCTAATTTCGAATATACTTCAAGACAGTGCCGATCCAGCCTCGCATACGCTCTTCATCATGGACATCGATAACTTCAAATCTATAAACGACAATTTTGGACACGCAACCGGCGACAGAGTGATAAGGGGAGTCGCGGCTGAGATTAAAAAAACGTTCAGGGAGATGGATATCGTAGGGAGGATCGGCGGCGATGAGTTCATAGCCTTCATTAGAAATATGGAGGACATTGCAGTTATCAAGGGAAAAGCAAAGCACTTAGCAGAAGCTGCAGCGAAATCATCCTGCATTGTGGAAGGCCTGCCGGAAATAACTATCAGCATAGGATGCAGCAGGTACCCCGCAGACGGAACGACTTTCAGAGAACTCTACGAAAAGGCAGACAAAGCCCTCTACACGACTAAAAAGAGCGGCAAGAACGGTTTTACTATATACGAGGCCTGATCATATCAACGGGAAACAGATGGCATAAAAATCTGCCATCTGTTTTTTATGTTTAAAGACAGTAAAAGACAAGCTTTACAAACGCTTTTCATCTTGATCGATCAACAGCAAATTGGCCGGAGGGCCTTTTGACAACACTTTTACCAATCAGCCAAAAGGACTATGCACGAAGCTTCCATGCGGATAGAATCTGAAAATATACAAGTTACATTCTTACCGCGGAGGAGACAAAATGGCATACATTCTCGAAAAGGCAGACAGGGACCTTTTTTACAGCAGGAACGACCCAAAAGACAGAAGGCTCGGGGAACTTGTCCATAGGGGAAAAATGTCGTCAGTCCGGGATTCTGATGTTGTGATCATCGGCGTGCCTGAAGACAGGGGCATACTTGCAAACAAAGGGCGTGCCGGCGCCGCTAAGGGCCCTGATGACGTCAGGCGCCGCCTCTATAAACTTACTCCAGGGTTCAACATGGATCTGGACAGGATAAGGGTCATTGATGTCGGCAACATATCTACAAAGGAACTTACACTGGAAGAGGTGCATCTTGCACTGCAGGAAGCTGTTGCTGACGCTGTCTCGCGAGGAGGCATACCACTGGTGATCGGAGGCGGACACGACCTTACTTACCCGGGTCTTGCGGGCCTGGTCCATGGAGCGGGACTCAAAAAGGATTCACTTGGGCTGATCAACGTAGACTCACACCTTGATGTGAGGACCGATGAAAACGGGATAAACAGCGGTACCTCTTTCTATAGAGCCCTCTCTCAGCTTCCGAACAAGGCTCTCTCCGGGAGCGCGTTCGTTGAATTCGCTATTCAGGAGCCATACAATTCGCCATACTATTACAATTGGGTGAAGAAACAGGGTGGAAGCGTCTTTACACTTAAAGAGGTCTCCGAGCGCGTGATGGAATCCTTTATACAGGCACTGAGCATTGTCAGCAAGAAGGGACGGACAGTTGCCCTCTCCCTCGATATAGATGCGGTCAGAAGCACTGAGGCACCCGGCGCATCTGCGAGCAACCCAAGCGGACTCAAAGCGCCTGAACTGGACAAGATAGCCTATCTTGCGGGAAGGAGCTCTCAGATAAAATATCTGGACATAATGGAGGTCTCTCCGCCACTGGACCAGGACCACCGTACCGCATCACTTGCAGCCTCATCTATTTTCTGGTTTTTAAGGGGCCTGTCCGAGAGATAAATACTTCATCCACAATAACTTTCCCACAGATTTGCCTGCACTGTACAGAGAGGATCATTTCATGACCCTCTTTTTTTATTTCCGGCTCCGCATGTGACCAGGTCACAGACCACAGAACTTATCGGTGTTATAAAATAATATAGGAACAGCAAATATAGGATGTGATCATGTGGCGATATCAGTCAAAAAAAGAAAAAAGGCAAAAGTTTTGCGAGAAGATTGCGTGGCCTGCGGCGCGTGTGTAAATGTATGCCCGGTCAGCGCAATTTCCATATATAAGGGATTATGGGTTGATGTGGACCCGGAAAAGTGCATCGGATGCTCTAAATGTGAAAAGATCTGCCCACCCTCTGCAATAACGATGGAGGTCCCGGAATGAGTGTGACAAAAAGCTGGAAAGAAAAGATGTGGATCGTCTCGGTCATCTACTTCTCACTTGGATTTTTCAACATTATCTTCGCCTGGCTGGGCATGCTCTGCTTCGTCATACCGATACTGATGTCAATGTTCGGCAAAGAGAAGGCCTTCTGCAACAGTTACTGTGGAAGAGGACAGCTCTTCACGCTTCTTGGCTCGGGAAAAAAAATGTCCCTCAACAGGGACCTGCCGGCATTTTTGAAGAGCAGATGGTTTCGTTATGGATTTCTCCTGTTCTTTATGGTCATGTTCGTAAATATGCTCTTTGCAACATGGGCCGTATTTTCGGGAAGCGGAAGCCTGGATGCATCGGTCAGGCTTTTATGGACATTTGATGTGCCATGGGAGTGGGCAAACAGGGCCGGGAAAAGCATTCCCCTGTGGGCGGTACAGTTCGCCTACGGTTTTTACAGCCTCATGCTCACATCACTGATACTGGGCTTTTCGAGCATGCTCATTTACAAACCGCGGTCATGGTGCGTATACTGCCCCATGGGAACGGCAACTCAGATGATCTGTAAGATAAGAGAGGGAGAGAGGCTTTAACTATTATCTACTCATGCTTTGGAGGAGTTTCCTGTCGACGATCTTTATGCCTTTTCGGGAGAGTTCTACTGCCCCAAGGACGTAAAAAGATTTAAGAGTCCTTGATACCACCTCACGGGCGCTTCCTATATATCTTGCTATCTGTTCGTGAGTGACAGGGATCACATCACAATTATTCCTCTCCATCTCCTCAAGAAGGAAGTTTGCAAGTCTCTTGTCCACGCTCAGGAAGAAGATCCGCTGTATGGCTTCCATTACGTCGGAAAAGCGTTCAGCCGCCACTTTATATGAGAAATTTTCCACCCATACATTTCTTGCTGCCAGATCGGAGAAGAAATTTGCATTGACTACGAGTATCCTGCACTCTGTCTCAGCCTCGATCAATACTTCGAAACGGATCAGCTTCAGAACGCATGACGCAGAGAGGATGCATAGCTCTCCGGGATTGAGGCGGAAAAGTGTCAGATCCTTGCCGTCTTCGGAAAGCATATAGACCCTGAGCGTACCTGACCTTATCAGAAAGACGCCTGCGCAGGAATCATCACTTCCGCTAAGACAGGTCCCCTTTTCGTATTTAATGTCAGAGATATTGTCCATGAGAGCCGCCTTTTCGAGGTCACTCATCTTATCCCAGAAAGAAAAGCTCTCTTCCAGAAGGGATATCAGCGGTCCATTGTGGGTCAAATCACACACCTCCGGTCCAAAAAGTGATCGGTCTGCATGAATACTGATACAGGCAGGGCTCTTTGATCATATCCCCAACAGCCGTTTGGCATTTCCTCCGAGTATCATATCTTTCTCCTCCTCCGATATGTCTAGTGACCTTATCAGTGATATTTCCTGAGAAGGGAGATGCCACGGATAATCGCTGCCAAAAAGGATCCTCTCGGCTCCGTGCTTTCTTATTATCTCTTTGAGAAGTCCCTTATCAAGCCAGGGCTCCGCGCAGTAAGCCGTATCCATGTAGATGTCCGCCTGTCCTGCCACCGCCTCGAGGACATCTTCAGCCATCTTCAGTCCCCCGAGATGGGCTGCAACTATCCTGAGTCCGGGGAAATTCCTTGCTATTTTCATCATCGACTCAGGCGAGGCATTCAGTTCGTCAGGGAACGAGTAATCAAAACCGACGTGGAAGACAACGACCAGGTTCAGCGCGCGCACCAGGTCATATATCGGGAAATACTGCTCATCATCTGCATATATCCTCTGGAGTGCAGGATGGAACTTTATGCCCTTAAGTTCTTCGTCCGATATCTTCCATACATATTCAAGGGCGTATACCGAGCTCGGAAGGACAGAGCCGAAGGATATTATCCTTTCGGAATCAGTCTCTTTTGCAAAGCGGAGGACATTCTCATGCTGGCCCTCCTTGGTAACGACGTTGAGTACGACAGACCTGTCCACACCACACTCATCCATCGTTGAAACAAGTCCGTTCAAGGTCGCAGGGGCCGCGTATCCGACATTGCCATTGGCTGACAAAACTGACATCGCACGGTCCGCAAAACCGTCAGGAAAGATGTGCGTATGGAAATCTATGATCATGGTCCTTATCATGCCGCCTTTCCTTTGATCCTCCAAACTATATCACAAAAAAGCACAGGCGGAAAAATGTTGAGGACCCCCGGTGTGCAGTCCGGGAGCCCTCTGGGAGGAACGGATGACCTATTGTTGTTTCTGTTCTCTAGAATTCATACTGCCAGGAGAGGATGAACTTGCGTTCGGGGTTGATATACCCCTGATCGTCAAGCACGAACTCTCTGTCGAAGATGTTGGTGCATGAGAGGACCAGCTTATGTGCTCCCTCTTTCCATGAGACAGAAGCGTTCATAAGGAAGATGCCGTCATCCTTGTAGACGCCGCTGTCAATGTTCCTGTCTCCGTAAAAATGGGCGTTGAGCTCCCCGGCCCATGGTCCCTTTGCGTAGTTCAGGCTCCCCATCAGGTCGAGCCTCGGCATATTCGATCTTGCCCACTCATCAGAGCCTTGGGTCTTCTCTTCGGCGTCGGTCCAGGATATGCCCTGCGTGTAGCTCCAGTTTTCGTGGAAGTTGAACTTCATCTCCGCCTCTATACCCCATGCCCTATACTGGTCAAGGTTGACGAACTGTCCTACCCATGTCACCGGATCTGATTCGTACTTGATCTTATCTTCCATGTCCATATAGAATACTCCGAAACTCCAGGGATTTGCAGCCTTTTCGTCCTTGACGCCTATGTCGTACGTCCACCCTTTTTCCGGTTTTAAATCGGGATTTGGTGTGCCGTAATTCCTGTCCGGCATAAATATCTGGTAAAAACTGGGCATTGCGAAAAAGCGCCCCGCTGTAAGGTACCATATCTTCCCTGAAGGACTCTCCCAGTTAAGTGAAAACCTCGGTATCAGCTCATTTACATCCTCGCCCCCATCAACGTTCCAGTGCTCATATCTAAGTCCAATGTCGAGTCCAATATCACCGACAGGCACTGATACTTCCAGATAGGGTGAGAAACCGTCCCTCTTCAGGTCATATGGGGTATCCTCCGTTATCCAGCCATAAGAATTTGAAAGCCCTTCGTACTCTGACTGTTCTCTTCTCCACTCAAATCCCCATACACCGGACAGTCCAAATATATCCTGCTTCCGGTTGAACATTATCCCCATCGAACTGTCTTTGTAGTCGTAGCTGCTTATGTAGAGCGGATCTGAGTAGAATGAATAATCCTTCTCATTTTCGTTGTAATAGATTTTGCCCGAGTTCACTTCATCAGCATAGGTTATGGCAAAACGCCGGTATTTGTTCTCCTGAATATTCTTGTATACAGTTGAGAGATCATAGTTGTAAGTATTTTCCCAGTCTGAATCAAAATCTCCCCATCCTGCAGAAAACGACCAGTTGCCCTTGTCTATTTCAAACGTGAAGTCATTTCCGCGATAGTCGGTGGCTTTGTCATATGTCCCATCGGGCCTCTTTCTTATGTTTATCCCGGAAGTTTCCTTGGTTTTGGTGTATCCGACTGTGACTTTGACATCATCGCTCAACACGGCCGTACCCCTGACAGAGCTCCGGAACCATCCGTGATTTCCTCCTTCAAGAAGCAGGTTTCCGCCCGACTTTTCCATTCCTCTTTTTGTGATTATATTTATGACTCCGCCCGCCGCGTTGGATCCGTATACAGCCGAGCTGGAGCCCTTTACAACTTCTATCCTCTCAATGGACTCAAGCGGTACTGTCCTGAGGTCAAAAGGAGATCCCATCGATACCCCTGTGCCGTAGCTCGAAGTCCTGAAGGGGATGCCGTCCACAAGAAGCAGGACCTCGGTGGTAAGCCCCCTGACAATTACGCTCTTGTCAAGAGCTGAGGCTGAACTGTTCCTCAGACCGTTGACTCCGGGCACCCTGTCAAGAACTTCCTGTGTGCTCCTTGCGCCGCTCATTTCAATTTCTTCCTTTGTTATGACGTAAGCCGGAGCGGGAACTTCACGGATGTCTTCGACAAGACGCGAACCGGTCACCTCTACTCTTGCCACCTCCTGCACTTCTTCTTTTTTGTCCTCACTGACAACATCCCCGCTGATCACACCTGCCCCTGTATCGGCAAGAGCAGATGCGGAAAAAACCAGCAGAAAGAGGGTCATTGGAATAACTATGCTCGTTTTTATCTTATAAAACACTTTCAACACTCCTTAAATATAAAACTATGATATGAGATCTTCCAAATAATAATTTCCCGGTTTGTTCCGTTATTCCTCACCCCTTCAAAAATACCTGTAAAAAAAGAGGGACTCCCTTGATATCCGGGGTCCCTCTGTGACAAACATATTTCGTATCCTCAGACAGATATGCCTGTCAGGATACAGTTTGCCGCCTCTCGCCCGCGCGATGATCAACGATACGGTATTTCAGCAGGTCTCCTGGCTCCCGTTCATCCTACTCCCGTGCCTTCCCATCCTCAGACAGTGGCTAAATACGGTTTCGTCGCGGTCACAGTAGCGGGGCTGCTCCGGCATCTGACCGGATTCCCTTGACTGAAATTCCAATGACGTTATTTTATTGTCACTAAGTTTTACCTCATTGACATTCTCCTGTCAAGAATGTGTGCCAATGAAAAAATAAGATCCTGTATCATATTGGATCTCTGGAGCCAAAGCCTCTCAGTATTGTCGACCTGTTAAGACAGGGCTCCCAATATCGTTCTTCATTTTTTTCAATGCTTCGATCGAACGGCTATAGTCGTCTTCAAAGACCTCTATCGTCATAACTCTCTCATTTCCGCCGGACATCATCTCTGTCACGGATTCAAAAAGACCCGGATCAAAGTATGAGAGGTCCCTGTGATCAGTTCCGTCCGCCATGACACCGTGGGTGTGCAGCACCCTTACATCATCTGCCAAACTCGCGGCAGTTTCAAGAACAGGGCGGCCGCATTTTATCAGGTGTCCGATGTCAAGACATATTGAAGTTCCTGCTGAGCCTGCGAGGTGCCCAACATAGCTTGGATCATAGTCCAGAGTTTCAATGCAGATCTTTCTGCTGTCGTCGACCGCGCCTGCGATCGTTCCTGCCGACTTGATGCTCTTTTCAAGCCAGCTGTCTATCTCAGCACTTGGAAAATTACCTCTCTTTTCTCCAACGACATGCAGTATCCAGGCAAATGGATCAAGAGGGGCAAAGAGTTCGATCGTCCTCAGACACATATCTTCCCTCTCTTGTCTCTCTGAGGCTGAGCAGGAGACGCATATTTCTGCCGGGAAGTGCACGGTACAGGACATATCCAGTTCACTGCACAGGTCCCTCAGGGCACGGATCTCATCTTTTGAGGGCATATTGGAGTGCTCCGGGGTATCGAAAAGGACAATTTCCATATCGCTCACATCCGGGAAAAGACACCTCATATTATCGGCAAATGTCCCGGGAGTGACCCACGAAGTCCCTCCAAAACGCAACCCCGCAAGCTCAAGATCTCTTTTTATCATAAATACCCACCATTCTTCGGTCTAAAAATACCTTACCCTTTTCGTCCTGCCCGATATGCCACTTGAATAGTGAAGCGGCGATAAAGGCTGGCGGAGACCCACCCGCCGGGTAGCCGATAGCGAATCAATTGGGAGTCAATAGCGGTAGCTGTCAACCGATTTCCACGGCTTCTCTTAGCCACCGGACTTAGCAACTGCTAAGCCATGATTTTTATACTACCGATTTGCAATTGATTCCCAACCGATTCCCAATAGACTCCCCGGCAGGACCGCGTCCTGCACCTCGCTGTCTATTTAAGCCTAAACGTCACGGGCACTCTGACCCTGACTGTGCCGCTGTTTTTGAACAGCCACTGCCTGACAGCTCGCAGAGCGCTTTCATCAAGCCTAGGATATCCGCTTGAGCTCTCGACCTCTGCGGTAACGACTCTTCCGTCTGTCCTCACGGTCGCTATTATTTTTACTGTTCCCTCTTCTTTACGTTTTCTTGAAAAAGAAGAATAATCCGGCAGGACTTTTTTTACGACTTCAAGGGATCCTATTTCAACGATCCTTTCCGGCTGAGCCTGGGGAGGCGAGGCCGGAAAGTTATCTGCGGGGACTGCATCGTTAGTTGCTTTTACAGGAGTCCCCACCACGCTGTCTGCGGTCTCTGCAACTGCCTGAAATTCCTCCACGGGAGCCTTTTCAGACGGCGTTTTTACTGCCTTTGCAGGCTCCGCCTTTTTTTGAGGCTGTTTTTTGGTAACAGCCTCTTTTTTGGGGACGGCCTTTTTCTCTGCCGGCGCCTCTTTCCTTATCGGGACCGGCACAGGAACCGGTGCACTCTTTTTATCGGCCATTGCGAGGCGGACTCTCATGATCGGCTTTATCTCCGGCTTCACAGCACCACCGGGCATCAGCAGCACAAATGCGGCATGCGCTGTAATGCTCAATGTGAGCGCTATGACCCAGAAAAGCCTCTCACGGGACTCGTTCATTATCAGTTTTCGCCCTCCATTAGAAGACCTGCTGAGGTTATACCTACTTTTCGGAGTATGGAGAGGACTTCTGCAACTCTGCCGTAGGGAGCGTTTTTATCCCCGGCAATGAGTATTTCCCGCCCTCCGGCAGCTTTGGCAAGTTCGGGGAGTTCATCTTTCGAGACCTTGACCCCTTCCCAGAATATCGCCCCGTCCTTTTCCACTGTAAGGGTCAGGGCGCTCTTCATGTCTGAAGTCTCACCCTCTCCTGAAGGAAGATCGATATCCAGTTTGCCCTGAATGAATGTTGCGGTCAGGACAAAAAAGATTATCAGCATAAACAGTACGTCTATGAGGGGCGTAACATCTATGTCTGCAAAACGCCTTGATTTACGCCTTCGCACTTTCCCCACCATGACTTGTGAAGTGTTCCCTTATAAGGTAATCGGCGCCCCTGTTAAGGGTTTCCTCTTCGCTGTCTATGCGGGAGAGCAGGAGTCCGTGGGCGAATATCACAGGTATCGCAACTGTCAGTCCCGCGACAGTCGTAAAGAGGGCCTTCCAGATGCCTCCTGTAACGGTCGCTGCGTTTATCTGGCCTCCAAGATGCAGGGACTGGAACATCTCGACCATTCCAAGCACTGTTCCGAGAAGTCCGAGCAACGGGGCTGTTTTTCCCACTATCTCAAGTATAAAGAGGTGTTTTTCCCACCTGTATAGCTCACGGCGGACCTGCTGCTCGACAAGGAGCTTCATGTCCTCCCTTCCCACACCCCAATGGGCGAAGGCTGCGAAGAAAAGCCTGTGGAGGGAGCTCTGCGATGACCTTACCACTTTCCTTGCTTCGTCTATGTTGTTCTCAGATACTGCTTTGCCAAAGGCCTCCTCAAGCGCCTCCGGATTTGTGGAAGCACTTCTGAAAAAGAGCAGCCTCTCTACCACTACCGCCAGCGCTATGACAGAAAGCGCCGCGATCACCCACATTATTATTCCACCCGATCTCATGTATTCAAGCAATTATTATCTCTCCCGTCTTTTCATATCCAGATGATCAGAAATTACGTTTAGCCCTTACAAGAAGCCACAGGAAGAATATGGATCCTATGCAAGAAGTAAGGACACCGACAGGAACTTCCGCCGGAGCCCAGAGCATCCTGGCCGCTGTGTCACACAGAACAAGGAATGCACCTCCGAAGAGCAGGGATGCCACTGCAAGTTTTCTGTGGTCAGTTCCTACAAATTTTCTGCATATATGAGGCCCAAGAAGTCCAACAAATCCTATCGGGCCACATGTTGCGACATTGATGCCTATGACTATCGATACAGAGAAGAATAGAAGCCTTCTCAGCTTCACCACCGAGACTCCCCGGCTTGCGGCTATGTCCTCGCCGCAGACGAAGAGGTTCAGCTCAGGCGCTGTTATAAAGGCTATCGCGAAGATGACTGCCAGGGCCGGCAGTGTGGCAAAGACAGGGGCGAACCCCACGGCCTGTATGCCTCCCATCGACCATCTCATCATCCTGAAAGTATCGATGTAACCGCCCGTGAACTGGATCATCATATTGAGGCTCCCAAAGAGAAAGCTCATCGCAACTCCGGCAAGGAGCAGTGTCGCTTCGGACATGCCTCCCCGCCTCAGGTTGCCTGCGGCATAAATTGCAAACGTTGCAGCCAGAGCTCCGCCAAATGCAGCCAGCGAGAGTCCCGATACTGCGTTAAAAAGCGAGAAGACTATACCGGTCCTTATGTATACGACAGCCCCAAACGCAGCTCCTGTTGATACCCCGAGCATGTCAGGAGAGGCCAGCGGGTTTCTGAAAAGGGCCTGGAAGATCAGGCCGCAGAGGGCCAGAGTGGAGCCGGTGATCCATCCCAGCAATACTCGAGGAACCCTCAGATCCCACATGATCCGCATGATATTCTCGTCCCCGCCAAAAAGATCGGAGATGCTTATCTGCTGCATGCCGACAAAGGGCGCCACAGCAACTACCGAAAGTGAAAAGATAAAGAGAAGGGGCAGTGACATGCGCTTCATCTTACAAACCCTCTTGGTGCTACATAGGGCATAAGCTGTCCCTCTGAACGGAAGTCTTCAAATTCCGTCTCGAATATCTCCGACAAGAGGCCATTTTCAAGAAGCTCCGCGCTGTCCCCTTGCCAGACCATCTTGCCGCGCTTTATGGCAAGGATCTCATCAGCTCCGTGAAGCGCAAGGTTTATGTCATGTGTCACCAGGAGGATCGTCATCCCCTGGTCCCTGTTGACCCTCTCGATGAGTTCCAGTGTCTCGACCTGATGCCTGTAATCAAGAAAGCTCGTGGGCTCATCAAGAAAAAGTATGTCCGTGCTCTGTGCCAGGGCAGCCGCAATAAGGGCCTTCTGGCGTTCTCCTCCGCTGAGGCTGTTCAGCTGACGGTCTGAAATGTTCGTTACTCCTGCCGTTTCAAGGGATCTGTCTATTATCGCCCTGTCCTCGACCGTCTCGCCCCCGATCGCCTTCTGCCACGGATAACGGGACATGAGCGCGAACTCCCTGACCGTGAAGGGAAGCGAATCAGATCCTGTCTGATGCACCCAGGCTATCCTTCTGGCAAGCGCCCTTTCGGACATGGAGGAGAGCGGACTGCCTTCAAGCGAGACCCGACCCGTAAAGTTTTTATAAAGGCGGCCGATGCATTTGAGAAGTGAACTCTTTCCTGCGCCGTTGGGACCTATTATGCCAAGGTATCTGCCTTTTCCGAGGGAAAAGGAGATGTTCTCAAGTACGTGAGCCCCTCCCAGTTCAAGCGAGAGCCCTTCAACATGGAGAAAATCAGCCCCGTTCACCATTTGACCTCCGGATGGATCGCTTTTGCGAATGCCTTCAATATCATGCCGGACCTGGCTCCCGGCCTGAGATAAACAGTACCCTGCATTATATATATTCTTCCCTTGTTGACCGCGTCGACCTTTGCGCTTCTCTGCCACTGGCCCTTAAGGTATTTTTCATTGAAGATCGTATCCACGTCTATTTTGTCTTTTGAATGATAAAAAGTCTTGTCTCCGACAAGGTCTATGATGACGTTCGGGTTTATTGTCATCAGCCCTTCAAGCGAGACCTGCGGGTAGGATATTTTTTTCTCTGTTACTGCGTTTTCTCCTCCGGCCAGCGCGATCATCTCTCCGTAGAAATTGTTATTGCCCGCAACGTAGAAGCTGTTGATCTGGTGCTCGGAAAGCTCCCTTGATACACAGAGAAGTACTTTTGGCTTATCCAGACCCTTGACCTTCGACGTCACCAGTTTTACGTCCGCACGTATCCCGGAGACCAGTTTTTGCGCCTTGGCCTGCGCCAAGCAAATTTTCCCCAGCCTGGTTATGGAATCGCATATCTCATCTATGGTGTTCTGCTTCATGACGATGTAGGGTATCTTAAGCCTGTCCAGCTGGGGGGTAAACTGCATGTGCATGTCCTGAAGAAGGAGCAGGTCGGTCTTCATTGACATAAGCATTTCAAAGTTTAAGGCTGCGAAATCGCCCATCTTCGGCTTTTTCGTCGCTTCAGGCGGATAATCGCAGAAATTTGTCACTCCGATTATGCTGTCTCCCTGCCCAAGGGCAAAGAGGATCTCCGTTCCGACAGGAGTCATCGAGATTATCCTTTTGGGAGAAGCCCAGGCTGTGATCGGCAACATCAGCATAATAATTACTATCGGCAAAAAGAGCTTTGATCTCTTCAAGAAAATACCTCTTTCCCATATATATATGGCAACAAAAAAGGAAGCCGAACGGCTTCCTCAATAATTTTACACAATGAGGATGAACAACGCCCGCGCATAACATCCATCATCTTTTCTCGGGTCGCCTGACTTCCCATCAAGGGTAACAGTGGCGGGGCCGCTCCGGACTTGCACCGGATTCCCCCTTAAAAGACGCTGATATTCAGTTTTTTATCAATGAGCCGCACTTCAAAAACCGGAACCGTTCATTTATTTGCATTCTTGTGCCTGCATCATGTGCGCATATTCTAACATAAGAGGCAGGGATTGTTTTAATTCTTCATAAACAGATATCATTTTTTACACAGGCATGAACATCACATCAAGCGGCACAGGACGCCATTTAAGTGCAGTCAGAAAGCAGGACATTTTCGCCCAAGTGCTGGCTTGACAAACTTGGGATATAAGGTAGAATGTTTTCCCGTGAATACTGCCTTGTGCGGGTTCATTTGAGTGGTAGGATGGCCGAGTGGTCAAAGGCAACAGACTGTAAATCTGTCGGCGAGAGCCTACGCTGGTTCAAATCCAGCTCCTACCACCATTATTTTGCCCAAAATGCCCTTACCGCATTATTGGTTGCCGCCTTAGCTCAGTAGGTAGAGCACATCCATGGTAAGGATGGGGTCCCCGGTCCGAGTCCGGGAGGCGGCTCCAGTGATAATACAAGCTCCGCAGGAATCCTGCGGAGCTTTTTTGTTGTCCTGTTTCGGCAGTATAAAGCATGCGATGACCTTAATAAAAGGCTTACTGCATGTTGCATAATTTCGACTTCCCGTGACTCTTTCCCAAAATTCGCCGCAACACATACAAAGTGTTGCATAAAGTTTACTTTTTGATAGAATTGAATTATTATTGTAATTGATATTGTCCGAGATCAGAATATTTTGGAATGATTCTTACAAAGGAGGCTGATTGAGATCAACATCTTTGAAAATATCAAACAGACAGATCCTGACGGAATTGAATTCTGGAGCAGCCGCAATCTGTCAAAGGCTCTTGAATATAGTGACTACCGTAATTTTGAAGAAGTAATTGAAAAAGCAAAACTAGCGTGTATAAACAGTAACCAGAAGGTCGACGATCATTTCGTTAACGTCACCGAAATGATCGAGCTCGCTAAGAATGCGCAAAGACAAATAAGGTCAGTATATTTATCAAGGTTTGCATGTTACCTTATCGTTCAAAGCGCAGATCCCAGAAAAGAAGTGGTAGCACTGGGACACAGCTATTTCGCCATGCAGACCCGTCGTCAGGAAGTTGAAGATGACAGACGTTTAAAGCTGAGAGCAGAGATCAAAGAACATAATAAAGGCCTTGCATCAGCCGCAAAACAAGCCGGAGTTGTTCAGCCCATAGATTATGCGATCTTCCAAAACCACGGCTACCAAGGTCTTTATGGCGGAATGAAAAAACAGGATATCCACGAACATAAAGGTCTTAAGAAAAGCCATGATATTCTTGATCACATGGGAAGCGAAGAGCTTGCCGCCAACCTCTTCAGAGCGACTCAGACAGAAGCGAAGCTTCGCCGTGTCAGAATTGATAATAAGGCTGATGCCAATAAAACACACTATGAAATCGGCAAAAAAATTCGTAAAACCATTGCTGAATTTGGTAACGAAATGCCCGAAAATTTACCGACTCCACAAGAAAGCATTAAGCAGTTGGAGTCACGCAAGAAAAAAGAACTGCCTGCAGAATAAGATAATCAGGAGATCTTTTTATATTACAACAATCTATCCTGCATGAATGATTTTCATAAACAATAGGCTTGGTTCTGCGAGAAGTGCAGGACTCGGGGCACAATTTTTAGAAAGATCCTGAAAACATAATTGATAGACATTTGATCCGAGTTATCAGAAAGCGGCTTCGGGGATGGTTCCCCTGAAGCCGCTTATTTGTTAACTGTCTTTCTTCAAATCACGGAGCTCTTCTTTTATCTCCCGCAATTCCTTCAATATATCATCTTTGTCGCTGAAGCTTCCTGATCGATGGTTCTCAAACACATTCATCCTGCGATTAAATGTATAAAAGAGGATCCCCATTATTATCAGAAAGAACAACGGCATCATAAACATCCCAAATGGCATTCCGCATCCGTTTGCTGCTGTTCCCCACCACATCTATACCACTCCCCGCAATACTGCTTTTAATTTCCAAGAACAATATACTATAACATCGACATCCATCGATATGTATAAATACTTAAAATACGAACTGCTATGGGGGAAAGTATGGTCCTAGCACTGTCATCGGTTCCGGAAAAACAGCAAGCTCCGCAGGATCCTGCGGAGCTTGCTGTTTACTCGTTACAAGTTATGTAAAATTACTAGACTTTCATCATTCCGCCTTCTGCTGCTGAGGCAGCGAGTTTTGCGTATATGCCCAGGATGCCTTTCAGTTCCTTCTGAGGAGGTCTTTTCCAATCTTTTAGGCGGGCTTCAAGCTCCTCGGGAGAGAGGTCTACATCCAGTTTTTTATTTTCAACATCTATGGTGATGATGTCTCCGTCCCTGACTGCGGCTATGGGGCCACCTTCAGCGGCTTCGGGGGATATGTGGCCGACAAAGCAGCCGTTGTTGGTTCCGGAGAAACGGCCGTCTGTAATTATCGCGGTCTTTTTTGCAAGGCCCCTGCCGTAAAGCAGTTTCATGGCAAAATACATTTCACGCATTCCGGGGCCGCCTTTCGGGCCCTCGTAACGGATGACAAGGACATCGCCCTCTTTTATATTCCCGTCAAGGATAGCCCGGTTCGCATCTTCTTCACAGTCAAAGACTCTTGCAGGTCCGGAAAAATGGTACATCGACGGATCCATTGCGATGGGTTTTGTGATCCCTGTCCCCGGAGCGAGGTTCCCCCGCATCACTGCCAGACCGCCAGATTTGCAGAAAGGATCTTCCTTGGTGCGGATCACACGCCGGTCAACTCCTAAAGGACTTGACATCTTCTCAAGGTTCTCGCCGAGGCTTTTTCCGCTTACAGTCATGCAAGAGAGGTCGACCTCGTCCCTCAGTTCCTTCATGACCTGCGGGATGCCTCCGGCGCGGTAGAAGTCCTCCATATCGTACTCTGAGGCAGGATTTACCATGGCGACAGACGGGATATTTTGACTCGCCCTGTCGTAAATATCTATCATGGTCCCGGGAGCTATGCCAATCTCATTCCCTATGGCTGAAAGGTGTATGAAGCAGTTAGTCGAGCCGCCTGTCGCGACCATTATCTTCGCGGTGTTTTCAAGGGAGTCTTTCGTAATGATGTCATGCGCTGTGAGTCCTTGCCTGACAAGTTCTACGATCTTTTTCCCCGTCTCCTCCGCTGCCCTGGAGCGGGCAGCGCTTGTAGCCGGGATCAGGGCCGATCCCGGGAGGGACATTCCCATTGCCTCTGCCGCACAGCCCATCGAGTTGGCGGTACCGTAGTATGAGCATGAACCGCATGAGGGTGCTGCGTTGTCTTCAAGCATTGATAAAGTCTCTTTGGTGATCCGTCCGGCGCTCAGCATTCCCACGGCCTCCGATACAGAGGTGGAGTCGCTTTTGCGTCCGTCAAAAGAAACGCCTCCGGCCATCGGTCCGCCAACAAGCAATATCGCCGGAATGCCCAGCCTGGCGGCCGCCATCAGCATGCCCGGAACTATCTTGTCGCAGGATCCAAGCATAACAATGCCGTCAAGCCTGTGGGCTTCCGCCATTGCTTCGATGTCGCATGCTATAAGGTCTCTGGTGGGGAGTATGTATTTCATGCCGTTATGTCCGCATGACTGTCCGTCACAGGCGGCTATTACGCCAAACTCGACCGCCATGCCGCCTGCCCTGTAAATTCCTTTTTTGACGAAATCGGCAAGGTTCCTGAGGTTGTAATGTCCGGGCACCAGATCGTTCCATGAGTTTGCTATCCCTATCAGCGGACCTTTTAGGTCTTCGTCAGAGAAGCCCATGGATTTATAAAGAGCCCTGTTTTCTGTAAACACCGGATCTGAAAGTATTTCGGAACTTCTGAATTTCATAATGATATTTTCCTCCGGCTATCTTATTTACTTAAGAAAATAATCTTTCATTATATTGCTCTCGCTTTTTGCGATATGTTCGTAGAGCAGAGATGAGAGGCCCCTGGCATCCCTCTCACGCAATTTTTCCAGTATCTCAAGGTGTTGGCCTATAGTTTCATGTATGTTGGAAAGTGACTGCGCAGAAAGCTTCTGGAAGCGCTTTATCTGGGCGTGGTATGTTGTTATGATGGCACCGATCCTCTTATTGGTCGCATATTTGGTGATCGTCATATGGAGCAGCAGATCCATCTCAGAGACACGTGTCAGGTCTACCTCTCCTGCAAGCGCAGCCTTTTTGAGGGCTTTCCAGCCTTTCTCCATCTCGTCTATCTCTTCTTCCGGGATCCTGTTTACCGCTGAAAGAGCCGCGAAGGGTTCCAGCAGTTTGCGGATGTCATATATCTCTTTAAGATCCTCGAGGGATATTTCTGATACAAATGCGCCTTTTTGGGGAATTATCTTAACGTATCCGTCCTGTTCCAAGCTGCGCAGGGCTTCACGGATAGGTGTTCTGCTGACTCCTATCTCCCTGGCAAGCTGGTTTTCGGGCAATGGAGCCCCCATCTCTATCTCGCCTGATTCTATAGCGTCACGGATCCACTCGTAAGCTTTAGTCCAGCTGGCCTTTTCGCGGTCATGCATTATGACACCCTCCATTAATTTTACTTATATGTATACAGCAAACATACATCTTTATCACATTTTTGTCCATATATCTCATTGAATGACCAGCAATATCCTACATCCGGCCGGATCGGTGGGAAAAAATCTGTTTACAGGCTGAACCTTTGATATAAGAGAGTTCACAAATTTCAGAGTTGACATAAATATTAGCAGATACTATTATGCACACATATTTAGACAAACATTTTTATCAGTCGGTCTATTCATTAAGGTAACGCCAAAACGGAATGGTATAATCTTTACATGTATACAGACTACATACTTGTGACACACAAGTCACATGCCATGAAAGGGCATATCTGATGAGATACGACATACCATACGGAGACAGGAAAGAATATTTTGAGGCACCGGAAGGATCTGTCATATTCGAAGGAAAGATGACCAGCATTCCCGGTCTCAGGGATTTGAAAAGCGCTCTTATTTCCGCGCTTGAATCGCCTATTGGAAAACCCTCACTCAAAGACCTCGCCAGGGGCAAAAAAGATATTGTATTTTTGGTCGAGGACAACACCAGAAGCACCCCTCTCCACATAATCATGCCTATCATTACAGACTACCTGAACGAAAACGGTGTTCCGGACAGCGCTATGAGTTTCCTCACAGCTCCCGGCACCCACAGGCTCATGACCAACGAAGAGATACTCGAAAAACTCGGTCCTGAAATGATAAGGCGCTTCAAAATTGTACAGCACGATGCAACCGTGAGCGAAGACATGATGGATCTCGGAACAGTAGCCGCCGGTGATTATAAGATCCCTGTACACGTAAATAAATACGCACTGGGGGCAGACCTCCTTGTCGGCATAGGGAATATCGTTCCGCACTGCGATGCCGGCTATTCGGGCGGCGCAAAGATACTTCAGCCGGGAGTCTGTGACTTCGTTACGACATCAGCAACCCACGCTGCCGCAGGCTTCTGCCCGGACATACCACTCGGGATGGCAGACGGCAATCCATGCCGCATGGGAATGGAAGAGGTCGCAAAGATCGCAGGGCTTGCCTTTATCGTCAACACTGTAAAGAACTATGATGGAGAGATCGCCGGGATATTCGCAGGAGATTTCATCAAGGCCCACAGAGAGGGAGTAAAGCTTGCAAAAAGATCCTACAGTATAAGTGTGCCGGAACCAGCAGATATCGTAATCGTAAGCTCCTCACCCTCAGACATGGACTATTGGCAGGCCTGCAAAGGCACAAGCTGTGCATATTTCGCAGTAAAAGAGGGCGGTGTCATGATATTCGCTGCCCCCTGCACAGAAGGCCTGGCACACAACCATCCCCGTTTCAGGGAGTGGCTGTCTCTGCCCATGGACGAGGTCCTCAGAAGGCTGGCTGCGGCTTCCCCTGAAGATGTCGATGCTGACATGGTCTCTGCAGTGCTTTCTGTCTGCAACTGCCGGGCCAGGGACAAGGCAAAAATATTCTGCGTCTCTGACGGCCTGAGCAAAGAAGACCTTGCCGCGATGCAGTACACGCCATTCCCCACAGTTCAGGCTGCACTTGATGAAGCAATGCGTCTGATCCCCGGAGCTACTATAGGCATTATTCCTAAGGGCGGCATTTCACTGCCGGTCATCGAAAATATTTAAGACAAGAAAGGCGGCTGACTATGTTTCTTACAGATGAAGAGAAACGGATACTTGACGGAGCTGAAGGCGCCGGAAAGCAGAAAGCAATGGAAATGCTCTATGCGCTCGGGCTCACCTTCGACGCGGAAAAGCTGATCCCGATAAAGCGCGCTCATGTCGCGCTAAGCGGACAGGAGGGCGACACCTACTGGTGCGAGCTCCTTGTCGGGGGAGGCGCCACCTGCGCTGTTCCGCCAACGACCAACCCTTACTGGGACACTGATTACCTTACCAAATTCTACGACGTTACAAAAGAGGAACTCGATCTCGCTAACCGCACAGGTGAAGCATACCGCAAGATAGGCGCGATACTGACATACCACTGCGCTCCCGGAGTATGCTCCAACGTTCCCTTTTTTGGAGAGCACATAGCATTTTCGGAGTCAAGCGCAACTCCATACGTCAACGGCGCCCTGGGCGCACGCTCAAACCGTGAGTCATCAATAAGCGCACTTGCTGCCGCAGTTGTCGGAAAGACCCCTTATTACGGATACCACCTCGACGAAAACAGGCACGGCGACATTCTTATTGAAGTCGATGCAGAACTCAGCGAATCCTACGACTGGGGCATCCTCGGTCACTGCATCGGAGAGATGGCAGGATCGCTTGACCCTGTCCTTGTATTCAAAAACAAGGTGATTCCCTCGCAGGAAGACTTCCTTTACTTCGGAGCCGAGGCCGCGACAAGCGGAGCCGTGGCGATGTATCACATGGTGGGCATAACGCCTGAGGCACCAACGCTCGAAGCAGCTTTCGGCGGCAAAAAAGTTCCGGCCCCCACAGCACTTATAACCAACAAAACACTGAAAGATCAGGAGACAAAACTCACAGCAGCTACAGGTGACATCAACCTGGTAATGCTTGGCTGCCCCCACTACACATACAGCCAGATCCTTGAAATCGAAAGGCTCTTCGCCGGGAGGAAAGTCAGTCACAACACCGCCTTTTGGATCCTTGCGGAATCCGGAGCCGTTGAGCTTGCCGAGCGTTCCCGCCTCCGCCAGAAGCTGGAGCTCCTGGGAGTCCGTATGGTCGGAAACACCTGCATCGACGAACCTTGCTGGAAGTCATTCGAAGGCAGCCTTGGAGTGACAGACTCTCCTAAGTGCGCATACTACAGGGAGCGCCGCGGACAGCCATTCGCTATCCGCAGACTTTCAGAGTGTGTCGAGGCAGCAATAAAAGGGAGGCTGGACTAATGTCTGAGGATATGAAGGTCTATAAGTGCCGCAAGATAGTAAAGGGCAGCGCATGCGGAGAGGCTGTCGTCTCCACTGACGCGATGTGTTTCTACCTGACCGACCCCGAGACAGGCACTGTCATCGAAAGAAATCATTCGATACACGGCAAAAGCATTGCAAACAAGATACTCGTGCTCAAATCAGGCAAGGGCAGCTCCGTTGTACAGGTCGACGGTTTCTATCAGCTCTGGGTGAAGAACAATCTCCCGGCTGCGATAATTCTCATCGACACAGAACCGGTTATAGTATCATCTGCTGTTATGGTAGAATGCACGATGGTCGACCGCATGGAGGCAGATCCATATGACGCCATCGCTGACGGTGACTACGTAGAGGTCGATGCAGACAAGGGCGAGATCCGCGTGAGGAAGAATAAACAGGCATAAATCAGGTAGTTACGCCCGATAAAGGGCGTTTTCTATAATTCTGTAATAAGCAAAAAATCAAAGGGGGAAACAGCAAATGAAGAAGCTTTTGTCAGTATTTATGGTAATTTTAGTAGTAGCAGTATTCGCAGGCACCGCTTTCGCGGCTCCGGAATACACTATCAAGGTTGGTTACATCGGTTCTGATTCGCACCCGACAATGAAGGCAATGAAAGAAGTCTTCGTGAAACAGGTCGAAGAGGGCTCAAAGGGTAGGATCAAGGTAGAGCTCTATCCCAACGGACAGCTGGGTGGCGACCGTGAGCTTTCAGAAGGGGTACAGATGGGTACAATTCAGATGGCTATTCCCTCTTCATCACCTCTCGCAGGATTTGACAAGAGGATCCAGGCTCTCGACCTGCCCTATCTCTTCACCACCAGAAAGGCAGCATTTGAAGCAGTAGACGGTATTCTCGGAGAAAAACTCAACGGCTTCCTGGCTGCCAAAGGCATCCTTATCCTCGGCTACCAGGAGAACGGATTCCGCCACGTCACCAACAGCAAGAAACCCATTAAGAGCCCTGCAGACCTCAAAGGGCTGAAGATCCGTACGATGGAAAACCCGATGCACCTCGCATTCTTCAAGGCACTTGGAGCCAACCCCACACCCATGAGCTGGGGCGAACTCTATACCGCTCTGCAGCAGGGAACTGTTGACGCACAGGAAAACCCCTATGCAATGATCGACGACGGTAAATTCTACGAAGTACAGAAGTTTGTTTCCGAGACAGGACATGTCTTCTCCTACGAGATCCTCATCGCAAACAAGAAATTCATGGAAAAACTCCCCGCAGACCTCAACAAGCTCGTAGTAAAGGCTGCCAAGGACGCCACAGCAAAACAGCGTCAGCTTATGGAAAAAGAGGAAGGCGCATTCAAGGAAAAAGTAATCAAGGCCGGAATGAAAGCAAACTCCCTTACAGCTGAAGAAAAGAAACCCTTTGTAGAAGCGACAGCCAAGGTCTACCCGATGTTCGAAAAGGATCTCGGCAAGGATCTTATGGAAATAATCAAAAAAGTACAGAAATAAGAGCAATATTTGCACCACCGCTTCCGCCCTGCGGGACGGAAGCGGCTTTTTTGCATTAAGAGGAGGTCGTACCTGCGATGTCTGTTAGTAAATTCCTTGATAATATTGAAGAGTACTTCTGTGTTTGGACAATGGCAATAATGACAGTTATAGTCTTTATTCAGGTCGTAATGAGATACGTTTTTTCAAACTCGCTCTCCTGGAGTGAAGAACTGGCCCGTTTCATTTTTCTCTGGCTGTCCTGGATAGGCGCAAGTTACGCAGTGAAAGAAAGAAGCCACTTCAGGGTCGAAATGTTCGCAAACATGATAAAAGGGAAATCACGCATATATTTTGAATATATGATTTTGATAGTATGGTTCGTATTCAGTTTTTTCCTCGCATGGCAGGGAACGATGCTCCTGATCTTCCTGCAG
Organism: Synergistota bacterium; assembly: GCA_034331105.1. Lineage (GTDB taxonomy): Bacteria > Synergistota > Synergistia > Synergistales > Synergistaceae > Caenicola. Next base: position 56,902 of record JAXQGB010000006.1, on the reverse strand, counting down.
GAAACAGGGCAGGAATCAGCTGCTATGCAGATACCGATGACATGGCCCTACGCATCTGTACCTATTGGATGTGCACTAATGTGTCTAAGGCTCTTCGTTGAAATGTATAAGCTGCATAAAAACGGACTTCCTGCCCCGGCAATACAGGCAGCAAAGACAGCGGAATAGGGGGCGGGATCATGGAAGCTGTTATTCTTTTTTCTATCCTGATAATAACAATAGCGCTTAGTATCCCTATCGGAATAACTCTTGGACTCGCAACAGGCATAGCGATGTGGCTGACGTCTGACATCCCTATGATAATGCTCGCCCAGAAATCTGTGACAGGGCTGGATTCTTTCCCACTGCTGGCAATTCCTTTCTTCATCCTGGCAGGCGCACTGATGTGCAACGGAGGCATTTCCCGCCGGCTTGTAGCCCTTGCGGAGAGCCTCGTCGGATACATCGTCGGAGGCCTTGCGATGGTAACGGTCCTCGCGTGCATGTTCTTCGCGGCGATCTCCGGATCGGGGCCTGCTACAGTTTCAGCAATCGGTTCTTTTATGATACCTTCCATGAAAGAGAGAAAATATGACGGTGGCTTCGCGGCTGCGATAACTGCTGCTGCAGGAACTATAGGAGTTATCATCCCTCCCAGCATCCCATTCGTCATCTACTGTGTAGTAGCTCAGTGCTCGATCGGGGACATGTTCATCGCAGGGATCATCCCGGGGATCATAATCGGCATCGCCTTGATGGCTGTATGCTACGGCACTGCAAAAAAACGTAAATACCTTACACTGAATGAACGCCCCAAGTTTTCAGAAGTTGCAAAAGCTTTTAAAGAATCTTTCTGGGCAATGCTTGTTCCGGTCATAATACTGGGCGGAATATACGGCGGAATTTTCACACCCACGGAAGCTGCAGTTGTCGCAGTTGTCTACTCCGTCATCATTGGAAAATTCGTATACCGTGAACTCACCATGAAGGTCCTTTACGACTGCCTCAAATCTACAGGACTCATAAACGGCGCCACTTCGTTCCTTATCGGCCTTTCGATGGCCTTCGCGAGCTATCTTGCGATGGCACAGATACCGGCAAAGATAGCTGCATGGCTCATTACATTCGTTGACAGCCCATTTCTCCTCCTCATGATCATCAACGTATTTCTTCTGGTCATCGGCTGCTTCGTGGACAACATTGCCGCAGTCATCATCCTGACGCCTATACTGCTTCCGGTAGTCAAGATGATAGGAATAGACCCGATACACTTTGGGCTCATAATCACCGTCAACCTTGCCTGCGGCTTTATCTCGCCGCCATACGGGATAAACCTCTTCGTAGCCTCTGCCATATCCGGAGAAAGCATAGAAGATATCTCTAGAGAAATCATACCTGCCTTCGTGGCAATGGTCGGATGCCTGCTTCTCTTTACATATTTCCCTATCTTCAGCATGGGGCTGCTGCAGCTGATGAGGTAATCAAGATAAAACCACTATTGCAGAAAGCGGCGGACGTATATATATGCGTCGGCCGCTTTTTCTTTGAAACTCAGACTTTCTGCGGCTTAGGTATCATTCTTTCTCCTTTGTACCGTTCTCTTTTCCCATATCCCTTCACTTATAATTAGGCAGCTGAGCCTTTTACTTTACACGCCGATTTCTAGATTTGTAAAAAAGTGATATATTAAAGCGGTATCAGGCAGGAGATGAGAAGATGCGCCCGATCCTCTTTGAGTACAGTTTTATAACTGTCAGGACCAGTTATCTTTTTTGGTTTGCTGCCGTCTCCCTTTTCATGTACTGGACACGCTCCAGGGCTGTAAATAAATATGGCCTCGACCATAACGGGACCACAGATGCGATCGTGTGGACTTTTTTTGCAGCCGCTGCAGGTGCTCTCTTTTTTGACTTTTTTGGCAAAGCCGTCCTGCTTTTTACAAATGACCCTTCATTCAGAGGCTTCTTCCCTGCCGAGCTTTCCTCTTCCGGCGGGATATTATTCGGCGGTCTTGCCGGCATATATAAGTCATACAGGGGAAAACTCAGATGGAATGACTTCGCCGATGCTGCGATGATACCTGCTGCAGCCGCAATAGCCGTGTGGAGGCTGGGATGCTTTTTCGACGGATGCTGCCGCGGGATCGGTCTCGACAAATCGCCGCTGCCGTGGTTCGCTGTGCATTATCCTAATGATCATGCTTCCATTTTCCGATACCCATATCCTTTGATCGAATCAGCCTTCATGCTGGGGCTGATGCTGTTTCTGACTGCGGCTGAAAAGATCTTTTTAAAAAAGAGGGCGCGTGGACATACACTGCTTACTCCTCTCTTCATACTTGCTTACGGTGCCTTTCGTCTTTTGACCGATCCTGTAAGGGAAGAGGGACTAAGAAACGGAGGGCTGCTGATCTTTGCCGGCTTTGTCCTTATTGGTACTCTGGCTTCTCTTTTCACGATCTACAGGTCTGTTCAGCAGGATAAGTAGGAGGTCTGCTTCAGGTCCTGAACGTTTTTAATTTCATATTGATGCTGTATATTAGTATCAGTTTTTTCTGTCAGAACGATTTCTAATTGGCCCCTGAAAATAATATCCGTTGTTCGTCTCAGAAGATGGGGGGATAGGTTTCAGGATTTCAGATGAAAAAACAGAAGGGTTTCACATTGATAGAAATAATTCTGGCAGTGGGGCTGGTCGGCATTATTGCCGTCGCTGCCCTAGCTCCCCTCGTCTTCACAGTGCAGTCCCTTGAGACCGTTCAGAAGGACTGGGGCAAAAGCATGAAAGTGATGGAAGCTGCCGACAGGATATTTTACGATACAAGGAATTTTGCCAAAAGCAGTTCTTTTCCGATCTTTCGGACTGTTCACAAGGAAGGCTTTACTGTCAGGGAGGATGACAGGCTGCTTGTCTGGTCAGCCGCTCCTGTGAAGGAGAATAAAGCGCCGGGGCTGATAGTTTATAAGATAGTATCTTCATCCGGCCTAAATAAATATAAACCTGGACTCTACAGATGGGAGATACCTGGATGGAGTTCTGCGGCAAAGGGATCCGACCAAGAGGCGGGACCGACAGCTCTGGACACAGACAGCTTGAGGCCGGAAGAGGGCAAAATGGTGCTCAAAGATGCAGAGGGGTTAAAACTCTCCGTCTGGTCAGGCGAGTCATGGTCCGATGAATATACGGGAGGACTCCCGAAGGCCATGAGGATAACGATAACACTAAACGGGAGAAAGCAAGTTTATGAAGATTCGCTGCCGACGATCCTCAAAGAATAAGGGGTTCATCCTCATATCCGTATTGATATCAGTCACGTTGCTGCTTACTGCTGCGACAGCGTTTTCGTGGTATGCAAGGACTGAAATGAAAAGGGCAGAGGCGGTAAGCTTCATCGCCAGGAGCAGGAGCATTGCTGAGATCGCCTGCAAGTATGCATCAAAAAAGATCTCTGAGGATAATAACGGATATGACAGCCGATCTGAGCCTCTTTACGCTTATAATGGTGTATTGAGGTCGGAGATAGACGGCTTCACAGCAGAAGTCAACATAGAACCTCTTGATGACAGGATCCCGATAAACGGTATTTTGCTGCCGGATAAGGTCACCATAAGATCTGAATACTCCGGCGCATGGGATAGGATATGGGAAAATGTAGGTTTCCCTTGGCTTTCCGCGGTAGTCTTGGATTTCATTGATTCCGACAGCAGCCAAAAGCTGGAAGGAAGCGAAAGGAGCACAAGCATCAACCGCGAACTGAGCGATCTTGCCGAGCTCAAACTAATAAATGAGATAGACGACGGGATGCTGTGGGGTACAAAGGACATCCCAGTGGGACTGGCAGGATATCTGACCGTTTACGGAAAAGAAAAGGTCAACATCAACACCGCTTCGCCACAGGTGATAGCAATAATGGACGAGAAGATCGACATTGCCCAGGCTCGGAATTTTGCCGCGTTTAGGATGATGTATCCTATAAGAAGCCTGGATGACCTGAAAAAGATCCCGAACATCCCTGTGGAGGTCATCACAAGACTTTCGAATGTTATCGCTTTTGAAAGCTCTTATTTTCGTCTGAATATCAATGTATCATATGTAGATGAAAAGGAGAGGAATTTCAGGATCATATTAAAACGGGAAAACGACTCGTGCAGCGTGGTGCGCTGGGAGGAATAGGCAAGGCAGATGACAGTTTCCAACAAACTGAAAGACTTATTCTCACAAAATGCGAGGAGCAATGCAAAAATGGATGAAAATATCCGTTTCTGTACTGAAGAGGATATTGTCGATCGCAATGTTGCCCTGCCTTCTGCACAGAACGTACGGGTCATCGCGCTCCTTCAGCTCAGGACGCTCTCAGTCCATCCATTCTCCTTCCCCTTCGGGAAAAACGGGAGGTTGAGAGATGCCCTGAAGATGTCATTCAGGTATGCGCTCGGAAACGATGACGATTCCATCCTCATGATACCCCAGGTGACAGAACAGGGATCTGACAGGACAGAGGGAGTCGTATGGTTCGTTTCGAAGGCCGAAATAGAGGAGACAGAAGGAAGGCTGGGCGACTGCATAACTTTCTGGCCGGCCCCACTGGCCATGTTCCATGAGACAGAGGGTAGTGGCCTGGCAATATGGAACTCTGAAAGCGGGACCTCCGGAATGCTTTTTAAGGACCGTTCTCCTCTACTGTACAAATGGACACCTTCCGCAGAAAACTCCGTGAATGACCTTGAGAAATGGTTTGTCGATTACTCGCTATCCGCAGACGTCCCGATAGATAATATAATCCTTGCAGAAAGATCATCTCTTTCTGCAACAAGTATCCAAAAAGCAGGAAGTGAGACCCTGAGGTCATTCAAGGGCTCGGCCTCCCTTGACCTTTCAACGAAAGGCGCCGACAGTGCCAGAAAATTGGAATCCTTTTTCGCAGCGGCCTTCAGCACAGCCAGGGCTGCGCTCTTCCTCGGCCTCTTGTTTCTTGTCCTCTCGGCAGGAGCTTTTTTTTACAGCAGACTCAACAGGGATCATTTTGAGAACGTCCCCTTTGAAATTTACGAAATAGCTTTTGGAGAGAGATCCAACAGCCCGCTGGCATCTTCCGCAGCAAAAATTAAGAACCTCGGCGCGGGCGGGACGAACATGACCATGGAACAGACTCTGGACAATATAGCGGCTGCATGGATAGCATCTGCTTCATCAGGATCGCTGAAACTTGATGCGATCAGATACGGGACTGAGCGGACTGAGATCCAGGGCACAGCGGCCGGAAGCGTTCCCGTTGAATCCCTTCGCGATTCCCTGAATAAAAACGGCTTCAATGCGAAGATATCTGACATCCAACAGATACCGGGTTCAGGAATGCGTTTTTCTATTGGGCTTGAAAGTTCCGAGAGGAGCGGGCCAAAATGATAGATGAGATGAGGGGACTGCCTGAGACAAAAAAGCTGATCCGCCTTGGGCTGCTCGCACTTTTAGTCTGGACAGCGGGGACAGCGCTCTTTCTGGAAGCTTCGGCCATTCTGAACAGCAGCAAAGAGAGGATCATGGACACGGGAAGGATCCTTGATGCGGCAAATACCTTTTATTCATATCCTTCAAGAAGTTCTGCAGAGGGCAGAGAGCCTTTGTCTCTCCTCACGGATGCGATAAATGAACTCAACCTGAAAGGCCAAGTGGGGTTGATGAACTCAGGATCATCAGGGCTGACCGTTCAGATGACCGCACTGAACGGAGCGGAATTTATCTCTTTCCTGAAGCGCCTCTCCGAAAAGGGCCTTCAGGTAAGGACGGCAGATATAAGGGCTATAAATTCCGCTCAAAAGGGAAGGCTCATTAACGCATCAATGCTGATAGGAGCAACCGGCGATGACTCTCTCTAAAACTCTTAAAATCATTTTTGCAGGATCATGCGGCCTTATTGCAGGCATGGCACTCTTTTTTCCATGGGACACAGCGGCAGAATATTCCGCCAGCCGGGCTGCCTTGTCAGCTTCAGAAAAAAATATCTTCATCTCATTCCGGGATATTTACACAGAGGGTCTTCTGGATAGAGAATTCATCTACAGAGGCATCACCGCAGACATGCCCGCAGTCTCGATAAAAGTCAATGAAGCCAAGGTGGACCCGAAGGTAATAAGATCTTTGATATCCGCCTCCCGAACAGCAACTCTCTCTTTCGGAAGCGGTGAGATCACAACAGTAACAAAGCAAAAACTCAAATGGACCTCCGGCACTGCAAATATAAGATCCGGCGGAGACACTCTATATCTGGATGACCTTACACTCGCCGGTGACGTATCGGCAAAGGGCTTTTTAAGTATTTCAAAAGATACGGGTAAGATAGTGGCCGCGGATATGACCGCACGTTTTCCTGATGAGTTTGACAGGGCGCTTCAAATGCTGAGCAATATGCAGGTGATCCCCCTGACAAAGATCGGTTCCGGGGAATGGAGGATATCAAGGTGAAAGACGGCCTCAGCTCGATTTTGTACGAATTGAAAGATGAGATGTGCGAGCTGTTCAGAAACGGGTATCACTCTGACGGTAAAAAGCAGTCGAAGGACTTAGTTCTTTCTGCCGTATCATTTCTTGCAGGCCTCATCATCGCCTCAGTTATATGTTTTTTCATGGAATTTTCTTTGCTGCACAGATCGGCTGAGGCAAAATATGATCTTGCAGCGGCAATATCAAAAAGAGTTCCATCCCTTGTCCACTCTATGAACGCCGATCCCTACCGGGATTTTTCCGATTTAAATCCCTTTGGAGCTCTTATGCCGGGTAACGGCAAAAACAGTTCCGGCGATCAGTCATATCAAATCGAAGACATGAGCCTTGCAGGAACGCTGCCCGGAATTGGAGCCTGGATCCGCGACAGATCCTTAACGCGTTTCATATTGAAAGGCGAGGAGATAAACGGTTACGAACTGGACAATGTCAAATACCTGCAAGTCACTCTCCTTAAGGGTGGTCAGGGACATCTCCTGTTTATGAACATCTCAACCGGCAACATGACACCGCCGCAAAGGGCTTCAGTCCGACCTCAGCCAAGGAACGCTCCCCCTAAAAAGGCCCCTCAAAAAAAGGTACATCCTGGGATAGAGCCTGCATCGGAAGGGGTAGAGGGAGTGGTCCCCAGGGAACTGGTGGACAAGCTGCTGATGAACCCTTATGACGAGATAGCCAAAATGAGGATGATCCCTGCCGAGGGCGGCGGCATGCAGCTTGCAAGGATAGATCCTGACAGTGTCCTGGGTATGGTCGGAGTCCAGAAGGGCGATATAATAAAAGCAGTAAACGGAGTCGAGATATCAAATCTCAGCGATGCCACTAACGCTGTCAATTCCATGATGTCCGGCACAAGGTTTGACGTAAAGGTCGAAAGGTCCGGCAAACCTCTTGAATTAAAATATCAGGTAAAATGAATATTAAAAGGAAACGCGCCTTCACACTAGTTGAAGTTATGGTGGCTGTAGTGATCCTGTCCCTGACTGCGACCGCAGCAATAAAGCTTGTTATGCTTGGACAGGAAGGGCTCAGAGGGGCAAAGTCCGAGATCACGCTTATGCAACAAGCAAAAGCTATCCGGACAGGCATAATGCTGGAAACAGTACAGACGTCAGGCACTAGCGGCGATATAATATGGGAAACATCTGACGGGACAAAGGAAATGTTCGGCGAGGATTTCGGGAGACTTGACCTTTCCGCTCCGGAACAGGCAGAGATGATCGTTGCCGAAGAAGATATGAGATGGAAAAAGATCAATGTCAGCAACACGAAAGAAGAGCGGAATATCGTCATATATATGCCCTATGACTGATAGGGTATCATTATCGCCTCTATTGGACAGCCTTTACTGGAAGTTTATAAAAAAAGGAAGACGAAATCGGAAGAACATAAAAATCACAGCATCTATCCAGAGATAAATACTAGCAACCGGGGAGAGATCTGACATGTTCAAAAAAACCAGATTATTATCATTCATCTTTATACTTTTCTTTATCTTCTCTTCATCTGCCGGATGCACATATGCCCAGACTCAGGAAAATACTGACGAGGAACAAAACCTTGCTGCGGCAGCCCGCCAGATGCGGCAGTCAAACAATGTACAGCTTAACTTCAGCAACCTTGAGATCAGTAAGTTCCTGAGATTCATGTCGGAGCTCCTGAATGAAAATATCGTCGTGGACCCCGCTGTCGGAGGTAAGGTCTCTATCGTCTCGCCAAAGACTATCTCGTTAAGAGAGGCAAGGGAAGTAATGCTCTCCGTGCTTGAGATGAACAATCTCTCAATACAGAACATGGGCGGGTATTCAAAGGTATTGCCTGCCAGCTCTGGGCCGACATTGAACAACACCGTTTTCAAGGGCGACCGCAGCATAGCTCCCGGTGAAGCCCTGACTGTCCAGGTCGTTCCACTTCGTCATGTAAAGGCGGGTTACATCACGGAACCGCTCAGATCCGCTGTACCGGATATAAATGTCACACCACTTGAAAATGGAAACGCGATACTGCTTACCGGCAAGGCCTCGGCCCTGAACCGTTCCGTAAGCGTGATAAGGGCTCTTGACTCCCAGGACAGCGTAAGGAGCATAAAGGCATTCACCCTGACACATGCCAATCCAAAGGTCGTGGAATCTCAGCTGAATGTTATGTCCAAAGACACCTCATCCAGACTTTCGGGCATTCTTGCGGTGGGTGACGAGAGGACAAGGCGTGTCGTCCTCATTGGAAGCAGCCAGGCCCTTCTGGAGTCGGAAAGGATCCTAAAAATACTGGACGTACCTTCCCGAGCTGAAAGCTTCCATGTCTACCGCCTACAGAACGCAGATGCAAAAGTCGTCGCTGAACAGATGAACAGCATCCTCGCGACAGCAGCCAAACTTTCTCCCGACCCCAAAGGAGCGATACCTTCCTCGGTGGTCCCGGACCTTCCTACAAACAGTCTTGTTTTCACAGCCTCACATGAACAGTTTGGCTCGCTCAAGGAGATACTGGTCCAGCTTGATATCCAGCCAAAGCAGGTGCTGCTGCGCGGCCTGATAGCAGAAGTCAACCTTAACAAACTCAACAGCGCCGGCATAGACTGGGCAGCCTGGGGAGGCGGAATAGCCGGTGACGCGGTGGTCGCCGGAAACATACAGATGGGCAGCGCCTCGGTCCCGGGCCAGATAATCGACCTTTACGACAAACTGATCACAACGGAGGAAATATATACCAATCCTGTTACAGGGAACACTTACACGACGACCAACACGGACGGCAAAGCGCTCATATACACCTATGTAAAGATGCTTAACAAGTTTGATGCTATAAACGTACTCTCGATGCCCCGGCTTATGTGCACCGACAATCTTCCAAGCCATCTCCAGGTAGGCCAGGTCATCCCGCAGCTGAAGGGGACCCTGACAGATACGAGCAACCCGAGAGCTGTTCAGAACACATACGAGTACAAGGATGTAGGCCTCATTTTGTCTGTCACCCCGCATGTAAGGAGCGGAAACCTGGTCGCCCTTGAGATAGAACAGAGGGTGGAGGATCTTCTTACCACGATGGGATCGCCGACCCCTGTAACATCCAAACGCGAAGTTAAGACAAACGTCCTTGTTGCCAACGGAGACACGATAATAATCGGAGGCCTCATAAGGGAGGCAGAAAAAGTGCTCAAGCACAGGGTGCCTTTCTTCTCATACATCCCCCTTATTGGAAACCTATTTAAATCCAGCGAAAAGCAGAGGGAAAAGGTCGACCTCATGATATTCCTGACTCCTTACATACTGGAAGATCCCAGGGCCGCTTCAAGGATGACCCACAGCATAATCAGCGAAGGACAGCAGCTTAGCCAGGCTGAGATCGGAACACTGATGAAGAATCAGGACGATTACGAAAAATCGATCAAGAACGAAGGCGTAACAAAGGATATGCTCGACCCCAACAAGACCCTGAGCGGAGATAAGCAGGAAGAGAAGAAGAGCGACTGGAAGGTAAGATACAACGAGCTTGTGAAAGAAATGGAAGCAAAAGAGAAAGACAAGGGAAAATGACGCTGAAGCCCATGCCCTCGCCTGAAGAGATCCTGGAGCTTATCCCTGCCGGGGTGAGCCTTGATACTCTTCGCGATAAAGGGATCGTTCCTCTCAGCATATCTGAGGGGGTCATGTCAGTCGCCCTTTCGGACCTCTCAGCTTTCACGGAAGCACAGCTGATCGCATCCAAATCTGGTATGTCCTGCGACACTGAAATATATCCGGCATCTGACATACAGCATCTCATAAGGAGCCTTTACGACATAAAAAGCGGCATAGTCCAGGATACACTCAGCTCAATAGAGGAAGTAAACGACCTCTCGGAACTGGTCCGCCAGGAAGTAATGAGCGATACCGTCGATGCCCCTGTCATAAGGCTTGTAAACGGATTGATCGTAGAGTCACTAAAAGAACGGGCTACAGACATACATATAGAGCCTTATGAAGACAGGGTCACAGTGCGATACAGGGTGGACGGAGTGCTTCTAGACAAATACAGCCTCTCCAAAGGACATCAGGCGCCGGTCACAAGCAGGGTCAAAGTTATGGCAAACCTTGATATAGCTGAGAGGTTCGTCCCTCAGGACGGAAGGATCGGGATAAGCCTCGGAGAGCGTATGGTCGACATAAGGGTCAGCTCACTCCCCACACAGCATGGCGAAAGGCTTGTAATGAGGCTTCTGGACAAGGCAAGAGGGCTGCTGTCGCTTGAGGAGCTTGGCATGAAGCCTGAAGAGAGAAAAAGGCTGGAAGAACTAATTAGGCGGCCAAACGGCATGATACTTTTCACCGGACCGACCGGTTCAGGCAAAAGTACGAGCCTTTATGCTATCCTCCAGGCGCTGGCAAGGCCCGAAGTAAACATCATAACCGTTGAAGACCCAATTGAGTACGACCTTCCGGGCGTCGGCCAGGTCCAGGTAAACGACAAGGCCGGGCTTACATTTTCTTCTTCCCTCAGGTCGATACTGCGTCAGGACCCCGACATCATAATGATAGGAGAAATGCGCGACTTTGACACTGCCCACATAGGCATACAGTCTTCGCTTACCGGACACCTGGTGCTTTCAACGCTCCACACTAACGATTCGATCAGCGCAGTAACAAGGCTTATCGATATGGGGATCGAACCGTACCTTGTTTCAGGCTCTTTGCTGGGAGTAGTCGCTCAGAGACTTGTAAGGAGGATCTGCCCCCATTGCAGGGAGGAGGTCCCCGCTTCGGGAGTGATCCTTCAGCAAGGAATGGATAAGGCATGGCGGGGAAGAGGATGCGAAAAGTGCAGGGGAACAGGCTATATCGGACGTTTCGGACTTTATGAGCAATTTGACGTCACTCCGGAGATACAGGCAGCCATAGCGGAAAAAGCCCCTTCTCCCGAACTGCGCAGACTGGCACAAAAAAATGGTTTCTACACCCTTCTCGAACTGGGCATAAAGGCAGTCGCAAACGGTGAGACGACCCCCGAAGAAATGCTCCGGGTAGTCGGAGAGGTGTAAGACTTGCCCCTTTTTAAAGCTGACGTTTACACGGCAGACGGCCGTCAAAAAGAGCTCCGCAAAGAAGCAGCGAATGAGAATGAGCTGCTCAGCGAGCTCGTATCAAATGGACTGACAGTAGTAAGCATAAAAGAAGAAAGCAGCAGAAAGCTCAATTTTTTCTCAGGACACAGGAAGAGGGCCAGGCAGATCAGCCTGGAAGACCAGCACCTCTTCTGCATAACACTTTCCTCCTACATCAAAAGCGGACTTTCGATAACTGAAGTTCTCAGGCTGCTCCAGAGACAGACCAGAAACAAGCTCCTAAAGCCTGTCTACACCGAACTGAGGGAATCTGTCGAAGGTGGCCGTTCACTTGCGGCTTCAATGCGTGCCGCAGGGGTCTTCAGAGAGAGCCTGGTCGGCATGGTCGAATCAGGAGAAAGATCCGCCTCGCTTCCTGACATTCTCGAAAAAGCTGCTGAAATGATACAAAACGAGGTCCATCTCCGAAGGAAGCTTCGTTCTTCGCTTACCTATCCGCTCCTGATGTTCGTGGTTGGAATGGCAGTGGTAGTCTTCCTTCTTACGTTTGTTGTGCCAAGGCTGACAGCGCTGGTAATTGATTCAGGAGCAGAACTTCCCTTTGTGACCCGTCTTCTGATCTTCATTTCTGATGCTGTCAGGGTGGCCTTTATTCCATTCCTGATCGCCCTTTTGATAGTTTTCATATTCCTCCGCAGAAGCGGCAGGAGCATTACCATCCCGATATTCAGGGAGATAAAGGAAAACATTGCATTCTCAATGATATTTTCACAGACCGGGACGCTCCTGAAAGCCGGCCTGCCGCTTATTCAGGCCCTTAAACTCACAGAACCTCTCGATCCTGTCAAAGGAAGGCTTCAAATTGTGCAGGACCATATAAGAAAAGGTTACAGGTTTTCTCAGGGGCTTGAAAAAGAGGGGTCCTTCCCTGAGGAGATAGTCTCTGTGGTAAGGGTCAGTGAAAACGGGAGGGATCTTCCTGACGGGCTTATCCGGCTGGGCAGCAACTGCTGGGATATCGCTCAGTCATCGATGCAAAAATACGCTACCCTTGCAGAACCTCTGATAATACTTGTAATGGGTTTTCTTGTCGGGTTCGTGGTGATAGCAGTGCTTCTGCCTATTTTTGATCTTTCGACACTTGCTACCGGATAGAAAATTATCTGAGAGCACTCAGGGGATCGACCGGAATACTGTTCTTTCTGACCTCAAAGTGAAGATGGTTGCCGGTCGACCTTCCGGTGCTCCCAACATAGGATATCAACTGACCGGAATAGACCGGATCGCCTTTTTGGACTGCCAGGCCGCTGCAGTGTCCGTAAAGGGTCGTGATCCCGTCTGTATGATCCACAACGACAGTTTTGCCGTACCCTCCCATCCAGCCTGAATAGGCAACTACGCCATCCATCGCTGATACTATCGCTCTTCCATATGGAGCCATTATGTCCAGACCTGAGTGGAAGCTGCCTGCTGAGGCGTAAGAGAGCCCCCTCCAGCCAAACATGCTCGAAACTCTTCCTCTGACCGGCCATATAAGGGTATTTCGCAACAGATACTCTCTTCCTGATGCTATTTTAACCATTCCACTTTCTGTCTGTATAACTGCGGCATAATTTGCACCCGGCAAAAAGACCTCTCTGGCAGAAGAGAGCGGAGAGCCGGTTTCTATGCCGTTAGCGGCGCAGATCTGATCTCTTCTCGTGCCATAGAGAGATGAAAGCCTTTCGACACTTTCCCCCTCCGGGACTTTGACAAAGATACCCTCCCGGTCGGGTATCCGCAAGACTGTGCCCGGTAATAGGCTGTTGATTTTTTGCGGGCTGTTTGAACCTATTATCGTATCCGCGCTGATATCAAACCTTTCGGCGATCGACCAGAGGGTATCCCCCTCTTTTACAATGTATGCGGTCACAGAGACCAGTTTTTTCTGCCTTAAAAATTCTGCTTCCCTTCTTTTCATTTCTTTGACGAAGAAGGAGGTCTCATCCATGTGCTCCCTTCCTCTTGGCACATAGATCACGATATCCCCCTCCCTCTTTTTTCCCGCGTCAATGCGGTTTATCCGAAGAAGGTCTTCTGCCGTGATATGGTATTTTTTAGCGGCGGATCCCACAGATTCGTCCTTTTTGAGAATGAATTCGTCCCAATGCCTGTTGTCTGACATGGAGGAGATCATCTTATCAGTTATTACGCCCCCGTTTTTCGAGAGCGTGCGGTATAGTTCCCTTTCGGGAGGGGTAAGATTGGACATGTTAAGCAGGTCCCTTCCGCCTATTGATATCACATCTTCACCTGAAGCCCTGCTTGGCTCATGAAGGCACAGCTCACCTGCCACAGACAACGATACCGCTGCGGCTGCCATTATGATGAATGAAGAAAAGAGCATTATCGCTTTCTTATGCTTTCTAATTATTGCGGCTGCCTTTTCCATCCTTGTCATGTCCCTTTCAGAAAATGGTACGTCCCTTTAAACTGACTCAGGCAACACAAAATGATCACAGGGGTGAACAGTACGCTGCATCAGGCTGTACCGGCAGCCTGATGCAAAACCTAAAGATGAGATAAAAGCAGGCGCAGCCTGATCAGGCTGCGCCTTTTTGCTATTCCCAGTTCGTTATATCCGAGTTAGAGTCTTCTCCGCCTTCCTGGCCGTCCGCCCCGTATGAAAACAGGTCGAAGTCTCCGTTCCGGCCGGGAGACTCATAAATAAATTCTCTGCCCCAGGCGTCTTTGGGGACCTTTTTCATATAACCGTTCTTTTTGTAATTCAGCGGTTCGGGAGGAGTGCTCGGCGGTTTCACAAGGGCAGACAGTCCCTGGTCTGTTGTCGGGTAAAAACCGTTGTCCAGATGGAAAAGGCCCAAAACCTGCTCCAGCTGTGCGATCTGGGTCCTTGTAGTTTTTATCTTTGCCTCTTCACTCTGTCCGATCAGTCTGGGACCGACAAGAGCTGAAAGGAGGCCGATTATCACGACTACTACCATTATTTCAATAAGGGTGAAACCGCGCCTTCTGCCGAAGATTTTTATAATTTTCATTAGAATCTGCCTGTCCCCTTTGCAATAAAGTTTTGCTGTGTTGTCTTAATATATTACCATCATTTTACACTTCAACGTTCAATTCCAATATCTAAAAGGGCGAGGGAAAGAACCAGATCGCCCAGACGTTTCCCAGAAAATGAAAAATAATTGAAGGAAGTATATTTCCGTATCTCTCACGCAGCCACCCCATTATCAGACCCGGGAAGAAGGTGAGAAGCGAAATGAGATAGGGCGCAACGATAAGGTGCAGGGGCGCGAAGACAAGGTTTACAGCCACTATTGAAACTGCCGCCGAATATCTCCTCCTCAGCGTGGGCTGCATCCAGCCCCTGAAGAATATTTCCTCTGCCACGGCTGCGGCCAGCCCGGAGATGATCAGCTTCAAAACCATGTCAAACGGCCTTCGGTGCGGAAGGTCATCCCATGGCCAAACAAGGGCGACCGCAGTCAGCATTAATAATGTAAATACGGTAATAAGGATCGTTTGAGCGATAGCTCTTTTTTCAAAAACGACACTGAAGGGAGAAACATCCTCCGCCCTGTCCCTGTTTGATGTTTTATCATATGAGAAGAGATCTGAAAATCTGTCCATCCATTCCACTCTCTGCGAAAAGGCGTTGCCCTGTCGGTCGGGCTTGATTCCTGTCCATTATATCACCGCTATTTTTCGCGGATCACTATGCTTCTTATTACCTGATCGATCATATTTTTCAAAGTTTGAAAGATTTTGC
The DNA here is from genome assembly GCA_034331105.1 of Synergistota bacterium. Lineage (GTDB taxonomy): Bacteria > Synergistota > Synergistia > Synergistales > Synergistaceae > Caenicola. The sequence continues at coordinate 41,612 of JAXQGB010000006.1, read as the reverse complement.
TATGCCATCATCCCTGTTTCGATCTATACTTACATTTAAATAATTGAGGCAAATGTTCTCTCGTACCTTGAAACTTCCGTGCAGCAAATCCTTTATAGTTTTGAAAGGTAATTAACAACTGTCCATATCTTGGAGGGATCGCTTATGAAAATAGCATCATTGATACTGTTTCCGGTCATTATCTGCTTCTGTTGGTCATTTGATCTTTTAACAGCGGAAGCATCCGGACAATCTGTCTATGTCGACTATGAGTACGGAGACCTCAAGGAAGTGATCGTCGGCCTTCCATACGGGATGTCCCCATCACTCAGTGCGCCATGGTTCGAAAACGCCATGAAAGTATTGCCGCGGGACGAAGCAGAGTATGCCAGGAAGACCGCAGGGATGCTGTGGACTGATATGATCGATCCCAAAACAGGCAAAAACGAGACAGAAATGCTCGAAGAAGAGAACCTTGCACTGATCAACATCTTAAATTCCCTTGGAGTCAAAGTGTTTCGTCCCAAAGAGATTACTGTTGATTTCATAAAGAAAAATTATGGCTCCGACGTCCTGCTTAACGGCTTCAGCCAGGATTTTCCCAGAGATAACATCGCCGTGATAGGAAACAACCTGATAGAGCTCAATCTTCGGACACCGCTCAGAAAAGTCGACATATCCGGGTTCAAAGAAGTTCTGACGGACAAATGCACAAAGGGTGATGTCAGATGGTTCTCAATGCCTCACACGGAATTGCTCGCCCCTCCCACCCCTGATACTCCGCTTCTGGAAGGCGGAGACGTTGTTGTATTGGGCAGGACTATCCTTGTCGGCAACACCAGGAATCCAAGCGTCGGATCAAACGAAGCGGGCTTCAGATGGCTTAAAAACATACTGGGAAGCTCATATGATGTTGTGCGGATCCCCCTGAGGGAGGACGTCCTCCATCTTGACTGCGTCCTCTCTGTTCCGCGCGATGGCCTCGCGATAGTTTGTGAAGAGGCTTTTGTTGACGGACTGCCCGACTATATAAAAGGATGGGACCTGATCAAGGTAAGCATTGAAAGCGTTCAGAGGCTTGCAGTAAATGGGATACCGGTCGACAGCAAAAATTACATCATCTCCTATAATGAGCACAACGACAACAGGTTTCTGCAGTCCGAGCTCGAGAAGAGGGATATCAAAGTCCACAGGGTATTTTTCGGGACCCACAACGGGCAGGGAGGCTCGCTGAGGTGTGCCACCCAGCCTCTTATAAGGAAAATTAAGTGATCGGTGCTATATGAATGTGGTCCTCCTGTCTGGCGCTGCAGAAACATTCGGCAGGAGGACCTTTTTTTCAGTGATCTGATTTGAGTCCCGCCCCGCACATCGTAAGCAGGCTGTCGGGCGTTTTTCCGTGCACCTCGCAGTATTTAAGGTATGCGGCGTAATTTGCGGCAGTCGTGTGTTCACAGTAGATGCCCTTTTCTGCCAATACGGATCTTGCGTCAAGTATTTTATCTTCAGGGGCCCTTATAAGCCTGACATCATGCCTGTAAATGTACTCAAGTATCTCCTCTCCGCGTGCAGGACGACCTATAGCTATCCCTTCGGCAAGAGTGGCCTTGGGGGACACTTTTGCCGGTATTTTTTCACCGGCCTCAACAGCCTTCACAAATGGATCGCAGTTCTCGCTCTGGATCGCCACTATGTTGGGCATCTTGTCTATAGCTCCGGCTGCAAGAAGTTCTTCGAGCCCTTTTATCGCGCCTATAAAGAGCGTGCCGTTTCCGAGCGGGATAAAAATATTCTGAGGGATCCTGCCCAGCTGTTCGTAAACTTCGTATATGTATGTCTTGGTCCCCTCGTAGAAGAAAGGGTTATAAACATGGTTGGCGTAATATTTACCCTCTTCTTCCACCTTGGCCCTGCAGGCATCGGCGCAGTTGTCGCGCGATCCGGGGACTATGTTCACACGTGCACCGTGAGCCTCTATCATGTCTATCTTTTTGGGGGACGTCCCCTCCGGCACAAAGATCTCACAGTCTATGCCGCATCTTCCGCAGTATGCCGCCACGCTGTTTCCGGCGTTGCCGCTGCTGTCCTGGACAACAGCGGCAACGCCTATCGCTTTGCAGTGGGCGATAAGGACCGCTGCGCCCCTGTCCTTGAAGGAGAGGGTCGGCATGAAATAATCCATTTTGAGAAGCACATCATCACTGAAACTTACTATCGGGGTCATTCCCTCTCCAAGGGTCACTTCGCGCCATGTCTCATCCTCAAGCGCCATAAACTCATGGTATCGGAACATACCCCAGATGCTTTTGTCTATACGGGACGGATCGTAACGTGGCACATCATAATCAAGTTTCCAGAGCCCTCCGCAGTCGCACTTCGGCTTTCGGGTCGACGTGTTTTCTTTAGTGCCGCATTTACCGCAGACAAAATTCATTTCGGCACCTCCGCTACTGCCTCTATCTCTACAAGGCATCCAAAATGGAGCTTTCCGCAGGGAACAACACACCTTGCAGGCTTGTGATCCGCAAAAAATTCTGAGTACGCTTCGTTTACTTCATCCCACATATCTATGTCAGATAAATAAATACGGCACTGGATAACGTTTTCTTTGGACAGTCCTGCCCCTCCTGAGACGACCTCACCCGAATCGGGATCCCTTGAGAGCTGCCCCGAAATGTAAAGCATGCCGTTAGACAATACCCCCGGACTGTAATGTCCCTTATTCTCGATCTTGTACTCAGGAACGATCTTTTTCATCGCTTTATCCTCCCTTTCGATCAACAGCCGGCAACGCTGCAAGCTGTCCGCTTCTACCAAAATTACGATTTTTATCATTTACGATAATATTATAAACGGGAAAGAGCATGGATGAGAACATCCTGATATCTCAGCCGTATCCGGAATGGATATCTGCCGTTTCTAATGCCGGACCGAAATAAAAATTAGTAATGACAACGTGACTTTACCGATTTATAATGTCATTGTCTTGATACTTTGGGAGGTGTACTTTTTATGAAAAAAACCGTTTTGTTTTTCTTTCTTTCTCTTTTCCTATTTCTTTTAGTCTCACCCGGTCCGGTATACGCGGGGGGCCCGGAATATGATCAGGCCTACGCTGTCTTCCAGAACCAGGGAGCGGGGGCAGCTCTTCCGCTCTTCAAAAAGATCGTCGAAAAGATGCCTGACCCTGATGCGATGTGGATGCTCGGCTATATTTACAAAAACCAGGCAAACTTCGATACGATGTACGCTGAAAGCGCAAAGTGGTACAAGAACTATCTGCAGTTCCCCTTTGTAAAAAAAGATTTTGCCATGCACGAACTGGGACAGATCTACAAGACCGGGGGTTATGGTGTTGAAAAAGATCTCGTCAAGGCAAGGATCTATTTCGAAACACTTGTGGAGTCCGGGTGGTCTGACCCAAATTACGCCAGATATCCCGTGAATGACATGACTCAGGTCATGGGTGAACAGATGGCAGGCTATACAAAAGATGACACTGACTACGTTAAAGCAGGCAAGCTCTTTGCAAAGAACAAACCAAAGGATGCGCTTGCCCCACTGAAGCAGTCAGCTGAATACAAGAACCCCGATGCAATGGAAGTTCTGGGGACAATGTATAAATACGGCATCGGAGTCAAGCAGGACTACTTCGAAGCGGGTTCCTGGTTCAGAAAGGCTGCGGAAAAGGAGCTTCCCTATTCCATGCTGAACATGGGAAAACTCTATGACAAGGGAAACGGCGTTACACAGGATGACACTATCGCAAGGGAATGGTACAAAAAATCGGCGCTGGCAGGAAATGAAGAGGCAAAGACTATCCTCACCGAAAAGATGACCAAAGATCCCCTTGAGCCCGAGGTGGCGATAGAGATGGTCGGCAAAATGAGGTATGCGAAAGACGGACTCCCATGGGCCGAGGTAGTGAACAAATTCATACTCAAGCCGAAATGGGAATATTATTATAATGACCAGGAGGGTCACGTGGTAAAACTTAGGGGGTACTACGAAGACGGTCAGAAAGAGAAGAGCGCTATCTCTGTATGGTACTATCTGAAATGTGAACCCAACATCGCAGACGGAACCAGAGCATTTTCGATAAAACAGCTTCACTCTGCGGTAAAAGATGAAAAATCAAAAAAGGGGATCCCAGACTGGCTTGCATACGAACTTGAATGACCAAGAAATAAATCATATGCTTTAAAATCCATACAGACTCCCACAAAAAGTGGGAGTCTGTCTTCTTTTTGTGCTTTAATTAAGCCAGACATCAATATGTTTAAATATCCGCTTAAAATAAGTGATGTTAAGTGGATCAGCACAAAGAAAAACAGTCTTCTGTCATTAAAACAATGACAAGGTCGATTTAGCGCATTATACTGTCATTGTTTTGATATTTTGCGGAGGTGTTCTGTTATGAGAAAAAAGATACTATTTTCATTTCTTTCCCTTTTTCTCTTCCTTTTAGTTTCTCCACCGCCTATTTTTGCGGCAGGTCCTGAGTATGACCAGGCTTATGCGATCCTTCAAAATCAAGGTCCGGGTCCGGCTACACCTCTCTTTAAAAAACTTGCCGAAAAGGGAGATCCGGATTCAATGGGAGTTCTGGCTTATATATATAAAAACCATTCAAAATTCGATACAAAGTATGCCGAAAGCGCCAAGTTGTACAACGCTTATCTTCAGATCCCCGATGTCAAAAAAGAATTTGCCACGCAGGAACTGGGTGAACTTTACATGAATGGTGGATACGGCTTGGAAAAGGACCTCCCCCGTGCAAGGATCTATTTTGAAAAACTTGTGGGAGCCGGATGGTCAAACAAAGAATTCTCAAGATACCCGGTAAATGATCTGACTGTGCTCATCGGACAGCAGATGTCAGACTATACAAAAGATGACGCCGATTACGTCAAAACCGGGAAACTTCTTGCAAAAAACAGACCCACGGCTGCCATGGGGCCACTCAAGAAGTCAGCCGAATCCCAAAACCCCGATGCTATGGAGCTTTTGGGATTGATGTACAAATACGGCATAGGGGTAAAAAAGGACAGATCGGAAGCGACTTCATGGTTTAGAAAGGCAGCAGAAAAGGAACTGCCATATTCAATGCTCAACATGGGGATAGTCTATGAAAAGGGAGACGGCGTGACACAAGATGAAACGACAGCAAGGGAATGGTATAAAAAATCTGCAATTGCAGGAAATGAAGAAGCTAAGTCCATCCTGACCCAAAAGATGAAAAATGATCCGCTCCCTCCGGAACTCGCAATAGAAATGGTCAACAAAATGCGCTACACCAAGGACGGCGCACCATGGGGAGAGGTCGTAAATAAATTCATATTTAAACCGAAGTGGGAATATTACCTCGATGAGACTGACGGACATGTCGTGAAATTGAAAGGCTACTACAACGATACTATCGAAGAAAAAAGTTCCATCATAATTGTTTATTTGATCGGATGCGAACCAAACATCGAAACAGGAAACAAGTCCTACTACATAAGAAACTACTTTTCTTCTACAAGGGGAGAAAAAACAAAGCCCGGGATCCCCGACTGGCTTGCCTACGAACTGGAATGACCTTTATGGTAATTGCCGCATAACCTGATCACACGACATGGGCCGCCTCTCACGATGATGACGGCCCATGTTTTTTTAATGCTTCGGTATTATAATAAAGAGGTAAAATTCTAATCAATACACAGCTTGCCATGCTGAAAAAGGAGGCGGTATCAATGGGTATTCTTGCTGCTGTGATGGTCCCGCATCCCCCGCTGATCGTTCCTGAGGTCGGCAGGGGTGAGGAAGAAAAAATAAAAGATACGATAAGAGGCTTTACAAAAGCCGCGGAAATCATAGCGGGGCTGGACCCTGATACTATCGTGATCGTTTCTCCGCACAGTGCCTATTATTCCGACTATTTCCACATTTCTCCGGGGAATTCGGCATACGGAGACTTGGCTAAATTCGGGGCAGGCCGGGTGAGCTTCGATGTCAGCTACGACTCTGAATTCGTCTCCGAGCTTGAAAAAAGAGCACACAGGGAAAACATAGAGGCCGGCACGATGGGGGAACGTGAAAAAAGGCTGGACCATGCAACTACAGTACCTCTCTACTTTTTAAAAAAAGCCTACGGCGGGGTGATCCCGTGCAAAATAGTAAGGATCGGACTTTCCGGGATGCCGCTTGAAGAACACTACAGGTTCGGGGCACTGATCAAAAAGACTGCGGAAGAACTTGGCAGGGATGTCTGCGTCATTGCAAGCGGGGATCTGTCACATGTCCTGAAAAGGGAAGGCCCTTACGGATACAGGGCAGAAGGCCCTGAGTATGACAAAAGGATCATGGATGTGATGTCCCGTGCTGCCTTTGGGGAGCTCTTTGATTTCAGTGATGCCTTCTGTGAAAGGGCGGCGGAATGCGGACACAGGTCATTTACGATAATGGCCGGATGCTTCGACGGGCTCTCCGTAAAGGCCGAGATGATCTCATACGAAGGCCCTTTCGGTGTCGGCTACGGAGTCTGCACCTTTATTCCCGGGGAACCCGACCAAGCCAGAAAATTTCTTTTAACAAAGGAAATGGAGAGCGAGAAGAAAATGGATCAGCTGAAAAAGCAGCAGAGCCCCTATGTGCGTCTTGCCAGAGAGACGGTGGAAAGATATGTCTCGACCGGAAAGAGAATTGCTGTTCCGGAATATCTCCCGGAAGAAGCTTTGACAAGAAGGGCGGGGACCTTTGTCTCTCTTAAAAAATTCGGTCAGCTTCGGGGATGCATCGGCACCATATCAGCAACTGAAGACAACATCGCAAAAGAGATAATCCAGAATGCTATAAGCGCCGCGGTGAGGGATCCAAGGTTCCCGCCCGTCACATCCTCAGAGCTCAAGGACCTTGTCTACAGTGTCGATGTCCTGGGCGAAACCGAGGATATAGATTCGCCCGAAGATCTCGATGTAAAAAAATATGGGGTGATAGTATCCAGCGGCTACAGACGCGGACTGCTCCTGCCAAACCTTGAAGGGATCGATGATGTGGAAGATCAGGTATCCATAGCCATGCAGAAGGCCGGGATCAGGATGGGAGAAAAAATCAAATTGCAGCGGTTCGAAGTCGTGAGGCACCACTGATATGCGATGCGATGTCTGCCCGCGAGGGTGTACTCTTGAAGAGGGGGAAATCGGTTTTTGCCGTGCAAGGAAGAACGATGGCGGCAGAAGCGTCTCAGTTAATTACGGCAAACTTGCATCTATCGCATTGGACCCGATCGAAAAAAAACCTCTGGCGAGATTTCACCCCGGAAGCAGGATCCTCTCCGTCGGCACCTTCGGCTGCAACATGGACTGCCCCTTCTGCCAGAACCATTCGATCTCGGCTGCCTCAGAGGAGGATGTAAGGACAAGGTATGTTTCACCCTCCGAACTAGCCCGCCTTGCCGGAGAACTGATGGATAAAGGGAATATCGGCGTGGCTTTCACTTACAACGAGCCGATGATCGGATATGAATACGTAAGGGATGTTTCTGTCGAGACAAAAAAAATGGGGATGAAAAACGTCGTGGTAACGAACGGATGTGTTCTTCCGAATATCCTTGAGCAGGTCCTGCCCTGGGTCGATGCCTTCAATATCGACCTGAAAAGTTTTTCGGAAGAGACCTACAGAAAACTGGGCGGAAATTTAGAAACCGTAAAAGATTTCATAACCCGTGCGGCAAAGGGATCGCATGTAGAGATTACCACCCTGATCGTACCCGGAATGAACGAATCCGAAGAAGAGATAAAAGCCCTTTCAGGATGGATCGCTGGGATAGAAAGATCCATTCCCCTTCACATTACGAGGTTCTTCCCACAAAGAAAGATGTCTCACTGCATGCCTACCGACATCGACCTGCTGGGACGCCTTTTAGACGCCGCAAAGAAAAACCTCGACAATGTATTTATCGGAAACGTATAGCCGGACGGCAAAGCCGCCCGGCTCTCATTTTGAAATTTAACGGTGGGAGTTACTTTGATCCCACCTCATCGCAAAGATTACGGGTCAGATATTTTGCAGCTTCACCGACCGGCATCTGTGGGATAAGCCACATAAGTTTGGTCAGAATTGCCTCGAAACCCATATCAAGGGCGCTTACCGCACCTGTTTTGAGTGTTTTCTGGCCTACGTCGTATGTCGAAAGGTCAACTCCGCCCTCTGGGCACTGGGTCGTTATGACCGGCAGTATGCCGAGGTCAACGGCCTTTTTGATACCGGGGAGAAGATCCTCTCCGATATAGGGCAGACCACCTAATCCAAAGCACTCGACTACTATAGCTTTGGGCTTCATCTCTATGATCCTGTCAAAGTAATCGGCCCTGAATCCGGGAAAGAGTTTTACCGGCATCACTTCGTTCGAAAAACGGATCTCATCGGCAGAGGTCCCCTGCTTGCAAAGTGTCTCCCTGTCTATAAACGGGGCTTTCAAAATGGTGACTTTTTTGCCCTCAGAGAGTCCGAGCTCATCATAGTAAACAGACTTGAATGCCTCAAGCCTCTTCCCTGACATCTTTTTCGCCCTGGGGCCGTGGATCAGCCTTCCTGCAAATGTTATTGATACTCCCGACTGTCCTTTTGACAGAAGTGCTTCCATGAACCTGAATGCATCTTCAAGGTTCCTTTTGGCGTCTGTTCCGGGCTCAGACATCGGGATCATGGACCCGGTCAGCAATGCCGGCTTTTCAAGGTCCCTCATGACATAGGAGAGGGCAGATGAGGTATATGCCATCGTATCGGTTCCGTGAGTTATGACATAGCCGTCATATGAAGGGTTCTCCCTGATACATTTTATGATCTCGATCCAGTCCGCCGGATTTATGTTGGAGCTGTCCTTTGAAAAAACGTTTGCAATATCTATATCGGCAATTTGGTAAATACCGGGCACCTGGGCCGCAAGTGCTTCTCCCTGATCCATCGGCACCAGTCCGTCAGCGCTGTGCTGGGAGGCTATAGTTCCCCCCGTCGATATCAGCAGTATCTTCACTTATCGTTCCCCTTTCACTATTTTTTGGCTAACTTTTTAAGTGCGGAGAGGATCACCCTGACATAATCATCCCTGTCAGATTCTGTAATTATAGGTATAACGTGGTCTTTTATATAATTTTTCCCGACGATCACCGACAGGACCGCTGAAGTCCCCGGGTGTAGTCCGGGGCTTGATGACTGGGCGAAGACCGACCTGCTCATGTATGTGAAGCCGGCAGCGTCTTCAGATACCAGCTTAGCCAGCTCACCGACCAGCCTCACCTTTACAGAGGATATTTCCGTCTCCCTTAGTTCTGCCGCTATCTTCTCAAGCTTCTCCGCAAATTTTGAAGAGAGCGCCTGAAATGAGTCCGCATCATAATTGAGCAGGTCATTCCTCACAAAATATGGGAAAGAGAGCTCTTTGCATGATTCCTCCAAGGCTCTTGCCACAGAGGGGTCTCCCTTGTCCTCGGAATAACGGATGAGGAACCTGTTATGGTCGGACTCCTCGGAAAGTACGCTGAAGACCTTGCTTTCCGCAACTATTGTGGGGAGGGGATAACCTATCTTCTTCATCATCTCACCCTTCATGCCGTGCATGAAGTTGCCCTCGTAGTCTTCGTCCGGTCCAAGACCGCCTCCTGTGAAATTTACAGGCATTACTACAGAGACCGGTATCCCGTCATAGTCAACTACCGTTCCCAATATCGCTCCGGCATTTTCTTCGCTCTCGGGGACAACAAAAACTTTATCCGGGTCAGCCTTTTTGAATGAATCCAAAACAGAAAGGGCAAGCGCCGCCTGGAAGCATGCCGCTGTCTCTGCCACTCCCTGTCCGTAGACACGGCCGAATATCTCTGCCGCTGCCCCCTGGGAAAATAGGGCGTCTTTACCCTCCGCCCTTTTCATCATGGCGGCTTCCTGCGGTGTGATCCTTCTTCTGGGCATTGTGGATGCACTTCCGCCGCCCATCAGTTTGACAGTTATTTTTTCTGTGGTGCAGGAAACTTCCCTCACTCTGGTGTCTACACCGAGAGCCCAAGATACTATGGTCCCCGCTGCACAGAAACCTCCTCCGTCATCCTGCTGGTAGTTGTTGGCACCATGTGCATGTGCTATGCCTACATGTCCTGTAAGCCCGACAATGCCATGTTTCTCGTTTGATAATCCAAGTTTTTCCTTCATAATGTTTCTCTCCCCTTCCCTATTGGTCATTGGCTTCTAAAAAATCCCAGAGGACTCATATAAGCCCGAAATGCCACTACTGATATAACAAAAAACCGCCGGCATGGTCCTTATTTCACGCCGGCGGAATAAATCAAAAAAGTTATTTTATGTGAATGTTATTTTGCAGCGTTGTAAACATCCAGATCCAGTTCGTTCATCAGTGAGGCGACGGTCACCATTCCCACTGTGTCACCCGTTACGTTGAGCATCGTGTTGGGCATGTCGATCAGGTAGTAGATACCGGCGATCCAGGGGACTATGTCAAGAGGAAGTCCCATTACCTGAAGCAAAACTGCCGACATGATGATACCGCCTCCGGGGACTCCGGCAACGCCTGCTGCCATGATGATGCCAAGGGCGATAATGACCAGAAGGCTTGTGAAGGGAAGGTCTATGCCGTAGATCTGTGCTGCGAACACCGCATAGATAGGCATTTCAGCAGCGCATGCATGCATGTTGATCGTAGCTGCAGGAGGAGCGATGAGATTGACCATGTCTTCCGGTACTCCGCCTCTCTCCTTGGTCACTTTCATGGTGAGAGGGAGAGTCGCGCTGGATGAACAGGTCGAGAAAGCAAGCACCATGGCCGGGTAGATATTCCTGAAATGCTGAAGCGGCCTCACCTTGGCTATGAACATAAGTATTATTGGGTAGATGATCAGTATTACTGTACCATACGCGAGATACTGAGTGATAAGCATCTTGCCGAGTCCGTAAAGGACAGTCGATCCAAGTGTGCCTGTGATGTTTGCAACGAGGGCAAAGACACCGTAGGGAGCCAGGCTGATGACCCAGCCGACTATGCGTGTGAAAAATTCGTTGAGTGAATCGAACATGTCAAAGATCCTCTTGCCATGTTCTGTGTCCTTGAATGTGGCAAGGATCAGACCGCAGATAAGCGCAAATACGATTATCTGAAGGATATTGCCTTCTGAGAAAGCTGCAAACGGGTTGTTCGGGACCCAGTTAACAAGCGATTCGAGAAGGTTTACATCAACTACAGGGACCTCTTTTGAGCCAAGGTTGATGCCCACTCCCGGCTTGATTATGAAGGCCCAGATAAGGCCCATCGACGCCGCGAGTGTCGATGCTATTGCCCAGTAAACCAGGAAGTAGCCTCCGACCTTCTTCAGGCGGGACATGTCCGCTACCTGAGAGATACCGTTGATTATGCTGACAAAGATAAGAGGATAAATGCACATTTTAAGCAGGCGGATGAATACGTCCCCTATGAACTGGATATACGTTGCCTTCTCACCAATGACAAAGCCGAGCGCTGCGCCGAGAACCATTGCGATAAGGATCTTCAATGGCAGGCCGATCTGCTTTTTTGCTGTTTTTTCGGTCATGACTATTATTCCCCCTATAAAAGTATAATGATAAACTGTATACAAAGTTTACATTTTTTCTGCCATGATGTCAAATAAAGAACTTATATTAATGTTTCCTTGTAATAATATACCAATATTCAAATCATATTCACAAACTTCTATTTAGATCTACAGTTCTTAAAATTTCTGCCTAAGAACACCTACAAAAAAGAAGCGCTCCGGGTATCCGGGGCGCTTTAATCAAATTTAATGGATCAGGAGAGTGAAGGAAGAGCAATATCGGGAATTTTAAATCCTTCAAGCAGCTCGTGCATAAGGTCCTTTACCTTCATGATGGAGTCGACCTTTGAGACGTTGCTCCCGCAGAAGAAAAGCCCGTTCTCCCAATCGCCCTTGTAGGCGTTTACAAGCGCATCGGCTATGCAGAAAGTCTCGTGCTTGATCCTGCAGATACAGTGAGTCAGGCAGGGTGTCCTGCATGGCATCCTCTCCTGGATCCCGGCAAGATAGCGCTTGACCATAGGGCTGTTTATTGCCCGTCCCGGAAGGCCGCATGGGCTGTTGATAAGCACTACGTCTTCCTCTTTGGCGTCAATATATGACTGTTTGTACCTGTCGGAGGCATCTCCCTCCTCGGTCGCTGCAAAGCGGGTGCCAAGCTGGACTCCTTTTGCACCCATGGAGAATGCCTCTGAAATGTCATTGCTGTTCCAGATGCCGCCGGCGGCGATAACAGGAACGTCTATTTCATTTTCTTTGAGGTAATCGACCAAAGCAGGCACTACTGCCTTAAGGGAGAGCGCGGGGTCAGACACCTGCTCGATGTCCCTTGCTCCGAGGTGGCCTCCGGCTGTGTTCGGTGTCTCGACGACTATCCCGTCGGGGTAGCGGTCATAATGTTTTTTCCAGCGGCTTATAATAATGTTTGCGGCCTTCACACTGCTCACGATAGGAACAAGTGCAACCTCGGGGAAGCCGTCTGTAAGTTCAGGAAGTTTAAGGGGAAGTCCTGCTCCTGAGACGATAATGTCCGCACCGGCTTCGCAAGAGGTCCTCACAAGCGATTCGTAATCGCAGAGCGCGCACATGCAGTTGACTGCAAGCACACCGCCCATAGCAGCATCCTTTGCCTGTTTTATGTATTTTCTAAGCATCTCGCTGTTTCGTTCAGCAAAATTTTTCGCATTGTATCCCTCGGTCAGCACCCCGAGACCCACGGAGGCGAGTGTTCCTATCCCGCCCTCAGCAGCCACAGCTCCGGCGAGACGGGGACCTGATATCATGACCCCCATGCCACCCTGGACTATTGGATATCTAGGCTGGTGTTTTCCTATCCTTAAAATAGGGAGTTCCTTTTCTTTAGTGATCATATTCTCTGATACTCCTTAAAATAAACTTGGCAAAATTAAAAAATTTGCCAGATCTTAATAGTGGAATAACGGATATGTTATTCTGTTTTTATGTTTTTGGCAAGGGCGATAGCCTCAAATTACCTTTCTTTCCGGATGTTTGACCGGAATAAAAACTCTGCTGTCACCCCTTTTTTATCTGGACCCGGACTGCATGGAAAATCATCCCTCTCTTTCACAGTTCCTATGGTTTATGTGGTATAACTTTTCCTGTGGGCTTTATTTTTGTATACACATGGGGGCGTTACTTTTGTCAGAAAGCCGTTTGAAAACATTTATAGGCATCACGTCTGCAGCTGCGATATCTATGCTGGGAGTAGGCATTGTAGCCTCGGGGCTTCCCGCAAGGGTCATAACACTTTCAGGGGGGGATGCCTCGCTTGTCGGACTTCTGGCTTCGAGTTTCGCCCTTCCTTACATCTTTCTTCAGGTCCCTTTCGGAAACCTCTCTGACCGCTACGGCTTTAAGCCTTTCTTGCTCTTCGGCTATTTTCTCTCTGCCGTGTCAGGGATCATATTTTACTTCGCCAATTCAGAGCTGCCGATATTTATCGGACGCGCTGTCCAGGGGGCGGGGGAGATCCCCGTCTGGGCAACGGCACCGGCAATAATATCAATAGCATACCCGCACCATAAGGGGAAAATGATAGGAATATACACAGCAGCAGTATACATCATGCTCTCGGTCGGACCGCTCCTTGTTCCGAGCATGCCTGACATCTTCGGAGAAAGGGGTGGCTTTCTCTTTTTCAGTTCATTATGTTTTCTGGCTTTCCTGATAATTTTCTTTACCCAAAAAAACAGAAGGCCTGAGCACGGAAGCAAAAAGGAATCGCTTGAAATCAAAAAAGCCATCGAACTTCTCTCCGATGTTCCGGTAAGGATAGTGCTGCTTGGGATCTTCCTCTACGGCTGCGGTCAGGGACTCCTCTTCAGCATAGCCCCGGGATGGCTTGTGACTGCAAGGCAGTACGGCGCGATGGACATAGGCATCCTCTTCTCTGCATATTACCTTTTCATAACCGGTGCGCAGTTTTTTTACGGTCCTCTCTCTGACAGGTATGGAAGGGAGATCTTCATGATACTGGGACTCACCTGTTCCGCCCTTTCATGGGCGCTTTTCCCATACACAGGAAAGCTTTTTGCAACTCTGCTGCTAGGCATCTCGGCAGGATCCCTGGGGGGCTTTTTCGTATCCTCTATGGCATTCCTCAACGAAAAAGCTCCCGACAGCCTTAAAGGAACAATTTCAGGATCCTATTATCTCTTCTGGGGCATGGGATATTTTCTGGGACCGATAATGTGGGGAGTATTCGGATCGATGCTCGGAATGCAAAAGAGCTTTTTCGCCTTCAGTGCTTTCCTTCTTTTGGCCGCCGCGACGATCTGTATCATATGGCGAAAAGGATCAGGAGTCAGGCCTGTTTGACGATGCTTACCTCACCCTTACCGCATAAGAATATGTCCTTTTCATCAGCATAGTGAGTGTGCTATTGGACAAAGTGAGGACCTCGGTGTTACATTAGACTGGCATACATGGTCTGAGTATCGGCAAAACCGGACAAGGAGATGATAACAATGACCAAGATCGAAAATATACTAAAGGCAATAAAAGATGACCTGCTGCCGCTTACAAAAAAGGGAGTGGAGGAAGGCAATCATGTCTTCGGAGGAATGGTCCTTGACGCAGCCTCGTTAAAAACCATAGTTGCCGGGACCAACAACAGGCAGGGAAATCCGATCTTTCACGGAGAAATTGATACGATCCTGCGCTTCTTCTCGATGAAGAGCCGCCCCGAACCTTCGGAATGCATTTTTGTGGCCAGCCACGACCCATGTTCGATGTGCATATCAGCGATAGCATGGTCGGGATTCAGGGAGATCTGGGTCCTTTTCGGGTATGAAGATGTTGCAAAGGATTTTGATATGCCGGTGGACTTGATGATGTACAAAGAGGTCTTCGGGGTAGAGGGCGCAAAGGATAAAAACATCTTTTTCAGAAAATACAGCATCAAGCGCGAATCAGAAAACGAGACCAATGCAGCGATCCTCAAGGGGAAAATAGAAGAATTGGAAAAGCTTTACTCATCCCTTGAGGTAAAGGATTTTGAATACCCCGGGATGTAGTTTCATAAAACATTTTATTAGTCCAAAAATAAGGAGGGTGCCTGAGGCTCCCTCCTTATTTTTTTATTTATATCAGTTTGCGGGGACGCCCTACGGTCTTCTTTTTTTCCCCGGTCAGGACCTCTTCCGCGGAGTTGGCTGCCCGTTCGTAGTACTGGCTGAGTGACTGCCGGAACGGCAGTTCTCCTCTCCAGAAAGGAAAGTCGTTTATGATCTCGAGTGCTGCGATACGCCTTTCATTTTCCTCTATGTTATATTTGAATTCAGGCACTTCTTCCCCGTACCATTTAGCGTAGGAAGATCCCTCATTACCGTTTCTGTAATTATCGGCGAGGTTTTCGGCCGCAAGGTCAGATCCCCCTGTTATGACAGATCCATCGCCGTCTTCCCATACTTCGTCATCTTCATAAGGTATATCTTCTTTTTCAGCCGACGTCTCAAGCGTCAAAAGGTTTATGAGAGCCTCGCGGTTGACCCCCCTCAGCTTGAGCAGGAGGAACGGGTCATCGTCAAATACTTCGGCAAGCAGGAGGAGAACAGCTATGATATGTTTACACGGAACAGCATCGTCAGGACAGCTGCATTTGTAGCGCCGCAGGGTGCTTTTGCTCGGGAAAAGCCCTGTTCCCGCCTCTTTGAAGACTTTTTCCATTTCCTCCGGCATCTCTCCGGCCAGCAGTCTGGCCGCAAACGATGACCTCTCTCTGAAACGGAAAAGAAGAAGTGCCTTTGCTTCCTCTGACAGGACTTCAAACCCAAGCCTTATCTGGTAGGGTTTTTTTCTTGTCCCCTGTACTGATGCCGTTACAAGTCCGGGTTCTATTTCGATATCAACGACCTGACCTCTTCTTGCATAGCTTCTTCCCTTTGCAAGGCGCACAGCATCTATGCTCCCTTCAAGGATCTCGATCCACCGTTTTGACCACCAGTTTGACCCATGAAAACGCCCCCTGTTGACGCGGGACTTTATTCCTCCCCTGGTGCTGAGAGGCTTGGTATACGTCCAGGAAGTCCTTCTTTTATACATTTAATCCGTGTCCTCCACAGCATCCCTGCTCAGTTTAAAAAGCTGCTTCAGTTCGCTGTCTGTCATCTCTGTCAGCCAGTTTTCTCCGGCAGATACCACAGAATCCGCAATGTCTTTCTTCGATCTGATAAGCAGTTCGATTTTTTCTTCCAGTGTTCCCTTGCAGCAGAAATAATGTACCTGGACCCTTTCTTTCTGCCCTATCCTGTATGCCCTGTCAACTGCCTGCTGTTCAACAGCCGGATTCCACCACCTGTCAAACATTACGACGTGGTTGGCGCCTGTAAGGTTGAGGCCTGTTCCGCCGGCCTTGAGGGAGAGGACGAAAAATGGCGGGGCATCTTTGGACTCCTGGAACTTCCTTACCATTTCGTCCCTTTTTTGCCTCTCCACACCTCCATGCAAAAAGAGCGCCTCTCTTCCGAATGTCTCCTGGAGGTAGCTCTTGAGGATCGCCCCCATCTCGGCGTATTGTGTGAAGATCAGCGCCCTGTCACCAACGCTCAGCATCTCCTCTGCGATCTCAGTGAGGCGGGCAAGTTTTCCGGAACGTCCCGCTATCTGGGACCTGTCCTTTAAATATAAGGCGGGATGGTTGCATACCTGTTTCAGGGATGTGATCGCAGAAAGAACCGCGCCTTTGCGCTTTATCCCGCTTGACCCGGTAAGGTTTTCCTCAAGGTTGTCGAGAACAGCCCCGTAGAGAGAGGCCTGTTCTTTGTTCAAAGAACAAAAGACCTCTGTCTCGATTTTTTCAGGCAGGTCGGAAATGATGTTTTTGTCTGTCTTCAGTCTTCTCAATATGAAAGGCCCGGTTATCTTTTTTATCTTTTGGAGGGCACTCGTCTCCCCGGCCTGTATCGGTCGCATAAACTCCCTCACAAACCTTGATTTGTTTGGAAGCAGGCCCGGCATCAGGAATTCCATGATCGACCACATATCTCCTACGTGGTTTTCTACCGGGGTGCCTGTGAGGGCAAAATGCCATTTCGCCTTTATGGAACGGGCAGCCTTTGACTGCCTCGTTTCAGGGTTTTTGATATTTTGGGCCTCATCAAGAATGACCCCGGACCAGTCCGCTTTTTTGAATGTCTCGTTGTCCCTGTGAAGCAGCGAGTAGGAAGATATCACAAGATCCCTTCCTTTTACGGATTCGACGAATTTCTCACCCCTGGGCCTCCTGGTCCCGTGGTGTATAAGGACAGAGAGGTCAGGAACGAAATGTTCGGCTTCCCTTCGCCAGTTCTCTATGACTGAGGTCGGGCATATAAGCAGGACCGGATCTTTTTCGCCTCTTAGTATCTTTGTTTTCAGCAGCGCCAGGGCCTGTACCGTCTTTCCAAGTCCCATGTCATCAGCAAGACATCCGCCCAGACCTATCTCTGCAAGCCAGGAGAGCCATGAAAGCCCTTTAAGCTGGTATGGCCTCAGTTCACCGCAAAATCCATCAGGCTGGCCTATCTGTTCGATCTGCTCGGTGCCGGTAAGGACCGATCGTACTGAATCCAGCCAGACTGAGCCTGTAATGGCTGAAAGGGGGAGATCTCCTTTACTCTCTCTGAAGGAAGAGATAAGGGCATCTTTTCTTGTGATTTTACGAGGCAGTTTTTTGATCCCATCCATGACCTTTTCAAGCTCATCCCGGTAAAGGAGGACCCATTTGCCTCTTATGTTCGCGAGAGGTGTTTTCAGCTTCCTCAACAGAGAAAGCTCTTCTTCTGTCAGGACATCTTCCCCGATAGAAACAGACCAGTCGACATCCATAAGGTCTCCAAGATCTATCCTGTTTCCGGCAGAGAAAACTTCGCCCTCCCTGATGTTTCCTTTTACTGCAAGCCTCGGCCTGTCGGAAGGAGATCCCCACGAGGATGGGAACTGTACCTGTATCCCATGTTCCAGTATTTCAGGAACATTGTCATGAAGAAACCCAAGCAGCTCATCAAACGACATAGTGCAGCTGACCGGGGATGGTTCATTGAGACTTCTTGCTATGGCAGGTACAGAGGAGGATATCTGTCCAAGCAGCTGAAGCAGGTACCTTCTGGGATTTGCTCCGGAAGCACGGAACCATTTTCTTTCAGCCGGACCCGGACTCCATATTTTTTCAGCAGGAACAGTGAGAGTCTGATCCATCGCAGACTGCAAATGCCAGGAGAGTGTCCATGTACCGTCAGAATTGCCTGACAAAGGCTCTTCCAGCCTAAGAAAAAGTCTCCATGGCTGGTTTGTGACTACCCTTACAGAATCGGTCCACTCCTGGATCTGATTACAGAGCGGACCCATTTCTTCATTCCACCTTTGGAGCGCGGACTTCGGCCAGGTGAGTGAACGCAGCCATATATCGTGGGGATTGGTCTGATCGACCTGTTTTCCCCTTCTTCCCGGAACTGCCTGAGCTCTCCTTACTATTTCCTCAAGGAAGGTTTCCAGTATTGAATCTGCAATATTTGTGTGTTTCCCCGGCTCCATGGCCTCGCTTGCCAGAGAAAAACTTGAGGTCACAGGGGGAAGTGCGTTTACGTAGGCTGAGTATCCATCCTGGTATTTTGCCAGGTGGAGAGGCTTCCATACTGAAAAGTAACTTCCATCGGAAGATTCCATGCCTGGGAGGTATGTTCCCCTCACAACCATCAGTGAGGCATATTCCAGACCTTTAAGAACATATTTCAGGTCATTCCCCCATAAGAGACCGGGAACAGGCAGCTTTTCCCTGCTATCCTTGACGAGCTGGAAGAGGACTGTAAGTTCATCGTGAGTAATATGGAGAGCCTCGACGAAAAATCTTTCTGTCGACGGTTCTCCTCCGGTTGCAGGCAGTTCTCCAAGCAGGGGGGAGGAGTGCAGAGGAAAGCCGTTATCGGCAGGCAGGTCAACATATGCAACTACCGAGGACTCCGCCGGTATCCTTCTGGTGTGGCGTATCCCGGCTGTCTTCAATATATCGTGAACTGCCAGGCTGCCCGCATCCCATGGCATCCTCGGCACCCCGGAAATTGAAGTTGCAGATGGGGCTGTCAGTACATCGGATCCGAATGAACGCTCACCCCATGCAAAAAACCTGTTATCAGCGTATGAAACATGTAAAACTATCATTTTTCACTCAATGCCGCAATGATCTTTAGTCAAAACAGCTTCCGCCAATAAACTCCCTGAGTATCGAAATATTCGGGACATCGTCTGACGGTATGACAGGAACAAAACTTAGTATCGAAAGAAGCCTCTGTGCCTCGCCATAAGCTGGGGAATCCTCTTTCACCGAAGCCAGCATGGGCTGTACATAACCTTTGAGTACCGGAAGTTCATACGCAAGTGAAGTATTGAAGAGCGTATCGGCATTTTCCTGATAAGGAAAAATATGACGATGTGAGCCTTTTACTACTGAAGGCCACTGAATGAGCGTCATTTCAGGAGAGTGTCCTCTCGTCCTGTAGTCACGGAGCATACGCCTTAGGAGCCTGGTGTCTGTGGTCCCTATCCTGTTGTGCATGTCTATCGCTGCACCGGTCAGAGGGCATATGAATATCCTGTATTTATTGTCATGTGGAATGCTTTCAGAAAGTTTGTCGTTGAGGCCGTGAATGCCCTCTATCACCAGAAGCTGATCCTCGGCAAGCTTCAGTTTATGTCCCTTTTTTCTCTCGCCGGAGATAAAATCAAACTTCGGCACATCGATTTCCTTTCCCTCAAGAAGCGCAGCAAGATGTTCGTTGATAAGGTCAAGGTCGAGTGCTTCAAGTGCCTCAAAATCAAAATTGCCATCAGGATCTCTGGGCGTTTTTGACCTCTCCACAAAATAGTTGTCGAGTTCAAGGGTCTCAGAATTTATACATGAGGCCAGAAGCTGTACACGGATACGCCTTGAAGATGTAGTCTTTCCTGAGCTTGAAGGACCCGCAAGACAGAGCAGGCGGACTTCCGGCCTTTCCGAAATATGTGCGGATATTGCACTGAGTGTTTTGGTATGGAGAGCTTCGCAAACCATTATGAAATCACGTGATTGTCCGTTGGCCACAAGATGATGTATGTTGTCCATCGTTGCGACCTTAAGGTTGTCAAGCCACCTTGCGTAGCCCTGGAAAAGGGCGAAGGTCTTTGCTGATGTTTTGAATGGCTGTGTCTTTGAAGGATCTGCGAAAGAAGGGCCTGAGATGAATATCCCGCCTTTGTAGAGATGCAGATCAAATACCGGTACGATCGCAGCATTGTCTGCAAGGGCTCCTCCGAAAAAATCGTATATTCCCTCACATCTGTACAGGACCACAGGATCGTTGTTGACCCAGCGGAGAAGCCTTTCCTTGTCGAGGTATCCCTGTGCGTACATTATCGCACGGGCCTTGTCATTAGAAAGTTCCTCCCTGACAAGGTTGACCCCTTCTTTGACCATCCTGTGCATTTCTGCATGGATGGACTTTTTCTGGTCATCAGTGACAGGACCGTCAGGGCTGTCATAAAAGTAGGAAAAATTCATGGACTGGCGAAGATGCAGCCTGATCCCGCATACCCTGGTAGCCGCAGATGTGAGCATAAAGGAGATAGTCCTGAGATATACCTCAGCTCCCTCGATAGTGTCAAATGTTATGAATTCCAACTTGGAATCCATGTCTATCTTCCATGAAAGCGGGCGCTGGACCCTGTTGACCCTGCATGCAACGACCCTGTCTTTTTTGGGAAAATCGGTCCTTGCAAGTATCTCCCTGGCTGTTATGGGAAAATCGCTTATTATCTCTTTCATGTCGTTGAAACTTATCGTTAAACTCATTATTTATCCTCCCCGTGAGGCCTGTCTCAACTTCCGGTCTTTGCCGGAGCTAAAAGTTCGATGCCATATTCAATATATTAAGTTTTTGAAATAATTCCAAACACAGAAGTTCATCTAGACATATTATCATAAAAGCAGGGAAGCAGGTATTAAAAAAGGATGAATTTGAGAAACAAAAAGATGGCCGGGACAAAATAGGATCGGGTCCGATGGCTTTTAGTCATCAGACCCGATCGTTTTTCAGTCACGTTATACAGCAGATCGGCTATTTTACTGTCAGCTTTTCTATTACTACCTTTTTCAAAGGGCGGTCCATTGAGTCAGTCGGGACCTTTCCTATCTTCTCAACGACATCCATACCATCTGAAATATGCCCGAATATCGCGTGTTTGCCGTCAAGCCAGGGGCAGGGGGCAAGTGTGATGAAAAACTGCGATCCGCCTGTGTCGGGGCCTGAGTTAGCCATTGAAAGTTTTCCAGGTTTGTCATGTTTCAGTCCTTTGCCGAACTCATCCTTGATGCTGTAACCCGGACCTCCCATTCCCGTACCCTGCGGACAGCCACCCTGGATCATGAAATCGTCTATAACGCGATGGAATATTATCCCGTCGTAGTATTTTTTCTTGATCAGGTCTGTGAAGTTTTTTACCGTGCTAGGTGCAAGATCGTTATAGAGCTCTATCTTGAACGTGCCCATGGATGTTTCAAAAACTGCAGTCTGCCGTTTTGCAGCAGCCTCGGCCTCCGCTGCCGAAGCCGGGCTGGCAGCGAACGCTTTCAGGAACGCGGATATTGTGATAAGGAACATCACTAAAGCTATTATCTTCATTACTCTTCCTCCAATGTCGTCTTTTTTGATTTTTGGACCAGCAAATTCTAACATTTATATCTCTCCTCAGCCACCCTCAAGTACGCTGAAAAAATATATACATTTATTTTCCCTATTTTGGGCACGTTTTTTTCTGGGTGGTCAAAATTTGATCTTTACTCGATATTTTTTTATGAAATCCGTGGGCATGTAGGACATTTTCGCCTCTCTCAGCCCGGGGTCGTTCATGTCCTCTTCCCTGTTCGCCACAGCCAGTTCCGGGTGCTCTTCGAGCATATGGCACATGAATTCTTTGTTTATAGCCTGATATGCCGCTCCGTATTCAAGGCTTGCCTTCTCAAAGTGCACGAATATCGTGTGGCATGCCAATTCTCCGATCGTGTATGCAGCGATATTACCGGAAACCTCAATAACTCCGCCTACTATACGGGGAATGCTTTCCCAGTTGCTGAGTATCCTGAGTATGCCGTGGTTTTCCTGAAGCAGTCCTTTGTCAGTACAGCCGTTGTTGGCCTGGCACCATGTATGCTGGAACTCCATTACCTCCGGGATGATCACCGGCGTTATCGGTTTGAAAATATAATCGAAATTTTTGCGGAACTGGTTTACCCTGTTGCGTTTTTTCATAAACCTGTTTCCGGGCAGCATAGCCAGATCCCTTATGTCATAAAGATATTCCCAGCTGCCACGCATGTCCTCAGAATCGAGCCTCTCTCCAAACTGCGCTTTCCAGAGATCAAGAAGTTTTTCCGGCACAAGCCAGAATTCCGCTTCTTTGCCGAATCTTTTTTGAATTATCTCCGCCCAGTCATCCCTTTTCCATTGCCCCAACGGAGCAAGGTCGTAATTACGGGGGACAGTCTGTCTTATCCAGAGAAGATCCTGATCATCTTCCCGGGCTGTCTGGTATCCGTAGTCTCCGGCCCATCCCCAAAGGATCGGGAAGCTGTAATCGGATGCTCTCTGGCTTGTGATTTTCCAGTAGTTTTCAAAAAATGAGATGTCTTCAATTTGAATATCCCGAAACTCAAGCAACAATTAACTACCTCCGTTCTGAATACCTCTAAAGATTAACCCTCTTCGCATGATTTTGCCAATAGCAAAAGAGCCTATATCTGTTACAATTTTGCAGTGTCAACAAATTAATAAAAAGGATCGATCGAATTGATAAACGATAACATCGGAAACAATGAAGAAAAATGCCCTGAGATAGTTCCGGAAGAACAAACGGGAATGACACCTGAAGAGCAGGAATGGGGCCTGAAAAAAGAACATCGCCCGCCTGTTCCAAGGTATGTTTTTGGCGTTATCGCAGCCCTTATACTGGCTGTTTTCCTCGGAGGAAGCTTATGGTATTACAGAACAAACGTCCTTCCCGAAAAATATTATCAGCGAGCGTCTGCCCAGTTCAAACTTGAAAACTACTCAGAGGCCTATCTGCTTTACGAAAAAGTGCTGAAGCTCCGACCCGAACGTAAGAACATCCTATATCAGATGGCATTCTGTCTCGAGAAGACCGGCAAGACAGACGAAGCCATAAGCCATTATGAGGAACATCTGAAATTGCTTCCGGGAGACGGCAATGCGCTTATAAGATCAGGATGGCTCTACACCCAGAAAAACAACTTCGAAAAGGGTCTGCCGGCTCTCAGAGAAGGTGCCGCAAAACTGAGGGACCCTTACGCATGGACACTTGTAAGCGAGGCCGCAATAAAATCAAAAAATATTGAGATTGCTGTCGAGGCTCTAGTCAGGCAGACAGAGCTTTTCAAGAAACCTGAGCAGGTCCTGACATGCTCGAAGATGCTCATGGACCTTGGGGCATGGAAAGAGGCGCTTAAAGGCTATGAAAGGTTCTCTGAACTCGCCCCCGATGACAGAAGGGGAATACACGGAGCAAATGCAGCAAAAACTATGCTTGGATGGCCGACAGACCCGAAGCTCGTGATCAGGCCCGGCAAATCGATCGGCAAAATAGAGATCGGCGACACGAAGGAAGAGGTCAAAAGCAAGCTGGGATCGCCTGAGGCAAAAGAATTCAGGAAGGTCGGCGGCAAGTCGATCCTGGCAGATGACACCGCGGAGATATGGAGCTACAGCAAAACGATGCCCCAAAGAGGGCTGCGCATAATATTCATCAACGGCAAGGTCCGTGAAGCAGAGGCCAGATCAGGAGAATATAAGACTGAGACCGGTCTGGGGCTGACAAACTTCCTTCTTCCCAAAAACGCGAAAAGGCTTGAATGGAGAAAAGAGGGAGAGGGCAGATCGGTCGTCTGTCTTGTAAAGGGCGGCGGGCTTACCTTTTATGCGGCCGGGCTCAACAGCGATGGCACGGATGCGAAGTACAGGAAGCTACGCGTACATTTGGGCAATTCTTCAATAGACAGTACTGAAGGCATCAGCCTTCTTAAGCTTTTCAACTAGTTTGGCTGAGCGTGTAAAATATTTATTTCGGGCTTAATGTCCGCACTGCCTCCATCGCGTCTTTGGCATAGTGATCCGCTCCCACGTATTCTGCAAGGGAGTCAGTAAGAACAGCTCCGCCAACTATGACTTTCACCCACGGACACTCTTTTCTCAGGAGGTCTATGGTAGCCTTCATGCTTGAGACGGTAGTGGTCATAAGTGCGCTCAGCCCAACTATCTCTGCGCTGTTCTCCTTCACTGCCTCGACTATTCTCTCCGGGGGGACATCTTTTCCGAGGTCTATCATCCGGAAATTATAATTTTCCATTATCACTTTAACTATATTTTTCCCTATATCATGGATATCGCCTTGAACTGTGGCGATGACCATCTTTGCTCTTGCTTCGGATGCGGCCGGGCCTTCTTTGGCAATGATCCCTCTAAGCAATTCAAAGGAGGCTTTTGCCGCCTCCGCTGACTTCATCAACTGAGGAAGGAAGATCGTCTGGGATTCGTACTCTTTGCCTACCGAATCAAGAGACGGGATGATCTCATTCTCGATAATTTCCAGCGGACCCATTTTCGTCAAAAGAGTCTCCGTGGCTTTTTCCGCCTCTCTCTTTAGTCCGCTTTTTATAGCCTGCGGGAGGCCAAAGGATCCCTCCATCCCGGTCTCTTTCTTAGGCTGCTTCTCATGTGATCCTGAATATTCAGCGATAAATCCTGCGGCCTGGGGATCTTTGCCCATCAACACCCTGAATGCGGCAATAGCCTCTCTCATGCCTTCGTCCCCCGGATTCATTATCGGAGCGTCAAGCCCCTGCATAAGCGCCATGGTAAGCATAGTCCTGTTTATTATCGGACGGGAGGGCAGTCCGAATGACACATTGCTCACACCAAGTACAGTTTTCAATCCAAGCTCTTCCCGGACCATCCTGACAGCCTTAAGAGTCTCTGCAGCCTGCTCCTGCTGCGCAGAGACAGTCATTACAAGACAGTCGATCAGAACGTCCTCTTTGGGGATGCCTATCCTCTGCGCCTCTTCCATGATGGTGCGCGCAATTCTGAGTCTGCCCTCGGCAGAAGACGGTATTCCATCGTCGTCCAAAGTCAGCGCCAGGACCGCGGTCCCATATTTTTTTACTATGGGGAGTATTTTTTGCAGTGATTCTTTTTTGCCGTTCACAGAGTTTATAAGGGGTTTGCCATTGTATACCCTGGCTGCCTTCTCAAGGGCATTGGGGTCGGAAGAATCCAGCTGCAGTGGCAAGTCCACAACAGACTGGATCTCGATGACTGCTTTTTTTAGCATCTCGGGTTCATCTATGTCTGGAAGCCCCATATTCACATCAAGGATATGAGCTCCCTGCTCCTGCTGGCGGATCGCTTCTTTAAGCACATGATCCATGTCCTTAGCTCGCAGTGCTGCCTGCAGGGCTTTTTTGCCGGTCGGGTTCAGCCGTTCCCCTATTATGAGGGTATCTTCTCCAAAGAAAACTGCTCTCGAGGGGGAACATACACCAGTTCTGAGGGAGGCCTTTTTTCTGAGTGAAGCAACACCCTTCAGCCTTTCTCCTACAAGCCTCATGTAGTCCGGGTCTGTACCGCAGCATCCTCCTACTATGAGAGCTCCATCCTCTGCAAATTTTTTGATGTGATCGGCAAACTCTTCCGGGGTAACGTCATATCTTGCTTCGCCATTCTCAAAGAGGGGCAGGCCGGCGTTCGGCTGGACCATAACGGGGATGCTGCTTGCTCGAAGCAGCCTTTCAACTATCGGGACAAGCTGCTTTGGGCCGAGAGAGCAGTTCACCCCAAGGGCATCAGCGCCGAGAGCCTGCAGCGTAAGCACCATCGATTCGACAGTGGCTCCAAAGAAGGATGTGCCGTTTTCCTCAAAACTCATAGTAGCAAGAACGGGAAGTCCCGAATTTTCTTTCGCTGCAAGAAGAGCCGCCTTAAGTTCATAAAGGTCGGTGAAGGTCTCAAGAAGTATGAGATCTGCGCCTGCCTCCGTACCTGCTCTTACTATCTCAGAAAATACCTCAACTGCCTCTTCAAAGGGAAGGTCTCCTGTAGGCTGCAGCACACGGCCGCAGGGTCCGATATCAAGCGCGGCGTACTTTCCCTTCCGGCATGAAGCAGCTTTCTTTGCGATCTCGACAGCAGAAGATACCAGATCCGCAAGAGGACGGCCTGTTTTTTCTGCCTTGTATCTGTTGGCACCGAAAGTATTTGCCGAGACGACATCGCATCCTGCGTCAAAATATTCATCATGTATAGACCTGATGATCTCGGGTGCAGTAAGATTGAGCAATTCAGGGATCTCGCCTCTTTTGAGTCCCCGCTTCTGAAGCATGGTCCCCATTGCTCCGTCAAAAATTATGGTTTCATTTTCATTTATTCTGAATGTCACAGGAGCCACCTCTTTTTTTATATGCACAGCTTTCTTTCATGGAGCACAAAGTGCAGTCTTTGCTCCGGTCAGTTTTTCTATCTGATATTCCGATCACTGCTGTCACTGATTTCATGGGCACCAGCATGTTTGTTCCCGTAAGTTTGAGACCTATCCTTCTGTCCGCGCTGAGTGCAGAAATTATCTTCTGCGAATCTTCAAGAGGGACATCACCGTATCCGGGGCTGAAGCGCATCGTAAGGTGCTCTTCAGAGGGTAACGACCTCATAATCTCGCTTTCAGCCAGGTCAGTCACCCTCTCTATTTCAGCTGAGGCGCATGCATCAATGATCACAGCATCTGACATATCTTCAGCCTGCGATCTTCTCAGCAGCATATCGATCCCGCTTCCGAGGGTAGCGGCTATAAGCACAGCTTTTTTACATTCCCTGCAGATATCTGCAAGATCCCTGCCTCGTATGGAAAAAGTTTTGTCGAAAAAAATGGCTGAACCAACGACTTCAATATCGAAAAAGGCAAAGACCGACTTAGGCGCTGAGGCTTCGTTGATCCTTTGATACTGGCCGGCGATCCTGCTACGGATCTCAGGAGTCATTTTATCTTCAGGGATGCCCAGCAATGCTGCTGCTTCTTTTATGGCAGGATAATGTAAATTTTCAGCCACGCTTTACTCTCAGCGAATATAGGATGCCTCGTATGTTTTCTGATATCCTCTTCGCTATGTCGGGCTGATTCATTGTATAGAGATGGATCCCGTCCACCCCGGTCGAGAGAAGGTCAACTATCTGGGCTGTTGCGTATGCTATACCCGCCTCTTTCATGGCCATGCTGTTGTGGCCGAAGGCCCTGATTATTTTCTGGACCTTTTCCGGGACAGTGGCGCCGCACATCGATACCATACGGCTTATCTGTGAAGATGAAGTTATCGGCATTATGCCTGCAACTATCGGGATATCTATTCCTATTGACCTTGCCTGGTCCCTGAATCTGTAAAAGAGTTCATTGTCAAAAAAGAGCTGTGAAATGAGCACATCGACCCCGCAGTCCGCTTTTTCCTTCAGACAGCGAAGATCATCCTCCATCGAATATGCCTCTATATGTTTTTCGGGGTAACAGGCAGCAAAGATCCTGAAATCATATTTTGATTTGATGTAGCTTATAAGATCTGATGCATACCTGAAGTCTTTAAGCTGCTCGCCTTCGGCAATGTCTCCCCTGAGGGCAAGTATATTTCTGACCCCGTTCTCTGAAAGTGTCCTGAGGACAGGATCCAACTCTTCTTTTGAGTTCCCTGCGCAGGTCAGGTGCGCAAGTGCAGGGATGGCGTAGTTGTTCTGTATCTGAGAGGCTATCTCAACTGTATTTTCGCGGCTTGTGCCGCCTGCTCCGTATGTCACGCTTATAAGGTCCGGCGCCAGGCTTGCAAGGGCATCAACGGTAGCAAATATCGAAGCGAGATCCCCTGAGCCCTTCGGCGGGAAGATCTCAAAAGTCATAGTTGGCCTTATATGTTCAAAATAATCTCTCATCAATGATCCCCCCGACACAGGTATTTTTCAACAATAATTGCCGCCCCGTCGCTGTCATTGTCAGGAGCTGTCTCTTCTGCCGCAGCCTTTACCTGATCAGGGGCATTGCCCATGGCTACCCCATGTCCCGCCCACATGATCATTTCGGTGTCGTTGACACCGTCACCTATTGCCAGCACATCTTTTGGGTCAACACCGAGCCTTTCTGCAACTATCGCAAGCCCTTTGGCCTTGTTGACATCAGGATGGGTTATTTCAACGAAGGCTCCCCAGGATGTTGCCGTGTAGGCCCTTCCCTCAAAAGAGGACTTTGTTTTCTCTGCCATCAGGGCAAAATTTCTCTCGTCAAGTGCTATGCCTAAAAGTTTAGTGGAATCCACCTTAAAATCCCAGAAGCCTTCACCAAGTGAGACAGGCGATATTTTTGATATCGTTTCGTAGAATCTGCTCCTTGGGTCGCTGCTGTCTTTTACATAGAGCCTGTCATCGCAGTATATCTGTATGTACCAGCCCTCTTTCCTGTAAAAGGAGACAACCTCGGCAGTCAGATCTTTTCCGAGACCCTTTTCGAGCAGGGTCTCCCCTGATACAGGATCGCGCACTATTGCTCCGTTGTAGAAAATGCAGGGAGTACTTATGCCTATCTCTTTTATCACAGGCAGAGCTGAGGGATACATCCTTCCTGTCGCAACGACAACAGGCACCCCGCATGAAATAGCTGATCTCAGCGCGTTCCTTGTCCGTATCGAAAGCTCGCTTGAACTGTTTAAGATCGTGCCGTCCATGTCCACGGCTATTAGTTTTGGATAAAAGATGCTCATATCGCGAAGACCGCAAGGGAGACTATCTCCGCTGCAACAGCAGAGGAACCAAGCACATCTCCGTTGACTCCGCCCAGCTTCGAATTCATCCAGCCGGCCATCCCAAAACCTATCAGAAGGGCGGCGGCGGCGGAAATGATCCATCTGAAAGGGGCAAAGGGCATGAAAATAAGCAAAGATACCGCGGCAATGAAAAGATCATAGCCTGTATATGTATCCACCCAGCCTTTTCCCATTCCGCTCTCCCATGGATATATTCCTTTGTAGGCGGCAGAGCATGAGGCAAACCTTCCTGAAGCGGCGGCGACAGAGCAGGCCGCAAGTACTTCTGAGTTTTCAACTGACCCAAGGATCGAAGTCCACAGGCCGAAGGCCAGTATCAAGCCTGTCACACCATAAGCCCCGATCCTGCTGTCCTTCATGACGGAACGCAGTTCTTCGCCATCTCTGCCTGAACCAACACCGTCCCACAGGTCGCCCCACCCATCCAGATGGAGAGACCAGCCTGCGGCAGCGTAGAAGAAGATCCCTATCCACAGAGATCCGGGGGTCCCGATCCCCAGTATATCGGACAGTCCAATTACAAGTCCTGTCATTAGGCCCAAAATGCCTCCTGCGACCGGAGCAAGAGAAAGGGAACTGTTGCCGGAGGGCATTTTCGCCGGCCACCATTTTTTAGGCAGAGGGATCCTGGAAAATAACGTCCATGCAACAACGAACCGGTCCCTTAGGTCAAACCCAAAATTGTCACTTTTTATCTCTTCGGTGAATCTGATCAGATGATCCTGAAATCCGTTTTTTTTCATTTCCAACAATGATCCTCCATACCGCCTTTTAGCCAGAGAGGATAACCCGCCACAATAAGCACAGCTCTGTCTGCCTTTGATGCACAGAGCTGATTCATCCTTCCCTGCAGATCCCTGAAACGCCTGCCCATCTTATAAGATGGAACAAGACCGAACCCAACTTCATTGCTCACTATTATCAGATGAGTGCCCTTCGGAGGTAAAGAACAGAGATCTTCCGTAAGAGCTCGTATCTGCTCCTCCCTGGCCTGCCATTCTTTTTCAGAAGCATCCTCGGCAGCATCACCCTCAAGAAAGAGGCGGGTGAGCCAGAGTGTAAGACAGTCAAGAAGAAGCACCCCTTTGATCGTCTTTGTTGCCTTACATATCTCGTATGGGTCTCCTTCAAAGGTCTTCCATACGGCCGGTCTTCTTTGTTTGTGCATTGCGATGCGTACTTGCATCTCACTGTCCTGCGCATCTGCGGCAGCAAGGTATGTAACAGCAGCATGAGTATCCAATGCAAGTTTCTCTGCAAAGGTACTTTTTCCGCTTCTTGCCCCGCCCAGGATGAGCGTTATCTCAGATCCTAGTCCTGAATAATCTCTAGTTCCCAAAGTCTATCCCCTGCAGTATGTTGCCAAGTGTCTGTTCTAATATCTGTCCCTGGAAGCTTTCCTGGGGATAGCTTACGCCCGGGCCGACAGGTATTTCAAATTTAAGCCTGAATACTGTGTCCCTGCTTGAGTAGTCCTTTTCATTCGGGTCGCTTGCGGATTTTGGTATAAGGTTTCTCGGGCTGGTCATATGTTCTGACTTATCCACCTTGACATTGCTGAATTGGGGTGATTCCATCCTGCCGTTGATATTCATGGTAACAAAACGGAAATCTGTCCTGGTAAACCCTGAGAGGACCCCTCCAAGGAAATTCTGAAGCAAAGCGCTGCTGTCAAGCTCACCGGCATATTCCATGCCTACGTTGATGATCCCCTGGAGCGCACCGAGCAGCGCGTTCAACGCCCTTATATTCACCTTTCCCATTGCGAAGAGGCTCATCTCTTTTTTATTGTTCACCAGTCCGTCGATCATGACATAACGGTATACCTGGTCTCCGGGAGGAGCAACTGCCTGGCTCCCCGGAAGGATCGTCAGGTATCCTTCATCAAAGGTAAATGCGCTCTGAAGAGTTTTAAAAAGCAAAGGTTTGCCCTTTGTATATTTTTTTGAAGCTTCTACTGCTTCGAAGCCTGAAATTTCTCCGTCTCTCAGGAAGATGACTCCGGCAGCTTTTACGGTGCTCATTCTTCCCGTTTCTCCGCCTGCCCTGATCTTGAGGTCTCCTTTTCCCGAGATGGATCCGGGCAGGGAGGGAAAGGCCTGCTTCAGCATAGGAGCAACATCGGCGCTCATTACAGTAAGGTTGCCTCCCCAGGAGCTCTTTTCTATGTCCATCGCGAGTCCTCCTGAGACAGTCCCTCCGTTCGTCTCAGCCTTTACGTCTTCCATGACCGCGTAGCCGTCTGAAATGTAAAAAGGCGCGTTTACGTTTTTGATCCTTATCCCCAGGAATCTCATCCTTTCTGAGGAGAAAGATCCCTCGCCGCTGAAGTTTTCGACCTCTCCCCTGCCGGAGAATTTGAAGTTGGCATTCCCGCCAAGCCTTTCCCTGAACTGTTCCGGAAGGTAGGCGCCTATCTGTTTTAAGTCTATTCCTACACCGTTGGTGTCAAGGATCCCGTTCCACTTTCCGTTTTCAAGGAATACTCTTCCTTTTGCGGAGAGATCGCCTTTATCAAGCCTTGCCTTTGCCTCAGAAATATTTACTTCCGTCATGCTGCCGTTAATGGTGACATCCACCATGGGCAGTAAAAATCCCCTGTACCTGAAAGGAGCAAATGTGCCGCTGCCCTTGTAAAGAGGCCTTCCAAGCGTCCCTGATACTTTGATCTCGCTCTTGATAAGTCCCTGCACGCCCCTTACGACCGGCAAATGCCTCCTTAGAAGTTCATACATGTTTATGTTTTCAGATGACACCGTGAGATCCAGTGCAGAATCAGAAAAAGATGTACTATCTGCCGAAGGAGTTATGCTGCCACTGATGTTATGTTTTCCCCTGAGAAATTTTACGGTCGCTTTGTCGATCTTTATTCCTCCGGTATCTCCCTTTATCGTCGCCTGTGCTTCTTCAGAAGCAAACTGATGCCATCTGACACCATCCGAACGCATATCAGCGCTCCACTTAAGACCTTTTCCGTCATCAGCGATCTTCAGTTCACCTGAACATGGCCCGTCCATATCCTGACCTGCATTAAACAGGTCATTAAGGACTGAAAGATCCACCTCTTTGATCTTGCCCTTAACATCCCACTTAAGGGTAGATAAAGGCACTCCGTCCTGACCGGTCACAGGCAGGGTGACATTGCATTTAAGGTCAGCACTTCCTCGTCCGGCCCTAGCTTCCATCCTGCTGAAGTTTAGTTTCCCGGCGGAATAAGTCATCTCTGTGTAAAATTTATCCACCTTAAGCCCACTGAAACTGCCTTTTGCCGCATTCAGCTTTAAGAGTAATTCCGGTGAATCTGACTTACCCTTGAGAGTCCATGATCCGGCCGCATCGCCCGAGATACCCATCGTCTTGAAAAATTTTAATGTGTCATGGAATTTAATCAAAGAGGCGTTTTTTATCGTTCCGCTTAAAGAGAACTTCTGGGTGCCGTTTGATTTCTTAATAGTGCCCGAAGCGTAAATAAGCGCACCGTTCCACACAAATGAAGTGTTTTTCAAGGTCACGGAGCCGTCTGAAAGATCATACTCCGGCGATAATTTCACACTGATAAGCGTTCCTATGTCTTTTATCTTGGCAGAAGAAGAGTTGATATTCGCTGTGACCTTCATGGCATTGATCTTGCCTCTGAAATACGCAGAGACATCCGCCGTTCCGTTAAGTCCGTATTTTCCCAGCTCTTCCACAGCCTTACTGAGCTCTTCCAGCCTGATCGACTTTGCATTGAGTTTCAGGTCCACCGGTACTCCATCTGCAAAGCTTACCGTGCCTGTGATCCCTATCTCGCTGCCCTCGTTGAGGGCTGTAAGATCGACCCTGCCTGAGGGTTGTCCATCAAAAAGAACCTTTCCCTGCAACGATGTGAATTTCATCTTATTGTATGACACGGTTGAAGGAGCGATCTCGATCTTTCCCACCAGCGCGTCGAGCGGACCTTTAAGATCAGCTTCAATTGCGGTGATGTTCCCCTTAAGCAGAGAGGCATTTTCTGCTATCTCGTTCGGTATTTTGTCGGTCCAGTCAGAAAAACGAAGGTTTTTGGCTGCAGCCTTAAGCTCGAGATATTTGCCCGGCGTCCTAGTATCGAGCTTGAGGACCCCGGTTATAGAAGACTCAAAAACCTTGCTCTCGTTTAAAGTTACATCCAGAACTCCTTCTTCGTATTTCCATTTCGCGGCTACCTCATCAAGCGATATTTTCCCCAGCACCGACTTTTTGAGGATACCCTCTCCCATTGTGAATATATTTTTCCCTTCGCCCTTCATTTCCATTTTTGCCGATAAAGTTCCAACCACGCCATATTTTGAAAAACCGGGGAATATCGAGGCAATTTTTTGCATATCCACATCCTTGATTTCAGCTTTGAAATCAGGTTTTGGCCAGACAGCTCCGGAAATTTTTGCGGTACCCTCGTCAATTTTCGCCAAGAAACCGTCAAGCACCCAGTTCCCGGATTCTTTCTTTGTTATACCGTATATCGAAAAGGGGATATCTTTGAATTTTCCTTTCAGCGCAGGTGCGAACCATCTGGGGCCGCGAAGTTCCAGAGAACTGTCCTCAAGTTCAAGGAGTCCCCATTTCGAAGAGACTCTTACGTTGTTTAGTACTACTTTATCTATAGGAATATCTTTAGGATCCTGCCCCTCAATTTTTTCCGGGACCATCTTGAGCATTGAATCATAGTCTGTATACAGTCCATCGATAACCAGGGTCGAAACACGCGGTGAATTTTTCAGGAGACTCAGCAAAGAGAGGTTGATCTCGATCTTGTCGATAGTCAGAAGCTTTTCTCCTGAACGTGTAAGTAATACCTCTTCTCCCTTGAAACCCATTACCGGGTTTCCTGTAAGAGGGGACATCTGGATTTCAACATTGAGTTCATCGTGTACAGCACCGCTTACCTGGTCAACAACAAGATTGCCAAGAAAACTGAACTGGGTGATAACAACAAGCAAAATGCTGACAACTGCGGTTGCCAGTGTAAAAATGATTCCTATTCTGCTGTTAAATGTTATTCTTCTCAAAATTGATTACACCCCTGCAGACGCAGATCCCTCATCTTGTGTATGCTAAATTAGCTATTTTATCCCTGTACCCGGTAATTCTACCATGTTTTGAACTGCGAACATATGCAATTACACTGTATGTGGCCTGCCTTAATTTTTCATTTTCACATGTTTAAAGAACGACACCTGCAGGAGAAAAATAATGTTCCACAGTTTGAGGTGGCTCTTGATCGCCGATCCTGCCGGTCCATAAAAAAGACCCGCTTTAAGAGCGGGCCTGATGCAGGTTGGCATAATCAAATCGATTCAGCAAAGGTGGTATTTGCCATCTATCCTGGTTGTCCCTGAACCGCCGAACAGTATCCTGTCGGTACCCCCTTCCTTAAACCTCTTTATCCTTACAACATTCGGATCGTTCAGCGATGGCCCCTGTTCTATAACAAAGTCATCTTCCCACATTCCCTCATCTATGAGGTAGTAGCCAAACGCCGAATTTCCTGAACCGGTCGCAGGGTCCTCAAGATAACCGTATTTGGGAGCAAATACCCTTGTCCTGTATCCTGCCCCTTCTGTACTAACATCGTCTGTGTATACATGGACAATATCAAAATCTTTTTTCAGACAAAACCCCTTGAGCTTTTTCTGGTCCGGATACAGCTCAAGGCAGTCTTTGAGCGAGGCCATGGGAACTATCAGCGTCCGAAGTCCCCCGTCTATGACCCGAAGATGCCTTCCGGGATCAAAAGCGGCAATAGGCGCACCCAGTGCTTCCGCTGTCTCATTAAGGCTGATACTGCGCTCAAGATATTCCGGAAGAGGGGCCATGATATAAACAGCGTTCTCGTCCCTCACATGGTTGAATACGGAGAGCGTTCCGGCACGGACCCTGATCTTAAGCTCCGTTTCGTTTAGCAGTTCGGGGTCGGTCGAGATAAGGTCGTACATTATGGCGATCGTCGCGTGTCCGCAGAAAGCGACCTCACACTCCGAGGAATAATACTTTAAGTCAAACTCTTTATCGCGCCTGAACGCAAACCCGACTTCGTTTACAAAACCCTTGAGTTCCGATGCGATTTTCTGCATATCTTCTTTGCTCAGCTCATCCGGCATTTGCAGAAGGACATAGCCTGCAGGGTTGCCCGAAGATGATCCCATGGTGAACGCATCGATTTTTTTGAAATCAAGTTTTTTCATCAACCAAGACTCCTTCAAATGGATTTTTGATCAGCTACAAATATCTTTAAGGTTGCCGGGGGAAAGATCTGACTTCGAAAAAGGTCCTATGTATAAAATATTACCTTCATCCTGAAAGTATACTGCTAACATTGGATTTTTTCAGGATGTCATTAAGAAAGATAGGTGGTACAGACTGAAAAGAGCATCTTAGTTCTTACTGAACAAAAAAATCCCACCCCGAAGGGTGGGATAGTATATTCTGGTGGAGCTTAGGGGATTCGAACCCCTGACCTCTTGAATGCCATTCAAGCGCTCTCCCAACTGAGCTAAAACCCCAGAGTCGAACATGGGCAATTATACTGATTAGGATAAATCGTGTCAATACTATCATAAAGGCATGAAAATACTTACTGCAGCAGGGAAAATGAAAGCCTGCATATTTGCTTTCTTAATTTTGGCTACTATGTTGATCTCTTCAGAAGCATCCTTCGCAATAACAAAGGATCAGCTGTTGCCCCATATTTGCAAATCACTGGGACACGGCATACCTAAGAAATATTTGACTGACCATGAGGGTGACCTGACGAATTCCGCAGCCATAAGGCTTGCCCTGGAATCAATGGGATGGGGCTTTGTCATAACGGTCTACGACCAGATAACCATCCTGCCTGAGTGGAGCGATATGGACTCTGTTAAGGAAATTTCGAAAAAAATATCACCGCCACTGCCGTCAGCAATGACCGACGATCCTGAAAGCCCTTTTGTGGAGGAGAACATAAAGACCCTTACAGACTGGCTTGATCTTTGCAAAAAGAAAGTCTCATGGAAAGATTCCTTTTCTTCAGAAGGAACGACGCTGACAGTCTTTAAACACGGAATAGGCGACCCGGCCGGACCGGCCAACGGGGATCTGAAAAAAGGCGTCAATGAACCTCTTTTCGCCGCTATGGTAACGGTAGACATGGATGCAGTAAACTGCCAGATAGCAACTGCAGTCATGGTGGGAGCCAATAAGGCGCCGCTTGCGACGATCGCGGTGGAAAACTACGGCGTGATAGGCGGCATCAACGGAGGATATTTTGCAGGAGCCAAACCTATAGGTGTTCTTCGCAGGCAGGGACACACCGATAATGCAAAATTTTGGCCACAACGTTCGGCCTTTGGCTGGAACGAAAAGGGCGAGACTATATTCATCGACGGCAAGGAGGTCGCAAGCATCAGTTCCGACAGGCGTTTTGACAAATATACGGAGATGCTGCAGGCAGGCCCACTGCTGCTTAAGAACGGAGAATATTCAGAGAACACAGAAAACATAAGAGAAAACGTTCTCAATATGCGTCACCCCAGAACGATCGTCGGAACAGACGGGAAACGGGTAATGTGGGCCGTGATAGACGGAAGAGACAACATGCACAGTGTGGGTACGACCATAGAGGAGACCCGAAAGGTCTGTAAATGGCTGGGGATGACTACTGCCCTGAACCTTGACGGTGGAGGGTCAAGCTCTCTCTGGTGGAGGGGAAATACTTTTTCACTGCCAAGCAACAGCAATGATACAGAACGTCCGATACCATACGGTGTCCTGATTTTCCAGGAGGGTTCAGGCGTACGGCAATGACCCGGCTGATCCGGATCTGATATAAAAAAGAGAGATCCCTCAGCGATAGCGGGATCTCTCTTTTTTATATCAGCTTTTGTCAGAAGATCTTAAAAGCGGAATTACTTGAGTTCTACCTTTGCTCCGGCTTCTTCGAGCTTCTTCTTGATATCTTCGGATTCATCCTTGGAAGCCTGCTCCTTCACAGTCTTGGGTGCGCCGTCAACGAGTTCCTTGGCTTCTTTGAGTCCGAGACCTGTGATCTCGCGGACAACTTTGATGACGCCGATCTTGTTAGCGCCGTGCTCAACAAGAACTACGTCGAACTCTGTCTTCTCTTCTTCGGCTGCCGCTGCGGGTGCTGCTGCGCCCATGGGCATCATCATTGCGGGTGCTGCTGCTGATACGCCGAACTTGTCCTCGAGTTCCTTCACGAGCTCTGAGAGCTCAAGTACTGACATTTCTTCAATTGCCTTAATGATATCTTCACGTTTCATATTAATTCATCCTCCTAAGGATTTTTTTTATTTTTATGCTGCTAGGCGGCTTTTTTGCCGCAGGTGTAAACTATGCTGCTTCCTTTTTGTCCTTGATCTGCGAGAGACATGTGACAAGTCCCCTTGCCGGACCGGAAAGTACTGTGACGAGACCTCTGAGAGGTGCTGCGATCGTCTGGACGACCTGGCCGATGAGAACATCCCTTGAGGGAAGGTCCGCAAGTGCAAATATCTGAGCCTGGGTGAGGATCTTTCCGTCAAGGATCGCGGCTTTAACTACGAGAGCTTCGTTGCCTTTCTCTTTTGAGAAGTCGCGGATCGCTTTGGCGGTAGATGCAACATCGCCGTAGGAAAGCACGTAACCATTCGGGCCTGAGTCGAACTCAGAAGCGTGGTTAATGCCTGCCTCCGTAAAAGCTATGCGCATGAGGGTATTTTTACAGACCTTCATCTCGCCGCCGGCTTCACGGATACGTTTGCGGCAGTCGCTGATCTTCTTGACTGTAAGTCCGCGGTACTCGGTGATGAAGACTGCGTTGCTCTTTTTGAGCAGCTCGACCAGGGAATCGATCATTTCGCGTTTTGCTTGTGTTGGCATTCAATTTCACCTCCTGATGATTTTGTGATCGGATGCCAGCAATAAAAAAGGCTTCCGTCACCCAAGGGAGTCCGGAAGCCATAATACGTGTCTTAATAAAGTTACAGGAACACGGTTATCCTTCGCAGACCTCGGCAGGGAATTAAGCGCACGCGCACCTGCTGTCTTGAGTCTTAGCTCTGGGATTATACAATAAGGAATAATTTTTGTACAGCATCAAAATAACTGAGGTCCCATCACAAAAGAAACATCTAAATTGGTATACGCTGACCGTAGGCTATATTTTAAAAAATAGCGGTCTCCCTGTGCTGTGTTGGCAAATTATGTTTAACTCAAATATTTTTTTTACATTTCAGCTTTTTCTAATGTACAATTATCAGCGAACCGATTCCCTTACATATTACTATGGAGGAGCTGCCCTATGAAAAAACTGCTTATCTTTATCCTCGCATGCATCATTATCTCTTTCGCTTCATCATCCATGGCAAAACCTGTTGCTGAAGAGTTCCGGAACAAAGAGTATGACTATTCGTCTATAAAGACCGTTCTCGTAATGCCCGTGATGTATGAAATTTCGATCCCTCCCTCTGAACCATTCCTTGATGATTCGATACAGCAGAAATGGAGAGAACTCACATCACAGGAAAAGGGCGGATTCAGCTTTCTTGTAAAGACCCCCGAACAGATCATCGAAAGGGATGATTTTGTCAAAGGGACCGGGCAGACAGAAAAATTGAGCAGGGACAAGTCTGCGGAAAAGGCCCTTACC
The DNA here is from genome assembly GCA_034331105.1 of Synergistota bacterium. Taxonomy (GTDB): domain Bacteria; phylum Synergistota; class Synergistia; order Synergistales; family Synergistaceae; genus Caenicola. The sequence continues at coordinate 3,037 of JAXQGB010000006.1, read as the reverse complement.
CTCTCCCCGGAATATGCGGATGCGATCATGACTGCAACTGTTACGAAGTGCTCATACACGACTCTCCACCATCCGCAGGAACTTATCTGGGATACACGTTATGAGAACCGTTCAGTCTATGTCAACGGCAAATGGGAGACCAGGAGCGTTCCGGTAAGCTACCAGAAGATAAAACCGGCGTGGGATCAGACATCTGCAGTCGGGGCAGTAAGGCTTGAGCTTCGCAGTTCAAAGGAGAACACCCTGATATACGGAGTTAACGTGAATGCCACCACTGCTGAAGACCTATTTTCGCCACTTCCGACTCTCACAAAACATATTACGAACGTCATCGAAAACACGGCCAAAAGAGTGCCGAAGAAATAATCTTCCTATCGGTTTTTCAAAAACACGGACAAGAAAAAAGGGGGACGCTAATGCGTCCCCCTTAAACTGTATGACCGGTAAAGATCAAATTTATTCTGCTGCCAAGTCTTTCTGAGCCTGCACAGGGTCTATGGATATTCCTACACCCATAGTCGTTGCAAGCGTTACGCTCTTTACATAGGTACCTTTTACAGCGGCTGGGCGAGCTTTGATGATAGCCCTGAAAAGTGCCTTGACATTGTTCTCAAGGTTCTCGACAGGAAAAGAAGCCCTTCCGACTGCGTTGTGCGTAATAGCTGTTTTGTCGACACGGAACTCGATACGGCCAGCTTTGATTTCCTTAACAGCACCGGCAACATCGAACGTAACTGTGTTTGCCTTGGCGCTTGGCATGAGTCCGCGCGGCCCGAGGACTTTGCCGAGACGTCCGGCTGATTTCATTATGTCCGGTGTGGCGATAACTGCATCGAAATCCATTCTGCCTTCAGCGATCTCTTTTACAAGATCTTCGCCTCCGACGATGTCCGCGCCTGCATCCTGAGCTTCCTTCTGTTTGTCGCCGAGTGCAATGACACACACTTTCTTTGTGTGTCCTGTCCCGTGCGGAAGGACTATAGTGCTGCGCACCTGCTGGTCTGCATGGCGGGGGTCTACGCCGAGACGAACATGGAGTTCGAGGCTCTCGTCGAATTTAGCAGTTGCACATTCCTTCGCTATTGCGACAGCCTCTGAAATTGAATACTGCTTTGAAAGATCGACTTTTTCGAGCAGTGCCTTATAGCGCTTACCTTTTTTTGACATTTTTATTCCTCCTAGTGGTAATGTCGGAAGACCCTGAGTCTTCCTCCCACATCCCGGTTTTCACCGGGAAGTTCTTTTACGGTAATTCTAACCTATTACTTCGATGCCCATCGAACGGGCTGTTCCTTCGATCATCTGCATCGCCGCCTCAATGTCGTTAGCATTGAGATCGGGCATTTTAAGGGCAGCGATCTCCTGAACCTGCTTCTTTGTTATCTTTCCGACTTTATCCTTGTTGGGGACTGCTGATCCCTTTTCCTTGCCGGCTGCCTTCTTGATAAGAATGCTTGCCGGGGGAGTCTTAAGAATGAAAGAGAAGCTGCGGTCTGCGTAAACAGTTATTACGACCGGGATGATCATCCCTACTTTGTCTGCCGTCTTGGCATTGAATGCCTTGACAAATTCCATTATGTTGATGCCGCGCTGTCCGAGCGCCGGTCCCACCGGCGGAGCCGGTGTCGCCTTTCCTGCGGGAAGCTGCAGTTTAAGCTCCCCAATTACTTTCTTTGCCATAGTACATGTTACCTCCTTGGTTTTGCTGCTTATGTAAAAGCCCTTTTAGGGCGATTATTCTTTTGTCAATGTGCGTAATGTGAAACGAGAGCTAAAACTATTTACGATCAGATCTTTTCAAGTTCAGTATAATCAGCTTCAACTGTTGTCTCACGTCCGAACACTGATACGCTGAATTTGATCTTGCCTTTGTCAGCGTCGATCTCGACAACAGGACCTGCCTGTCCTGCAAACGGGCCGCTCTTGACCTGGATCATATCTCCTACCTGGAAATCGACCTCTATCTTCGGCTTGGCCTCTTTGCCGAGCTTGTTCATTATCTCCTCAACCTCTTTGGGGGTAAGGGGGATAGGGTGGTTTCCCGATCCGACAAAACCCGTCACTCCGGGGGTGTGGCGAACTACATACCAGGACTGGTCCTCAAGGATCATTTCCACGAGCACGTAGCTAGGGAATATCTTCCTGCGGACCCGCTTCGTTTTGCCCTCTTTGATATAGACTTTCTCTTCAATGGGGACAAGGACACGGAAGATCCTGTCTTCCATACCCATAGTTGCGATCCTCTGCTCAAGGTTCGCTTTGACCTTATTCTCATAACCCGAATAGGTCTGGACTATATACCAGCTGCGTTCCTGTGTGTTCCCAAATATTTCGCTCATGCCTAAAAGAGGGCCGCGGCCCTCTTCACCTCCAGGTTACAGTCGAGACTCGAAAGCCGTTTCTGTTTCAGGCTATCGGACAATTTTGGAGAATACTCCTGTGAGAAGCAGATCTACCAGCCCGAGATAGGCTGAAACCATGAAAGTTACCACAATGACTACAAGTGTGGAGTACCACATCTGCTGTTTGGTAGGCCATGTGACTTTTTTCAGTTCAGCTCTTGATTCCCGGATGTAGTCGAGGACTTTTTCCATCACCCCGACCTCCTCATTCTTCAACTTTGATATTTTTAAAACTTTAAATAAAAACCAGAAAAAACAAAATGGCAGGCCTGGAAGGATTCGAACCCTCAACCCCCGCATTTGGAGTGCGGTGCTCTAACCAGTTCGAGCTACAGACCTGCGTGCGGAGGTTATTCTACCTTACTTGCACTCCTTATGCAAGGTGTGTTTATCACAGAACTTGCAATATTTCTTTTTTTCAAGCTTTTTTGTAGCCTTTTTTTTGTTCACAAGCGTCACGTAATTGCGGTGCTTGCACACTGTGCACTGAAGACCGACGATATCCGCCATTATTCTTTCACTCCATACTAAAAAGTTTTTTAATGGGCGGCTGGGTTAGAGCCGCCCATGCTTACGAATGTTATTCTATTATCTCAGTAACGACGCCGGCGCCCACTGTGCGGCCGCCTTCGCGT
>JAXQGB010000005.1:0-11302 GCA_034331105.1 Synergistota bacterium | reverse complement strand
GAGTTCGCCGAGAATTTTGCCCCCGGGTTATTTTCATTTTTGTGCCTGACAATGACGTTTAGCGCTCTGCGGGTTCTTTCCGGCAGCCTCACGATAATCTGTCCTGAGTCTTCGCTTCGAATATTTGGCATATACATCGCCTCCCTAAAGTCCACATATTATACTATCAAATGATATCCACCGCAATACATATACTATTACATTTTAAATATTTTTGTTTGGGCTTTTTTGCAACAGAAAAAAACGCAAAACTGCTTTCGAAAAACAGGAAAATGCTTTTGCCGGGAAAGAAAAAACAGGGACCGATGGTAGAGATCGGTCCCTGTCATTAGAAAGGGGATCATTTGCGTATTATCGCAAAGTCCCAAGCGTATTCGGGTATTATAGCCCTCTTTGCTTGATTCTTCAAGGAAAATGAGTCGTAGGCTGAATGTACCTCTTCAAGATGAACACTTAAACAGCACGAATTGAACTTCCTCACTGCAAATAATGGATACTCCCACCGTCATTGTTGTACACTTTTTATGAAAATGACAGAAAAAATGTTTATCACTGTGCCATGAAGACATAGTATTTGATTGGCATATTCTCTACTGGGGAATATAATTGACATGTTACATAGTTTATATTTCTATATTAAATATCAGCTATACATTTTTAATATAAAATAAATTATGGCGACGCCAATTTCGTTTATCCCAAGAAATTTTGACGACTTGAAAACTCATATGAGTTTCCCTTGATATTTTTATATCTTTGAATGGACTATTATTACTAAAATAACAAGCCTCAAACAAACATCAAGTGCATCGAAAGGAGATAAGCATGATTAGTAAATGGATGGTATCTAATTTCAAATCGATACGTGAAGAAACAGAACTAGAGCTTGCTCCTCTAACAATTTTTGCTGGTGCAAACAGTAGTGGAAAAAGCACTTTCATTCAATCAATTTTGTTGATCGCTCAAACGTTATCTCATAACGTTGAATCACGTTCTGTAGTGCTAAACGGAGATTTTACTAGTTTAGGACAGTTTGACGATCTTAAACACCAAAACGGTGAGTCAGATAAAATTTCAATTAAATGGACTTATAAATTATTGAAACCAGTTACAACAGTTGAGAAATATCATAGCAGTATATTGTTAGCCACAAAGCAAAAGGATAAAATTCGTGAGATAGTATGTAAAATTTCGTTCGATGCAAATCAATTAAACACCCAAAAAGATCTTTTTCAAATACAACCTAGATTAATTTACTCAGAATTGTTATGTATATCTCATGATGAAAATCACTTTGCACATAGTGCTCGAATAATTACACAATATCCAAACAATAAAACCGAAAAAATTAAAGACGATAGATTTGACGATGATGATTTGAATAAAGATAATTTACTTGATGTTAAATTAGACAATACTTCATTAACGGAAATTAAAGAAGATTATTACTCAGCCGAGCCGATAAAATCTGAAATGAAGCATTTCCTTCCGGATTCAATTATTTGTGATATTGATATTTTAAAAGAAAACGCAACAATGATAACAACAATTCTTCAAAGTAATATCGACTTAAGACCCATATTAAATCGAAGAGTCTTGAGACAACCCATTTTTCCGAAAAATATCATTCCCGTGTTGACAAAAATTCTCGGTCAAAAGTTGAATCAAAATACAATACATGAAATTGAGCAATCTTTAGAAATGCTAGCAAATTCTAAAGACTACGCTTATGATGGTTGGTCGAATTTGCTGAATAGTTTAAAATCGAGAGAACGTACAAAAGTGCAAAAATGTTTGCAAAGAATTGATAAAGTAGAACTTCGGGATCTAATATACGATGCGATGAAAGAATCAGATTATTCTCAACATAATTGGGATCATTGTGTTGAATTAGATTTACCTCAATTATTAAAAAGAGCAACCAAGGAACTTAACAGGTTTTTTAAATCATCTTTAAGATATCTTGGACCTCTTAGAGATATACCTAAACCATTATATCCATTAGCACCGTTAATCAACTCAAAAGATATAGGATTAAGAGGTGAACATACTGCCTCAATACTTGAACTGAATAAAAATGAGCAAATACTCTACATACCGTCAGTAAATTTCAAAAAACCTGGCATTGAGAATAACAAAGTTGAGATTGAACTTGAAAAAGCAGTTACAGATTGGCTTGAATATCTGGGAGTCGCTAATTCTGTAGAAAGCAAAGATAAAGGAAAATTAGGGCATGAGCTAAAGGTGGGGTTTTCTGGTTTAAAAACCATGCAAGACCTGACCCACGTTGGCGTAGGTGTAAGTCAAGTGTTGCCAATCTTAGTTATGTGTCTTTTAGCTTCCCCCGGTTCTACTCTGGTGTTTGAACAACCTGAACTGCACTTACATCCCAAGGTACAAACACTTCTTGGTGATTTCTTCCTCTCGATGGCCTTGTGTGAAAAACAATGTATAGTTGAGACACATAGCGAGTATTTAATTGATCGCCTTCGCTTTAGAGTTGCATCTGAGTCAAAAGAAAAAAATTTAAACAGCAAAATCAAGATATACTTTGTTGAAAAACCAGGAGATACTTCTCTTTTCCGTGAAGTAACTATAAATGAATATGGTGCGATAACTGACTGGCCTGAGGGATTCTTTGATCAGTCACAAAAAGAAGCAGAAAATATACTTCTAGCTGCTACGAAGAAACGTAAAGCTAAAATGGCGAATAAAAATGCATAATGTGGCCAGCGCAACGATTGATGCTAGTGTTCTGGCAATTCCCATTAAGGGTGATAGGGAAGAAGTCTGCAATTATATTGAGAAGATATCAAAGTTAGGCATTTTAGTTGAAGAGAAATGGATTTCTTTATTCCTTAGCGAGAACATTGGAGACGTTTTGTTTAGTTCTGGGTTATTTCCTGGAAATGATGAATTGTCAAGATTATTGATATCAAATGAAATTAATGAATATAGCAGTAGGGATATTTTTAAAGTCATATTAAAATTACTTTCGATCCAACCTTATTTCGAATGTAATTATCGAATTAGTAATTTTGAGAGTGTAACAATTGAAACAGATCCTTCTGTCTCAGAAATTATTGACAGTTCCACTCTTCAAAATGAACTACTCAAGTCAGTAACTTTAATTGCAATATTAAATAAACATTGTTCTAATTTTTTAGGTCAAAATTGGCTCTTTTTAAGAAAAGCGCCTAAGGAAACAATCCAAGTGAGAGCCGAGATAAAAAACATTGAACATGATCGAGACGATGTTACTGATATTGCCATTTCTCCGATGTTCTTCAATGGCAATGCTTTCATTTGTGATGAGATTTCGGAATTGATAAAAACCATAGACGCTTGCTCGGAATTAGCAAATGCAAACGATAAAGATAGTCTCTTGTTTTCAATTCGAGTTGCCCTCTTCAAAAGCCAATTCAACGACACTCAATGTCAACAATATTGTTGGGATGAGATTAAAGGCCCAAAGATTGGACCTGAATTTTTAAAACGCTGCAAAAAAATATGCGAGGACAGAGAATCATCAATGCCTTCAAAAATACTTGATGCAATTATTGAAACAGTTAACCGCACAAATCTCAGCTGTGTACATGCTCTTAGAACAGGAGAAGGGGCATCTGATACTCAAAGAAAACGAGGTAAAGATAAAGCATGGCGGAGGGATGTTGACGATGAAATTCATCTTCATTATTGGAAATGTGGCAATGGGGAGATTGAATTAGCTTCCGTTAATTATCATAATGATTTTTCTATCCCAGAATAATGGTTCTTACAGCAAGTAAGAAAATTAAGCGACATTGATTTGATCAAAGTTAATTGCCATAAAACATCTGATAAAAAACAAATTTTATTCATATAAGACAACTATTTTTATAGGCTTCAGAGATGATAAACAGGTTTAGATAAATACTATTAAGGTCTTGGAAAAAATTTTCCCAAGACCCCCTTGCATTGTTGAAAAGTATCGGGTAGAATTTTCTGGCTTGGCAAAAAAGCTTTACTTTTGCACCATTTAAGGCAACTTTAGCGGGCGCCCATTCCTAATTTCCCAGACGATGTATTTACGAATAGTGAGAAGAAGTGTTTTGCGAAGGCACAGCAGTTAGTTTTTTTGTCTCAAAAGAGATATGAAAGCTCTCGGTACTGACGAACCATGACAATTTAATATCGAACCTCGGAGGGAGGTTGAGTGAAGCAAATTAACTGCCGACAGTCGCGCGCGGTTCTTTCAGTTGATGGAGAAACTCTGCAGCTTGTGAAAGGTGGTTATGGCCATATGACAAAAATATTATCTGAAGTCTCAGGAAGAAGTCTTCTTAGTTTTGCGCTAAAAAGGGCCGGATTTACAAAGGGTGATGTCTACAGGATAGTCCAGACGGGAAGGGCAAAGCACCAGATCAACGGGGATTTTATTTACGAAGGAATTGCAAAGGGCAATGATCGTACTCATTTTATGTTTAGAAGCCTCAGTGGAGGCTGGCGGATTTCTTTTACCGAGGCAGACCTAATTACAGAAGAGACTGTCTTTAGAAGACTGCGTCAGGCAAGCCACAAGGCTGCCTGAGATGACAAGGCAAGACATAAGCTGCAGCTTGCAGGCACATTTTTAAAGGAGATATCTCATGGGCAAGGGCAAATTTTTTGTGCTTATGACTGCGAGTATTCTATATTTGATTTGGGCGGATATGTTGAGAGCCTTGCAGATGAGATGAATTCTGCCGGGACAGAGAAGACAGCTTTATAACTATAAATAATACAAAAGAAAGGTGACGTGGTTTGAATGGCTGGCATCAACAGGATCTATTATGTTGGCGGACTTGGAGGTTTCATGGGTGCAGACGGGATCAATCCGATATGTTTTGAGATTTGGGTCGGTGACGCAGACAGGCAATGGCTTGAGGTACATTATGTCAAAGAAGGGATAAACCCCCTTGGAAAGATGAAATCGTTCATCTCTAACGGTCCGGATCACCCTGACAGTTTGTTGGATGCATGTATTGTCTTTTTCCCTGAACACTTTGGATCATGCCCCACCCTTGCAAAAGTCAGGGAAGAAATCAAGGACACGAAACGGATGGACTTTTCGGAGGACATAGACGTACCTCACTCCTGGAGCAAACTTCGGGAAGAGGCCCGTCCGCTTTTCAAAAAGTTGCACATTTTTAAAGCGGACCTGAAAGAAATGAAACTCTAAACTGTAACAGCCGGCTGCTGAAAAGGCAGCCGGTATTTTGTTTTGATCTCGACTGTTTGTTGTAAGCCGCAGTTAAGTGGAAATGCTCCAACAATAAACAGGGACGTTCTTGAAGGTCCGATCCTTCATTGCTGATCTGCTTAAAGTTGGCATTATTGGCAAGCAACTCTGAAATCTGAAATTATGGGTTGTTTTTAATTAATGAGGGTGATTTTTGAAACTTGCCGGCCTTTTTTAATCTATGCATTCTGTCTAGCATTTTCTTATGCTTCTTTATTGCAATTTCTTTCTAATACAGTAAAATCATGTTTGTTGTAAGCTAAAAATCCCCAGAATTGCAAAAATACCATTGAATGCACGACCGAGACCAAAAACCCTTTTAGTGCGACCTAGCTCTAAGAGGGAAGAGCTGAGTATGCTTACAATGACCCAAGTTGGTGATGTAAGGCTGGCTTTGGGGGGAAGGCATCTCTAAAAGCTAAATCTTACATATTGCAACCAGAATAAACATATAGTCAGTTTTAGATTAAATATACACTGACCACGTTGAACTGGGCATCCCTACCGGGTGGCTGAATAGGTTGGATTTGTTTAAAAATGATTGGCCAAATAGATTTCTCCGGGAGAAAATCACAACATTAACTGTAATTTGGTAGTTGCTGGTAATTGTCTAGCAAGCCTATCTGTATGATTTTTATTTGTTTTAAGAAATTGGTCAATATAAGATTTAAAGCGCTGGAGGAGATTAGAATGTCTCAGATTAATGTCGACGCTAAAATTGAAGCTTGGAAAAATAAGTTGCTTGACTTAGGTAAGCGTAATCGTCTTCTGAATTTCAGGGAAACAAAACGTTCAAGTCTGAAAATGCTTTCTCCACAATGTTTTAAATTGTATAGTTCTTTTGTCCTAAACGAGCAACCACTGATGTTCCCCAATATTACCGAAATAAGTGATACTGCCAATGAAGAGGAAGAAGATACTTCCTACCCGATAAAAACGAACCAAAGCCCTAAAGAAACTCAACGAACATTGAAATCACTTAGGGACAAAGCGAAAACTGCGCTTGAAGAACAGGGCGTTAATATTTTGTATCTTTCGTTTGGCTTTCTCAAATGGACAGAATCTCAGGATTCTGATTATTGGTTTAATTCACCTATTCTCCTTGTGCCCGTTTCTTTGACAATTGAGTCCATTTCATCACCTTACGTTCTTAGCCTCCACGAAGATGAAATTGTAGTCAATCCCACATTAGCCTATAAACTTGAAAACGATTTTGGTATTATTTTGCCCAAATATAATGACGGTGACGAGTTGCAAGTAATTTTATCTGAAGTTGGTCGTGTTACTGAGACCAACAAGTGGGAGGTGGTCGATGAGACGGGCTTAAGTCTGCTTTCTTTTCTTAAAATCAATATGTATAAAGACCTGAGTAGAAATAGAGAAGGCATCGGATCAAATGCAATTGTCCGAGCTATAAGCGGGGATACCTCACTATTAAACAAAATACCTGATGATATTTCCGATTTTGATTTTGATCGGAACCTCACGCCGTCTGAAATGTTCCAGGTCGTCGATGCAGACTCAAGTCAACAAGAAGCTATTTTGTGCGCAAAAAAAGGTGTCAGCTTTGTTTTGCAGGGGCCACCTGGAACCGGGAAGAGTCAGACTATAACGAATATTATTGCCGAGTGTCTAGCGGACGGTAAAAAAGTCCTGTTTGTTTCAGAGAAAATGGCAGCACTTGATGTTGTACATAGAAGGCTCACAAGTGCAGGTTTAAATGATTTTTCTCTTATTTTACATAGCTACAAGGCCAACAAGCGTGCTGTTCTTGACCAGTTGGGATCAACACTTGATTTGGCTCAAAAGAAAGCTACTATGAATGATGAAGCATTCCAAAAACTTGATTTATTGCAGGCGGACAAAGAACGTTTAAATAGATATGCATCTGAGGTTTTCGATATCGTTCAACCCCTTGAAAAGTCTATTTATCAAGTTAATGGCATCCTTGCTCACCTTGAATCGTATGAATATGTAATATTTCAAATTGAGAATATCGGGAAAATTAACGCAAATCAGTTTAACCGTTTCATCAATTTTTTGCAGCAGCTTACATCCACAATAGGGAAAATGAAAGATGGCTATAAAATTAATCCGTGGTACGGTTCTACTGTAGAAGCTGTGTCACATGAGTTACGTTATGATATAGCTCAAAAACTTGGTTCTCTCACACCTAAAGTTGAAAACACTCAACAGGAGATAGTTTCTCTCTTTGATAATGTTTCGCTGTCTTACCCCACTTCATATCAGGCAATTCTTGATATCATTCCTGTAATCAAAGCAGCTGAACAGGCACCTACTGTTCCGGTAAGTTGGATTCTTGGCTCCGAAATTGAACCATTATTTGACGAAGTGACTGAGTGTGAGTTACTAAAAGAATCATTTTTGGAAAATCATAAAAGCTTATGCGAAAAATTTTCGGTTATTTCTACTAATGACAGCGCAATTGAATTGTCCTCCGTTGATACATTGAAATCCACAAAGTCGATCGAATACGAGTTGAAAAGACTGTCCAAATATGTTTCCGATGAGTTACCATATTCAACTATTAATAACGATTTTACGACTGCTATGACAGTGCTTAATGATGCCCAGAATGCTGCAACCCAGATTCATGAGTTAGTAAATTTGATATCCACTATTTACGAAGATACCGTATTTCATATTGACTATAACGGCATATATACTCGTTATAAGACTGATTACACCTCATTTTTTAAGATTTTTAATAAAAATTACAAGGTTGATAAAAAACTTGTTCAGGGACAATTCAGGCAAATTGTTAAAAGAGTCTCCGACAAACAAGTCCTTGAACTTGTCTCACGTCTTCGTAAAATTGAAGAACTCAGGGAATGGTTTGCCCAAAAACAATCTGAATTTCAAAAGCTTTTTGGCGGTCTTATCAAAGATGAGAATTCTGATTTTTTTAAGGTTCAGAACTATTTATCGGCATATGCTGCAATAAAAGATAGCATTAGTTTGTTAAATAACATGTTGGTCTCTTACAATAAGTCCGAACAACTTGAGAAGGAAATGATTGCTCATTATCAATTCCTTTACAAAGGGATTAATACAGAGTGGGAGAATATCAGAAATTCATTAAATTGGGCAGCTTTATTTAGGAAACATGTAGAACAGCTTAAGCTTAACCCTTCCTTTGTGGAGAACGTATGCTCTGGAAAGCGACCTACAAGCGTGTACTCGGAAATGGTTCAGAAACTGAAGGACATAATCGATAACCTAAATAGTGAATTTCTGTGGTTCGTGGGCTTATTCGAAAACCAGGCGCCCATAAAGTCTCTAGAAATGCCTGCTCTTCAAGATCGCTTAGTATCTTGTAGAGATGGATTGTCTTTGCTTGAAGAATGGATCGATTTCCGTAGGGCAAGAGAAGACTGTAAGGCCGAGGGGCTCGAAGATTATGTTACCAAAATTGAAGAACTGCATATTGAAGGCTCGAAAATAATTCCCGTGTTTAAGAAGAGATTCTTCCAACTCTGGCTTGATGCAATATTGCCAAATTATCCCACTGTATTAAACTTTCGCCGCCGGATGCACGAAAGTGCCATAGGTGAATTTGCTAGATTGGACAAAATACAATTTGAAATTGCCAAAGCCAGAATCAGAAGCAAGCTGATAAATGACCTACCCTCACTTCAAAGATTTACAAATGGTGTTGATGAGATAAGCATATTAAAGCGAGAACTTAGCAAACAGCGACGCATAATGCCTATCCGGAAACTTTTCCGTGAGATACCGAATCTTTTGTTGACTTTAAAGCCTTGTTTGATGATGTCCCCACTTTCTGTAAGTTTGTTTCTAGAAGCCGAAACCTATCAGTTCGATACTGTAATCTTTGACGAGGCATCTCAAGTTTGCACCGAAAACGCAATTGGTGCCATTTACCGTGGGAAGCAAGTGATCATAGCAGGAGATAGCAAACAATTACCGCCGACAAATTTCTTTTCCACATCGACTTCTTCTGACGATGACTATGATACAGATGATGAAGACGAGTACGGTGATATTGGTGCCTACGAGTCCGTTCTTGACGAAGCAGGTCTATTACCGGAACGGACATTGCTTTGGCATTATAGAAGTAGGCATGAACATCTTATTGCTTTTTCTAATATGAAAATCTATAAGAATAAATTGATCACATTCCCGGCAAACAAAGATAAAGTCCCAGATAACGGGGTGGAATATGTTTATGTGAAGGATGGATACTACGACCGAGGCGGCAAAAAAGGTAATGTTATTGAAGCCAAAAAGGTAGCTGAAATGGTATTTGAACATTTCAAAAAATACCCGAACCGTTCTCTGGGAATTATCACATTCGGTGAAGTTCAGCAGATGGCAATAGACACAGCCATTCGGGATATGCGGCTAAGAAACCAAAGCTATGAACATTTTTTCAAAGAAGATTCTGATGAACCGTTCTTTATTAAAAACCTCGAAAATGTACAAGGGGATGAACGAGACGCGATCATCTTCAGTATCGGTTATGCAAAAGATGCAGCCGGGGTGTTCCGTATGAACTTCGGTCCCCTAAGTAAATCAGGCGGCGAACGTCGTTTAAATGTTGCCATTACTCGCGCAAAGTATAATGTAAAACTTGTTGGATCAATAATTCCGACCGACATCAACATTGATAAAATTTCTTCTGACGGACCCAAGCTGTTAAGGGCATATGTTGATTTTGCAATGAATGGTGCTGAATCACTTGTTCGTCAAACCACTATATTCGATGTAACAGAACATGACTCTCCCTTTGAAGAAGCGGTCTATAATTTCCTCGATAGAAAAGGCTATAAAGTTGCCACACAGGTTGGTTGCTCAGGATATCGCATTGATATGGCAGTAAAGCATCCAGTACTTAGTGGTGTATATGTTCTTGGTGTTGAATGTGACGGAGCAGCCTACCACTCAGCAAGAACAGCGCGAGAAAGAGATCGCCTACGCCAGGAAGTCCTTGAAAATATGGGGTGGAGAATATATCGGATCTGGTCAACCGATTGGATTAAGGACTTCCAAACTGAGGGCTATTCCCTTATCACTGCAATTAATGATGCAATTGCTAATTATGGTAATGATTCAAACTTAGAGGTGAAGAAAGATATTACAAAAGAAGAGTCAGATGCCGATGATTTTGTTTCTATTGATAAAAAAGAAGTTAGTACCGCCGACAAAGTGAATCCATATGCCTTCAGATCGGCGACAAGGACCGACTTTGATTCATTGCCTCTTGATAGAAGAGGATATCTGGACATTGCAGACTGTATCATGGCGTGTGTCAACAACGAATTTCCTCTTCACTATGAATTACTATGCCAAAGGCTCGCATCGTTGTATGGCAACGAAAAAGCTACGGTTAAGGTTCGTCGTGAGGTTGATTATGGGATAAGTCGTTTGCACGGTAAAATTGTCCGCAAAGGGGATTTCCTCTATCCATTAGGTTGGGAAAAAATCACTGTACGTGTTCCTAACAAGCGAAAGATTTGTCATATTTCCGTAGATGAACTTGCCGAAGCTATGGACACAATACTCCAAACAACGATTGGCAACACGCGAGAAAGTCTTTGTGTTGAAACGACACGAGTCTACTCCTGGCAACGAATGACACAAGGCATAAAGACCTCTATGAATGTTGCCTGTGATTTGTTAATTGAGCAAGGCAAGGCGCAAGAGATCGACGGTAAAATAGTGCCAAAACAAGCTTAGTGCTTTTAAATTCTTAATTACCCCTGAGGTGTGCAAATAGTAATTATACCGCAGCCATGATGTTTGTTGAGAGCTAAAAATTACCATGGATCATGCACGGCCTTTGAAATCAATTGGGGTCAGACCTACACATTTGACATAATATGTTTTTTGCAAGCTTAAAATCCCGTTTGCATAATTAAATCCCCACCGGGGATTTTTAGCTTACAACAAACAAAAAAATATTAAGGGCATTATTTCCACGACAGCAGTTCTTTAAAATAATCGGGATCTGTTTCATTGATTTTATGTTCAATTACCCCGTCGATTATGTAGCCGATG
>JAXQGB010000004.1:0-12925 GCA_034331105.1 Synergistota bacterium | reverse complement strand
GGAAGACAAGAAACAAAGTTTACTTTTATACTTGACAGCTGAGACGGTATCTTGCAGGTCTTCACCATTGCTTAACGCGGCATGCTTTTGCCGCAGCTTCACAAACGTTATTCAAGGGGTGTCTTTATTGGAAAATACAAAAGTAAGACGCATGTTTGGAACAGACGGTGTCAGGGATATCGCAAACAGGGGAATGATGAAGCCTGAATCGGCGATGAAACTGGGAAGAGCGTTTACGCTTTTTCTTTTGAAAAGGGGCAATTCCAGGCCAAAGATCGCTGTTGGAAGAGATACCCGCTATTCCGGACACATGATCGAATATGCGCTCTGTGCGGGAATAACGTCAGCAGGAGGGGATGTTTACACCATTGGTGAGATCCCGACTCCAGGAGTAAGTTATTCCGTTGCAGCCGGCGATTTTGACGGAGGGGCAGTCATAAGTGCTTCTCATAACCCGGCAGAGTATAACGGCATTAAATTTCTTGACGGAGATGGTTTCAAACTCTCTGATGATGAGGAACTGGAAATAGAATCTCTTTTTGATGTGAGGGAAGATATTGAGAGGCCGATCCATGGGAGCATAGGCAGGATCACTAACGCCCCCGGCCTGACTGATGATTACCTTAAATTTCTCATTGGGATCATGGATAAAGTTGAAAACAGGGAATATTCGATCGTGATCGATGCTGCCAACGGTGCCGCTTCAGCGCTGGTCGAACCACTCTTCAAGAACTGGAAGGGCAAAGTCTCGATTTTCGCGAACAAACCCGATGGTTTAAATATAAATTTGGGCGTTGGAGTCACAAATATGGGTTTTCTCAGGGAAAAGACTATAGATAAAAAGGCAGACATAGGCATAGCATACGATGGAGACACAGACAGGGTGCTGATGTGTGACGCAAAGGGCAGGGTCATCGACGGTGACATCATACTCTGGGTGATAGGACGCTGGCTTTCAATGAAGGGGACTCTTGGCTCCGGCGTTGTAGCTACTGTCATGAGCAACATGGTGCTTGAAGATCTTCTCAGGAAAGACGGGATAGATGTTTTCAGGTGCGGTGTAGGAGACAGATATGTCCTTGACACGATGCGCAGGAAAAAAAGCCGGGTCGGTGGGGAACAGTCCGGTCATCTGATCGCTCTTGATTTTGCAAACACCGGAGATGGATTATGTTCAGGCCTTTTGTTCCTCAGAGCGATCTCTGATCTGGGTGAAGACATATCCACACTCTCTGACAGATTTGACAGATACCCGCAGATACTCAGAAATCTCAGGATACAAAACAAAGACTTGATTTTGGGCAGCTCCAGACTTAAAGAAGCTGAAAAAAAGGCGATGGTTGAGCTTGAAGGAAAGGGTAGGATGCTCCTTCGGCCATCCGGTACTGAACCTTTGATCAGAATATTTGTTGAGTCGAGGGATCACGAACTTATGAACGCTACAGCAGACATGCTTGAAAATACAATACTTGAAATAGCACGCAGAGGGGGTAATTAGATGACATTCGATCACATCAGAAAGGCAGTTTTCCCTGTTGCAGGTCTTGGAACGAGGTTCCTGCCGGTAACAAAGGACATCCCTAAAGAGATGATGCCTCTTATAGACAGGCCGCTTATACATTATGGAGTAGATGAGGCCGTAGCATCTGGATGCAAAGAAATAATTTTCGTTACAGGCACGGGGAAGGAAACCATTTTTCAGTACTTCCAGCATTCTTCGGAACTTGAGGAGCATCTTATGGTCACAGGCAAGGAAGACCTGGCTGAACAATTGAAAAAGATACCTGAACTTGCCGGCTTTCATTACACTCTTCAGGAGAAACCTCTTGGACTTGGCCATGCGGTGCTTTGTGCAGAAGAATTCTGTAATGATGAATACTTTGGACTTTTGCTGCCGGATGATGTAATGATAGCCGAACCTACAGTGCTTGCGCAGCTTGAATCAGTGAGAGAAAAATACAGCGGTTCAGTGCTGAGTCTTGAGGAAGTTGATAAAGAAGAAACTTCCAGGTATGGGATAGTTGATGCAGAAGAGGTCGAGCCCGGAGTTTACAGGGTCAAGGGGCTGGTAGAGAAGCCCGACCCGAAAGATGCTCCGTCAAACCTGGCAATAATGGGAAGATATGTACTTTCACCTTCTATCTTTAAACATCTCAGGAGCATAAAGAGAGGCAGAGGTGGCGAGTACCAGCTTACTGACGCGATAGCTTCGATGCTGGAAGAAGAGCCTGTCTACGCGCTTTTGTATAAGGGAAGAAGACTGGACTGCGGCGTAAGAGAAGGCTGGATCAGAGCGACCATAATAAAAGCCTTGCAGGATCGTGATCTCAGGAAGATCATCATAGATACTATCGAAAAAGAATTAAATGTGAAGATATAAAGAAGCAGGGCAAATGCCCTGCTTCAATTTTTAAAGCCCGATCGTTTCAGAATTCTTTAAAGAGCCGGTTCATCTGTGAACGGGAAATATATCTTAAGATGTGTTATATCTTTCAACGCGTAGTCATTTCTTCCGGAGACTTCAGGAAGTTTTTCCCAAGGGCCCCCGTTTTTTCTTGCCAATATGAGAGATCTTCTTCCATAGGTCGACCAAATGTCCCAAAGACTTTCCCCTTCTGACGGACCTGAGACAAGAACACCTTTAAAAAGAGGGGATGTTCCTCCCATCATAGATCTCCCGTCACTTGGGCCGATTATCATCCACTGGGTCATATCCCATGAGCCCTGCATTTCTTTTGACAATAGTGCGTGATCCCAGGGAATGATCTGGAACCCTCCTATCTTGCCCCTTTGCGAGGAACTGAAATCCATGACACCGCTGTGATTTGCCCTAAGCGCGCCGGTCTTTTGGAACAAAGTGCCTTCAAAACGGCCTGTTCCCGCAAGAGGCCTGATCACACGGCCTATGATCCGATATCCTTCCCTGCTCCACTCAGTTACTCTTCCGCCGGGTCTGTTTTCTATTTCAGCCATGTATCCATGATCCGTTTTCTGAACTGTAATGATAAGAGTGTCACCCTTTTGGGGCAGATCATTGACAGATAGTGGGGATGGGTCAACTGTGCCTTTTTTTACGACAGAGACCTTTGATCCGACAGGAGGGGCCCAGGCACCAAAAATTCCGGTCCCGGCCGTCGAGGATATTACGACGGAAGCCCCGGGGCCTGCGGCAGGGGCGATAGTTTCGCGCGGAATGATACTGAGGGTCCTTCCTTTCTCTTTCTCGACAGAAACAAGCATGTGCACTGCGTTGACAGCGGATGCACATACTTCTCCGGGAGTACCCCATGCACTGGCACTGTAGCTGGGCCATCTGGTCGTCTGCGGCAAAGCGGTGACCTGACCGATAACAGCAGTTGTACCGTCGATAAAAATTACGGACACATCCTTGCCTGGTTCCATTGGGATACTTATCCGGTAAAGGTTGGAAGGAGCAGTGCTTGCGCCTGCAGGAGAATAAAATACAATTGCAGACAGCAAAATTATCGTTGCAAAAAGAAGAATGTTTGTAGTTTTTGATACGATATGCTGCAGAAATGTGAGCTTCTTATAAGATATTAACGAACCTGTTATTTTTGGCTGAAGCAATCTGTGCAAAGACCGTATAGGAATACTTCTGCATTGTCTATCTGTGCAATGCTGTTCTGAGCAGTGCTGGCCGACTTGAAAAACCCCTCTTCATCGATCTTGAGGTCTACGAGCTTTCCGCAGTTCCTGCAGAGGAAGTGGCCGTGAGTGGATGTTGTCGGGTCAAAATACACTCTCTTATCGTCTATGCTGAGTATTTTTATGAGTCCTGCATCTGCAAGGAGCTGTGCTGTGCTGTAAACAGTAGCAACAGACATTGTCGGGTAATCAACAGCGAGTTCCTTGTAGAGCATGTCAGCTGACGGATGATCTGTCCTGCCTTCAAGCTGCTTCAATATGGCGATCCTCTGAGCGGTAATTTTTGCCCCCCGCCCTCTTAAGATGTTTATACCTTCACTTATTGTCCACATAAATTTATACCTCCGGTTTAAATAGAATCCGACTTAGGAGTCATTATAAATCATATAGAAATAATTGTATATAATAAGAGGAAAATACTGAAATCATAATGATTATAATATGAGGTCTGTTCTACTTGCCTAATTTTCTATATACAGGCTATAATGTCCGTTGCACGTAATGGGGTGTAGCCAAGAGGAAAGGCAGCGGACTTTGGATCCGCCACCGATGGTTCGAATCCATCCACCCCAGCCAGCATTTTTTGACCGGGTAGGCAATGATACAGCCTTCTCAATGTTTTACTGTGTTTTATATAAATTTTTGTTTTTGATGAAAGGAGCCGGAGTCATGCAGCATGAGCAGAAACGATTCTGTGTATTGATATTGGCGGCAGGCAAAGGTACACGTATGCGCAGTAAGACGCCCAAAGTCCTTCACAAAATAATGGAAGAACCGCTTCTTTACTACCCCCTTTCTGAGTTAAGGTCCGCAGGTTTCAATGACATATCTGTAATGGTCGGTTTTTCGGGCGAAACAGTAGAGGAATGGACCAAAAATGAGTTTCCCGAAATAAATGTTCTTTGGCAGAGGGAACAGCTAGGCACAGGACATGCAGCAAAACTTGCCCAGGACTGGTGGAAAAATTTCGACAACGTAGTCATCCTCCCTGGGGACACTCCGCTGATAAGAGCTGTGACCCTTCAGAAATTTATTGATACGCACATAGAAAAAAATAACAAATGCAGCTTTCTAAGCTTTGACCTAACTGATCCTACAGGTTACGGCAGGGTAATAAGAGACGGCATGTCGGTAAGGATAGTAGAGCACAAGGATGCAACTCCTGACGAACGTAAATGCCGTGAAGTGAACAGCGGTATGTATGTATTCGATACAATCTCATTGTCAGCTGTAATAGATGATCTGAAGTGCATGAACAGCCAGAAGGAATATTATCTTCCTGATGCTGTAGCTCTTATAGAAAAAAGCGGAGGACGGACAGATGCTGTTAAAGCCGCTGATCCTACGGAATTTCTTGGGATAAACGACCCTAACCAGTTGGCTGATGCCGCTGCAGTCATGAAGAAAAGGATACTCGAGAAGTGGATGGGAACGGGTGTAAGGTGCAACGATCCGATTTCTACATGGATCGGACCCAGGGTCATCCTTGGGGAAGACACCGAGATCCAGCCCAACGTCCAGATCTGGGGAAAAACATCTATAGGCAGCGCTTGCAGGATAGGAAGTTTTACCGTTCTTCAGGACTCTGTTCTTGAGGATAATGTTGAGATTATCGGATCGGTGAGGATCAAAAAGAGCAGGGTAGGAGAAAATTCGATAATTGGCCCCTTCGCTTTTATCCGCGACGGAGCAGAACTTCACCAGAATGTTCACGTCGGAAGATTTGTCGAGATCAAAAAGAGCGTAGTGAGGAAGGGTGCAAAGGTCCCTCATCTCTCCTATGTTGGAGATGCTGATGTTGGCGAGCATACAAATATCGGAGCAGGTACGATAACCTGTAATTATGACGGAGAAAAAAAGAATTTTACAAAAATTGGCAACAATTGTTTTGTCGGCAGTGATACAATGTTTGTAGCGCCGGTCAATATAGGAGACAATGTCGTTACGGCGGCAGGTTCAGTTATTACGCAGGATATTCCTGAAGGCGCTCTTGGTGTGGCAAGGGCAAAACAGAAAAACATAGAGGGCTGGAGTTCCCGCAGAAAGATCCATAAGGGAGGAAACTGACATGTCTGCAGGTTTGAGGGAAGTCAAAATTTTTTCGGGGAGTGCTCATCAGCAGTTTGCTGAAAGCATATGCATGAATCTCGGCGTTCCCCTTTCAGCGTCTAAACTGTTCAGGTTTTCTGACGGAGAGATAGGCGTTTCGATAGAAGAAAGTGTCAGGGGAGCCGACGTATATGTAGTACAGCCTACTTGCGAACCTGCCAACGAGCATCTGATGGAGCTTCTTATCATAGTGGATGCTTTGAGAAGGGCATCTGTATATCGTGTAAACCTTGTCATGCCTTATTTCGGCTACGCTAGGCAGGACAGAAAGACACGCTCGAGGGAACCGATCACTTCGAAATTGATAGCAAACCTTCTGGAAAAAGCCGGAGCTGACAGGGTCATTTCTGCCGATCTTCACGCAGGCCAGATACAGGGATTTTTTGATATACCCGTTGACCACCTTACCGGCGTTCCGCTTCTTGCCTCCTATTTTCACAGGACACTCAAAAAAGAGGTGGACCAGGGGCTGGTAACAGTTGTCTCGCCTGATATCGGAGGAGTCGTGAGAGCAAGAAAGTTTGCTGAACAGATCGGAAATGCAGAACTTGCGATAGTTGACAAAAGACGCTCACACGAAGTGACGAATGTTTGCGAAGTGATGGAGATAATAGGAAACATAGAGGGAAGGACAGCTATCCTTGTCGACGACATAATCGATACTGCCGGGACTATGGTAAAGGCAGCCGAAGCGCTCCGCGAAAGAGGCGCGAAAGAAATTTATGCCTGCGCGACGCACGGAGTTCTTTCCGGACCTGCGATCGACCGCCTGAAGGCTTCTCTGATCAAAGAGGTCGTTGTAACAGATACGATCCCGCTCAGGGAAGAAAAGAAATTTGACAGGCTTTCAGTTCTGCCGATAGCACCTCTCTTTGCTGAGGCTTTGAGAAGGATCCATTCTGAGCATTCAGTAAGCATCCTTTTCCGTTAGAAACGACCAACGGTATCTCTGCGGCGGTTTCCGTCGTTGAAAGACATAGAGCAAAAAATTACCAAGCATATATTATCTGAGGAGGAAACATTCAATGGCAGCAAAAAAACAGCAGCAAAAAATTGAATTTACAATAAGAGAGAAGACGGGAACCGGCGTCTGCAGGAAGATCCGGGCTAAGAACCTTGTCCCTGTTATCCTTTACGGTCCCGAGCACAAGGAGGGACTTGCCGGAACTGTATCTGCAAGAGCTATCGCACCTATCGCCAACAGCGGAGCAAGAGAGACGACAGTCATTGAACTGGCGATGTCTGACGGCAAAGAATGCATGGCCCTTATCAGGGACGTACAGCGCCACCCCCTTACCCAGAACATACGTCACATCGACTTTTATCAGGTCCTCAAGGGACACAAGATCAAGGTCGAAATACCGATCAGGGTGATCAACAAGGAACTTGCCCCCGGATTGAAAGAGGGCGGACTTCTTAACCAGATCACAAGGTCACTCTTTGTTGAGATCAAGCCTCGCGACATCCCTGAGGATATCGTTGTAGACATTGCTGAACTCATGATAGGAGGAGAAATCTTCATTAAGGATCTCGCCCTGCCCGAGGATTGCGATCTTCTGACCGCAGAAGACACGATCGTACTTCATATTACTCAGCCAAGAGCAGTTTCTGAGACCGAAGAAGAGCTTCTTGAAGAGGGATCAGCAGAGGTTGAAGTAGTGGCGAAAGGCAAGGCCAAAGAAGAGGACGAGGAATAGTATAGGAGAAGACCCGGCACCGTTATGAAATTAATAGTTGGACTCGGGAACCCTGGCGTTGAGTATGCCTGGACCAGACATAACGCCGGTTGGCTTATGATAGACTCTTTTGTTTCAAGACTTGGGCTTTCCGAACCCCAGGCAAAATTCAAAGGAGCCTTTTGGGGGCCTATCATTCATAACGGAGAAAAGATATCACTTCTCAAACCATACACTTACATGAACCTCAGCGGCTTATCTGTGGCAGAAGCTGTACGCTATCAGAATATTGAGCCGTCTGAGGTCCTTGTAATTTATGATGATGCCGCTCTTCCGTTTGGAAGGGTCAGGATAAGGGAAAAAGGCTCTGCCGGCGGGCAGAAAGGCATGATGTCCATTTTAGGAGCCCTAAAAACTCTGGAGGTCCCAAGGCTCCGGATCGGAGTCGGTGAACCGCAGGGGCCGATCAACATGGCTGACTGGGTGCTTGGAAGGATCCCTCCCGGACAGAAAGAACTCTGGTGCAAACTTGAGGATGTTGCATGGGAAGCCTTAAATATCTGGCTGAAATATGATATCCAAAAAGCTATGAGTTCTATAAACGGACTCAGGCTTAATGATCAGGAAAAAGCGTGACCGGAGGTCGCGTTTTTTTATGGAGTTTTGACCAATGCAGGATAAAGAAAAAGAGAGCAGATCAATAAGCAGTCTCTTTGAGCTCGATGAAGAGTTCTGGCTGCGGAATAGATCAGTACATCTGGCATCAAAAGGAGCAATGAGGAGCTGGGTCGTAAGAGACCCGGATGTCTCATTGCTTGTTTTGCTTCCTGACCAGAGGCAGGTAAGGGATTTCGCCGCTGATTGTGAAATGCTGGGGGTCTTTAATAAAGTTGAAATGCTTCCTGATATGCCGCTGACAGAAGATGAATCCAGGTCAGAGGCGCTAAAAGTGCAAAGGGGAGGCATCCTTGAAAAATTCAGCCATCAGGGAGGTGTCATGGCTGCAACTCCAGCATCCCTTCTTGCGCCGTTTTCTGTAGGCGGCGAATATTATTACATCGAACAGGGAACAGAGACCTCAAGGGAAAAACTGCTTGGATGGCTTGCCCGGAAGGGCTATGAAAGAAATGAGCTTGTCTGGTCGCCGGGCCAGTTTGTTTCAAGGGGCAGCATTGTAGACATATTCAGCCCCTCTGACCCTTTCCCTGTAAGACTTGAATTTTATGATGATGAAATTGAAAGTTTAAGGTTTTTCGACCCTGAGACACAGAAAAGCCTTCGGACCTTATATAAATGTTCTCTAAAGAGCCTGATCTCGAAAAAAGAGGTCGAGCTTGAAAAATTCCTTCCGGATAAAATGAGAGTCGTTTTCTTCGATCCTAAAGGGCTGGACACCACAGCTGAGAATTCTGTCTGGTTATGGCATAATCTTGATCGCGACAAACAGAACGCGGTCCCGTGGAAACAATGGGAGGATCTCTGCAGTTACTTTACAAAGTACAGGCGTATAAGGGTGACAAGAGACGTTAAGAATACCTCGGCAAGGCTCGCGATAAAGCAGTTCCCTCTTTTCAGGGGGAAATTGAAGGATGTTGACCACTACTGCAAAGAGCTTTTGCGTGAGGGCTGTGATATTGAAGTCTATTCAGAATCTAAACAGAATCTTTCCTGGGCTGAGTCAAGAGGTTTCAAAACTGTAAAAGGAGTTCTTTCAGAAGGCTTTATTGATCCGGAGACTAAAAAGGCAGTCCTGACTGACCTTGAACTTTCAGGGGTCTCACTTTCAAGGCACAGGACAGATATAATTGCCCCGAGCGACTGGGGAGCAGGCCTTGAACCCGGTCAATGGGTAGTACATGACGACTATGGAGTGTCAAGGTATCTGGGTCCTCAGTCCATCGAATCTGCGGAAGGAGAGGAGGAGTACCTTATCCTCCAGTTTGCAGAAGAAAGGCGCCTGCTCATCCCGATACTGCACTTTTATAAGATATCCCCGTGGACTCCCATGCCAGGACAGGAACCGGCGCCTGACAGCCTGAGGGGTACACAGTGGAAAAAAGCCTCTGCCAAAGCAAAAGAGATGGCGGAAAAGGCTGCGAAAGAACTTGTTCAGATATATGCTGCCAGGGAACTTACAAAGGGTTTTTCTTTCTCACCGAACAGGGAATTGATGAAGGAGCTTGAAAATAGTTTTATTTATGTCGAAACAAACGATCAGATAAAAGCCATACAGCATGTGGAAGATGACATGGAAAGGCCTGTGCCTATGGACAGGCTGCTAGTGGGTGATGTCGGCTTCGGTAAAACAGAAGTTGCGATAAGGGCTGCCGGAAAAGCCGCTTTCAGCGGCAAACAGGTGGCCATACTTGCACCAACGACACTTCTGGCTCAACAGCACTACGAAACTTTTTCATCCAGATTTGGGAACCTTCCTGTAAGAGTAGAGGTCGTATCAAGGTTTGTGCCATTCTCGGCCCAGAAAAAGATCCTGGAAGATCTTACAGAGGGAAAGGTCGACATAATCATAGGCACTCACAGACTGCTGAGTCAGGATGTGGCATTCAAAGACCTGGGGCTTGTCATCGTTGACGAAGAACACCGTTTCGGTGTAATGCACAAGGAACATCTTAAAAGAATGACTCCCGGTGTCGATGTGCTGATGCTGTCGGCGACTCCCATTCCCCGTTCCCTTTCGCTTTCCATGAGCGGACTGAGAGACATGTCAGTCCTCCAGACTCCGCCTCAGAGACGTTTGCCTGTACTGACTGTAGTCAGGCCATGGTCTGAGGAACTTTTGAAAAGTGCAGTTTTGAGGGAGAACAACAGGGGAGGGCAAGTATTTTTCGTACACAACAGGATCAATGACATACACGAACGCAGTGTTATGCTGAAAAGACTTTTTCCGAAGCTGAATATTGCGGTTGCACACAGTCGGACTCCTGAAGCTCAGCTTGAAAAAACGATGATGAAATTCTCTCTTGGGGAGATAGACATACTTATATGCACGACTATTGTTGAGAGCGGGCTCGATATACCAATGGCAAACACATTGATAGTCGATGACGCACAGGAGCTTGGCCTTGCACAGATGTACCAGCTGAGAGGGCGTGTCGGCCGCAGGGAGGAACAGGCGTATGCGTTCTTATTCTACCCTCCGGATGTTCATCTTTCCGTCGAAGCAAGCGAACGACTTGAGGCGATAGCAGAACTGGATGAACTGGGCGCTGGTTACCGGCTTGCGCATAGAGATCTTCAGATCAGAGGCGGGGGAGACCTGATAGGGATCGCCCAGCACGGCAACTCAACAAGGGTCGGATACCAGAAATATTGCGATATGCTGGCCGAAGAGATAGCTAACATAAAGGGAGAAAAAAGAAAACATGCTGAGGTAGAGATAGCCTTTCCTGCAGCGATACCGGGCGGTTACCTACCTCAGGAAAATTTGAGGGTCACTCTTTACAGGAGGATGCTCAAGACAGATTCTCCGGCTGAGGCAATAAGTTTAAAGGAAGAGACGATTGACCGTTACGGGAATTTGCCGCCCTCGCTTGAGTTTCTGATGGATCTCACCTGTGTGAGGTCAGCTGCCCATGATCTTCAGATAACTAAGATCATCTGCAGCAGCAGGGAAACTGTGATCCAGGGGGATCCCGACGGGGGATGGACTGAGTTTCAGCTTAAACTGCCGTGGATGAGGAAACTGGACGGATTTGTAGGTCCGGGAGGATACAAGGGAATAACTATATTGGCTGAAATGATAAAGGGAAAAATCAGTTAAATCTGTTAGAATATAAAGATCAGGGGGTTTGGAATTGAACATAAACCAGGCAGCCGGGGATAAATTCATAAAATTAGTGGAAGTGATGAAACGCCTTAGGGCTCCTGACGGCTGTCCCTGGGATAGAGAACAGGACTTTCTGTCACTTAGGCGCTACATCATTGAAGAGGCTTATGAACTTATCGAAGCCATAGAAAACAATAACAGGGACAACATCTGCGAAGAATGCGGAGATCTTATGCTGCAGGTCGTATTTATATCCTGTATGGCCGAAGAGCTTGGTGAATTCGACATCTGCGCGGTGCTTGACCACCTTACGGAAAAACTTGTGCGGCGTCATCCACATGTATTTGGTGATACAGAAGTAAATGATTCTGAAGATGTATTAAAAAACTGGGAACAGATCAAGGTGGGGGAGAGGCAGAAAAAGAATGAAGACTCCTCCCTTCTGGCAGGTATACCAAGAGGGATCCCCGGACTGCTGAGGGCCTACAGGATCCAGGAAAGGGCAGGAAAAGTCGGCTTTGACTGGCCTAAAGGTGATCCAGCCCCGGTGTTGGCGAAGGTAGACGAAGAACTGTCCGAGCTGAAGGAGAACATTAACAGCAAAGCCGAAAAAGAAGACATAGAAGAAGAGCTCGGAGACCTCCTTTTCGCCGTTGCAAATCTATCAAGGCATTTGAAGGCAGACCCCGAGATCACTCTTCACAAAGCCTGCGTTAAATTTACCGAACGCTTCAGGTTTGTTGAAAAAGAAGTCCGGGAGTCAGGAATACCCTGGAGCGAATTTTCCCTTGATGAACTTGACGGATTCTGGAATAAGGCGAAGGGGCAGGCGGGCAATAGGCAAGCGATCGGCAAGCAATAGGCAAGCAGTTGGTTAGACCTGTGGCATAGATAGCGCCACGGCAATCAATTGGGAATCAATTGCAAATCGGTGGGTAGTCAATTGTAAGGGCAATACCCCTATACGTCATCCCGGCTCACGTGCATACCGGGAAGACGATAAAGATAATTCAGTTCTCATTAATGGTGAAGATTCAAGTTTATTAAGCAATAAATCACCGTCGTTCCCGAATGCTTAAATCGGGAATCCAGTGTCTTTGAATTGGCGGAGGCACTTCCGCCGGGGAATTCTCCTTTACAGTGGTGAAGCTACCGGAAAACCGTCGGCGTGAAACTATAGTGAAGCGGTAGTGAAACGGTTGAAGGGGCAGGAAGAGACATTCGTCGCTGGAGAATTTGCTCGCTTCGCATCGCGGAGAATTGCGGCCAATGCCGCGGAGGTTCAAAATCACCGTCGTTATCTGAATTGGCCTAACTCTCCGTCTTCCCGGTATGCACCTGAGCCGGGATCCAGTGGCTTTAAATTCTTGCTATCACTAGCTTTTTAGAGCCTAAACAAAAGACACTGGATCCCCGATCTCGAAACGCACTCGAAATGGTTCGGGAACTAAGGTCAATTTGATAAGTTTTCCTGACGGGAAACAGCACCCTCCCGATAGATACACTCGGGGAAGACGGAGTGAGAAGCATGCAAGGATAATAATATTATAAGTTTTTTAGGTCCTACAACTGCTCAGCGACTGCTTAGCCATTGCTCAGCAACTGCTCCGCCGATTTTTACGACTGCTTGCCCACGCTTGCCAATTGCTCGTATCATGAAATATATTTACCAAAGAGATAACAGAAGAAT
>JAXQGB010000003.1:0-15769 GCA_034331105.1 Synergistota bacterium | reverse complement strand
AGACAAGAAACAAAGTTTACTTTTATACTTGACAGCTGAGACGGTATCTTGCCGGTCTTTTTATTTTATTAAGTTTTTAAGCGTACCAGACGCTTGAAATAGACAAAAACCACAGGAGGAATCATCAATGACAGTACAGGAAAAGATAATGGATGCGATCAAAACCAAGGTGTCTCCTGCACTTCAGACACATGGGGGAGATGTATCATTCATTAGTTTTGACGAAGAAAGCGGTACCCTTTATGTTGAGCTTATCGGCTCATGTGGGACTTGCCCCTATGCCCAGGAGACGCTTCGCATGACGGTTGAAGCTGCAATAAAGCAGGTCGTTCCTGAAGTGAAATCTGTAGTAAGAGCATAATTTATTTTTAAGGAATGATAGAAACGGAAGAGACTAACAATAAAATGACAGAAGACAGCCTGACTCCGCTCACATCTCACGACGAGTCAATTGTGAAGCTTCTTGCGGGACATGAAGAGATACTTCGTATGGTAGAGCAGGCTTTTCCGGTCAAGATATTTGCAAGGGGATCAAGCCTTTTGATAAAGGGCGAGGATGAAGAACTGATCAAAAGGCTTGAAAACCTCCTTACACAATATGCGGAGCTTGCGCTGAACGGACAGAAACTATCCGGCGCTGAGATACGTTATGGGCTGAACCAGATAGGGCTTGGAGAGAGCGTCAATTTAAAATCTCTATACGATGAAGTCGTCTGCGTAAGCAACAGGGGGAAGCCTATACGTCCCTACACAAACGGACAAAAAGAATACACACGCGCGATAAGGGAAAATGATGTGACTTTTGCGATCGGGCCGGCAGGCACCGGCAAGACATATCTTGCAGTAGCCCAGGCAGTGGCATTTTTAAAATCAGCCAAAGTCAGCAGAATAGTTCTTGTAAGGCCGGTAGTGGAAGCGGGAGAGAGACTCGGATACCTGCCCGGTGATCTCATGGACAAAGTAGAACCTTATCTGAGACCGCTCTACGATGCCTTTTATGATCTTCTGCCAACTGAAAAGTTTAACAGATATTTTGAAAAAGGGATCATAGAACTGGCACCGCTGGCATATATGAGGGGAAGGACGATGAATGACTGTTTCATCATACTTGACGAGGCCCAGAACACTACGCCGGAGCAGATGAAAATGTTTCTGACACGACTGGGCTTCGGATCCAAGGCCGTGGTGACAGGTGACATTACGCAGGTCGACCTTCCGTCAAACAAGGAATCAGGACTGAAGCTTGTACAAAACATTCTCAGCGACATACCCGGCATTGCTTTCATCAGACTGAGCAACCGTGACGTTGTCCGGCATGAGATCGTACAGCGGATAGTGAGGGCTTACGAAGATTATGAACAACGGAGAAAAGCGCCAGACATCAATTAAAAAATTTATATCTCATTTTAAGACGAATCTTGAACTTAAAGCTTCCAACAAACAGTACATCGCCTTCAGGGTTATACTGCTTGCTGTTGCTTCTATGCTTATCATAAGCAACTGGTTTGTATTTGACAGGCTTGAAAATTATCGTATAGGACACACTTCGGCAAAAACATATTTTGCCCTCACTTCCTCAAGGTATGAAGACAGGGCAGCTACACTGGAACTTCGTCAGAGAGCTGCTTCCCGCATTATCGACGTCATGGTCCAGGACGAAAAGATCGCCTCCGAGGTCGCCACGAAGATCGAGCTCCTAAAGTCCGGAGATTATTCCTTGGTCCTGCAGAATCCTCTTTTAGCACTTTTTTCAGGGCTCCCAAAACTTACCCAGAGCAATATAGTTGGCACTGTCATAAGTATTTCTGAAAAAATCAGGAGTAAGTCCCAGAACAGGGAAGAACAGACAGAGCTGATATGGAAAGAGCTCTCCGCAGTCAGGCTTACACAGTCAGACAAGAATGTTGCCTTCCAGATATTGGACAAGATACTAAATCCCTCACTAAACAGTGATTCAGAGATGGCTTCGAGACTGAGGGACGATGTAGCGGTACAGATACCTCCCGTGGTAAGGGAGATACGTCCGGGAGAGGTGCTTGTCCAAAAAGGCCAGGTAGTGACGCCCTCTCTTGCAAAATTACTTGAATCTCAGGGATATCCCGATTCCAGGTTCCCATTTAAACATCTGATCTTTATACTTGGCGCGATCATACTTTGGAGCTTCTGGCCTGTCTGGATAGAGAACGGCCTTAAGGAGAAGCTGTCTTTCCGCCAGTGGTTATACATTTCGGTCATCCTTGCTGTGTCATGGTCGCTCGAACTTATGTTTGCCAGGACAGGAGGGTATTCAATGGCTGTTTTAGGTATGACCGGCTGGCTCTGTCTGACAGTTCCTGTCTCTCTCTCGTACCACATCGTAATGGGCGGCGGTATCATCAGTGTTATGATAGCTTTTGGCACCAATCCCGGTATCGTGGCGCTTGGGTGCATTCTGGCATCTTTCTCTGCTGGCATAGGCAGGATCCTTTTCCTTGACCCACCAAACCACAGGGTAACTATCTGGAGAAACCTGTTCTTTTTAGGGCTATGTCTTGGGGCAGTTTCAATAGCTGTCCACTGGGGGCTAGGGTTGTTTTATACTTATCAGTTGCCCATCCTCTCTCTTGTTTTCAGCCTTTTTTGGAGTACTGTGGTCATTGCCCTTTTGCCGATCTGGGAAAATCTTTTTGATGTTATCTCCCCTCTGCGCCTTCTTGAGCTCAGCCATCCATCACAGCCCCTTCTCAAGAGGCTTCAGATCGAAGCGCCCGGGACTTATCACCATACATTAATGGTCGGGACCATGGCTGAAGCAGCCGCGGACAAACTCATGATGAACGGACTGCTGGTTAAAGCAGGAGCTTACTACCACGATATAGGGAAGTTAAAAAATCCAAAATATTTTGTTGAAAACCAGATGCGCGGAGAAAATATCCATGATGAGCTCTCTCCTTCACTTTCTGGACTTGTGCTCATTTCCCATGTGCGTGACGGCCTGGATATAGCTGAAGAGACGAAGCTTCCAAAGACGCTCAGAAGATTTATCGCCGAGCATCACGGGACAACAGTCCAAAAGTATTTTTATGAAAAGGCTCTTTCTCTTGATGAAAACACTACAGAGGAACAGTTCCGGTATCCCGGTCCCAGCCCCCAGTCAAGGGAGACTGCTCTTGTTATGCTTGCAGATTCTGTTGAGGCTGCTGTCAAGGCAAAAAATAAATCATTTGAAAACATTCGTGATCTCAGAATTCTTGTACAAAATGTCACAAAACAGAAGATCGATGCCGGACAGCTGAGGGACGTAGACTTTACTATGCGAGAGATGGCGGTGATAGAATCATCTTTCATTGAAATTTTGAGGTCAACATACCATTCACGCGAGGTAAAAGAGATATCCGCGTCTATCAGGGCAGCTGCCGAAAAGAAGGGACAGCCGGGTGCCAAATGATAATAAAGATAACTGTTGAAGGAAAAGAGCTTATAACAGACAGGATCAATTATGACACGGACGATTTCCTAAAGAGGATAGAAGCCCTTTATGCATCCGTCCTTAACAACGAGGAGAATTTTTCGGAGGAGTGCGGGTGCGCTGAGATATCTCTTTCTATTGTTGATCCTGAAAGGATAAGGGAACTGAATCTGACTTACAGGGAGATCGATTCGTCTACAGATATTTTGTCATTTCCTTTGTGGGAAGAAGATTCACGCTTCATACCTCCTTCGGACTGGGAATGCCTGCCCCTTGGCGACATAGTGATATGTCCTGATAAAATATCAGAGAATGCCGATGAAAATAATAAAAGCTTTACAGAAGAACTTGTACTGGTAATGTCTCACGGTCTCCTGCATCTGATAGGGTATGATCATTATGATAAAGATTCGGAGCGTAAGATGTGGATGGAGCAGGATAGAATGGTCGATCAGTTTTTTAGGAAAGAAGGTGCCGGATATGAAAGATCCTGAAGAGAGAAATTTTGACGCAAAGTCCCTTTTGAATGAAGCAAAGAGGTCAGCCAACTATGCATATGTGCCTTACTCCTCTTTTCATGTAGGGGCAGCTATACTCTTTGAAGATGGAAGTGTAGTATCCGGATGCAACGTTGAAAACGGCAGCTTAGGGCTTTCGATCTGCGCGGAAAGAAATGCAATGACGACAGCAGTAAGGGAGGGCCGTCTCAAGCCTGTAGCGATCGCTATTTCGGGAGGCAGTGAAGGAAAGCTTTGTCCCCCTTGCGGAGCCTGCAGACAGTTTCTTGCTGAGTTTAACAGCGATATGTCTGTCGTGCTCGAAGAGGATGGAAGACCGGTGATCTACAGGCTAAGCGATCTGCTTCCGCTGCAGTTTAAGTTCTCCGGGAAAGGAGAGACTAATGATGACAAACAATAACATTAAAAATGAAGATCAGGAGTACAGATGCGGTTTCGTTGCGCTTCTCGGACGTCCTAACGTTGGCAAGTCTTCAATAATCAATACGCTCTTGAAAGAAAAGGTCGCGGCTGTCTCATCCAAACCTCAGACGACGAGGAATGCGATACGCTGCATATTGACCACTGAGAAGGAACAGATCATATTTGTAGACACTCCCGGAATACATAAGCCTAAGCATGTTCTTGGAGACTTTATGGTGAAAGAGGCGTCTAAAACCCTTTCACAGGTCGATCTGGTCTGTTTGGTAGTTGAAGCCGGGGATCGTACGATCGGAGAAAAAGAAGAGCTTATATTGGAATTCCTTTCCAATTGCAGTGTCCCGGTAGTTCTGGCCGTTAATAAGATCGACAAGTTTTCTGACCAGGAAGTTTTCTGGAAGACTGTGGAAATGTACGAGACGAGGATCACTCCAGCCTCTGTAGTCCCGCTCTCTGCAAAAAAAGGAACAAACATGGATGTATTTATTGAGACTTTAAGCGGAATGCTTCCGATGCAGCCTCCAATATACCCGGCAGATATGCTCATGGATACAACAGAACGGTTCCTGGCTGCCGAGGTGATAAGGGAAAAAATATTGAATTTTACCGATCAGGAAGTTCCCCACGGAACTGCCGTCGTGGTAGAGGAGTTCAAAAGTCCCGAAGAGTACCCGGAGCTCAAGACCTGTGAGATCAGAGCCACTATAATAGTTGACCGTGAGGGCCAGAAGGCAATAATAATCGGAAGATCCGGAGCAAAGCTTAAAACGATAGGAATGGCTGCAAGGAAAGAGCTTGAAGAGAAGTTTGGTTATCCGATATATCTTCAGTTGTGGGTAAAGGTCAAGCCGGGTTGGAGAAAGTCACAGGAAGAACTGCGGCGACTGGGGTATAGTTTTTGATATCATCGTTCGAAACAGATAAGCTTCCTCAGGGGTATTATAAGAATGTGGGAACTGTCTTGCAGAGAAGGGATTCCTCAGGAGAGGGGCAATCCCTTCTGCTTTTTTTAAGGGACATGGGGCCAATTTGGGTAAGCGCACCTGCATCAAAAACCAAGTGCAGGTTTGGCGGTGCCATAGAACCTCTTGTATGGGCGGAGTTCGAACTTTATCAGAGTCCGGCAAGGCTGTATCTGCAGGGAGCTGATGTGAAGGAAGACTTTATCTCTCTAAGATCTTCAGCGGAAAAATTGAAATCAGCACTGAAGTTATACAAAAGACTTTCCAAGACCCTTATGGTCGGACATGAAAGCAATAATATCCTTACGTTGTTGTGGTCATGTATACTATTGATAAAGGAAAACTGCCCGGTAGACATAGTTGAGTACAGGTTTACATGGAGGCTGCTGAAAGAGGCAGGCCTTGGGCCATCACTTCAGTATTGTGTAAATTGCGGTTCAAAACTTGAAGCAGGGGCAAGGTGGACCAACGACGGTCTGATATGTCCCTCCTGTTACGGTACAAATAAGGCTGACCTTAATGCTGAAGATCTCAAATCCCTCAGGTTTGCCGCTCTTTTGAACCACGATAAATTTATTGAGTGGTCAGGATCACAGGAAAAATCGTCTTTATATAATGATGAGTTGAAAAAACTGGTTACTTTTTTCACTGATATGGATTAAAATTCATCAAATATAGTTTTTGAGCTATCTGAAGGAGGCAGCAGAGAGTGAATTTTCAAGAAATTATAATGCGCCTGGAAAGTTTTTGGGCATCACAGGGATGTGTCATCCAGCAGCCGTACGATATTGAAGTAGGCGCTGGCACTATGAATCCGGCTACAACACTGAGGGTGCTTGGCCCCGAACCATGGCGCGTTGCTTACGTAGAGCCTTCAAGAAGGCCCACTGACGGCAGGTACGGGGAAAACCCCAACAGACTGCAGCATTATTACCAGTACCAGGTAATAATACAGCCTGCACCTGACAATATTCAGGAGATGTATCTTGAGAGCCTTAAGGTGCTTGGAATAGATCCTGCAGAGCATGATATCAGATTTGTTGAAGACGACTGGGAAAATCCAACTACCGGAGCTTGGGGGCTTGGATGGGAAGTATGGCTTGATGGAATGGAAGTTACGCAGTTCACATATTTCCAGCAAATGGGCTCCCTGGATATGGATGTAGTCCCTGCTGAGCTTACCTACGGCATCGAACGTATCGCGATGTTCGTCCAGAAGGTCGACAACGTATATGACCTTGAATGGGTCGGAAACGTAAAATACGGCGATGTCCACCATAAAGGCGAGGTCGAGCATTCGACATACAATTTTGAAGTGGCAAGCACCGAAATGCTTTTTCAGCTCTTCGGCATGTACGAAGCCGAATCAAAAAAGATACTTGAAAATGGACTTGTCCTTCCTGCTTACGACTATGTCCTGAAGTGCTCACACTCCTTCAACCTTCTTGATGCAAGAAATGCGATAAGCGTTACGGAGCGCACAGGCTACATCGGCAGGGTCAGGGCAATTGCAAGCGCCTGCTGCCAGGCTTATCTTGAACAGAGAGAAGCACTGGGGCACCCCCTTAAAGGGAAATTCGACAAATTTGAAAAAGCTGAAGGAGGCGCAAAATAATGTCCGCAAAAGACCTTCTTTTTGAAATAGGAACAGAAGAGATCCCCGCGCGTTTTATGCCCAAGGCTTTGGCCGACCTCTCCTCATTCGCGAAAGAGGAGCTCGCCGCAGCCCATATTGGCTATTCCGGCATAAAAGTCGAGTGCACGCCGCGAAGGTTTGTGTTGACTGTCAGCGATCTTGCTGATACGCAGAAAGACAGTGTAGAGATATCAAAGGGCCCGCTAAAGACCCAGGCCTTTGACGGGGAAGGGAAGCCGACCAAAGCTGCTGAAGGATTTGCCCGCAGCAGGGGAGTCGATGTTTCAGACCTCAAGGTACAGGAGATCAACGGGGCTGAGTATGTAGTTGCAGAAAAAAGAGAAATGGGGCAGTCTACAGAGCTTGTCCTTCCTAATATACTTGACAAAATACTTAAGAAACTATCTTTTCAGAAGAGCATGTACTGGGCTGATCCGACTGTCCGTTTTGCCCGCCCTGTAAGGTGGATAATTGCCCTCTACGGAGGATCGCTCATTAATGTAGAGTTCGGAAAAGTAAGAAGCGGAAATTGCACAAGAGGCCACAGGTTCATGGGGGCATGTTCGATACTGATCAAAGATCCTTCCGAATACAAAAAGGCAATGAAAAACAATTTTGTGATAACTGATCCTGAAGAGAGAAAAAGCATGATACTCGGCGGGATAGCTGAAGTTGAGAAGGAACTTGGAGCAAGGGTCGAAGTTGATCCCGCCCTCCTTGAAGAAAATGTACATCTCAACGAGTACCCTGTTGTTTTCTACGGAAGCTTCGATAAGGATTTCCTTGAAATTCCTGAAGAGGTGCTTGTTCTTTCGATGGCAAAGAACCAGAGGTATTTCCCCGTAAGGAACAAGGACGGAAAACTGATGGCCAATTTTGTCGGTGTCAGCAACAACAAGGCGAAAGACATGAAGGTAGTTAGGGAAGGCAACGAGAGAGTCCTCAGGGCAAGGCTTTATGATGCAGCCTTCTTCTGGAAAGAGGACCTGCAGAAGTCTCTGGACGATCTGGCAAACGAGCTTAAGTCCGTAACTTATCAGGAACAGCTCGGTTCTGTCTACGACAAGGTCCAGAGGACAAAAGCGCTTGCTCTCTGGCTGACTGACGAGCTCTCACTTGCCGGCAAAAGAGATGTTGTTGAAAGGGCTGC
Source organism: Synergistota bacterium (assembly GCA_034331105.1). GTDB lineage: Bacteria > Synergistota > Synergistia > Synergistales > Synergistaceae > Caenicola. The sequence goes on along the minus strand of JAXQGB010000003.1, from coordinate 7,635 downwards.
CGTTCTTGCAAAGGCAGACCTTGTTACAAGCATGGTCTACGAATTTGCTGATGTTCAGGGAGTCATGGGACGGGAATATGCAAAAAAATCAGGGGAATCCCAAGAAGTTGCACTTGCCCTTTACGAACAGTATCTTCCCAGGTTTGCCGGAGACAGCATCCCTTCCGGAGTTACAGGAGCTCTTATAGGTCTGGCAGACCGGGCCGATACTCTGGCAGCGATATACAAGATCGGGCTCGAGCCCACATCTTCCCAGGATCCTTACGGCCTTCGCAGGGCTGCGAGATGTATAAACGAGATCATCTGGGGCATGCCGCTTGATATCGACCTGAACAAGCTCCTTGAAAAGTCAGCATCTGCTTTTGGCATGGACAGCGATACGATGGAAAAAATAAGGTCGTTTGTGCGTCTGCGCCTTCAGGTCCAGCTGAGGGAAAAAGGATTCAGGCATGAAGTTGTCGAACTTGTCCTTCAGACTATTTCAAATCGCCCGCTTCAGGCTTTCAGAATGGCGGAGACTCTTGAAAAAAGAAGCGATGAAGTCTGGTTTACAGATCTCATAACAGCTGCGGTAAGGGTGAAAAACCTGCTGAATAAATCAGGAAGTGCTCCGGGTGAGGTGGATCTGTCAAAACTGGTCGAACCCTCAGAAAAACAGCTCTATGAGAAGCTGCTTGTGCTTGAAGGAGATGCCAGGGTATCCGTAGACAAGTTTGACTGGGAAAAGCTCGCCTCGGTACTTGCTGAGCTTGCTCCGGTAATAGCACAGTTTTTCAACGACGTCCTTGTTATGGACGATGATATTTCTCTGAGGAACAACAGGCTGGCGCTTCTTAAAAAGTGTCAGGATTTCTTCCTGCTTGTTGGAGATTTCAGTCTTTTAAAATAGTTAAAATGATATTAATATAGGAATGCATACCAGTTAACTTATAAATCAGGGGGGTCACATGATGCTCGAGGCTAGAAAGTATATTTACGATTTCAGTGAAGGTGACGCAGGGATGAAGATACTTCTTGGCGGCAAAGGAGCCAACCTTGCTCAGATGTGGAAGATCGGGCTGCCGGTACCTCCGGGATTTATCATTACAACTGAAGCATGTCATGAATATTGGAAAGAAAATAATTTTATCCTGAATATATGGGATGATGTCAAATCTGCAGTATCGAGAGTCGAGGCGCTTGCCGGAAAGAAATTCGGTGGGGAAAAAGATCCTTTGCTGGTATCTGTGCGTTCAGGGGCACCTGTCTCAATGCCCGGCATGATGGACACGATACTTAACCTGGGACTGAATGATAAAACCGTTGCCGCCCTGTCAGAGGCAGCCGGAGATGAACGTTTTGCTTATGACAGCTATCGCCGCTTCATTCAGATGTTTTCAGATGTTGTGATGGGAGTAGAGCATTCCAGTTTTGAAAAGAAGCTTCACGAGAAGAAGGCAGAGAACGGAGTAAAGGATGACAACCAACTTTCTGCTGCTGCTTTGAAAGAACTTGTCGAGGAGTACAAGGCAATAGTCAAGGAAGCCGGGAAGGACTTTCCGGTCGATCCATGGCAGCAGCTCAGGCTTGCGATAGACGCAGTATTCCGCAGCTGGAACACACCAAGGGCCATTACTTACCGAAAGATAAACAACATTCCGGAGTCATACGGAACGGCTGTCAGCGTTGTCACCATGGTATTCGGCAACCTGGGCGATGACTGCGGCACAGGGGTCTGCTTCACAAGAAGCCCTTCAACCGGTGAGGACAGGCTATTCGGCGAGTATCTTATCAATGCCCAGGGAGAGGACGTTGTTGCCGGTATCAGGACCCCGGTTGAGATCTCGCAGCTTGAGACGGCAATGCCCGTTGTATATAAGGAATTCTGTCGCATAGCCGATCTACTTGAGCAACATTATAAGGATGCCCAGGATATAGAGTTCACCGTTGAAAAAGGCAAACTCTACATACTTCAGACCAGGAACGGCAAACGGACGGCAGCTGCAGCTGTAAAAGTCGCCATGGATATGTTCAGGGAAGGACTTATCGATGAAAAGACCGCAGTCGAGCGGGTTGCCCCTGAACAGGTCGAGCAGCTTCTTCATCCTCAGATAGACCCGAAAGCCAAAGTAACGCCTCTTGTCAAAGGACTTCCCGCATCACCCGGAGCGGCGGCCGGATATGTTGTCTTTGACGCAGATGAAGCTGCAGAGCGCGGAGAAAAAGGTGAAGCTATCATACTTGTCCGCCCTGAAACCACACCTGATGACATCCACGGGCTTTTTGCATCCCAGGGAGTCGTAACAGCGCACGGCGGCATGACGAGTCATGCGGCTGTCGTTGCCAGAGGGCTTGGAAAACCGTGTGTATCAGGAGCAGAAAGCATAAAGATCGACTTTGCTGCAGGAACCTTCACTGTAAACGGAACAGTTGTGAAAAAGAACGATTTTATAACTATTGACGGAACGAAGGGCGAGGTAATTCTTGGAAAAGTTGACCTTGTAGAACCGCAGTTTGATGAGGATTTCAGCGAACTTCTCACAATGGCTGACAGAATTTCGATGTTAGAGGTCTGGGCAAATGCCGATTCGCCTGAAGATGCAAGAAGGGCAAGGAGCTTTGGGGCAAAAGGAATCGGGCTATGCCGAACAGAGCACATGTTCATGGCTCCCGAAAGGCTCCCTGTCATGCAGGACATGGTCGTGGCATCCACAAAAGATGAAAGGATCGAACATCTTAAAAAGCTCGAAAAGATGCAGGAAGAAGATTTCCTTGGCATATTTGAAGCTATGGACGGGCTGCCTGTCACAGTAAGGCTGCTTGATCCGCCACTCCATGAATTCCTGCCGAAGCTTCCTGATCTTAAGAAGGAGCTTAAAAGCCTCCCTGCAGACAGCCCCGAAGCAAGATCTGTAAAAAATACCATAGCCAGAGTCCACGAACTGCATGAATCAAACCCGATGCTTGGATTCAGGGGATGCCGACTTGGCATCATCTATCCTGAAATTTATGAGATGCAGATCAGGGCGATATTCAGCGCTGCCTGTAAGCTCGTAAACAAAGGCATTACCCCTGTGCCCGATATAATGATCCCGCTTGTTGCGACAAAAGAGGAGATGAGGATACTCAGGGAGATGGTCGACAGGATAGCACCCGACATAATGAAGGAGCACGGCTGCACTGTTAAATATCTTGTCGGCACAATGATCGAGCTTCCAAGAGCCGCCCTGGTGGCAGATCAGCTTGCCCAGCACGCCCAGTTTTTCAGCTTCGGCACAAATGACCTTACTCAGACGACTTTTGGATATTCAAGGGATGATGCGGAAGGAAAGTTTCTTGGTCAGTACGTTTCAGAAGGAATACTGCCGCAGAACCCATTTGCAGTACTCGATCGTGAAGGAGTAGGCGCCCTGATGGAGATAGGTGCTTCAGGAGGCCGGAAAGTTAATCCGTCTATCCAGGTGGGCATTTGCGGCGAGCACGGAGGAAACCCGTCAAGCGTCGCGTTCTGTCACAAGCTTGGACTCAACTATGTCAGCTGTTCTCCCTTCAGGGTACCGGTATCAAGGCTCTCAGCTGCGCATTCTGCCCTTGGGATACTTAAATAAATTTTAGTTCTCCATGGTTAATCTGCCGGAAAACCGTCGGCGTGAATCGGTTGTGAAGCAGTAGTGAAGCAGTTGTAAGGGCGGTTAAACAATCGTGAGAACTAAAATCACCGTCATTCCTGTATGAACCTTAGCGGGAATCCAGCGACTTGTGTTTAGGTCTTAAAAAGTTTGTCACAGCAAGGACCTAGAGCCACTGGATCCCCGATTTAAGCGCTCGGGGACGACGAGACGGAGCAAGATCCTCAAGCCCAAACCATTGCTTCACCATTGTTTCACGCCGATGTTTTTTCGGCAGCTTCACGCGACATCTTTTTGTCGCAGCTTAACGCCGATTTTTTGCGGCAGCTTGCCCCTACTTAGGAGATGGTCATTTTGAACACCCGCATTCGCTGGGAAGAAATTGAAAAACAAATACTCTCTCCTTTCGCAGCTCTTTCTTCAGAAAGCAAAGGCAGGGCAAAAACGGAGGATCCATGTTCGGTAAGGACATGCTTCCAGAGAGACCGGGACAGGATAATACACAGCAAGTCGTTCAGAAGGCTCAAATACAAAACGCAGGTACTTCTCCTTCCTGAAGGAGACCACTACAGGACCAGGCTTACACACACGCTTGAAGTCTCCCAGATCGCCAGGACGATAGCCAGGGCCCTCATGCTCAACGAGGACCTTACGGAAGCTATCGCTTTGGGTCATGACCTTGGCCATACACCATTTGGACACATGGGGGAAAAAGTCCTCGATTCCCTTGCCAAAGACCATGGACTTGGCGGTTTCCACCATGCTGTCCAGAGCCTGAGAGTGGTCGACTGCCTGGAAAAAGATGGAAGGGGACTGAACCTCACCTGGGAGGTAAGGATGGGGATACTCCAGCATTCAAAAGGGCAGGTAGATGTCCATTCAGGATTTGACCTGACCGAACCTTCGACACTTGAAGCCTGGATCGTGAGGATATCAGACTCTGTCGCCTACCTGAACCATGATCTGGATGATGCACTCAGGGCTCAAATAGTTGGGTTCTCAGACATACCCGTAAGTGTCGTTGATAAAATGGGAACGACTCACGCCGAGAGGATCAACTCGCTGATAATGGACATTATTGAGAACAGTATAGACAGCAGGCCGACATTCAGCCCGTCAATGCTTATGTCGATAGAGACGCTGCGGGGGTTTCTTTACAGCAGTGTTTACAAGCATGCAAATGCACAAATAGAGGATTCCCGGGTAGAGCATGTGCTGACGGGACTCTTTAAATACCGCATGGAAAAATGCGAAGATGACCCACAGGGGGCAGTTGATTTTATCTCAGGAATGACCGATAGGTTTGCACTTCAGTTATTCCAGGATATTTATGTTCCTTCCCCGTGGCCAAAGGGCCGGATCCAGTGATGAAAGATTCTGGCTGAGTTTTACTCTGTTATGTTATATCTTTTTAGAAGTTCCTGATATTTTGCTTCCATTTCTTTCGCCTCGTTCGAATCCTTTTTATAAGGATCCGGGTTTATGTCAGGCACTTTTGCGTGCTCGGTATCTATTGTTTTCTTAATTGGTACAGGGACATCAGGCTCCTGAAGGAGCGGCTCCTCTTCGTGGGCTTCCTTTTGCGGGGCCATCTTCATTGCATATCTGTAATGGGTCATTTCATCGTCTATAGGTGCAAGTATCAGCTGAGGAGCACTGTTATCAGCCCTTGCAGCAGAGAGGCTGCCGCCGTGCCATGGACACTGGGATGAAGGTGCGTTACCGGCAGGGAGAAGTATATTTGTAGCCGGGCATCCTGACGCAGCCAGGAAACCGGTCTTTTTGCATACTCTGACCGACTCTACAGCGGCATCGGGAGGCACAACGAAGGCAGTGGGAAGTTTGAGTTTTTTCACTGCGAAGGAGACAAATTCTTTCCATACAGGGACAGCAGCAATAGTTCCCGTGGTTTTTCCGCCAAGCGGCGTGTGGTCGTCATTCCCAACATAAACCACTACGACCAGGCCCGGAATGCCGCCTGCGAACCAGGCATCGGTCCAGTCGTTTGTCGTTCCCGTTTTGCCAAAGGTCTGGTATCCGTCGATCCTTGCCTTTGCTCCGGTTCCCCACATCGCTACCTGTTCAAGCATTGAGCGTGTTGTTACTGCAGTCGTGACAGATATCGCGCTTGTCAGTTTTGGGCCGTTCTGTTCAATGGATTCTCCATTTCTGCCTTTTATCTCTTTTATGCCGTATGGTTCAATTTTATAGCCGTTGTTAGCGAAGGTAGAGTAGGCCACGCACATTTCAAGCGGGGTAACGCTCGCGGTTCCCAGAGCAAGTGAAAGGTCCTCAGGCAGATGCGGTGTTGATATGCCCATCCTCCTTGCCATTTGTACTACCCTGCTCACACCGTCGATCTGTGCAAGCCTGACGGCCACCGTATTTATAGACCTTGCAAGCGCATCCATGAGTGTAACTTCACCGTCATATTTACTTCCGTAATTTCCAGGTTTCCAGCCGTTTGGAAATAGGAGCGGTGCGTCAAGGAGGTGATCAACTGCTCTGTATCCGTTTTCCAGTGCGGTTGCATAGACTATGGGCTTAAATGCGGATCCCGGCTGACGAAAGGCCTGAGTGGCCCTGTTGAATTTACTGGCATCGAAATCCCTTCCTCCTACCAGTGCCAGTATCTCACCGGTATTTGGATCCATGGCGACAAGAGCTCCTTCGTGCTTCATCTTTGATACAAGCTCTTCAGCTTTTTTTTGAAGATCCAGATCAATTGTCGTATGGACTCTCAATCCGCCGCGGTACACCATTTCTTTTCCATAATTGGGCAGGAGCAGGTTGAAAAGTATATATGAGACAAAGTGAGGTGAATCCTTAAGAGAGAGGCTGCTCTTGTTGGCCTCTCTCTTGACCAGTTTTGGCAAGTCGTTCACGCTGATGTCATAATCAGATTTTGATATCCAGTCAAGGTCCAGCATCCTTTTGAGAACATAGTCCTTTCTCGTTTTAGACCTTGATGGGTTTCTAAAAGGGCTGTAGGTCTCAGGAGCAGCAACAAGACCCGCAAGTACGGCAGACTCAGTTATTGAAAGCTTTGCCGGTGCTTTGCCGAAATATTTTTTTGAGGCGGAGTCTATGCCGTAGGCTCCGTGTCCCATATATATAGTGTTGAGATACATCTCAAGAAGCTGGTCCTTCGTGTAGATCCTTTCAAGCCTTAAGGCGAGGATGGCTTCTTTTGCCTTCCTCACTATCGTCTTTTCCTTTGTAAGGAAAAGGTTCCTGGCAAGCTGCTGTGTTATCGTGCTTCCGCCCTGTCGAGCCCCGCGATGAAAAATATCAACGATACCTGCCCTGAATATCGAGACAGGTCTTATCCCGGAATGATCATAGAATCTGTCGTCCTCTGCAGCCAGTATTGCTTTGACCATCCACGGGGAGACAACATCAAGCTTTACCCAGTTCCTGTTCTCCTGAAAAAGTCTCGTTATGACCTTTTCATTCCTGTCATATACGACAGTAGTCAGGCTGGGCTCATGTCCAAGTATCTCCTCTGTTGTCGGAAGTGACCGCGATATGTTTGTCAGGAAAACAGCCAAAAAGACAGCCAGAAAAGCTGCGCATATTGCTGCAAAAAGAACTATGTGAGAAAAGATCTTGTTGAACAAAGACTTTTTTTTCTTACCTTGTTTTTTATTCTTAAGAGAAAAATTTTTGTCATTAAACTGCATCAAAGGCATAACTGCGGAAGCCTCCAGTCATATAGTAGATCCAACCATAGATCGGACATCTGTCTTTATTGCCATTAAACTATCATTATTATGTGAATTATAACACGGTAAAATTTGCAATAATATTTATCAATAGCACCTTTCATAAAAATTTAAAAACGGGCTTGCATTTTCCTGCAAAGCGTAGTATATTACCTCCTGTCGCCGTTGCAATCAGACCTTATCACGGTAAGCGGTGATACTGAACCTTGCCAATTGAATACAGTACGTAAGGAAATAAGCGAACGAGACCAGAATCAAACGGAGAGTTTGATCCTGGCTCAGGACGAACGCTGGCGGCGTGC
>JAXQGB010000002.1:0-19640 GCA_034331105.1 Synergistota bacterium | reverse complement strand
TAGGAAGACAAGAAACAAAGTTTACTTTTATACTTGACAGCTGAGACGGTATCTTACCGCGACACCGACCCTTACTGATCCAATATCTACTGCGACTATCCTATCCAATCAGCCGGCCTCAGCCTTTTGCAGCAAGTCTGGCAAAGATTTCAGGGGCCTTTATGATAGCCTCGTTAAGCCTGCCGGCATCAGGAGCCCTTCCCTGCGCAAGAGTGGGTCTTCCTCCGCCTCTTCCGCCTATAAGGTCAGCTATCTCCTTCAGGAACTCATCTGCTCTGATGCCCTTGCTCACGGCCTCTTCACTTGCCATGGAAGTCAGCGTAACGTGCTTTTCTTCCCCTATTCCTGCAAGCAGTATCACCGCGACCGGATATTTCTGCTTTATCCTGTCGCCGACCTGCCTCAGAAGATCGGGGTTCATATTTTCAAACTTTTCCATTATGAGGTCTACACCGTTGACGCTGGCACAAGGTCTGATGCTCTCCTCAATATCGGACATGGCTGCCTTTACCTGCAGTTCCTTGTTTTTTCTCTCAAGTATCTTCTTTTCATCGAGAATATCTTCTACTCTTCCGAGGACCGAATCAATGTCTTCGCCAAGCATTGACATGAGAGTTCCAGAGAGGTAGCTGAAACGCTGGAAAGCCGCCAGGGCGTTCTGTCCTGCTATTGCGTTTATGCGCCTTACTCCGGAGCCTATTCCCTCTTCGCGTATTATCTTGACCACACCGATCTCACCTGTTGCCTTGACATGTGTTCCGCCGCAGAGTTCAGTTGAGTATCCGGGGATCTCGAGCACCCTCACCTCGTCCCCGTATTTTTCGTCAAAGAGCGCCTTTGCACCCGTTTTTTTTGCTTCTTCGATCGGCATGACAGTGGTGTTCACAGGCAGATCAGAGAGGACCTGCTCATATACGATCGATTCTATCTCCCGCAGCTGATCGGTCGTAAGCGGGGCGAAATGGTTGAAGTCGAAACGCAGGAACGTAGGCGTCACGATCGATCCGGCCTGCCTCACATGCTGTCCAAGGACTTTGGAAAGGGCCTCGTGTACAAGGTGTGTCGCCGTATGGTGCCTCTGAATGTTTTTTCTTCTTGCAGTATCAATAGAAGCTGTCACTGTCTGGTTTTTTTTGATGTTTCCCTTAAGCAGCCTGCCTCTGTGCACTATGAGGTCGTTTACAGGATAAATGGTGTCCTCTACTTCGAAAATTACATTTTCTGCTGTAATAATGCCTGTGTCGCCGACCTGTCCGCCCTTTTCGCCGTAGAAAGGCGTCTCAGTGAGAACTATGTCCGCGCTTTCACCTTCCAAAATGGAATCCTTTTCTTTTCCTTCGAAAATTATCGCTAAAACTTGAGCTTCACCGGAAGTTCGGTCGTAACCACAGAAACTGCTTGGACCCAATCTGTCTGCCAATTCAGTGTATGCATTTTTAGAAATGACTGAACTGGTCTGTTTGCTTGAGGCCCTTGCACGTTCACGCTGGTCGTCCATTGCTTTGTTGAAACCATCCTTATCAACGCCGATGCCCTCTTCTTCGCACATCTCTTCTGTGAGTTCAAGCGGGAATCCGTAAGTATCGTAAAGGACAAAAGCAACGCTTCCGGGAAGTGTGCCGAGAGAGTTCTTCTTAAGCTGCCTGATCTCTGATTCAAGAAGGTCGCTTCCCTGTGAAAGCGTCTTTGTAAAACGTTCCTCTTCTGTCTTCAGTATCTGCTCGATGGCACAGGCCTGTTCGACGAGTTCAGTGTATTCGTCACCGATCGATTTTCGAACGGAGGGCAGAAGCTCGGTGAGGAAGGGCCTGTCAATTCCGAGCAGTTTTCCGTAGCGGGCGCTCCTTCTTATAAGGCGCCTAAGAACATATCCTCCACCATCGTTTGTGGGCAGTATTCCATCTGCTATCATAAATGCTGATGCTCTTATATGGTCTGAAATAACCTTTACCGCCATATCTTTTTTAGGATCTTCTCCATATTTGACCCCGCCAAGCTCGCAGGCCTTGTCGATTATCGGACGGAAAAGGTCCGTCTCGAAGTCGTTCGGCACTCTCTGGACGACTGATGAAAGTCTCTCAAGCCCCATTCCTGTATCGATGTTCTTGTTGGGGAGAGGAGTGAGGTTCCCTGCTTCATCTCTGTTGTACTGCATGAAGACGAGGTTCCATATCTCCAGGTAGCGGTCACAGTCGCATCCCACAGTGCATGTGGGTTTTCCGCACGAAAATTCAGGTCCCTGGTCGTATATTATTTCAGAGCATGGTCCGCACGGACCGACAGGTCCGGCAGCCCAGAAATTATCATCCGCTCCGAGGCGTACTATCCTGTTTTCAGGAAGCCCCACTTTGTCGCGCCATATATCGTGTGCTTCATCATCGTCAAGATAGATCGTTGCATAAAGCCTGTCCGGTTCGAGTCCCACACGTTCAGTAAGGAATTCCCACGCCCATGGGATAATTTCCTCTTTAAAGTAATCTCCAAAACTGAAGTTTCCCAGCATCTCAAAAAATGTGTGGTGCCTCGCAGTGCGTCCGACATTTTCAATGTCGTTGGTCCTTACGCACTTCTGTGCCGTAGTTGCTCTTTTCACCTCAGGGGTCTTCAGTCCAAGGAAGTATTGTTTGAACGGGACCATTCCCGCAATTGTAAAAAGCAACGTTGGATCATCAGGCACCAGTGAAAAACTGCGGTACCTTTTGCATCCCTTTTCCTCGAAATATGAAAGAAAGAGTTCCCTTAATTCTTTTCCGCTTCTGTATTGCATTTAAGCTGCCCCCTGTAATAAAAGATCAAAGTCGTATTCCATCCAAATAAGAAAAGCGGTAAGGTCTTTGTAATTTTTGCACCAAACAATTAATTATACGCGGATCTGTGGTGTTTGTGCCAGATCCACGTTCAGAAAAAACGACCGTCCAATAGATATATCAGCGGCCGGTAAGTTTTCTGCGCGCCGATTTTGCTTCAGCAATTACCCTGTCTTTGTCTGTTTCTGTGAACGTTCCGTTTTCATAAAGCATTCTTCCTGCCACAACAGTAGCCTTAACATCTGAAGAAGATCCTGCGTAAACAAGAAAACCTGGAAGATTATCATTGTCCCAGCCAACATAATGCGGCCGGTCAAGGTCAATAAGTATCATGTCTGCCTTGTATCCCTCTTTGATAAGTCCCGTATCTCCGAATCCAAGTGCCTTTGCTCCGTTTACCGTAGCCATCTTAAGGACCTCGGCAGATGTCACGAGGGTAGGATCATTAGTCACGCCCTTGTGGATCAGTGCCGCACAGCGAAGTTCATCCCAAATGTCCAGCCTGTTGTTGCTGGCCGCCCCGTCAGTACCGATAGCGACCCTGATCCCGGATTTGAGGAATTCAGGAAGAGGGGCTATCCCACTGCCCAGTTTGAGATTGCTTTTGGGGTTGTGGGCGAAAGTAACGTTGTCCCTCGCATAGAAAGCTGCAGATCCCTTCTCCACCCATACACAGTGCGCCAGCAGGAGGTTAGGCACGTCGATCATGCCTGTTTCGGAAAGATACTCCTCCGGGGTCATTTTTCCTTCCATACCGCTTATGCCCCACTCAGAAGACGTTTCGAGCCAGTGGAGCTGTACTCCCAGGCCTGTCTCTTTCGCGGTGCCTGCTATCTCTGTCATCAGGTCGAAAGGAACAGTATATGGAGCGTGCGGACCAAGCTGGACGTTTATCAACCCATCCCTGCCGTTGTAGTCCTCTGCGAACTTTAGGTTTTCTTTTAACTTGCTCCTGTCGCTGTCACCTACTATGCCCCGTGAAAGTCCGCATCTCATGCCATTTTCGAGTGCAGCCTCCGCAACTTTGTCCATGAAGAAGTACATATCTGCAAAACATGTGGTACCAGTAGATAGCATTTCCAATATACCCAGTGCGGTCCCTGCTTTGACAAGATCCCCGTCAAGGTTGTTTTCGACCGGCCAGATGCGTTTCTGAAGCCACTCCATAAGAGGCAGTTCTTCTCCAAGTCCTCTCAGCAGAGTCATTGCAGCATGCCCGTGTGCGTTCACAAAACCGGGGATCAGAGCAGTTTTGCCTCTCCCCTCGTATGCACATCCTGAACTGAGAGCTCCGGCCGGGAGGATGGAGAATATTCTGTCGCCTTCGGTCGCCACATCGCACAGCTTGGCTGAAGAGCTCTCAGAGTCCCAGACAACGACATTTCTGTATTGCTGTTTCATTAAACCTCTCTCCATGCTGCAAGGTATTCCTTTTGCTCCTGTGTAAGCTGTTCTATACTTATGCCGAGTGATTCAAGTTTCAGCTCGGCCACCCTCTTGTCAAGCTCAGCCGGTACGTTGTATAGGCCCGGACCCAGTTTGTTGCAGCTTATATACAGGCAAGAGAGGAGCTGCATTGCAAAGCTCAGATCCATTATTTCGACAGGATGCCCGTCTCCTGCAGCCAGGTTGACCAGCCTTCCTTCGCCGAGAAGGTGTATCCTCCGTCCGACAGGAAGGATGTAAGTCTGTATATTGTCACGCGATGCCTTCACGTCAACAGCGAGTTCAGCAAGATCAGGGATGCAGACCTCCACGTCAAAATGGCCCGCATTGCAGAGGAGCACTCCGTCTTTCATGCGCATAAAGTGTTCTTTGCGAATGACTTTTGTGTTGCCTGTGACTGTAATGAAGACATCCCCGATCTTTGATGCTTCAAGCATATCCATTACATCAAAGCCATCCATAAGTGCCTCAAGTGCCCTGTGGGGATCTACCTCGACCACTATGACCCTTGCCCCGAGGCCTGCAGCTCTCTTTGCAGCTCCCTTTCCGCACCAGCCGTAACCGGCAATGACAACATTCTTGCCTGCCACGATAAGGTTGGTGGTCCTGAGGATCGCGTCCCAGACAGACTGCCCTGTTCCGTACCTGTTGTCGAAAAGATATTTGCTCTGAGCATCATTTACTGCCAGCATCGGGAAGGGCAATACTCCTTCACAATGCATGGCTTTAAGGCGCTTTATCCCGGTAGTGGTCTCTTCACATCCGCCAAGCAGGTTTGGGATGAGGTCCCTTCTCTTGTCTATTATCATCGAAACGACGTCGCCGCCGTCATCAATTATTATCTGAGGATCCCATTTGAGCATTTCCTCTATATTTTCGGAGTATTCCTGAGGAGTCATGCCTCTGCGGCTGAATACATGTATTCCTTCCTCAGCCAGGGCCGCGCAGATCGTGTCCTGTGTTGAAAGAGGATTGCTTCCGGCTACTGCAACAGTAGCTCCAAGTTTGTTCATTACTTTTAAAAGACAGGCAGTCTTAGCCTCCAGATGCAGGCAGCATCCTATCACAAGCCCGTCAAGCGGCCTGTATTTTTCTTCCCTCTCCGAAATAAGCCTTAGCACAGGCATATACTCCCATGCCCACTCTATCCTTCTGTGTCCTTCCGGAGCCAGGCTCATGTCAGCAATCCTAAACTCGTTTTTCACAATACTGCCTCCTTCCTGCCGGGCATTTCGCCCCTTTCAAGAATAAACAACACACATACGCCGCGTGGATTTATATTGGCCAAGGGCACCACTCCTGCAATATTGCCATAAATTGAATGAAATTACCCCAAAACATATCAAAGCATTGCCCTGCTTTAATATTACCACTCAACAGCATATTAAGCTGTTGTTTATTGAAGCTCTTTTATTCTTGACGGTTCGATTATGCCGGCTTCGGTTATTATCCCTTTTATCAGATCTGCAGGAGTAACATCAAAGGCCGGGTTCCATACCTTGGCGCGTTCATGGACCAGAATTTCACTGCCGATCATCTTGACTTCCATGTGGTCTCTCTCCTCAATGGGTATGCGCTCTCCATTGGGGCAGTTAAAATCTATAGTACTGATAGGGGCAGCAATATAAAAAGGAACATTATGCCATTTTGCCAAAATTGCAAGCCCATAGGTGCCGATCTTATTTGCCGTGTCTCCGTTGAGTGCTATCCTGTCTGCGCCGGTAATTACAGCGTCTATCTTCTCCCTTGACATAAGAAAGGCGGACATGGAATCGCATATAACTGTTACGTCGAATCCATCCTCACATAATTCAAAAGCAGTAAGCCTTCCTCCCTGAAAACGCGGCCTTGTCTCATCTGCGTAGACTTTTATCTGCTTGCCGGCATCCCTTGCGGCCCTGAAAACACCAAGAGCCGTGCCGTAACCGGAAGTGGCAAGTGCTCCGGCGTTGCAGTGAGTTATGACAGAAGCTTTATCCGGAAGCAGCACAGCTCCATGAGCACCGATCCTTCTGTTGATCTCACGGTCTTCTCTATCGATCATTATTGCCTCTGATTCAAGCAATGAATATAATTCCGGGGAATTTTTGTGTTCGTTGTAAACAGAACGCATTTTTTCAATGGACCAAAAGAGGTTGACTGCTGTCGGTCTTGTTGCAGAAAGCCTTGAAAGTGCATCATCGATAATTAACAGGTCTGAATGCGCTGCCAATACGACGCCATAAGCCGCAGCTACTCCTATGGCAGGGGCACCTCTTACTGTCATGTCCTCTATTGCCCTGGCTGTCTCCTCATAAGTACGACAGTCCACAAATCCCACAGAAGCCGGTATTTTTCTTTGGTCAAGAAGCCGGAGCATCGGGGCTTCGCTGATCCATTCTATTGTTTCAGGCAGCAACAGGCTCACCTCTTATCTACTTATTCGTTAACTGTTTAAATAATGTTTTACAGTAACTAACAGCAGTTTTTCCAGTGAGTTCCGGGGAGTCCTCACCGATCATCAGTTCTCTATGCAGATGGTTTTTACCTCTGTTTCTGCATGTCCGTCCCTGAAGTATATGCCTACTCTCTGATGCTCAGCAAGTGAGGATGCATCTTTGATCATATTTCCTTCAGAGTCCCTGCATATCGCAAAGCCTCTTGACATTACGCTCAGTGGCGAAAGGTTGTTTAGGGTACCGGCTGCAGAAGTGAGCTTCGCTTCTGCCTCAGACATCTTGTATGTGACATTCGACGTGAGAGAACCCTGAACGTTGTTCAAAAGTTCCGACGCAGGTATGCACACTCCTCTGGTAATGCTGAAAAGGAGCCTTCTCTTTGAATCTGTCAGCTCCGAGCTGATCTTTGCAGCTCTCTTGTTCATATGGGCATGCATCGTCCGCATGGAACTTTTTAAGTAGGCTGTGAGTTCTTTGGAATCCGGGAAAACTCTCTCTGCAGCGCCTGATGGTGTCGGCGCGTACGCATCAGCTGCCAGATCGGCAAGAGTCTTGTCAATTTGATGACCCAGTCCCGTAATTACAGGAACAGGACATGACCTGACAGACCTGACGACTTCTTCGCTGTCAAAAGTATCCAGGTCGTCCCGGCTTCCCCCTCCCCTTACAAGCATCACGAGTGAGATGTCCTGCAAAGAGGCGCACTTTGAGAAAGCATCCCTTATCTCAGAAGAGGCTGCCGCGCCCTGCATAAGGCTTGGGATCACGAGCAGCTCCGAAGCAGGATATCTTATTGATGCTATCTTTATTACATCCTGTACCGCTGCGCTTGTGGGTGAGGTAATAAGAGCTACTTTTCGTGGAAAGAGAGGGAGTTCCCTCTTATGTCTGACATCGAAGATCCCTTCTGATGTAAGTTGTTTGAAAAGGATCTCCTTAGCCCTTGTTTTTGCTCCTTCGCCAAGAGGCAGAAGGGTCGAAGCATATATCTGGTATGAGCCTCTTCCTCCGTATACGTCAACTTTGCCGCGGACAAGCACCTCATCTCCGTCTTTGGGCCAGAGGATAACAGAGGAAGCGTTAGAACGGAAGAGGACACAGGATATCCGTGCCTCTGCGCCGATTATTGTAAAATATGCATGACCGCTGGAGTGTTTTTTAAATCCAAGAAGCTCTCCTTTTACGGAGATATTCTGAAGTTCACCGGAAGCATATATAGCTTCCCGGATCTTGTTTGTGACCTCATCAACTGTAAATATAGCATCTTTTTCGTATTTAAACATGGCTGCTCAGTTCGAGAGAGACTCTTCCTTTCTGACGATCCTCCCCAGAACACCATTTACAAAGCGCCCGGATTCTTCTGTACCAAAAACTTTGGCAAGCTGGACTGCCTCTGAAATTGAGACTGCGACCGGCACCTTTTTAGAAATGATCCCCTCGTAGAGAGCCAGTGATATAGCCACTTTGTCTACGGCAACCATTCTTTCGGGCCTCCAGCCTATAATGTTTTCCCTCAGCAGGTCAGAGATAGCATCCATGTTCTCCATTACTCCCCTTACCAGCTCACATGCATAATCAAATACGCCATCAGCCTCACCTTCTGAAGGGTAAAGCTCAATGGCTTCATCAATATTTGCAGAAGGCCTGACATCCAGCTGGTAAATTAATTGGAGCGCAATTTCACGTGACCTGTGGCGCATTTGTGACTTAGACGACATCTTCAAATATCATCTCCTGAATTGCTGCATCAGAGTTGAAACCTGTTTTTTGCCGTCCTCGGTAAGCAGTATCCAAGAGACCCCATAGCCGATCATCGCAGCAAAAAGTGACCACAGGATGCCCTTGAGTCCAAGGTGCACTATTGCAGTCAGTGAAGCCGCTGCGCCGGCCCAGAATAATGGCAGGGTCCAGACCGGATTAGTTTTGGGATTGTCCTGAGGTGCTATGTTGATCCAGTTTATATGGACCGCCATTCCTGACTTAGTGAAGATGTCGGTGAACTTCTTTTCCAGCCTTACCTTGTCTTCTTCGCTGTCACCCTCGGGCATGGTAATATAAATATTCAAAAGGTTTTGATCTCCGATAAAAGAAATTTCCTGGCAGTAAAAACCTTCCGGAAGTCTCTTGGAGACGATCTGGCGCAACGAATCTCCGTCGATCCAAATTTTGCCCAGCTTGGTTGTCGTCCATAAAAAGAGCATCTTATTCACCTCTTAATTGAGAAGGCCGGTTTCTCATTCAGGAAACCGGCCTTCTTGCGTAATATCGGTTGGATCAGGCCTCTTCTGTGAATGTGTTGTAAACGGCCTCTGCATGAGCTGCAGAAGGCTCTTTTTTATCCCCGAAAGTTACTCCCTGGACGTAAACATTTACGCCCTTGATAGTATAGCCGGTAAAGCGTTCGATCTGTTCCTTTACTGCCTCCTGAACGTCCCAGCATACATCAGGGATGCGAAGTCCGTACTTGACGGCAATATACGCATCTACAACTATCTCGGGCGCATCTCCGTCAGAGATGGTTATCCTTACACCGTTAACTGTTTTTCTTCCGAGACGCAGGTTGGCCATGAGCCCGGGATTTGCCGGAGTAACACCTTCAACGCTGTTAAGAGCTTTTGTAGCAAGCTGGGCGATCACGTCTTCCGATATCCGGATCTTTCCTTCAAGGTTAGACTGATCGATAGTGGTGCCTGCGGCGATCTCTTCATTCTCACCGGTTTCGCTTACTACGAATTCCTCTTTATTGTTCGCGACCATGCGGTTATTCCTCCTTATCGACAACTAGCTGTATATTATTTTCTGCAGCAAATTTATTCTTCAGGATATTTGAAAGGCTTTCCGCAATGAGGACAGAGAAGATCCTCATCTTCTTCATAGGCAGCCGGCTCATAGTAGAAATCCTTGCCGCATTCGGGACATGTCACCGAGGCGTACTCTTCCTCATCAAAGTCTTCGTAATCGTCGTCGTCTTCATCATCGTACTCATCCTCGATAAGTGCGTCGAGATCATCCTCAAGCTCACTCACATCCTCATCAAGCTGTTCAAGGTAGTCGTTGAGCTCATTGTGGACTTCTTCGTGCTCTTCCATTGCCTCAGCCAATGAGTCAAGGGCGTCTACCAATGCAGCAAAAAACTTCTCCTTCTCAGGCGTATCCGCTACTTTCTGCCCGTCGATCAATCCCCTAAGGTACGCTATCTTTTCACGTGAGCTCATCAGGAACCCTCCCTTTCTATTTCTTTGCTCTTTCAAGGTATTCACCGGTCCTTGTATCAACAAGGACTATCTCCCCGTTTTCAACAAAGAACGGCACCGTGATGGCAAGACCTGTCTCCGTAGTGGCAGGTTTGCCACCGCCTGAAGCTGTATCTCCCTTAAATCCGGGAGGTGTGTCCGTTATCTGCATTGCGACCGAGTTCGGAAGTTCAATGCCCATTACCCGTTCTTCGTACATGTCAAAACTGACTTCAAGGTCATCGATCAGGTATTTCACTGCATCTCCAAGCATGTCTTCCGTAAGGTATACCTGGTCAAATGACTCCATGTCCATAAAAACATAGCTGTCGCCATCTTTGTATTGGTACTGGGCAGGTCTTTCGTCAAAAATTATCCTTTCAAAGCGTTCCCCTGACTTAAAAGATTGATCAACAGAGGATCCGGTCTCAAGGTTGCGAAGTTTTCCCCTTACGATCGCGCCTCCCCTTCCCATCTTATGATGGGAACATTCAAGAATGACCCACATCCCGCCTTCCCATTTGATCTTAAGTCCCGGACGGAAATCGCTTGTGTCCACAATTTGTGCCATTGAAAAACCTCCCTGTGCTCTCTCACAAAACATGATGCGCATACATTTGCCATGGATACGCCGTATTATCATAACATAAAGAAAGCTTGTTTGTCTTTATCTGCTAATGTTTTTTTGTGTACTGGGGCAGTACAGTCATCTTGCCTTCGCTGTTTTTGATCACATACATGCCGGTCGCTGTAACAAAAGGTTTTTCTGACCTGTATGCGGAAGAGACCTCGACCCTCAATTCAAATCGTTTTAGTCCGTAGATATCAGGGCTTGCTTCGGGATGTTCGACAAAAAGCCTGGAGGGCAGACCTTTCGATATGTCCATCGACCTGGCCTCGGGAGAAAAGAGGTCGCTGTAGTTTTGATCAATTATCATAGCATTGATCTTCAGGTCGTTTGCCGAGTCTTTAAGTTCTGTAAGCAGATCCTCCGGATACTTGAGATACGGATCTTCCATGGGATCAGACCCGGGCTCAAATTCGCAGCAGGCGGGAAGAGAACCGCCCTCAACAGAATATTCGAACCAGTCCATGAGTATATACTCAGCCTCAAGTGCAATATTTTCCCTTTTCATGAGGTGTGACCTCCAGGAAAGTGGTCCATAAATTTTTTCAGCAGCCTGCTGAGTCAGTACAGCAGCACCGATAGCGCAAAGGCACCAAAGAATTGCCGCTGCTAGAATTGCTCCCTTATGTTTGCGTTTTCCAGATCTATAAAGTTTTGTCGAGTGCAATTTGGCAGCCTCCAAACTGTTTTTGAAGCATAAAGCTGATATTTTGACAAACTTCCCTCCCAGGGGGCAATATAATTTTCAGGCCACAGGTAAGCATCGATTATCGGCCTCTTTTCTTTATATTCATTGTCTCCCCTGGCAAGCACATACACAGTAAGTGTTTTCTTTTCATCATCTACGTCAAATCGCATGTCCATGATTCCGGATACTCTCGGCTGATCTCCGGGAGAACGAAAATCCTTTGTATAAAGAGTCTCTTTCAGGCAATATATCTTCATCGCCCTGAAATGGTACATCCTGTCGCTCTCCAAAATACTAAACGACGGGCAGAGGTTGTTTTTAACGGTCATGATCTTTCCATATGCCCCTGTTATACAAAAAGGAAGCCCGGGCGGAAGAGTGTTCGCAAAAAAGACCCAGTTCCTGGTGTCGAAGCTGTTTCCTGAAAAACTGTCGCCTATGTCGTTTTTTTCAGGCTCTTTATCAAGATATAGAGTCCCTTCCTCTGTCTCTGATAAAGTGATCTTTGAAAGCCTGGATATTCCGGGAGCGGCGAAAGCGACCCTAAGCTCGCTGTTAACAAGGCTGCTTGGTCCTGTGTAAGCTTTTATCGGCCCCTCCCACCTGAATGGATCAAATTTTTGGCTGCCAAATGCCTTTTTATACTCCGAAGCATCGGAAGGCATTCCAAAACCACAGTAAAAGACAGGCATCTTAAGCAGGGCAACAGCTTGGGCTGTCCTGATCATTGCCTTGCGGTGATCCATAAAAGAGGCGATTTTTTGTGTGGAGAGGGTCAGCGAGTTTAAAATAGCAGCTGTGATAATAAGAAAAATAGCAAGGCTGATAATTAATTCAGTCAGTATAAAGCCTTTAGAACTCCCTGACCCCTGACGGCCAATGGACAAATATCTCCCTTCCTTCACTGAAATCACTGAGATTGATGCTGATCTTTAAAAAATTATTAAGATCATTTTCTTCTTTGACTGAGCATCCCCCTGAAAAATTTGAAGCAGCATAAGAAAAAGAACCGGAATAAAGTCCTGCTAAGACTTCACTCCGGGCCTTTTCGAGGTATAGTTTTTCTTTTGCTCTCTGTACTATAGCTATACTGCTGGAGAGGGTGGAAACTACTACAGTTATAGATATCAGAGCTATAAAGCTCAAAGCTATTATTTCGGCTAAAAAAGACCCTTTTCTTCTCATTCTCCCAAAAATCTTTCCAGATCCTTGAGGTCATATGAGTATGAGACTGCTGTTTTCCTGCTTATTTGTCCCTCTTTGACCAGCCTGGCAAGATCCTGATCCATCGAATGCATGCCAAAACCTGAGCCCGTTTGGATAGTGCTCTTGATCTGGGCAGTCTTGCCTTCTCTGATGTGGTTTCGTACGGCATTGTTTGCAAGCATAAATTCAGACGCAACGATCCTGTTTTCTATCATCGACATTGGGATAAGCTGCTGCGACAAAACACCGATAAGTATTGAGGCGAGCTGTATGCGTATCTGCTGCTGCTGATGGGGTGGATAAACATCGACTATCCTGTCTATGCTCTGCGGCGCATCAGGAGTATGAAGCGTCGCCAGAACAAGGTGTCCGGTCTCAGCGGCGGTCACAGCCGCGGTTATCGTCTCCAGGTCCCGCATTTCACCGATCATGATAACGTCGGGGTCCTGCCTCATTGCCCGCCGCAGAGCTTCAGCAAAAGTCTTTGTGTCAAAGCCTATCTCTCTCTGGTGTATCAGTGATCTTTCTGAAATGAATACATACTCGATCGGGTCTTCAACAGTAACTATATGGACCTGTCTGGACATGTTGATCTCGTGTACTATAGCTGCCTGTGTCGTGGATTTTCCCGAGCCTGTGGGTCCGGTCACAAGGAAGAGCCCATTAAAGCGCTTCGCCACTTCTCTGATCTGTTCCGGCAGACAAAGCTGTTCTATAGTCCTTATGTTTTGTGAAATTATCCTCAGGGAAAGGGCCGGACGCCCCCTGCTGTATGAATAGTTTGCCCTGAACCTCTGCTGTTCTCCCGATCCGTAATTTAATTCAAAGCTGAAGTCATATTCCTTTTCCTGAGAAAACCGTGATATCTCCTCCGTAGAGAGCATCATCTGCATGATGTCCTCCATATCAGTAGAAGAAATAGGCATTACATAATCTCGTTTAACGAGGCTGCCGTTAAGACGGAAGATAGGAAATGATCCAACGCTGATATGTATGTCGCTTGCAGCGTTCTTTATTCCGTCAAGAAGTATTTCCTGCAGTGGGAACATGGTCTCACATCCCGTCTTTAGTCGAACATCGTTGCGAGAAGCATCTCTTCAACGCTTGTAATACCGGCTTTTACCTTTTTAAAAGCCGATTCCCTGAGTGTCGTCATTCCGTGGCTCCTGGCATATTCCCTTATCTCGTGCGTCTGAGCCGCGTTGCTAATCATCTCTCTAAGCTCTTTGTCTATCATCATTACCTCTGCGATAACGGTCCTTCCGCTGTAGCCGGTGAATCGGCACGCGGGACATCCCACCGGCAGAAATGCTTTTGTGCCTATGGGAGCACCGAGCTGTTTCGCGACCTCCTCGTTGAACTCGAATTCCTTTTTACATTGCGGACAGAGTTTTCTCACGAGCCTTTGGGCCGCGATCGTCCTTATGGAAGAGGCGAGAAGGAAATTCGGCACTCCCATGTCAACAAGACGGTTAATGGAACTTGGTGCGTCGTTGGTGTGCAGGGTGCTCAAAACAAGGTGACCTGTCAGGGCTGCCCTGACAGCAAGATGAGCGGTCTCCGTGTCACGGACCTCTCCTACCATCAGCTTATCAGGGTCCTGCCTGAGTATGGATCTAAGGGCCGCACTGAATGTAAATCCGATCTTTTCGTTGATCTGCACCTGGTTTATCCCATTCATCGTATATTCGACGGGATCTTCAACAGTTATGATATTCGTTTCAGGCTTGTTTATTATTTCAAGAAGAGAATAAAGCGATGTAGATTTTCCGCTTCCTGTAGGCCCTGTTACAAGTACTATGCCATGAGCCGCATCAACTGATGTCCTGAAATAATTTATCTGCTGCTCGTCGAAGCCGAGTTTGTCTATCCCCACATACTGGCTGTCTTGCACAAGAAGCCTGAGAACAGCCTTTTCCCCATATATCGAAGGAAGTGTGGATACACGGAGGTCTATCTTCTGTCCTGCCACCATGATAAGGATCCTTCCGTCCTGAGGGCGCCTCTTTTCTGCGATGTTCATCTCCGAAAGGATCTTTATCCTCGCAATGAGCGGAGGGTGAAGGTTTTTGGGGATGTCTGTCGTTTTGAAAAGAGTGCCGTCGATCCTAAGACGGACCCTGGTCTCAGCTTCAAGCGGCTCAATGTGGATGTCGGAGGCCTTTTCCCTGACTGCCTGTTCCAGTATTGTGTTGACGAGGCGTATTACGGGAGCGTCGTCTGCGGATATGTCCGTAACATCCTGCGGGGAAGTCGAGGATATCGTTACCACGTCAGTACCAAGCGAACTCTCCTGCCTCTGGATGTCTGCCATTGCGTCCTTGAGGCTGGTCTGCATTTTGTAGAAGCTTGTTATTGCTTTTCTGATATCTGAAGAAGTCGCGACCTGGATCTCGATCTCCCTGTTCAGAAGCATCCTAAGCGCATCGACTGCAAAAGTGTTGAGCGGGTCTGACATAGCAACTACCAGCCTGCCGTCTGAAGAAACGGAAAGGGGCATTACATTAAGGCGCTCCGCGATCGTCTCAGATACCAGAGAGATAGCCTGCTGCTGAGGCCTGATGTTTACAAGAGAGACAAAAGGTACATCGAGCTGGCTTGACAGAGCCTCTCCAAGCTGGGCTTCTGTCATATAACCGTTTTTTATAAGGATCTCGCCAAGCCTCATCTGAGAAACCTTCTGTTCGTTCAAGGCAACCTGCAGGTTCTCAGGCGTAACGACACCGGCATTAATAAGGAGTTCACCAAGAGGTATTGCCCTTATCATTTTAGCCAAAAAACCCACTCCCTCCAAATATCTTCGATACTAATAAATATACCATATAAAATCTGCCTATAAATGACAGTCTAAAAATTCTAAACTGCCCTGTCTTTATTGAATGAGACTTTTGACAGGCATACTGAAGACTTCAGCCGGACCGGTAGGCACATCGAGGATGTGGGGCACCACTATAAACGCCATCTCTGATTTAGTGTGCGAGTCTGTCTTGATCTTAAAGAGTTCTCCTATTAAGGGTATATACCCGAGAATCGGTATCCTGGAGACGTTTTTGCTCTTGTTCTCCTGATACAGGCCTCCGATAACGAAGAGTTCCCCGTCCCTCACCCTTATCTGTGTATTGACTTCGCGGTTGGTAGTCTCCGGAGCTTCGGAAGTACCGCTTCTGCGGAACTGGACGATCTCACCGGTAGCTATCTTAAGGTCCAGAGTTACAAAGCCGTCCCTTCCGATCTTCGGTGTTATCTCAAGTGTCGGTCCTGTTTCCTGTTCGGAAAATTCAGGGTTGCCGTTGTCATCCGTTCCGGACTGGTACAAATAATTGTGTGTCAGCTTGATGGTAGACTTCTGACCGTCAAGAGCGACAACAGAAGGATTAGCCAGGACTTTGCCCTTGTTGTCTGTCTCCATAGCCCTCAGCCCGGCATCGAGCATCTTCATGGTCGGGTCGATGAGGTTTACAGGGTTGTAGGCGTCATCTGTGCTGTATCCCGGAATTGGCATTTCTCCCTGCTCTGCTGCGTCGGACGGGTTAATGTTGGGGAGCAGTCCGCCCAGCATGTTGCCGTAAGTATATTCAGCTCCGAACCCAGCTGCGCCGTATGAGAAGAGCCATCCGTTGTAGACAGCGTTCAGCATAGTTTCCACTTCCTGCTTCGCCCCGTCATTGATCTCAATGAGCCTTGCCTCAAGCATGACCTGCTTGCCGGGATGGTCGATGCGGTTCATTATTGCCTCAACTTCACGGTGCTGTTCAGGTGTACCTGTAACATAGAGCGCTCTCAGCCTTTCGTCGACCACGGGAGGCTGAGGAAGGGGAACAAGCCCCATTATCATTGCAGGCAGCTTAGTAATGTCACCGTATGCGACCTTGTACTCCCTTGCCTCGTTCTTGCCAAGGGTCTTGCCTATGCTCTCTGCTGTGCCGACAACGAGTGTCGATCCCATCAGTGCATATGTCAGGTCGTTCATCCTCAGCATGTAGGCAAAAACTTCGCTGAACTTTGCTTTCTTGAATGAAAACGTCATTAGGTTGTCTGGGACAGAGGAATCGATCACAAGATTAAGATTTCTCAGGTCTGCCAGAAGCCTGAAGACCTCTCTCACAGAAACTTCCCTGAGCTCAAGGGTAACGGGAGAATACATCCCCATTGGATCGCCCTTCTGAATCGACCTCTTGGGCTGAGGTGCGGGAGGAACTATGTCCGTTGCCGATTTTAGGTAAATTTTTATGTTGTCTGAGCCGGTCATTCCAAGAACTTTAGATACTCTTAGCGGTTTTTCGCCCGTTATCCTCATGTCAACGCCTTCAAGATCGTTTGAGATGACCTGGATCCTCTGTGCAAGCGGCAGATCAAATCTCTGAAACCATTCCTCGCTTTTGACTGGATCCATCCTCAAAACGCTCCAGCCATACTCGTCCCACCAGTCCTTCTTGTCTGTGTTGCGCGGGAACCTTATTCCTTTCCACTGAAGGACAGCTGCCAGAGAGGCATCCTTTATCTGGGCAGGGATCTTCATCTCTGTCCCCCTGAGCTCCAGCAGGAGTTCGTCGCTCCCGATCTGCCTTACCTTGATCCCTTCGATTATGGATGTGATCTCGCCCGTCTCTGCTTCAGGAGTGACAGCAAAAGCCGCGCCGGCGTACAGCAGCATAAGGAATGCCGGTATGAAAACGAAAAGCGATCTTTTAAAAAAGTCTCTCATTATAGATTTGTACGATTTTGTGTGTTTGACCATTTCCAACTCACTCCTCCAGCATCTATGCTCGTAATTTTGCCTTTGCCGCCGCCAAAAACATATCCCTTTCTGACGATCTGTCCAGGACGCTCTCCCTCTATGTCAAGAGCTGCTACGCCTACCCCATCGAGAATGACGAGAGCCTTTATTGTGAGGACAGGAGGGATTTCAGGAAGTTCGTATTCTTCGACCGCCTTTTCAGCAAAAAGCGAAGAGGCGTTTGCTATAGGGTACCTGCCGACCGCTTCGGCAAGCATGACAAGCTGTCCGCTGAAGTTGCGCGACCTCAGATAAACATCGTATTTATCTTCAAGCCCTTCTATGTCAACATTGCTTTTAGGCGGCTGATTCGCGACAGGAGCTTTAAGTTCTCCGATGGTTGTTTCTTCGGATATATTGTTCAGCCATATAAAATTTTTCATGCTGTAAAAAGTCCCGGCAAGCAATATCAAAAGGGCTGCAGCCAAAATAGCAACTTCTCTTTTTACGGCAGGAGTCATGTCCTTATGCATATCAAGACCGGAGAAAAGTTTCATTGCGCACCTCCTCCGGGTATTTGGATTTTATCTGTTTCAGGTGCCTTTATGCCTGCTTCAACAAGGAAAGAATATCTGACTGCGCCGTCTGTCAGCCCCTCTGTCGTGATCTCAGACAGCCTCATCATGTGTGACGTCTGCCTCAGCGAAGCAACTGTGTTGAGCAGTCCGAAATAGTCAGCCTCGCCCTTTACGCTGAAAGTTACCATGTCGGGTTTCTCTACCGTTTTTGCTATCACCGCATCCTGAAGCGAAGTAGGCGAGAGCATCGATACGAGCGCTACATAGAAATCTGTAGCCGTGGCTGCGGGAGCAGGAAGAAGGTCCCTGTTGAACCTAAGTGCTGATTTGTATCTGGCAACTGTATCAGAACGCGTCTTCAGTACACGTTCAAGCGAATTGACCTCAAACTGTGCCGTATTGACCTCCGAGTTTTTGAGCCTGACGTTTCTCATGATCCAGAACTGAAGAAAGAGCAGTGAAGCTATGACAAACAATATGATCAAAACATGTTTCCTTGGCATTTCATTAAATGAAGTTATCACAGCGACGCACCTCCGGTATCTCCAAGTTCATTGATCTCCGGCACAACTCCGACATTGAGGATATCCTTGATGCTGTTGATCGCACACCTGATTGAGAAAGAGCGGACATTCGTGTTCTTTATTTTGGTAGGCTTGATATCAGGCACTTCTATAGAAAGGGTGGAAGGCGCCCTTGAAAGCCTGTTGACAAATACTGTCACGTCTTCCTCTTCCAGAGCTATGCCCTTATAGACTGCATACCCCTTGTTCAGGGTCAGGGATTCAAGATATATCCCCTTAGGGATAAGCGGATCAAGAGAGGTCATTACCTCGACTGCGGGAACCTCATCCAGCATGAAGTTGAGTTTGTTGTCAATGACCGCAGCTTCAGTGTCAAGCCTGGCGAGTTCCGTCTCCATTAGTTTGATGTTTTGGGTCACAGTCACCCTTCTGGCCTCAAGTGCCTTCCTGTCTTCCGAGAGCGAGTAGAGTTTCCATGAACCAAGAAGTATGACGGCTGCAGAGACGAGAAGGAAGGCCGCAGCAATAGCAAATATTATGTAATGCTCAAGTCCCTGTTCCCTCTTTGAGGCCGTCTTATATTTAGCACCGACTTTAAGGTTTAGTTTTATAACCATTATAGGTCCCTCAATGCGAGCCCAAGAGGTATTTCCCAATTGCCCGCCCCGGAGTCGTAAGAACTGAAGTCGATGCCGTGTACGTCAAAGGGATTTGAAAAGATCACCGATTCGATCTGAACAGTTTCTTTGAATATCTGCATCAGGCCTTCCGATGAACCGGGACCGAAGATGACCATGGTATCCGGTTCAAATCCTCTGATCTGTGAAAGTGCGAACAGGAGGGATGAATGGATCTCTCTGACAAACATATGTTCCGTTGTAAACTCACTTTTAATGTTTTCAAAATCAGTAGGTCCCTCCTCAAAACTGTCCGCGATCGACCTGTGGAATATGCCGTTGCCCTTCCAGGAAAGTATCAGCACAGATCTTCTTTTGCCGGCGTAGACATAGACGACCGCGTCAGAGAGTGGGACCGGCGGCGTAATAGCCCTCTCGAGAGCGATCTGAGCCGGTTCGAGGGCCAGTATGTCAAGGTCATTGTTCGCGGCAGAATCCATTATTCCGTCTATGAAAGATTTTCTGGCAGATGCAACGATGTACCTTTTCTCATCCTTTCCCCCGGGCAGGGGGTAAGAGATGGGAGCAAGGTCAAAGACAGCCTCATTGATAGTGAAAGGGAAATACCTTTCATAGTCATATCTGAAAGCCATCCGTGCCTCCTCTGTCTCCATGTCAGGCAATGGCACAGTCCTAAGCAGTGAATCGCTCGTATCATGAAATATATTTACCAAAGAGATAACAGAAGAATAAAAGTA
>JAXQGB010000001.1:0-29460 GCA_034331105.1 Synergistota bacterium | reverse complement strand
TCAAGTATCGGGTGTTTCTGTATCAGTTCCATGCCCTCTCTCCCTCCTTGTGCTTACTGACTTCCTTAACATGAAGTCTTGAATTATAAAAAAAATTGCGCCTGCCCCAACAGGGGTAAAAAACAGATGCTGCTTTCAATACAGACTTCAGCCTTTCAGACAAAAATACTTTTGCTTAATACAAGCAGAAAAGCTAAACATTCATATAATACATATAAATATATTGCTTGAAAAATGATGATTCTTCTTATTTATTATCGAAACCGTAGATATATGTTTGTGCATTTTTTCGCTATTGTTGGTATTTTGAGGGAAGTTAATTAACCATAAGTTTTTTATGTCATCTAAATTTGACTTTTTGTTTATGGAATATCTCTTTTTATTTGCAAAAGTTTTAATAGAACATTATCTGATTGTGAAGATGTTTTATTCTTGTTGTCTCAGGGGCTGCTATTCGTGAAATGTTTTTGGGAAAGTTGGAATATAGAAGGAATATCATATATCGAAAATCAAATGATTTTTATTAAAGTAGTTTTACGGAGGCTTAAGTGACTATGTTTTGTTACTTGGTCTCCCATGTTTCCTCTGTCAATTTTATCTGGTGTATCTTTTCTTCAAATCCAAAAACTGAAGCGTCTATCTGGTTTACTACATAGTCTATCTGCCCCATATGAGAAAAATTGTAACCTTCCGGCAACCTGTTGGAGAACCTTTTGATTTTAAGAAGCGCCTGCAGGTAATTTCTCTCACTCTTGCGCATTATATCTGCCGCATCCATTGCTTCCGGAGACTTCTGCTCCGCAAAAAGCACTGCGATCGCTATATTGTACTCAGCTTCCATTTCATCGCTCCAAATGTCCGCAAGGATCTTGCGCACACTTTTTCTGAGTTTCTGGTCTTTAATATCGTTAAGCATCCTCCTTATGTTCCTCAGGAGTTCTTCCACCTCTTCGGCGACCTCTT
Organism: Synergistota bacterium; assembly: GCA_034331105.1. Lineage (GTDB taxonomy): Bacteria > Synergistota > Synergistia > Synergistales > Synergistaceae > Caenicola. The sequence continues at coordinate 28,497 of JAXQGB010000001.1, read as the reverse complement.
TGTATCGCCGCCTGGGGAGTGAAAATTCCGCTACCATCTTTGCCTCTTCTTCTATGGTGACTTCCTGTTTGAGAAGTTTTCCTACAGCAGGCTGGAGCATTATCTCTGCCTCTTCACAAGGCATGTCGAGAGTCTCAAGGTAAAGGAGACCTGTGTCGTAATCGTGGTGTTCGCACTTGCTCCTTGGTATATAAGTGACATATCCGGGGTTGAAAAACCCTTTTCTTCCGGCCCGTCCTGCCATCTGGAGGAATTCATTTTTTGTCAGCGGTCCGTCAATAAACTTTGCCATCTGACCGAATACAACGGTCTCAGCAGGCAGATTGACTCCAAGGGAAAGTGCGTCGGTACCTACGACCACGTCCAGGATCCTCTCCCTGAAAGCCATTTCAACGAGCAATTTTTCTTTTGGCAAAAAGGAACCGACGTATATTCCGACGCCCCTGAGCATAATATCCGGGACATATCCCACATCAAGTATCTCCGCTATCTCCCTCAGCCTGGCTCTCTGACTCCTGCTGATTTTCTGGCGATACCTTGATATCTGAGCCGCAAGCCACTCAGCTCCTTTTTTTGAAAAAACAAAGACCAGAGCATCGTGTATTTTTGAAAAACGCAAGCCGCTTCTGCAAAAGATGAGGTCTGTCACCCTTTTGTCCGTCTCATAGAGAACGAAATCACGCATTGCGGTCTCTTCAAGATATTTCCTTATCACGTCAGGGTTTCCGAATGTGGCTGACATGACAAGGATGTCGCTGTCAAGGGACGTTGACCTCAGCCCGTCTATGTATGCTCTTGTTCTGTCGGGATCATTGAAGATGAAATGAAATTCGTCCACTATTACTTTTTGCCCGGGGATGTGGGCATACTTGAGGGTGTATATTTCCTGCGTACAGCAGAGCACTTGAGCTCCGGCGTTCTTTTTGAAATCTCCGGTTTCAAGTCCCGCATCAAAACCCATTGACCTCAATTCCATATAACGTTCATTTGAGAGAGCCTTTATGGGAGCTGTAAAAATTACTCTTCCGGAAGGTTCGGAAGTTTCACCCGAAGGATCCATCAGTCCTGCCCAGACATAAGCCACCCAGGTTTTACCGCTTCCTGTAGGAGCAGACAGTATCGCGCTTTTTTTTCCTATTGCTTCTACCGCGTCGTTCTGCCAGCTGTAAAACATGGATCAGTGCAGCCTGATCAGGAGTATAGGCAATTTTCTGTCAACACCGCCGGCTTTTTGTGTCTTTTCCCCTGCTTTTTCCGCACCCATATGGAGATAGAATTCTTCTACATTCGGGTCTGCAATGATGTTCAGTTCATCTGCGCCTACGGTCTCGGCAATTTCACAGGCATGCAGGAAGAGTTCTCCGCCCACGCCGGTGCCGATGCGCTCGGGCACTACCCAGAGATGCCTGATCCACCACTTGGAATCTTCAAAAAGCTCAAGGGAATAAAAACCTATTATCTCTCCGGTCTCTTCGTTTTCTGCAAGGTACGTAGGATTTTTTTCAATAAAGTCATCTGTTATAGTAAGAAAATCGCGGAAGTGAATCATCATATCTACCGGGTATTCCCAGTACTCCTTCGAACGCCATGCAACATCAGAAAGAAGCTCCGCTTCTTCCGGTTCGGCAGGACGTATTCGAACCTCTTCATCCAGCATTTATAGATCCTTCTCCTTTTTTGATGCAGGACATTTGATATGTCCGTTTATGAATTACAATGCCTCTTAAATATTACGGTCCTGTCAGATGCTTTCATGCGGGACAAGGGTAAATTTCGGTTAGTATAAACCATTAATGAGATTCTACCATAAAGCACAGGAAAATCATCCGACGGCGATGCTTCATGCCTCACTCTACAGTTTCCGACACCTTCCTTACAGCGTAACGGAGCAGTTCCGGAAGTATGTCAAGAGAATATCCAAGCCTCAGCCTCTCCGTTTTCTTGTGCGCATCTTCTCCGCTCGGCCCCAGGTTGATCACTGGAAGTCCCAGTGATTGCATTTCTTTCATCGGAATACTGTATATGTCTCCCCAGCCCGGCATGTTTTTCTCAAGCGCTTTAAGATCATCGGCCGATACTTTCGCACCCACATAGCTTAGGTCGCAAAGGCCGGCAAAAAATTCGACTTCTTTCAGCTCCATGCCGAAGTTTTCTTCCAGATATTTTTTTATCTTCCCGGCTGCCTGAACTGTCTGCCTGTCGCGTCTCTCTTCTGTAAGATCTGTCCTTACGGGAAGCCAGGGAGGAAGGAAAAAGCATATGGCATAAGGCCCTTCCAGTCCGGACATTTCGGCTATCCTGTCCGTGACCGCAAGCCCTCTCTCCCTCATATCTCCGGGCGGCAGGTCCCTTATGAAGGAGGCAAGCTCTTCGTTAAAAAGCGGCCCGGAATTTAATCGCGCTGTCTCTGTTAACTCATCCAGAGAGTAGACCTTTGGCCGCGGAACATCGAAGCTTTTTGCCTCATGACCGATCGCCACGAGGCTTCTGTACGAACCTGTCAGCTGTGCCAGCGTCTGGTCCATCGCATACTCCGCCATGACTTTCATCTGTTCCATGACATCTGCCGGGGTGTTGGTCGTAGTAAAGCAGTTGAAGTATGCATATCCTCTGTCCGGCACGGTTGTGCTGTAACCCTCCCTCATCAATGCCATGTCAAGGCATATCCAGGATGGTTCGCATTTCCCGTTCAGGGGGTCGGCAAGATGGGGATTGCCTTCAAGATAGGATACGATCCTGGAGAGGGCCAAAGCTGATGAAAAACCGCTGTAATAGTTGCCTACATGAGAAGCCCTCCCTCTGACGTAAAAGCTAGGCATCAACTTTCCCAGCGTGCCCAGGAATATCATCGGCCCGCTCTCACCCGAATAACCGGCCTCGCCCGGTTCTGTGTTTATCGCTGCAAGAAAGTCGGTCCCGTCTTCCTTCATCTTAGATAAAACAGGGAGGAGGCCCCTCATTCCCGCAGAGGCGTTTTCTTCGTCTCCTACGAAAGCTGCTGCTATATTTACATCGTAGAGCTCCCTGTTTTGGGCAAATTCTTCAATAATATCCAGTTCGAGGGCGATCCCGCACTTCATATCCATCGTTCCGCGACCGTAGATAACATCTTCATTATCTTTGTTCAGCAGTCCAGTTATCTTTTTAACATCAAAAGAGTCCTTCGCCATCTCCCCGTAGACTCTTACATCGACTACGTCATAATGTCCGATCAGAAGTACAGTCCTCTCTGTCGGAACTGAGGCATCCACCCTTGCCACCAATGAATGCAGTTTTTCGTCAGATCCTTCAAGCGGCGTTTCCACCCATATAAGATGGTCCTTTTTTTCAATGAAATAAGGGAGATTTTCAAGCCTTTCCTTGATCCAAATACCGGGCAAACTTTCATTTTTACTCTCTGTAACACTGGGAATAGAGACAAGCTCCTCTATCATTTTCAGCAATTTATCTCTTTTGGACAAGTTGACCGCCTCCGTGAAAAATTGAAAATTCTCAATATTGCAGTGCCTACTTGACATTATATATTGTTGCCATGAAACTCTCTCCTAATCTTTTTAAAATAGAGAGGAGTGCAGCTGTAAAGATGACCAAACCTTTTATCAAACCAATAATAACCCCGGAAGAGGCAGCAGGCAAGGTAAGAGAAGGCACCACGGTAATGCTTGGCGGATTCAACTACGGCGGAGTGCCCTACACCATCATCGATGCGCTGCACGATCAGGGGACCGGCAAAATCAGGGTAATATGCGTGGATGCAAGCCACTGCAACTCCAAAGTACCGGGACCTGTGGGCGTCGCAAGGCTTATTGTCAACAGGCAGGTAAGCTCCATGGTCATATCTCATATGGGACTCAACGCGGTCGCGCAGGAAATGTTCGCAAAGGGAGAGATCGATATCGAACTCAACCCAATGGGAACACTTGTGGAAAGGATCAGGACCGGCGGTGCCGGGCTCGGAGGTTTCCTTACCCCGACAGGGGTGGATACCGCATATGAGAAAAACAGGCAGACTGTAGAACTTGATGGCAGGAAATTCATCCTTGAACGTCCCTTGAGGGCCGATATCGCCTTCATAAGGGCATACAAGGCCGATGAGGCAGGCAACCTGATCTATTACGGAACAGGCAGGAACTTCAACCCTGTGATGGCTGCAGCAGCTGACATGGTCATTGCAGAGGTAGACGAGGTCGTCCCCATCGGAGAGATCGACCCGAACAATGTTATAACGCCAGGTATCTTCATTGATGCGCTCGTGCTTAAAGGAGGAAACAGCTATGCTGCCAGAACTTAACGAAAAAGAAGCCCGTGAAAGGATCGCCGGCCGGATAGCCGCAGACCTCGAAGACGGTGCACTGGTAAACCTGGGTATTGGCATACCGCAGCTCATCCCCAACTTCATGCCTGACGGCGTAAACATCTTTCTTCAGACCGAGAACGGGACGATCTACGCAGGACCTGCCAAAGACCCAAACGATCTCAGGATCATAGATGCGGGAGGAGCACCGATTTCAGTGCTGCCCGGAGGATCATTCGTCTCCTCTGATGTCAGCTTCGGCATCCTCCGCGGCGGACATATCGACGCCACAGTGCTTGGAGCCCTGCAGGTGGACCAAGAAGGCAGCCTTGCAAACTGGACCATACCAAACGTCCGCACTCCGGGCATGGGAGGAGCTATGGACATAGTTGCAGGTGCGAAGAAGGTCTACGTGGCGACCCGCCATTTTGAGAAAAACGGGACCTCAAAGCTTCTCAATAAATGCACACTGCCTCTTACAGGACACGGAGTTGTTGATGTCATAGTCACCGAATACTGCCTTATCAGGAACATAAACGGCAGGATGGTGCTTGAAGAGATCGCAGATGGTGTGGATACGGAGGAACTGCGGAGCAAAACTCCTATGGAGATGGAGATCAGCCCCGACTTGAAAGCAATGACTTGCTGATTATCGTTACGATCATTGCCAGTTTTTAAAAGCAGGGGCACGGAGGTTTCCGGGCCCCTGCTTTTTTGTCTACTGTCCCAGGATCTTCCTTATCTTTTCCAGTCCCATAAAGGTATCTTTTATTGAAGAACCCAGGATTTCCTGTCTTATAGCAAAGACGTCCTGATAAATTTTATAGTTTTTCGGATCGGTCTCAAAACGGCCCCTGAAGGTGATCCATTCCTTCATTGTTTTTTTAAGGTCCTGGATGTCCCCGACCCCGTATGCAGCTACTGCAACATCAGCCATGAGACCGCCCTCGCTTCTTGTCGGTATGTTGTATGCGCCTCCGAGGATGTCTGCCTTGATCTGCGTCCAGAGTGGGCTTTTGCTCCCTCCCTCAGTACCGATTATCTCTTTGACAGGGATACCGCACTCCCTGTATATCTGTATCATCTGGGCATATTCAAAAGCGATGGCTTCAAGTATCGACCGCCACATTGCCGCCCTGTCGCTGGAACCATATAGTCCCAGAAAAGCCCCGCACGCTCCCGGCATATCGGGCCCTGCACCCTGGAGGTAGGGGTAAAAAAGGACACCCCCCGAACCGGGAGGCACCTCCCCGGCAAGCGCGTCCATCTCAGAATAAAAGGAGGGATCTCCCGGGCATCCGGCGACATTGTCCCTGAACCAGCGAAGCGATAGCCCTCCTGCCCTGATCATACTCCAGTAGAAATATGAATCTTCTAGTGTGCCTGTTGCGAACATCATGCCCGGCGCAAGTGATATCTTTTCCACCATATCATCCACGGCAACTGCAAATATGGATGCTGTTCCGGCAACGTCTGTGCTGAGTCCGGGTTCGATCAGGCCGGAAGCAAGCGCTGACTGCATCGTGTCGCCGGCTCCGGCTACTATCGGGATACCAGAAGGAAGTCCCATTTTTTCTGCCTCTTCAGGGCAGAGGTATCCTATTACATCCCAGGGTTTTACTATTTTTGGCAAAATATCCATAGGAATGCCAAGCGCCTTCATCTGTTTCGGCGACCAGTTCCTTGTATGGGCGTCATACCCGATCAGCCACCCTGACATCGTAGCCCAGTCAAGGAAAGCCTCACGAGCTTTCAGTCCCGCAAGAGTCCCAAGCACAAAAGGTCCGTTGTTCAGCACTTTAACAGCCTTTTCCCTAAACCCTGTGTAATGGTTAAGAAACCACCTGAGTATGATAGGGGGCATGAATTCGTCCACTATGCAGTTGCCGCTCTCCTGCAGCCATACCGGGCTGACATTGGCCTTTATCCACTCAGCCTCTACCCTCGCCCGGTTGTCCAGATAGGGGACAAAGGGCGTGACAGGTTCCCAGTTTTCATTTATGCCGACAATGCCGCATATTATTCCGCTGGCAGAGATACCCCTTATCTCATTTGGGTTTACGCCTGATTTGTGAAGGCACTCCCTTACCCCTTCCTCTACATTTCTTACAAAACCGCGCGGATCCATCTCAGCCCTTCCGGGGTGAGGATAAGAAATTATGTTTTCTCTGTACGCCTCGGCCATCCTGCCAGAGTCCTCCCTGTAGATAGCCGTCTTCGTTCCCATTGTCCCGCAGTCAAACCCGATGTAGTACCTGGCCATGCACTTTTCCCCCCGAAATAATATCGATCAAGTCTCTGATTTTACCGAAAAACTCTTATCTTGAACCAATTGACACAAAAAAGAAAAAATGAAAGAAGCCGATCCCTGCTTAATACTTTACAAGGGGGATCGGCTTCTCAAAATCAAAAAATCTTGCGGTTGCTGTCGTTTTCCCCGGGCTTATTCGTCACGGGGTTTCAGGATGGCTTTCATGTCTATCTCTGTCCAGTCCTGTGTATCAGGGATCTTGAACCATACCTGAAAACGCTCCGGGACGACGACCATCTGGTATACGGTCATATCCGTGGTGGCACCCAGGTCTTCTATCCTTGTATCCATCATCTTCATCATCGTTTTGCTGTCTATAGACCCCTTGAAGTGCTTTGCCAGAGTCAGCAAGTTTTGCCTCCTTGACCTTGTAAGCCAGTTCGCCTTATCTTCCGGCCTCGGGAGTCCCCATGAAAATTCAGTAAAATGGTTGCTGAGAACTGTAAGTCCGTGACGGGAATGGGATTCGCGTCTTTTGACCTCAAAGACCGGCCACTCATAGCATCTTGCGGTCTGTCCGTCTGAAACTCCTATTATGTATGCGAAATTTGCTTTTGTCGTCTGGAAAAAGCTCTCTATCTCGTCCAACGAGGCTCCGTCAAGAAGGAACTGAAAAAGGGCTGCGACAGAAGGCACCCTGCTGTCATACCACAGGGCTCCGCCGGACGGCATTCCGTTGTTCAGTTCAAGGTATATACCCTTCTCGTTCATTCCGTTAACTACATATATCTCACCTGCATAACCCATTGTGGCAGTGGCAAGAGATCCGTCTGCCGGATGATAACAGGCAATGACGATGTCATGGCTAAACTCCTTGAACCATGGAAGATAATCATAATTGCGACCGTAGACCAGGGTCTCGCTTACGTAATCCCCCCAGGCAGCTATACCTGTACAATGAGGGATATCCATAGCTGTAGCTGCAAGAAGCTCTACTGCGTTGACCAGCTGGATCTGCTCAAGGCTCATTTCGGAAGTTTCCGACATTCCCCTCAGTATCTCCTTGAACCTGAAAGGATAATTTGCGTAGAATTTTGCTGCACGGTCTTTCAGGTTTTCAATACTGATACCATTTTCATTTACAAGTTTCTCGACTATAGCTCTCTCATAGATATGCTTCATTTGAAAAGCCATCAGGGCGCCGTACTGTCTTCCCATCTCTCTCCATGTACCATGAAGATCGATAATATTGATTACTCCTTCACATCTTTTGGTTCCCTTTTCAAAGGATTCCACAATTTGGCCTCCCGTCATTTTGCTTATTGCGTTATTATACACTGGTATATATAGATATTATCCCGTTAATGGGAGGTTTTTTCTTGGAAACTGAAAATTTAACAGAAACACTCGAATCAGAAGTCAGAGAAAATGAAGAAAAACTGAGAAAATACGTCTCACTGCTTTCTGCAGCCAATGAGCTCGCTCGCCTGACAGGACCTTCAGATGAAGAGAAGCTCTGGGGTTCACATGTCATGGACTGCGCATCAGCGCTGCCCCATCTTCCGTACGAGGGCAGAGTGATAGACGTAGGAACAGGCGGCGGCCTGCCCGGAATGGTATGGGCCATATGCCGCCCAGGACTTCATCTGACACTTTTGGACAGCATAACGCGCAAATGTGCGCTGGTCGAAAAAATCGCGATCGCAATGGGGCTGAAAAACGTAACTGTAGTCTGCAAAAGATCAGAAGAGTACGCAAAAGAGGAGCGCGAGAAATTTCATGTTGCAGCAGCAAGGGCAGTCTGCGCTTCAGGGATACTTGCGGAATATCTTGCGCCCTTTGTAAGGATAAAGGGGAAGGCGATCGCATTCAAGGGGCCAAAGGTAACGGAGGAACTGGAACTTGTCGGAAACAAGTGGAGTGCACTTGGCCTTTCATCGCCCCGCCTGCACCCATACACCCTCGGTGACATGAAAAGATTCTTTTTGATCTGGAACAAAGTCTCCCAGACCCCCAAGGGCATCCCCCGAAGGACAGGCATGGCTGAAAAATTCCCCTGGTATCAGAAATAAGGACATTTGCCCCGGGAAAGGCCTGGTCAATAGAAAGATAATTCTATTGCCTGATTAATTTTTATAGCATCAAATAAGCGATGTAACATAAAAACATTTAAGTATATAAACGCACTTTCATTTTTTAAACCTGTACGTTCTCTCTTCTCCAGAGACAGGTGTCCTGTCGCACGCACTCATGGCACATCGAACCAACCTTCATGTCCTTATATCCGGGGCCTGCCCCTATTATGGTGGAATTCGAGATCCTGGGCAGAAGTAAATGGGATTTGTTAACACTCAGACCTATCAGTTCGCCCTTTACCAGCCTGTACAAATCACTCTGTCCGGACACGTCCCATCCGGTGACAGAACCTGGCTGCATTGAGGGACCGACTCCCCAGCTCTTTTCCGAAGCCATCTCTGCTACAGTTTCCCTAAAAAATTCAGATAACTCTCCGAGCGCCTTGACTGCAAAGGTATCAATATAGTACATGGCAAGGTAATCTTCTTCCAGTGAATATTTTTCCATGGCTTCGACTATCCGCGGGCCCGCTGTACACAATCCAACAACCGCATTTTTAGCGGGTTTAAGGTAGGTTACCCTGGAACCTATATAAAGGTTTTCCCGGTGATCCTTTCTGGGAAGATAGAGTTTCAGTGTGTTATTCTCTTCTATGCCATCGACTTCGAATATCTCGTATACTGCCTTCAGATCCAACAGTGCTATGCCTTTTTTATATGCCCTCTCCGCAGTTTCAAGCATTTCGGGTCTAGGTTCTCTTTTACCTTCAATTTTCATATTTGCCAACAGGTCTTGCCATGAAAAACTGATCCTATCTAATGTAAGAAGCATTCTTTTTTCCCTCCCTGATCTATTGTCAAACACTTACTGATCTTTCATAAGTCAACATCGTTTCAAGGGCATTTTCCTTATCAGCCATTTTCAAATATCCTTTGCCAATACTTTTTTGTCCTGTTAGAACCTTACTTCCAAGAGCTTGAGCCCTTTACCCTGGAAGATAGCGGGGAGCTCTCTCCTGTCTCTCTTTGTTCGTATAAATATTGCCAGGTTCCTTTCCATTGAAAAGCCTTCTTCAGCATCTCTGTAGACCGGTTTGGATCCTTCCACGATATCAAATACTTTCCATTTGCTCTCTGTGTCTATAAAGTAACCTTTCGACCTGACTATATCTTCGGGAAGATCTTCAAGTATCTCCCTGAATTTCTCAGGATCTCCCTCCCAGAAGATGCTGTATGAGGCTAGCTTGTCAGGCGGGAGAAGATGGGCATCCATGCTCTTCAGTTCCTGGGCAATGAATTCTTCCCATTCTTTCCATCCAGGGATATCTTTCGCCTTCTCTATCTCTTTACCCACAGAAAGGAGAAGTTCCCATGGAACTTTCCCATATTCTGCATGTGTTATTCCAGCATCGGGATTTAGCTCCCTGATATGTTTATCAAGTGCCTCAAGCTCTTCTGCGGATACCAGGTCTATTTTGTTTATTACTATGTGGCTGGCCGCCTCGACCTGTTTGATGACGGCATTGAAAAGGTCAAGCCAGTTTTCAAAGCGCAGAGCGTCTATAAGGCAGATATTGCCTTCAAGCTTGTAAAAGTGGCTTAGCCTTCCATGGCCCAGATCTCGTTTGATGTCTGTGGTGTCTGCTACTCCGCTTGCCTCTACAAGGAGCACTGTAGGTTGGTGATCGTTGAATATAGTGTACAGTGCCTTGAGGAAGTCTCCCTTTGCACAGGCGCAGAAGATCGATCCTCTGCTTATCTCAATTATTTCAAGGCCTTTTTTACGCACTACGTCACCGTCCACTCCGGCCTTTCCGAATTCGTTCATGAGGACAGCAGCAGTCTCACCATCCGGAACTGTTTCAAGAAGGTTCTGCAGCAGGGTGGTTTTGCCGCTGCCGAGGAATCCGGAGAGGAGAAAGACTTTGCATTTGTTTTTTGTTCCCTGTTCAGCCATTTTTATCATCCTTCAGAATGTCATGCTGGCTACAAAGATTTCCTGGAAGTCTTTGTGGTTTGCCAGTTCTATGTGTTCCGCCCTTTTGATGATATGAGCGGCAGTATCCCAGAGAGACGGATCCTTCAGCATGAGACACGCTCCTGCACCTGCGCTGTTTCCTACGGGGTGTATTCTTTCTCTTGCAACGTCGGGAAGGATGGATATTCTTACTGCGTTTTCTATATCTATGTAGTTTCCGAAGGCGCCTGCCAGATATACGTTTTTGATTTGATCGAGCTTTTTGCCCGCAACATCGAGGAGGATCTGAGCCCCCGCAGCTATTGCTCCCTTTGCAAGCTGTATCTCACGTATATCCTTCTGGGTGATCCCCACCTCAGGATTGCTTCTGTACTCTCCTTCTGCGGCGAGTATGAAGGAAAAGTCTTTGCCCTTCTTCCCTTTGAATCTGCTGGACAGATATTCTTCCAGTTTTTCTTTATCCGCAAACCTGCCGCTTTGTGTTATGACACCGGATTTCAGTAGTTCTGAGATTGCATCTACCAGGCCGGAGCCGCATATGCCGACGGGAGGCATGTCGCCGATGGTTGTTATGGTTATACCGCTGCCGTTTATTTTGACGCTGTCTATTGCTCCGGGAGCAGCCCTCATACCCATTTTTATCTTTGCACCCTCAAGGGCGGGGCCTGCGGCTGCTGAACAGCAGTACATGAGGTCTTTGTTTCCCAGTACCATTTCATTGTTGGTACCGATATCCACAAGGAGAGAGAGTTCGTCTGTATCATGCATTCCGGAGTAGATTATGCCTGATACGATGTCCCCTCCTACAAAACCGTGGATATTGGGCATTAGTTTTACTTTCACACCGTTTTCCGCTTCTATGCCAAGTTTTACGGCATCAAATTCGATACTGTCGTAAAATTGAGGTTCGAACGGAGATTTGCCAATGCTTTCAGGGGATATGCCGGCAAAGATGTGTTCCATCGTGGTGTTCCCTGCAGCCACTATAAGATCCTTATTTGTGGCTGAACGGCCAGTCTTTGAAAACAGTTCCTTAATAAGATCGTTGATCTGCCGGACGACTGCCTTCTGCAGATCTGAAAGTCTTTCAGGTCTGCTGTCTATATAGCTTATGCGTGAAATGACATCCGCGCCGAAAGAGGTCTGGGGATTTATGGCTGAAGATGCGGCAAGAGTCTTGCCGGTCGCCATGTCTACCAAGTAGGCAACTAAGGTCGTGGTCCCGATGTCAACAGCTATGCCATTCACACCTTTACTGTTGCAGCTTATCTTTGATGCTTGGACATCGTCAAAGTAGTCCAATACTTTTATGTTTTGTGAGTCCTGAACAGGAATGCTGACTGACATCCCGGCGGATGCCTTTGACTGGCAGGCCAGCCTTAGACCTGAAGCAAGCTCTTGCTGTGAAAATATATTTTTTTCTTTGGGGGTAGGTTCCGGAAGGCTCCCGGATAAAATCACTCTGCACTTGCCGCACAAGCCTGTTCCACCGCACGGCTGATCTATGTATATACCATTCCTGACAAGAAGTTTTCCTATCGTTTCATCCCGCAGAGGCGTTAGCTCCGTTTCAGTGTTTTGATCAACAAACAACAAATGGCCATTTTTCAAAATAATCACTCATTTCTGCAGTTCCACTGTTTCAAATATTTTTAAAGAATAAATATTATTGTTTCAACACAACATAATTAAACAGCGAGAAACAAGAAATTCAAGAAGCATCCTGAACTTCAAAATAGAGTTGTGTTCTTAAGTGGAGTTTTCGGATCCCACCTGCGATCCATGCCTCTTCATCTTCTCTGCTACAATTTATTAAAGGATTTAAAGCTCCCGCTTTTTTTGCCCTCTCTATTATCCATGGTCTCATTAATGCCTGTGTTTCGTTTACAGCTTCGTCAAGCATTTCAAAGTCTTTTATGCCTATAGGCATGTGGACCCTGAACTGACCGTTCTTTAGCGGCGTTACCAAAACCAGGTACCGAAGTGAAAATGATCCTACGGCTGCCCCGACTGCCCCTGCAACACCGGCATTTTCGGGAAGAACTGATTTTTCTGAAAGCATCGTGCCGATATCTTCAATAAATGCCCATGTCGGGGCACCTACTCCTATTGGAGTGGCTCCGATATCAAGTTTGACCAGTTGATCGCTGGCATTCTCTCTTGACAGGCTGTGAAGTATCAATCTGTCGATCTCTCCGTCAACAGATAAATCGATTTTTTTAGAAAGCTTTTTCCTGAAAATTTTATGTGAAGCAAGGACAGAAACTTTTCTGCATATGCTCTCACAGAAGGATCTCACAGACATATTTTTGTCATAAAGAAGGATCCCTGCTGCAATTTCTGATGCTTCCCTGTCCCATATATTCAGTTTGCCGGTTACGTTAAGTGCGTCTGTAGGGGTAAATCCTGCAAAATTAATAAGTCCTTTCTGTTCCATTTCTTCAAGCTGGAGCATCCCTCTGTGAGACAGGTGAACGTTTGTGAGCATTCTGCTTGCATATAAGGGGCCGTATTCGAGCATATTGAGAATGTTCTCTTCAAACCGGCTGGATGGATTTCCTTTATTCCCTGCGTAAACGATGAGGGGCTCTTCTGTTGTCCCGGTGGAAGCCAATTCCCTAAGGCATTCTTTGAATTTTGCTAATTCCGAAGATGCAGAACATAATGACTTGACCCTGCGGGGACCTATTATGATGTTGCGTTCGCTGTCAATGCGTATGCGGCTGTCTCCTCCAAGGCCGAAGGTATGGATATCGATTGATTTTACCAATGTTTTATGTTGGCCTACTGTCGTTCCATCCTCGCTTAATGTCGGGGTGCCGTCTTCCTTTAAATATATGATGTCTGTGGTGGTACCGCCAATGTCAACTACGCATGACTGCCGCCCGAACTCCCGCGCGCCGCCAAGGAAACAGGCGCCTATGGCGCTGGCTGCAGGACCGGAAAGTATGGTTTCTATAGGGTGGTTCCTTGCCCATTCTGAGCTTACTAGGGAACCATCACCTCTTACAATCGTGATTGGTACGTCAAGCCCCCGCTTGGAGCAGACATTTTCCACGGATTCGAGCAATTCGATTATTATTGGGATAAGTCCTGCATTTAGTGCTGCCGTTGTTGCGCGTTTTAAGGCATCAAGATCAAAAACAAGCTCGTGCCCACTCGAAATGAAGACCCTTGGATCTTTCTTACGAATTATTTCTTTAGCTCTTATTTCGTGTTCAGGATTACGGACCGAAAAATATGAAGAAACAGCAATAGACTCAATTTGAGGAAGGATCATATCGCATATTTTCTTAAAACTTTCCTCATCAAATGGTGCTGCTTCGTTACCTTTGGGGTCATGCCCCCCAGAAACCTGGTATACAAGCCTAGTCCCAAACTTATTCTCATTTTTCCATCTTTCGACGCTGTCCGGATCATAACCAATCACGATCAGGGCGCAGGAACGAATTTTATTCTCAACGATGGCATTAGTGGCAAGTGTGGTTGCAAGGTTTATTGCTTTTATCTGTTCTGCATTGATCTGCTCTAATATCTGGTCCAGGCCTTTTTCAATTGTTGTTACCAGGTCAGAATGATTTGTTGGTGTTTTTGTTGATGCCAGGACCTTTGAATCTGCACCTGCGATAAATGCAAGGTCAGTGAAAGTCCCCCCAGCATCTATGCCAAGAATTCCTTTTACAACAGCAGACTCATATGAATCCATTAAAAATCACCATCCTTGATAAATTTAACAAACTGCTATATTTGTTTGGAATTTAAATATAGCAGTTTGTCATTACTTATTTTGTAATTACCTGTTACTGTCTTAACTTTCGAGATTAAACAGCTTCATTATTTCAAATATCTATTAATATTCCTATCAATCCCCGTCTGTGATCTTGTACTGGCCCTCTTTATAGGAGGCTCTCGCGCAGGTGTAGGCGCCCCAAAGCTGCGGTATGTAGAAGACAAACAACGGGACAGCAGCAACAACGATAAACGTCTGAAGAGCGTTCATCGCGTTTGCACCTCCGATTTTAACAAGGAAGGTAGCAACAGCTCCCATTACTCCACCCCACATAATTATGACCCAGCGCGGTGGAGTTGCCATTCCGGTAACTCCTATTGCCATGCTGTATGCTATTCCTGCTCCTGTGGTAAAGAGAAAGAGCGCGACCAGTAGGAGAGAAAGGGGGACAAGCAGCCATGAAATGGGCATGTTCTGCATAATAGTAAGGAGGACTGTGGGCATTCCGCTCTCTTTAAGAGGTCCTGATATAATTCCAGGATTGCCAAGTTCCATGAATATACCCGCTCCACCAAGGATCGAAAACCAGAAATTAGTTATTATCGGTCCGACCAGACAGACTACCAGCAATAGTTGCCGAAGTGTCCTGCCCTTTGAAATACGTACGAGCAGCAACGCCATCGTCGGGCCATAACTGAGGAACCATGGCCAGTAAAATGCAGTCCACCATCCAAGCCATTCAGGGTCACCTCGGTAAAGGCTGATATTCAAGAAATTCGTGAGGTATGTCCCCATTCCAGACATAAACGAATCCAGAATAAACACCCCGGGACCAAGAATGAGAACTGCGCCTATCATGAAAATTGCAAGGTATAGTGTCCATTTCGCAAGTAAGTCTATTCCCTTATATATTCCTGTAGATGCCGCCAACGTAAATGCAAATGTCGTGAATGCCAGGACCATCAGCCTTGTAGCAAAAACATCGGGGATCCCCCAGAGCGATTGAAGCGAATAACTCATTTGGAGTGAAAGAAATCCGATCGGGCCAATTGTTCCTGCTGCAACTGCGATAAGCGAGCAAGCATCCATTATCGTTCCGGGCATTCCAAGAACACCTTTTTCGCCCAAGACGGGATAAAGGAGAGAACGGGCTTTCAAAGGCATCCCCCTGTGTTCACATGCAAAAACAAGGATCATTACACCAATAGCCTGAGCGCCCCATGCCAAAAAACCCCAGTGCAGATAGCTCTGCGCGAGTGCGGGAGCAACAGCTTCGGGTGTTCCAGAAGTTATTCCAATAAAAGATTTTGGCAGAGTCAAAAAATGGTACATCGGTTCTGCTGCGGAAAAAAAGACCCCCCCTCCCGCAAGGAGAGTGGTCAAAATTATTGCAAACCAGTTAAAAGTCTTGATGTCTGCAACAGCCTCTTTACCCCCGATCTTGACAGAGCCAAATCTGCTCATTGCAATGGTAATACATATAAGCCATATCGCCAGGAAAGTAAATTGCATAATTGCTCCGGTGTATCTCGCAATTATTGCGTGAGTCCCGTAGATAAACTTATTTGCAAGTTCCTCATTTACAAAGCAAAGAATGACAAATAGCAAGAAAAAGCCAGCACTAATAATAAAAACTGGCCGGTCAAAATTCCTATCGTTGTTTTCCATTTTATCGTTCATTAGTTTCACCCCACATCCATATTTTTAAAGATATAACAATAAAACTTAAAAAGCCAAAACAATATTTTTTGTTTTGGCTTTTTCAAAACAAACTAGACTATTTGACGCCAAGCATCCTATCAGCTTCAAGGACCGCTCCGGAGGCATCTTCTGCCCAACCGTCAGAACCGATCTTATAAGCCCAGTCTTTGGACACAGGAGCTCCGCCTACCATTATCTTTATCTGGTCGCGAATGCCGGCCTCTTTTGCCATTTCAATAAATTCTTTTTGAGCGGGCATTGTTGTGGCAAGCAGAGATGAAAGTCCGACTATGTCAGGCTTGTGCTCTTTAACAAGTTCGATCAGCTTTGTGTTTGCAACATCTTTACCTGCATCAATGATCGAATACCCGGAAGCATTCATTATCATACCGACAAGACTCTTGCCGATATCATGAACGTCGCCTTCCACTGTTGCAAGAAGAACCGTACCGCGCTTTTTGATGTTTGCTTCGCTTGACTTAAATTTTTCTGAAAGCCGGTCCATTATCTCTGTTACTATATTTGCCGCTAACAGCAGTTCGGGAAGAAACATCTCTTCTTTTGCGAAGAGAAAACCCATCTCTCTCAAACCAGCTGCAAGAGCGTTATTCAGTATGTCCATTGGAGAGACATCGTTATTCAACGCCTTGTCTACGAGAGAATTTACTTCTTCCCTGTCTTGGTCCATCAGAGCTGCTATGATTTTATCCATTACATCCTGTTTATTCATGACAGTTCCCCCTATCTCGCGATTATCTGATCAAGCTTACTGATAATTTCTTCAGAAACAACTGGAGCTTTGTAGTTCTGCATCAATTTTGGATACATCGCCTTGGCACGTTTTCTCATGTTCTTTGCGAGAGGATCTTTTTCAATAGCAAGATAGCCGCGGTCCATTATTTTCGGCAGGAAGCTTTCTGTCTTGTAGTTGTCAAAAGTATGCTTAGACCTTACAAAATCACCGCCCGGTCCGACTTCTTTGAATATGGCGATATCGCAGGTCTCTTTTGTTACATTTATTCCTCTGAGAACACGCTCGATCCAACCGGTGACTTCCCAGTCTATAATAAGCGTCTCAAGGCTTATTGCATTTTCATCAGCAAACAAGCCCATACCTGTGCACATATTGCACCCGGCCAAGGCAGGAAGAAGCCCTGTACCCATCTTTTCCATCCCCAGCTGAACATCTATCGATTTTGTATCAGCAAGAACGGCGCCTCCACCGCAGGGCAAACCGTAGTATTTTGCAAGCTGGCTCGTTCCGACACGAAGCATCGGGAATTCCGGTCCGCCATGTGAACAAGTGGCAGCCCTCATATCAAGAAGTCTCGCCCAACTTGCATATACAAGGGGAACATTGGGATTAACAGCTTTTGCAAGGACAAATGTGCTGAGTATTTCTGCATTTGCAAGTATAAGTGTTCCTGCAAGCGTTGCAGGACCTGTTCCTCCTGCCATGGGGCCTGATTCGATAAAGAGCGGAGCTCCGATTTTAGCTGTTTCAATGGTGAGTTCTGCGACATCTCTGCGACAGTGCAAAGGGCTTGTAAGGGTTACAAGCATTGTGGCAAATGGTTTCGCAATGAACTTATCCATACCACCGGCAACTTCTGCACACATTTCAAATGTTTTCCTGCAGTTTTCGGCGTTCTGTGCCTCTGCTATGAAATGCTTGCTTGTGTTTAACAGAAGAGCCTTTGTTTCTACTAGGTCAACTATTGTTGCCGGAACATCTGTCGGTGTTGCCGGGACTAGAATATAATGAGGTCTGTCAAGAACATCTGAGAGCTGAATGATATCGATAAGATCCTGTGTAAGAACTTCACGATACTGGTCAGTTTCTATATCCAAAACATTTGTAGCGATCCCAACTGTTCCGAAGTAAACGTCGTCGCCTCCGATGACTATTGGTTCAGGATCTTTTCTGTTGTAGAGCCGGACAGAAGAAGAGCACATATCTATTGTTTTTGAAATCAGGTGATCAGGAATGAACACCTGATTCGTTTTTCTATCGACTGTTGCTCCTGCTTTTTCAAAATAATCTTTTGCTTCCTCATTTTCAACAACAAGTCCAACTTCCCACAACAGTGCTCGTGATGCCTGATCAATACGCAACAGATCTGCATCGCTCAACAATTTAAATCTTTCCACAACCATTCCTCCTTCATTTTCCCGATATTATCTGCATGGATCCTGCACAAAACATGCAAATTACCTAGTTCGTCGCGACATATCTAGTTTTGGGCTTACAGTGCTTTCGGCGGCATCACCTCTAAATGTCCTATTTTTCCAACATTTTCCCTACAGTCTTTTATCGATTTCTTTGCATAGCTCAGTCTTTGTTGGCGTTATGTTGTCAAATACGACTTCGTTGTTTATGAGCATGGTTGGAAGGGTCGTGACTCCAAGCTTCTGAGTGCGGCGTATACCCGCAAGACTTTTTATAAGCGACTCATGCCAGGTAAGTTTGTTTCCATACATGTCGACAACAGACTTAACTGCCTCAACCATATACTGGCACGGGGCACATCCTTCGGAGTCCAAAGTGACTATCTCAATGAAAACTTTACCTTTTTCGATTTCATTGATCTCTTCCGTTTTACCGTCATCTTCACACTGATTCAAGGCTTCTTCGAGGGTAAGGAATCCTGTGGTCTTTTCGGGGATCGTCCCATCGTGAACATAATTCCCTACAGCTTCAAGATTATAGAAGGGGGTATCAAACGGAAGGTCGCAGCCCGGAGAGAGTATGTAACCTCTTTTGCCTCCTGTTTCTATGCGCGCCTTAGCCTCTGACGCACATTCGACAGGTGAACCGAAGAGCAGTGTCGTTGTAAGAGCCATATTTCCCTCGAAGCTGACCTTATACTGTTCTGCAAGTTTGCCAACCATTTCAAGGTCGACCTGCTCGTCAAAGGCTATTCCATTTGGCTCGCACTGCATCATAAGTTCGATGTTCTTTGTCGCGTTCCCGCAGCAGAACAATGTTATTAAACAATCCTTCTCTTTAACGGCTTTTACAACTTTTTCAAAAGACGGAGTGACAAAACGTTTAAAGTGTCTGGGTGATATCTGGCTGATCATGGGATCTACTACGGCTATCACATCAGCACCAGTTTCCCGGTACCAATCTGACATTTTGATAACTATTTCAGCACAGTGATCCAAAAGCTCGTTCGCCATGGCCGGCTGTTCGATCATATTAGTAAGAAATGAGCTCCCCGCAAGGTGAAGGGCAAGAGTAAAAGGTCCGCATACCAGGGCGAATACAGCCTTTGTTTCGCCAATTTCATCAACTATTTTTTTAGTAGCATCCAGGCAAAGCTGAATGCGGCCCTTGTCTTTGGTGAATTCCGGGAGGGACGAAATAGGTCTTCCGTCTTCAAGCACATGAGTGACTACTGCCGGCGGGTTATTTTTTGACCATTTTAGTTCACATCCCAAGACTTCAGCTTCGACCTGAAGGTCGAATACGGAGCAGACTCCATCGGCCCTGTAACGTTCCGCAGCAGCGGCAACTCCCTTGGCTATCAGGTCCGAATCTTTTAAAAATGCTTCGGCATCCAAATCAATAAGCTTGGCGACATGAACTCCCGTGAAGGGCACCCACGGGACTCTTTCCAGTTCTTTAAAACGCAGCGCATCCAAGACTAATTCCTTTCCTGTTTTCAAGACTCTGCCTCCATTTCATATATTTGTAATTTTTACGTCATAAATATTTTTTTGTAATTATTTCCATGCAACTCACAATATCAAACTCTTCCCTTTACGTCAACTAGTTTTCTGAAAATTCATCTTAGTTTTATGTGTTTAGATTTGAATTTTTATAATTAAATAAACCGGCGTGCATGTATTTTTAGTAATAAAATGATTGCAATTATATAAACGCACAATATTTAACAATGTGTTATCAGATTTCTAGTACGACTAAAAAACATGAGAGAAACAGTTAGATATATGTTCTTAAAAAAAGAAGAAGCCCCTAAAAACCGGGCTTCTTCTCCTCTGAAATACATATAATGTCCTGTGCTTATTTTAAGATATCATACACTGCAATGGCAATTGCAATGTCCAGTACGCAAGAACCAACGCTTTCATAAAGCGTGATTTCATCCCTGGTTTCCCTTCCGGGGATCTTACCCGTCAGAACTTCACCGATGGAACCGTTTACCTTCTCCTTACCAAACAGCCCCTTATTGAATGGGATCAGGATATCGCCTGCAGCAGCCCATATTCCCTCAACATGTTCTGTAACAACTTTTTGTGCCCTAATAACAGCAGTATCGTCTATCTCCTGCATGAACGGAGTGAACGAACCAATCGCGTTGATATGTGTACCCAGCTTGATCGCATCTCCGTTAAACACCGGCGTCAGCGAAGGTGTGCACGTGCATATTATCTCTGAGGCAGCTACACACTCGTCAGCTGAACTCTCTGCGATTATTTTGTAAGGATGGTTCTGCACTTTCTTGACCTTTTCCACAAACTGAAGCACTCGCTCCTTATTCATGTCAAAAACACGCAGTTCAGTTAGATCGCGAACTTCCTGGATTCCGAGTACCTGGGTAAAGGCCTGCATTCCTGTTCCAATGATACCCAGCTTACTTGCATCCTTATTAGCCATCAGATCCGTAGCGATTGCGGCACTGCCTCCTGTTTTTATGGCTGTAAGGTAGTTTGCATCCAATAGCGCAAGAAGTTCCCCTGTCTCTGCCGAATACAGGCTTATCTGTGAAAGCACCGATGGCATGCCTTTGGACACATTCCCCGGAAATACAGACGCAAACTTTGAACCGAATATTGGAACGTTTGTACAGCATGCAACCAGCCACTGAGCACAGTTTTCTTCGCCTCGGATAGGCATTACGATCCTGTCTCCCGCATAAATATACCCTTTGACACAGTCCTCGTAAGCCTTTCTGAATATTGGAAGCGCCATTGACATAGTTACTGTCTTTTCAATTTGCTTCTCTTCGATAATGATCACAGTAATCCCCTCTTTCTTCAGTTTAAGTTTTCAGCGCCATATAATACCAACGGTATTTGTATAAATTTAATAAACAGAAAATTAATTTTTCATCAAAATTATTGTAAGAATTTCAACATATTTTAAATTTTGAAAGATGCTTATTGACATATTAGCATCTTTGAATACTCTGTCAACACGTCGAATTTAATTCTTCGAAATGTTATAAATAAATAATTAAGTGGAATTAAATATCTATCTGCATATCCTAATATGTAAAGTTATTTTTTCTTTTTATTATATTTACAATAACATCTTTTTGTTACATATAGGGTGTTTTTATTAACGACCTGACGGATTCATAATAATCCCACTCGGATTTGGAATTATTACACTCCCTTGCAAGAAGACGTTTTGAGAAGAGTGATGTAAAATATATACGGAAAAAGAGCTTTCCTTTTTCAGCAAAAACAGGATATAACTATCATGACTATTAAGTTTTTGTAAATATTGTCTACAAACCATAAGGAGAGTGTCTGGCATGTCTATATCTTCTGAAATAACAGCTGTTCAGAATAAACTTAGTAAAAAACAATCCGTGCTTGCAAAATTTATATTAGATAATTTCTATGAAGTCGCTTTGATGAATGCTCCACGAATTGCCCTTGAAGCCGGAGTAAGCGAGCCAACTCTTACTCGTTTTGTTTATACCCTTGGCTATAAAAACTTCTCTGAATTTCAGACAGCCCTCAGAAGAGAAACTCAGGAAAACTCCCCCCAGAATCCTTTTCGTCAGGAAAGTTATGGTGATCCTCATGAACCTGTCTATCAAAGGGTTTTTAAACTGGAATATAGTTTGATGGCTGAGACTTTAGGAATGATCGACCCGAATATTTTTGATAGGTGTGTCGACACGCTTTTCAATTCGAGTATTATTTTTTTGGTTGGAGGTCCAACCCATGTTTTCCTGGCAGATTATGCAGCTAATTTTTTAGGTATTTTTTGCGATAATGTACATACTGTTACAAAAGCAGATATGACTTTCCTCAGCCTTCTGAGCTCGGGGGTACAAAATGCTGCGGCAATTGTCTTTAGTTATCCGCGATACCCAAAGGAGACACAAAGAATAACTAAAGCTCTATTTGACAGGAAGGTCAAGATCATTGGAATGACAGACAGCAAGCTTTCAGGGATAACTCCTTATACTGATTTTACCCTGATAACCCCTCAAAAATATCTAATTATCACCGACCCGAATGCCTCTGCAATGGCAATGATCCATTCTTTGATAATAGGGGTTTACATGAAAGATACTCAGAGAGCAAAAACCCGGCTTCAAAAATACGAAAAAGCTGTTGTTGACGTTGATATGTTCGAGTTCAAGGACTACAATTTTGCTCAAAAGCTGTAGGACATAAAAGATTGTTAAAAATAGATTGAGCAATATTAATCAGATCAACGTTGGTTATAAAAATTCCATGACACAATAAGTGCTACAACTATTATCAATAGTGTTCCTGCTTTTACACATGAAACAATAAAAAATAGGGCCGGCAGAAAAAACTCATTCCTGCCGGCCATTATTATGTTTTAAGTTTCAGGATATCTGTTCTTAAGTAAAAACCTAAATTACCTTATTCCAGGGAGCAGAGGGAGCTTCATCTCGGGGGCGGGGCCGATAAGGTCCCTTGTCTCATCAAGCTCCAGGTCAAAAAGAGCCTGTGTTATCCTCATCTGCGTCAGGTTATCGGTCTCGTATGAAATGGAAAATCTCCTGTAACCAAATTTTTCCGCGAAGAATGAGATGTTCGAGCGCTCTATCCCCGAGATGCTCTGGAAAGACCTCTGAAGTGACTTGAAAAACGCCCCTTCGTCAAAGAATGGATCTTCGCTGACAAGGACGAGCACCTTGCATTCGTCCACAAGAACATCAGAGCTCCAAATCCCGCACAGTGTGAGACCGGCCCTCAGTCCGGGGTATTCCCTTATAAGAGGGATCATCGATGTTTCTATCTTCTCTGAGTACGTAAAGACCATGGTAAAACCGAACTCGATCCCCTTGTTGCGGATCGGGTCTATAATGTTTTGCCTTACCATAGTTCCTACGTTCCCGCTTTGAAAACTCCTCAGATAGAGAAATTCACTCTGCATTTCGAATGCAAGCCCTGCTACGCTCCCAAGGAGCGGGCTGAGCATGCTGTTGACAGTCACAGGACTGTAATCTTTCCCGTAGGGTATCCACGGCACAATGTCAAGTTCAATATTCTGATCCCAGTATGGCAGGATAGATGTCATGCCGTCGCCTCCCTTATCTCTTTTCGTGAGTATAGCATTTTGTCTCTTTTTTTCATCCGTTCTTCTTACGTAAAAATTCCTCTTTTACATCCTTTCGAGCTTTCTCATCAAGCAATATTTTTAACGCAGTATAGGCTATCACCTTTGCTCCTGCCGCAAGCCTCTCGTGACCCAGTTTGGACCTGGTCGCTGCTTCGAACTCTGCAGTGTGCAGCGGGACCTGCCTGTCAACAATTGAAAGAAGCGGTTGGATCGCAGGACAGCGCCAGCTTATGTCTCCCATGTCGGAAGCCCCTCCGGGGGATTCTTTTTCGGAAGTCTGAAGACCGACACTGTCAAAGCCTGACTGTACTATACTCTCAAGTGAGGAAAGTTCCAATGAATTGTCAAAACTTGTAAAATTCTTCTCGAAGACCATCTCTGTTTCAGTGGCAGCTGATGCACCTGCTGCGCATTTTTTTACCCTCTCGGTTATCTTATCGAGGTCCCTTCTGTCGGGGGCCCTGAGTTCCAAAAGAATAGAGGCCTTATCAGGAACTGTGTTCACAGCCGTCCCGGATTCCTTTAATATGCCGTGCATCCTGATCTCGGGCCTTACATGCTGCCTCATCATATCAAGCGCATCAAAGAAGAGCCTTGCGCCGTTAAATGCATTTCTTCCGTCCCAGGGTGCCGCTGCCGCATGGGAAGCAATCCCCGTATATGTTATGTTCCAGCCTTGGAGCGCCGGGGTCGTCATCGAAACCAGGTTCTTCAGGGATGTGCAATGTATCATTATTGCAAGGTCAATGTCGTCCATAACCCCCATGTCGGCCATCTTACATTTTGCTCCCCAAGTCTCCTCGGCAGGAGTGCCTATCACAAGAAGTTCACCATTTATTTCGTCCATGACTTTAAAAAGGGCCGTTCCCGCAAGCACAGACATGGTTCCACTAAGGTTATGTCCGCACCCGTGCCCGACCTCAGGCAATGCGTCCGTCTCGACCAGGATCGCAACGCGGGGTTTCCCTGATCCTTTTTTTGCAATAAATGCCGTCTCCATTCCACAGTATGGCATTTCGACATCAAATCCATCGTTTTTGAGCCATTCGCAGAATATACCGGCCGTGCGGAACTCTTCTCCGCTCAGTTCGGGATGCGCAGCTATGTCATCGCTTACAGAGAAAGCGTGTTCTTTTTGTTCATCGATGGAGCTGTAAACTTTTGCAAGCAGTTCATTAAAAACATCATTTGACATTTGATATACCCCCTATCGTGACTTAACAGATTTTACCACCATTAAGCTAAGCATCAACGTCGAAAGAAGATAACAACTACCGGGGGTGAAAAAACCGGGATCGATCTATTCGATCCTGTCCCAGTTGATGAAGAGCTCTTCTAACTTCATGTCGTTCCTGATCCCAAATCGGGTCAGAGCAAAATCGTAACGGACGGGATCTTCAGGGCAAACGCGTTTGAATGCTTCCGTGATCTCTATCGCTGAACGGCCGTCAGCGTTTTTTCTGCTGCAAAGCCCCAGTTTGGTGCAAATGTTGAACATATGCGTATCAAGAGGTATCAGCAGCGCTCCCGGATCAATTTTGTTCCATCCCCCCGGATCGACATCATCGGAACGGACCATCCATCTGAGATAGAGGGCAAGTCTCTTACAGGCGCTGCCCTTGGCAGGATCCGGCATCAGAAATGTGGCGCCCCTGCCTCCGCAATCCAGGAAGCTCGTAGTAAAGCCCTGCATCGCCTGCCAGGTCTCCCCTTTGTAATAAGAAAGAAAAAGGTTTTCGACTGACCCATAGATATTCAGCACATTGCCTATACAACAGAGAAAGTCGACCATGTCGGAAGAATCGTTAAAACGGTGAACAAAACCTTCCAGCTTCTCTTCCAGTTCTTTCCTCTCCGCGTTTTTTAGGAATTCAGCAGGTGAATCACCGAGGCATTCAAGCACCCTTCCAACGCTTTTGAGTATCTGTGCGACCCTTCCGTATGCGAGAGAAGATGCGATCAATCCGACGACTTCCCTGTCACGGATCTTTTCGTAATCGTACAAAAACTGAAGCGGGTCCGGTGAAACATAGACCCGCTTATTATAATCGGCGTATATCTTTTCGAATATTGATCGGCTGTTGGCAAGAGCCATTTCGCCATCAAGGATACTGAGCATATTTTTATTTGATTGTGTTGAATCCGAACGTAGGAGCTGTTTTGGGGGATTTTCCCTTTTTGATCAGGTGGTAGTCAGCATATGTCAGAGGGGTCGCCTCTTTGATAAACTTGGTTCCTACTACGTTGCCGACAAAAAGCACATGGGTGTCAAGCTCAAGAGTGCGGACGACTTTTGCCTCAAGTGTAGAGACAGACCAGTCTGTGACCATTGGAGCTCCTGTTATGCCTTTAAGGAAATTGACGTTCTCAAATTTGTCGATGTCACGTCCTGATTTAAAGCCAAACTGTCCAAGAAACGTCATGGGCACGTCCAGTTCAAGGATCGAAACCGCAAAGAAACCGCTTTTCTGGATCATTTCTGTGGTGAGGTTGGCCTTGTTAAGGCATGTAGTGACGCACACAGGGTCACCTGTTATCTGCATCACTGCGTTTGCGATCTGTCCGTTGAGCTTGCCCTCTGCTTCAGTACTTACAATATACATACCATAAGTTATGCTGAACAGCGCTTTCATGTCTAGCTGATTTTCCATGGTCCATCCTCCCGGGGCAGTAAATTTGCAACTTTATATATTGTAGCTTATCAAAGGGCTCTTTTATAACAATTTGTTTTTATCTGCTTCCAAGATCCCTGTCAAGCATGTGGCAGGCTATCGGTGAGTTGCCGGAATTTTTGAGTCTGGCGACTATCTCGGTGGCGTGCTCTTCTTCTTCGACCTGTTCGTCAACGAACCAGTTGAGCATGCTTCTGGTGGCGTGGTCTTTTTCTTTCTCAGAAAGCTCTACCATTGCATCGATCAGAGAAGTAACTTTTTCTTCGTGAGCAAGTACCTCTGTAAAGACATCTTCCGCATCTTTCCATTCTTTCTTCGGGGCAGGGATAGGACCAAGGACTACACGTCCTCCGCGAGAGACAAGGTATTTGTAAAACTTCATTCCATGCTCCCACTCTTCATGAGCCTGTTTTTCCATCCAGTGGGCGCATCCGGGAAGATCTGCATCTTCGAACCAAGCAGCCATCGAAAGATAAAGATATGAGGATTCAAACTCAGCCTGTATCTGGGAATTAATGCTTTTTTCCATCTTTTTTCCTATTTTCATAAGTAAAGCACCTCCGTATAATATTTATCTTAATCTATAACAGTTATAAACTATAGTCAATTGTCATAATGTGTCAAGGTAGGAATGCCTATCAAAAATCAGCCTCTCTGAGGTAAAATATAACTTGGACATAAAAAAATGCAATAATCAGCACGGAGGTGCTTCATTTTGGAAATAAGGTCAGTTTCTACAGAAGACGCAGAACAAATTTCACGTATAAGAAGGCTTGACGGAGTCAGGGAAGGGGTCCTGGCTATTACAAGCGAAAGGCTGGAGGTCACAGTTGATTTCATAAAGTCGCTATCAGACGATGACAGGGCTTTTGTCGCTGTTGAAAAAAAGGGTGAGATAGCCGGGATGGCTGTTATGCTTAAAAACAGATGCTTCAGAAGAAGGCACAGCGCCATGCTCGCAGTGATGGTCGCTCCTTATTACCAGGAAAAAGGAATAGGGACGGCACTCATGAAAAAACTGCTGGATGAAGCGGATGGAAAGCTTGCTCTGCACAGGATCGAACTCCTTGTGCTAACAGAAAACAAAGCGGCAATAAATCTTTATAAAAAATTCGGATTCAAAATTGAAGCAACAAGAAAAAATGCAGCAGTTAAGGACGGCAAGTTCGTTGATGAATACTTCATGGGAAGGTTCGACATAAAAGGAGATTCGGCAAGATGATCATCAGACCGGTAAAATTGGAAGACGCACACCAAATCAGTGAGATCAGTTCCGACAGTTCTGTAAGGAAAAGCATGAACATTTCCCAGGCAGGGTTTTCTGATGCTGAAAAACTCATCAAAAACCTCACTCCACTTGACCATCTGTTGGTCCTGGAAACGGAAGTCAAACCCATTGAGATATGCGGAGTGGTATTGCTCAGGGTAGATCCCCAAATTTACCTGAGAAGACAGGCCACTCTCGAAATAATGATGGGTGCAAAATGGCAGGGTCAGGGGCTTGGCAAGGCACTGATGATGGCAGCGCTGGAGCTTGCCGACAAAGAACTAATGCTTGAACGTGTCGAGGTAGAGATCGCCTTAGATAACCTCAACGCCCTAAAGCTCTGCAAATCGATGGGGTTCAAAGTGGAAGGCACCGCCAAGGACTGGGCTGTATCCGACGATAACGAATTTATTGATGCGTATTTGCTGGCTAGGTGCCGCCCCCGTCTCAAATAATTGCAATTGAGGCATATGGCAGCCGGAAGAGCACCGGCGGGAAGCGCCAAAATGATTGCCGCGAAGCCGCAGGAAGCGGTTGGGAAGCAATTGGGAAGCAATTATTTAAACCAAAACCTATGGATCCCGGCTCAATGGCATACCGGGACTACGGAGGGGATGCGTCGTCATCATCTGCCCTATGCCTCAATTGCAACTTATATTTGTATGCAGGATCACATAAAAAAACAGAGCCGGAAGCGAATGCTTCTGACTCTGTTTTTTTATTAATTTCGGCGGTGACCTACTCTCCCACGAATACCCTCCGTAGTACCATCGGCGAAGGACTTGCGTGAGGCTGCAGATTTGCGTCTGAAAGTGTGAAACATGCAGCAGCGGGTTTTGTAGGCGTATAGTTAATACGCCGAAAAACACTCTGCAAATGTTTTGCGCTTTCGGGCGTGAAGATGCATCCTCACGGGGCTTGACTGCCGGGTTCGGCATCGGACCGGGTGTGTCCCCTCCTCTTGCAATTGAGGCATATGGCAGCGCTGACTTAGCAGCATGCAATGCCCCTTCACCTCAACGTATCGATATACGCCTCGGTTCGGAGCATCACAAACTGCGTCGTCATCATCTGCCCTATACCTCAATTGCAACTTATATTTGTATGCAGGATCACATAAAAAAACAGAGCCGGAAGCGAATGCTTCTGACTCTGTTTTTTTATTAATTTCGGCGGTGACCTACTCTCCCACGAATACCCTCCGTAGTACCATCGGCGAAGGAGGG